>NZ_JAYMRX010000016.1:0-175345 GCF_038900635.1 Cupriavidus oxalaticus | reverse complement strand
CACTGACCGTCGGTGCGTTCCATCATCGGGTCGCACTACTTGGTGCTGCCATGTCATGCGCGACATACGCCATCACGCTGACGTTCTTCGTCACCACGCCCGGCGTTGCAGAGCCGACCGCTGGCGGATTCCCGGCGATCTCCGCGCCGATCGGCCAGTTCCTGCTGAAGGACCTGGTGCTGCTGGCAGCGTCCGCGTCGCTGCTGCGCACGGCGCTGGCACGTTACCAGGCTGAGCGTTCCTGATTTCACGGGAGCACCGTCTGTCGATCGGCAGTTCGCGGCAAAGACTCGTCGGGATTTGCCGCCGAGGCTGCCACGGAATTGCCGGTCCCGCCGCTATTCGGCAGCAGCAGATTCGCCGCCGCACACCAGCTTTGCCCGTACTCCAGGGCCACGCGCGGCAATATCGATGTCGAGATCAATATCGTCTGAGGACGACGTAGTCCCCCACGACACATGAGGGACTGATCTCCCGCTCCGCACGCATCGGCGCTCGCCGGTGCGTGCGGCCCGCTTCAGAGTCGCGCGGCGCTCAGGACAATGCCATCGCCATGGCCGGGTCCGTCACGCCATGCTTGCCAGTCTCCAGCCGGCCGGCAAAGCGGCGTTCGAAGCCGCTGTCCGCTTCCGTCACCGTGAAGTCGTACCAGTTGCCACTGTCCGCCACGGACCAGTGCTGCTCGATTTCCTCCCCGGCTTGCACATTCATCGTCCAGGGACCGTCGGTGCGATACGCGTTCGCGGTGACCACCAGCTCCACCGGCTTGCCGCCGCCGATGCCATCGCCGACACCGTTGACCTTGCCACCGTCGTTGCGCACGGACAGGTAGACCGCATTGTTGTCGACGTCATAGCAAACGCGCACCTCGAACGCCGGTGCCGTGGCGTCGGCTGGCAACACCCCCTTGAACATGCGCACAAAGCCGTTGGGGCCATATACCGACAGGTCATAACGGCCGTTGTCCGTGGCGCGCGCATCCCATTCGTCGTCCAGCATCTTGCCCGGCTCGACCGTGTAGCGGCGAGGAATGCGGTCCAGGTGCAGCCGGTCGTAGACATGGAACACCGCGCCTTGCGCGCCGGCATTGCTGAACAGCAGCTTCAGCTTGCCGATGGTCGGCTCTGCCAGGGCGCTGGTGTGGAGTTCATAGGGCAGCGCGCGCGAGTATTTGGTGCCGACTTCCTGAAACAACGATGCCGGCGTGGCCGGGGCGGTGGCCTTGGGCTTGCCGAGCTGGTCCGCAATCACCTGCTGGTACCCGCTCGTGTCCGGTAGTGGCGGAAAGACCTGGTTGTTCGGATTGGCGAAATCGAAGACCGAGGTCAGATCGCCGGCGACCGCGCGGTGCCATGGGCTGATGGCGGGCACGGTGATGCCGAAGCGGCGCTCCAGGAAGCGGCCCATCGAGGTATGGTCGAACACCTGCGAATTGATCCAGCCGCCGCGCGTCCATGGCGACACCACGTACATCGGCACCCGCGGGCCCAGGCCGTACGGCCGCAGGCGGATCGTCTCGCCGCTGGTGGTGGTGCCGTCGAGCGCCGTGTTGCCCGCCGTGTCGAAGTACTCGCCGGCGAGATCGATCGTCGACTTGCCGTGCAGGACACCATTGGCATCGTACGAAGGCACCGCCGGCGGCGCCATATGATCGAAGAAGCCGTCGTTCTCGTCGAACGTGATGAAGAACACGGTCTTGCTCCAGACCTCCGGATTGGCGGTGAGCGCGTTCAGCACGGTGTTGATGAAGGCCGCGCCCTCGGTGGCGCTCGACGGGCCGCCCGGGTGTTCGGACTGCGCCGGCGTCGGCAGGATCCAGCTCACGGCCGGCAGCGTGCCGTCGCGCACGTGCGCCGCCAGCTGGTCGATGGTCCAGCTGCTCATGCCCTGTTCGTACAGCGGATTGCCCTGCGCCGATTCACGGAAGCTTTTGAATGCCAGACCGCCGTGCAGCAGTCCGCCCCAGTTCTTGTTGGGGTCCTGGTAGATGCGCCAGCTCACGCCCCTGGCCTGGAGCAGTTCGGGCAGCGTGGCCCAGTTGAAGGCGGATCCACGATAGGTATAGCCCGGCGTCGGCAGCCTGCCGCTCACGCTGCAGCGCAGGTTATTGACTTCCGCATCGTCGAGCGTGCAGTTGCCGCCCGCCTCGCGCACGGCGGGGTTGTAGTGGGAACCGGACATGAACGAAATGCGGTTGGGATCGGTGCCGCCGGCGTGGCTGCAATGGTAGGCATCGCAGAGCGTGAACGCTTCGGCCAGCGCGTACTGGAACGGAATGTCCTCGCGCCGGTAGTAGCCCATCGAATGGTCGTTCTTGTACTTGGCCCACAAGCCGAAGCGGCCCTGGTTCCACGCGTTCTGCGCATCCATGAAGCTGTGCGGCGTGCCGGAGACCCGCAGCGCGTTGACCGTGGCGCTGTCCAGGTGGAAGGGCGTGATCTCGCGCGTGCCATTGGACTCGAACCAGACCGGCTTGCCCGACGGCACGGGCACAGGGAAGCGGTCGCCAAAGCCGCGCACGCCGCGCATGGCGCCAAAGTAGTGGTCCATTGCGCGATTCTCCTGCATCAGGATCACCACGTGCTGCACGTCTTCGATGGTGCCGGTGTTGACGGCGGCGGGCGTGGCCAGCGCGCGCGCGATGCTCGCCGGCAGCACCGACAGGACCGTGGCGGCGGCGGCGCCCTTGGCGGCACCGGTAAGGAAACTGCGTCGATCTATCTTCGTCATGATCGCGGGAAGGGTAAGGTGGACGATGGGGCGGGAGCGACGCGCGGGGCGTCAGGGGGCGCAGTGCAGGTTCGGCCTGGACTCGGCGGACTTCGACGCCTGCGGCGTCGCGCTGAGCGTCTGGCTGGTTGCGCCACCGCTGTCGTCGCCGCCGCCGCAAGCGGAAAGGGTCAGGGATAGCAGGGCCGCCAGCAGCGCGGTGCGGCCATACCAAAGCGGTTTTTTCATGGGGACTCCTTGTGTTGGGAGGTGCACTGGGTGAGCGGATCGAAGCCTAGGCCTGCTATGTGACATCAAAATGAACAAAATTCAGTTTGAATATATGAGTGTATTGAATTAAGCTCACCATCAGCGCCGCAATCCGCGGTGTTTCTTTCTCGTTCCCATGACTGCACCAACCCAGGCCGATATGTCCGAGCCCGCCATGGCGGCCGGAACGATGGCTGCCACGTGGCTTGACACCCATCGGCATTTCCTGATCGATCTCGATGGCACGCTGATGCGTGAAGGCGTGCCGCTGCCTGGCGCGGCGCGGATGCTCGAGTGTTTGCATGGGCGTCACGTGGTGGTGTCCAACAATTCGGCCGACACGGCACAGACGCTGGCGCTGCGGTTGCACGCGGCAGGGATGCCCGTGGCGGCCGACAGCATCGTGCTGGCCGGGCAGGCCACCGTGGACCTGGTGGCGCGCCTGCACGCGGGCAAGCGCATCCTGATGATCGGCAGCGCGGTGCTGCGGGCCTATGCGGCGGCGCGGGGCTGTGTGCTGGTGGAGGAGGGCGCGGAGGTGGTATTGCTCGCGCTCGACCAGGACTTCCGGTATGCCACGCTACGCGCGGCGGTCAATGCGTTGCGGCGTGGCGCGCCACTGATCGTCAGCAATCCCGATACCAGCCATCCCGCCGCAGATGGCGGCCTCGTGCCCGAGACCGGCACGCTGATGCACGCGATCGTGCAATGCGCGGGCGTGGCGCCCGCGCTGGTCGTGGGCAAGCCCGAGCCCGAGTTGTTCATGGAAGGATTGCGGCGGCTTGGGGCGCGCGCCGCCGATACGCTGGTGATCGGCGACAACCCGCTCACCGATGCGCTGGGAGCGGCTCGCCTGGGCATGGATTACCTGCTGGTGGGCGCGCATCCGCGCGCCGATGCGGCCACGCCGGAGGCGCTGATGCAGTTGCGCCATCCCGGGCATGCGCGCGTCGCGGCGCCGACGTGCGGACGCGCAGACGCGTTCAGTATCGCTTGATGGAGAGGACGTCGGACGTGCGCCGCAGCGTTTCCACGGAGGCGTCGTAGTCGGCGAGTGCCAGGCAGGCGATCAGCACATCGATGATCGCCAGTTGCGCCAGGCGGCTCGTCATCGCCTCCGTCCGGAAGCGCGTCTCGCGCGCCATCGTAAACAGCACCACGTCGGCGTATGCCTGGATCGGCGATTTGCCGAAGTTGGTGATGCAGAGCGTGCGCGCGCCGCTCTCGCGGGCCAGTCGTGTGGCGGCCACGGTTTCGTGCGTGCTGCCCGAATGCGAGATCGTGAGCGTGGTCACCTTGGGCCCGGCCAGCGACGCGCTGATGGCCTGCATATGAGAGTCGACCACGGCCTTCACGTTAAGACCGATCCGCAGCATGCGGTACTGCGCGTCCTCGGCGATCGGCGCGGCGCTGCCGATGCCATAGATCTCGATGCGCTCGGCCGCCTTCAGCAGGCGCACGGCGCGATCGATCGATGCGACATCCAGCACCGCACTGGTGTCGTGCAGCGTCTGCACATTGCTCTGGAAGATCTTGCGCATGACCACCGCGCCGGTGTCTCCGGGTTCGAGGTCTTCGTGGATGATCTGCACCGGTTGCACCAGTTCCTGCGCCAGCACGATCTTCAATTGCTGGAAGCCGGTGGCGCCGACGCTCTTGCAGAACCCGACCACGCTGCCTTCGCTCGCGCCGGTGCGCTCGGCCACTTCGCTGACCGACATATGGATCACCGCGTGCGGCGACTGGCTCACGAAGTCGGCGATGCGCTGCCCGGCAGGGCCGAGCGAGGCGCGGATGCTGGCGATGCGCGCCAGCATCGCAGAGGCGGAACCCGATGGCTGTGGCGCCTCGGTACCCGCAGGCGCGGCCCGCCTGGACGGTGTCCTGGCCGGCGCTCCGTCAGCGCTGCGCTTGGGCTTTACCATGCGGCCCGCCCGCGGGCGGCGTGGCGCCGCGCAGGGACCAACCGGGTGGACAGCGCCGCCAGGGCGGAGCAATGGAAGGATATCGGCATGAAATCAGCGGCAATGTTCGGGGCGGGTACGGTCTGAAGGAGCGGCTGGCGAGACAGGACAGGATGATAATCGGTCGTCTTGCGTGTCGCCAACCCCATTGCCTTCCACCAACGGAAGGGTCATTCCCATTTCCGCCGGCTACTCAACGGATCCGGAGAGGCATAGAGTTCCTGTCCGTCAGGAGCGCCCGTACCACCTGCAATCAACGTGTCAGGCGCTTGTCCCGATGGCCTCAGGCCATCGCCAGTCCGATCTTGTCCCTGGAAGGCAGCCATGATGTTCGATACGCTCAAAGTGAACCGTGAAGAGGCGGTCTTGTTGGTGGAAATCGCCGCTCCGCCCATGAACCTGCTTGGCCCCGCGCTGGTGCGCGACCTGGTCAGCCTGATCGCCGCCGCCGAGGCCGACGACGGTACCAGGGTCCTGGTATTCCGCAGCGCCGATCCCGACTACTTCATCTCCCACGTCGACTGACCGACCTGGAACTCGCCGCGTATGAGCGCGCATTGCAGCCCAAGCGTCTTGTGACGTTCGAGGGCGGTCATTTCGATCCCTATGTGTCCATGTTCCGCCAATCGAGCGAGGCGGCTATCGAATGGTTCAAGCTGCACCTCGGGTAATCGGATTCCCCCAAGCGCACTTCGTCTGGCCAGCCCGATTTCACGGTTGTCGATCTGGCTGATCGGTATCGGGCCTGCTCCGGGCGCCTTCAGTGAAGGTAGCCCGACACTCCATCCCACAGCAGCTTCAGGGCCGTGACCACCAGCAAGGCGTAGCAGGCCGTGTACATCTGGCGCTGATCCAGCCTGGCGTGCAGGCGCCAGCCCAGCGAGACGCCGGTGGGAATGGCGAGAAGGCAGATCGCCATCAGGGCCCAGACGGCCCCCGCCGGCCTGGCCAGGGCAAGCCATGGCGCGGCCTTGATGAGGTTGCCTACCGTGAAGAACAGGCTCGTCGTGCCGGCATAGACCTGCTTGCCAAGGCCGAGCGGCAACAGATACATCGCCAGAGGCGGACCACCGGAGTGCGCGACCATTGTGGTGATGCCCGACGTCATGCCAGCGGCGACGGCCTTGGGCGAAGAGCGCGGCCGCACCGCGACTTCGCCGCCGCGCAGGAACCACAGGCCGACGAACACCAGCGTGACGGCGGCCATCACGATGGCGATCGCGCGGTGGTCCAGCACCCGGAACAGCAGGTAGCCAATCCCTATGCCGACCACGAGGCCGGGCACCAGGAGGATGAGGTCAGGCCTGGACCAGGTGGATGGCTTCCAGTAGCGCAGTCCGAACAAGTCCATCACGACGAACAAGGGCGCAAGCAGGCCGCCCGCCGTGACCGGGTCCATCACGAGCGACAGCAGCGGAATGCCGACGATGGCAAAGCCGCCACCGAAGGCTCCCTTCATGAAGCAGATCAGGAAGACACCTGCGAAAGTAACGAGGATGGTGGTGGCATTCAGTTCCATGTAGCCCTTCTTTCTTCGCCCCGATGGGAAGCGAAGCGCTGATGCAGAAAACGTTCCGGCCCGCTGAAGTAGGCGCAGCGGTCCGGGGGAACACCACGCTATCAAGGGGGGGCGATGCTGTATCGTAATTCGCTGCATCATGACAATCAAACTATTGTCATGGATACAATCTTCATGTCAGGCACGGCAGCCTGAGCGACCGGGCTGAGCCGGAAGGGTGCGACGATCACGCATGCCGCGGTTGCCTGGCCGCGGACGCGGGACGATACTTCCGAACAGTCAGTCGTGCCCCTGTGCCACGACAGGAAGGAATGCGATGGGCGAGACAGAAAAAGTACCCGTCTCCGCGCCCGCGGAAGCGCACGCGGAAGTGCCCGGACAGGTCGTGCTGGTCCTGCAAGGCGGCGGCGCCCTTGGCGCCTACCAGGTCGGCGTCTACCAGGCCATGCACGAGGCCGGCCTGGAGCCGCGCTGGGTGATCGGTACGTCGATCGGGGCGATCAACGGGGCCATCATCGCCGGCAACCCGCCGGCCGAGCGGCTTTCCCGGCTCAAGCGGTTCTGGGACGGCATTGCCTACCGCCGCTCCGGCGAGGCAGGCGGCCGCTTCAATGATTGGGAGAACTGGGTGCGGGTGATGTCGATCACCACCCATGGCATCCCGTCGTTCTTCACGCCAAGTCCCGCCGCCTGGTGGCTGGGCCTGCGCGCCACGGTCGGCCTGGCCCAGTCGGCCTTCTATTCCACCGAGCCGCTGCGCGCGACCCTGGGCAAGCTGATCGACTTCGACTACCTGAACGCCGGGAACACGCGGCTGACCGTTGGCACGGTCGGCGTGCGCAATGGGCGCATGCGCTATTTCACCAACCGCGACGCGCCGCTGAACGTGGCGCACGTGATGGCCTCGGCGGCGTTTCCGCCGGGGTTCCCCTCGGTACAGGTGGAGGGCGAGGCATACTGGGACGGCGGGATCTATTCGAACACGCCGCTGGAAGCTGTCCTGGATGACCGCCCTCGCCGCAGTTCGCTGATCTTCGCCGTGCAGTTGTGGCCGGCCAGCGGCCCCGAGCCGGCCTCCATCTGGCAGGTAATGAGCCGTCTGCGCGACATCCAGTATTCCAGCCGCGCGGAATGCCATCTGGAGCGGCAGCGGCAGATGCACCGCCTGCGGCATGTGATCCGCGAACTGGGCAAGCACATTCCGGAAAGCGAGCGCGCGCAGCCTGCCGTGCAGGAATTGCTCGATTGGGGCTGCGGAACCACCATGCATGTGGTCGAGTTGGATGCGCCGCAACTGGACGACCACGATATGAACCGCGATATCGACTTTTCCATGCGCGGCATCGAACGCCGCTGGGCGGCGGGGTACCAGGACACGCGAGACGCAATTTCCCATGCGCCCTGGCGCCAACCCCTCGACCCGATCGAGGGAATCGCCGTGCACCGGATTCAAGCGAGCGTCCCTGGGTGAGATGCGGCTCGCCTGCCTCCGCAGCGTTTGTCATGTGGCGACACACGGCGCGAACCGCCTGGCGTCGCCATGCCGTCCCTAGTCGTCGAACGACTTGAGGATCTCCATCGAGACGGGCCGATGCGGTGGCTCGGGCCGGACAACTGGAAGAGACTGCATCGTGTCGGCGTGTGGATCATCGCTGTCATTTTCGCGGGGTCTTTCCTGACCCGCATGCCGAACCATGCCGGCTACGCCGTGCCCGCCATGATCGTGATTGCGGCGATGCTGCTGCGGGTGATTGCGCGGCTCGGGAAGACTCGCCGCCAGGGCACGGCAGCCTCCGCTGCCAGCCGCGCGAGCCGTTCGCGTGCAGCCTGATTCATCCGCGCGCATATGGATGCCCGCGGCGAGGCATCATCCCGGCGCCTCCCCATCCATCGAACAGCCGGTAGAATCAGCCAGAACCCTCTCATTGGTGGAAGGCTGTGGATCGACTCGAGGCGATGACCATTCTGTTGGCGGCGATAGATTCCGGCAGTCTTTCCGCGGCGAGCCGCAAGCTCCGCATTCCGCTCGCAACCGTCAGCCGCCGGGTATCGGAGCTGGAGGAGCACCTAGGCATCCGGCTGCTCGTGCGCGGCAACCGCAAGCTGACGTTGACCGAGGCAGGGCGCGGCTACGTCGCGTCGTGCCGGCGCATCCTGGAAGACATCTCGGAAGTCGAACGCACCGCCGCAGGCGAATACCATGCCCCGCAGGGGGAGCTGATCATCAGCATGCCGCCGGTAATGGGCCGCAATCATATATTGCCGGTCATCGTGGAGTTCCTGCGCGCCTTCCCGCAGATCCGCATGCAGGCACAGATGACCGATCGCTTCGTCAACCTGCTGGAAGAGCGCGTCGACCTGGCCATCCGCATCGGAGAGCCGCCGAGCAGCAGCCTGATCGGGACCCGCGTTGGCATGCTGCGCGAGGTGGTGTGCGCCAGCCCGGCTTACCTGGCGCAGCACGGCATGCCTCGAAAGCCAGCGGACCTTGTGTCGCACCACTGCGTGGCGTATGAGGGATATGCGATGGGCGGCAACTGGAAGTTCAATGCGAAGGGCGACCCGCTGCATGTACAGGTTCAGTCGCGGCTGGTGGTGAACTCGATTGAAGCGGCACTGGTTGCCGCCGTGGAAGGCGCAGGCGTCGCGCGGCTGGCCTCGTACCAGATCGGGGACCTGGTGGAATCCGGCAAGCTGGTGATACTGCTGGAGGCCTTTGAAGCGCCGCCCGCGCCGGTGAACATCCTGTACGCCGGCCAGGGACAGATACCGCTGAAGCTGCGCGTATTTGTTGACTTTGCCGTCCCGCGGCTCAGGGAGAAGCTGGGATACGCGCTTCCGGCGATGGCGGGGGTGAAGTCGCCGAGGACGCCGCACTCGCGGCGTCGATCCCGCCCGGCACGAACCTGAGCGCATGGGCATGGGTGGGCAATGAGTCGGCAATGGGTCGGCAATGCGATCGGTATCTTCCTGATGTCAGAAACATGACAGTCACAATTCTGGTGGCATAGATATGGACTGATTGCCGCCGCCTGGCGATAAAGCGGTCCATGGATCAGGCCGCTATTTTTTTGATGAAGCTGTCACGACTTCGTCGTCATGTCTCACGCCATCTGCTAGCCTGAATTGCGCAGCACCGAACAAGGGCGTCAGAAGCGGGAGAATAATGATGAAGCCATCGCCAAATTACGGATTGCGTTTTCTGCCAGCGATCAAACGACAAGTTGCGATTCTGTTGCTCCTGCTCGGTGCCGTTTCGCTGGCGCTCGCCGGCGAAATCACCGGCGCGGGTTCCACCTTCGTTTATCCCTTGATGTCCAAATGGGCGGCAACGTACTACGCCCGCACCGGGCAACAGGTCAACTATCAACCCACGGGCTCGGGGAACGGGATTCGGCAGATTCGGGCGGCCCGGGTGACCTTCGGCGCCACCGACATGCCACTCAAGCCGGAGGATCTTCGCGCGGCGGGCCTGGTGCAGTTCCCGATCGTGGTCGGCGGCGTTGTGCCGGTGATCAATCTGGATGGTGTTGCCCCGGGGCAGTTGCGCCTGACCGGCGCGTTGCTGAACGATATCTACCAGGGAAAGATCGTCAACTGGAATGACCGGGCGATCGCCGCGGAAAACCCCGGCTTGGCGCTGCCGGATCTGAAAATCGTGGTCGTCCATCGGAGCGACAGTTCGGGAACCACCTTCAACTGGACCGATTACCTCACCAAGGTCAGCCCGCAATGGGGCGCAAGCGTGGGCGCCGGAACGACTGTGAAATGGCCCGTCGGCGTCGGGGCTAATGGCAACGATGGCGTTGCCACCTACATTCGCAATGTCAAAGGCTCCATTGGCTATGTCGAGCTGACCTACGCATTGCAGCGCCATCTGGCCTATGCGGCCATCAAGAACCGCGACGGCATCTATGTGCAGCCGTCGCGCGAAACCTTCAGCGCAGCGGTCAGCGCGGCAGAGTGGAATCCGAATTCGGACTTCTATCAGGTACTGACAAATGCATCCGGCCCACAGGCGTGGCCCATTACCGGGGTCGTGTTCGTCCTGATCTCCAAGACGAACGGCAACGCTGCGGAGACCAATGATGCCATCGCGTTCTTCCGTTGGGCGCTGTCGGAGGGGCAGGCGGACGCCGCGGCCGCGCACTATGTCGCGCTTCCCGCCGGCGTGGTCAGGCATATTGAAGCGTACTGGAAAGAGGCGTTCCGATGATGGGAACGCCTCGCACGCTATCGGGGCGGCCGGGATGGAGCCAGCCGCGGCCGCCCCAGGGCAAGGGACAGCGACAGCGTGCTCAGGTCAAGCCAGGTCGTCCCTGATTGGACGGTGCTTGAACACCGCGCGGATGATGCCGTGGTCGTTGGTGCCAAGTCCCTTGTGGTCACTGAAATTCAAGTGATCGTTGTTGACGATGAGCCCGTCGAACAGCCAGCGGCGCCGTCTGCTGTTGTCGTAGAGCTGCTCGCTGACCAGGATATGATCCAGCGACTCGCGAAAATCCTGGTAGACGTGGGTGTAGTAGACATCGCGCGTGTCCCGGTATTCCTGCAAGGTCTGCGCCGTATAGAGGGCAATGTCGCCGCCGCCGACAGAGTCCCCGACCAGGTAGGCCGGCTGTTCGGTCAGGATATTGGCGGTGTTGCTCAGTTGCCCGTCGTTGATATCGCCCATGACCACCACCGCCGTGTTGTTCCCCTTCATGCGGTTGGTCAGCATGAAGCGTAGTGCGGCCGCTTCGGCGGTACGGCGGATGGTCGACAGCGCGGCGCCAACAGCCTTCGCATGCCGGGCGTAGATTTCCTTTTCATACCAGGCCTCGTCATCGATCCGCGTCGGCTGCTTCGACTTGAGATGGCATACGTACATGTGCATGGCCGGCTCGTCATCGCGCGGCCGGATGGTGAAATGCAGGACCGGCCGGGAAAACCCGCGGATATTGACGCTGATCTGCGGTGTCTGCGGGTCGTCTCCCTTTGCCTTGAGTATGAAGTCCTCCGGAAAATCGGCGATCCATTCGGACTCGCCCTCCAGCAGCCCGCGGCGGACAATGGCGGCGCAGACAATGCCCTTGCCGTCGGCATTATCGGGTACCACCAGATCGTAGTCCTCGGCAATTCCCGCGGCTTCGACCGCCGCGGCCAGCGCCTCGCCATGCCATAGTTCCTGGAACCCGACCACATCGGCGTCGATCAGCTTAAGCTGGCTCGCAGTCCAGGCGATCTTGCGCTTGTATTCCTGCTCGCTCCAGCCGTTGCTGTCGGTATAGAGCGGCAGGCCCGGTATGTTGAGGTTGTACAGGTTGAATGTCGCGATGCTGAGTGTCTTCAGGTCCACGGCGAACTCCTTTCAGGGTGGGCGAATCGCCCCCGGAGTTCATCAAGCCAGAGACCTGGTGTCTATCTCGCTTCTGTGACAATCGCGCCGTTCGATGCTGGCGACCCGGATCGGGGGCTATCCGCACATGCCGGGAGGCACCGGCATGGTTTGTGTGCGAAGGTATCGATGCAAGTGCCGAATACATGAAGATACGTTCGCAGCCGCTCGCAGACATAGACCAGATACATCGCCGTCTTTTAATGCTCCCTGTGCACGGGATTCGTGTCGGTTTGCATGGTGGGCGTCGTACCACATCGCTTATTTCTCTGACCGCACGTCGCCTGCACGCCGCCCATACCCCATACCCCGGTGCGGAATGCAATCCGATCGTTGATAGTCAATCAGGACAGAGGAGTCAGCAGATGAAATCGACCCGAATGATGGCTGCGGCCATGATCTTCGCCGGCAGCGGCTTGTTGCTTCAGACGGCCCAGGCTCAAATGGCAGGCGTCCATCGCACCGATCTCGTTCAGCACGATCTCAGCGTGCCGGGCCGCGAGGGCGTCCAGGTCCGGGTTGACCTCGATCCGGGCGCATTCGCGCCGATGCATTCGCATCCCGGCGAGGAGATTGCGTACGTGCTACAGGGGACGCTGGAGTACCAGCTCGGCAACAACCCGCCCGTCACGCTAAAGGCCGGGGAATCCCTGTTCATCCCCGCCGGGGTTGCCCACTCGGCAAGGAATGTCGGCAGCGGCACGGCATCGGAACTGGCAACCTACATTGTGAAGAAGGGCGCACCGCTGGTGGCACCGGCCAAGTAGGCCGGGCGCAACGTGGCAGTCCGTCGACCGACGGCCTGCCCGCCCCGATGGGCGAGCAGGCAGCCGATATCACAGTGATTGCAGGAATGCCGTGATGGCGTCGCGGTCGGCCTTGGGCAACGCTTCATAGCGCGTCCGGCTGTCGGTGGCCTCGCCGCCGTGCCACAGGATCGCTTCTACCATGTTGCGTGCGCGGCCGTCGTGGAGCAGGCGCACCTGCTGCTCGCCGCCCTGGACGAAGCGCAGCGAGCCGATACCCCACAGTGGCGCGGTACGCCATTGGCTGGGGTAGGCACGTCCCTCGCTGATGGTGTCGGCCAGGCCAGGACCCATGTCGTGCAGCAGCAGGTCGCTGTAAGGACGGATGGTCTGTTCGCGCAGTTCGGCAAACGGGTGCGTATTGCCGGTCTTCATGGACGGCGTGTGGCACGCCACGCAGCGCACCTGCGCGAACAACTCGCTGCCGCGCGCGATCTGTGCCGGGTTGACGTCGTGCTCAGGCGAGACCCGTATGCCGTCCGGAAAACCGCTGCGCAGGCTGCGCTGTGCCGGCACGCCGATCAGCGACAGATATTGGGACAGGCGCTGCAATTCCGTCTCGCTGACCGCGGTCGGCGCGGTGCTGCCGCGGCAATCCGCTGCGCCGCGCTGGCAGCTCCGGTCCGGGAATGCCGGCGAGGTGACGCCCATGTCCTTCATCAACGCGTCCGCCACTTGCTGCCGGATGCTTGCCTTGGATGCCTTCCAGCCGAAGCGTCCAAGATGCGTCTTGCCCGTTTCCGGATCGACGATCCAGTTGGGAATGCCCTTGATGCCGTCGCCATTGGCGTCGTCCGGGTCGGCCAGCGCGAGGATGGTGGGTTCGGCAATGGCCTCGAGCAAGCCCATGCCGATCACCTGCGGCGCCTGCCGTGTCGAGAAGCGCGCCGGCACCGGTCCCTTGAACGCATAGACCGGCTTGACCAGTTCCACCTTCTGGCCGTCTGGCAAGGTGCGTACCGTGGTCTCGTACGACTGGATGGTCACGTCGTAGGCGGGCGCCGACGGGTCCTGCGCGCGCTGCTGCACATTGTGGCCGTAGACCGGATCGGGCTTGCCATCGGCAGTGGCGGTAAGGAACGAGAGCGAGTCGAGCCTGGCGCCGATGCCCGCGGCGATGCTGCGGCCGTTGTTGGTATGGCACTCGATGCAGCGCGGCTGGTTGTAGCGTGGGCCGAGCTGGCCGATATGCGCGGTGAATTTCGGGTTGTCGACATCGTGCTCGGAGTGCGTGCCGTCCAGGAACGATGTGTGGAACAGCCGCCTGCCCTCGACAAAGCGCTGGGTGTTGGCGATGCCGATATTGTTGGCCATCTGCTGGAACACCCGCATCGGTTCCTCGGAGTAGTTGTACGAGATGCTCGCCTGGCCGCCCAGCAGCGTTTCGTCAGGCAGCACCTCCGAGTCCAGGTTCGGAGCGATGCCGTACCACGGCCGCATACCGACGCCGACAACGTAAAGCTGCTCGAACGAGTAGTAGCGGCTGCCGCCGCCATCGACGACGGGGTCGCGCTTGAGCCGGGGCGCGGGCGCCAGCTCGACCCGGTCACCGATCTTCAGCGGGCTGTGCGGATCGGTACGCCAGTTGGAGTCGAACACCATCATGCAGTCCTCGCGCGGCTGTCCCTCGCGGCAGATCGGCAGGCCACCCTCCTTCGGGTTGTTGAAGCCGTAGTTCAATGCCCAGCCGTAGTCGCGCACGTTGGGATCGAGGACATTGCGGAACAGGCTGAAGGTGGTGCCGTCGAAGATTCCCTGGTTCACCCGCAGATAGACCTCGATGCGCTGGCGCCCGGCCGGCACGCCGTCGCGGATCTCGAGACCGAACGTGCGGTTCTGGAAGTAGAAGGTGGGGAAGGTCAGGTAGCGGCCCGGACCGGCATCGGGCGCATCCCACGGCTCGCCGCGTTCGCGTGCGTGGCGCTCGGTCGGACGCGAGCCCATCAGCGTGACCAGCGTGCCGTCAGGCTCGCGGTACTGGATCTGCTCCATCATCGGCGTGTCCGCGGCAAAGAGCGGGGTATAGCCGAGCGGCTGGTGTCCGGCCGGTGGTGGGGGCGCCGAGGCGCTGTCCTCGCCGCCGCCACCCCCGCAGGCGGCGGCCAGCAGGATGGCGGGAAGCAGCGAGACCGCCGCCTTCAGGGCGCGCGATGCCGCGCCGCGCGGCGCGCGGCGTTGGAATGCGGACTTCATGTATTGACCCCTCTTTTCGTATTTTTTGAGGCGCAGGATTGCCGTGCGGCGCTCATGCGGGCGCGAGCGTCTTCGCGCCGCAGCCGGTCAGGATGATGATTGGCATCTTTGTGGATGTCAATCGCCATCTCGTGACAGTCGTTCGCGCCAGAGGGGGGATCTGTCGGGGGCGCAGTGGAGTCGGGCAAGCCCTCCCTGACGCTACTCTGCCAATCTCGCTGCGATGGCGCCCATGAGGTTGTGCGTGTCTGGACCCAGCTTTCGAAGCAACGCGCGGTGGGCCGGCTCCCACAGCGCCAGGGCCTGTTGCAATGTCAAGGCGCCGGCCTCCGTCAGCCAGACCGCGCGGCGGCGGCGATCGGCTTCTGCCATAACGACCTCCACCATCCCCGCGCCGACAAGCTGATCCACGTTCCTTGACATTGTCGATTGATTCAGCCCGGCCCGTTGCGCCAATGCGCCAAGGGTGTCATCCGTGGCCGACGCAATCAGGCACATCAATCCAAACTGAGTACTGGTCAGCCCCGATGGTGCCAGCGCCTCATCCATTGCCGCTGTGATCCTGCGCGCCAGCAGGCGCGACCACCAGCCGAGATCGACATCGAGAGCCGCAGCGGCGTCCGTGCGCAGGGTCCTGGCGCCTTGTTTTCCCGTCTTCATGGCTATAGTATATGCAGATGCATTGAATGTATCTGCATATATTACCAACAACCAGGAGATCTGACGAGATGGAATACCAATATGGCCTGGCCTCGCCTGCCGACGTCGCAAACATGAACGGAAAGGAAGTTCTTCAAGCGATCGTGGACGGACATCTTCCACAACCGCCCATCTCGCAGGTCCTCGATTTCTGGCTGGTCGAGGTTGACGACGGATTCGCCGCGTTCGAGGGCGAGCCGTCGTCCCGGCTGCTCAATCCCATGGGCTCGGTCCACGGCGGATGGCCGCTGACGCTCATTGACAGCGCTGCCGCCTGCGCAGCCAACTCACTTCTTCCCGCTGGTGCTGGCTACACCACGGTTGAAACAAAAGGGAATTTCTCCCGACCGATCAAGCCTGACACCGGCCGGGTCCGCGTCGAAGGCCGCGTTGTCAACCAGGGCCGGCAAATCATTACTGCGGAAGCTCGCGTGCTGGCGATGGACGGGCGCGTCCTGGCACATGGCACATCTACGCTGCTCGTGCTGTCGCCCGGGCGGCAATGACGCGCGAACAACGCAGGACGTCGGGGGACGCGCGTGAGGGTTATGCCCGGGAGCACTTGATGACCGTGTCGAGCGTTCGCGTCGTGATGTCCTTCCCGAACGAGCGTTCGAGCAGGCTCATGAAGACGGGGCCCTTCTTCGGGTCAGGCACGTAGGCGCTGAAGATCTCCGTGGCATTGGCGTTGACGATGCTTGCGCCGTCGCGTTCGATGGGCAGCTTCAGGTCTGGCGGCACGGGGCCGCGGAGAAAGGTGACGACCCGTTTGGCCGAGGGTGGCACGCTGAACCCGGCAAAGGGGTCCGAGTCGATGAGGTCCTGGAGATAGCTGCTCGGCCGGACGAAGGTGCTGAAGCTGTGGCCCAGTTCGGCTTGCATCGCCTTCTCTGCGCGTCGCTCCAGCGCGGCCGGCGACGATGAGCGGGCATTGAATACGACGTTCCCGCTGGAAAGCAAGGTCTTTACCTCGGAGAAGCCCGCCGCCTCGAAGCAGAGCTTGAGAGCGGGCATCCGGGCATTCATCGGACTGACGCCGCGAAGGAAGGCAACGTATCGGGGCATGAGGACCTCGTAGTGGTGCTTGGTCAAGGCCGCCATTATGATGCGGAATCCGCGGCTCGGAACCTGCCTGCCAAAGCCGGCATGTTGAGCGGGAAGACCTTGCTGGCCTGGACGTTGCTGATTCGCCTGGGCATGTCGCAGGCAGCAATGCGGCGGTGGAATATGAGAACCGGGAGGCACATTCAGCGCGAACATCCCATCCCGCCTGTCACAGCTCCGAACCGGCCACGGCCGGTCAAGCCGGCATTCAGTACTGAATGATCTTCCTCCGCCCTCCGGCTTTCTCCGCGGCAGCCCGCGCGCCATCTGCGGGGTGGTGCGGCCCCCGTGGAGATGCCGTAATATTTCCAGGACCCGGACATACCGATCCTCGCGGCAACGAAACCGGACCCTCGCTCCGTGCGGGCCGCCGCCAAGCCGAACGTTCCTGACCTAGTCCAATGTGGAAGTTCCGACATGACCACGCTCTTCGACGCAAGAGCAGCCTGCCTGGGCAAACGGTGGGGCCGGGGAGAGCGCGACACGCCTGCGGCAGGGCCTGCCGCACTCTGATCCCGCTTGTGCTTGCGGCACTCAGTGCCTGCGGGTCGCTTCCTCACAATGCGCCGCGCAATCTGCCCCAGCCCGCGGCGGGCAGCGCATCCGCGGCCTTGCGCGAACCCGTCGACGTGGTCGGCCGGACCACCGTCGCCATGTCGTTCTCCGGCGGCGGCACGCGAGCCGCGGCCTTCGCCTTCGGCGCGCTGCAGGGAATCGACGCCTTGCGAGGTCCTGGGGGCGCGTCCCTGCTCGACAACGTCGCATTCATCAGCAGCGTGTCCGGAGGGTCCATCACCGCTGCGTACTACGGTCTGCACGGCAAGGCCAGCCTGTCGACCTTGCGATCCGTGCTCTTGAAGGACGGAGAGGCGGGACTTCGCTTCAGTCTCCTGAATCCGGTCAACCTTGCGCGCCTCTTCGCCGGGGGCCTCAACGACCGGGAAGACCTCCAGGCATGGCTTGACGAGGACGTATTCAAGGGCGCGACGTACGCCGACATGTTCCGCCGCGGCAAGCCGGTCGTCTGGATCAACGCCACCAACGTCTACTACCGGATCGCGTTCCCGTTCAGCCAGCAGGCATTCGATGCGCTATGCAGCGATCTTGCGAGCTTTCCGGTTTCCGAGGCCGTCGCCGCATCCATGGCGGTCCCGGTCTTCTTCGCCCCGATCGTCGTGCAAAAGCATCCCGAGGCTTGCAGTGCACCGCTGCCGAACCTTGACCGTGCCCAGGCGCCCGGGCAATCGCTGCTGCTCGGCGCGCTGGCAAGCGCCGTTCGCGATCTCCGGGACACTTCGAAGGGAAAGTACATCAAGCTGGTCGACGGCGGGGTGACCGACAACTACGGCCTGGCCACCATACTGCAATCGCGCATGCTGCTGGGCACACCTTACGGTCCGATGAGCGAGAACGACGCGATCAATGTGCGGCGGCTGCTGTTCGTCGTTGTTGACGCCGGTCAGGGCCCGCGTGGCGATTGGAACCAAAGCCAGGAAGGCCCATCCGGAATCGAGGTCGCAAATGCGGCCATCGACGCGGCAATGGCAACCAACGTTCGAATGACCTATGACGCCTTCGTTCCCATGATGCAGCAGTGGCGCGACGACCTGGTGGGGTATCGGTGCGGATTGCCGCATTATCGGCAGCAGGAGATCGCTGCACGCGTCCCGGGCTGGCGGTGCGACGAAGTCCAGTTCTTTGTCACGCGGATCTCGTTCGATTCCCTCGGCAAGGAGCGTGCTGCAGGTCTGAACAATCTTCCGACCAGGCTTCGCCTGCCCGAGAGGGACGTCGATCGCCTGATCGAAGCGGGACGGGATGCCATCCTTGGCAACCCGGTGATCCGGAACTTCGAGCGCGAATCGACCGCGACGCGATAGTCTCGCGGCACGCGGCGGGTGAAGCCGCGTTCAAGACACCGAGGTCACTCGGCACTAGCCTGCTTCCGCGCGACCGGGCCAACAGCCGCTCACGAAGGTTCATCGGGCAGTTCGAAACCGGCCACAAGGTCCCGGTGCGTGGCGAAGTTCGTGCAAGGATCGGAAAAGGAGCCCCCCGGTACCGGGGGATCCCGGGAGGCTATAAAGGCGAGGCAAGATCAGCTGCCCCGCGTGTTCCATGTTGGATGATGCTCCATTGCCTTAGCATCCGCTGTAGTGCTTAAACCGTGGCTCAATAAAGTGTGTTTCAGCTGCGAAAAGGCAAACGAAAAAGGAAACGCATCCAGCCGCAATGCACCGGCCTGACTGCAATGGCGCGGCCGTCGCGGCCATTGAACTGCGTCTTGCGCGGATGGCGCCGCGGTCGCCGAGGTGTATTCTAGGGAACGGTGCCGCAGCCGCGATGCTGCGGAAATAGACGCGCTGTAAATGACTTGGTGAGCGCATCCTGGCCGGGTATATCGGGCGATTGTGGCGTTCTCCAGGCCCGCGCCGGGCAGCAGCCTGCTGCAGAGTGCAAGATGAGCCCTTCACATGGTTTCAATGCCGACGGGTAACATTCCAGGCCCTCAAGTCTTGTGGGAGGACGGCGAGCGCGTCTTCTGTCGAGGGCCGCGCCCTGGCGGCAGGGGCGATCACGACGTCCTGCTTGCACGGCCTGCCGCGGAGCATCCTCCGCCCGACAGTTTTGACCGCCTGGCCCACGAATTCAGCCTGAAGGACGACCTCGATGGCTCGTGGGCGTTGCGGCCCCTGGAACTGGTGCGCGAGGGCGGCCGGCTCTTGCTGGTGCTCGAGGACCCCTGTGGCGAACCGCTTGCCTGGCTGCTCGGCGTGCCCATGGAAACCGGGGAATTCCTGCGGCTCGCGGTCGGGATCGCCGCGGCGCTGGTCAAGCTCCACCAGCGCGGCCTCGTCCACAAGGATCTCAAGCCCACCCATATCCTTGTAAATTGCGCCGACGGGCAGGTACGGTTCACCGGCTTCGGCCTGGCCTCGCGGCTGCCGCGCGAGCGGCAGGCGCCCGAACCGCCCGAGACCATTGCCGGCACGCTCGCCTACATGGCGCCCGAGCAGACCGGCCGCATGAACCGCTCGATCGACTCGCGCAGCGATCTCTACGCCTTCGGCGTCACGCTCTACGAAATGCTCACGGGCGCGCTGCCGTTTGCGGCCACCGACCCCATGGAGTGGGTCCACTGCCACATCGCGAGGAAGCCCGTGCCGCCCAGGGCGCGGCTGGAGACGGTCCCTGCCGTGGTTTCGGACATCGTGATGAGGCTGCTGGCCAAGACGGCCGAGGAGCGCTACCAGACCGCCGTGGGTGTCGAGCATGACCTGCAGCGCTGCCTGGCGGACTGGCAGCGCCTGCGCCGCATCGATGACTTCCCTCTCGACGAGCACGGCACGCCTGACCGGCTGCTGATTCCCGAGAAGCTGTACGGGAGGGAGCGCGAGGTCGGCACGCTGGTCGCCTCGTTCACGCGCATCGTCAGGAGCGGCGAGCCGGAGCTGGTGCTGGTTACCGGCTATTCCGGCATCGGCAAGTCCTCGGTCGTCAATGAACTGCACAAGGTGCTGGTGCCGCCGCGAGGCATCTTTGCGTCCGGCAAGTTCGACCAGTACAAGCGCAACATTCCTTATTCGACGCTGGTGCAGGCATTTCAAGGCCTGGTGCGGACCCTGCTCGGCAAGCGCGACGAGGAACTGGCAAGCTGGCGCAGCGCGTTGCTCGAAGCACTGGACCCCAACGCGCGGCTCATGACCGACCTGATGCCCGAACTGAAGCTGATCATCGGTGACCCGCCGCCCGTCCCGGAACTGGAGCCACAGCAGGCGCAGCGGCGTTTCATGCTGGTATTCCGGCACTTCATCGCCGTCTTTGCCCGAGCCGAGCATCCGCTTGCGCTCTTCCTCGATGATCTGCAGTGGCTCGACTCCGCGACGCTCGACCTGGTCGAGGACCTGCTGACCGGTTCGGACCTGAAATACCTGATGCTGATCGGCGCCTACCGCGACAACGAGGTCGATGCCTCGCATCCTCTGACGGCCAAGCTTCAGGCTATCAGGAGCGCGGGCGCCAAGATCGATGATATCAAGCTTGCGCCACTGGCCAGTGCCCACATCGAGCAGTTGATCGCGGAGGCGCTTCACTGCGAGCCGGAGCGCATCGAACCGCTGGCTCGACTGGTGCACGACAAGACCGCCGGCAACCCGTTCTTCGTGATCCGGTTTCTGCACGCGCTCGTCGATGAAGACCTGCTCACCTTCGATCATGACGCGGGCCGTTGGTACTGGGATCCGGATCGCATCCACGCCAAGGGGTATACCGACAACGTCGTGGATCTGATGGTCGACAAGCTGACCCGCCTGCCGGCCGAGACACAGCAGGCATTGCAGCAGCTTGCCTGCCTCGGGAACGTCGCAGAGATCACGGCACTGTCAACGGTCCTCGGCATCCCGGAGGGCCAGGTCCACGTGGCGTTGTGGGAGGCGATTCGTCACGAACTGGTCGAGAAGCGGGAGGGTGCCTACGCGTTCGTTCACGACCGGGTTCATGAAGCCGCTTACTCGCTGATCCCCGAAGCCTCGCGCGCCGAGGCCCATCTGCGGATCGGTCGGCTGCTCGCCGCGCAGACGCCCCCGGAAAAGCGGGAGGAGGCGATCTTCGAGATCGTGGGTCAACTCAATCGCGGCGCCGCGCTGATCACCGAGCAGAAGGAACGTGAGCAGCTGGCCGAATTCAACCTGGCCGCCGGCCTGCGTGCCAAGGCGTCGACAGCCTACGTCTCGGCGCTCACCTATCTCGCCAAGGGTGCGGAGCTCATGAGCGACGATTGCTGGGCGCGTCGGCATGAGCAGATTTTTGCGCTGGAGCTGAACCGGGCCGAATGCGAGTTCCTGACCGGGCAAGTACCGGCCGCAGACGAGCGCCTCGTCGCGCTCTCCAATCGTGCGACGACAACGGTCGAACGCGCTCGCGTGGCGTGCCTGCAAATGGATGTCTGCCTGGCCCTCGATCGGGCCGACCGTTCGGTGGCGGTTTGCCTCGCCTACCTTCGGCATGTCGGCATCGAGTGGTCCCCCCATCCGAACGACGAAGCGGTGCGGCACGAATACGATCGCATCTGGTCGGAGCTTGCGGGCCGAAGCATCGAGGAGCTCGTCGACTTGCCGCTGATGGAGGACGCGGCCTCCCTCTTGACCGTCGAGGCGCTGAGCAAGCTGTTTTCGCCGGCCTTGCAGACGGATTTGAACCTGGCATGCGTAACAATCTGCAAGGCGGTCAGCCTCAGCATCGAGCGGGGCAACTGCGATGCCTCATGCGCGCTTTATGCCAATGTCGGCAGGGTCGCGGGACAGCGTTTTGGCGACTACCAGGCCGGATACCGGTTCGGCCAGCTCGGCTGCGAACTCGTCGATCGACGCGGGCTCAAGCGCTTCGAGGCCAAGGTGTACGTTAATTTTTCGGTCTTTGTCGAGCGCTGGATGAAGCCGGTGCGAAATTGCCGTGCCCTCCTGCGCCGCGCCTTCGCCGCGGCGAACCGGATCGGCGACATCCCGTATGGCTCCTTTTCCTGCACCCACATGAACGCGGACATGCTCTTCGCCGGCGAGCCGCTGTCCGAGGTACAGGCCGAAGCCGAACGCGGCCTGGCGTACACCGAAAAGGTGCGGATGGCTCAAGCCAGTGATTTCATCACCGTGCAACTCGCGCTGATCCGCATGATCCGCGGCCTGACGCCGACTTTCGGCTGCTTTGACGACGAGCATTTCAATGAGCGCCGCACCGAAGCGCATCTGTCGAGCAATCCGGCCCTGCCGATCGGCGCGTGTTGGTACTGGGTCAGGAAATTGCAGGCGCGCTATCTCGCCGGCGACCATGCGGTGGCCATGGATGCCGCATCGAAGGCGCAACGCCTGGTGTGGGTCTTATCCGGGTTCTTTGAGGAGGCCGAGTATCACTTCTTCGCCGCGCTGACCCATGCCGCCTTGTGCGACACCGCCCCGGCCGGCGAGTGGCCGCAGCACCTGGATGCGATGGCTGCGCATCATACGCAACTGCAGGCATGGACGGAAAACTGCCCCGAGAACTTCGGCAGCCGCACCGCGCTGGTCGCTGCCGAGATCGCACGGATCGAAGGCCGGGCCGGGGATGCGGAGCAGCTTTACGAGCAGGCGATCCGGCTGTCGCAGGAAAGCGGCTTTGTCCACACCGAGGCGCTCGCCAACGAACTCGCGTCGCGCTTTTACGCGGCGCGCGGTCTCGACAAGATCGCCCGTGTGTATCTGCAGGACGCCCGCTACGGCTACCTGCGCTGGGGCGCCGAGGGGAAGGTATGGCAACTCGAGCGGACGTCGCCGTACCTGAGGACCGAAGAGCCCGCACTCGCCCCGACCAGCACGATCGCGGCGCCGGTCGAACTCCTCGACCTGGCGACGGTGATCAAGGTGTCGCAGGCCGCCTCGGGCGACATCGTGCTGGACAAGCTGATCGACATGATCATGCGTACCGCCATTGAACAGGCCGGCGCCGAAAGGGGGCTGCTGATTCTGTCGGACGGCGGCGAACCACGGGTGGCGGCCGAAGCGACGACTGGCGGCGACGCGACCCGGATGCAGCTGCGCGACGTGCCGGTGAACGCGGCGATGCTGCCGGAGTCGATCCTCTACCATGTCCTGCGCACCCGCGAGAGCAGCTTTCTGGACGATGCCGCGGCCGAGCCTTCGTTTGCCGCAGACCCGTACATCCGGCAGCATCGCGCCCGCTCCATCCTCTGCCTGCCCCTGATGAACCAGGCGAGGCTCACCGGCGCGCTCTACCTTGAAAACAACCTGACTGCCCGCGTGTTCAGCCCCGCGCGGATCGCCGTGCTGAAGCTGGTGGCCTCGCAGGCCGCGGTCTCGCTGGAGAATGCCCGCCTGTACCGCGACATCGCGGAACGCGAAGCGAAGATCCGGCGCCTCGCCGACGACAACATCATCGAGATCAAGCATGCGGAGGAGAAGGTCCGCGAGAGCGAGCGGCGCTATCGCGAGGTACAGACGGAACTGGCGCATGCGAACCGCGTCGCGGCCATGGGCCAGCTCACGGCCTCGATCGCTCACGAAGTGAATCAGCCGATCGCCGCGACGGTCACCAACGCCGAGGCTGCGCTGCGGTGGCTTGGCGCCAATCCGCCTGACATGGAGGAGGTTCGGCAGGTGCTCGGCCGTATCATCGACGACGGCATCCGAGCGGGTGCGGTGGTCGGCCGCATCCGTGAACTGGTCAAGAAGGCGCCGCCGCGGAAGGAACCGCTGGACCTCAACAAGGCAATCCGCGAGGTGATCGAGCTCACCCGCGGCGAAGCAAGGAAGCACGAGGCCTCGGTGCAGACACAGCTGGCGGACGAATTGCCGGTGATTCAGGGAGACCGCGTCCAGTTGCAGCAAGTCCTTCTCAACCTGCTTATCAACGCGATGGAGGCTACCAGCGGTGTCAGCGACGGTGTGCGGGAACTGGTGATCTGTACCGGGCAAGCGGAGGAGGGCGGCGTGCTCGTGGCCGTGAGCGATTCGGGGCCGGGACTTGCGCCGGATATCGCCGAGCGCGTTTTCGCCCCCTTCTACACGACTAAATCAACCGGCCTGGGGATGGGGCTGTCCATCTGCCGTTCGATCATCGAAGCACACGGCGGCCGGTTGTGGGCCAGCGCGAACATGCCCCGCGGCGCGGTCTTTCAGTTCACCGTGCCCGCCCATCCGGCCGAATCCTCGTGATACGCGTCGCGAGGCCCTCTCTCTTGTAGCGGCTGCCCCCCCGGCCTGGCGCTTGCCGGTTCAGCCGGTTCCGCGGCGTCAGGGCTCCACAGACTAGCTTCCGACCTGTGTGGCCGGCAATTGGCCTAGTCGAAATTCCCGAAATTGTGCCTGTCCCCTGCGGGGCGCACAGGCGACACTCGGCAGCACGGGTCGCATGAGTCGGTTCGTCGGAATCCTCGGCCTGTCGCATGTCGGCCTTCCGGTGGGCAGCAGGCGTCATCGAATATCGCGTACTGGGGCAATTTGCGATATCTCTGGTTTCATGCGGTGCGCTCCCGCCGCCAGATTGCAGGAAAAAAGTGGCATGAGTTCATGGGCGCAATCGCCATCAGTGCGAGGCCAGCATGATCGCAGGGAACGCATGGTCTATGTGGTCGACGACGACGAGCCGATGCTCCGGGCCATGGAGGGGCTGTTGCGCTCGAGCGGAGTTTGCGTGGCGACCTTCGAATCGTTGCGAGACTTCCTGGCGCATCCAAGGCGCAACGTGCCGAGTTGCCTGATACTTGATGTCAGGCTGCGCGGCGAGAGTGGGCTGGCATTCCTGGAGCAGATGGCGCGACATGGCACGCACATGCCCATTGTCTTTATCACGGGCTATGGAGACGTCGCCATGACGGTCAGGGCCATGAAGGCGGGCGCCGTCGATTTCTTCACCAAACCGTTTCGTGACCAGGACATGCTCGATGCCGTCGCCAATGCGCTGGCGCGTGACGGAGACCGGCTGGCTGCCGAGGCGGCGAATGCTGCGTTACGCCAGGCATACGCGTCCCTGACGCCGCGCGAGCGGGAGGTCATGGGTTACGTCGTCGCTGGGCTCATGAACAAGCAGATTGCCATTGAGATGGGCGTTAGCGAAGTCACGGTGAAGATCCACAGGGGGCACGTCATGCGGAAGATGGCGGCGCGCTCTGTCGCGGAACTCGTCAGGAAGGCGGAATCGCTGGGTGTCGGCCTGCCGCCGAGCCGGTTTTCGTAGACGCTGCCGCTACCGTGAGCCAGGCACGCGCCGAGCCAGTACTCGATTGTGCCCGGCCGATGTCAGCGTGCCCCTGATCAGAACAGGTATGGAGTTGCGGCGTGATGGGAAACAGACACCAGATCTTGTGGGACGACGGCGAGCGCGTGCTTTGTCGCGGACCACGCCCGGGTGCGGACGGCGGGCCTGACTTCCTGCTGGCGCGGCCAGCCGCACTGCATCCGTCGCCCGCGACGCTGTACCGGTTTGCTCATGAGTACAGTCTGCGGGACGAACTGGACAGCGCGTGGGCGCTGCGTCCGGTTGAACTCGCGCGTGAAGACGGACGCGCGGTACTGGTGTTCGAGGATCCCGGTGGCGAGCCGCTGGCACGGCGGCTGGGCATCCCCATGGAGACCGGGGAGTTCTTGCGGCTGGCCGTAGCGATTGCCAACGCCTTGCGCAAGTTCCACCGGTGCGCACTGGTCCACAAGGATCTCAAGCCGTCCCACATCCTGGTGGACTGCGTCAGCGGACAGGCGCGACTGACCGGCTTCGGCCTGGCCTCGCGGCTGCCGCGCGAGCGGCAGGCACCCGACCCGCCCGAGACGATCGCCGGCACGCTTGCCTATATGGCGCCCGAACAGACCGGGCGGATGAACCGGTCGATCGATTCGCGCAGCGACCTCTATGCACTCGGCGTCATCCTCTACCACATGCTGACCGGGGTGCTGCCGTTCACGGCTACCGACGCCATGGAATGGGTGCATTGCCATATCGCGAGGATGCCTGCTTCGCCGTGCTCGCGCGTGCGGGCCGTGCCAGCCATGGTGTCGAGCATCGTCATGAAGCTGCTGGCCAAGACGGCGGAAGAGCGTTACCTGACCGCAGCCGGCCTGGAGCACGACTTGCGGCGCTGCCTGGACGACTGGCAGCGCCAGGGCCGCATCGACGAATTCGCGCTGGACGAACACGGCAGCCTGGACCGGCTGCTGATTCCGGAGAAGCTATACGGCCGGGAGCGCCAGATCCAGACGCTGGTCGCGGCGTTCGAGCGCATCGTAGCGGCGCGCAGCGGGCCGGCGCTGGTTCTGGTGTCCGGCTATTCCGGCATCGGCAAATCGTCCGTCGTCAATGAGTTGCACAAGGTGCTGGTGCCGCCGCGAGGCCTGTTCGCCGTGGGCAAGTTCGATCAGTACAAGCGCAACATCCCCTATTCGACGCTGGCGCAGGCATTCCGGGGTCTGGTGCGCACGCTGCTTGGCAAGCCGGACACGGAGCTGGCGGCATGGCGCACGCAGTTGCGCGACGCGCTGGGATCCGATGCGCGGCTCATGACAGACCTGATTCCGGAACTGACGCTGATCATCGGTGAACCGCCGCCAATGCCGGAGTTCGAGCCCCAGCACGCCCAACGGCGCTTCCTGCTCGTGTTTCGGCGCTTTATCGGTGCATTCGCCTGCGCCGATCATCCGCTGGCGTTGTTCCTCGACGATCTGCAATGGCTCGACGCGGGCACGCTGGCCCTGCTTGACGACCTGATGACGGGCTCGGAACTTCGCCACTTGATGCTCATTGGTGCCTATCGGGACAACGAGGTCGACGCCACGCATCCGCTGACCGTGAAGCTTCAGGCCATCCGGGACGCCGGCGCGATCGTGGAGGAGATATCGCTGGCACCGCTCGCCGGCGAACATATCGAGGCCCTGATTGCCGACACCCTGCGTTGTGCGCCCGCACGGATCCAGCCACTGGCCAGGCTGGTGAGGAAGAAGACTGCCGGCAACCCGTTCTTCGTGATTCAGTTCCTGCATGCCCTCTTCGACGAAAATCTGCTGACCTTCGATCACGACGCGCGGCAATGGCGCTGGGACCCATACCGCATCCATGCCAAGGGATATACCGACAATGTCGTAGACCTCATGGTCTGCAAGCTGGTCCGCTTGCCAGCCGAGACGCAACAGGCATTGCAACAGCTTGCGTGCCTGGGCAACGTCGCCGACGTCCCGACGCTTTCGGCGGTGCTCGGCATGCCAGGGCTGGACCTGCACGCGGCGTTGTGGGAGGCCGTGCGGCAGGAACTGGTCGAGCGGCGCGAAGGCTACTACGCATTTACCCATGATCGCGTGCATGAGGCGGCCTATTCGCTGGTCCCGGAAGCCTTGCGGGCCGGCGCCCATCTGCGTATCGGCCGGTTGCTGGCCGCGCAAACGCCACAGGACAGACGCGAAGAGGCAATCTTCGAGATCGTGGGCCAGCTCAATCGGGGCGCATCATTGATTGACGACCCGGACGAACGGCAACTGCTTGCCGAATACAACCTCATCGCTGGCCGGCGCGCGAAGGCCTCGACGGCCTATACGTCCGCGCTGGCGTACCTGGTCACCAGCGCGGGCCTGCTTGAAGAGGATGGCTGGCGCCGCTGCCACGCCATGATCTTCGACATCGAAGTGAGCCGGGCGGAATGCGAATTCCTGACCGGGCAGCCCGCGGCAGCAGACCGGCGGCTGGAGGCGCTGTCCGCGCGCGCCACGACAACCGTCGAGAAAGCCCGTGTCACGTGTCTGCAGCTCGACGTCTGTCTCGTGCTAGACCAGAGCGACCGTGCTGTCGAGGTATGCCTCGCCTATTTGCGCCATGTCGGCATTGACTGGTCGAATCATCCGATTGACGACGCTGTACGGCTTCAATACGAAGAAATCTGGACACAGCTCGGCGACCGCAGTATCGAGTCACTGATTGACCTGCCGTTGATGGAGGATGCGGCGTCGCTCGGCACCGTCGAGGCGCTGAGCAAGCTGTTGGCACCGGCCCTGCAGACCGATGCAAACCTGGCGTGCCTGACGGTATGCAAGGCGGTCAGCCTCAGCATGCAGTGGGGTAACAGCGACGCATCGTGCGTGCTGTATGCCAATGTCGGCCGCGTGGCCGGGCGGCGTTTTGGCAATTACGAGGCCGGATTCCGCTTCGGCCGGCTGGGCTGCGAACTGGTTGACCGGCGCGGCCTGCAGCGCTTCGAGGCCAAGACCTTCCTGTGCTTCTCGATCTTCGTCATGCGCTGGCTGCGGCCCCTGAACGATTGCCAGCCGCTGCTGCGCCGCGCGTTTGCAGCAGCCAACCGTAACGGAGATCTGCCTTACGGCGCCTACGTCGGCAACAGTCTTGCCTCCGACCTGATCTTTGCGGGCAAGCCATTGGCCGAGGTGCAGGCCGAAGCCCATTGCGGCCAGGCATATGCCAGGAAGGTGCGCTTCGGCCTGGTCGTCGATTTCATCGATTCCCAGCTGGCCCTCATACGCACGTTGCGTGGCCTGACGCGGACCTTCGGCGGCTTCGACGATGAACATTTCGATGAGCGCCGCACCGAGCAGCATCTCGGCAGCAGCCCGGATCTTGCGCTGGCCGAATGCTGGTACTGGATCCGCAAGCTCCAGGCGCGCTATCTGGCTGGTGACCATCGGGCGGCCATGCGGGCCGCTGCCCGTGCGCGGCAATTGCTGCGGATTTCGACCTCTTTCTTCGAAGAGGCCGAGTATCACTTCTTTGCCGCACTGGCGCAGGCCGCGGCGTTGTGTGACGGTGCCACGGCGGACGAGTGTGCACAGGCGCTGGCGGCGATGACCGCGCATCAGCGGCAGCTTCAGGTCTGGGCGGACAATTGCCCTGCAAACTTCGCGGACCGTGCCGCGCTGGTGGCTGCCGAGATTGCCCGCATCGAAAACCGCGTCCTCGATGCCGAACGCCTTTACGAGCAGGCCATTCACGCCGCACAGGACAGCAATTTCGTCCACAACGAGGCGCTTGCGAACGAACTCGCGTCCCACTTCTACGCCGGGCGACGGCTGGAGAAGATCGCACGCCTTTACCTGCAGGATGCGCGCTACGGTTATCTGCGCTGGGGGGCTGACGGCAAGGTGCGGCAACTCGAGGACCGCTATCCCTTCCTGAGGACAGGGGAGCGCTCCCCGGAACCGACCATGACGATTGCAACGCCGGTCGAACACCTCGACCTGACCATGGTGCTCAAGGTATCCCAGGCCTTGTCTGGCGAGATCGTCCTGGGCAAGCTGGTTGACATGGTCATGCGCATGGCGGTGGAACAGGCCGGAGCGGAGCGCGGCCTGCTTGTTCTTTCGGACGGCACGCGGCAGCAGATCGTGGCGGAAGCCTTCACCGCGGGCGACGCGATCGTTGTGCAGGCATGCGAAGCGCCGGTGACCGCAATGAAACTGGCGGAATCGGTGCTATATCATGTGCTGCGCACGCGCGAAAGCCTGGTGCTCGATGACGCCGCCCTGGAACCCAGTGTCGCCGCGGACGCATACATCCGCCAGCATCGCGCGCGCTCCATCCTCTGCCTTCCCCTGATGAATCAGGCCAAGCTGACTGGTGCGCTCTACCTCGAGAACAACCTGACAGCGCGCGCGTTCAGCCCGGTCCGCATTGCCGTGCTGAAGCTCGTGGCTTCCCAGGCTGCGGTCTCGATAGAGAATGCGCAGCTGTATCGCCACGTGGCCGAACGGGAGGCCAAGATCCGGCGCCTGGTGGATGCCAACATCATCGGCATCATTGTCTGGAATCAGCGAGGCGAAATTCTGGAAGCCAATGACGCGTTTCTGCGCATGGTGGGGTACGCGCGTGAGGACCTGGTCTCCGGCCGCATGCACTGGCGCCACCTGACGGCGCCGGAATCGATCGCGTTCTGCGAGCAGGCTCTGGCCGAGGTGATCAAGGTCGGGTACACCCAGCCATTCGAGAAGGAATACAAGACGAAGGATGGCAGACGTGTCCCTGTCATCGTCGGCCTGGCTGCATTTGATGAGAGCGCGAGGGAGGGCGTGGCCTTCGTGCTGGATCTGACCGAGCGCAAGCAGGCGGAAGACAGGGTGCGCGAGAGCGAGCGGCGCTACCGCGAGGTGCAGACGGAACTGGCCCATGCAAACCGGGTTGCCACAATGGGCCAGCTTGCGGCCTCGATCGCCCACGAGGTCAGCCAGCCGATTGCGGCGACCGTGACCAACGCGCAGGCGGCACTGCGCTGGCTCAGTTTTCCAGCGCCGGAATTGCAGGAAGCCACAGAGGCGATCGGCCGCATCATCAAGGACGGCAATCGCGCCGGGGACGTGCTCGGCCGCATCCACTCGATGATCCGGAAGGCGCCGCCGCGCAAGGAACTGGTGGACATCAACGCGGCCATTGGCGAAGTGGTCGAACTTACGCGCGGGCAGGCCGGCAAATACGAGGCCACGGTACAGATGCAGCTGACGCAGGGTTTGCCGTGCATCGAAGGAGACCGCGTGAAGCTGCAGCAGGTGCTGGTGAACCTCATCGTCAATGCGCTCGAGGCGACGAGCGGCGTCAGCGACGGTGTACGACAGCTGCACATTGCCACGGCCAATGCAGACCATGGCTGCGTTCTGGTGAAGGTTGCCGATTCGGGTCCGGGAATTGCGCAGAAGCATATGGACCAGTTGTTTGCGCCGTTCTACACAACGAAACCCACAGGCCTGGGGATGGGACTGTCGATCTGCCGTTCGATCATCGACGCGCACGGCGGCCGGCTGTGGGCCACTGCCAATGAGCCGCGCGGGGCCGTGTTTCAGTTCACCGTGCCCGCCCGGGAAGCCGAATGCTGACTGGGTGGCGCCTGCCTGCGGCCTGCACCGCTTCATAGGGAATGGCCTGGCTCGTGAATGTGATGCTTCGGTCAACCCCCCCGTGGGCTCGCCGAGAACGTACCCGTCACGTGGCAATTGAGCGCCTAGTATCAAACAGTGCCTGGTGAACGGCAGGCTGGCGCAGGGCGAACCGGGGGTAGCTTGCCCTGGTTCGCCCTCTGCGCTCCCTTCGCACCGGGCTGTTGCACTGATACAAGAGGCCTGGCATGACGAAGTCCCTGGTCCGGCAGGTATCCCATGCGGCGCCCCTGCATGAGCAGATCTATGGCCGAATCCGCGCCCTGATCGAGGATGGACAGCTAAAGCCTGGGGAACAGGTTCCTTCCTTGCGGGCGTACGCAATGGAACTGGGGGTGGCCCGCGGTACCGTCGAGGCGGCGTACGAAAGGCTGGTTGGCGAAGGATACCTGGTCACCAGAAGTTCTTCCGGTACTTTCGTGATGGAGCGGCCAGGTTCGCCGCAGGTCCGTGCCGCAAAGGCCACGCCACGTGCCAGGCGCACGCCGCTGGAGCTGGCAACGGATGAGCTCTCCATCGAAACGGACGGGATCTATCCCGTGCCCTTGCAGATGGGACTGCCCGCCCTGGACAAGTTTCCCCGCAAGCTCTGGGCACGGCTGGTGGCCTTGCAGGCGCGCAATGCCAGCTTGCTGACCAAGCCGCCGCCCGCCGGCTACGGTCCGCTGCGGGAAGCGCTGGCGGCATACCTGCAACGGTCACGCGGGCTCGACGTCAGAGAGCGCCATATCTACGTGCTTCCAGCCTTTACGGCCAGCCTTTCCCTGATCGTGGATGCGCTGATGCTTGCCGGCAAGTACGCCTGGGTCGAGTTCCCTGGCTATCCTCCGACGGCACAGACGCTCAAGCGGCGGGGGGTGCATGCCAGGAATGTGCCGGTCGATGACGATGGGATCAACGTGGAATATGGGGTCCGGCATTTTTCGAAGGCACACCTCGCGGTGGTGACGCCGTCCCATCAATGTCCGACTGGTGTTGCGCTGTCATTGGAGCGGCGGCTAAAGATGCTTGAATGGGCTGAAAAACGTGGCGCATGGATCGTCGAGGACGACTACGACGGGGAGTTCCGTTACCGCGGCCATTCCGTCCCGGCCCTGAGGAGCCTGGACAACTCCGACCGGGTCTTCTACTGCGGCACCCTTAGCAAGGTACTTTCGCCGGGGCTGCGGCTCTCATATCTGGTAGTGCCACCAAGCCAGGTGCCTGTCTTCGATATTGCATGCAGACATACGGCGCATGGCGGTTCCCCTGTGCTGTTGCAGGCAGTGGCGGCGATGTTTATCGCGGAGGGGCATTTTTCCCGCCATGTCAAGCGCATGCGGACGCTCTACGCCGGCCGGCGTGCGATGCTGGCCCAAGCCTTGGCTCCCTATCGGGAGAATGGTTTTGCCGTGCGCCTGCAAGACGCCGGGATGCACCTTCTGGTGGACGTCAGGGACGATCTCGATGATGAGGCCATGGCCAGGCGCGCCCGCCAGGCGGGATTCGGCCTCCATTCGCTGACCGCATGGAGGCATGGGAAACCGGGGCGTCGCGGCCTGATGATGGGCTTCACAAATCTCAGGAGTCAGGCCGAAGCCGATCGACTGGTGGCCGATCTGATGGCTGTTCTCCTGGCCTGATGCCGCAATCCTGGCCGATTGCGGCACGGGTCACCGCGAGTCAGGCAGGGCGCCGGCCGTCAAAGGCATCCTGCAGCAGTTCGCGCAACGCGGCGCGCGTAACCGGACGCGGGTTCCAGTATGGATTCGCGCTGGCAATGTCGGCGGCCCGGTCCAGGTCGGCAGGCGTCATGCCGAGCTCGGCCAGCGACGTCGGCGCGCCATGCCGCAGCGCCAGGTCATAGACGCCACCCGCGGCGGAATCGGTGCCAAGGGCGCGGGCAATGCGCCGCATGGCTTCGGGCGCGGCGGCGGCGTTGAACGCCAGCGCATGCGGCAACACCACGGTGTGGGTCTCGGCATGCGGCAGATTGAAGCTGCCGCCGAGCGTATGGCACAGCTTGTGGTGCAGCGCCATGCCGACATTGCCCAGCACCGTGCCGCACAACCAGGCGCCGTACATCGCATCGCCGCGCGCCGCGATGCTGTCCGGAGCCGCGTGTATGCCCGGCAGGCCCCGTGCCAGGGCGCCGATGCCTTCTTCCGCCATCAGGCTCATGATCGGGTTGGCATTGCTGGCGTAGAGCCCTTCCGCGGCGTGCGCGATGGCATTGATGCCACTGGTGACGGACAGGCCGACGGGCAGGCTGACGGTCAGCTCCGGGTCATAGATCACGGCTTTCGGGCGCACCCGCTGATCGCTGCCGGTGCGCTTGATGCCGTCTTCGGTGACGCCATAGATCGGCGTCATCTCGCTGCCCGCATAGGTCGTCGGAATCGCCAGGATGGGGATATCGCTTTCCAGTGCGATGGCTTTGCCCAGGCCGATCGTGGAGCCGCCACCGAATGCGATGGCGCAATCGGCATGGCAGGCGCGCGCCATTTCGCGGGCCGCCCGGGCAGTTTCGATGGGGACATGCATGACTGCGCGGTCGAACAGGCCCGCGCCCCGCTGGCCAAGGCGGGCGATGATGGCCTCCGCCCCTGCGCGATGCCCCGGGGTGCTCAGCACCAGTGCGCGCTGCGCGCCGAGCAGGCTGATCTCGCGCTCCAGGTGCTGCAGGCTGCCGGCGCCGAAGACGACGCGGGCAGGGGCGGCCTGGTAGAGGAATTCCAGTGTGTCTTTCATGCTGCGGCCTCAATCGATAGCGTGATAAACCCGAGGTCTGGCGTGCAAGTGCCGTACGAGGGCGTTCTCGGCAGGCTCAGTGCCGGTCGAACGCCGTCACCTCGGGCAGCACCACGGCGAGATAGTCCACCAGTGTGCGCACCGCCGGCAGCAGGCCCGTGCGATAGGGAATGAGTGCGGTGATACGTGCGTCCGCGGCGATCCATTCCGGCAATATCTGCCGCAGCTCGCCCGCCTTCAGCTCGGCCTGGCAGGCGTACACCGGCAGCGCGGCAACGCCGACGTTCGCGCACGCCGCCTCTTTCAGCGAGATCAGGCTGTTGCTCAGGAATCTCGGTTCGAACGGTACGGTGACCACGCGCTTGTCCGGGCCCTGCAATTGCCATTGCGAAGCGCACTTGCCCGCCATGGCGATGATGGCGTGAGACGCAAGGTCCTCGGGTTGTGTCGGCATTGACGTCCGTTCGAGATAGTCGCTGCCCGCGAAGAGATACCAAGGCGTCCTGGCCAGCGGATGCTGGACCAGGTTGGAGTCCTGCAGCTGGCCGAGATGGCCCCGGATCGCCAGGTCGAACCCCTCGCCGACAATGTCCACGATCCTGTCCGTGGCGGTTTCGTCGATCCTTACCTTGGGGTGGTCGGAGAGGAAGGTCGGCAGGACGTGGCGCAGCGCGAACTGGGCAATGTCCACAGCCACCGTCACGCGGATGACGCCGCTCGGCTCCGCCAGCCGCTGACGCATGGCTTCCTCGGCCAGCTCCGCACTGCGCATCAGCGCCATGGCGTACTGGTAGAACTCCTGGCCCACCTCCGTCATCGCGAACTGGCGCGAGGTCCGGTTGATGAGCCGCACGCCCAGCGAGGCTTCCAGTTCCTTGACACGGTGACTCAGCGTTGACTTCGGGAGCCGGAGCGCCTCGCCAGCCGCGGTGAATCCGCCGCGGTCGACCACCTGCACGAAGTAATAGACGTCCTTCAGATCGAGCATGGCATGGGGACTCGCCGGCCATTCCAATGCCGGCGGCGTTTGTTGAGGGGGCGAGTGGGTGACGCCGATCATACTCCAGCGCCGCCGCCCGCTGCCACCCGGGCAAGCCCTTGGCGCCCCGCCGCGCCTGCGGCCCGGCCGCCGCGGGATTTTTCCGTCCGGCGCCCGGCGGGCGCACCGCGCCTCACAGGCCGCCATTGTCCAAGTTTGCCGAACCCTGCGTACAACCCGGGACGGCTGCCCAAGCGGATTCTGCCGTCATAAGCTGTTGCGCAGGAGCGGCTCTGCGCTGTTTCTACATGCCTATTTCAAAATGGAGAGGACAATGTCAATGCTCAAGGGATTCCATCACCTGACCGCCGGCGTGCGGCACGCGCAGGAAGACGTGGACTTCTACGTCAAGCTGCTCGGCCAGAGCCTCGTGAAGAAGACCGTGCTTCTCGACGGCGAAGATCCCATCTACCACCTTTACTACGGCAACGCGAATGGCGATCCGGGGACCCTGGTGACGTCGTTCCCGTTCCGCCAGCGGGGGGTCATGGCGCGTCAGGGATCGGGCCAGGTGCGGGTCATCAATTACTCGGTGCCCACGGGCTCGCTCGAATTCTGGCGCAGCCGCTTCGATGCCATGAACGTGCCGTATGACAGCGAGATCGTCGAGCGCTTCGGCGAGCGCCGCCAGCGCTTCCAGCATCCGTGCGGCATCGAGTTCGATCTCGTCGAAACGGACCTCGACCCGCGCCCGGCTTGCGTGGCCAGCGATATCCCCGAAGTCCACGCCATCCGTGGCGTACACAGCATCACGCTGTCGCTGCGCGATGTCGCCGAATCGATCCGCTTCATGAGCGAAGCGATCGGCTTCCGCAACGTTGGCCAGGCGGGGCCCTACTACCGCTTCGAGACGTACACCGGCGGCCCGGGCACGATCGTCGAGTTCCAGCATGAGCCGGACCGGCACCAGGGCTCGTCGATCTACGGCGAAGGCACCATCCACCATGTGGCCTTCGCGGTGGACAACGTCGAACAGCAGGCGGTACTGAAGGAGAAGCTGTTTGCCATGGGCTACATCGATACGTCGGAATCCGTGCACCGCAACTACTTCCGCTCGATGTACTTCAAGATGCCCGGCGGCGTGATGTTCGAGGCCACGACCACCGACATCGGCTTCGCGATCGACGAAGCGCCCGGCCATTTCGGCGAGGAGTTCCAGCTTCCGCCCTGGCTGGCGGATCGCAAGGATGAACTGCTGGGCCGGCTCGAGCCCATTTCTGCATGACGTTACAAGGGATCGATATGCGCAAGCCAAGAGTACTGATCGTTTTCTATTCACGGAACAGCTCCACCGAGATGCTGGCCAAGGCCGTCGCCGAGGGCGCCCTCGAGGCTGGTGCCGAACTGCGCGTTCGGCGCGTACGGGAGTTCGTTGGCCCCGACGTCATGCGGCAGGCGCCGGGCTGGCTCGAGAACGCCACGGAGATGAACGCGAAATACGAGGCGCCGACCGAAGCCGATGCCGAGTGGGCCGACGCCATCGTGTTCGGCACGCCGACGCGGTTCGGGACGATCTCGGCCGAACTCAAGTCGTTTATCGACGGGCTCGGCGGCCTCTGGTTCGCGGGCAAGCTCAACGGCAAGGTGGGCTCGGTGTTCGGCTCGACATCCTCGCGCCACGGCGGCAATGAGGCCACGCTGCTGGCGGCCTACACGCCCATGGCGCACCTGGGCCTGATCATCGTGCCGCTGGGTTATGCCGACGCGGCGATGTTCAAGGCCGGCACCCCGTACGGCGCGACCCACGTCTCGCAACGTGACGCCGTGAAGCCCGACGACGACCACCTGGAAGTTGCACGGTTCCAGGGGCGCAGGGTGACGACTGTCGCCCGTGCCTTGCACGTCCAGCCGGAGCCTGTGGCAGTCTGAAAGCAGAAGCCTGATGGCAAGAAAAGGCGGAGACTCGCAGTCTCCGCCCGAAGCTGCTGACAAAGCCAAGGCTGCCTATGTTGTCTCCCCTCTCCCATTTATGGGAGAGGGGAGCAAACAATCTGGTACGCCAGCTTTGTCAGCAGCGAATGTTGTCTCCCCTCTCCCATTTATGGGAGAGGGGCGGGGGAGAGGGCAGGAGTATCCACGCAGTGAGGCGTCGCCGTGCTTGGCACGCGCTTACCCTCTCCCCCAACCCCTCTCCCGCAAGCGGGAGAGGGGAGCAAACAATGTGATACGCCAGCTTTGTCAGCAATCTGGGGCGTAGACCAGCAGTCTCCGCCCCAATTTCCCGCACCGGCACAGGCCGAAGGCGCGATGGCAACAGCTCAGGCCGGCGCCGCCCCCATGCCGCCTTCCATGGCATCCATCCCGCGCGATGGCGGCAACGAGTCGATCGTGGCGCGGACCGCCTCCTTGCACAGCGAAGGCCGCCTGACCAGCGCGTCGACGTAGCGGGCAACGTTGGGCAGCTCGTCCCACATCGGCGCAAGACCCAGGTACGCCAGCCGCACCAGGTTGACACCCCACAGCACGTCGCCAAGGGAGAACGCGTGTCCCGCGAGATACGGAGCCGGTGCGGATTCCAGCGTGTGGTCCAGCTCCTTCAGCGCGACTTCGACCTGATCCCGGGCCGCGCGCTGGAAGGGGGCATCGCGGCGCAGCGCCCGGCCGCCGCGTTCCTTCGCGATCTTGGCGCGATAGGCGGCAACGAGTTCGGCGTCCCCGGCATTGTCGGCGAGCATGGCCTCGAGCGCCGCGATCTTGTGGTCGTAGATGGTTTCCATGACCGTCCTGAGCGCCTCGGGCCGCCGGTCGGCGTCGGGATGGGAGCCATACAGCAGCGCGCCGTTCGGCATCTGGTCGATGATGCGCACCTGGCGCATCACCTCCGTACGCGCCAGCGAATCGTCCGGCAAGAGCTGGATGGGTGCGTGCGATACCGTGTCGAGATAGCAGCAGATGCGCCGGGAATCCGCAATCACCCGGGAGGCTTCGTAGTCGACCAGCAACGGCACCGCGCACGGATCGAAGCCGTCGGTCTCCACGGAAGGGCGCCCGCTATAGCCGCTGACGAATTCCCGCCCGATTTCCAGTCCGGCCTTCAGCCGCAGGCGCACATAGGGCGGGTGATAGTGCTCGGCGGGAATGACGCCGTCCGGGCCCATCGAACTCAGGATCTGCATATCGTTCGATCGGTACGGCAACTGCTTCTCGAACAGCACCGTGCGGACCTTCTGCGAGCACAGCGAACTCGCGGCGTGGAACAGCTCGAAGCGCGGGTTGGCATCGGTTCCCACCGTGGTGATCCGCGCAGGATCGGCGATGGCAGCGCGGGCGCCGGCTGCCAGGTTTCTCAGCAAGTTGTGCATGGGTTCTCCCGGCTCATGGTTGATCACGTCACTCCGCAGCCCGGGCGTTTCCCTGTCCGCGGGCGTGCGGACACACCGCGGGCGCATCGCCGATGAAGCCGCGCGCGGACCAGAGTTCCGGGAACGGGATCTCGTTCATGGTCGGCAGGAGCCAGGCAATGCCCTCGGTGCCGAAGTAGGCCGGCCTGGCGCCGAAGGTCCGGCGCGTCGCCATCAGGTGCAGGTGCTTCCATGCGGCGAATCCCTCCGCGATATCGGCCAGCGTCTCGCCGAGCTGCTGCAGTTCGCGGTGCTGGTCCGGGTCGGCGTAGACGTCGCGCCAGACGTTCTCGACCGCCTTGTCCGGCGTGTAGGGCGCACTGAAATCGCGGTCGAGCGCCACCGCCGGCACGGCGAAGCCCTTGCGGCTCAGGTGGGCGAGCACGTCGTCATACAGGCTCGGCTCCGCCAGCGCCTTGCTGAGCTGTTCCCAGCGCTGGGGCTGCGGCAGGAAGTGCTGCAGGTGCTCTTCCTGCTTGATGCCGAGCAGGTAGACCATCTGCCGGTAGGTCCAGCCCTGGAGCGCGGTGTCCTTGCCAAACTTCGGGCCAACGCAGGACAGGATCGCCAGCAGGTCGACCGGCGTCATCCAGGCGATGGAGCGCCACGTGGCATTGAGCGGCTCGTGGTGCGCGACGACGCGCCGCAGCGTCCGGCAGGCACCGGGCAGGTCATCGGCACGCAATTGCACCTGCGCGGCCTGCATCTCCTTGATGATCAGCATCCAGTAGAGCTCGGACACCTGCGCCGACACGATCCAGGCATGCTCGCCGGGATGATCGCTGACGGGGCGCTGCAGCGAGTGGAGCACGTCTGTCTGCAGCCAGTCACTGTATGGCGTATGCCCGGCCGGCGTTCCGGCAGGCGTTCCGGCCGGCGCCGCGGAGGCGGGTTTGACGGGCTTGACGATATCGTTCATTTTGGTCTCCTCGTGGTGGTGTGGTCAGGCAAGTCTGGTGCGGTGGAGGCGGTCGGAGACGGTCCCCAGCATCGACTCCATCTGCTGCGCGACCTGCAGCAGCGCGCCGTCGCCGCCGGGCCTGGCGACGATCTGCAAGGCAGACGGAAGGCCGCCGTCGCGGGACGGCAGGGGAATCGAGATGGCGGGAAATCCCGCGACGTTGAACGGCGCGGTATAGGTCATCAGGGCCTGGCGGACGGTGCCGGTCCAGTTCCCGATGTCGACAGTGCCGGCATCGCGGGGCGGGGCGGTGCAGGGGCAGGTCGGCAGCACGAGGTAGTCGAGCGTCGACATCACTTCATGCAGCCGGGCCGTGAAAAGCCGCCTGGCCTGCTGGGCGGCCGCATAGGCGTGCAGGTCCATGGCTTGTGCGCGCCTGAGCCTGTCGACCGTTTCGGGGTTGTATTGCGTGGCGATGCGATCCCAGTCGTGGCGGCGGAAATGCTCGATTCCGCCCTCGATGAGGACGATGGCCGCGAAGGCATCGAAGATGGCATCGAACATGGCATCGAACATGACATCGGAGCGGCCAGTGCTGCCGAGGTCCACGCAGGCGAATCGCTGTGCCAGCCGCTCCACGGCATCATCGAAGGCGCGGGCGATCTCCGGACTCGGCGGAACCGGCGCGATGTGTCGGATGATGCCGAGGCGAGCGGAAGGACTTGCATCGCTTCGCGGGATGCCGATGCCAACGGCATCGGCCAGCACCAGCACGTCATCGACCTGTCCGCCAAGCAGGCCGACATGGTCGCAGGTGGGTGCCAGCGGAAACACGCCGCGCGTGGAGAGTGTGCCCAGCGTCGGCTTGAAGCCGACGACACCGCAGAGCGCGGCCGGAATCCGGACCGAGCCGCCGGTATCGGTGCCCACGCCCGCCATGACCGCGCCATCGGCGATCGCCGCCGCAGCGCCGCCGCTGGAGCCGCCGGGAATGCGGGAATGGTCGAGGGGATTCAGGGTGTCGCCGAAGCTCGGGCTGGCGGTCGTCACGCCCCACGCAAATTCGTGGGTGGTGGTCTTGCCGATGACGATGGCGCCGCATCCCGTCAATGCCTTCACGATGTCGGCATCGGCAGCGGGAACATTGCCGCGGTAGGCGGCCGATCCGTACAGTGTTTCGATGCCCCTGGTGTCGATCAGGTCCTTGATGGCGATAGGCAGCCCTTCCAGCGGACGCTGGCTGCCCTCGCCGTAGCGGCGGTCGCTTTCCGCGGCGGCCTTCAGGGCGCGCTCCCGGTCGATGGCGGCGAACGCGTTGACCGATTGCCTGCTGGCTTGCGCGCGGCGCAGCGCCTCTTCGGTCAGGCCTGTCGCGCTGATCTGCCGGCTGGCGAGGGCTTGGAGCGCGTGGCGCAGGCCCGCGGGATGCGGGAAGCTGCCGGATGGCTGGTCGTTCGTTACCACAGGCTCTCCAGCAGTGCATCCAGCTTGGTGCCGGCATCGTCGCCAAGGTCGGCGACCTCGGACGGATAGTTCTGCCTGAGCAGGGCAGCCATCTCGGGAAGCTTTGCCCGGTCGAAATCGAGATCGGCGAGCCGGCTGGGCAATTGCAGTGCGTCCACGGCTGCCTCGATGCGGTCGGCGAGGAACGCGGCGGGCGCGCGGCTGCCACGGTCCGTGGAGAATATTTCGAGCTTGCGGCCGTAGGCACCGGCGCAGGCGCGGATGACGGGCGCCAGCGCAATGCACGATGTCATGCTGTGCGGTACCCCGAAGGTCCCGCCGAGGATGTGCCCGATGCGATGGCTCAGGCCGTAGATGACCGAAGCGGGATAGAAGTAGCACTGCCACGCGGCGAGTTGAAGCCGCAGCAGGTCGTCGGCCGACACGAGGCCGCCCGCGATGGCCTCGCGCGTCTCGAGCTTGCGCGGCCACTTCTCCAGCACGGCAAGGAAGCGCTCCACGCCCCTGGCGGCAAGGATGGCGTGAGGGTGATCCACATCGACCCGGCGCATGCCTTCCACCGCATGGTCGATCCCCTTGATGGCCGAACTCAGCAGCAGCATGCGGGGCGTGTCGACGATCATCCGGGGATCGAGCACCACCAGCCTGGGAGTCGTTTCCCGCACGGCATGACTGCGCTTGAACTTCTGCGGGCCGCCCGTTTCCGTCACGCCGAAGTAGTGGGAGAACTCCGACCCCGACAGTGTCGTCGGAATCGCCGCAATCGGCAGGTAGCGGCCGGTCTGCTGGAAATGCTGGTACGAGACTGCCTTGGCGGCGTCGAGCACGGAGCCGCCGCCGAGCGCGATGATCGACCCCGCATCGGCCTCGATGCAGGCACGCAGCCCGTCGCGCACGGCGAAATCGGGCACATGCGGCGGCAGGCCGGTGAAGGTGCCCACGCCGTCGCCGATGGCGGGCTGCAGGTGCTCGCGGTTCAATGCCTCAAGGAATTCGACGGTGAACGTGATCGGACGGCGGATGCCGTAGTTCCCCATGGAGGCCGCGACGGTTTTCAGCACGTCGTGTCCCCAGACAATCTCTTCCTGTGGCAGGCATTTCAACTGGTTCATTCCACGTCTCCCCATGTTTTCGTATGCGATCGGGTCTCCGATCCCGAGTAGGACGATAGGCGAATCGCGCCAGCGCGTGCGCGCGGGATTTGCGAACGAAGCGTCCAGAAATCTGGACGCCGGGCCTGTGCGGACGAGCGCCGGTCGTTCGCCGCTTCCGAACGAAGCTTTCAAGCATTGCCATCTTCACAAGGCAGGGGGCGTGTCTATGATCTTTTCCACCGTAGCGACCCCAACCACTAGAACGGAGACATGAAGATGGAGGCAATCCAGGTAACAGAAGCGCTGATCCGCGGACGCCACAGCAAGCGCGGCTTCCTTGACCAGCCGGTGCCGATCGAGACTGTCAGGGACATCCTGTCGGTCGCGAAATACGCGCCGAGTTCGAGCAACACGCAGCCCTGGCGCTGCTATGTGCTGACCGGAAAGGCGCGCGAGACGATTGCGGAAGCGGCGGTCGAGGCGTATCGCGCCGATCCTCAGGGACTGGCGCCCGATTACCCGTTCTTTCCAGCGGAATTGCCGGCGCCATTCCTGTCGCGCTTCAACACGTTCCGAGGGATGCTGGGCGATGCGCAGGGCGTGCACAGGAGCGATATCGCCGGGCGCCGGCGCGACGTCGAGCGGCAGTTCCGGTTCTTCGATGCGCCAGTGGGACTGATCTTCACCATGGACCGGCGCCTGGAGTGGGCCAGCTTCATCTGCTACGGCTGCTTCCTGCAGAACCTCATGCTGGCCGCGCGCGCGCGCGGGCTGGACACCTGCCCGCAGCAGATCTGGTCGCTGCAATCCCCGGTGCTTCGTGAAAGCCTGGCCATTCCCGACGGGGACATGATCGTGGCCGGAATGTCACTCGGCTATGCGGACAACAGCATGCCGGAAAACAACATGGAGCTTTGCAAGCTGGAACTGGACGAGTTCGTTTCGTTCGTCGATGGCTGACATGCGGAGCCGGACAGGCCGCGCCCTGGCCTGCCCGGCGCCATTGTCATTGGCGAGCGGGATGCGACGCCGTCAGCCTGCGGGAAGGCGGCCAGCAGACGGCCGGCCTACTTGCTGCTGTCGCGCGCGTCGCCGCCGATCGCGTCGAGGATGATCATGGTCCGGTCGAGAACGCCGCGTTCGTCGAAATAGGCGCTGAAATGTGCGGGCATGTAGGCGCCTGCGTAGAGCCGGTAGGACCAGGCTTCCCGCTTCATCAGCGGATAGAACTGGATGGGCTCGCGCGGATGGCCGAAGCGCTCGGCAACATCCTGCTTGGTCCAGACCCCCGGGCGCGCTTCGTAGATTTCTTTCTCGGTGAGCATCTGCCGGAACCTTGTCAGCTTGCCGTTCGCGTCGAAGTCTGCCGCATAGACCTCGAACCCGAGCGGCTGCTTCGAATAGATCCACCGGGTGGTGCCGTCGGCGAGCTGGTAGGTCTCCGTGGGAGTGCCGAAGGTATCGCGCACGGCATTCTGCGGAGCGCCGATCATGCCTTGCGCCGTTTCGAGGGGCCGAAGGGTGGCGCAGGCGCCCAGCACCAGGCTCGCCACCACGGCGGCCACGCAGGCAGAGAGGCGATAACGCATGATCGTTCTCCTGGGAGGCGGCGCGGCATGCGCCGCGCCAGTTCAGCATAGCGCACGCAGCGATGAATGGTCATTCATCCGGCCGTCCGCGAAAGAAATTTTTCTCATCTCGTCTTCCGAAAAGATTCAGTTCTGTTGCGACCACGACTGAAGCTAGAGTTCGGAGCGACACGCATGCAGAGGGCTGAACGCCGGGCACCGGTCGCACCCATCGTGGAACCAGCTGCCAGCACGACCATGCCGTGAACGGCAAGCGCTTCGGCGGCTTTGCCGTGATCGCCTCGCCGCTCCATTCCTCGGATACCCGCATCAGGAGTCATTTCATGGTCAGCCGCGTCGGCCACGCCTTCGATCGCGATCGCGATCCGGACAGTGACGCCATGTCACGCGGCAAGTGCAACTTGCCAGGCGTCTCCAAGGCAAGTTATGGAAAAGTCACAAGATCTCCGCCCTCGTAGCGAGACAGCGCTTCAACTGAAGCAAGGGGCGGCACAGAAGCCCGAATGGGCGCAAGGCAAGTCTGATCAGAGGGGATACAGCATGAAACGAACAACACTACTGGCTGCGGCGGTGATGGTCGCGGCTTCCGCTGCTGTGTGGGCGCAACCCGAAACCCGCGTGGATGTCACGCAGTCGCCAGGACAGGCGACCGCGACCGGCACGGCGAAGCTCACTGCCAAGATCGTCAAGATCGATGCGCCGACGCGGACGGTCTCGCTGCAATCCGCCGACGGCAAGACCAAGGACCTCGTGGTTGGGCCGGAGGCGAGGAACTTTGAACAGCTCAAGGTCGGCGATACGGTCACCATCGAATACAAGGAGGCCCTGACCGTGAGCCTCAAGAAGGGCAAGGGGCCGCTTGCCATGAACGAGCGCGAGATTGGGGACCGTGCGGCGCCCGGAGCAAAGCCAGGCGGCACAGTCGGGCGCGAGGTGACCGTCACCGCCGACGTTGTCGCGGTCAACACCAGCGCCAAGACCGTCACCCTGAAGGGGCCGAAGGGACGCACCGTGGATCTCATGGTCGAGGATCCGGAACGTCTCAAGGAGATCAAGAAGGGCGATCGGGTAGAAGCGGTTTATACCGAGGCCATTGCCGTGTCCGTGCAGCCGGCCGCCGGCAAGTAGGCCCGGAAAGCAGCCCGGAATCATTCCAGGACGTGCCAGGCCCGCCACCCGGGCGGGCTTCTTTCCTGGCGTCCGCGGCCGGGGGCGTGGTCAATACGGTATCGCCGTGATGAGCCGACCCGCTCCCTGGCTTCCCTGTGACAGAGTTTCCAGTGGAGAACGGCATGGATGCAGCAAAGCAATTGGTTCACGCACGTGAAGTCGGCCTCAAGACCGGCATGGTGCTGCAAAAGCGCCTGAAGAACGCGCAGGAGGCCTATGGCGGCCGCCTGCAGCAGGCCGTAGGAGCCCCGGGTACCGGACCGTCCACGCCGATGGCCGACATGGATCCGATGAGCAGCTATGCCTATGCCATCGACAGCATGCAGCGCGCCATCCTGTTCTGGGACACGCTCAGGCAACGGGGCAACCACTTTGTCGAGAACACCATGCAGGGGCTCAAGCCGGTCCTGCATTTTGGCTACGAAACGATCATGGACGGGCGCCACTTCGAGCGGCCTGTCAACTATGCGCTGCTGAAGATCACGGCGCCCGAGGGCGTGACGATCGATGACAGCCGCCGGCCCTACGTCATCATTGATCCGCGCGCCGGCCATGGGCCGGGCATCGGCGGATTCAAGGACGACTCGCAGGTCGGCGTGGCAATGCGTGCCGGCCATCCCGTGTATTTCGTCATCTTTTTCCGCGATCCCGAGCCGGGACAGACCCTGCTGGACGTGTGCGAGGCCGAGCAGCAGTTCATCAGGAAGGTGCGTGCGCTGCATCCGCACAGCCCCAAGCCTGCCATCATCGGCAATTGCCAGGGCGGCTGGGCCGCGATGATGCTGGGCGCCTCGGATCCAGACGACTCCGGGCCGATCGTGATCAACGGCGCGCCGATGTCGTACTGGAGCGGTGCCTGGAGCGAGGGCGAAGGCGACAACCCGATGCGCTATTCCGGCGGGCTCCTTGGCGGCACCTGGCTGGCCTCGTTCACGGCGGACCTGGGCAACGGCAAGTTTGATGGCGCCTGGCTGGTCCAGAATTTCGAGAACCTGAATCCCGCCAACAGTCTCTGGGACAAGTACTACAACCTGTACCGGAAGGCCGATACCGAGCCGCCGCGCTTTCTGGAGTTCGAACGCTGGTGGGGCGGCTACTACCTGATGAACCGCGAGGAGATCGAATGGATCACGCGCAATCTGTTCGTCGGCAACAAGCTATGGAGCGGTGACGTCCGGAATGCCGGCGGCAAGGCGTTCGACCTGCGCGAGATCCGCTCGCCGATCGTGCTGTTTGCCTCGATGGGCGACAACATCACGCCGCCGCAGCAGGCATTCAACTGGGTGGTGGACATCTACGGCAGTACCGAGGAAATCAAGACTCGCGGCCAGGTGATCGTCGGCATGATGCATCGCAGTGTCGGCCATCTCGGCATCTTTGTCTCCGGCAAGGTCGCGCAGAAGGAGCACGCCCAGATCGTCTCGGTGCTCAAGAGTATCGAGCTGCTGCCGCCGGGGCTCTACGGCATGGTCATCCACGAGCGCAAGGGCAGCGATGGCGTGGAGTACGAGGTCGATTTCGAGGAGCATACGCTCGAGGACATCGCCGGCAGGCTTAACCGCTTCGAGCGCGTTGACGAGCGGCCATTCCAGACCGTCGCCAACCTGTCGGACTTCACGCAGCGAGCCTACGAGCTGTTTGCGCAGCCTTACGTCCAGGCGGTGTCCAACGAGATGACAGCGCGGGTGCTGCGCGAATTCCATCCGCTGCGCATGCAGAACTGGTTGTTCTCGGACCTGAATCCGTGGATGGCCTGGCTGAAGCCCGCCGCCGACGCGGTCAAGGCCAACCGGCAAGCGCTGGAGCCGGATCATCCGCTGCGCCGGCAGGAACAGGCGGGCGCGGAAGTGCTCAGCGCCGGACTGGACGCATATCGGGCCGTGCGCGATGCGATGACCGAGTACACCTTCTTCAACGTGTACGCCAACCTGTTCCCGTTCCAGCCCAAGGGCGAGCCTGCCGCGCATGCGGGCACGCCGGCGGCGACCGACCCGCGCGAGCTGCCGGAAGTCAAGGCGGCGCTGGCCGCGGCCGGGCAAGGCGGGTACGCCGAAGCCATCGCCCGGCTGGCCTGCCTGCTGAGCCGCAAGGGCGAGCCGCTGCCGCTGTCCAGGCTGGAGTTGCGCAAGGAGCTGGCCACGGACTATGCGGACCTGTTGCCGGAACTGGAGCCGGACGCCTGGCGCAAGGTTCGCGGCCGGCAGGAACTGATCACGCGCTACGCGCCCGACGAGGCGCTCGCGACGCTGCCGGCCTTGCTCAGGCATCAGGCCGACCGCCAGCGGCTGCAGGCGCTGGCGGAGAAGCTGCGTACCGATGATCGCGTGCTTGGCACCACGCCCACCGTCGAGCAGGAGGCGATGCTGGAGCGGATCCGCACGGTGCTGGGCGCCAGGCCGGAACGCGCGCGCGGCGCGGCCGTGCCGCTTACCCGCGCATCGTAGCGGGCCGTCGGCGGGCGCATGCCGTTGCTGCCGGCCGACACCGATGAACCTGACGCAGGAGCAAACCGTGAACGCCAAGCATGAGAAGTACCAGCGTCTGATTGACTACTGCAAGACCATGCCACCCACGCCGACCGCGGTCGCGCATCCATGCGACCGCTCTTCGCTGGAAGGCGCCGTGGAGGCCGCCCGGCTGGGCCTGATCGCGCCGATCCTGGTCGGGCCGCGTTCGCGCATCGAGGACGCTGCCCGTGAAGCCGGCATCGACATTCGCGAATACCCGATTGTCGATGCCGCGCACAGCCACGCGGCGGCGGCCGCCGCGGTGCAACTGGTGCGCGAGAGCAAGGCCGAGGCGCTGATGAAGGGCAGCCTGCATACCGACGAGCTGATGGGCGCCGTGGTCAAGGGGGACAGCGGGTTGCGCACCGCCCGGCGCATCAGCCACTGCTTTGTGATGGACGTGCCCGGGCATGAGGACGCCCTGATCGTCACCGACGCCGCCGTCAACATCGCCCCGACCCTGGCCGAAAAGGCCGACATCCTGCAGAACGCGATCGACCTGGCCCATGCCTTGCGGGTCGAGGAGGTGCGCGTGGCGATTCTTTCGGCGATGGAAACGGTCAACCCCAAGGTGCCATCCACGCTGGATGCCGCCGCGTTGTGCAAGATGGTCGACCGCCACCAGATCACCGGCGCGGTCGTCGACGGGCCGCTTGCGCTGGACAACGCCATCAACCTGGATGCCGCGCGGATCAAGAAAATCGATTCACCGGTGGCCGGGCGCGCCAATGTCCTGCTGGTGCCGGATCTTGACGCTGGCAACATGCTTGCCAAGAGCCTGACCTTCCTTGCCGGCGCCGACGCCGCGGGCATCGTGCTGGGCGCGCGGGTGCCCATCATCCTGACCAGCCGCGCCGACTCCGTCACGACCCGGCTGGCGTCATGCGCGGTGGCCGCGCTGGTGGCGAGGGCACGCCGCGAATCCGGCCAGGTGGCGGGGTGATGCCATGGCCGAACTGATCCTGGTCCTGAATGCGGGTTCGTCGAGCATCAAATACTGTGCCTACGATACCCATGACGATACACTGAGACTAGTCTTGCGCGGCAGCCTCGAAGGCCTCTATACGGCGCCGGCATTCCGCGCCACCGACGCGGCGGGGGCCGAGATCGAGGCCAGGCGGTGGGACGCAGGCACCGAACTCGGACACGAGGGTGCCATCGCCTTCCTGGCGGACTTCCTGCGCGGCCACGGTGAAGGGCATACGCTGGGCGCGGTGGGGCACCGGGTGGTGCATGGCGGAGTACGCTTCACCCAGCCGGCAAGGGTGACCGATGCGCTGCTGGCCGAGCTGGACACGCTTTGCCCGCTCGCCCCCTTGCACCAGCCCCACAACCTCAAGCCGATCCGCATCCTCGCCGAGCGGCGTCCGGAACTGCCGCAGGTCGCCTGTTTCGATACCGCCTTCCACCGCGCGCAGCCGGAAGTGGCGCAGGCATTTGCGTTGCCGGCGGAGATTACCGCGCGAGGCGTCAGGCGCTACGGTTTCCACGGGCTGTCCTACGAGTACATCGCCAGCGTCCTGCCGAGCGTCGATGCGGGCGCGGCCGCGGGCCGCACGGTGGTGGCACACCTCGGCAACGGCAGCAGCATGTGCGCGCTGGTCGCGGGGCGCAGCGTGGCCAGCACCATGGGCTTTACCGCGGTGGACGGCCTGCCGATGGGAACCCGGTGCGGCAGCCTCGACCCGGGCGTGATCCTGTACCTGATCAGCGAACTCGGCATGGATGCCCACGCGATCGAGGACCTGATCTACCGCAAATCCGGCCTGCTGGGCGTCTCAGGCGTGTCGAGCGACATGCGCGCGCTGCTCGGCAGCGACGATGCGCAGGCCCGCTTTGCCGTCGAGTTATACACATACCGCATCGCGCGCGAGCTTGGCTCGCTGGCCGCCGCCGCGCAGGGGCTGGACGCGCTGGTCTTCACCGCGGGCATCGGCGAGCATGCTGCGCCGATCCGCGAGCGCGTATGCCAGCTTGCGGCATGGCTCGGCGTGAGCGTGGATGCCGCAGCGAACGCCAGCGACGGACCGCGCATCAGCCCGGCCTCGGGCCGTGTCCCGGTCTGGGTCATCCCCACCAACGAGGAACTGATGATCGCCAGGCATACCCGGGAGGCGTTGCGCGAGCGGATCGTCGCACCGTGAAGCCGGGACCACGGTCGATTTGGCCGGCTTCCAATGCGGCGCGGAGTCGATTCAACCAACCCGTTTTCTTTCCAGACATCAACGTTGCCATGCAAGACAAGTCTGAAGCGGCAAGCCTGGCGCCGTTCAACGTGACCCTGCGCGATGGACGGCAAGTTCTGGTGCGGGAGATCACCGAAGGCGACAAGGCCGGGGTGTTGGCGGCATTCAACAGGCTTTCGGCCGATGCGCGTTACGCCAGGTTCATGGCTGCCATGCAGCAACTGCCGGAAGCAATGCTCGAACACGCGACGCATCCCGCGGTCGAGCGCGAGTTTGCGCTGGTGGCGCTTGCCACGGAAGGCACGGCTTCGTCCATTGTGGGTGGTGCCCGCTACGCCGCGGTGCCGGGCAGCGATACCTGCGAGTTTGCGGTCACGGTCGCCGACGACTGGCATCGGGTGGGCCTGGCCAGCCGGCTGCTGGGCACACTGATCGACATCGCCCGGAGCCGCGGCTATCGATGCATGGAAGGCTATGTCCTGTCGTCGAACACCGGCATGCGGCGACTGGCCAGACGCTTTGGATTTGTTGACGTCGCATGTCCGGACGATGCCACGCTGCGCGTGGTGACCCTCGCGCTGCAAGCGTGCGGGTAGCGGGGCGATGCAAACCGCGCGCGTCCGGATCTGACCGTACTGACGCGTACGCGGAGCGCCCGGACCAGGCTCAGAAGCTCAGCCCGATGGAAACCACGGCGATCTGGTCGTGCGCGGCGGGGTTGAACCAGTAGACCGCGCCGGAGACGTGCTTGCCCTTCACTTGCGCAAACACGCCCCGCTGCAGATTGCGGCCATTGTCAGGCACACGCGTGCGCTGGGCCGCCAGGCCCAGCCGCAGCCAGTCACGGGGACGCCAGGCCAGCTCGCTCCACGCATAGGCATACCCGGACGGCTCGGCGTCCGGCACGTACTCGAATTCGACATAGGCATCGGCATAGCGGCCGCTCAGCGTGGCCTCGAACCCGCCCACGACGCTGTGCGTGCTGCCGGTGACCACTCCAAGGATCGGAGTGAAATCCAGCCGCAAGGCCTCTCCCCAGCCGAGGTTGTAGCCGACGAAGAACGAGTACGCATCCATGCCTTCGTAGTTGCTGCGCGCCTCCAGGTGCAAGGCGCCGCGCTTGGCGATGGCGATGCCCGTGACATAGGCTTCGCTGCCGCGCGGCAGATTGAGGTAAGCCGAGATCCCGCCGCTCCACGCCGGCGCCTCCGCGGTCGCGGGCGCGGTTGTGGGCGTGACCGCGTCTTCGGCGGCATGCAACGGCAGCGGCGCGGTTGCCGTGGCCAGCACCAGCGAGCGTAGGAGCAGTCGTGCTGCCATCCCCCCGGCCTGCATGGTCAGCCTCCGAGCGCGATGATGGCGATGGTCAGTGCGATGCCGACCAGCGTCATCGCCGCACCCGCTATCCATCCGCTGAAGCCGGCATGGCGCCCAAGTGCGATGCCGGCCCCAAACAGCATCAGGATGGTCAGCACTCGCGATACCAGCAGCGCCGTTGAGACTTCCGTAAACACGATGAAGGGCAGGGCCACCGGGAACGTGGCAAGCACTACCAGCAGGAAGATCCCGGCGGCTGCCAGGAGATCCTGTGCAGTCAACGCCAGGCGCGCGGGCAAACTGGCATTGCGGGCGATGCGTCCTCGCATCGCTTCCAGCTCGGCATCGTCGACCAGCGTGCGCAATGCCGGCGAAAGCGCGTCACGCAAGCGCGCAATGGCGTCGGCCGGGTCGCCGGCATTGCGAACCGCCTTGACCAGGGACAGCCTGCGCCCGCGCTCGGTCAGCGTGCGCACCAGGTACATCACGGCGTCGGCCAGCCCCCAGGCCAGGTTGCAGCCCAGCGCCGTGTAGAACATCGTGCGTGGCGCATCCGCCGGGGCGCCGACGGCCGATACCGCGCCCACGAAGGTCAGGGCCATGAACAGGCCGAAGCACGTCTCGCATACGCGGTCGACGGTATCGAGCAGGCGCGGCCGCACCTCGGCGGCGTGGGGGTCGAGGGAAGTAGTCAACACTGGCTTGCACCCGGCGGCAACTGCCCACGGCGAAGGTCTGCGGCGAAGCCCCGCCCCCAATGCCGGGTGCGACAGCATTCGAGCCTGCGGAACCCGGGCGGGCAGGCATCCCGGGGCGCGACCAGACGGCGAAGGCGGCGCCGCCGGCACTGGCCAGCTGCCTCCGCCTTTACTGTAGGCAAAGATCCACACCGCTGGTAGCGAGGCATCGTGCGGCAGTTGCCGCCGGACGATACGCCAGCCTGCGGCGCCTTCAGCATCCGCGCCGCCATGGCGATCGCCGGCGTTACGACCGCGCGATCACTGCCGATCCGGAATCGGCGTGCTTCGGGGACCGCTCATTGGTGACAGTGGCATGTAATGCAAAGCCGCTGGCATCCTTTGCATGGCGCAAACCGGATCGCTGCAGCATGCTTGTCGGATGGGAAATTGCAGAGTGGGTCCGCCGGCGTTTTCCGGTTCGCGATGAGGGCGGGCATTGGAGAGACATTGATGTCCGAAAGATTTCTGAATCCGGGCTGGATGAGCACCGTCCGGGGCTATCTGCCAGGCATGGTCATCAGCTCGGTGGTAACCGTGGCGGCCATGTCGCTCGCCGCGCATTACCAGGCGCCGGTGATGCTGTTCGCCTTGCTGTTGGGGATGGCGCTGAACTTCCTGTCCCGGGAATCCTCCAGCGCTTCAGGCATCGACTTCAGCGCAAAGCAAGTGCTTCGGCTGGGTGTGGCCCTGCTGGGATTGCGCATTACGGCCTCGCAGGTGGCGGCACTGGGTTGGCACTCCGTTGCCATGGTGATACTGGCGGTGGCGCTGACCATCCTGTGCGGCATCGTGCTGGCCCGGCTGATGGGATTCCAGACGTTCTTCGGCCTGCTCACCGGCGGCGCCGTGGCAATCTGCGGCGCTTCCGCGGCATTGGCCCTGTCGGCTGCCATGCCCCAGCATCCGCTGAAGGAGCGCGCGACGCTGTTCACGGTGATCTCCGTCAGCGCGCTGTCGACGATGGCGATGGTGGTGTACCCGATGATCGCGCAACTGCTGGCGCTGCCTTCGTTGCAGGCCGGAGCCTTTATTGGCGGGACCATCCATGACGTGGCCCAGGTGGTGGGAGCCGGTTACAGCATCTCGCACGAAGCCGGCGATGCGGCCACGCTGGTCAAGCTGATGCGCGTGGCCATGCTGCTGCCGGTGATCGCGCTGGCCGCGTGGTTGTCGCAGCGGCATCAGCGCGCGCAGGGGGAAGCCGGAAAGGGTCCGCGCCCGCCGCTGCTGCCCTGGTTCGCCGTGGCGTTCGCGGTGCTGGTAGCGGTCAACAGCACGGGCTGGTTGCCCGCGGGACTGGTCAAGGCGGGGCAGTTCGCCTCTCAGTGGTGCCTGGTCATGGCCATGGTGGCGATCGGCATGAAGACTCACCTCAAGGACATCCTGTCCGTAGGCTGGAAGCCGGTTGCGCTGATGGTCCTGGAGACGCTGTTCCTGGCCATGCTGTTCTACGGCATGCTGGTGCTGGTGCGATCCTAGTTTGCGTTGGCAAAAAAAGCGCCGCGTGACTCGCTTATAGTGTCGGGCACCTTCCTGCCGTCCGCATTCGACTCGCTGAGGCTGCGGACTGCGCCGGCATGCTGGAAAGTGGCGCGTTCTTAACTTCACGGTAGCGCGGCCTGTCGGCAACCAGATTTTTTTTTGTTCTCGCGAATCCGTTTGGCAAATCGGCGCCTCTTAGGGGGCGAGGAACCTTTCACCTCGTTGATTTCGATTCCAGGGAGAACATCATGTCGTTTCTGAAGTCCGCGCTCTATGTAAAGAATGTGCCAAACGGGGAGCGCGCCGTGCGCATCATCGCGGCACTGGCCATCGCGATTGGCGGATTGGCCACGATGTCTGCGCCGTGGAACTGGGTGCTGGTGGCAGCGGCCGGCGGCCTGGGGCTGTCTGGCGTCTTTGGCTTCTGCCCGGCGTGCGCGATGGTCGGCCGCCGCCTGCAGCAGCGCCGCTGACGCCATGGACGTTGGCCGCCATCAACCGTTGCTCGATGCCGCCCGCGCCGGCGATGTGTCGGCCATCGAGCGCTTGCTGAAAGTGTGCCAGCCCGACATCCGGCGCTATGCGCAGCGCAACTGCCTGATCTCCGACGTGGACGATGCCATACAGGAGAGCCTGCTGATCCTTTCACGCAAGGTCGGCTCGCTGCGCGCGGTGGCGGCGTTCTCCAGCTGGCTGTTTGCCATCGTCCGGCGCGAGTGCCACCGGATGGCTCGCAATGCCCTGTCCGCCGATCCGTGGGACGACGAGAAGGTGGAAGCGTGGCTCGCCCGCCAGCCGGTCGACGACCTGCGCCTTGATGTGGCCGCCGCACTGGAGTCGCTGCCGCCCCACTATCGCGAGATCATTGTGCTGCGCGACCTCAACGAACTGACGATCGGCGAGATCGCGGACCGGCTGGGCGAAACTCGCGCTGCCGTCAAGAGCCGGCTCCATCGGGCGCGCCAGCTGACGCGGGAGTACCTGCTGGGATGAGCGCGTTTGCGCGGGTGGGCGACCGCTCGTTCCGCACCATGCCATGTGATACAGCGCGAAGCGACAAAAAAAGCGGGCAGCTTGCGCTGCCCGCTTCCTCACTGCGCCTCCTGCCGTTATTCCGCACTCGCCACCGCGACCGCACGCTGGGCCGCTGCCTGGCGGCGCAGGCTTTCGGTGGTTTCACCCTTGCCGTCCGGCGCCCAGCCCGGGGGCATCAACAGATAGCCGATCGCGTTCAGCAGGCTGCCTGACTTCATCATGTCCTTGCCCAGGCCGACCCAGTGCTCGAACTGGTTGACGATCGGGTTGTGCGTGGTGGTCGGGTGGACCAGGCCGTAGCGGCAGGGCTCGTCTTCACGCTCTTCCACATAGGTGCCGAACAGGCGGTCGAATACGATCAGCACACCGCCATAGTTGGCATCCAGGTAATCGACGTTCGAGGCATGGTGCACGCGGTGCGCCGACGGGGTATTGAACACGTATTCGAGCCAGCCCAGCTTGGGGATCCACGTGGTATGCAGCCAGAACTGGTACAGCAGGTTCAGGCTCAGCACAGCCAGCACCACTTCCGGACGCACGCCAAGCCAGACCAGCGGCGCGAAGAAGATGGCGGTGCCGGTGATCTTGCCGGTCCAGCCCAGGCGATAGGCGGTGCCCAGCGTCAGTTCGTTCGGCGAGTGGTGCACCGCGTGCGTTGCCCAGAAGAAGCGGATGCGGTGCGAGGCGCGGTGGTACCAGTAGTAGCAGAACTCTTGTCCGAGGAAGAGCAGCAGCACGGCCAGCGCGCTGTTGATCTCGACCGTGAAGATGCGGTGCTGCCAGGCAAAGGCGAACACCGGGGTGGCCAGCGACAGCGGCAGCAGCGCCAACAGCTTGCGCCCGGCCATGTCGGCCAGCGACAGCCCCATCTCATGCCAGGGATAGGCCTTGCCTTGCCGGCGCGCCTTGCGGGCCAGGAAAAAGGCCTCGACCAGCGAGGCCGCCACGACAAGGAACGTGGCATAGAGGGCGATCTTTCCGAGGTGTTGCATGATCATTCCAGTGCGTTGGGTGGGACGCGTTTCCGGTCGGTGGAGTCCGTCGCTGCGTCGGTGAGGCAAATGTAGTGGGCGGACGCCGCCGGCGCCATGCGAGAAAAATGTCGCCGCATGTCATGGCCCGACGCCCCCACGAGCCGTGACATCGGACGAAATAATTGCTGCCTGGCGTGCGGCGCCGGCGTTTCCGATACTTTGGTCACCGCGGCGCGACGCACAGCGACACCAGCAGCCCGACGCGATCACATGCTCCCCGATGGTTCGGGATCCCGACCCGGATCCAAAGATTGTCGGTGACACCCTTGCAGACCACCGACGGCACCTGCGTGCCAATGAAGGACCCGACATGCGTACCACTCTCCAGACCCTTGCCACCAAGACCCGGCGCCTGACCGTTGCCGCCCTGGCCACCGGCGCAATGCTGGCCGCGGGCTGCGCCAGCGCCGGCGTCACCGGCATCAACCAGGTGGGCCTGATGCAGCCGGTGCAGGCCGACGTCATCTACGTGCACACCTTCAATGCCGATGTTGGCCAGGTCCAGCTCGACGGTGGCCTGGTGCAGAAGGTCAGGATGATGGCCACGGGAGATTCGGCGGCCACCGCGCAGTCGCAAGCCGCCGCCGAGGCAAGCCAGCAGGTTGCCAACGAAATCGTGCGCGAGCTGCGCGCGCAGGGCCTCAATGCGGTGCGCTCCGATGCACCGGCACCGGCCAACGCCAATGCGCTGATCGTCGAGGGCGACTTCCGCAAGATCGACGAAGGCACCAGCCGCCGGCGCCTGCTGATCGGCCTGGGTGCCGGCAAGAGCGAGGTCGGTGCCAGCATCCGGATCTCGTACAAGCCTGCCAATGGCGCGCCGGTACCGCTGCAGAGCTTTGTCGCGGATGCCGACAGCGGCCATATGCCGGGCGTAGCCGAGACCGCCGGCGTTGGCGCGGTCGCCGGGCATGTGGCGGTGGCGGCCGCGGCCGGCGCGGGTGCGCACGGCGTGTCGGAAGTGAAGCACGACACCGTCTATGCGGATGCCACGCGACTGGGCGATTCGATCGCAAAGCAGGTGGCCGCGGCGAGCATGGAGGAAGGCTGGATGGCGGCCAGGCCGGCCATGTGACGGCGCGGCGTGCGCCTGGCGCCTGGCAACGCGGGGCAACGTCGGGGGGCTCCTCGCTTCGTTGCCCCTTCTTCTTGGCCGGCCGCTATCTGGCCACGACAGGGCGCGGAAACGGCCGTGGCGGCGCGGGGGCCTCATACGCGGAATCACTGACCGGCAGCGTCATGCAGATCTGGATCGTATCCTGCCGCAAACGCGCGGACACGCTGCCGCCGTGCATGGTGGCGATGGCCTTGACGATCGCCAGCCCCAGGCCGTGGTTCAGCCGGCTGTCGCTGCGCGCGACATCGGCGCGATAGAAGCGGTCAAACAGGCGGCCAGGCTGGATGCCGGACAGGCGGTCGGATTCATTGCGTATCGAGATGGTCAGCGTCCCCACGGCCCGCTCGATTGCAACCGCCACCGGCCGTCCTGGCCGGCCATGCTGCAGGGCATTGCTCATCAGATTGGTCAGCGCGCGCTGCAGCAGCGACACATTGACCCGTACCCTCGCATCGCCGCTTACGAGCAGTGTGGCGCCGGCTTCCTCGAACAGCATGTCGAGGAAGTCGGCGCTGCGCCGCACCTCCTGCGCCACGGACACTTCCACCAGGTCGCGCGCCAGCGCGCCGCGGTCGGACTGCGCCAGGAACAGCATGTCGATCACAATGTGGCTCAGGCGCTCCAGGTCTTCCAGATTGGACTGCAGGATCTCTTCCAGCTCCGCGACGCTGCGCGGGCGCGACAGCGCCACCTGGGTCTGGCCGATGACATTGCCCAGCGGTGTGCGCAGTTCATGCGCCACGTCGGCATTGAACGCAGACAGCTGCTGGTAGGCACGCTCCAGCTTGTCAAGCGCGCCGTTGAAGGCATGCACCAGCCCGCACAGTTCTCCGGGCAGGTCGGCATCGGGCAGGCGCTCGAGCCGCTTGGGGTCGAGCGCGCTGGCGTGGTGCGACAGCCGTTCGATCGGCGCCAAGCCCGCCTTCGCGATGCGCCAGCCGAGCAGGCTCACGGCGAACACGCCCAGCACCGATGACACCACCAGCGAGATCCCCAGCGTGCGGCTGGTCTCGAAAAACGCCGCCTGGTCTACCGCCACTGCCAGCACTACCTCGGGGCGCTCCTGCAGCGCGGGGATGCGGCGCTTGAGCACCAGGAAGCGATTGTCGCCGAACTCGACCTCCCACACATCCGGCGCGCGAGGCGTGGATGCGGCGCTGCGCGGGAAGGGTTCGCCAAAGCCGAAGCGCGGATCGACGCTTTCCACGACATAGCGCACGCTATGGTCGGCCGGCGTCAGGGTGCGCAGCATGGCGCCAAAGCGCTCCCACTGCTGCTCAGTGCCCATGCCCGCGGCCTTTGAGCCAGCCAGGTCGAAGCGCGCGCGGATCTCCCCAAGCTGGCGTTTTTCCAGTTCCAGGCACTGTACGCGGTAAAGGACCAGGCCGGTGACAGTGAAAACCAGCGCCGCGGCCAGGCCAAACATGGCCGCCAGCCGCACCGCGATGGAGCGTTGCCGGGTCATGCCAGCAGGCCGTCGCGCACTTCAAGCACGTAGCCCATGCCGCGGATGGTATGCAGCAACTTGGGCTCGCCGGACCAGTCCAGCTTGGCGCGCAGCCGCTTGACAGCCACCTCGACCACGTTGGTGTTGCAGTCAAAGCTGATGTCCCAGACCAGTTCGGTGATCGCGGTCTTGGAGACGATTTGCCCTTGCCGTCGCGCCAGCACCGACAGCAGCGTGAACTCGCGCGCGCTCAGGTCGAGACGGCGCGTGCCGCGCGTGGCACGGCGCGACAGCAGGTCGATGCGCAGGTCGCCCACGGTCAGCTGCGCAGGCTCGGTCTGGCGGCCGCGCCGCGTCAGCACGTTGAGCCGCGCCAGCAATTCCAGGAAGGAAAAGGGCTTGGACAGGTAGTCGTCGGCACCGGCGTCGAAGGCATTGAGGCGATCGTCCAGGTCATCGCGCGCAGTCAGCATCAGCACTGGCGTCAGCTGCTCGCGTCGCAACGACTTCAGCAGCGAAACGCCATCCATGACCGGCAGCATGACATCCAGCACGATGGCATCGTAGGGCTCGGTGCAGGCCAGATGCAGTCCGTCAACACCGTTGTTAGCCGTATCGACCACATAGCCGTTCTCGGACAGGCCGCGGCGCAGGTAATCGACGGTCTTGATTTCATCTTCGACCAGCAGGAGTTTCATGGTCCATTCCTCGGAATCTAAGCAATATAGAAGAAGTATCCGGATCGAACCTGTCAATCCTGTCAGTTGCCGGTTTCCGCACCGAACCAGTGCCGCCACGTCAGCAGCACCCGCCACACAGGCATGGCAGGGTGCGGACATCGTTCGTGCCAGTGAAAGACACTTTTCCGCCGCGAAGACTGCGGGCGCACGTCGTGCCTGTCGCAATTGTCAGCAACGCGTCAGGGTGGCGTCGGCAGCCCTTCATAGACTGCATGGGTGCCTGGCCGGGCCGATTTACCAACAACCAGGAGTCCCTCCATGATCCCAACCAAGAGAACCGACCACCACGACGGCACAGGCCGCCATGCCATGCGCGGCACGCGTGCGCGCTGGACGCGGGTGCTGTGGAGCCGCGGCGGCACGCCTCGGCGTGCGCTGCTGCATGCCCTGATCCCGACCATGCTGATGATGGTCTGCGCAGGCATCTCGTTGTCGGCCAGGGCTGCACCGCGCCCGGTCGATCCGTACACCGATGGAGCGGCGAGCGCGGCATCCGCCAAGGGCCGCTTCGACGTGTATAGCGATGGCGCCGGCAAGCTTGGGCCGCGCGACACGTTCACCGACGGCGCACGCAGCGAAGCACGGCCCGCCGACTCTAACGGCTGAGGCCGCGCGCACAGCGATGGAATTGCCAGGCGGCATTCGTCAATGCCGCCGTTTCGCCCACTCTGCCGCGAGCGGCAGAGTGGGTGAGGGGCCAGCATGCCTCTGGCCTGCAATGACAGGCGTGGCGGAACTAGCGGGGGCAGCAGGAATTCTTGTCGCCAGAACGCGGCGCGCGGCCGCCTTATGCATGATGGTGCTGCTTGTCGCAGTGTTCCCCCTTGACGCGCCCCCTACGCAGTCGCCTGTTGCATTGCGAGGGAGTTCAGGATCTCTGCCGGCCAATGGCAGTCACGCATGGTTTGCCCTCGACATTCTCGATACGCGGTAGAGCGCCCGCAGCGATATGCCGCCTGACCGCAGCCAGCAGCTCAGCAGTATCCCATCGCCCTTGCTCAATGGGGTCGAAAGCGTCGCCAGTGACAGCGAATCGCCCACCACAGGCAGCGCAGCGGTACATGCGGGCACCACGCGGACGATCATTTGGGTCCAGCCAACGTCGCGCCAGTGCAGCGCATAGCAAGCAAGGAACGGTTGCGATTGTGCTCACAATATGACCCCCCGGCCGTCAGCACAGACCATGGCTTGGCATGCCCATGGACACGAGTGCAAATGTCAAGAACCTTCCGAATCGCGCCAGCATAAGTGTTAGTTTCATCGAAGAAACGTTCGCTAGCGAGATTGAAACGTTTGCCATGCAACATAACAATCAGCCTGCGCGCCGGAGTCCGAAGCTTTTCCACCTGGCTCCTTCCTCTCGGCGGAGGTCGTCACTTTGCCGTGGTCCTGGCGCGGTCTCCGAGCTGGCTTATGACGCGATATTCCGGAAACGGATAGGGGCAGCCGGTTCCGATGCGATCACGCAATGGCCTGGGTGAGGCTTCCGCCGGTCAGGCCTCCTTGGCCGTCCCACAGTGGGCGATGCCGCACAGAATGTGCGCAATGTGGTGTGCCAATGTTTCGATAAAGAAACGGGCCGGGTCCGAATAATATTGAGTGCCGCTGCTCGCTGCGGCTATGTCGGGGGGAAGCGGACCCAAGTCGGCATATAGCGAGGAGGCGTGATGAGCGACAACCTTAAGGTGGGTTTCCTGGTCCTGGCTGCGCTGGCGGCTGTCATTTTCGTTTCAGGAAGAGTGATGGGAATGGATATGAGCATTGCCGACATGGCGAGGCAACTCTTGCAGCTTGGCACTGATCTGCTGCACCGGCAGATGCTCTAGGCAGCCCCTTGCGCTCGGCGGTGTGGGGATAGCTCTTATGCTCTACAAAACATAAGAGCTATCCTGGTCGTGGGCCCTCAGTCGTGCTTTCGCGGCCTGTATTTCTTCTTCTACGTCTCGCAACTGGTCCTTGCCGAAGAACATTTCTTCGCCGACAAAGAATGTCGGCGAGCCAAAGGCGCCACGTCTGAATGAAGTCTCTGTATTCGCGATAAGGGCTTGCTTGACATCGGGATCCGCAATGCGGTCCTGGAAGGTCTGACCGTCCAGTCCGGCGGCATCCAGAGCCTGCGCGATCACGGCAGGGTCATCCATCTTCAGACCTTGCTCCCACATGGTCGCAAAAACGGCATCCACGTAAGGCATGAAGGTCCCATTCATTTGGGCAGCCACAGCTCCACGCATAAGCTGCAAGGTATTGACGGGCCAGAACGGATTGTGCCGATATGCGGTCAGCCCGTGTTTGGCGATGAACCGTTGCATCTCCAATTGGCCGAACTCCAGCTTGTTCTTGATTCCCCCAAAAGCCTCTGCGGGAGATCGGTTCCCGGTCAGGCGGAACAGGCCCCCAAGCAGCACAGGAAAATACTCGAACCTGACACCCTGGCGCCTCTCGATATCTGGAATGACTTTGTGGCTCAGGTAGGAATTCGGACTGCCGAAATCAAAGTGAAACTGGACGCTTATGCTGCTCATGATGTCTCCTGGTCAACGAGCATAGTGAAATTCGTATGGAATACGGCTCGGCTCGGCCGCAGCCTCGCGCAGGTCATGCAACTTGCTCGCGGTCGCCACATCCGATCGCATTCTCCCGGCCTTTTCGGCAAGCCGCTCTGATCACCAGTTCTCGATCCAGGGACGCAGATCGAGTTCAAAGGTCCAGGCGTCGCGCGGTTGCGCGTGCAGGTACCAGTAGCTCGCGGCGATATGGTCCGGATTGAGGATGCCGTCCCGGTCTTTCAATGCATAGCGCTCCGGGAAATTCGTGCGGATAAACTCCGTGTCGATTGCGCCGTCCACCACAACGTGTGCCACGTGGATGTTCTTCGGCCCGAGTTCGCGCGCCATGCTTTGCGCGAGCGCGCGCAAGGCATGCTTGGCGCCTGAGAACGCTGCGAAATTTTCCCTGCCTCGCAATCCAGCAGTCGCACCCGTAAAGAGGATCGTTCCCCGTTGCCGCTTGACCATGCGTCGCGCGACCTCCCTGGCATTCAGGAAGCCGGAGAAGCAGGCCATCTCCCAGATCTTGAAATACTTGCGTGCCGTCTCCTCAAGGATCGAACACGGAACGTTGGCGCCAATGTTGAACACGAGAACCTCGATGGGCCCGATCTCCGACTCGATCTTGTCGATGAGCTCGATGACCGCCTCTTCCTTGCGTGCATCCGTGCCAAAGGCGTAGGCCGTCCCGCCCGCATCGCGAATCGAATCGACCAGCGGTTGCAGTTTGTCAGCCGAGCGACGCGTCACGCAGGCAATCATGCCTTCCGCGGCAAAGCGCCTGGCGATTGCACCGCCTGTCGAGTCTCCTGCCCCAATGACGAGCGCCACCTTCTTCTCTTTTGCATCCATTCCTGCAGTCTCCATTGGAAAACGATCGTTTAGTAAAGGGACAGTATTGCATCGTGACGAAGGAGTCAAGACCCGCATACCCTGATGCGCTTTCAGTCACCAGTAGCGTTGCTACCCTGACAGTGGTGAGGAAAAAAATTGCAACGCGGGGGGACAGGCGCGCACGGCCAGGATGGGCCGCACGCCATGTATGGGTGCAGCGAGAAAGGAAGGGAAGAGGGGGGAGAGAGGAGGGGGAGAGGGGTCCGGCGATCGGGAATGAAGGCTGCACCTGGCATAGGCCTGGCGTTACCTTGTCACCTTTCAAGTCTTGCTGAGGGGGGCGAGCTGCTCAATAGACTTCCCCAGAAAACGACGGCTGGATGCGAGAATCTGCTGCCTCGTTCGGTCTGATTCAACCACTCTGGCCAGCAAGATAGCACCCACGCACTGGGCAAGCAAAGCCCAGGCGGCATCCTGATCATCGAGGCGTTCTTTCCAGCTGCCCTGCAGCTTCTTCGCACTTTGCTCTACTGTGGCGCGAACCGCGGGATCGGCCCGCGCGATCTCGGCGCCAAGAGTCGGCAAGGCACAACCTGTTTCAGGATGCAACGCGTGAGCACTGCTCAGGTAGCCGCGGATGCGCTTCACGAAATGATCTTCGTCCGTTTCTTCGCCGGCGAGCATCTCAGAGCTGTTAGCCAACTCTTGCTCGATGACAGCCGCGAACAATTCTGCTTTGGAATCGAAATGACTATAGAAGGCACCCCCAGTCAGTCCGATCGCCTTCATCAGCGCATCAACACCCGTTGATTCGAATCCGCCCTTCTTAGCGATTGCCCGGCTGCTGCTTAGCAGCTTCTCGCGAGTCTCCTGCTTGTGCGTGCTCGAGTATCGCATTCGGCTCACCATGAACTTATTTGGTTGCAGGAATTGTAGCATTACGATCGTTTAGGAAAGAGCCGGTCCAGCACGTCAACCACGACGCGCTCACCCGGGCGGCGCACGGCCACATCGGCGCTGCCGCCATTCACCGCGAGGTTGCGGAACACCACTTCGTCGAGGATGGTCCGGCCAAGGAAGGCGAGGTAATCGCTGCGCGGGTCGACACGTTACTGTTGAACAGATGACTCGGGTGGCCGCCCAATGTCTAGTTGTCCCGGCTGGCGGGGAGGCTTTTCGCCACCGGATTTATGCATTGGACGGTCCACTTTTGGTGGCGACTGATGTGCCGGACGCACCCGGGGTTTCTCCGACTCATCGTTGTAGCGTCGTGCGGGGGTCCTCATGATGCGTCTCCTGATCATTTGCTCAACCTCGAACGCAAGGGCCGCGCCAGGGCGCCACCGGCGCATCCGGGATCGCGCCACCATCCGCCGCGAACTGACCGGCTTCATTTCGCCTGCCTGCTCCAGGGGCTGTTGCCACGGATGTCGTAGCTCGGCGATTCCGACGCGCTCTACTTCGCCACGGGCATCATCGGCGCGACCGTGGTGCGGCACAACCTGTACTTGCACTCGGCGCGCGCTGAATCCAACCCATCCATTCCGAGCCCGCGATGTGAAAATTACTTGTTCTTCGTGCAACGATGTCTTGTGGTCTCCCTGGCGCGGGTGACCGGTGCCTCCCATGACGCGCGACCGGGATGCAGAACCGGCCGTCTGCGAGCCGGCCATGCCAGGCATAAAAACTGCGCGGGTCGACCTCGGCGCAAAGGATCGGCCTGCGCGCCGGCACGTTTCAACTCGGAGAAAGATCATGGAACAGGCAGAGATGGAAGGCACGCAAGCGAGCGGCCCCGTAACCAGCACGCCAGGGGTGCCTTCGTTCAGTGGGCGCGGAGCGGCTTCCCAGTCGGCGTCCGGCTACACATCCGGGTCCGCTTTCGCCCGGCGTGGAAATGATGCGCAGGCTTCCGCGGACAGGGCGTCGCAGGAACTTTCGCGCGAGCTGGACAAGCTGCTGGAGCGCCTTCCTGGCCTGGCCGGCGAAGACCGCGACAAGGCCAAGGCTGATTTTCTGGAGCTCGCTGCGAAGTCCGCTGGTACGGCCTCCGAACTGGTAGCCAAGTCGACAGACGTCGCTAAGCGTGTCACCGGCCAGGTCAAGTCTGGCTGGGCAAACGGGCGCGAGCGCGCGGAAACCTTTGTTCACGCCAATCCGGTGCGCGCGGTTGGCATCGCCTTGGGCGTCGGTGTGGTGCTGGGCGCGAGATTATTCGGATCGTATCGGCGAGGCGACCCTCTGTGAACCTTCACGCGGAACCTGCGTATCCCTCAGCGGGGGTCGGAGGTTCCGGCCTCGCTGGCGCAGCTTCGAGCCGTGCTCCCGCATGCGACCTTGCGCTGGCGGCGCCGCACCAGCAGCGACGCGAGCGGCAGCGCCAGGCCGAACCCCAGGTATACCAGCGTCAGCATGGGCGGTGACAGGCGCCGCTCAAAGCCGGGCGTCAGGCGCTGCGGCGTACACGTCAGGTCCACCAGGCAAGCCAGGCCTGCCACGCCGAGACCGCCAAGCGCCAGCGTACCGAGGGCGCCACGCGCGTGATGCCGGACCACCGCGGTTTCGTAGAACACTGCCCAGAACACCGACATTGCATGATGGATGAGATAGCCCAGCGCCGTATGCCGGACGGACGGCCGATTGGCGTGGATGGCGCGTTCACCCCAGACCCAGTGGCTGACCGCATTGACCGGCGCGAACGCGCTGCCGCAATCGACGGAGCCGCCACAGGCGAGCATGCCGGTGGAGACCAGGCTGGCGCAGGTGCCGGAAATCGCGGCGCGGCGCAGGATGGTCGACGCATCCGCCGGGTGCTGGTGCTTGGTGCCGGCGGCTTCATCGGCCGGCATGTGTGTGCGGCATTGGTGGCGAGTGGGTTCCATGTGGTGGCGGGGGTGCGGCCCATGTCCGCGCTGGCCGCACCCGAAGCGCCGTACGGCGGCGACACCGCCATGGCAAGCGAATTTCATGCCGTCCTGACGAGACACCCGACGGCCCGTACTGCAATCACGCACTATCCACAATCCCGCGCTGGGCAGCTCCTTCATGCCGCTCGCTCGATCCGCTCCCAGCTCATCGCCCACCCATACAACGCAATGCAGCCAAACACCAGCATCGTGGGCCCGAATACAAAGGACAGCAGCGGCATCATCAGCAGCGAACAAGTCACCATCAGATAGACATGCAACGCCAGTTGCATCGGTACCGCGATCACTACAAAGACGAGGGTGAGCAGCGTCAGGAACACCTTCTTCGGCCACGAGAAGTCAAAGATGTAGTAGACCAGCGCGTGGCCCCACGGCAGCAGGAACAGGAAGCTGGCGCAGGTCTTCACGCCGTTGTCCACATACCGGCTGGCCGTGTACGGAAAGCTCTGTGGCGCCACCGCGAAGAACAGCAATGCCGTGGCCTGGATGAATACGGCGAACAGCAGGAAGTACCGCAGCGGCAGGTACTGGTCCCTTATCCGAAACGACATCAGGCAGACGGCAATGGTGCCGATCAGCGTCAGGCACCAGGTCAGCACATCTGGCGCGGGGGCAATGACATCGGTGTAGGGCAGGTTGAAGTCGAACCATGCCACCCGCGTCAGTTGCTCGCTGACGCTGCCCTCGATGCCGAGCCTGTCGATCCAGAAGCGCAGCACACCCGCCCACAGCCCGCTGATACGGTCGCGCAGCAACCATTCGCCGATATTGAACGCGGCTGGCACCAGCACGATCCCCGCGAGCGCGGGAAGGGACAGGGGCAGGTGGTCCAGCGATCGATGCCTGGCCAGGGACAAGATCGTCAGGCCAAGGGCGTCGCTCTGGTCGCGTGTGGCCGCAGTATGTCCGGTGGGATGCGTCATGACTGGAACTCCGGGCTAGAACTCCGCGAACACCCCGATCTCCGCTTGCTTGCGCGTGTAGGACGGGTTGTCGTAGTAAATGGCGCGCAGGTTGATGCCGTAGCGCTTGGTAAACCATTTGCGCCACGTCAGCGAAACCTCATGGCTGTTGAAGTCGCTCAGCAGTGCCTGTTCGCCGGTGAGCTGATAGGCCTCGCTGCCGCCGTCGTATTTCAGGGTAATGAACTGGTCTTTGTCGCGGCCGTAGGTCACGGCGACCATGCCGCGGTTGGAGTGGACATTGCCCGGATCGCTGCGGTTGAGCCGGGCGCCGAGCTGGATGATCCAGGGGGCGTCGAAATAGTAAGTCAGGCCCAGCAGCAAGGTCTTGTCGGTATAGACCTCCTTGGCGCGGTAGTAGGTAAAGCCGGCGCTCAGGACCAGGTTCTTCTTCTCGAGCAGCTTGCGGAACAGCAGGCCGTCGACGCGGAACTCTGGCAGGAAGAAGCCGCCGGCGCTGGTGCCGGCGCTCAGGAAGCCGTACCAGTTCTCGTCGAAGGTGCGAGTGTAGCCCAGCCCGAAGAACGTGCCCTGGTCGCCGAAGTGGCTCTGGTGACTGATTTCGCCGGTCACGTAATCCTTCGGGGTGAAGTTGACCCCGCCTCGCAGGTACTGGTCGTTCCAGCTGGCATTGTCGCCGGTAAGGTTGGCGTGGCCGAGGCCACCTTCGATGAAACCCGTCAGCAATGGCACGAACGTCCTCGGTGGCGTGGCTTCTGCCTGCGCGCGAACATCGGTGGCGGCGAGCAGTGCCAGCATGCCCAGCAAGGGCAGGGCACGGGCGCCGGGAATTCCGCTATCTGTGAGCTTCGCCATGGGTATCCTGTTAGTCTTCTGGTCGATGTCGCCCGAAGGGCCCGGCATGACCCTCCGGCCCGCAAGCTGCTGGCAAACCATGCACCGCTCTACGTAATCGATCGTGCTTCGCTCGGGACGCGTATTGCGTGTCGTGGCCCGGGGTGGTGCAAATCAGCGACACCGCAAGCCTGGCGCAGGCGGTGCAATCGCCTGCTCGGGGCTCAGCCTCGACTCGAACGCCAGGTACAGTGCCTCCTCCAGGACATTCCAGTGCTTGCCATGCCGGAACTGTATGGAACGCAGGCGCCAGCACGTGATGGCGTCCTTGTCTCCCATCTTGTCGGCCACCAGGGCCACCAGCCCCCAGGGGAAATCGACTTCTGACATCTGCAGCCAGGCCCAGCGGTTCTCCTTCATCCATGACTGGTATGTGACGGCATGGGGCCGCCCGTCGGGTCGGATGTCGCCCAGGATGGGAAAGATCTGCGCCACGGCGTCGGGATAGAACTCGAACTGCTCGCGCCGCTGGGTGCTGACCAGGTAGCCTTGGTTGGCGCGCCAGAACACACGCAGGATGTCCTTGTCGAGTTGCTCGGCCTTGCGCGCCCAGCCGGCGGCACCTTCCGCGTCCCCGTGGCGCTGGCGATAGTGGCTGACCGCCTTGAAGGCGCCGGAGACTTCCACGTTGTCCATCAGCAGCGCCACCGGCAGCTTGGCCGAGATGTAGTAGACGCCGGAGCCGGGGTCGCGCAGTTTGTCCAGGTACCGGCTGGCCTTGTCGAAGCTGGCCTGCCACGCTGGCGGCATGCCCCGGGGAGGCGCGTTGCGAACCAGCAGCTCCATCCAGGCGGCCATCAGCGCGTCGTCGGCGTCAGCCTCCTGGCAGGAGACGAAGCGCTGGCCCTTCATGCAATAGCGGTCGAAGCGGCCGTCGGCGTGCTGTCGCGGCAGCAGCCATGCGATCCAGCGGGTTGCGGCGGTTCTGGTGTTCATCCCCGCGTCTTGTGCGGCCAGCAGCGCCTTGGCCGCGAAGTATGGATCGATCGAGTCGCCGTTGAAATAAGTCGTGATCGCCCCGTCCGGACGCTGGTAGTCGGTCAGCGTGAGCTCGGCAGCCCCCGCCGGCTGGTGGACGTATGCGGCAAGGATCAGGAGCAGCGCGAGCAGTGCTTTCATAGATGGAGGACATCTCATGGGGTGGCCACATTGCCATCGGATACGACCTTTCCTTCCTCCGCAGCACATGCCATGCCATAAACCACCGTGCCAGCGCGTACGTGAAGCACTGGCGCCACCACGGTGGTGCGTCTGGTCGCCGCACCGATAACGCTGCGCGCCCCCACATCGATTTCGCGCTCTGCAGCCACCGGTCCCGCGATGGCGCACTCGCGCCCGACGGAAATGGTGCCCCCTGCAACCAGGGCGCCGTCGATACGCACGCGCGAGCCTGAAAAGATGCGACCGCTTGCCTTGACGCTGCCGATAATGCGCGCACCGGAGCCGATCCACAAGTCGCCATGCACGACAAGGTCGCCGCGATACAGGGTGCTGGCGGGAAACGTAAGATCGTGCGTTACCAGCCAGCGGCCGTTCGAGGCTTCGGGGGGATTCAGCACTTCATGTGCCCAGTCTCCGCCGGGCGGGGCGGTGGCGTCCATGTCGGGCGGCGCGGCCAGATGGCGCGCGCCGAACCCGATGACCGCCGCGCTGAGCGAGGTGAAATCGCAGTCGTCTTCGAGACGAATGGCGTAGAGGGCAGAGAGCGGTCCGAGCAAGCGGCACCGCGGCTCGACATGGACACTGCGGGCGTGCGCCCAGCGCTGCAGCTCGCTGCCGCTGCGGATCAGGATCTCGCCCTCCGACAGCAGCACCTGCATGCGATTCCTGCGGCCCGTCGAGATGCCGCGCCGCCCGTAGATGTCTCTGGAAAACGTATAGCTGTCCGGAAGCACCAGCGAGCCGCCGGCGACAATGGTGCGCGAACAGACGCCGTTGCACGCTTGCGCTGCCATCGGCATGAAAGTGCCTGTCACGTGGACCATCGGCCGCAACGCGCTGACCCGGTGCGCCAGGCCATGCAGGCCGGGCTTCTCGCCCTGCCGAGCCACCATCGCACGAAAGGCCGCGGCCACGGCCGCGACATCCAGCGTGTGTTCGCTGTCGATCGCCAGCGCCCGGACGTCGCACCGGCGCCGCCATTCAAGCACCGCGGGCACCAGCGGCAACCCGAAGACCAGCATGGTGAGGAGAGCAAGCAGCACGGGCCACATGTTCAGTTCCTCTGGCGATAACGCGCGGTCTTGTCCCATCGCAGTTCACGGCGCAGGACGTAGTCGAAGGCGAGCTGGCTGAGGATGGCGCGCGACACGGTCAGCATGCTGACCAGGAAGCCGAAGTAGTTCAGCGGCAGCAGGCGTATGCGCTCGCGGCTGCCGTCCAGGTACACGGCGGCGGCGATCTCGAAGAAAGCGGCGAAGTTGCCCAGCGTCCCGTATGACATCAGCGCGAACAGGATCAGCGCTTCACCGAACAGCGGCAGGCCGCCGGCATAGAACAGCAGGATCGCCAGCAGCCAGCCGAACAGCATCAGCGGCGCCATCATGTAGATGCCAAGCAGCGCCACGCCGTCGACTTTCTCGAACAGCCCGTGGTTGCGGCAGGTTGCCATCTTCCAGCCGTGCCGATACAGCGCCTGGTTGTGGCCCTTGGTCCAGCGCATGATCTGGCGCACCCGCACGGGCCAGGTCTCGGGCACCTCTTCATAGCACTCCGACCAGTTCTGGTAGACCGTCTTCCAGTTGGCGAGCAGCAAGCGGTAAGTCAGGTCGGTGTCTTCGGCCAGCACATCGTCGTGCCAGCCGCCAGCGCTGCGCAATGCCCGCATCCTGACGCCGCCGACGGTGCCGCCGTACTGGGGTACGAGATCCAGGTTCATGCGGGCCTGCTGGTCGACCTGGTAGCCGCCCGAGCGCTCCAGATCGAGCAGCCGCGTCAGCAGGTTGCGACCCGGGTTCATCGGCACCACCCGGCCCATGCTCGCGCCCACCTCGGGATCGAAGAACGGCGCCACCAGCTGCTTGAGCAGGCCCACCGGCGGGAGGTAGTCGGCGTCGAACACGACGATGATGTCGCTGGCCACGGCTTCGCTTGCATCCTTGAGCGCAGCCGCCTTGCCGGGCTTGCCGTCGGTGCGATGGAACGGTGTGATGCGTCCCGGATACTGCTGCACGAGGTCATCAATGATCTCGCGCGTGCCGTCGCACGAGCGGTCGTTGACCGGCATGATGGTAAGCCGGTCGACCGGATAGTCCGCATGCAGCAGGCATATCAGCGAGCCTGCGATCACCGCTTCTTCGTTGTGCGCGGCAACCAGCACGGTCAGGCTTGGCCAGTCCGCCACGTCGATGTCCAGATAAGGATGGCGCTGCCTGCCGAACAGCCGGTTCAGCGTGAACATGTAGTGGCGCACGGCGTAGAAGATCACCAGTCCGACGATCAGCAACAGCAGGACCGTCAGCGCCGGCACCATGGGCTGCGCGTCCGCCTGCTTCGGCGGCGGCTCCGTCGCCGCCGGCTTGGTCCAGGCCCGCGGGCGCAGGGCCGGCTCCGTGCGCGTGGTCTCTTCCAGCGTGTCTGGCGACGTCATCGCCAGTTCCACCGTTGCGCCAGGCGCTGTGACCGCAGAGTGGGCTGCGAGCTTGCGCAGCGGTTCAGGGGCTGCTTCAGGTGTTCCTGTTCCCGGGGTCAAGGCCTGCCCCCGCCCGGGAACTTCGGTGGCCTTGGATTCCGCAGCGGGTGTGGTGAAAAAGAGCAGCCCGCTCAGTGAAAGCACTACGCGATACTTCGCACGCATGCTCGACGATCTCCTCCATTGCTTTCTCATCGCAGGGTGTTCTTTGCCGCGCGCCCGCCAGGGGCGGGCGCGATGAGTCCCTGTGCCTTTACAGCTTGCCGGCGACGAAAGCCAGCGAGGTGCCTCCCTGAGAAGTGACGATCCAGTTGTTGGTGTCCCATGTCACCTGGGCGAGCCCCTGCGTCACCACCGGCTGTGTGTATGCCGCACGCGGCAGCACCCAGGCGAGGTCGGTCATGTCCGTCGGATGGGTGGCCTGGAACGCCCACGAGTTGCCGTTGTCGGTGGCCTGCCAGACGGTCTGCTGGCGGCGCTGGGCGAACTGCGCCAGCGTGTCCATCGTGTACCAGCTGAACCGTCCGTTTGCCTTCACGTTGTCGGCCTTGTTGAAGATGACGTTGAGCGTCTTCGGGTACTGGATGGCGCCGGCCGGGTGCATGTAGATCAGCCGGCTGGTGCGGTTCTTCGCCACGAAATCGATGAGCTGCCGGTACCAGTTGTTGATGTCCGTCACGGGCACGTTGAATTCCTGGAACTCCTCGAACGTCGCATGCGGCCCGAACGGCATGACGGGAAAGGCGCGGATGGTGTTGTTCGACATCACACCATCGCGATAGCTGCGCGTTGGCCCCATCCCGGTATGGCCCAGGAAGTAGTAGCCGGTATTGCCGTTGGTTTCGAGCCAGTTGACCGACCACTGCGGCGTATTGCCTTGCGGCGCGGAGTATTCAATCGCGGCGCGTCCGGTCACGCCTTCCACGCTCTGCTTGTTCAGCACCACGTACTGTTCGAACGAGGACTGGTTTGCCTCGCTGGCATTGGCACCCCAGTAGTCGTGGATCCATCCGCCGTGGCTGCCGATGTTGTGCCCCTTTGATTGCAGGGACAGAAGCAGATTCTTTGCCGACGTGTTTTGCGACAGGTTGACGCCCTTGCCGTCGCCGAAGTCGATCTGGTCGGGGCCCGCCGTTATGGAAATGGAGAACGGGCTATTGCTGTTGTCGAAGGTGCCCCAGGTGTTCATTTCCACCGCGGGCGCGATCTGGTCGCCGGCGCAAAGGTGCCAGTTCAGCACCAGTCCGCCGCGCGCCTTGGGCTGCGCCGAGAGCCGCGGCATCTTCATCAGGTTGGCGCCGAAGTAGCGCAGCAAGCCGTGCATCAGCATGCCGTCGGTCTGGCCCTTCAGGTAAGAGAGCGGCGTGTTGACGAACAGCACCCGGCCGGAGCCGAAATCGCGCAGACCCGCCACCAGCCCGAAGTTCGGCGACGTGATCAGGGCGGAGCCCGTGTAGGTGCCCTGCGTCACGAAGCTCGGATAAATCAGGAAGCCATAGACATAGCCCGAGATGCCTTCCACCGGATCGGTCGCGCCTGCGTCCCAAACCATCGACTTGCCCGGCGGCACCTGCAGGGTCCGCAGCGTGCTGCCCAGGCCTGTGATCGGCCCCACGCCGATCATGTTGCCTAGCAACTGGTCATAGAGGACGTAGTCGACCCCTGCGAGATTGCTGAGCCTGCTTTTGGGAACGGCATAGAAACCCGTGGTGGTGAGCGCGCCGAAGTCATACACCAGCATCAGGTTGCCGCCCTGCGTGGTATAGGTCTCGAGGGCTGCAATCAGCGCATCGCTGGCGTTGACATGTACCTGGTCCGGCAGGATCACGCCCGAAAACTGCGCCGGAGTCGTTCCCTGCTGGAACTGAGTGTCGTTGATAACGGTAATCTTCAGGCCTTCTTCCTGGGCGGCATCCAGCCAGGACGAGACGCGAGCATCGGGAAGGGCCAGGCCATCGGGCACCAGCAGCGCGATCTGGTTGGTCGCGGCGTGGGTCTGGGCCGGCACGGTCACGGCCAGCGCGAATAACATCAGGAGCACCCGGAGCGCCAGGCTGCTGCTTCGCCGCAGAAGCGAATCGGATTTGTTGAACACGGTCTTCTCCCAGCGCGTTGAATGTCGATTTGCCTCGCCCTGCAGGGCGGCCACTTCGGGTGAGCCATTTCGGGGAACCCTGACCGGCGCCGAAATGTCGCCAGGCACCACGGGGCGTCCCCGCATCAATCCGGCTCGGCTCCCGGTGCCGGCGCAAGCGTGTACGTGCCCGACTTCACCTTCGGCCCGGCCACGGCCTTCTTCGGCTTGATCGCCTTCAGCTTGTCCTTTTGCTCCTTGTTCTTGCCTTTCACGTGCGCTTCGTAGGCAAAGTCGATCTGGAAGTCATGGTTGTAGCCCGTCAACCCGCCGGGATCCGCCGGGCTCGCCGGCAGATAGAGCGGGGCCTTGGCAGCGGTCGCGGCTGCTTCTTCGGTCAGCGCGGCATAAGCAGGCGCCGATGCCAGGGCAACGACGACAACCATTGCCGTGGCCGCCTTCGCAGACGTTGCAGCATGCATTGCGATACGTAAGCGCTTCATTGGCTTTCTCCTCTGTTCCTCGCGACCAGCGGGCGTTGGGGACTGTGGCGCTGGGCCGCTGATTCGCCAATGCTTGCCAGTGGCTACAGGCTGACGACGTTGGCGTCGACCGACGCATCGCCACCTTCCCGATACGCCTGGGGCGACGCCGCCTGCAGCGCAAAGACGATGCGTTCGCTGGCGCGGCCGTCGCCGAACGGGTTGTGCGCGCGCGCCATACAGGCGTATTCGTCCGGCTCGTTCAGCAACTGCTCCGCGGCGGCGATCAGGCGTGCGGGATCGGTACCCACCAGCCGTGCGGTACCGGCGGCGACGGCTTCCGGACGCTCGGTGGTTTCCCGCGTCACCAGTACCGGCTTGCCCAGGGCCGGCGCCTCCTCCTGGATGCCGCCGGAGTCGGTGACGATCAGGTAGGCGCGCGACATCAGGAACACGAACGGCAGGTAGTCTTGTGGATCGATCAGGTGGATGTTCGGGTGCCCGCTCAGGATCGCCCGCACGGGACCCTGCACGCACGGGTTCAGATGCACCGGATAGACGATCTGGATATCCGGATTGCGGTCCGCCAGCGTGCGCAGCGCGGCGAACAGGCGCTCGAACGGGGTCCCGAAGTTTTCGCGCCGGTGTCCGGTCACCAACACCATCCGCCGGGTCTCGTCCAGGAAGGGGTACTGGCTCGCCAGCTGGCCGCGCATTTCTGGATCGGCGTCCAGCCGGGCCTTGACCTGCAATAGCGCGTCAATACCGGTATTGCCGGTCAGGCTGATGCGAACCGGGTCGACGCCTTCGCGCAGCAAGGCTTCCTGAGCCTGCTGCGTTGGCGCGAAATGCCAGGACGCCATCACGTCGGTCACGCGCCGGTTCATTTCTTCCGGCCACGGGGCGCTGAGATTGCCGGTGCGCAGTCCCGCTTCGACATGGCCGATCGCAACGTTTCGATAAAAGGCCGCGAGCGTGGCGGCCAGCGTGGTGGTGGTGTCGCCGTGGACCAGCATGGCCTCCGGCAGGAAACGCTCCAGCACCGTGTGCACGCCTGACAGCACGCGGGTCGTGATGTCGGACAGGCTTTGCCCCCGGCTGATCACGTTGAGGTCGAAATCCGGCACGATTTCGAAGAGCCGCAGCACCTGGTCCAGCATTTGCCGGTGCTGCCCGGTGACGCAGACTCGCAACTCGAAATGACTGGATTCCCGCAGCCGATGAATCAGCGGTGCCATTTTGATGGCCTCGGGGCGGGTGCCAAATACAGCGAGGACTTTCTTCGGCATGTGGCCTCTCTTGTGGAGTCGCCGGTAGCGGACGATGTACCTTCCAGATTCCCGTCCTGCCTAACCGCAGGAGAGTCACGGATGCCGACTGAAATCACTCCTTTGTGATGTCGCCATATGCGTGTCGCGACATATCAGAGCGATGGTTGTGCCAGCGACCTATAGCGCCTTGAATTCACTGGCATTTCTCTATTCGCGTCTGCTGGCGCGAATGCCGCCGCCGTGTAATTGGTTGCAGCGGTGTTACAGAAAGTTTGGGGGAGACTGCGATGGCAAGGGGGTGGTGTGCGCAGTGATTCACTGCAATCGCAGGCGTAGGACGCAAAGGTGCCTTTACAGGCGCCGGCTCGCCGAATACGCCATTCATGCATGGTTATGTCGGGTGTACGCGGGACTTTGCCTTTTTGCGTCAAATTTGTTCCTGGCTGGTCCGATTTTCGAGTTATTTAATAATCCGCGGCATTCACGACCAGCACCGGATCCGGCCATTTTCGTAGGGCTAAATTGGTATAGATATTTCGCTGTCGATGTGCAGGGGTGTCCGCAATTTCGCCTTTCGGTTCAAACCAGTACTTTACATTTTGAAGAAATTGTCCATGTCGCTTTGTTGCATGAATGAAACAACATGCATATCAGTATTAATTGTAATTAATATCGCAATCCAGTAATGATGAATAAATCTGCCAGGAAACTGGAATCGGCATAAGCGTCCATATTGCACCATTCCGCAAGAGGTTGATTCGTATCCATAAGCCCGGTTTCTGGCCAAAATGCTTTCGCTACATAGCGATGCCAGCTTTGGCCGGGAACTGCTATCAAGAGTCCTTGCCTTTGCCGCACGCCGACGCACCGCCTGCCTGATGAAGCGCTCCACCACCATCCCGACTCCGCCGCCTGATGCCGCCCACGCGCTTGCGCCGGCCGGCGCGCAGGCGAGCCCCGGTTGCGCCGAGGACCGCAATTTCGTCACTGCGCTGGCGCGCGGCATGGAACTGCTGCGGGCCTTCGGGCCGCAGGACGATTACCTCGGCAATGCCGAGCTGTCGCGCCGCACCGGCATCCCGCGGCCGACCGTATCGCGGCTGACCTATACGCTCGCCACCCTCGGCTACCTGACCTATATCGAGGGCACGGAGAAGTACCGGCTCGGGCAGGGCGCGATGGTGCTCGGCCATCGCTACATTGCGGGCGCGGGCATCCGCGAGATCGCGCAGCCGCTGATGCAGTCGTTGTCCTTTTCCACCGACTGCACCGTGGCGCTGGCGATGCCGGACCGGCACGCCATGGTCTACCTGGAAAGTTGCCAGCCGCGCGGCGCGCTGGTGATCCGGCTCGCGCCGGGCGCGCGCCTGCCGATGGCGGCCTCGGCGATCGGGCGCGCCTGGCTGGCAGGGCTCGATGCCGGGCACCGCGAAGCGGCCCTGGCCGAACTGGCGCGCCACTACGGCGGCGCGCGCTGGCCCGCCGTGCGCGGCGGCATCGAACGCGCGCTGCAGGACTACGCCCGCCGCGGCTTCTGCGTCGCGCACGCGGAATGGGACCGCACCGTCAGCGGTGCCGCGGCGCCGCTGCGGCTCGCGGGCAGCAGCGAAGTGCTGGCGATGAATATCGGCGGCTCCGCGGCGCGGCTGTCGCCGGAGATCCTGGAAGGCAATCTCGGCCCGCGCATACGCGACCTGGCCGAGACCTTGCAGGCGCGCCTGTGGCAGCCCGGCGGCGCGCGCGCTTCGATGCGGCTGCCAGCGGATGGGCCCGAGGCGGGCGCATGCGCCGCCCGCGAGCGAGCCGCCAACGAAGGACGCGGTAACAGACCCATATCAACAAGGATCGATGAGGAGATGGCGCATGGACGTACGTAACAAGACGGTAGTGGTGACAGGCGCGGCCACCGGCATTGGCCGCGCGCTGGCGCTGGCGTTTGCACAGGCCGGTGCGCGCGGCGTGGCAGTGGCCGACCTGAACGAGGACGGCGCCGCCACGGTCGCCGCCGAAGTCCGGCAGGCCGTGCCGTCGTGCCAGGTGTTCGCGCAAGCGGTCGACGTCGCCGACGCCGCCGCGGTGCAGGCACTGGCCGACGAGGCCACGCATCGCTTCGGGCAGGTCGATGTGTTCTGCTCCAACGCCGGCATCATCCTGCGCAAGGGCCTCGACGCGGGTGCCGACGAATGGCAGCGCATCTGGGAAATCAACGTGATGGCGCATATCCATGCGGCGCGCGCGGTGCTGCCGCAGATGCTCGAGCGCGGCGACGGCTATTTCGTCAATACGGTATCGGCGGCGGGGCTGCTGTCGCAGATCGGCTCGGCCCCCTACGCGGTGACCAAGCACGCGGCGATCGGGTTTGCCGAATGGCTGTCGATCACCTATGGCGACCGCGGCATCAAGGTCAGCTGCATCTGCCCGCAGGGCGTGCAGACCAACATGCTGTTCGGCGAGAAGGGAGAGCGCAAGGGCTTCCTGCAAGAGGGCTCGGTCACCGCCGAGCACGTGGCCGCGGTGACGCTCGAAGGCGTGGCCGACGAGCGCTTCCTGATCCTGCCGCACCCGGAAGTGCTGGAGTACTACCGCCGCAAGGGCCAGGACTACGACCGCTGGCTGCGCGGCATGCGGCGCCTGCATGACAAGGTGATGCAGGAGTTCGGCGGCATCGCGGTGTAAGCGCGCAGGGCTGCGCGGGCGGCTTCAGGCGTCTGGGCTTCAGGCGTCCGGTTCCGCTGCCGCCTGCGCATTGCCTTCGCCGCTGGGATCGCGCAGCCGGCTCAGGCTGATGAGTGCGCCGACGGCCGCGACCGCCGCCGCCAGATACAGCGCGATCCGCGCGGCGCCGTCCGGTGCCAGGCTGAACAGCAGCGCCACCAGCGCCGTGCCGGTGGTCTGGCCCAGCAGCCGCGTGGTCGCCTGCGCGCCGCTGGCGCCGCCGCTGCGGGCCGGCGGCGTGGCGCCGATCATGGCGCGGTTGTTGGGCGACTGGAAGAAGCCAAAACCGGTGCCGCACATTGCCATGCGCCACGCTATGTCGAGGCTGCCGGCATCCGGTCCCAGCGTTGCCAGTCCCACCAGCCCGCCTGCCAGCATGGCCAGCCCGAGGCCGGCGAGGATGCTGGCCGGGTAGCGGTCCGAAAGCCGTCCCGACAGCGCTGCCATCACCGCCACCATCATCGGCCACGGCGTGATCAGCAGCCCGGTCTCCTGCAGCGATCGGCCAAGCTGGTATTCGAGGTAGAAGGGCAGCGCCACGAAGGACAGCATCTGCGTCATGAACGAGCAGAAGGAGGTGCCCACCGCCAGCGTGAAGGCCCGGCTGGCAAACAGGTCCACCGGCACCAGCGGCGCGGCGCGGCCATGCTGGCGCCGCACGAGCAGCCATCCCAGCACGATCGCGGCGGCGAGCCCCGCGACGCCGGCCGCGCGCCAGGCGGCATGGCCAAGCCCGTCCACCCCCAGGATAAACAGCCCGAACACCAGCGCCGACAGCAGCGCGCTGGGATAGTCGAAGTCGCGCGGCTGCGGTGGCGTCTCCGGCAGCGAGCGCCGGCTCAACGCCAGCGCCAGGATGGCCACCGGCACGTTCACCGCGAACAGCCATTGCCAGCTCGCTATCGCCAGAATCATCGCGCCCAGCGAAGGCGCCACCGCAATGGTCACGCCCACCACCAGCGCGTTCAGCCCGATGCCGCGGCCCAGCTTCGTGGGCGGGTAGATAAAGCGCACCAGCGCGGTATTGACGCTCATGATGCCGGCGCCGCCGATGCCCTGCAGCACGCGCGCCGCCACCAGCATCGGCAGGTTGACCGACAGCGCGCACAGCAGCGATCCCACCAGGAAGGTTGCGAGCCCGGCACGGTACACGCGCTTGTAGCCGAGGATGTCTCCCAGCGACGACAGCGGCAGCAGGCACACGGTCACCGTGAGCTGGTACGCGTTGACGACCCAGATGGTGCTCGACGGCTCGGCCTGCAGCTGGCGCGAGATGGAAGGCAGGGCGATGTTGGCGATCGAGCCATCGAGCACGGCCATGATCAGGCCGAAGAAAACGGTGAGGATCGCCCAGGTGCGTTGCGGCTGGGGGAGGCCTTGTTCTGGCTGCATCGGGAAAGACATTGGAGACATTGCCGGGCCGCGAAAAAACGCTGAAAGACCCGGATGGCTGGCCGCTGGCGCGGCCTGGCCCATTATCGTCCGGCGCGGCGGTGCTCGCAAATCCGCCAATTGTGGTAGGCGTGCCGCGCACAACGCTCAGGCTGCCACGGCGCAGTCCTGCATATAGCCGCGCAGCCTTTCGCGCAGCGCAGCCGCTGCCGCGGCGATCGCGGGTGTCCAGCCTCCGGCCGCGACGCACAGCGCTTCCAGTGCCCGGCACTCGCGCACGATCGACTTGCGTCGCACGATCATGAAGGCGCCGGCCACGGAGTGCGTCCAGCAACGCAGCGCAGCCAGCTCGCAGTGCTCGATGATGCGTTCGAGTTCCGGCAGGTCCAGCCGCAGCTGGGTGCGCAGCATGGCTTCATAGCGCTCGCTGTCGGCGGCGCGCGCATCCGTGCCGGCGTCGGCGGAGGCGACGGCCCGTGACTGGCAGCGGCCGGGCAGGCGGCGCAGGCAGGCCTGCAAGTCCTGCAACGACGCCGGCTTGGACAGATAGCCGGCGAACCCGCGCTGGCGCCAGTCGGCCGACCACTCGCTGCGCGCGAATGCGCTGAACGCCAGCACTGGCACACCCGCATGCCGGGCGCGTACCGCTTCGAGCAGTTCATAGCCGTTCATGCCCGGCATCTGGATGTCGGTCAGCACGGCGTCGACCGGCGTGGTCTCGAGCACGGCCAGCGCCTGCCTGCCGTGGCTCACGACGATCGGCTGGCAGCCGAGCGCCTGCAGCTGTTCGGCGATCAGTGCCTGGTTCAGCGCATTGTCCTCGGCCACCAGGATGGTTGGCAGGATCGCGGCCGCGTCAGCGGAATGGGTCGTCGAGCAGGCGGCGTCGCCGCCTTCGCCGGCATGATCTGGCCCGCCCGCAGCAGCGTTGTCGAAGGCCATGTCCACGCACGCCAGCAGCGCGCGGTGGCTGAACGCGGTGACTTCGAGGATGCCGGCGGCCCGCTGTTGCGGGCGATGGGGGCCGTCCTGCGTGACCCACGCCACGGTGGCGGGCACCGTTTCGCGCAGCGCGTCCAGTGACGCCAGCGTGAATTCGTCGCTGGCCACGATGGCCTGGACCGGCGTGAACGCCAGGTGTTCCAGGGCTGCCTCGACCGATCGCAGCACGCTGGTACGCCAGCCCGCGGACCTCAGCCACGCGTCCAGGGTTTCGGCGGCGCGCGCGTCCTGGCACAGCACCATGACGTGGCCGCGCCCGTGGTCGCGACCGTGGCCACACCCGCTCGCAGTCGCGCCCGCCGCCGGTACCGCCTGCACGCCGCGCACGGGGATGGTCACCGTGAAGGCGCTGCCCACATCGGGCACGCTCGCCACCGCGATGCTGCCGCCCATCAGTTCGCACAGGCGCGCGCAGATCGACAGTCCGAGGCCGGTGCCGTCGAAGCGGCCCGCGCTGGCGCCATCGCCCTGCACGAATGGCTGGAATGCCCGCGCCATCAGCGCTGGCGGCATGCCGATGCCCGAATCGCTGACGCGGCAGACCAGTTGCGGCGCGCCGTTTTCATTCGTCACCAGCTCGCCGCTGAGGGCGATGCGGCCGCTGGTGGTGAACTTGAAGGCGTTGCTGAGCAGGTTGCTGAATATCTGCACCAGGCGTGTACGGTCGCCCGTGATGTCGACGTCGAGCGACGGCGACAGGTGCAGGCCCAGGCGCAGCGGGCGCCCGGCCGTCATCGGCGCGTAGGTCAGCGCCAGGCTCTCCAGCGCATCGACCGGGCGGAACGGCTCCTCGACCAGCTCGAGCTTGCCGGCATCGATCTTGGAAAAGTCCAGCACGTCATTGACGATGCGCCGCAGCGCTTCGGCCGCCGTGTCGAGCGCCTTCAGCCTTGCCGCATGCGGCTCCAGTCCGGGACTGCGCGCAAGCAGCTGCAGGTTGCCCAGCAGCGCGTTGAGCGGCGTGCGGATCTCGTGGCTCATCGCGGCAAAGAAGGTTGAGCGCGCACGCATCATCGACTCGGTTGCCTGCTGCGCCGAGCGCAACTGGTCCTGGTCGGCATGCGTGCGCCGCAGCAGGTTCCTGCGCCAGTGGCGCGCGGTGAGGACAATGCCGCCCACCAGCACCAGCATGGCAGCGACCATTCCGGCAAGCTCGGCGGCCAGTGCGTCCGACAGTGCCAGGGATTCAGATAAGGCCATATTCGTACGCGTAGCGGATCAGGCCGGTGTTGGTCTGCACGCCGAGCTTGCGCATGGCGACCGTCTTCTGGCTGGAAATGGTGCTGACCGAGCGTCCGAGCTTGACGGCGATGTCCGCGAGCTGGAGCCCCTGCGCATAAAGCCTGACCACCTCCAGTTCGCGCGGGGTCAGTTCGGTCGCCGGGGCCGCGGCGAGCGCGGCGCTGTCAAGCATGGCCTGCGCCGAAGGCGAGTGGTAGCAACCGTCGCAGGCAACAACCTGGAGACAGGCCCGCATCACTTCATCGATCGGGTCTTCCTTGCTGACGAAGGCGCGCACGCCCAGCTTCATGGCGCGGCGGATGATGGCGGCATTGGCCTGCGCACTGACCACCACGATGCGGGTCAGCGGATGGCGGCGCGCGAGCCGGTTCAGCAGGTTGAAGCCGTCCGACGAGGCATCGCCGCGGCCCATGCAGAAGTCGGTGATGGCAATGTCGGTGGGCTCGCGGTCGAGCGCGGCCAGCAGTTCCGTGCCGTTGCCGCAGTTGCTGGTGACCTGGAAGTTGGGCATGCGCTGCAGGCAGTCTCGCAGCGCGACCATGACCAGCGGATGGTCGTCGGCCAGGGCGACACGGATGATTCGGTCGTACATCGTCTTCGGGTCCTCGGGTTCTCGGCGCACGGGGCGGTGGAGTACAAGGGTACGGCCTGAACCCCTCATGCATTGACGGCGAACTTCGCGAGGGCAGCGCGATTTTTCCGCTGATCGCGCGCAATGGCATTTGTGTGACATCAATGCACGACGCAGCGGTGCGCTCCCGGGGAAGTGAATTCCCGATGACATATGCCGGAGCCATATGCCGGAGTGCCGGCGGCAGCCATCGAACTTTCACGTTGGCTCGCGAACGCTGTCCTAGAATGAACCTGACACGCGCCCGCGGCCATCATGCCGCGCAGGCCCGGCTCGCGCCGGGTGGCGCTTGCGGCGCGTGCCGCGTGGGGGAATTTGCCATGCCCGTCTATCAATACCGCTGCGAGAAGTGCGGCCATGTGTTCGAGAAAACCGAACATCTCGCGGAACATGCCTCTGCCCATCCGAATTGCCCGAATTGCGGCAGCCAGTCCGTCCAGCACGCGCCGGCCCCGTTCGTGGCAGTGACCCAGCGCAAGAGCTGAGCCGTAACAACAACGTCCCAGGAGATATGCGCTCCGCCGCGAAGCCGCAGCGGGGCGCTGGCGTGCATGCCGCCGGGCAATGCCGGCGGGATGCCTGAGTGGTTTTTTATGCGTGGCGCACGCAACGCCACGCGCGTTCGCGCTGCGCGCAAGCGGCGATCTCAACCTTGACGGAGGATGCCATGGCCACGAGACCGTTTTCCCAATTTCCCGCCGACGAGCAGCAACAGGTAACGCAGGCTTGCATGCATGTCGGCATCGCACAGGAGGCGTTCCAGATCACGGACGAGGGCGACGGCGAGGCCCGCCGCGTCAGCGTGAAGCGGCTAGGCACTGACGCGGTCAGCGTCTATGAGGCCGGGCCGGGGTCCGCCTGGGTCGAAGAGTTCGAGAGCGATCTCGAATGCGGCCTATTCGGGCGCGTGGCGGCGTAGCGCGGGAGCGTGGAAGGCGCCGAGGGCGCCAAGGGCGCAATGCACCGCAGGCAGCGCGGCTCAGTGCCGGCCGCGCTCGCCCAGGCGCGACACCACCGAGGCGCCCGCAATCAGTTCCTTGAGCAGTGCCAGCGAGGCCGCGCCGCTGGTCCGGAACGGATCGAGTTCGGCGCGTGCCGAGAACTTCAGCAGCGTCGCGGTGTTGATGCGCGCCGCGTTGACCTGCCCCATGGCCCAGCCGGCGAAGTCGCGCGTGCAGGTTTCCTCGAAATGCAGCAGCGTCACGTCCTGGTGGCGCGGATCGCGCGCGATCGACTGGAACAGTTGCGAGACCTCCTGCCGGTCGCCTTCGAGCGCCTGCAGGAAGATGCCGTTGCCGTGGCACAGCACGCCGGTGATGCCGTGGTGCGGGTTGCGCTCCAGACTGGTGGCCAGGATCGCGTCGAGCAGGGCCGGGTCGATGGCCTGGCGGGCACGGCTGGCATAGATCAGGCGGACTAGCATGGTGGTGGCGGTTCCGTGATGGGGAAGGAGCGGGTGCCGAGGCGGGGGCAGGGCACCTAGCCGCGGTTGTTGTTCAGCAGCGTGAGGAATTCGCGCCGCAGGCTGTCATCCTTCAGGAAGGAGCCGCGCATCACGCTGTTGGTCATCTTGGCGTCGGTGTCGCGCACGCCGCGCCAGTGCATGCAGAAATGCTCGGCCTCCATCACGATGGCGAGGCCGTCGGGGTTCATCTTTTCCTGCAGCAGGTCGGCGACCTGCGCCACGGCTTCTTCCTGGATCTGCGGCCGGCACATGATCCACTCCGCCAGCCGCGCGTACTTGGACAGGCCGATCAGGTTGGAATGCTGGTTGGGCATGACGCCGATCCACAGCTTGCCGATGATCGGGCAAAGGTGGTGCGAGCAGGCACTGCGCACGCGCAGCGGGCCCACGATCATCAGCTCATTGAGCTGGCCGATGTTGGGAAACTCGGTCACCGCCGGAGGCTTCGCGTAGCGGCCGGCGAAGATTTCCTTCAGGTACATCTTGGCCACGCGCCGCGCGGTTTCCTGCGTGTTGTGGTCGTTGTCGACGTCGATCACCAGCGCGCGCAGCACGCCTTCGATGCGGGACTGGACCTCGGCCTGCAACTGCTCCAGTTCGCCCGGCTCGATATAGCGGGCGATATTGTCGTTGGCGTGGAAGCGCTCCTGCGCAGCCTGCAGGCGCGCGCGGATCCGCTCGGAGACGGAGGAGGCCGGGTCGCCGGCCGCCGCGTCGGCCGGGTGGAGTTCATGCGCGCGGCGTGCCGCGTCCTTGCTGTTCATGGGTAGCGTGGTGGGTTGCGGAGTGGTCCCGGTGTGTTCCGGCATGGGCACCGGCGGGTGCCGGATTCACTATATGGCAGATACGGTGGCCCGACAACCTGCCGGCCCGGGGGCGCTCAGGATCCCGCTCAGGATCCTTGCCCACTGCGGGACGCGCCGCATACCGCACACCGCAGGGTGCTTCCGTGAATAGTTCGTGACAACGCTCAACCTCGCTGCGCGCGCCGCCGACAAACGCACATAATGTCCGCAAACATCAGCCACCCGCCACCTGAATGGCGGGCGTACCGCAAGTTGCGGCCTTACTTTTTGTCGGGAACAACGTGACCTTGCCGATCGCCTTTCCGTGCAGCAGCCTGATGCTGCTCCATGTCGTGACGGTACCGCTGCCGGCAACGCCGGTGGAAACGGGCGTGGCGGAGCATCACGCCAGCGCCGCCCGCGCGGGCAACCCCGGCCTGCGGCGGCAGCTCGCCGTCGGCGCGCGCGTGCCGGCAAGCGGGCGTGCCGGCACTGGCACTGGCTGAGGCGCGCGGCTGCGTGCCGCTCTCTGCGCAGGCGCGCGGCATCGCGCCCCTCCTTCCCAGGCGCCCCGCAACACCTACCACAGCAGCAGCGCCAGCGCCGGCAGCATTGCGGCCGGCATGACGATCGCCCCCAGGCGCAGGAACTGGCCGGCGCTGACCATATGCCCCTCGCGGCGCAGCGCAGTGAGCCACAGCAGCGTGGCCAGCGATCCGGTCACCGACAGGTTCGGGCCCAGGTCGATGCCGATCAGCACCGCGCCGGTGACCGCGTGCGACGCGTCGCCCGCGGACAGCGCCGACGCCGCGATCAGCCCGGCCGGCAGGTTGTTGGCGATATTGCCCGCCAGCGTCACCAGCCCGCCCACCCTGAGCAGCGCAAGCGCACCGCCATCGCGTGAGGCTGCCGCGACCGCGTCGGCGAGGTAACCGATCACCGCGGTCTGCTCCAGCGCGGCCACCAGCACGAACAGGCCGGCAACCATCGGCAGCACGCTCCACGAGACTTCGCGCAGCGCCGGCAGCAGCAGGTCGCGTCGGGTGGCGCAGACCAGCAGCAGCGTGGCCACGCCAGCGGCGCAGGTGGGCCAGCCCAGTTCGCTGCCGCGCAGCGACGCCACCAGCAGCGTGATGCCGGTGAGCACGATGCCCAGCGCGGTCAGCCAGGCCTGCAGCGACAGCGGCGGCACCGGGACATCGCTGCCGATCGGCTCGGCCAGCGCATGGCGCTGGGTCCACCACAGCGCTGCCAGCGTCGCCAGCACCGCGGCCAGCGACGGCAGCGCGAAGCTGGCCAGCCATCCCGCCAATGGCGGCATGCGCTCGCCGAAGATCACCAGGTTGGCCGGGTTCGAGATCGGCAGCACGAAGCTGGCCGCGTTGGCGATGAACGCGCATGCGTACAGGTAGGGCAGCGGGTGGCGCACGCGCGCCGCACGCGTGGCGGCCAGCACCGCGGGCGTCAGCACCACCGCGGTGGCGTCGTTCGACATGAACGCTGTGACCAGCGTGCCGAAGCCATACACCAGCAGGAACAGCCTCAGCCCCGAGCCGCGCGCCTGGCGCACCGCCAGCGCGGCGACGTGGTCGAACAGGCCGGTCTTGCGGGCCAGTTCGGAGATCAGCATCATGCCTGCCAGGAACAGGTAGACGTCGTAGCCGCGCATGACCGCGGCGAATGCGTCGGGCAGCGCCAGCAGTCCGGTGGCGCACAGCAGCAGCGCGCCGGCGGCGGCCCAGAAGGCCTCGGGCAGGCGGAAGGGGCGGAACAGGACGCCGGTGGTGGTCAGCGCTGCGACCGACCAGATCAGCAGCGGGCTGTGGCTGGACATCAGGATGGGCTCGAAGGCGGGCGAATGCGGGTAGAGGCGGCAGGAATGCGCGGAGTTTACAGGCCGTCCCGGCTGACGGGCATGGCGGGCGCGGCCACGGCGGCGGGCGCCGGCATGCCGGGGGCAGCGCCGGAAAGCGGCGTGCCTGCGGCCGGCGGCGCCGGGGATGTGGCGGGACTGGCCGGGTTGGCGGCACTGCTTGCGGCGCTTCTTGCCACTGGGGCCACGACCGGATCAGCGGCCGGCGCCACCGGCGCATCCGCCGGCGGCAGCGGGAAGCCGAGCGAGGCGATGCCACGGCTGCCGTCCGCGTACTCCGCATAGACCCAGTCGTTGTTCGAGCGCACCAGCCCGGCCGGGGCGTCGGTCTGCGCCTCGGGAACGCCGGCCAGCCGTCCTTCCATGTATGCCGCCCACACCGGCAGCGCCGTGGTGGCGCCGAACTCATGCTCGCCCAGGCTGCGGTTGTCGTCGTAGCCCATCCACGCCACCGTGACCACGCCGCCGGCGTAGCCGGCGAACCAGCCGTCCATGGCCTCGCTGGTGGTGCCGGTCTTGCCGGCCACGTCGTCGCGGCGCAGGTAGCGGCGCACGCCCGCGCCGGTGCCATCGTCGACCACGCTGCGCAGCAGGCTGTCCATCACGAAGGCATTGCGCGCGCTGATCACGCGCGTCGGCGCTGGGGCGCCATCGGTGCCGGCGTGGCCTGCCGCGAACAGCACGTTGCCCTCGCTGTCGGTGATGCGCTCGATCAAGTAGGGCTCCACGCGCTCGCCGCCGTTGGCGAACACGCCATAGGCGGCCGCCAGCCGCAGCGGCGAAGTGGTGCCGGTGCCCAACGCCAGCGGCAGGTAGCGCGGCAGCCGTTTGGGCGAGAAGCCGAAGCGGCTCGCGAACTCCACCGCATAAGGAATGCCGATCGCCTGCAGCGTGCGGATTGCCGGCAGGTTGCGCGATTCGGCCAGCGCCTGGCGCACGGTGACCGGGCCGACAAAGCGGCCGTCGTCGTTGGACGGCTGCCAGCGCGACGAATTGGCCAGCGGCGCGTCGTTGATGACCGTGCCCGGCGACACGCCGCGCTCCAGCGCGGCGGCATAGACAAAGGGCTTGAAGGTCGAGCCCGGCTGGCGCAGGGCCTGCGTGGCGTGGTTGAAGCGGCTGGCGGCAAAGTCCGCGCCACCCACCATCGCCTCGATCGCGCCGGTATTGGCGTCGAGCGACACCAGCGCCGCCTGCGGCCCTTGCGGTCCCTTCACCAGCGACGGCACCGTCTTGCGGTGGCGGCGCGCATAGCGCTGCAGTCCGCCGCTCACGGCATCGTAGGCCAGCGTCTGCCGCACTGACGACACCGTGGTGTAGACGTTCAGCCCGCGCGTGTAGGCCTCGTCGCCAAAGCGCTCGCGCGCCAGCTGGCGCGCCAGTTCTGCCACGTACTCGGCATGGCCGGCGAAGCTGCCTGGCGTTTCACCGGAAATGGCCAGGCGCTCGGCGCGGGCCGCGCGGTAGTCGTCCTGGCTGATCATGCCGAGCGCCAGCATGCGGCCCAGCACGTATTCCTGGCGGCGCTTGGCGCGCGGCAGGTTGACCACCGGGTTCATGGTCGACGGCGCCTTGGGCAGTCCGGCCAGCATCGCGCTCTCGGCCAGCGACAGCGCTGCCAGCGGCTTGCCGAAATACGCATGCGCCGCGCTGCCGAAGCCATAGGCATGCTCGCCCAGGTAGACCTGGTTCATGTACAGCTCGAGGATGCGGTCCTTGGGCAGCGACTGGTCGATGCGCCAGGCCAGCAGCATTTCGTACCACTTGCGCGCCAGCGTCTTCTCGCGCGACAGGTAGAAATTGCGCGCGACCTGCATGGTGATGGTCGACGCGCCCTGCGCGTAGCCCTGGCCGAGGTTGGCCAGCGCGGCGCGGAACAGCCCGGGGATGTCGACGCCCTCGTGCTCGTAGAACTGGTCGTCCTCGGCCGCCAGCAGGGCCTGGACCATGCGCGGAGGGATCTGCTCGAAGGGGATGAATTCGCGGTGCTCGCTGCCGAATTCGCCGATCTGCACGTGGTCACTGGTGTAGATCCGCAGCGGGACGTCGGGGCGATAGTCGCGCAGGGCGTCGACCGGTGGAAGCTGCCGCAGGCTCAGCACCGCGGCAAAGCCGGCGAGCAGGCTGGCGGCCGCAGCCAGCGCCAGTACGGCGCCGCCTGCCTTGACTGCGATTTTTTTCATGCGCGCATTCTACCTGCTCAGGCTGGCCGAACCGGCGCGGCGGTCATCGGGTGGCTGCCAGCGGCAGCGGGCTGCCGCCGTCGTCCCGCTCGGCGGGCGGGGCGACGGCGGCCGGCACGGCATGGAGCGCCGGCGCGGGGGCGGCGACGCTGTCCGCATCCGGCTGCGCCGGCGCGGCCGAGGCCATGCGCAGCCTGGCTTCGCTGTGCTGGCGCGCGAACTCGCACAGCGACAGCCAGGTCTGCTGCTGCTCGATGATGGTGAAGTGGTTCGTGCCGGGCATGGTCTGCAGCGCGACCGGCCCCGGCCACGCCGCCATCAGCCGCTCCGAGCAGGCATGCGGCACGACCTCGTCCGACTCCGCCAGCAGCACCTTGGTGCTCTGCACGACCTTCTTGCAGTGCGAGATCGAATCGAAATGGTGGCGCATCAGCTGCCGCAGCGGCACCAGCGGGAAGCGCTTGCGCACCAGTTCCAGCAGCGAGTCGTAGGGCGTGATCAGCTGCAGGCTCTCGAATTCCTGAAGGTCGGCCAGCTGGATCGCCACGCCGGTGCCGAGGCTGCGCCCGACCACGTGGACGCGGGTGTCGGGAAACACACGCCGGACATGCAGCAGGAACTGGCTGGCATCGGCGACGGCCCCCGCTTCGGACGGACGGCCGTCGGAATGGCCCAGCCCGCGGTAGTCATAGGTGGCGAAGGCCATGCCTGCCGGGAGCCAGCGTGCGTTTTGCAGCGTTTCCAGCACATCCTCGCCGCGTCCGGGCAGATAGAACAGCAGGTCGCGCACGCTGTCGCCGGGCGCATGGTAGATGTAGCCACGCACCACGCCGCCGGGAATCCTGTGCGAATAGCCGATGATGCCCTCCGGCAGGTCGCGCGGCGGACGCCGGCGCGCGTCGAACAGCAGGCGGTCCTGGTTCAGCGTCAGGTAGGTCCAGTAGCAGGCGAAGCCGCTGGCGGTCATCAGCGCGGCGGCCAGCGCGTGGCGGGTCTTGAATCGCATGGCAAGTCTTCAGGTGCGCGGCGGGCGTGGCGCCGGGGGGGCGCCGGCCATGCCGCCCAAGCTGCGCAGCCTACCTCATTTTTGTCAGGCGCGACCGCGCAGCGCAAGACAGGCCGCGCAGTTCTTGTACGATATGCCTCATACACGCATAAGCGCGCCGACCCCTACCGGCATCCCGGCCGACGGCGCGCCCAGGGAGCAAACAAGCATGAGCGAGCAGAAAGACGAGCAGTTCCGCGCCGAAGAGGCGCAGGCCATGGAGCGCGTGGTCGCGGCCACGCGCCAGGTACAGGTGGCATTCACCGCGCTGCAGGCACACTATCCGCCGCAAGGCAGCGGCAAGCCATCCAAGCTCGCGCTGCAGACCTTCGATGCGGCGCTGCAGGCGCTGGAGGACGCCCAGGCGACGTTCGACGAGATACTGAACGACCTGCTCGACGAAAAACGCTGACCCCGGGGCGCCGGGGGGCGGCGCGGATCCGTCCACGGCCAGTCCGCTGTGATAAGGTTGCCGGACAACAGCCGCCCGGCCTGCCGCAGCGTCCGCCTGCGCGGTCTGCACGATCGGTGCGAAGGGACGGCAAGGCAGCGGTCGCCACGCGAGCCGCCAGCCATTTCCGGAGACCTCGCGGAGACCCGCCGTCATGCACCGTGCCGCCCATCCTGCCACAGATCCAGCGCTTTCCGGCGCCCAGCGCCACGCCGCCGGAGCCGACCCGGACGACAGCGATCGCGCCGCGCTGATCGCGCGCGCGCATGCGCGCTCGGCCGGCTTCGGGCTCGATGCCGGTCACGCGCCAGGCTACGAGGCCCTTGCCGCACGCGCACTGGGCGAACTGGTCGACGCCAGCCGCGACCTGTACCGCCACGCGCTGCCGGTGATGGAAACCCTGCACGCGCAGATTGCCAATACCGACAGCATGGTGCTGCTGACCGACAGCAGCGGCGTGATCCTGCACAGCCTGGGCGATGGCGATTTCGTCGCGCGCGCCCGCCGCGTGGCGCTGGCGCCGGGCGTGTCATGGTCCGAGCCCAGCAAGGGCACCAACGCCATCGGCACCGCGCTGGCCGAGGCGCGCCCCACCATCGTCCACGCCGGCGAGCACTTCCTGCAGGCCAACCACCAGCTCACCTGCTCGTGCGCGCCGATTGCCGGCCCTACCGGCGAGATCCTGGGCGCGCTCGACGTCAGCGGCGACCATCGCGGCTTCCATCGGCACACCATGGCGCTGGTGCGGATGTCGGCGCAGATGATCGAGAACCACCTGTTCGCCAATCATTTCCCCGAAGCCGTGCTGGTGCGCTTCCATGCGCGGCCGGAATTCGTCGGCACGCTGTTCGAGGGCATGGCGGCCTTCACGCCCGACGGCGCCTTCCTTGCGGCCAACCGCAGCGGGCTGTTCCAGCTGGGGCTGGCGCCGCAGGCACTGGCGCTGTCCGGCTTTGCCGAGCTGTTCGGCCAGCCGGTGCGCATGGCCATGCAGGCGCGCGCCGCCGGAACGCTGCACGTGCTGACTCTGCCGAGCCGCGTGCAGGTGTTTGCCCGCATCGAGTACCGCGCCGCGCCGGTCAGCGTGCGCCAGCCGCTGGCGGACGAGCCGCTGCCGCCCGCGCTGGCCGCGCTCGACACCGGCGACGCCGCCGTGGCGGCCGTATTGCGCCGCGTGCGCAAGGTCAGCGGCCGCGATATCCCGATCCTGGTCCAGGGCCGCACCGGCGCCGGCAAGGAGTGGCTGGCGCGCGCCATCCACGCCGCCTCGCCGCGCGCCAACGGCCCCTTTGTCGCCGTCAATTGCGCGGCCATCCCCGAAACGCTGATCGAAGCCGAGCTGTTCGGCTATGAAGAGGGCGCCTTCACCGGCGCGCGCCGCCGCGGCAGCGCCGGCAAGCTGGCGCAGGCGCATGGCGGCACGCTGTTTCTCGATGAAATCGGCGACATGCCGCTGGCGCAGCAGGTGCGGCTGATGCGCGTGCTGCAGGAGCGCGCGGTGACGCCGCTGGGCGCGGCGCAGGCGGTGCCGGTCGATGTGCGCGTGGTCTGCGCCACCCACCGCGACCTGCGCGCCATGATCGCCGACGGCACCTTCCGCGAAGACCTGTACTACCGCATCAATGCGCTGGCGGTGACGCTGCCGGCGCTGTGCGAGCGCAGCGACCTGCCGGTGCTGGTGGAGCGGATCCTGCAGCGGCAGCGGGAAGAGGCGGGGCCCGAATCTCCGGTCCAGGTCAGCGCGCAGGTGCTGGCGTCGCTGCGCAGCCATCCGTGGCCAGGGAATATCCGGCAGCTCGCCAATGTGCTGCGCACGGCGGCGATACTGGCCGAGGGCGAGGCGGAGATCGGCTGCGAGCACCTGCCGGAGGGGTTTGAGCAGGAGTGTGGCGGACCTGTGGAACAGGCGCCCTGCGCTACGACGCCGCCCGCCGCAGGTGCCAGCCGCATGCGCGACTGGGAGGCCGGCGTCATCCGGCAGGCGCTGGCACGGCATGGCGGCAATGTGAGTCATGCCGCGCGCGAGCTGGGGGTGTCGCGCAATACGATCTATCGCAGGCTGAAGGAAGGATTGGACGACGACCCGGCAGCGGAGGACTGACGTTCAGGCGAGGCGCTTCGCTTCCCGCTGGTTTGCTCCCCTCTCCCGCCCGCGGGAGAGGGAGCACACAATCTGCGAGCATTTCACAACCCTGGTTGCGCAGCCAGCCACGCCGCCTCTTCCTCGCTGAACAACTCCGACCGTGTCAGGAACCTCTGGCCCGTCCGTCCCTCCAGCGAGAACATTCCACCCGCGCCCGGCACCACGTCGATCACCAGCCGCGTGTGCTGCCAGTATTCGAACTGCGCGCGCGTCATGTAGAACGGCGCGCCGCCGATCTCGCCCAGCCGGATATCGGCCGGGCCGACCAGCAGCTCGCCGTCGGGGTAGCACATCGGCGCGCTGCCGTCGCAGCAGCCGCCGGACTGGTGGAACATCAGCGGGCCGTGCCGCGCGGTCAGCTGCGCGATCAGCGCCAGCGCGGCAGGCGTTGCCACCACGCGGGCGACGGACGGGGCAGCAGATGCGGAAGCCGGCATGACCCTTCTCCTCGTCAGGCGTTGAGGTCCAGCACGACCCGGCCTTCGATCTTGCCGTCGCGCAGGCGCCCGAGCACGTTGTTGATGTCCTCGAGCTTCGCGGTGGACACCGTTGCCTTTACGTCGCCATGCGCGGCAAAGTCCAGCGATTCCTGCAGGTCGCTGCGCGTGCCGACGATGGAGCCGCGGATGGTGATGCCCTTGAGCACCACGTCGAAGATCGGCGTGCCGAACTCGCCCGGCGGCAGCCCGTTGAGCGCGATAGTGCCGCCGCGGCGCACCATGCCGATCGACTGTGAGAAAGCGATCGGCGACACCGCAGTGACCAGCACGCCATGCGCGCCGCCGATTTCCTTCTGCAGCCATGCGGCGGGATCGGTGGTGCGCGCGTTGACGGCAACTTCCGCGCCGAGCTTGCGCGCCAGCGCGAGCTTGTCGTCATCGATATCGACTGCGGCTACGCGCAGTCCCATGGCACGCGCATACTGCACGGCCACGTGGCCGAGGCCGCCGATGCCTGAGATCACCACCCACTGGCCAGGCCGCGTATCGGTTACCTTCAGTCCCTTGTAGACCGTCACGCCCGCGCACAGGATCGGCGCGATCTCGACAAAGCCGACCTTGTCGGGCAGCAGGCCCACGTAGTTGGGGTCGGCGACGACATATTCGCCATAGCCGCCGTTGACGGAATAGCCGGTGTTCTGCTGCTTCTCGCACAGCGTTTCCCAGCCTTGCAGGCAGTGCTCGCAATAGCCGCAGGCGCTGTAGAGCCAGGGCACGCCGACGCGGTCGCCCTCTTTCACGCGGGTCACGCCGCTGCCCACGGCGGAAACGTAGCCCACGCCTTCGTGGCCGGGGATGAAGGGCAGGGTGGGTTTGACCGGCCAGTCGCCGTCGGCGGCATGCAGGTCGGTGTGGCAGACGCCCGAGGCCTCGATCTTTACCTGGATCTGGCCGGGGCCGGGTTGGGGAACAGGAACTTCGTCGATCGTGAGCGGCGCGCCGAATTCACGGACCACCGCAGCTTTCATCGTTGCAGGCATCTCGACTCCTTGAATGACTCCTTGTCCGGGTTGGCCCCGCGCCCGCGGGGCACAACCGGATCATGGCACGCGGGAGGCCGCTGCAGGCGGCCATTGCGCCATGCTTTGAGCGCCGTCAGAAAAAGCCGAGAGCGTTGGGGCTGTAGCTCACCAGGAGGTTCTTGGTCTGCTGGTAGTGGTCGAGCATCATGCGATGGTTCTCGCGGCCGATGCCGGACTGCTTGTATCCGCCGAACGCGGCATGCGCGGGGTACGCGTGGTAGCAGTTGGTCCACACGCGGCCCGCCTGGATGCCGCGGCCCATGCGGAATGCGCGCGCACCGTCACGTGTCCACACGCCGGCGCCCAGGCCGTAGAGGGTGTCGTTGGCGATCGCAAGTGCTTCTTCCTCATCCTTGAAGGTGGTGACCGACACCACCGGCCCGAAGATCTCTTCCTGGAAGATGCGCATCTTGTTGTGGCCGGCAAACACGGTCGGCTTGACGTAATAGCCGCCGGCCAGGTCGCCGTCCAGCGCATTGCGCTCGCCGCCCGCCAGGCACTGCGCGCCTTCCTTGCGGCCCAGGTCGATGTACGACAGGATCTTCTCGAGCTGTTCCGCCGAGGCCTGCGCGCCGATCATGGTGCCCCTGTCGAGCGGGTGGCCCTGGCGGATCGCCGCCACGCGCTTGAGCGCGCGTTCCATGAAGCGTTCGTAGATCGACTCCTGGATCAGCGCGCGCGACGGGCAGGTGCAGACCTCGCCCTGGTTCAGCGCGAACATGGCAAAGCCTTCGAGTGCCTTGTCGAAGTAGGCATCGTCGGCGGCCAGCACGTCTTCGAAGAAGATGTTGGGCGACTTGCCGCCAAGCTCAAGCGTCACCGGGATCAGGTTCTGCGACGCGTATTGCATGATCAGCCGGCCGGTGGTGGTCTCGCCGGTGAAGGCCACCTTGCTGATGCGCGGGCTCGATGCCAGCGGCTTGCCCGCCTCCAGCCCGAAGCCGTTGATCACGTTGACCACCCCTGGCGGCAGCAGGTCGCCGATCACCTCCATCAGCACCAGGATCGACGCGGGCGTCTGCTCGGCCGGCTTGAGCACCACGCAGTTGCCGGCGGCCAGCGCGGGTGCCAGCTTCCACGTGGCCATCAGCAGCGGGAAGTTCCACGGGATGATCTGGCCGACCACGCCCAGCGGCTCATGGAAGTGGTAGGCGACGGTGTCGCCGTCGATCTCGGAGATGCCGCCTTCCTGCGAGCGGATGCAGCCGGCAAAGTAGCGGAAGTGGTCGACCGCCAGCGGCAGGTCGGCGGCGGTGGTCTCGCGCACGGGCTTGCCGTTGTCGATGGTTTCGGCCACCGCCAGCAGCGTCAGGTTGGCCTCGATGCGGTCGGCGATGCGGTTCAGGATGTTGGCGCGCTCGGTGGTGGAGGTGCGTCCCCATGCGGCCCTGGCGGCGTGCGCGGCGTCGAGCGCGGCATCGACGTCCTGCTGGCCGGAGCGCGGCACGCGCGTGAACGGCTTGCCGGTGATCGGCGTGATCGACTCGAAATACTCGCCGCCGGCGGGCGGCACCCACTGGCCGCCGATGTAGTTCTCGTACTGCTGCTTGTAGGGGTTGCTGACGCCCAGCTGGGCGATTTCCGCCATGTTCATGTCTCGCTCCGTTCGAATTGATCTGTGTCGTGTCGTCACGGCCTGGGCCGTGCGCACCAGAGCGGATCGCAAGAGGTGTGCCGGGGTGCGGGAGGGCGGAAATGCGAGAGAAATCGAGGGGAATGGCCGCGGAAACCGGCCGTGAATGTGTCACGCGCCGGCAGCAGTGTGCCAGCGCGTGACAGCGGCTGTTCCAGATTGGAACACCTGATGGGTTGCGCTGTTATGCGACAGCGTTGGCGCTTGCCAGCACCCCTCGCAATCGCTCCCCTCTCCCGCGAAGTGGGAGAGGGGTGGGGGTGAGGGCCGGAGCCTCGATGGAGTGAAGGGCGTCGGTATGCCAGCGCCTGCCCTCACCCCCGGCCCCTCTCCCGCAAGCGGGAGAGGGGACAAAACCGGCGGAATGATTTCCTCCGCAGGCAATGAGCCTTAATGCCCCGGCCCTGCCGCGCGCAGCGCCTTCACGTCGCCGGGCGTCACATCAGCCGGTTGGCCACCCCAGGTGGCGCGCAGATAGTTGGCCAGCTGCGCCAGTTCCTCGTCGCGCATTTGCCCGGCAAAGCCCGGCATCTCCTGCATCGCTTCCACGCCGGGGAAGCGCTGCGCTTCGATGCCGTCGAGCATCGACACGATCAGGTTCCGCGCATCGGCATTGCGCACCGTGGAGTTGCCGGCCATCGATACCGCCACGTGCGGCTTGCCTTCGCCCTCGCGCCCATGGCAGCCGGCACAGACAGCGATGTAGTTGCGGCGGCCCGGCGCCAGTTGCGCGGCATCGGCACTCACGGCCTTCACCGGCTGCGGCGCCGGCGGCTGGTCGCCAAGCAGGTAGGTGCTCATCGCGGCCAGGTCGCCCTGGTTCAGGTACTGGCTGCTCAGATGCACCACCGGGTACATCTCGCCAAAGGCCGAACCTTGCGGCGCGATGCCGGTCGCGAAGAACTGCTGCAAATCGGCGGCAGTCCAGCCGCGCGCGGCCAGCCCGGTGGGCGTGATGTCCGGCGCGCCGACGCGCGCCAGCGCGGCACCGGCCAGCGGCTTCGACAGATCCAGCCGGCCGAATGCGGCGCGCGGCGTGTGGCACTCGGCGCAATGGCCCAGGGCGTTGGACAGGTAACGGCCGCGCTGCCACGACTCGGAGTCGCCCCTGGAGGCATCCGGCAGCGTGTCCTGCAGGAACAGCAGGTTCCAGCCCGCCAGCGCGAAGCGCAGGTTGTACGGGAACTGCAGGTCGTGCGGGCGGTTGGGCACGGCGGCCGGCTTCACCTGCATCAGGTAGGCGTACATGGCATCGGTATCCGCGCGCGACAGGCCGCGGTACGAGGTGTACGGCATCGCCGGGTAGAGATGCTTGCCCGGCGCCTTGCCATCATGCAGCGCCTTGTAGAAATCGTCCGCGCTCCAGTTGCCGATGCCGTGGGTCTTGTTCGGCGTGATGTTGGTGCCGTAGAACTTGCCGAACGGCGAGTCCAGCTCCACGCCGCCGGCAAACGGCGCACCCTCCGGTGCGGTATGGCAGGCGGCGCAGTCCGCGGCGCGCACCAGGTAGCGGCCGCGCGCGATCTGCTCGGCGGGCGACAGCTGCGCCTTGGGTGCCTGGTCGGCGGCGGGGGCGATGGTTTCGGTGCGGCTGCCGCAGCCGGCCACGATTGCCGCCGCGGCAATGGCTGCCAGCGCGGCGCGCGTGGCGATCATCAATGCGGTGCGCTGGATCACTGGTCGCTCCCGCTGTCCTTGACCAGGCCCGGCGTGCTGGTGATCACGTCCTTCACCGCCTCGTAGTAGCGCACGTAGCCGGTGCAGCGGCAGATATGGCCGTCCAGTGCCTCGGTGATGGTGGCCTCGACCTTGTCCTTCGGCACCGGGTTGCGCTTGAGCTTTTCCACCAGGATGGTCGCGCCGTTGACGAAGCCCGGCGTGCAGTAGCCGCATTGGAAGCTGAAATGCTCCAGGAACTTCTGCTGCACCGGCGTCAGCTCGACCACTTCGCCTTGCTCGTTGCGCTTGCCGTGGCCTTCCACGGTGCGGACCTTGCGGCCCTGGAACCAGTGCGCGCCGGTGATGCAGCTGCGCACTTCCTCGCTGGTGCCGTCCGGCCTGTCGTGGATTACCACGCAGGCGTGGCAGATGCCCTGGCCGCAGCCCAGGCGCGAGCCGGTCAGGTCCAGGTACTCATGCAGGAAATCGATCATCATCAGGCCCTCGGGCACGTCGACGGGGCCGACGTCTTTGCCGTTGAGGTTGAGCGTGATGGGTTGGGTGGCGATGCTCATGCCAGTACCTCCTGGATCTTGGCCGCCGTCACCGGCAGGTCGGTGAAGCGGTGGCCGATGGCATGCGCGATGCCGTTGACGATGGCGCCCACCACCGGGATCATCACCACCTCGGCGATGCCCTTGGGCGGGTCGGTTTCCGTGACCGGCGGCAGCACCTTGCCGGTCTGGGTCCACACCGCCACGTCGCTGGCGCGCGGCAGGTGGTAGCGGTTGAAGTTCCAGGTGCCGTTGCCGGGGCCGTCCTCGTAGAGGGGCAGGTATTCATGCAGCGCGTGGCCGATGCCCATGGCGATGCCGCCCTGCAGCTGGCCGGAGACCAGTTGCGGCGACAGTTGCGTGCCGCATTCCATGATCGAGTGGTGAGACAGGATCTCCACCTTGCCGCTGGCCTCGTGCACCGACAGCTCGACGAGGGTGCCCACCGCACTGTAGTAAGTCACCGCGGCGTTGTTGCGCTGCGTGGGCGCGATATGGACCCGCTTGCGATCCAGCACGTGCCAGCCGCCGGCGGTGCGCATGCGCGCCTTGCGCGATGCATCGGCGCCGTCGCCGTAGCGCACCGACAATCCGTCGACCGGCAGGCGCGCGGCTTGCCCGTCGATGTCGAAATCGGCTTCGCTCCACTGCCAGCGGTTGAACACGTGCACGGTAGCGCCGGTCACCAGCCCGAGCTCGTGCGCCTTGGCCGCGATCTGCTCGAACGGCAGCGCCTGCAGCCCGCCGGCGCTCAGCTTGCCGTCGACCCAGCGCGCGTCTTCCACGCGTACCACCAGCGAGGCCGCCTGGCCCCCGCCGATGCCCTGGCTCCAGATCGCCATCGCCGCCGGCCACAGGCCGTGCCGGAAGATGACGCGCGCGGCCTCGCGCGTGCTGTGCGTGAAGTAGTAGGCCGAATTGGTGGCGCTGGCTGGCGACGCATAGGCCGGCGACCAGCGCGGGTTGGCCGACAGCTTGTCCTGCTCGGCCTGGCTCATCAGGTACGGATCGCCCGAGGTGGTCACCGGCAGGTCGGTCCAGTCGGTGACCGAGGTGCGCACCTCGCCCGCCGGCTTGCCCAGCCAGCGCGCTACCGCCGCGGCCTGCGAGTTCGACATTCCGGTGCCGATCTCGGCGCCGGAATGATGCAGCACGATGGCGCCGTCGGCTTTGACTTCGACCTTGGCGAACGACGCTTCCGCGCCCGTGCCGAAATCCTTCTGCACGCAGGCAAAGCCCACGCCGTAGCGGCGGCCGGGGTTGGCGGCTTCATATTCCGCCTTCTTGCTGGCGCGGCCGGTCCACAGCGGACAGGCCTTCGCCGCTTCCAGCACCTCGTCGACGCGAATCGCGCCGGCGGGGATCGCGCCCTGCGTGTTCTTCATGCCGGAGCGCAGCGCGTTCCTCAGCCGGAACTCGATCGGGTCGAGCTTCAGTTGCTCGGCGAATTCGTCGACCATCATCTCGGTCGCGGCCATGCTCTGCAGCGTGCCGTAGCCGCGCGCCGAACCGGCATCGATGGCGCGCGAGGCGATCGCCACCGCGGTCAGGTCGTTCTTCGGGAAGTAGTAGATCGATTGCGCCGCGGTGGCGCCCACCATCGCCACTGACGGCGAGAAGTTGGCGCGGCCGCCGCCGTTGGCTTGCAGGTCGCCCTGGAAGGCCTGGAACAGGCCGGTCTTCCGGTCGACCGCGATGCGGTAGCGCATCCTGAAGACGTGGCGCTTGATCGAGGTCTGGAACTGCTCGTAGCGGTCGTTGGCCAGCCGTACCGGCTTGCCCTCGGCATACAGCGCCGTGACCAGCCCGTAGAACGGGAAGTTGTAGTGGTCCTTGGAGCCGTAGCCGACCGTGTAGCACGGGTGCAGGAACACCTGCTTCACCGGGAACGCGCCCTTGGCGCGCGCCAGCATCTCGGCCACGCTTTCGGCGACCTCGTTCGGCCCTTGCGTCGGCACCACCATGTGCAGCGCCTGCGCGGCGGCGTCGTACCAGCAGTTGGCGTTGTCGGGCTCCAGCGCGGCGGTATCGACCGACTGCGAGTTGTATTCGCGCTCCAGCACCAGCCAGTCGTCGGACGGGCTGGCCAGTTGCGCGCGGATCTGGCCGGCGTGGTACATGCCCTGTTCGCCGAGCTGGCCGTGGTCCTTGCCGTCCGGCCATACCGGCTGGTGCTTGCGCATCATGCTGGGGAACACCGGAGCATTCTTCAGGCTGGAGAACACGTCGTCCGCATAGGGCGTGGCGCCGCCCACGCGCACGAAGCGGAAGGTGCCCCACGGGTCGCGTTCCAGCGGCCCGGTCTTCGCGCCGTAGCGGATCACGTCCTCGCGGAACTTGAGCTTGTCCTTGGCAAAGCGGAAGCGCGCGAAGTCGTGGTAGATCAGGATCGCCACCGCGTGGCCCAGGTAGGCGGGCGTCTTGCCGGCGGGCAGCAGCATGTCCTCGCCGTAGAAGGCCGGAAAGGCGACGCCGTCGCGCGCCAGGTCATCGGCGGTAACGACGCGGTCTGGCTTGAATTCGTCGCCCAGCACGCCGAGGTCGAAGCCCTCGTAGACGCGGTCGGCCCGGGTCGCGCGCAGGATGAAGGCGTGCGATTGCTGCCGGGGCCAGTGCGGCATGTCGCGCGAGCGGATATCGCGCGCGAACACCTTGGCGCCGGTGACCTTGGCGATGCCATCGATGCGGAATCTGGGGGCGCCGGCCTTGGCGTCCCACTGCACGGGGGTCAGGATCTTGTCTTCGAACAAGGCCGCGAAGGCCTTGCCGCCGATGGGCGCGATGTAGACCGACACCCCGGCCACGACGCTGGCTTTGAGGAAGGTACGCCGTGAAGGGTTGAAGCTGGGCATGGAATTCCTTGGGGATTGCGCAAGGTTGCGCAAGATTCGCGGCAAGGGCAGCCATCCGCGGGCCAGCCCCGGGGGCTGGCGCGGATACGGTTCAGGTGTTCAGGGAGCGCGGCCGCGATGGTGCGGCCGCTGCAGGGCATGGCGTGCCGCCAGTCACTACGGCTGCGGCGCGGGTGAATCAGGGCGGGGCATTGTTGTCATGGTCCTGGCGCTGAACGGCTGCGCTGACCCCGCGATTGTCGCCGCGGCCTAGGGTTTACCTCAAGGCGGGGCGTTGAATAGTGGTTATCAGCCAGCGCGAATATTCCCGCCGGCCCCGTATTCAAGCCTTCGGGCGCGCCGATGCAGGATCGTAGGGCGCGCGCAGGTGCACGCGTGCGGGCAGCAGTTCGCCGGCCAGGTCGACGTGGTAAGTGCCCGCTTCGAGCCACGCCGCATCGGCCGGCCCATCCTCGCGCGCCAGCAATGCCATGCCGACCGGGCAGCCCAGCGTATGGCCGAATGCAGCGGAACTGAGCGAACCCACCGCGCGCACGCTGCCGTCGGGGCCGGTGCGCAGCACGGCCTCTGCGCCCCACAGCATGGCGCCGCTGGCGCCGTCGACCGTCACGACCACCATGCGCCGGGTGGGAGCGCCCGCCTGCCGCAACTGCAGCAGCGCGTCCCGGCCGCGGAAATCGATGCCGCTGGCCAGCTTGCAGGCGAACGACAGTCCCGCCTCGAACGGGTTGACCGACGGCGACAGCTCGCGGCCCCAGGCGCGGTAGCCCTTTTCCAGTCGCAGCGATTCGATGGCGTAGTAGCCGGCATTGACCAGCCCGAGCGTGCGCCCGGCCTCATGCAGCGTCTCGTAGACGCCCACCGCGAATTCCACCGGCACGTACAGTTCCCACCCGAGCTCGCCCACGTAGGTCAGGCGCGTCGCGCGCACGGTGGCGTAGCCGAGGTCGATCTCGCGCGAACTGCCGAAGGGAAAGCCCTCGTTGGAGAAATCCGCGCGCGACACCTTCTGCAGCAGTTCGCGCGAGCGCGGCCCCATCACCGCCAGCACCGCGTATTGGCCGGTGACGTCGACGATCACGCAGCGCTTGTCGCCCGGGATCAGCCGCTCGATATAGCTGAAGTCGCGCGTGGTCTGCGCCGACCCGGTCACCACCAGGTACTGGTCGTGCGCCAGCCGCGTCACGGTCAGGTCGGACTCATAGCTGCCGCGTTCGTTGAGCATCGCGGTATAGACGGCCTGCCCCGGCGCTACCGCGACGTCATTGCTCATCACGTACTGCAGCACTGCCTCGGCATCGGCGCCCTTGACCAGGTACTTGGAGAACGAGCTCATGTCGAACAGCGCCACGCCTTCGCGGCAGGCACGGTGCTCGGCACCGCTCCACGGCAGCCAGTTCTGCTGGCCGAAGGCATATTCGATCCGCGGCGATGCGCCCGGCGGCGCGAAGAAGTTGGGCCGTTCCCAGCCCATCTTGCTGCCGAAGCTGGCGCGGGCATCGCGCAGGAGCGCATACAGCGGCGAGCGGCGGAACGGGCGTGCGGTCTCCAGTTCGCGATTCGGCCACGGCATCGCGTAGTGCAGGCCCAGTGTTTCCTTGACGCGGTCGTGCAGCCAGTTCTGGTTGCCGTTGAAGCCGGCGAAGCGGCGGATATCGACGGGCCACAGGTCCATGGTGGGTTCGCCCGCGACGATCCATTCCGCCAGCGCCATGCCGGCGCCGCCGGCGGAGGCGATGCCCATCGAGTTGAAGCCCGCGCCGACGTAGAAATTGCGCAGCTCCGGCGCTTCGCCGAGGATGAAGTTGTTGTCCGGCGTGAACGACTCCGGGCCGTTGTAGAACTGCTTTACCTGCGCCGTTTCGAGCGCGGGCACGCGCACCAGCGCGTTTTCCATCAGGATCTGGAACTGGTCCCAGTCGTCGGGCAGCAGCTGGAATTCGAACGGTTCCGGAATGCCTTGCATGCCCCAGGGCTTGGCGTCGGGCTCGAACCCGCCCATCACCAGTCCGCCGACTTCTTCCTTGAAGTAGATGAAGCCGTCCGGGTCGCGCATCACCGGCAGGTCGGGGTGCACGCCGGCGATGCGCTCGGTGACGATGTAGTAGTGCTCCGCCGAATGCAGCGGCACGGTCACGCCGCACATCAGCCCCACCTGCCGCGCCCACTGGCCCGCGCAGTTGACCACGATCTCCGCTTCCAGCCGGCCCTCGTCGCCGCTCTTGTTGCGCCAGCTGACGCCGGTGGCGCGGCCGTTTTCGGTATGGATCGCGGTGATCCTGGTGTCCTGCACGATGATGGCGCCGCGGCTGCGCGCGCCGCGCGCCAGCGCCTGCGTCAGGTCGGTGGGATTGGCCTTGCCGTCGCCGGGCAGCCAGACCGCGCCCTGCAGGTCGTCGGTGCGCATCGCCGGCCACAGCTCGCCGGCCTGGGCAGGGGAGATGACTTCGCACGACACGCCGTAGGCGCGCGCCACCGCGGCGGTGCGGCGCAGCCGCGTCATGCGCTCGGCGGTGCGCGCCACGGAGAGCGAACCGCATTGCTTCCAGCCGGTGCCGAGGCCGGTTTCTGCTTCCAGTTCGCTGTAGAGCTGCGTGGAATAGCGGATCAGCTTCGTCATGCTTTCCTGCGAACGCAGCTGGCCGACCAGCCCGGCGGCATGCCAGGTCGTGCCGCACGACAGCTGGCCCTGCTCAAGCAGCACCACATCCTTCCAGCCCAGCTTCGTCAGGTGGTAGGCAACGCTGCAGCCGATGATGCCGCCGCCGATGATGACGACACGGGTGTGGACGGGGAGAGTGATGGGCATGGCGGTCTCAAGGCAGCACGGATCGAGACTTGATGTTATTCCACAAAACGCCAATTAACAACACAAAATGCAACAAAAAGGGGGCTGTGCGTTGTCCTGTGGATTGCATAAATCCCTGAATACAAAGCACAAATGCCGCGTGAAAGCTGATCTGCGGCAAACTTAATTGCGTTTCGGCCGCCATGGGCTAGTGTGTAGCCATCCCGCCCCTTGCTGCTGCCCTGCACAAAGGCGCCGGGTGAGGCATTTGGGCCCGTGATGCGCGATGCTTGTCGCTGTGCTGCCGGCGCCGGGGGAGGAGAAGATGTCTCCGAAACAAGAAATCGCGCCTGCCGGCATCGGGCAGGCGGGGGAGGACGGCGTCATGCCGGACGGCGAGGACCCCGGCGGATTGCTGGGATCCAGCCAGGTGTTCCGCGAGGCGATGGCGGTGCTGGCCCGGCTGGCCCGCGTCGACGTGCCCGTGCTGATCCTGGGCGAGACCGGCACCGGCAAGGAACTGGTGGCGCGCAGCCTGCACTACCGTGGCCGGCGCCGCGACCGGCCCTTCGTTCCCGTGGATTGCGGCGCGCTGCCCGAAACGCTGTTCGAAGGCGAACTCTTCGGCCACGTGCGCGGCGCCTATACCGATGCGCGCCGCGATGCCGCCGGCCTGGTCGCGCAGGCAGAAGGCGGCACGCTCTTCTTCGACGAAATCCATGCGCTGTCCCTGCGCAGCCAGGCGTCGCTGCTGCGCTTCCTGCAGGACTTCCGCTACCGGCCGCTGGGCGCTCCGCACAGCCGCAAGGCCGACGTGCGCATCGTCGCCGCCACCAACCGCGAACTGAAGCAGGGCGCCCAGGATGGTTGGTTCCGCGAAGACCTGCTCTACCGGCTCAATGTCGCCAACGTGCGCATGCCCAGCCTGAGAGAGCGCCCCGAAGACATCCCGCCGCTGGTCGAACTGTTCGCGTCGCGCTTCTGTGCGCGCTACGGCTGGCCCGGCTGCCGCTTCGACCAGGCCTCGCTGGCGTGGATGCTGGCACAGCCCTGGCGGGGCAACGTGCGTGAGCTGGAGAACTTCGTGCAGCGCTGCGTGCTGTCGTGCGACGGGCGCGTGGTGCATGCCGAGGGCTGCACGGCAACGCCCTGCACGTCCGACCAGGCCAGTGAGGCAGAGCCTGGCATGCAGCCCTTCAAGCAGGCGCGTGAACAGGCCCTGGCGGCATTCGAGGCGGCCTACCTGCGCTCGGCACTGGCACGCAACCACGGCAATGTATCCGCGGCGGCGCGCGAGGCGGGCAAGGAGCGGCGGGTCTTCGGGAGGTTGCTGAAGAAGCACGGCATCGACCGCGCCGAGTTCTCCTAGCCGCGTTGCCGGCGCGCTTGCGATGCGGGCCGCTTCAGGGGCCGCTTCAGGGGCCAATTCAGGCCAGCGCTTGTTCGGCGGTGGCGAGCAGCGTGCCGAGCGGGATGCGCGGCAGCGCGTGGATTGCGTCGTACGCGAGCGCGAACGGGTCCAGCCTGGCCCCGGCCGGCACCGGCGCATCCATGCCCGTGACCACGAAGGCAAGATAGAAGCGCTGCCGCGGGTCTTCCTGTACCGCCAGGTGGCCGCCATGGCGGACCACTACCCAATGCGCCAGGTACAGGCCAAGCCGGTTCAGCAACCAGGTGCGTGCATCGTCCGTGGCCGCCTGCAGGTCGGTGTGATCGACAAACGCCGCGATCCGCGCAAACTGGCCTTGCGGATCGTCGTACAGAGCGCTGGCGGGCGCGATGCCGGCGACCCGCGCCAGCTCGCCCAGCAGGTCGCGCTGGCGGGACCTGAGCGTATCCAGCCAGGCGAGGCGCGCTTCCAGCGTGGGAAGGGGATAGGCGGGTCTGGTCAATGGAGATACTCGATAAAGACGATGCCTGCGTCGCGCAGCGCCTGGCGTAGTTCCGCCGCGGGCGGGGCGTCCGTGAACATCCAGCGTGGATCATAGCCCGGGACATTGTCGCGCAACCAGACATCGCGCCGGATCTGTTCGCGCAGGCGGTCGGTAAGCTCGACGCGGTTGGCAATCCCGCCGCGCTGCCCGGGCACACCGATCCAGCGCGTGTACGACTTGGCTTCCCCTGCCAGCACGCCGCCTCCGGCCTGTGGCGCGGGCACATCCACATAGCGCCCGCCGGTATTCGGCACTGGAAAGTGCTGCTGCCCCGGTGCGCCGTACACCTGCTGCAAGTGAGTCTCGCGCTCCTGCCACAGCAAGGGCTGGCGCATGCGGCTGATTTCGTCCCAGGTGAAGGTGGTCGGATTGCCGGGGCCAAGCATCAGCGGTTCGCGGGGCGGCGGCGTGACCAGCACGCGCGCGGATGCACTGCCTGCCGGCAGCGGGGGCAAGGCAGACATCGGCGCCGACGGCGAGAATGGCACCTGCGGGCCCACCGGCGCCAATGCTGTACTGGCCGCGCCGGCCTCGCCGCCGGCGGTGAGCATCAGCGGTGCGCCGCCAGCGCCGCGCGACGGTATGGTGGCGGTAGCGGCAACTCGCATGCCGCCGCCTTCGAGCAGCTGGTACAGCGTTGCGGTTTCACCCCGCACCATGATCACGACGTCTGGCCGCGAGCCGACGGTCACGAACATGGCGCCGTCCTCGGCGATCGTGATGACGTAGTCGCCCTCCTGCAACGTGCGGGCGGCGGTGGCGCCAGGGGGCGCGAGCGCGGTGCTGCCCGGCGACAGCGGCGCCGCACGCGGCATGGCGGCTCCCGCGCGGAAGGCACCGCTGAACAGGCTCAGGTAGCCGGCGGCCACGCTGACAAAGCCGTTGAGCACCATGGCGTCGCCGGCTTGCTGCTGCGCCGGCGTGAAAACGTCGTGCGCGCCGATGCCCAGTCGGTAGGCGGAGCCGATGCGCATCAATTCCTGGCCCTTCTGCACGCTGTAGTAGCCAAGCGATATTTCCAGCGCGGCAAAGAACGCGATGCCGGCCACGGAGGTGGGCGGGAAGATGGTCAGCAGCAGCGCCAGCACCGACAGCGCCGCGACCACGACGGCTTCGACCTTCGCCCAGAATGCATTGCTGTCCATCTCCTGCTGGATGGCGCTGCGGACCACCTCGTCGGCCAGCGGCAACAGGCTCTTGATGACCGGGCCGAAATGTTCATAGCCGACTTCGTTGGCGCGGATCTTGGTCACCAGCTGGTCGTAGTTGCCCTTGCGCGTGACGATCGCCGACAGGATCTGCTCGCGGATCGCCTGTGCAGTGCCGGTGCGCAGCGTATCGAGCATCCCCTCTGGCAGCACCTGGTAGCCCGAGGGGCCGAGCGCATCGATGATCGGCCCCACCCGTGCCAGTGCCTGCCGGGTGGCGGTGGGATCGGGAAACAGCTGCTGCAGTTCCGCTTCGGCCGTGCCGGCCGGCGGTCGGTACAGGCTGGGCCGGGCGAGGTCTGTGGCGGGTTGCGCAGGCGCCGCGCTCGCGGCAGGCTGCGGCGCAATCCCATACAACGCGGCCAGGTCAGGCGGGCTGGTGAGGGTTGGCAACCTGCGGAAGCGCGACGGTGGGCGGATGCCGGCGCGCAATTCGTTGGGCGTGGCCCAGGTGTCGCCGCCCAGCGCCTCGCGCTCGCTGCGCGACGCGGAGATCTGCGTTTCCAGATGGCAGCCGGTGCAGGCGCGGAACTCGCCGAAGGCCTGCCTGGCACGCAACTCGCGCATCAGCGGGTCGCGCATCTCCTGCAATTCGAAGTAGGGCCGCGACGCGCCGGATTGCGTCATACCCAGCGCGGCGATGTCTTCGCTGGGAATCGTCTCCTCGACCAGCCCTGCCCACATGCCGAGATTGCGCTTGTTGGACAGCAAGCGGTGGATGGCCGTGGTCTTTACCAGCTCCTTGAACGATGCGACGCGCTCGTCCAGCGAACCGGTGAGGTTCAGCACGGTCGGGTTGGCCGGGTCTGGCGGGGCCACGCATTGCTGCGGTTCGGCCGGGGCTTCGGCGCGGCAGACCTGGGGCGCGTCGGCGGACGGCGCCAGGCTCAGCAGGGAGGATGCGGGAGCGGTGTAAGTACCTGATGAGCCTGACGCGCTTGATGAGGCTGGCGAGTCCGAAGTCGATGACTGCAGCGGGTCCCGCCGCAAGGTCGGCTCGCCCTGCGCGCTACGGCCTTCCTGCACGACATGCGCGAGTTCGTGTCCGAGCAGCCGCTTGCCTTCGCTGGTGTGCGGCTGGTATTCGCCGGCGCCAAACACAATGCGCGAGCCGATGGCGAACGCGCGCGCGTCCAGTTTCGCGGCGCTGGCCGCGGCTTGCGCATTGTCGTGGATGCGCACCTCCGACAAGTCCGCCTGATAGCGGCCCTCGAACAGCCGCCGTGTACCGTCATCCAGCGCCCGCCCCGGACCCAGCGCGAGGTCCGGCGTCTCGGCCAGCCAGTCGCGGCCGAGCGGCTTGCGCCGCAGCCTGCTTTCGGCCCGGGCCTGGCATGCCGGGCACGGCGGCTCGCCCGGTGCGCAGGTACATCCTGCGTGGGCAGGCCGGTCGCCGGCGACGACGGATTCGGCCATCCGGTCGGCGTGGACCTCGGCGGGATCCGAGGCCGCGCCGATCAGCGTCTTGGGACGGATGGCGCCGCGTGCGCAAAGCGCTTGCATCGCCAGGTTATCCAGTTCCTTGTTCCGCTCACGCCTGCCGCTAGGCCGGGCGCTTTCCGTGCCGGGGCGATCGGTGCGGTCGGCGCGACGGGCGGGCACCGGTGGCTTGCGCAACGCCGCGCTCATGGGGTGCGCCCGGCTGCAGGCGGAGGCTCGCGCCGCGCCATGGTCAACAGCGTGATCCAACGGGCGATGGCCTGCTGCTCTTCCGTGGAGATGTCCGCTGACGACATCACCGGATCGAGCGTGGTGGTGGTCCCGAGGGTGCTGACCACGCGCGGCGCCATGGCCTGACGCAGCGCTTCGGCCTCGCGTGCCCGGCGGGCGTCCTCCGCAGCCGCCTCCGCGTTCCAGGATTCCGCGCCGCCCGGCACCGCCTGCTCAAGGATATATGCGGAGACGCCACCGGCAATCGCGCCGACGATGAAACCCACCACCGCGCCCGCGATGGTGCCGGCGCCGGGCACGACGGAGCCCGCCGCCGCCCCGATTTCCATCGAGATGATGGCGATGCCGACCGCGCGGCCGACCCGGGTGGTGACCTCGAGCCCGCTGTGCGGGCGCTGTTCCTGGCTGATGTTGTAGGCCTCCATGCCGCCCGCGAACAGCGCGGCGGGGCCGGCGCGCGCACCGAACCGGCCAAGCCCGCTCAACGGTGTACCGGTGGCGATGGCGCGCTGTGCCATGTAGTACGTCAGCCGGCTCTCCAGTGCCGATTGCGTGCCCGACACCGCGAAATCCCGTCCGCCCGCCAGCGCCAGCTCCTGGGCCCAGTCCGGGTGTTCCTGCGTGTCGACGTAGATTGTGCCGGCCGTGGTCACCACCCCGATGACCATGCCGCCGAGGCCGCCGCGGCCAAAGCTCTCGGCCGTGGCGCGGGTGGAACCGAGCCGGACGTGGGACAGGACATCCGGCTGCAGCACGGTGCCGGCCCGGTCCCCCAGCGATGCGGTGGCGACGTCGCGGAATCCCTCCAGCCGGTTGAGCTGTGCGGTTGTCACGCCGCTGCCGGTCACGCGGCCGGTGACCAGGCCCTGCGCCTGCGCACGCGCCAGGTTGTACTGCTCCGGCGTCATCGACGCGCGCGCCGCGTCCAGTTCCGCCGGCGAACGGAACGTGCGCTGGCCGGAAGCGGTCGTAACGGTAACGGGGTTGTCGGCCATGGCGGCGCCGAAGCTGGCGCGCAGGCCCCCCTCCCAGGCGGCGTCGCTGCGCAGCGTGGCCTGGAACGCGCGCACATCGTCGGCATTGATCGCCAGCATGGCATTGCCGAGTGCTTGCTGGCGCGCCGCTTCGAACTCAGGCGTGCCGCGCTGCAGCGTGGGATTGCCCGTCATCGCACGCACCGCGGACAGCATCGGGTCGCTTTGCGCCGCGGTGGTCCAGCGCGTGCCGCCGCTGCCCGGCGCGCCGGGCGTGCGTGGATCCGCCAGGCCCTGGCCGATACGCTCGCCGATGTAGCCCAGTTCGCGGCTGTCGATCTCGAGGATCCGGGTAGGGGTCGCAATGGTGGGCCCGCCGGCGGGCGTGCGCACCACATCCGCTGCGGCAGCCATGGCCGGCGCGCTGCCGATCGGCACGATGCGGCTGGCGGCGGTGCGGCCCAGCTCGGTCATGGCCAGGTTGAACTGGGCGGCGGAAATGCGCTGGTTCGGCGGATAAGTCAGCGTCGATCCTGCCACGGTGAAGGTGGACGCAGTCGGTGCGCGTGCTGCCAGTTCCGCCAGGCTGCTGCACGTCACCGTGCTGCCATCGCGCAGCGTGAGCTGGACCGGCGAGGCCAGCAGGGCCTCCGTGTAGAGCGCGCGATAGCCGCCGCCGCGCGTGATCATACGGTTCGTGCCACCCGGCGGCGCGGCATTCGGGTTGGCAATGGCGCCGCGCAGCATGGCGAGGTCCGCGTCCGGCACGGCGAACATGGTGTCCGACAGGAAGCGCGCCTGCGCCTGCTGGTACGCGGGCGTGCCCGGGGCCAGCGCTGCATTGCCGCTCGCCTGCCGAAGGTGCTGGAGCACCGGGTCCGTGCCCGCGGGTGCGCTCGTGCGCCGGCCCGCCACGTCGAGCAGCGCCTCAAGCTTCGCGGTGTATTGCCGCTGCCGCGTGTCGTAGTCGGCGGAGCCGCTGGTGGTCACGGAGATCGGCTGGATATCCAGGATGCGCGGTATCCGTCCCGCGCCCGGACCGAAATCCACCACGGGGAAATTGCCGCTTTGCGTCCGGCCGCTCACGTCGACCCAGGGCACCCGGTTCAGGTCCTGCAGGCCGGTGCCCCAGCCGGTGCGCCAGTCGCTGCCCATGCCGATCTCGCCGACCCGCCCGCGGAAGTTGGTGTCGGTCAGGTCCAGCGGCAGTTGGCCCGGTGCCGTGCCGGGCCCATACGGCCTGAAGCCACCCGCCAGACGGTAGTCGAGAAATGGCGTGCGGCCGATCCCGCTCTGCACCGGCAGTGACAGCCCGCGCTGCCGTTCGGCCGTGATCGCGCGCTGGATCAGGTCGGCACGGTTGGCGATCAGTCCCTCGGCCTGCGGTCCACTGATGGTGCGATAGCCCAGCGTCGCCACGTAGGCACGCACCTGCCGCGGCGTCATGATCGCGCCGCCCAGCGTGACATCCGCCATGCCCATTGCCGACGCGGCGTTGGTGGTGACGATCTCGATGATGCCGGGCGCGCTGCCGCCGCGCATCTGGCAGAGCGCCGACGGCGAGCTGTCGGACCGTTCGGCCAGGAAGACAAAGCCGCGTGCGATGCGCAGTGTCCGCTCCGCCGCGATCGCCCGCTGCAACTGCTGCCAGCCCGCGGTTTGCGGACTGGTGGCGGTGGCCCGCGCCAGGAACGTGGTGGCTTCGAGATCCCGCGCGATCAGGTCGGCATTGGTCAGCGTGCGCGCATCGGCAGTGGCTGGGTCGAATGCGGCAGGGGTGGACGGGGTCGGGGTGGCGCTCGACGATGTCGGCGGAGCCGATGTTGTCGATACCGCGGCTGGCAACATCGAGGCCGATACGCCGTCGCCGCTGGCGGGCGTGGCCAGGGTGCCTTGCGCGCCGGTCTCCTGCCGACCGATTGCGGCAGCCTGGCGGCTGCCCGGGCGGGCTGTGCCATGCTCGCCCTCCAGGACGCGTGGGCCCAGCGCATGCGCCTCGCGTTCGGCGGCATCGTCATGGCGGCTCAGGCGGCGCAGCTGCCCGGTGCCGAAGGCCTGGTTTTGCGCGGCATGCACCAGCTCATGCCCGAGCAGTGCGCGGCCAGCCTGGGTATCCGGCGCCCAGCGCTCGGGCCGGACGAAAACATGATTGCGCCAGGTCAGGGCATCCGCCCGGCTCCTCGCCGCCAGCGCGCCGGCGGCGCTGCCGTAATGCAGCCGGACGCTGCCGAGCGGCAGGCCCGTCGATCCTTCCGCAGCATTGCGCATGGCACCCGGCAGCGGGCGGCCGGACCCTGCCGACGCCGCTGCCGCGGCGGCTTTGAGGCCGTCATCGGGCGCGGCCGGGCTGGCGGCTGGGGTGCCGGCGGGCGGGGCCAGCAGACGTTGCACTGCCTGGTTGCCCAGCGCGGTCAGTGGGGCCGGCCCGTGGTTGCTCGCACCCCTGGCCGCGCCAGCGCCAGGGTCGGGCTGACTGCTGCGGCCGGGGGCGGAATGCGGAGCGGCCTTGCGGTTGTCGTTGGCTTTCATGGCGCCCGCAGTCAGGCATGCCTGCCTTCGACCCAGCCCTGGTGCGCGCGGAAACGCGCCGCCGTACCGGGATCCCCATGCTTGGTCTGCCGCCGCGACAGCGCCCGCATCAGTTGCGCCATGCCCACCGCGCTGCCTTCGCCGGCCGCCAGGAACGCCGCCTCCAGCGCGATGGTCTGGATGTCCCCGCCCGTCAGCTCGAACTGCTCGGCGACAAAGGCATAGTCGATATCGCCCGCCAGCGGCACCTCGGCCGGGAACATGCCGCGCCAGAGCTGCTCGCGCAACACCGCGTTAGGACGGCCGAACTCCACCGTGTAGTGCATGCGCCGGGCAAAGGCGGGGTCGAGGTTCTTGGCCAGGTTGCTGGCCAGGATCACCACGCCGTCATGAGTTTCCATGCGCTGCAGCAGGTAGGCCACCTCGATATTGGCATAGCGGTCGTGCGCGTCCTTGACCTCGGCGCGCTTGCCGAGCAGGGCATCGGCTTCGTCGAACAGCAGGATGGCGTCGGCGTCCTGCGCGGCGCTGAAGATGCGCTCCAGGTTCTTCTCGGTCTCGCCGATGTACTTCGAGACCACGCTGGCCAGGTCGACGCGGAACAGGTCCAGGCCGGCGTGGTTGGCCAGCACCGACGCTGCCATGGTCTTGCCGGTGCCGGAGGCGCCGGCGAACAGCAGCATCAGCCCGGCGCTGCGGCCGGTGCGGCCCTGCATGTTCCAGTCGCCGAACACCCGCTCGCGGCACGCGATGGCGGCGGCGATTTCGTGCAGCAGCTGCAGCGTGGTGGCGGGCAGGACCAGCTGCGGCCAGCGGTGCGGGCGTGTGGCCAGCTCGGCCACCTGCGCCAGCCCCTGCGCGGCAAGCTGGCGCGCGGCGCGGTCGAGCGCCTCGTGGCCGCTGGCGATGGCCGGGTCGGCCGCCCACAATGCCTGCGCGGCGCGCACCGCCTGCCGGATGCGGGTGCCGGACAGCGAGAAGCGCACGGCGAGCGTGTCGGCCATGCTCGTGGCCGGCTGTCCCGCATCGGCCAGCCGGGCGTCGTGGATGGCATCGGCCCATTCCTGTGCGCGCTCGCTGCCGGTGGCGGCGGGCAGCGTGAAGGGAGTCAGCGGCAGGCGCGACAGCGCGGGCAGGGGGCGCCAGTTCGGCGGCACCAGCCACAGCACGTCGAGGCCGGCGTCGAGCGCGCGCCGCAGCGCGGCGGCCAGGCGTTCGTCCGCGGCGGCGTCGCGGCTGGTGCCGCCGGCATCGTGCAGCACCAGCGCGGCGTGCGCGAGCCGGGCGGTCAGCAGCGGGGAGGTATCGGCCAGCAGGGAGTGCGGTGCCAGGTGCAGCGCGTGGCGGCCGCGGCGGGCCAGCAGGCGACGCGCCCAGCCGGCCTGGCGTTCGGGGTCGTCGCTGCGGCAGGCGATCAACTCGCCGCAGGCGGCTGGCGTGCCGATGGCGTCGGCAACGGCTTCCAGCCAGGGGTCGTCCGGGCCTGCCATCTCCTGCGCGGCGGGCGGGATGCCGAGCAGGAATTGCGCGAGCGGCGGCGCCAGCGCCAGGCCTTGCCCGAGCGTGCTGCGTTGCTCGCCGCTGTCGGCCAGCACCAGGAGCCCGGCCGCGGCCAGCGTGCCGATGCGGCCGCGCAGCGCGGCGGCGTCATGCGGGACCACGTCGGCGCCGAGCAGTCGCCGCGCCATGTCGACGGTGGCGAGCTTGCGCGTGATGTCATTGTTCAGGTAAGCGTAGAGCGTCTCGTAGCGCAGGTCGAGTTCAGGCGCGAGCACGATGAACAACAACTCCAGATCGTCCGGCGCCAGCGCCAGCCGATCGCCCAGCAGCGCCAGCGGCGAGCCCGCGTTGAAATGCTCGCGCCACTGCGCGGCCTGGCGTGTCAGCGCGCCGGCGGGATCGGCATCGGGCTGACCGTGCTGCCCGGCCTGCTGGCGCAGCAGCGCATCGACCTGGCGGTCGGAGATATAGAGGCCGCGCAGTTCGTCGAGCGACAGTTCATAGCGTGCGCGCAGGCGCAGGATCTCGCGCTCGACCACGCAGTCCAGCCACAGCCGTTCATTGCCGAAGGGGTGCGCCTTTGGCCATGGCGCCGGCATCGGTGCCTGTGGGCCGCCGGCGATGAGCGGGTCGAGATCGCGGCGCATGCGTTCACTCCGTGCAGTGCAGGCGCAGGTGGCGCTGGCCCGGCCAGGCCAGGCGCAGCCGCGCCATGCCGTTCAGGCTCAGCAGCACGTGCAGCGGCGGGCGCCGCAGCGAGAGGGTCCAGGCCGCCGCGCCGGCACCGTCGCGGTGGGCTTTGCCGCCTGTATCGAGCACGTTGGCGAACAGGTACGGCAAGGTGCAACAGGCCGCGCCCGGAATGCGGAAGGCAGTGCGCCTCAGCGCGGCCTGCGCCAGCGTGGCGAAGGTGTCCTGCCAGGCCGGCGGCAGCGCCGCCAGCACCGGGCTGGCACCCAGCAGCGCAAGGTCCTGGCGCAGCAGCCGCGTCAGGCGCAGCCGCATGGCGAACGGCAGCGGGGCGGACTCGGCCAGGCCAGCCGGTGGCGTCGTGGCATGCAGGCGGCAGGCGCTGCCGGGCTCGATCCATACCTCGGTGCGGGTCGGGCCGGCCGGCACCCGCAGCCGCGCGACGCCGGTGAAGGCACAGCGGCGCAACAAGGCGGCCAGTGCCAGGGCTGGCGCTTCGGCGTCCGTGGCGGCCAGCCAGTCGTGCAGCGCTGGCAGTGAAAGGCCTGGCGCCACCTGCAGGAAGGTGCGCCAGAACGGGTCGCGCCACACCCGTTCGCCACGATGGCCGGCGGCAATCGCCAGCGCCAGCAGCGCGGCAAGGTCGCGCGCGCTGCCGGCCTTGGCTGGCGGCGCGGGCAGTGCGCTGGGCCAGCCGCCGTCGAACAGGTCATGCAGGGCAGGCAGCAGCCACGCGAGGCCACCGCATGGCGCGTCAAGCTGTTCCGTCGCGGCGTCGGGTGTGGATGGCGCGCGCTCGTGCTGCACCTGCCTGGACTGCGCTGCCAGCGACGCCATCGCCGCACGCACAGGCTGCGGCGTGGTGGCGAGCAGCACCAGCCAGTCGGGATCCGTGGCGGAGACAGGCTTGCTGTCGATGACACCGCGCGCGGCAAGACGCCCCAGCACGGCGGCGGGCGTGTCCTCAGGCATCGACAGCAATGCCGCCAGCCAGCACAGCGCGCCGATGCCAGCCTGCTGCGCCGCGCCGCCATGCGCGAGCAGCCACAGTGCCAGCAACGGCGGCGTGACGCCGCCGGGCGACGCCTGCCGCCATGCGCTGGCGGCGAGCTCCAACGCGCCGGCTCCGGCAGCCTCGCTCTCCTGCTCATGCCAGCAGGACAGGATGCGTACCGCCTCGCGCTCGCCCAGCGTTGCCAGCAGCATGGGCCAGCTTGCCCTGTCCAGCAGCGCCAGCGTGGCGCGACCGGCGGCGGCGTCTTCAGTCAGCAGCGTGCGGACGGCCGCGCCCGCCGGCAGCATGCGCAGGCCGGCAAAGCGGTGGAAGAGCCAGCCGTCCCAGCCGTCGCCGCGCAGCAGCCGTTCGATAAAGCGCGCATGGTAAGCCGCGCGCGAGGGCATCCTGATGGCGTCGCCAGCGGGGTCCGCCAGGGCGTGCGCAAAGGCCAGCGCCAGCTGGCGCGACCAGTGCCGCACGATCTGCTCGGTGGGGCACGCGGTATCGATCTCGCACTCGATCTCCAGCCGCGGCAGCAGCACCACGGCGTCGTCATCCAGCCCGAGCGCGTCGAGTTGCTCCGCCAGCGCCTGCGCCAGTTGCGGCGCCAGCGCGTCGAACTGGTGGCCGAGCGCGGCCGGCGCGGGGTGCGCGGCAGGCACCGTGTACGCGTTGTGCCACTGGCGGATGCGCAGGTGGGCCATGGCTATGCCTGCATGGCGGCGGCTGTGGCAGCCTGCTGCGCGTCGATGGCCAGCAGTTCTTCCAGCACCTGCGCGGCGCCGCCGATGCGCAACAGCTGCTCGCGCAACGTGGCGGCGCGCGCCTCGGCCTCGGCCAGCAGGCGCTGGCCCGCGCTGTACTCGCCGCGCAGCGTGGCCAGGCGCGCCTGCAGCAGGCTGCGCTCGATGGGCGCGTTGGAGGCAACGACGATGGCCTGGTCCATGGCGGCTCCTTTCAGTTGCGGGGCCCGTAGGCGATGAAGTGGAAGGCGTTGTCGACGAAGCTGCCTTCGGATGGCGGCGTGACGTCGCGGGCGACCAGCGTGAAGCCGCCGGGGCCGACGTTGCGCACGGTGCAGACCTGGTCGTCGTTGGCCGAGTCGACCAGGCTGGCGACGATGACCGGCGTCGCGGTAAAGGCCGGCGCGAAGCTGACGGTGTACTGGCCGGTGCCGTTGCGCGTCACGTTCCAACCGGTGCCGGCGGAGCCGCCGCCCGCGCTGGCCTGCCCGGCCACGACGCGCATCTCGGCCAGGCCACCCACCGCGAAGTAGTCGCCGTTGTCGCCAAGCCGGACCGCGCCGCGTACCTCCAGCGTGCTGGCCGGCGCGGCGGTGCCCAGGCCCATGCGCCCGGCCGGGGTCACGGTCAGCTTGTCGCCATTGCTCCACAGCCGCGCATTGCCGCCGCTGGCGTACCAGACCCAGCGCTCGCCGTTGCCGGGGCTGCCGATAAAGGCGCCGGTCTCGCGGTTCTCGAAGGAAAACCCGGCACCGCCGCCGCCGCTGTGGATCTCGCTGCCGAGCACGTGCAGCGTGCGCGACGGCGTCAGCGTGCCGATGCCGACGCTGCCGCCGAACAACGCCAGGTCGGGCGAGTTGCCGCGGGCCTGGCCGATCCAGCTGGAAAATTGCGCGGCCGCCTCGTTACCGTTGCCGACCTGCTGGAACTGGACCCGGGGCGGATCGTCGAAGTCGCTCAGCACCAGCAGCGGCGCCAGTTGCGGGCCGTACTGGAACCAGGCCTGGCCGGCATCGGGCGCGCCGCTGTTGCCCATCTGCAGCCACTTGCCGTTGCCCACCGCATTGCCCTGCGGCGAGGGCACGCCCTGGATGTCGAGCCGTGCGCCCGGCGTCAGCGTGCCGATGCCGACGTTGCCGCTGGCCGCCTCGATAAACAGGTTGCTCAGCGTCGGGTCCGCCTGGGTCACGTTCAGGCCGTTCTTTGCCGGGCCCATGTTGATCTGCCATGCCAGCGCGCCGCCGGTGCCTTCCAGCCCGACCAAGCCGCCGTTGGCGGCGAGCGCTCGTACCGTCAGCGGCAGGGCCAGCGCCTTGTCGGTGCTGCCGATGCCGACCCGGCCGTTGTGCTGGATCGCCACGCCGGCGGTATAGCTGAAGCCGATCGCGCATGGATCGGTGCCGGTCGGGGTGGCGGCCCCGAGGGTGAGCCGGGTCGGACCGGCGCTGCCTTGCGGCTGGCCCAGCAGCACCCGCAGGTCGACCCCGTCGACGGCACTGGGGGCGGCGCGCTGGAGCGCGGTGACGATGCCCAGTGCCAGGTAGTCGGTGCCGCCGGCATCGACCCACTCGGCGCGCGTGCCGTAGTAGCGCAGGTGGCCGCGCGCGCGCGTGTCGGCGTCGAGCCAGACCGGTTCGCGGAAGTGCGGCGTGTCGGGGTCGCTGGCGCAGAACACCAGGTCGGTGGCGGCGGGCTGGTCGGCTTCGCACAGTTGCTCCACCGGCGTGGCGCCCGCGCGCGGGATCCAGCGCCCGCGCAGCCGCAGCAGGCCGCCGGTGCCGTGCAGCGCCTCGCCGATCCAGCCGGAATGCCGGCGGAACAGGCGCGACTGGGTGGCGCTGGCGGGCGTCGGTTTCTTTAGCGTGCCGCCTTGCCACAACACGCGCCCGACCGGGATCAGCCACAGGCTGGGATCGTCGTCGCCGGGAAAGCGCTGCGCCGGCACCGAACCATCCGGCGCGACCGGCTGCAACGGCAGCAGTGCCCCCGGCGCCTCGCGCGCATCGCCGTAGCGGTCGTCGCCCAGCGCCACGCCGCCCTGGCGGGTCTCGATGGTCTTGCGCTCGCCCACCTCGACCAGGAAGGACTCGACCACGCGGGCATAGGCGTCGGTGGCGCCGCACACTTCGAAGCCGGGGCGCACGCCCTGGCCGGCGGCCTCGTCATAACGAATCCATATGTTGACCAGCCCGGCGGGCTGCCCGGCGAACAGGCCGGCGTCGAGCGGGAAGGGCTCGGCCACGACGACAGCGCGGCCGTAGCCGTCGGTGGCAAGCCCCGGCGTCAGGTAAGCCTCGACCGTGCCCTGCGGCGAGTCCTGGTAGACCAGCTCGATGCCTGAGGCGATGCCCCAGCTGTGACTGGCCAGGTGGTGACGCGCCAGCAGCGTGCTGAAGTAGCGCAACAGCGCCTGCAGGTCCTCGGCGCCGAGATACTGGCCCTCGAAGAAGCGCGGCCGCTCGGCAAATTCGGTGGTCATGGCGCAGTCCTCCTAGCCGGGTTTGCGGCCGCCGCGCTTGGTGGCCGGCGCGGGCTTGGGCGCGGGTGCGGGCGGCGAAGCTGCCGCCTTGAGCCGTTCGATCTCGCTGGCCTGCGCCTTGACGCTGTCGCGCAACGCGTCCATTTCCGTGCGCAGCGCGGCCATCGCGGCCATCGCGTCCGGCGCGGCGCTGGCAGTGGCGGCGCGCCCGGACAGGCCGAGCGCCATGTCCAGCAGCGGCTCGATGGCGGCGGCCACCGCCGGGCGCATCAGCTGGTTCGCCAGTACGAACTGCGGCAGGTTGGCGGTCTCGGCGGCGGACAGCCGGTTGGGGGCTTCGCCGCCGTTGCCGGGCCGCATCATGCTTTCGGCCAGCGCGCTGAATTCCAGCGTCTTGCCCGTGCGCGCCAGCGCGGCGCGCAGCAGCGCGGTAGCGCCGGCGATGCGCTCGGGCTCGGCCACCGCGGGGTTCAGCAAGTCGTTGGCGCGCTGGTAGGCGGCATTGCCCAGCTGGATGTCGGCGTTGTCGCTGGCGGCGCCAGAGGCCGCATCGGTGTCCGCTTCGGGGTGGGACATCTCCGCGCGCATCGTGAACATCCCGGGCTGCTCTCCGGCGATGTCGCGCGGCAGGATGCCGCCGATGTCGAAGCAGCACAGGCGCTCCAGCAACTGCCGCAGCTGCTTGCCGAACGGCAGGATGCCGAGCCAGTACTGCAGTGACGGGAAGGTGGTGGCGAACTTGCGGTGCACGGTCCAGTTGCACACGCGCATTACGCGGCAGGACTGCGCGCCGCAGCCACCGGCGATATGCAGCGACGCCAGTGGCACGCGCACCTCGCGCGTGGGTGCGGGGCACGGCGGCAGCAGCGCGGAGCAGATGCAGGCGAGCACAGCGTCCAGCCACACGATCATCAGCAGCACCACCGCCAGGTAGATTGCGCCGGCATTGGCGAGCGTGCCCGCTGCGGGGTAGGGAATGGCATTGAACTGCGCCATCAGGTCGCAGTTGTAGCTGCCGTGGCTGGCGAAATAGCGCCGCAGCTGCATGCGCGCCGCGCCGAGCCACTGGTACCACGCCTGCGCCTCGGCCGCGGTCGCGGGTACCTTGAGCGCGCCGGGCAGCTTGGGCATCTGCCTGACCAGCAGCTCGACGCAGCAGCGGAAGCGCTGCATCAGTTCGGATTCGGGGTTGAACGCCTGGTTGTTGCCTGCCGCGCCCCCGACGGTGCTGTCGGTGGTCCCGACCGGGTCGGGGGCCTGGTCGGGCGGCTTGCGGTAGACCTCGAAGGCAAAGCCCTCGCAGATCACGGTGGGTTCGCACTGCACCGGCGCGCCGCGCGGCCTGGCCAGCGTGGCGCCGTTGCAGCCGCATTTCTTGCCGCCGCAGGCCCCCCCGCAGCCGCACTTGCCGCCATTGCCGCCACAGGCGCAGCTGTTGGCGGTGCAGTCCGGCGCCGGGCGCAGCGGCTTGACGCCGTGCGCGGGCGCTTCGGCGTAGCGGATCGCCAGGATCCACTCCTCTTCGCCGGCGTCGCACTGCTGCGGCGACGGATGCTTCATCGGTTCGCACTGCTGCCAGCGGTGCTCGGCATCCTTGCAGCGGCGGATCAGCTCACACACATCGACGCTGACCGCCTCGCACACCACGATGTCGTCGCCGCAGGGGCTGAGCGCATAGCCGCAGCCGACCGCGACGCCGTCGCCGCACGGATTGCAGGTGACTTCCAGCCCGTTGACCACGCCCCAGCCGTGCAGCTGCCGGTTGTGCAGCCGGTGCTTGCCGCGAATATAGCCGTCGAGCCGGTTCAGGTCGTCGGCGGTCAGCACCTGGCCGGCGAAGAAGCGCGGCCGGCACAGGCACTCCAGCATGCCGCAGGTGCCGCACACGCAGGGCTCGGGCGGGCAGGCGGTGGGGCTCTGGCCCTGCCGCTTGCGATAGAGGTCGTTCACGGTGTTCATGGCCTGGTGCTCCCTATCCTCGTACTACGGTCAGCCAGCTTTCGAAGGTGCCGCCCTCGATGCCGTCGCCGCTGACGCGCTCGTCCTGCGGCTCCAGCCATGTCGGCACGTTGCCGGGCTGCGGCGGATTGGGCGGCGATGGCGGGATCAGCTTGGGGATGTGGTCGGCATCGAGCGCGCGCAGCTGCCTGGTGTCGTGGTGCAGCCCGCGGATAAAGTCGCCGTTGACCAGCAGCCGCAGCTTGGCCGGCTTGCCCTCCATGGCCTGGACGAGCCTGGGCAATACCCGCTGGCCAATGCGCACGGCCGTGGCCATGCCGTCGGCATCGATGCCGGGATCGAACTGCGTCTGCGCATCGCAGTCGCGTTCCAGCTTGCCGGGCTCGATATCCTCGCGCGACAGTGGCAGGTCGCACCAGCATTGCAGCGGCAATTCGACCAGACGGCCTTCGTGCTGCACCTGCAGGTGGATCGAGTCGGCATGCAGGTCGCCGGCCATCACCGGCGAGTCGAACGCCACCACCAGTCCCTGGCCGATGGCGCCGAAGGGAATGCGTTGGGCGTGCTTCCAGCTGATGTCGCAGATGTGGGGCAGGGCCCAATCCAGGCCATCGCCGGGTTTGCCCGGCTCGCCCTGTTCGCCGGGATCGCCTTTGTCACCCTTGTCACCCTTGTCACCTTTATCCCCTTTATCGCCTTTGTCACCCTTATCGCCCTTGTCACCTGTCTGCCCCGGCAGCCCGGGGTCGCCCTGTTCCCCCTTGGCGCTGGTGCCGCCGCAGCAGTGCTCCAGCATGCAGCGCACCGCCAGCGCCAGGTCGGCTACGCTGGGCACGGTCGCGCGCCAGGTCAGCATGTCGATGCGGGCGATGTTGGCCGCCGCATCGGCGAGCGGGTCGCTGGGCGGCACGGTCGGGTCTTCCAGCTTGCGCTGCGGGCGATAGCGCGCGATCGTGGCCAGCGTCACGCAGTCCGGCGCGGGGCAGGTGGGGCAAGGGTGGGGGTCGAGGAAGTCTTCGCAATGGGTCGCCTCGATCGCGGCAATGGCGGCGCCATCGTCATAGACGGCCCACAGCCGCTCGCCGATGAGCGCCAGCGCGTCGCCGCCCGGGCCGATCTCCAGCGCGTTAGACAGCAGCGCCGGCTGCCCCTGCTGCATGCGGCGCAGGTCGACCGCGACGATGCGGCTGTTGCCGGTGGCGGGCTGCATCAAGACATAGCCGAAGCGGCCGCCGGGTTCGGTGACCAGCGCAACCGGGGGCGAGGGCAGCGGGTCCTGGTGCAGCAGCGTGCCGTCCGGTTTGGACAGCGCGATGCGCTGGCCGGACTGGTCGGTCCAGGCGAGCAGGTCGAGGGCGTCGGTCTTCACCGTGGCCAGCGCACTGACGTTGGTGCCGGACAGGCCAAGCGCGGCCGGCGTCAGCGCTGCCGCGGTCAGGTCGACCGATTGCATCGCGCCGCTGGCCTGCGCCAGGTACAGCATCTTGCCGTCGCTGCCGAGCGCCCAGGCGGTGGCGGTGAACCCGTTCAGCGTGGCGTCGAGCACGGCAGTCAATGTGCCGGGCGCGACGTCCACGGTGAACAGCAGGCTGTCGCCGCCGCCGACCACCAGCGCGGCCACGCGGTTGGGGCCGATCGACATTACCCAGGCTTGCGTGGCGCCAGCCGTGCCCGGCAGTTCGAGCGTTGCGTCTTCGGCGCCGGCGAACGCGCCGGGCGATGTGGCATCGAGCAGCGCCAGCCGTGCCGGGTCGGCCGCGGTGGCGCCGGCGACCAGTGCCACCAGCCGCGTGCCGTCGCCATTCACGGCGATGCCAAAGACCGCGGTGGTGACATTGTGGGTGGCGATATACGCCTGGTTCGACAGCCACAGCTGCTGCACCGTGCCACCGCCGCACGACAAGTCCGCGGCGAGATAGGCGCGCTGGCTCGCCTCGTGCAGCGCCACCGCGCGCGCGCCGTCCAGCGTGACGCTGGCCTGCCACGTCAGCGTGGGCGGCTGGGGCTGCGCCGGCGGCACCGCCGGCAGCTCCGGATCGACCATCACGTCGAACTCATAGCTTTCCAGGATGCGATTCGGCGCGCAGCGGGAGTCATCGCAGCCGCATTCGTCATACAACACCGGCACTTCCTCGGTGGGGCACTCGCGGTAGCGGAGGCACAGCAACAACAGGTGGTCCGCGTTGTCGGGCTGCTCGATCAGCGTGCGGACCGCCGGGAAGCAGGTGATGTCCAGTGTTTCCTCGTCGATCACCAGGATTTCGTTGCCGCAGCAGTCGAGCGCCGCGCCGGGCCTGACCACCACATAGCGGTCGCGGCAGGCCGGGTTCGGGTGCGCTACCACTTCCAGCCCGCAGATCACGCCGGTGCCGTGCAGCCGCGCGTGGTGGCGGCGGAATTTCTCCACCACGTAGGCCTGTTCCACGTCGAAGTCCGGCACGTCCATCAGCTTGCCGAAGAAGTAGTGGTTGCGCAGCGGGGTCTGCACCTCGCAGCTGGGGCAGGGTGCGTCGCAGCAGCCAGTCGGGGTATGCATTGCGTTGCCCATGGTTCAGACCTCTCGTCGTTTGGCCGCTGTCGTGGCCAGCTACAGCCATTACTGCATGGTGGTGTCCATCCCCACGCGCCGCGTGCCCACACGCAAGGCGCGCGCGGCGCCGTCGCGGTCGGCGCCGCCCAGCACGGTGCCGCGTCCCAGCCGCATCGCATCCAGCGCAACTGGCGCCGCGCGGTAGCCGATCACGGCATCCAGCCCCAGCATGGCCTGCACGCCGATGCGGAAGCGGGGCTCCACCGGCACCAGCGTGGCTTGCACATGGGCCGGCACATCGGCCTTGAGCAGTTGCGCCAGCGCGCGTGCCAGCGACGGATCGCGCACGCACGCGGCGGGCACGAACACCGACAGCTTGTGCGCATAGACATGGAAGGGATCGCGCCACGGGTCCTGCGTGGTCTTGAGCTGGGTCACGCCGATGCGCGCGCTTTCGTCCGGGCTGGCGGCGCCGTGCCGGCCGGCGTGGACGGCGCCGACGCAGGGCTCGCAGTCATCGCCGCCTTCGCTGACAGCAAGGCCCGGCAGCGGGCAGCCCGGCATCGCCACCGGCGGCGCGCCCGCGCCCAGCCGGCTGCGGCTGACGATGCGCTCGCCCCACAGGCGCGCGTTGTCGGAAAGCCGGCCGAACCCCAGGAACAGCCAGCGCCGCAGGATGTAGTGCTCCAGCAGCAGCCGCGGCGGCCGCCAGCGGAAGCGCTCGGGAATGTCGGTGGCGCACGGCACGCAAGCCGCCGTGCCGGCGCGGTGGCCGCACCAGCGCTGCAGGCCGAGAAAGAGGTAGAGCGTGTGCGTCAGCCCGCGCGGCGTGCCGCGCCAGGCAAACGCCCGCGCCGCATGCTTGATGAACGCGCGCCGCCGTGCGAGCGGCAGCGCCGACAGGCCGCTGCCCAGCCCGAGCCAGCCGGCCAGGAAGCCGAGGAAATCCTGGCGCCCGCCGGCGGGCGCCGAATTCGGGTCGAACAAGCGCGCCTGCGTGTCGATCTGCCGCTCGATGTCGCGGAACTGGCGGTCGAACAGCGCCAGCCAGCGGTCCGTGAACTCGGCGCTGACCGGTTCGGCACCGAAGATCGCCGGCAGGTAGCGGCGCCAGCTGATGCGCGGAAAGTCGATCGCCACGCAGGCCAGCGACGGCGTCGCCGTGCCATTGCCGTCCAGCCGCAGGCGCAGCCACAGGAAGCGGCCGGGGCGGGCCCGCAGCATGTAGTCGATACCGTCGAAGGCGGTGGTGCCTTCCGGCTCGGGATGCAGCGCCAGCGCGGGCTGCCAGTCGCCGCTCTCGAACAGGTCCGCCGCTTGCAGCGCGGTTTCGGCGGTGAGCACGTCGATGGCGAGCCGGGTATGCGCGGGCAGGCTGGCGCCAAGGACGATGCGGTCCCACACGCAATCGGAGATGCCGCTGTCGAGCGTCTGCGAGTGCCACGTGCCGGTGGCGGGCCAGGCATCGGGTGGATCGTCGGGCGGCGCGTCCAGCAGCGTGCCGGACGGGTCGAACACGCACGGCGCGGCGCACGGCGGGCTGCACAGCGCGGACAGGTCGACCGAGCCGTTGGCATGCACCGTCAGCGGCAGCGGCGCGAAAGCACCGGTGAGGTCAGCCGGGCGCAACGGCGGATCGAGACGCCTGCGCGTGGCGGGATCGTAGAACACCACCGCCTCGGCGCCATCCGTGGCGACCAGCAGCCTGCCGTCGCAGGTGGCGGCCAGCGCGGCGACGGCGCCAAAGCCGTCATGGCGCTCCTGTACGCAGCCGGACGCGGCAAAGCGCAGCAGCAGCCCGTGCATGCGGTCGCCTACCCAGATGTCGCCGTTTGGTGCGACCGCCAGCGCCGCCGGCTGCCAGTCGTCGAGCCGGCTGCCGGGCTCGCACGGCGGCGTGGCCAGCGGCGCGCGCCACACGCCGCGTGCTGCGCCGGTGGCGGCGTTGAGCACGGCCACGCGGCGCGCCGCAGGGTCGGCCAGGTAGAGACGTCCGCAGCTCGCCGCCAGCGTGGCCGGGCCCGAGGGCACCCGCGGATCCTGTGGGCGCAGGCAGAAGGTGTCGGTGAACACGCAGGCGCACGGGTCGAAGCGCAGCAGGCGGCGGCCTCTGGCATCGAACAGCAGCAGCGCCTGCTGGCAAGGCCCGAGCGTGGCCAGCGCCATGTGCCGTGGCAGCACCAGCCCGCCAAAGCTGCCGCTGGCTTCCAGCAGCGTGCGGCCGGAACCCGGCAGCGGCAGCAGCGTCAGCGCGCCGCATTCGCCCAGCGGCCCGATGGTGGCAGCCGGCACGGCCGGCGGCTTGCCGGGCAGCGCCTGCCAGCCGAGCTGTGCGTTGAGCATCACTGTCAGCGGATCGTGCGGTGGGCGCGGCACCGGTGGCAGGTAGGGCGCGTGGGAAGCGGGCCCGGCCGGTGCCGTGGCGGCGGGCAAGGTGCAGGGCTGGTTCATGCGTCCGCCTCGCTGGTCTCGTAACGGACGCTGAGCGCCAGGGAGTCGTCGGCCAGCCGCAACAGCGCGCCGCCGCCGACCGGGACATTGGTGCAGGCCGGGTAGTCGGTGTCGTCGAGCCGGAACAGCAGGCCGTCGACGCTGACCACGCCGGCCAGCAGCAGCCGCTGCACCACGCGCGAGTAGTTGATGTCGCCGCCGAACGGCCAGCCGCTGCCGTCGGCATCCGGTTTGCTGTCTTCGCCGCCGACCAGCGGATGGAAGTAGCGCCGCAGTGCCAGCAATGCGGCCTGCTTGACCGCGGCCAGGTCGGCATCGCCGGCCACGGTGAGCGTGGCGGAGAGCCTGAGCAGCCGGTAGGTCGGCGCCAGCACGTAGAGTTCGGTGGTGGCCAGGCGGCGCTGGTCCAGCTGCGCGCAGACCTCGCGCAGCAGGCCTTCGGTGGGCTGTGGCGCGGGGTCGTCCAGCGGCTGCTGCGGATCGCTGGCCTCGGGCACGACCACCACGCTGACCACGCCCGGCACCTCGACATTGGGGAAGGCGGGATGGAACAGCGGCAGCGCGCGCGCGCGCGCCACGCCGCCGACCTGCCGCGCATGCAGCTCGAAGTCGTCGCGCGTGACGGCGCGCTCGTGGCTCTTCAGCGTGGCCGCGGCACGCTCGCGCGCGGCCTCCAGCGTCTCTTCATCGGCACCGCCGAAGGCCGGGAACAGGTTGCCCACGCCCTCGGTGTCGATGCCCGGCAGGCTGCCGCGCAGCGTGGCGATCAGCCCGGCACCGACATTGCCATGCGCGCCGCCGCCCACGCGGTAGCGCCGCGCGACGATATTGGCTGGCCGGTTCGGGTTGGCCACCGGGATGCGGCCGCCGATGCCGTGGAAGCGGATCTCGCCGGTGGTGCGGTTGAGCATGTAGTGCGCGTCATCCGGCCCGGAGGCCAGGAAGTCCGCCACCTCCTGCCACGGCTGCAGCCCGTCGCCTTCATCCACTTCAAGCAGCAGGCTGCCGGCCAGCACTGGGTGCTGGGCGAGCTGGAACACCTGGTCGGGCATGCCGGTGCTGCGCCCGGCGATCTCGGCATCGACCGACTGCGCGGCGATCGACGGAACCGTGTTGGTGCGTACCGCCAGCAGCCGCGGCGGGCGCTGGTAGGCGCCGCCGGCCAGCCGCGCGCGCAGCCAGTAGCGCGGCACGGCCACCTTGCCCAGCACCGCGCGCTGTGGGCCGTTGCGGGGTGCGGCGCCGAGCAGCACATGGCCGCTGCGGGTGAAGGCGGCGGTGTCGTCGCGCAGCGTGTCGAGCGGATACCAGTCCTTGCCGTTCCAGTATTCCCACGCCAGCGTCGCCGGCGGCGCGGTGGCCAGCGGGCTGTCGACATAGAACGGCGCGCGCGCATCGCGCCGGGCGATCCATACCGCCAGGTCGATCGGCACGTTGGGGAAGTCCAGCGGGGAGTCGAAGCCCAGCATCAGCGCATTGCCTGTCCGCACCGCCGGCCCGAAGGCGAGGAAGCCGGTCTGAACCTCCGCGTTGGCGGCACTGACGTCGGTGGTCTGCAGGCCAAGGTCGACCTGCACCGCATCGAGCCGGGCGCTGAGCGCGACCAGTGCCTTCTCGGTTTCGAACACGACGGGCCGGTCTTCGCCCGCCACCTCGGCCGCGACCTGCGTGTGCAGCGGCACGATCAGCGTGGGCTCGGCGTAGGTCGCCTGCACCGGGAAGCTCAGCTCCGCGCGCGCCGGCCGCGCCGGCAGCAGCTCGATGCCGAGCAGTTCCAGGAACTTCAGGTAGTTCAGCTTGGGCACGCGTCCCAGCCGCGCCATCAGCAGGTCGCTCATCCAGGCCATCAGCTGTACCACCGCCATGCCCGGCTCGTTGTCGTTGACGTCATCCCACTCCGACGTGTAGCGCGGGATGCGCGCCCGTGCCTCGGCCACCAGGTCGGCGTAGCGCCTGTCGTCGATCACCGGGTATTCGTTCCTGAGCGGCATGATCCTGGCCCTAGACGTAGGATTCGTTGATGTAGAACGGGTACACCAGGTTGGCCAGCGCGTTGTTGGCGCGGATGCGGTAGTCGACGCGAATCAGCAGCAGGCTGGGCTGCGCGGGGTCGAAGTCGGCCGTCACGGCCAGCACGTCGATGCGCGCTTCCCACAGCGCCAGCGCCTCGCGCACCGCGTCGACCGCCTCGGTGCGCGTGGTAGGGTCGTTGGGCGCGAACAGCAGGTCATGGATGGCGCAGCCGAACGCCGGCATCATCAGGCGCTCGCCCAGCCGCGTGCCCAGGACCAGGTAGATCGATTCTTCGATGCGCTGCCCGGCGCGCGCCAGCGCCAGCTTGCCGCGCGGCGTGACCGAGAGCGGGAAGGCAAAGCCGGTGCCGAGGAAGTCCCGTGCCATCTCAGCCTCCCAGCGCGTCGGCGACGAGTTGCAGCGCCTTGGTCAGCTCGTCGAGCGTGGTGACCACGTTCTGCAGGCTCTCGATGTCCTCGGCCGCGCCGATGGTCGGCGTCTTGATCGGATCGACCCCTGCAATGCCCATGAAGGGCTCGGCCAGCGACAGCAGCACCAGCACCGGGTCGATCGCCGACATCATGTGCTGGGCCGAGGCATTGGCGTTGGCCTGCGCGCATTCCAGCGCCGCCATCAGCTCGCTGTTGCCCTCGGCCTGCGCCGACGAGATCTGCAGCGCCAGACCGCCCATCAGCGCCAGGACGCTCTTGAGCTGGCCGATGATGCACCTGAGCAGCTTGATGATCAGCAGCAGCACGTCGCGCACGAACGGGATCATCACCACCGGCGTTGGCACCGCCAGGCAGGGCAGCACTGCTTCTGCCGCCTGCAGAAACTCCGGCACCACCTTGATCAGCGTGGGCGGGTCGGGCGGGCCCAGCGCCTTGACCACGTCGATCAGCGGCTTGATCAGCTTGAGCACCTTGACCAGGCATTCGATGCTCGCCATCACCGGCGCCAGTTGCAGCACCAGCGAGAAATTCAGCGAGCAGTCGTCCGGGATGCCCTTGGTGATATCGACGATACCCTTGAGCGTGCCGCCGGTGGGCAGCTGGATCTGCGCGCTGCCGGGCTTGGGCAGCGGGATGCAGACCGGCTTCTGCAGCGCCTTCTGCAGGGATTCGGGCAGCGGTACCTCGATCGGGACGTCCATGCTTGCCTCGCGGTGGGGTCTGCGTCGGTTGGGCCAGACTTCAGATCGACCCGCCGGTGGGCCGCACCAGCCGGTCGTTGATGGTGATGCTGCCGACCGCGTTGATCGCCAGCGCGCCGCGCGTATTGATGCTGATATGCGTGTTGGTCATCACCACGGTATTGCCATGCGCGTCTTCGATGATCAACGCGCCCTTGTTGCCGGCCACTGGCGTGGAGTCGACCATGCGCAGCGCATGCCCGTTGCGCGAGCGGATCATGCGCTGGCGCTCGTCGGAGGACGGCGGCCGCTGCCGCGGGTTCCACAGGAAGCCGATCACATACGGGTGGTCCCACATGCCCTGGTCGAAGGCGAGGATCACTTCGTCATCCACTTCCGGCATGAAGAACGCGCCGCGGTCGCCGCCGGCCATCGGCGCGGCCACCGGCACCCAGCGCTGCTCGGGGCCGGACAGCCACGGGTAGTTGACCTGGATGCGGCCCAGGCGCTGCGGGTCGCGCACCGCGATCACCTTGCCGATGACGATGCCTGCACTGCGTTCGCTGCGGTTCATGGTGTGCCTCCGGGGGCGAGTTGCAAGCCGGTGTCCGGGTCTTCCCGGCGCGCGGTGAAGCGGGTGACATAGCCGCTGGCGTTGATCGTGTGCGTGGTCTCGGTGACGAAGAATTCGCCCGAGAGCCGCGCGCCGATGCCCTGGATGCTGACGTGCGAGCCGGCGCGCAGCCGCGGCAGGCCGACCACGCTGGCCTGCACCTTCACCAGTTCCTGCGCATGGCCGGTGAGGATGTCGAGCGCGAGCCGCCGGGCCTCGTTGCGGGTCGATACCGGGCGCGTGACCACGCGTTCCTCGCGCGGGTCGCACTGCCTGACGATCTCCAGCAGACGCGGGTTGCGCCGCAGGAAGCGCGGGTCTTCCAGGTCCGCGGTTTCCTCGATGGCGCGCTGGCCCGCGCGGTCCCAGCCGCGCACGGTCACCTTCTTGACCTGGTTGGCGGTGGTCAGGGTGGCCTTCAGGTCCACCAGGCCGGCACCCCAGTCGAGCCGGTAGGGCGTGGGCCCGCCCTTGGTGGACGGGCCAAAGTAGAGCCGGTCGCTGCCGTCGGCGGGGTCCTGCTCGATCGTTACCACGTAGCCGCGCAGCCGCGCGCGCCGCCAGAGGAAGTCGATGTCGTATTCATTTTTCTGGCCGACGAAGACCAGCGACGGTTCGTTGTCGGGGTCGGTGCGGATCGGCATCGGGATGCGGCGCGCGTCCTGGCCGCTGTTGCGCCAGTCGGGGTCCGTCAGGCCGTCGAAGCTGCGGGCGATGGCGCTGTCGGTGGTGTCGTGCCAGTTGCCGTCGTAGCGCTTGCGGCGCAGGCGGTGCAGCCGGTTCAGGCCGCGCACCGCCAGCGTGTGCGGGCCGCCGGTGGAAAAGGTCGGCTCCATGGTGGTGAAGTTGCCGGTCAGCATCTCCACCAGTTCGCTGGCGTAGCCCATCCTGATGCGCACGACTTTCGAGCAGGGTTCGAACAGCGTCTCCAGCTCATGCAGGGTGGCATCGGCCGCGCTCTTGCTGTCTTCCGAGCCGATGTACTTGTAGCGGCGGCGCGCCGGGTCCCAGTTGCCGACGGTCAGCTCGAAGCCGTCGATCTGGTCGATGTTGTCGCGGTAGGTGATGTCGACGATGTCGCGCAGCACGCTGTTCTCCGGCCGCGCGCCGTCGATGGTCAGCTCGAAGCGCGGCACGCGCAGGCCGCCCATTCCGGTGCGGGCCGATTCGCTGGCAAGGGTCAGGTATTCGTTCGCGCCCATGGCATCGCCCCTAGCGGATCGACGGCACCGTCAGCCGCAATCCCGCCGCCAGCCGGCGCGGGTCCTCGATGCCGTTTTCGTCGGCAATGGCGCGCCACTGGCCGGCGCGCTCGTAGTAGTCGCCGGCCACCGCAGTGAGCGTTTCGCCCCGTTGCAGCACGTGGGCGTGGCTGCGGTCGGGCGAACTCGGGTTCTGCTTGCCGAGCTGCTGCTCGATCGGACGCCACTCGCGCAGCACCAGGTTGACGGTGGCGCGCAGCGGGATGCCTTCCGGGGTGAACAGCGTGAAGCGGCTACGCACGCTCTCGGCCACGCCGGTGAAGCTGGTGCGCCGCTGGCTGCCGCCCCAGGCCTTGCCGACCTCGTTGCCCGGGAACTGGTCGTTCCAGATAAAGGTGACGATGGGGGGCGCGTGCAGCGCGGGGATCATCTTGACCAGCTGGTAGTACTTGTCGGTTTCCTTCGTCACCGACTGCGCGCCGATGCCCATGCCCTTGTCGGTGCTGTCGCAGAACAGCTCCAGCGTCAGCTTCTCGGCATTGCCGCGCACGAACTGCTGCAGCGGCGCATCCAGCCCGGGAATGCCGATCTCCGCCATCTGCACCTGCTTGTCGAACTGCAGCTCGGTCGGGTTGAACTGCACCGGGTAGGTGATGGTGTTGGCGGGCTTGGGCCCGACCTGCACCTTGAACTTGCCCTTGGCCGGAATCGTCATGGCGTTGCTCCGTCAGATCCGCCGGACCCGCCAGGCCCGGTCTCGCCTTCCATCCAGTCCAGGTAGCCGTTGCGGGTCGAGGTCTCGCTGGACACCTGGCGCTGATGCGCCAGCATCTGCTGCACCGCGGGCAGGAGCGCCGCGACGATGCAGCGCACGGTCTGCTCGGACAACCCGCCGGCACCTTCGACGATGCGTACGCGGCTGACCACGCTCTCGATGATGACGTCGCTCAAAACAGGCTCCTGATGGCTCCGGCGGCCTCGCCGATGGCGCCGGCCAGCGCGGCCGCGCCGCCCAGCTGGTAGAGGCCTTCGTGAGTGATGGTGACGGCTTCGACCGCCACCGCGCTCTGCTGGGCGTTGAGTTGCGGCCCGCTGTACTTGGTCGGCAGGCCACGGCGGAAGCCCCAGACCGTGTGCGGCTTGTGGCGCGCGTCGCACAGCGTGATCAGCCCGTCCTTGCGCTTGCCGGCGCCCGCCGTGAAGGCGTAGAACCAGTCGAACAGCTCGGTGCTCCTGGTCACGCCGTGGCGCAGCACGATCTCGGTATTGCGGATGCGCTTGGGGAACTTGAGCACGGTGCCGTTGAGACCGCCCTCCATGTAGTCGTCGGTCTCCATCGTCATCTCCAGCCCGCTGCATTCGCTGAAGCCGGCCACCGGTGCCGGCATCAGCGGCGACAGCGCGATCCGCGTCACCGCTGAACCAGTGGAAGCGGTCGAGTCATACAGCGTGACCAGGAAGTTGAAGCCGAGCAGCGGGTCGCGGCGGGTGGCGAGGCTCATGCGAACTCCTTGCGTTCGAACAGCGAGAACACCGGCAGGTTGTCCTGCCTGCCCACGCGCAGCACGATGAATTCGGCCGGCGCTACTGGCGCGATGCCGACCAGCGCGATCAGCTGGCCGTGCTCGCGCGCGTCGGCGTTGGTGGTGTCCTCGTCGCATCGCACGAAGAAGGATTCCGCCGCGGTGGCGCCGGCAAAGGCGCCGCGCTGCCAGAACAGCGTCAGGATGGCGATCAGGGTGGTGGCCACGGCGGCGCGCGTGGGCGCATCGTTGGGCTCGAACACGGCCCAGCGCAGCGCGATGTCGCAGGCCCGCCTGAGCGCGATCAGCATGCGCACGGTACTGACGTAGCGCCATTCGGGTTCGTTGCTGACGGTGCGCGCGCCCAGCAGCATCGGCACGCGGCCAAATTCGGCGCGCAGCACGTTGATCCCGGCGTCGTTGAGCTCGCCATGCTGGGCATCGTTGACCGCGCTGCGCACGTCGACTACGCCCCGCACCGGCACATTGGCCGGCGCGCGCATCACGCCCAGCGCCAGGTCGGTACTGGCGATGGCGCCGGCGACGTGGCCGCAGGCGGGCACGATCCTGACGCCGGCGATGCTGCCGGCAATGGGTGGCGCAGTGCCGTCGTTCTCGGCCACCGCCAGCCACGGCGCGTAGAGCGCGGCGGCGCAGGCGGGCTGCTGTTCGACCAGCATGCGGCGCCAATCGGCCAGCGCGCGGATGCCGCGGGCGCGGCTGGTGGCGCGCTCGAACGGCGCGGACAACACGGCAAAGCGGTCGCCGCGCGCCTCGCAGTCGGCGATCAGCGCGGTCTGCACGCGCAGGATGTCGGCCTCGGCAAAGACCGGCGGCAGCTCGGCGATGGCGCGCGGCTGGTGCACCCGGCGCGGCGGCGCGGGCGGCGGGCAAGTGAGGCAGGGATTGGCGGCGCCTGGCGGCAGCGGCTCGTAGTCGGGGTCCGGCTGCGGCCGGATCAGGATGTCGGGTGCGGCCACCAGCGAGATCTCGTCGATTTCCGCCAGCGCCTGCAGGCCGCGCGCCTTGCGCAGTCGGGCGAGGTCGCTGTCGCGCGGCGAGCAGGGTTCCCCGAGGAAGTCGCTGGCGGTGAGCGCGGCCAGGCCGTCGGCGCCGGGCGCGAGTGGCAGCCGCTCGCCGGACGACGCCGCCAGGGGTAACGGCGGCAGCGCGGGGGCAAGGCCAGCGATCTCGACCAGTCCGGGCGGCACGGGCAGGGTGCCGGGATTCACCGGCGGCAGGCGCAGCCGCTCCGCCCCGCTGCCATAGGCCGGCGCCAGCACGGTGCCGAAGTAGCGCGGGTGCCGCGGCGACGGGTGCAGGTCGCGGTATTGCGCGGCGAAGGCGTCGCGCCGCCAGACGTCGAGCGTGTAGGCGACACGTTCCACCGTGAGCGGCTGCGCGGGGTCCAGCGCAGGCCAGGCGAGTTGTCCGGCGCCGCGCTGGCGCGGGTCGGGGTGGACCCAGTAGAGCCTGCCCGCCGCTGCGTCGACATGCACCAGCACGCGATGCGCGCTCGCCGCCGGCTGCGCCAGCCGCACCAGCTCGCCGGGCGCAAAGCCGGCCGCGGCGGCCAGCCGTGCGCTGGTGCTGTCGGCCGACAAGGCGCGCTGCGTCAACGGCCGCTCGCGGCGCCACGCGACGCTGAGTTCGTTGCCCCAGCTGCCGGGGGAGGTGGCTGACAGCCGCCAGCGCAGCACGCCCGTGGTGTCCGCCAACAGCACGCCGGCGCTGCGCGCGCCGCCGCCGGGCGCGGCCTCGTTGTCGCCGTCGCCAAACTGCCGCGCGGCCACGCGCACCACCCAGCAGCGCAGGCCGTCGTTGTCGAAGAAGCCCCGCACCGCCCACGCCAGGTAGCCGCTGCCGAACGGGCGCCCGAAATGCGCCTGGAACTGCCGCCACGATTCCACTGCCACCGGCGTATCGAGCGGGCCGCGCTCGGCCAGCCCGATAAACGCGGCGATGTCGGTGCGCAGCACCACCGGCCCGTCGCCGGCGGCGTCGGTCCGTTCGATGCTGACGGCGGGCATGCCGTGGCGCATGGCGGTCTCCGGTGCGAGGGTTGCCGCTCAGGGCGCGGTGCTGATGATCTCGATGGTCAGGCCTTCGTGGTGCAGCTCCATGCTTTCCACGGCCACCTGGTTGCCGGTGGCGGTCAGGCTCGGCCCTTCGATCTTGTTGATCCACGCGTTGACGAAGTTCCAGCTCAGCACGTCGCGGTGGGCCTCGTTCATCAGGATCACGCTGCCGTTACGGCGCTCGTTGGCGCCGTCGGCGATATGGCGGTACCACTGCCACAGCGTGTCGTCCTGCACGTAGCCGCGCTTGAACATCAGCGGCGTGTACTTGCGCAGCCCCTGCAGCTTGCGCACATTGTTGGTGGGGTCCTTGCCTTCGCGGTAGTCGATCGCGTCGCCGTCGGCGGTCAGGCCGCTGACCTCGCTGAACGAGGCCACGATCAGTCCGTCCAGTTCGACGCGGAAGTTGAAGACCGGGAAGGGATCGATGCGGATGTCGGTGGCAGCCATGGCCTTGCTCCTCGGCTTTCGCTCATTGTTCCGCGTCGGCGGTCCACAGGCCGATGCGGATGATCACGTACTCGGCCGGCTTGACCGGCGCCACCCCGATCACCACGATCAGGCGCCCGTTGTCGATGTCGTCGCGGGTCATGGTGGTGCGGTCGCACTTGACGAAGAAGCCCTGCTCGGGCGTGCTCCCTTCCAGCGCGCCGTTGCGCCACACCGTGGTCAGGAAGTTGGTGATGCTGCGCCGCACGCGTGCCCACAGCTCCTCGGCGTTGGGCTCGAACACCACCCACTGCATGCCGCGGTCGATCGAGTCTTCCAGAAAGATCAGCAAGCGGCGCACGTTCAGGTACTTGAACTCGCTCTCGGAGGTAATGCAGCGCGCGCCCCACACACGCAGGCCGCGGTTGTTGGGCCGGAAGTCGCGCACCACGTTGATATTGGCCGGGTACGGGTTGAGGATGTCCTGCTCGCCCTTGCTGAAGTAGCGCGTCAGCCCGCTGATGCCGCGCACCACTTCATTGGCCGGCGCCTTGTGCACCCCGCGCCGTTGTCTACGCGGGCAAAGATGCCGAGCATGTGGCCGGACGGAGGGATCGGCACCTGCCGCAGGTTGGCCAGGCTCTGCGGGAACGGGTCGGGAATGGTGAGCCACGGGTGGTAGACCGCGGCATAGCGCGAGTCGTAGCGGCTGCGCAGGTCCTGCACGTCGGCCAGCGTGTCGCTGTCGGGCGGCGGGCCGTCGAGCACGGCGAAGCGGTAGCGCATTGCCTCGCACTGGTCGATCAGCGCCTGCTGCAGGGCCGCGGTGGTCTGGCCGGGAATCGCGACCAGCGAGATGTTCTGCGGGTTCTTCAGTGCCTGCAGGCCGGTGCGCAGGTCGGGCTCGTTGTGGTCGGTGCCGGCGTACATGGGATCCCCCATCAGCGACACGGCATCGCTGCCGCCGGAGAGTGGCAGGCGCGCGGGGCGCACCAGGCCGGAAGGCAGCACGTCGAGCAAGGCCTCCGGCCCGAGCCGGATCGCGGTGCGGTTGGCGATCACCGGCTCCAGGTCGAGCACGCGGATATATTGCGACGCACCTTCGGAACGCCGGTCCCAGCGCCGCAGCGGATTGCCGGCGTCGTCGGCGGGCGCTCCCGGCGTGAAGGTGGCGCCGATCACGCGCTCGAAATAACGGCTGTGGCGTGGATCCATCGACAGCTGGCGGAAGCTTTCCTGGTCCAGCAGGTTGTCGTTGCGCGTGGGCACGGCGGGGTCGGGGCGCTGGCGCAGCAGCACCGTCAGGCTCCACTCGCGCGAGCGCATGCGGGCGTTGAGGCCGGCCATCAGCGCGTTGTTGACGGCGTTCATATGCGCCGCCTGCAGCCCGGGCGGGTCCAGCAGCACCAGCCGGTTGGCGCGGTCCACCGCGCGTGCCTTGAGCAGCGCGGCGCCCGCCACGGGCGTGCCGTCCGGCGCCAGCAGCTCGAGGATGCTGCCAGGCTCGACGCCGGTCAGCGTGGCCAGTTGCAGCGACGAGAACATGCCCGGCCCGGGTGGCGGATTGGCCGCCAGCACATTGGCGTTGGCAGCGAGGCTGCTGGCCTCGTCCGCCGCGGCGATCATCAGCCGGTCACCCCAGCCGCCGGCGTCTAGCGCCTGCACCGCGAACAACCGGTTGCGCTCGGCCACCACCGCGCCCGCGGCGTGACTGAAGTCGAGGCGATCGTCCAGCTCGATCTCCAGCGGGTTGGCATTGGCCGCGGCGCCGTCGAGGCGGTGGAAGTAGGCAATGCCGTCCGCGGTGGTGAAGCGGACCACTTCCGGCAGCACCGCGCCGTAGGTGGTGCCGTCGCCGACCAGCAATTGATCGCTGCCGGCCGCGGGCGACAGCACCAGCGTGGCCGGCTGGCGCGTGGTGTCGACCGCCACGTCCTGGCGCGCGACCTCGACACCGCTGGCATGGACTGCGCTCAGCGGATGCGCGAGCTGGACCACGCCGGCGTCGGGCGAGGCGCCGCGCTCGCCCAGCATGCGCGCGATGGTCACGTATTCCTCGTCCGGAGCTATGCCGATGCGCAGCACGTCGCCGGCATCGAGGCCGAGACGGTTGTCCAGCGCCAGCGTGGCGGCGCCGGCGCCGGCGGCCTGGGTGTTGTGGCGCAGCGCGAAGCTGGCGCTGGCGCCCGCGGCGGGAGCTGCGGGCAGCGGGGCCTGCAGCGCAACCGCTCCCACCGTGGTGTTGACGGCGCTGATGGTGCCGGTATCGGCGCCGATGGTGATCGACATGCCTGGCGCCAGGCCGTCGACACTGTCCAGCGGGATCACGTCGGCGCGCAGCAGGGACTGCGCCGTATTGGCATTGCCGCCGACCGTGACCGCGGTGCCGGCGGCAGGCGCCGCCACCAGCGCGGTCGCCAGTACCACCGCGCGCAGGTCGGGCAGCACGGTCGTGACCAGCGCGGTATCGCCGGCATTGTCGAAAGTCATGCCGGTCTCGACGCCGTTGACGCTGTCGAGCGGCACCACGCGTTCGGTCGGATAGGCCACCACGCTGGCCGCTATCGCGCCCACCTGCACGGCATCGCCGGCGACCAGCGCCGGGCCAGGCAGCGGCGCGGCCAGGCGCACCAGGCCAAGGGCCGGGTTGACCGCCGCCACCACCTGGTTGTTGGCGCCGAAGGTAAAGGTCATGCCGGCGCTCATGCCGGCCACGGTATCGAGCGGCACCACCACATTGGTCGGCAGGTCCACGACCGTGCGCGCGTCGTCGGCCAGCGTGACCAGCTGGCCGATGGTGCCGGCCGGATAGGGAGCATAGGCTGGCACATCCAGCGGCAGCTGCGCCAGCGTGCCGACACGCTGCACTTCTTCCTGCGCGCTGCCGACGCCGACCACCACCAGGTTGCCCGCCGTGCTGAAGCTGGGCCCGAACAACAGCAGGCCGCCGGCGCTGGCGGCCACGTCCAGGTTGACGTTGGCGCCGGCGGGGATGTCGAGTCCGTCGACCTGCGCGCCGCGCGCATGCGGCAGCCGCAACGGGGCTTCCAGCAGCACGCGGGCCTCGGTCGCACTTAGCCCGACCACCGCGGCGGCAAACACATACTCGGCACCATCGACCTGCAGCAACTGGTGCGTCAGCGGCAGCAGGTTGGTGATCAGCGCGGCGGTGCCGATGACCACCAGTTCGGTGGCGCCGGCGCGGGTGTCGTCGCGCAGCGTGAAGGGGCTGAGCGTGGCAACCACGGTGACGGCGATATCGCGCGTCGGTGCGCCGGCCGCGTGCGAGAAATACAGCGGCAGCGTCAGCGCGGTATGGGCCGGCGCCGCACCCAGCGCCTGCACCTGGCGATAATCGGCGCGGCTGCCGTCGCCCACACGCACCCAGTCGCCGACGCCGAAGTTGGCGGGGTCGAGCACGTAGAGCCGCGGCAGGTTGATGGCCGTGCCGGTGTCCTGCAGCGCTGGCCGCAGCAGCGCGCTGGCGCCCGGCGCGGCATTGGCCAGGTCGAGGTGGAACAGGTCGCGCCGCGCACGCTCGGCCTGCTCCGGCAGCACGCGCGTCACCCAGGCGCGCTTGCCGCCGTTGAGGAAAAAGCCCTCGACCGCATGCGGCAGGTAGCTGTGCACGCGCGCGCCCGGCCCGGTGAATTCGTCCGTTGGCAGCATGCCGCCGAACAGCCGCTGGAACTCGCCGAAGCTGGTGACCAGTTGCGGCACGTTCAGCGGGCCGCGCTCGGTCACGCCGACCAGCCCGGTGGTGCTAGTGCTGACCCCCTCGATCGGCTTGTTGCTCGCCTGGGTTTCCTCGACATAGACGCCGGGTGCGAGATATTCGGGCATATTGGTTCCCCTATGCGGTTGCGGGACGGAACAGGAGGGCGGAGTTCATTCGCGTCATTCGAAAGCCACCGTCAGGACTTGCTCGGCCAGCCCGTAGTCGGGCTCGATGGTCAGCAGCAGCGGTTGCGGCGGCGCGGGGTGCGTGGCACGCAGCCGGAACAGGGCCAGCCGCGAGATGCGCGGCAGGCGGAAATAGCCGTCGGCGTCGGCGACGGTGGCGTAGTGGTCAATGCGCTGGTATTCGGGCGGGTTGGCGCCGTCGTCGACCTGCACCAGCGACAACGCCGGCCACGGCGCGGCCGCCGCCAGGAAGGCGCACGGGTCGCCCGCCTGCGCCGCGCGCGACAGGCTGCGTGGATCGTGTGTGGCGGGGATGCTGGCGGGCAGCGCCAGTGCCTGCCGCCGGTGCAGGTGCCTGAGCGGGTAGCCAAGTTCAACCCAGGCCGGCTGGTCGGCGGACAGGCTGGTATCGACCGACTGGATGCCGATCACTTCCCGGCGTTCGGCATCGCCGGCGTCGATCACCAGCGGCATGCCGGGCGCCAGCGTGTCGCGGTTGTCCAGCCGCAGACGGCGCGCGCCTGGCGCGGCGGGCTGGAGCAGGCGCTTGGCCTGCGGCAGGTTTTCGACCACGTCGCAGCGCGCCAGCATGGCCGCCGCATGGCCGCGGTAAAGGCCAGGCGACAGCGCTACCAGGTTGGCCGGCTCCATCACCGCGGCGGGCATCACGCCAGGGGGCGGATAGGTCGGCCAAACGCCGTCGATCTCCACCGTCGCACCGGGTAGCGGCAAGTTGGCCGCCGTGTCGCGCCGCACCACGCGGCCTTTGCAGGCGACCCCGGTCCGGTGCAGGAAGACATTGCCGTGGTTCAGCGCCGTGAAGTCGTCGGGGAAGGCGGGGAACGGGCCGAGCGTGCCGTCGAGGTCGAGTGGCAGGTAGCCGCGGGCTTCGATCCGCATCGGTATCGCTGCCGCGCCCGATGCCAGGGCCGGGAACACGCTGGCCGGCCAGCCGGCCAGTCCTGCCAGGCCATCGCGCGTGATGCGCTGTGCCACATGCAAGGCCAGGAGCCGGTCGATCGTGCCGACCCGGTCGGCCTGCACCGGCCGCTGCGTGATCTCATCGATCAGCCGCGCCTGCACCAGTGCGCGCAATCTTGCGCCCGCGAGCTGCAGCGGGTCGGGGCACAGGTGCCAGGCGGCGGCGCCGACGGTCTCGAGGCGGCAGTCCATCATGCCGGCTCCCGCACGCTGGCGCTGCCGTGTTCGGACAGCACCGAGTCCACCGGCGTGACCTGCTCCGGATCGTGGCCGGAGGCGATCGGCACGATGCTCATCTCGAACGACACGCAAAGCTGGTAGGGCTTGTCGAGCGCGTCCCAGACGCGCGTGATCTCCTCCAGCGACAGCGGCTCCAGCCGCACGAAGAACTCCAGCCCGGAACCGGCCAGCGTGCCGGCCAGGCGCGCGCCGCTCAGGCTGGCGTCGTCGTGGAAGAGCTGCAGGATCTTGCCCAGGATCAGGTGCTCGAGGTCGGTGGCGTCTTCACGCTCATCCGCGACCTGCGGCGTGACCAGGAAATGCAGGCGCAGCGGCAGCGGGCGATGTTCGAGGCGGTCGGCGGCGCTGCGCCGGGGCGGGCGGTTGAGCGTGAATTCCTCGCGCTGGACCAGATAGAGCCACAGCGACAGGCCTTCGCGGTCGCGGTCTTCCAGCTCTTGCGGGGTGTCCAGCGAGACGATCATGGTGCCGATCGCGTCCGGCATGGGGTCGGCCGGATCGAAGTACGGCGACAAGTCCGGGTCGTCGCGCAGCGCCTGCTCGATATGGCGGCGCAGACTCTGGCAGGCATCGCGTATCGCTGTCTTCATCGCTCAGTTCCCGTTGCGCGGCGCGCTGTCGTTGCCATTTCCGTTGCCATTTCCGTTGCCGTTGCCGGAAGCGGCGGCGCTGTAGAGGAAGTCTCCCGAGGGCAGGCGCCTCGCCTGCAGCATCCCTTCCCGCACCAGCGCCTCCAGCGCCCGCAATACCATCGCAGGGTCGGCTTGCGCGCCGGCCGGCAGCCACCAGCGGGCAATGCCGTTGCAGGTGTCTGCGGCCCGCGGATTGCGGCGCACATACCGGACCACTTGCACCGCCACGGCGGCTGCGCTGGGGTCAAGGCCTGAGACCGAGCTGTCGACCATATCGGTGGCTGTCGCGGGTGGGGCGGGTTGGCAACCCAATGCGCAACAAGCGGGCCAGGCCGGGCAGGCCTTGTGACTGGCGGCCCGGCGGGAGGAGGAGGGAGCGGGGTGGGGCGCCGCGGACCCGGCAGGCGCAGCGGTTTTCGTGGAAAAACAGCGGGTTGCGGCGGAGGCGGGGCGGGGCGCGAATGGCCCGGGCGCGGCGCGGGGCGCCCACCCCGCCCGCGTGTGGCGGCTAGCGTGCCAGCTGCAGCGTCAGGATGCCGGCCAGCACCAGCCCGGTCGCGATCAGTCGCCGGCGATCGAACGGCTCGCGCAGCAGGAAGTGCCCCAGCAGCGCGGCAAAGATCACGCTGGATTCACGCAGCGCCGCCAGCTTGGTCACCGGGGCCAGCGTCATCGCCCACAGCATCAGCGCGTACGAGCCCACGCGGTTGATGCCGCCGATCCAGGCACGCTTCCATTCCGCGCGCAGCAGCGTCAGCAGCGCGCTGCCGCGCCGGCTCAGCGCGTAGCTGGGCATGAAGATGTGCGACAGCGCCTGCAGCCAGACGATGTAGGTGAAGACTTCGCCGTAGCGCTTGACCGCGGTGCCGTCGATGACCGTGCCGGCCGCCAGGCAGGCGCCGGCCAGCAGCGCAAAGCCGAGCAGGTCAGGCGACTGGCGCCGCCAGCGCACCAGGCTGGCCAGGCCGCAGCAGATCAGGGCGATGCCGGCGTAGCCGCCGGGACCGAGCCGCTCGCCGCCGGTCAGCAACAGCAGCACCGCCACCATCATCGGCGCCGAGCCGCGCATCAGCGGGTAGGCCTGGCTGAAGTCGCCGCGGTTGTAGGCGGCAACCAGCGACAGCTTGTAGCCGACTTCCAGCGCGACCGTGGCCAGCAGGAACGGCCACACCTGCGGCGCGGGCAGTGGCACCACGAACAGGAAAGGGATCGCCACCAGCAGGCAGAAGGTGTCGATCAGCGCCATCGACGACAGGCGGTCGCCGCCGATCTTGACGATGGCGTTCCAGGACGCGTGCATCAGCGCGGACAGCATCACGGCGGCGAAGGCGAGGCCGTGGAAGTCGGAGGGGAGGGGCATGGCGGGGTGGTGGTTTGTCCGACGCGTTTGGAGATTTGACGCGTTTCATCGAACCCGCATGTTTGCTCCCCTCTCCCACTTCGCGGGAGAGGGGAGCCTGCTGCGGATGTCTCAGGAAAAACCGGTCAAGCCGCCTGCGCCAGCGGCACCTGCATCTCGATCCCCATCTCCCGCAGCACCTCGCCAACCGCCGTCACCACATTGCGCATCTCGTTGTCATCGATCGCGCCAATGCAGCCCACCCGGAACGTCTCCACCTGCGTCAGCTTGCCCGGATACAGGATGTACCCACGCTCGCGCACCTTGCCGTAGAACGTCTTGAAGTCATAGCGCGCATCCGCCGGCGCGTGGAAGGTGACGATGATCGGCGCCTGCACCGCCGCCGGCAGGAATGGCCGGAAGCCGAGCTCGCCCATGCCCCTGACCAGCGCCTCGCAGTTCTTGCGATAGCGCGCCCCGCGCACCGGCTGCTCGCCTTCTTCCAGGAACTGGTCCAGCGCCGCGCGGAACGCCGCCACCACGTGCGTGGGCGGCGTGAAGCGCCACTGCGTGGTCTTTTGCATATAGACGTACTGGTCGTACAGATCGAGCGCCAGCGAATGGCTGTTGCCCTGGCTGGCTTCCAGCACATCCTTCTTCACCAGCACGAAGCCCATGCCCGGCACGCCCTCGATGCACTTGCCGGTGGCAGCCACCAGCGCATCGAACGGCATGGTGCGCGCATCGATCTCGATCGCGCCGAACGAACTCATCGCATCGACGATCAGTCCCTTGCCCAGCCGCTGGCACAGCGCGGCGATCTCCGGCAGCGGGTTCAGCACGCCGGCGCCGGTCTCGCAATGCACCTGCGCCACGTGCGTGATCGACGGGTCGCGCGCCAGCGCCTGCTCGACCAGCGCGGCCGTGGCCGGCTGGTCCTCGGGGATCGGCAATTCCACGCTGGCGCGGCCCAGCACCTTGCAGATCTTCAGGATGCGCTGGCAGTACGCGCCATTCTGCGGCACCAGCACCTTGCCGTCGCGCGGCACCACGTTGGCGATGGCCGCTTCCACCGAGAAGGTGCCGCTGCCCTGCATCGGCACGCACACATGGGTGTCTTCGCCGTGGACAATGCGCACCAGGTCATCGCACAGGCTGCGCGTGATGCTGTTGAAGCTGGCATCCCACGATCCCCAGTCGCGCAGCATGGCCTGCTTGGTCGCGAGCGAGGTGGTGAGGGGACCGGGGGTCAGAAGGATCGGGTCGTTGCCGCGGATCATGTTGGGCTCCTTGATGGGAAGGAGATTAGGAAAGGAGATTGCGTATTGCGGATTGCGTATTGGAAGTTTTCAGTCGCTTGCCTGGCCCTGGCGCCATGCCTGGGTCTTGCGGTCGAGCACGCGTTGCAGCAGGTAATAGAGCAGGCACGCCAGCGCGGACGTCACCACCACCAGCGTGGCCATGGCCGCCGCCGGGCCGATGTCGCCGGACTCGTCCAGGTTGACGATCTCGACCGAGGCCAGTTTGGTGTCGGCGCCGTAGAGAAACACCACCGCCGACACCGTGGTCATGGCGTTGATGAACAGGTAGCGCGAGATCTCCAGGATGGCGGGCAGGCAGGCCGGCACGGTGACCTTGAAGAAGGTCTTGTAGAAGGGCACCTTCAGCGAAGCGGACACGGCTTCGAACTCGCTGTCGAGCTGCTTGAGCGCGGTCACCGCGGTCAGGTGGCACGACGCGTAGTAATGCACGATCGTCACCAGCACCAGGATGCCCAGCGTCTGGTACAGGCCGTGCAGCGGGTTGGCCTGCGGCACGAAGAAGAAGATGTAGCCCAGCCCCAGCACCAGCCCGGGCACGCCCATCGGCAGCACCGCCATCAGCCGCACGATGCCGCGCAGCCAGTCCAGCCCGCGCGTCTTTTCCAGCAGGTAGGCGGTGGCAAAGATGAACACCGGGCCGATCACCGCGGCCAGCGCGGCCATGCGCAGGCTGTTCAGGTAGGAATCGACCACGCCGCCCTCGACCAGCCCGACGCGGTAGTGGTTCAGCGACAGCGAGAAGTTGTATGGCCACAGCTTGACGAAGGACGCGTAGATCGCCATGCCCATCACCGCCACCATCAGCGCCGCCATCAACCAGCAGAACGACGCCATGGCGAGGTCGAAGCGGCGGCTGCGGCGCGGCACGTACGGCACCGAGCGGGCCGACATCAGCGCCATCTGGCGCTTCTGCACGCGCGCGTCGACGCAGTAGGTGACCGCCACCGGCACCAGCAGCATCAGCGAGACCACCGCGCCCTGCGAGAAGTCCTGCATGCCGATCACCAGCTTGTAGATGTCGGTGGCCAGCATGTGGAAGTTGCCGCCGATCACCTTGGGGATGCCGAAGTCGGAGATCGCATAGGTAAACACCACCATCGCCGCGCTGACCAGGCCATAGCGCGCCCCCGGCACCGTGATTGTGACGAACTTGCGGATGGTGGAGGTGCCCAGCGCATCGGCCGCCTCGTACAGCCGCGCGTCGGTCAGCGACAGCGCCGTGACCAGGATCATCAGCGCATGCGGGAACGTGGCGAACACCAGCGAGGCGACGATCCCCAGCGGCCCGTAGATCTGCGTGCTGCCCATCCACGGCTTGAACAATCCCTGGTTGCCGAACCAGAAGATAAAGGAAATGGCTGCCAGCAGCGAAGGCGCCAGCAGCGGGATCAACGCCAGGTTGCGCAGCAGCCCCTTGCAGGCGATGCGGCTGCGCGTCAGCGCATAGGCAAAGGTAAAGGCCAGCGGCACCGTGATGCAGGTGGCCAGCGCCGATACCCACAGGCTGTTCCACACCGAGCGCAGCAGCGCGGGCGATTCGAAGTAGGCGCGGAAATGCGCGATCCCTGCCAGCGAGCCGTCGCGGTTCTGCACGCTCTTGGCCAGGATCATCACGATCGGGGCCAGCACGAAGCAGAGCAGGGCAACCGCGGCCAATGCCAGCAGCACGTGCGCGAGGCGGTCGGTCCAGTGCGCACGCACCGAGGTGGCAACGAACGCGTGTGGCGCGGGCAGGGAAGACCTGGCGCCGGAATCGGGAATCCCGGCCGTCACGGCGCCCGGGGCGGTATCGGTAGCCGGCGCATTGGCTGGCGCCGTCGAGAGGCTCAGGGACATGCGTGGCGGAAGATGCGGAGGCGGTCAGCGGGAATGGCCAGGCGCAGGCGGTCGCCGGTGTTCGGGCGCAGCTCGTGCAGGTCATTGAGCGAAAGGTCGGCGCACAGCGTGCCCGACCCGGCATCGGGCAGCCGCAGCGTCAGGCGCGAGAACGCGCCCAGGAATTCGATCTTGTCCACGGTGGCTTCCAGCACATTGGGCCCGTGCTGCTCGATGCCGCGCACGCAGACGTCTTCGGGCCGGAAGAACACCTGCACCGCTTCCTCCGCGCCGCAGCCGGCCGGTGCGTTGCAGTGCATGCGCACGCCGCCCAGATGCAGCGAGCCGTCGCTGCCGACGTGCGCGCCCAGCATATTGGTCTTGCCGACGAAGTCCGCGGCAAAGGGGGTGGCCGGACGCTGGTAGACCTGCGCCGGCGTGCCCACCTGCTCGATCACGCCCTGGTTCATGACCACGATGCGGTCGGCCATCGACAGCGCCTCTTCCTGGTCGTGCGTGACCAGGATGGTGGTGATGTTCAGGCGCTGCTGCAGCGCGCGGATCTCGCTGCGCAGCCGCACGCGCACGCGCGCGTCGAGCGCGGACAGGGGTTCGTCCAGCAGCAGCAGGCCGGGCGAGGTGGCCAACGCACGCGCGATCGCCACGCGCTGCTGCTGGCCGCCGGAGAGCTGCGCGGGGTACTGGTTGCCGCGGTCGGGCAGGCCCACCAGCGTCAGCAGTTCGTCGACGCGCGCGCGGCGCTGGTCGCGGGGCATGCGCCGGTTGACCAGGCCGTAGGCGACGTTGTCCGCCACGGTCAGGTTGGGGAACAGCGCATAGGACTGGAACACGATGCCGTAGTCGCGCTCCATCGGCGGCAGCGTGGAGATATCGCGCCCGCCCTGGTGGATGGTGCCGGCGTTCTGCGATTCCAGCCCGGCGATGATGCGCAGCAACGTGGTCTTGCCGCAGCCCGACGGGCCCAGGAAGCACAGCAGCTCGCCCTCACGTACGTCCAGGTCGATGTGATGCAGCGCGACAAAGGGGCTGGCGCCGCCGCCGAAGCGCTTGTGGATGCCTTTCAGGCTGAGATAGGTCTCGGCCGTGGAAGTGGGGGATTGCATGGCGTGGGATCCTCGGCGATGTGGTCGTGGCCCTGGCCCGGCGCTTGCGCGCCGGGCCAGGGCGTTCCCGGATTACTGCTTTTCCGACTTGCCGGCGTACCGCTTCTGCCACTCGTTCAGCACGCGCTCGCGGTTCTTGGCGATGTAGCTGAAATCGTTCTTGACCAGCATCTGCTCGTAGTTGGCGGGGATGGTCTCGACCTTGCGGGCCACGCCGGGGTAGGTCACGATGGCCCAGTCCTTGGCGAACAGCTGCGCCGCTTCCTTGCTCGCCAGCCAGTCCAGGTAGCGCTGCGCGGCTTCCTGCTTCTTCGTTCCCTTGACGATGCCGGCGGCCTCGATGTCATAGCCCAGCCCTTCCTTCGGGAAGATCATCTCGATCGGCGCGCCCGAAGCCAGCGTCTTGTGCGCGCGCAGCTCGAACGAGATGCCGATCGGGAACTCGCCCGCGCCCGCCTGCTTGCACGGCTTGGAGCCGCTGTGCGTGTACTGGGCGATGTTCTCGTGCAGCGCGTCCATGTACTTCCAGCCTTCCTGCTCGCCGAACAGTTGCAGCCATGCGGTCACGTCGAGGAAGCCGGTGCCGGACGACGCCGGGCTGGGCATCACGATGGCGCCCTTGTAGACCGGCTTGGCCAGGTCCTTCCAGGTTTCGGGGCGGGGCAGGTTGCGCTTCTTGGCTTCTACCGTGTTGAAGCAGACGGTGGCGCCCCAGACATCCAGGCCCACCCACGACGGCGGCGTGGCCTTGTCGCTGTAATTGCGCGTCAATTTTTCGAAGCCCTTGGGCGTGTAGGGCGTCAGCATGCCTTCCTGCTTGAGCAGCTCCAGGCTCGATGCGGCCAGGCCGGCGATCACGTCTGCCTGCGGGTTGGCTTTTTCAGCGAGCGCCTTGGCGGTGATGACGCCGGTGGAGTCGCGCACGTACTTCAGCTCGATGTCGGGCGCGACCTTGGCGAAGCCTTCGGCGTATGGCTTCAGCGTTTCGATCTCCCACGCGGTGTAGACCGTCAGGGTGGTTTTCTGGGCCAGCGCGGTGCTGGCGGCGCCCAGTGCGAGCAGGGCGGCGGCGGTTTGCAGGGTGGACTTGATGGACAGTTTCATGGGGCCTCCGTTTTGCGGCATTGTAGGTGGAGAAATGTGTCAATTTGGTGAATATGTTGCAATGTGTGGCGCGACGTTGCGCAACCGTGTATCACCTTGAAACCCTTGTGCTACAACACTTCCAAGACATATGCCGTGTTTTTCATGGCCCTTGCGTCACCCTGTCAGCGTCGCCGATGTCTTGATTGTTGACAATATACAAACCGCTTGCTTTAATCGCAACAAGGATTTTCGATATTGCCGAATCCGTCACGAACGGGAGTTTTCATGTCACGCCAAGCGCCGCTGGCGAGCGAAATCACCATCCTGCAGAGCCAGTCCCTGACCACGCTGGTACAGCGCGAACTGGAGCTGCGGATCATGTCCGGCGATCTGCCGCCGGGCGCCAAGCTCAACGAGATCGAAGTCGCGGGCCAGCTCAAGGTCTCGCGCGGCCCGGTGCGTGAAGCGTTCCGCGCGCTGGAGCAGGCCGGCCTGCTGCGCACCGAAAAGAACCGCGGCGTCTTCGTGCGTGCCATCTCGGTGCAGGAAGCCGACGAGATCTATGAACTGCGCGCGGTCCTCGATGAATTCGTCGGCCGGCAACTCGCGGCCCGCATCACGGCGGAAGGCTTGCGCGAACTGCGCGCGCTGGTCGAGGCGCTGGGCGCCGCCAGCGCTGCCCGCGACCTGGACGAATACACGCGCCTGAACTTCGCCTTCCACGACCGCATGGTCGAGCTGGCCGGCAACGGCAAGCTGCTCGACACCTACCGGCGCCTGGTCAAGGAGCTGACGCTGTTCCGGCGCGAGGCACTGTCCGGCAGCAACGCGGCCATGCCCGATTCCACCCGCGAGCACCGCGCCATCGTCTCGGCCATCGCCGCGCGCGACGGCGAGCTGGCGGCGCGGCTGATGCGCGAACACGTCGAGCGCGGGCGCGCGCGCATGCATGCCGCTGTCGATCCCGGCAACGCCGGCACCGGCGCGGCCGCCTGACCACAACCATCGTTTCCCGAACCACGCACACCTGACCGCCAACATGTCCGATACCAAAGATCTCAACGATCCCGCCCGCACCATTACCGTCAACCAGCGCAGCTACCGCTGGATGCAGCAGCCCGTCGTGGTGGTCTGCGTCGACGGCTGCGAGTTCGACTACCTCGAAGCCGCCGCCGCCAGCGGCCGCGCGCCTTATCTCAGGCAGCTGCTTGCCAGCGGCTCGTCTTTCCGCGGCGCGTGCGTGGTACCCACCTTCACCAACCCGAACAACCTTTCCATCGTCACCGGAGCGCCGCCCGCGGTGCACGGCATCTGCGGCAACTATTTCTTCGACCGCAGCGCCAATGAGGGCCGCGGCGAGGAAGTGATGATGAACGACCCCAAGTACCTGCGCGCGGGCACCATCCTGGCCGCGTTCGCCGACGCCGGCGCCAGCGTCGCGGTCGTGACCGCCAAGGACAAGCTGCGCCGGCTGCTCGGCCACGGCATGCGCGGCATCTGCTTCTCGTCCGAGAAGGCGGACCAGGCCACGGTGGCCGAGAACGGTATCGACGGCGTGCTGGAACTGGTCGGCATGCCGGTGCCCGATGTCTATAGCGCCGAGCTGTCCGAGTTTGTCTTCGCCGCCGGCGTGCGGCTGATGGAAACGCGCCGCCCCGACCTGATGTACCTGTCCACCACCGACTACATCCAGCACAAGTTCGCGCCCGGCTCGGACGGCGCCAACGCGTTCTACGCGATGATGGACAAGTACCTGGCGCGCCTGGATGAACTTGGCTGCGTGGTGGCGCTGACCGCCGACCACGGCATGAACGCCAAGCATGACGACGCCACCAAGGCGCCCAACGTGATCTACCTGCAGGACCATCTGGATGCATGGCTTGGCCGCGGCGTGGAAGAGGGCGGGGCGCGCGTGATCCTGCCGATCACCGATCCCTATGTGGTCCACCACGGCGCGCTGGGCTCGTACGCCACCGTCTACCTGCCGGAGGATGCCGACCGCGACGCGCTCAAGGCACGGCTGTCCGAGCTGCCGGGCGTGGAAAGCGTGCTGGACAACGCCGAAGCCTGCGCGCGCTTCGAGCTGCCGTCCGACCGCGTGGGCGACCTGGTGGTGACCGGCGACAAGCACGTGGTGCTGGGCACCAGCCACAGCCGCCATGACCTGTCCGGGCTCGATGCGCCGCTGCGCTCGCACGGCGGCGTCTCCGAGCAGACCGTGCCGCTGGTGTTCAACCGCCCGACCGCCGGCATCCCCGGCAAGCCCGTGATGCGCAATTTCGACATCTTCGACGTGGCGCTGAATCACCTGCACTGAGATTCGCACTGAGGCCAGCACTCAGGCCCGCACTGAGGCCCGCACTGAGGCCCGCGACGGGCCTCTGCACCCGTACTGACCGGAGAAACCCCATGAACGCCCCCCATTTCCCTGCAGGCACCGTCAGCCCGCACTTCCGCGCCGAGGCGCTGCGCATCGATGGCCAGAAGGTCGTGCGCGAGCGCGTGATCGAGGTGCGCAACCCGTATGACGGCACGCTGGTGGGTACCGTGCCCAAGGCCACGCTCGACGACGTGCGCCGCGCCTTCGACGTGGCGCAGGCGTACCGTTCCACGCTGACCCGCTACGAGCGCGCCGCCATCCTGAACCGCGCCGCCGCGCTGCTGCGCGAGCGCACCGAGGAAGCGTCGGACCTGATCACGCTGGAGTCCGGCCTGTCCAAGAAAGACTCGCTGTACGAGATCGGCCGCGTGGCCGACGTGCTCGGCTTCGCCGCCACCGAGGCGCTGCGCGACGACGGCCAGCTGTTCTCCTGCGACCTGACCCCGCACGGCAAGAAGCGCCGCGTGCTGACGCAGCGCGAGCCGTTGCTCGGCGTGATCTGCGCCATCACGCCGTTCAACCACCCGATGAACCAGGTGGCGCACAAGGTGGCGCCGTCGATCGCCACCAACAACCGCATGGTGCTCAAGCCATCGGAGAAGGTGCCGCTGTCGGCCTGCTACCTTGCCGACCTGCTGTACGAGGCCGGGCTGCCGCCGCAGATGCTGCAGGTCGTCACCGGCGACCCGCGCGAGATCGCCGACGAGCTGATCACCCATCCGGCCGTCGACCTCGTCACCTTCACCGGCGGCGTGGCCATCGGCAAGTACATCGCCAGCAAGGCCGGCTACAAGCGCGTGGTGCTGGAGCTGGGCGGCAACGATCCGCTGATCGTGCTGGCCGACGCCGACCTGGATCGCGCCTCCGACCTCGCGGTGCAGGGCTCGTACAAGAACTCGGGCCAGCGCTGCACCGCGGTCAAGCGCATGCTGGTGCACCAGTCGGTGGCGGCGCGCTTCACCGAACTGGTGGTGGAGAAGACCCGCGCGTGGAAGTACGGCGACCCGATGGACGGTGGCGTCGACATGGGCACGGTGATCGACGAAGAGGCCGCCATGCTGTTCGAGGCACGAGTCAACGAGGCCGTGGCACAGGGCGCGCGGCTGCTGGTCGGCAACCAGCGCAACGGCGCCAGCTACGCGCCTACGGTGATCGACCGCGTCGACCCGGCGATGACGGTGGTGCGCGAGGAGACCTTCGGGCCGGTATCGCCCATCATCACGTTCCGCGATGTCGATGATGCGATCCGGATTTCCAACGGCACGGCGTTCGGCTTGTCGTCTGGGGTCTGCACCAACGATATCGAGGCGTTCACGAAGATCGCCAACTCGCTGCATGTCGGCACGGTGAACCTGTGGGAAGTGCCGGGCTACCGCATCGAGCTGACGCCGTTCGGCGGCATCAAGGACTCGGGGCTGGGGTACAAGGAAGGCGTGCAGGAGGCGGCCAAGAGCTTTACCAACCTGAAGACGGTGACGTTGCCGTGGGCGTGAGGTGAAGCAGAACTCCGCTGCGGGATTGCTCCCCTCTCCCGCGCGCGGGAGAGGGGCCGGGGGTGAGGGCGGGCGCTGGCAACGGCGACGGGCGTCACTTTGTTGACGCGCCGGCCCTCACCCCAACCCTCTCCCGCAAGCGGGAGAGGGAGCACCCAGTCGGTCATCTGGAAGGGCGGGGGGCGACCCCGCTGCGCTAGAATCATCGCCCATCCCCCGACGCTCCCGGAGTCCCCGTGCTCGCCGAACAACGGCAGAAATACATTCTGGACCAGCTCTCCGCCACCGGCGCGCTGGCCATCAGCGAACTGGTGGCCGAGCTCGACGTCTCGCGCGAGACCATCCGGCGCGACCTGAACACGCTCGCCGGCCGCGGCCTGCTGGTGCTGACGCACGGCGGCGCGCTGGCCTCGGACCGCACCGAGCCCGACACCCAGACCCGCGCCGCGGTCAATGCCGAAGGCAAGCGCGCCATCGGCGTGCGCGCCGCGGAACTGGTGCGCGACGGTGCATCGCTGATCCTGGATTACGGCACCACCACCCACGCAGTGGCGCAGGCGCTGCTCGGCCACCACAACCTGCTGGTCTACACCAACGACCTTGCCATCGCCCATCTGCTGGGCCGGCGCAACGGCAACCGCGTGATCGTGCTCGGAGGCGAGCTGCAGGACAACGAGGATGCGACCCACGGCTGGGACACCATCGAGCAGCTGTCGCGCTACCACACCGACTTTGCCTTTATCGGCATCGGCGGCATCACCCCGCGCGGCGAGATCTGCGACTTCTCGCGCGCAGCGGCCGAGTTGCGCAGCCGCATGCTGATGGCCGCCGACACCGCCTGCGTGGTCGCGGACCACACCAAGTTCGGCCGCAACACCGGCGTGACGATCAAGCACTTCGACCTGGCCGCGTGGCTGATCACGGACATGGCCCCCGAGCCGGAAATCGGGGCGGCGCTGAAGGAGCGCGGCGTCAAGCTGCTGATTGCCTAAGCGCGCGACAAGTCGACTGTTGATCGCATTTGTGCGCTGATCGCACGAAACTCATCGCTGTTCGCACCAAAATAACGCCTTCACATGGCGGTCACAGGTGTTTTGACTGCCGCATGCCCCATGCTGGTGCTACAGTTTCGGGCTGCCAGACAGACACGGCAGGCCGTCAATGTCTGGACAATTGGAGGCCACCCACCTTCCCCCCGGCGCAACGCCAGGCGGCTCCAGAGACCGGCACCAGCCGGCAGGGCCGTCAGACCAGACCCAGCATCCAGCACATCAGAGACATCGTGAACGCTCCTTCCCTCGACGCATTCCTGGCGGGGGTCGCCCGCCGCGACCCCAATCAACCTGAATTCCTCCAGGCCGTGAAGGAAGTGATGATGACGCTCTGGCCGTTTGTCGAGCGCAATCCGCGCTACGCCGACCAGGCCCTGCTCGAGCGACTGGTCGAGCCCGAGCGCGTGATCCAGTTCCGCGTAGCCTGGACCGACGACCGCAACCAGGTGCAGGTCAACCGCGCCTTCCGCGTCCAGCACAGCTCGGCGATCGGCCCGTACAAGGGCGGCATGCGCTTCCACCCGACCGTGAACCTGTCGGTCCTGAAGTTCCTGGGCTTCGAGCAGACTTTCAAGAACGCGCTGACCACGCTGCCCATGGGCGGCGGCAAGGGCGGCTCGGACTTCGATCCCAAGGGCAAGTCCGATGGCGAAGTGATGCGCTTCTGCCAGGCGCTGGTGACCGAACTCTACCGTCACCTCGGCCCCGACACCGATATCCCGGCCGGCGACATCGGCGTGGGCGCGCGTGAAGTCGGCTTCATGGCCGGCATGATGAAGAAGCTGTCGAACCAGTCCGCCTGCGTGTTTACCGGCAAGGGCCTGGCCTACGGCGGCAGCCTGATGCGCCCGGAAGCCACCGGCTACGGCACCGTCTACTTCGCCCAGGAAATGCTGCACCGTCGCGGCCGCGCATTCGACGACCTGCGCGTGCTGATCTCCGGCTCGGGTAACGTGGCGCAATACGCTGCCGAGAAGGCGATCGAGCTGGGCGCCAAGGTGCTGACCCTGTCGGACTCCGGCGGCGTGCTGCACTACCCGCAAGGCATGACCACCGGGCAGCTGGCTGAAGTCATGGCCTTCAAGAACGAAGAGCGCGGCCGCCTGGTCGACTTTGCCGCCCGCCACGGCATGACCTTCGAGGCCGGCCGCACCCCGTGGCACGTTCCCGCCGACGTCGCGCTGCCGTGCGCAACGCAGAACGAGCTCGACGGCAACGATGCCGAAACCCTGCTCGGCAACGGCGTGATCTGCGTGGCCGAAGGCGCCAACATGCCGTCGACGCTGGAAGCCGTCGACCGCTTCGTCGACGCAAAGATCCTCTACGCGCCGGGCAAGGCCAGCAACGCCGGCGGCGTGGCGACCTCCGGGCTGGAGATGTCGCAGAACGCAATGCGCCTGTCGTGGCACCACGCCGAGGTCGACGAGAAGCTGCACGCGATCATGAAGGACATCCACCAGAACTGCATCCACCACGGGCAGAAGGCGGGCGGGTATATCAACTACGTGGAAGGCGCGAATATCGCCGGCTTCGTCAAGGTGGCGGATGCCATGCTGGCGCAAGGGGTGATCTGACGATCTGACCGGACGGCCGGTGCAATGCCGGCCGTCTTGCCGGTCAGGTAGTGTGGTGCCCGGGATGCGGGCCGACCGAGCGGACCGGACCGCCCGGCAGTCACGCAGCCGGATCTCCTGCCATCGGGCCGGCGGGAAGGTGCAAGCCGATGCCGCCATGCGGACCGGCAGCCTGGTACGCCTCCAGCGCAGCCTGCTTGGACGGATAAAACAGAATCCCGGTACTCTCCGGCGCGATGCCGCGCTGGCTCAGCCATGCGGTCAGCTGCGCCGTACGCCCCGCGATCACCAGCTGCGAGCCTTGCGCCGCGAGCTGGGACCGCAGGTCACGCATCATGGTGGCGCCGGTCAGGTCCACATGCGCAATCGAAATGGCATCGATCACCACCCAGCGGGCGTCATGCAGCCCCGCCAGCGCCAGTACGCGCTGGCGCACGAAGTCCGCGTTGAAGAACGTCAGCGGCGACTCGAAGCGGTAGATCAGCAGGCCCGGCACGGCCCTGGCCTCGGGGTAGTGGGCGAGTTCGTAGAAGCCGTCGTGCCCGCTCCACAGGCCAAGCTGCTGCTCGCCAGGCCGCGCCATCTGCGCCAGGAAGCGCAGCAGGGCAATGGCCACCGCCAGCAGGATTCCCGACATCACGCCCAGCAGCACCACGCCCGCCACCGTCACCAGCGCAATGCCATGTTCGCTGCGGCTGTAGCGGCGCAGCGCCATCAGGCCGCCGAAGTCGAACAGGCTGAACGCCGACGCGATCAGGATCGCGCCGAGCGCCGCCGCGGGCAGTGCGGCCAGCAGGTCGGTGAGAAACAGCAACACCAGCAGCACGGCCAGGGCGCCGACCACCGACACCATGCGCGTGCGCCCGCCGGCGGCCTCGTTGATGGCGGTGCGCGAACTCGACCCGCTGACCGCGAAGCCCTGGCTGAGCGCGCTGGCGATGCTGGCCGCGCCGATGCCGATGAATTCCTGGCTGGCATCGACACTGTAGCCGTTGCGCGCGGCGAAGCTGCGGCTGGTCAGCAGGCCGCTGCTGAGCGACACCAGCGCCAGCGCTGCAGCGGCCGGGACCAGCGTGCCGAACAGCTCGTGCGGCATCGACGGCGCGATCAGCGGCGGCAGGCCGGCGGGCACCGGGCCGACCACTTGCACCCCCAGCCCCTGCAATCCCAGCATCCACGTGATAAAGGTCGCCACCGCGAGCGCGAACAACGCACCCGGCGCGCGCGGCTGCCAGGCCCGGGCGCCGAAGTACACCGCCAGCGTCAGCGCGGCCAGCGCGGCGGTGGGCCAGTGGATGCCGCCGAGCTGCCGCAGCAGCGACTCCGCCTGGCCGATCACGTCGCGGCCGGCCAGCGCCAGTCCGGTGACCTTGCCGAGCTGGCTGAAGGCGATATTGATGGCCACGCCGTTGAGCAGGCCGGCCAGGATCGGCACCGACAGGAAATCGGCAAGAAACCCGAGCCTGAATTTGCCGGCGAGCACGCAGAACACGCCGGTCAGCAAGGTCAGGGAAACCGACAGCGCCCGGTAGTCCTCGCTGTCGGGCAGCGCCAAGGGCGACAGCGTCGCCGCGATCATGGCGCAGGTGGCAGCGTCGGGCCCGACAATCATCTGGCGGGACGAGCCGAACAGCGCATAGGCCAGCATCGGCAATACCACGCTGTACAGGCCCACCACCGGGCTGAATCCGGCAAGTTGGGCATAGGCCACGCTGATCGGCAGGCTGACCGCGGCCACCGAGATGCCGGCCTGCAGGTCCACGCCGAAATCGGCGCGGCGGTAGTGCAGCAGCTCGGCGGCGCCGGGCATCAGGCGCGCCAGCGTGGCGCGCAGCAGGTTTCGGGACCGCTCCGGCAAGCTTCCGATACCACGGCCGGTCGCTAGCCCTTTTTTCCGGGCTGCTGGAACAGCTCGCCGGCCTCCTTGACGTTCTGCTCGGCGCGCTTGCCGATAATGGCCAGCGCCTCGGCCTGCGCCTTCTGCGCGGTCACGGCCAGCTCGCGCATGTTCTCGAACGCCTGTTGCAGTGCCTGCTGCACCAGCTCGCCTTGCCTGGTCATGGCCTCGGCCGGATTGCCCGCGGTGCCGTACTGCTGCGCCGCGGCCTGCACCTGCTGCATGGTCTGCATGAAGATTTCCTGCTGCTTCTGCATCACGGCCTGCATGCCGGCGTAGGCCAGCTGGTTGGCCTCGGTCAAGGCCTCGATATCCTTGCGGCGCGCCTCGATCACGGCGTTCATGTCGAGGCCCGGCACGCGGAACTGTTCCATCAGCTTGGTGAAATCGGCAAAAGGATTGGGAGGCGTGGCCATGCTAGATCTCCAGGTGGGGGAAAGCGTGAACAACGGAGGCGCGAACCGGCTGGGCGGCCCCTGCGCCGGGAATCACTCCACTATAGCCGCAATCCGCACAGTTCTCGTCGTCAATCGAGGAAGACCCTAAAGTTTCGGTCCCCTAAGCCGTTGCTATCCATAGCCCGCACCTGCGCCGGCCCATCGGGCCCGCCCGCGGACGACAAGAGCGGAGAACGCGGCGCCACCGGGCGCCAGCACTTCGCCGTAACCAGTCCTAATCAGGTAGAAGATATGAAGAATCTAGGAATCGGGGTCCGCCTCGGCATTGGCTTTGGGGTGGTGTTGCTGCTGTCGGCGCTCATGACGGGATTCGGCATGCTGCGCCTGCAGCAGGTGGCAGAGCGCACCCACGCGATGATGCAGCAGCCGCTGACCAAGGAAAGGCTGGTCAGCGACTGGTACCGGCTCATGCACACCAGCGTGCGCCGCACCACCGCGGTGGCACGCAGCGCCGACCCTTCGCTGGGCCAGTTCTTTGCCGCCGAGACCAAGGCGTCGATCGAAGGCATCGCGCAGCTGCGCGACAAGCTGCAGCCGATGCTCAGTTCCGAGCAGGAAAAGGCCGCGTTCCAGAAGATCCTGAGCGTGCGCGACCCGTACAACAACGGCCGCGACAAGATCACCAGGCTCAAGCAGGAAGGCCAGACCGAAGAGGCCAACCAGGTGCTGGAGAAAGAGTTCGTCCCCGCCGGCGACGCCTACCTGGCCGAGATCCAGAAGCTGCTCGACATCCAGCGCACCAGCATCGACGCCACCGCGCGCGAGATCAACGGCATCTACGTCAATGCGCGCAACAGCCTGATCGTGCTGGGCGTGGTGGTGCTCGGCATCGGCATTGCGTTCTCGGTCTGGCTGACCAGCGGCATCACGCGCCCGCTGCATCGCGCCGTGGCGGTGGCCCGCACCGTGGCTTCCGGCGATCTCACCAGCCGCATCGAGGTCGACAGCCGCGACGAAACCGGCCAGTTGCTGCAGGCACTGGCTGACATGAACGCCAATATCCTGCGCATCGTGCGCCAGGTGCGCGCTGGCACCGAGTCGATCGTGTCCGGCACCAGCCAGATCGCGGCCGGCAACACCGACCTGTCGCAGCGTACCGAGGAACAGGCCTCGTCGCTGCAGCAGACCGCGGCCAGCATGGAAGAGCTGACCAGCATCGTGCGCCAGAACGCGGACAACGCGCGCCAGGCCAGCACGCTGGCGGTCAATGCCTCGGACATCGCCGAGAAGGGCGGCGAAGTCGCGGGCAAGGTGGCCGAGACCATGGAAGAGATCAACGGCGCGTCGAAGAAGGTGGTCGACATCATCGCCGTGATCGAAGGCATTGCCTTCCAGACCAATATCCTGGCGCTGAACGCGGCAGTGGAAGCGGCGCGTGCCGGCGAGCAGGGCCGGGGCTTTGCCGTGGTGGCGGGCGAAGTGCGCAGCCTGGCGCAGCGCAGCGCGACCGCGGCCAAGGAGATCAAGGCGCTGATCGGGGATTCGGTCGATCGCGTCGAGAAGGGCTCCATGCTGGTGACGCAGTCTGGCCAGACCATGGAAGAGATCGTCGCGGCGGTCAAGCGCGTGACCGACATCATGGGCGAGATCAGCGCGGCGTCGGCCGAGCAGAGCTCGGGGATCGAGCAGGTGAACCAGGCGGTGACGCAGATGGATACGGTGACGCAGCAGAACGCGGCGCTGGTGGAAGAGGCCGCCGCGGCGGCGGGTTCGCTGGAGGAGCAGGCGCAGCGGCTGAAGGAAGCGGTGGCGACGTTCAGGCTGGCGGCGTAAATAAATCGAGGCGTGACATTGCGAGCGCATGGGAGCTGGCTGCCACCCCGCGCGATCGCTCCCCTCTCCCGCGAAGTGGGAGAGGGGTGGGGGTGAGGGTCGGAGCCTCCACGGCGTGCAGGGCGTCAATATTGCCAGCGCCGGCCCTCACCCCCGGCCCCTCTCCCGCAGGCGGGAGAGGGGAGCACACCGGCAGTGCGCTTAGCCCCAGTGCCTCGCGGAAGGCCGTTACCGCGCCTTCAAAAACTCCCCCACCTCCAGCAGCACCAGCTCATTGTCATCCGCGCGATTCGGTTCGCGGCTGCTGCTGAAGGGCAGGTTGTTGTCGTTGCCGACCACGATATGCGTGGCGTCGACCACCTCGACGTTTTCGATGGTAAAGAACGGGAACGCCAGCACCCCGTCGGTGAGCGGCTTGCGCGCCAGCTTGCCCGGGTCGGCAATGCGCAACAGGTCGACATAGCCGATCTTGCGCACCGGCCCGCCGGCATTGGCGTCGGTCAGTTCGACCTTGTAGACACGCTTGAACTTCGCCACATCATCGAAGCAGTCCGGCCGCTTCTGCCCGGCCGGGCAGGCCTTGTCCGGCGTGCCCTCGCCGTTGTCGCGCTCGATGATCAGGCCATGGCTGGCGTCGATCATGTTGAAGTCGCCGATGGCGTGGCTGGCGCCTTCCAGCACGTACTTCCAGTGGCGGCCGGTCCAGGCCTGCTGCTTGACGTCGAATTCCAGCACGCGCAGGTAGGGCTTGCCGCCTTCGCTCTCATAGGCCCTGGCGTCTTCGTTCCACAGCGCGCCTTCCAGCAGCGCATACAGCTTGCTGCCGACGGGCGACGCGGCCATGCCCTCGAAGCCCTTCGAGCGCTTTACCTGGAACTTGATGGCGGCGTCCGGCGCGCCGGGCGCGGTCACCGCCGGATGGTCGGGCGAGCGCACCACCTTGCCGTCGACCATGGTTTCGAACACCGCCAGCACCTTGCCGTTCATGTCGGCCTTGATCAGGAACGGACCGAACTCGTCGCCGATCCAGATGGCGCCGCCCGCAAACTGGAAGCTCTCGGTATCGAAGTCCGAGCCGGTCAGGTAGCGCTGCTTCGTGCCCTCGTGGACGATGCGGAACGGCACCTTCTTGTCCGGATCGTGCAGGAAGATCGTTTTGAGCCGCCGGAACTGGCCGGTGCCGAAATCCACCTTGTACTGGTTCAGGTACAGCATGAAGTCAGGCGAGTTGGCCTTGGCGCCGGCGCCGTTGTCGGTCAGCAGCCAGAAGCTGCCGTCGGCCACGCGCTTGATGCCGGAGTGCCCCTGGGCCGGCTGGCCGCGGAAGGGCAGCGAGACGCCGGTGGGCCGGCCGTTGGACTTGCCTTCGATCGTGCCCGGCGTCTCGGTGCGCTGCGCGGTGGTGAACTTGCCGCTGACCTGCAAATCCGCCGGAGCGTCCTTGGGCGCGGCCAGCAGGGTTTGCGCGGGCAGCACCGCATGACCGGCGAGCGTGGCGGGGAAGGCTTCGGGCGCATCGGCCCACGCCGGCAGGGCGCCCAGCAGCGCTGCGGCCACGGCGAGCGGGGCCAGCGCCAGGGCAGGCAAAGTTCGGGACATGATCGGTTCCTTGGCGTCGAGAGGACAAAAGCCGACATTGTCGGCGCCAAGTTTGACAAGTCTGTGATCCGTCGGGCGCACTTTGAGGAGTGGCCGTCTGGCGACGCATTGTCCCGAAATGTCAATTTGGGTGCCTGAGCGGCACCGTTCGGGTGCAACCGGCGAAACCGGGCGCCACAGGCCGGGCGCGGGCCCGATTTTCTGCCCGATTGCCGCGCAAAATACGGAGGTTTTCAGACTCCTGAAAGCAAACTGAGGCAAAATTCTATTTTTCGCCTAGTTTGTTGCCCTGCCATGGCACCCCACTGCCTGGCAGGCAGATATCCCACCCACCGATAGAGGATCTGAGAGAAGCAATGAGTACCCAGCAACCCACCATCATCTACACGCTGACCGACGAAGCCCCGCTGCTGGCGACCAGTGCGTTCCTCCCGATCATCCAGACCTTCACCAAGCCGGCCGGCATCAACGTCACCACCAGCGACATCTCCGTCGCCGGCCGCATCCTGGGTGAGTTTCCCGAATTCCTGACCGAAGAACAGCGCGTGCCGGACAACCTGGCCGAGCTGGGCAAGCTGACGCAGCTGCCGGAAACCAACATCATCAAGCTGCCCAACATCAGCGCCTCGGTGCACCAGCTGGTCAGCGCCATCCGCGAGCTGCAGGGCAAGGGCTACAAGGTGCCGGACTATCCGGAAGACCCGAAGAGCGACGAAGAAAAGGCCATCCAGAAGCGCTATTCCAAGTGCCTGGGCTCGGCCGTGAACCCGGTCCTGCGCGAAGGCAACTCCGACCGCCGCGCCCCGGCCGCGGTCAAGAACTTCGCGCGCAAGCACCCGCACAGCATGGGCGAGTGGAGCATGGCCTCGCGCACGCACGTGGCCCACATGAAGCACGGCGACTTCTACCACGGCGAAAAGTCGCTGACGCTCGACCGCGCGCGCGACGTCAAGATGGAGCTGATCACCAAGAGCGGCAAGACCATCGTGCTCAAGCCCAAGGTTTCGCTGCAGGACGGCGAGATCATCGACAGCATGTTCATGAGCAAGAAGGCCCTGTGCGCCTTCTATGAAGAGCAGTTCGAAGATGCCCGCGCCACCGGCGTGATGCTGTCGCTGCACGTCAAGGCGACCATGATGAAGGTGTCGCACCCGATCGTGTTCGGCCACGCCGTCAAGATCTTCTACAAGGAAGCCTTCGCCAAGCACGGCGCGCTGTTCGACGAACTGGGCGTCAACGTCAACAACGGCCTGGTCAACCTGTACGAGAAGATCGAGTCGCTGCCCAGCTCCAAGCGCGAAGAGATCATCCGCGACCTGCACGCCTGCCACGAGCATCGCCCGGAACTGGCGATGGTGGATTCGGCCAAGGGCATCTCGAACCTGCACGCGCCCAACGACGTGATCGTCGATGCGTCGATGCCGGCCATGATCCGCATCGGCGGCAAGATGTGGGGTGCCGACGGCCGTCCGAAGGACACCAAGGCCGTGATCCCGGAAAGCACCTTTGCCCGGATCTACCAGGAAATCATCAACTTCTGCAAGACCAACGGCAACTTCGACCCGACCACCATGGGCACGGTGCCGAACGTCGGCCTGATGGCACAGAAGGCTGAAGAGTACGGTTCGCACGACAAGACCTTCGAGATCTCCGAAGACGGCGTCGCCAACATCGTCGACCTGGCCACCGGTGAAGTGCTGCTGACGCAGAACGTCGAGCAGGGCGACATCTGGCGCATGTGCCAGGTCAAGGACGCGCCGATCCGCGACTGGGTCAAGCTGGCCGTCACGCGCGCGCGCAACTCGGGCATGCCGGCCGTGTTCTGGCTGGACCCGTACCGTCCGCACGAGGCCGAGCTGATCAAGAAGGTCGAGGCCTACCTGAAGGACTACGACACCAACGGCCTGGACATCCAGATCATGTCGCAGGTGCGCGCCATGCGCTACACGCTGGAACGCGTGATCCGCGGCCTGGACACCATCTCGGTGACCGGCAACATCCTGCGCGACTACCTGACCGACCTGTTCCCGATCATGGAACTGGGCACCAGCGCCAAGATGCTGTCGATCGTTCCGCTGATGGCCGGCGGCGGCATGTATGAAACCGGCGCCGGCGGTTCGGCTCCGAAGCACGTCAAGCAGCTGGTGGAAGAGAACCACCTGCGCTGGGATTCGCTGGGCGAGTTCCTGGCGCTGGCGGTGTCGCTGGAAGACGTCGGCATCAAGACCGGCAATGCCCGCGCCAAGATCCTGGCGAAGACGCTGGATGCCGCCACCGGCAAGCTGCTCGACAACAACAAGAGCCCGTCGCCCAAGACCGGCCAGCTGGACAACCGCGGCAGCCAGTTCTACCTGGCAATGTACTGGGCCCAGGAACTGGCCGCCCAGTCGGACGACGCGGAACTGGCCGCCAAGTTCGCGCCGCTGGCCAAGACGCTGACCGACAACGAGCAGAACATCGTGGCCGAGCTGGCTGCGGTGCAAGGCAAGCCGGTCGACATCGGTGGCTACTACCAGCCGGACGCAGCCAAGCTCAGCGCAGCGATGCGCCCGAGCCAGACGCTGAACGCCGCGCTGGCGTCGGTCACTGCCTGACCGGACCGGCCCGCATGACGGGCCGGCAGGGACGCAACCCCGGGGACGAGGTCCCCGGGGGTTTTTTCTTTTTCGGGCCGGGCTAAGTGTCCTGCTGCACTTCCCAGCCTTGTTCCGTGCCCTTTTTCTGGTCCCGGTAAGTCCAGCGCGCGCCGCAGTCCTGGCACACAAAGGTGCTGATGGTCACCGCGGCTGACCCGGGCGGCTTGATGCGTTGGGTATCGGTGATGCGCAGCGCGGCATGCCCGGGGGCGCCGCGGCGGTGGCGTTCGATGGCCTGGCAGGCAGTGCAGAGTGTCATCCGGTCTTGTCCGTTCGATGCGGCACTGTAGCACGCATGGACAGCGCGCGACGCAGCCGGCGCAAGCCGCGCCTATTGCCGCAGCTTCGTGCCGGGCTGCCGACGTGCATTGACCCGGCGTCGGGTTCCATGGTGTGCGCGGCCACTAGCGATCGGGACCGATGGAGGCCGTGGCCAACGCCAGCGTCGCGGCCGCCGCCAGCGCGCCGCTGTAGGCATCGGCGGCTGCGTTGCGCGCCAGCAGCAACTGGTTCTGCGCCAGATTCGCTTCAGTGACGGAACCGACGCCCCGGCGGTAGGCGGCAAAGGCCGCGTCGTAAGTGGTCTGTGCCGCCGAGGCCAGCGCCCGTGCGGCCTCATCGGCTGCGATGCTCGATTCCAGCGCGCTCTGGCTGGCTACCACCTGCCGCACCGACTCTTCCTTGGCGCGCGTCAGCCGGGCCGACGCGCTGTCGGCATCGTTGCGCGCTTGCGCCAGCGCCGCGGAGCGCAGGCCGCCGTCGTAGATGGGCACCGTCACGCCGAGGAACACGCTGGCACCGTAGCGGTATCCGCTCAGGTTGACCGTGGGCGGCTGCTGTCCGACCGGTGGGATCGCGGTAATGCCCGAGGTGCCGGAGGCGTATGAGGTAAATGCGGACAGGAATACCTTGGGCAGGAAACTGGCCTGGGCGGCCTTCACCCTGGCCTGGCTGGCCCGTTCCGCGGCATATGCCGCGAGCACGTCGGGCCGGCGCGCGATCGCGCTTTCCACGATCTGCTCGATCGACGCGCGCACCGCCGGCGGGAACGGCCGCACCGGCATCGCGGCGATGCGGGGCCTGGACAGTGGCGAGATGCCGATGGCGCTGACCAGCGCGAGGTAGGCGTCGGTCTCCGAGCCCTGCGCCTGCACCATGGCAAGGTTGGTCTGCGCGCGGTTCTGCGTGGCCTGGGCCACCTCCACCACGGTTCCGATTCCCCGCTGGTAGCGCGCGTTGGCGGCAGCCAGCACCGCATCGGCGTTGCGCATGGCCTGCTGCACGGTGCCGGCGCGGGTGCGCGCGGCCTGGTAGCGGTAGAAGGCGAGGCTGACCTCGTGGATGGTCTTCTGGTGCGCTGCGGAGAAGGCAATATTGGCGGCAATCGAGACTTGTTCGGTGGCATCGACAAGGTTCGCGCGCTCGCCGAAATCGAACAGCAGCCATTGCAGGGAGAGCACCGAGACGGCCCCATGCGTGGACGCGTCCACGCCCAGCGTGCCGAGCGTGGTCGGCGATGCGCTGTGGCCGCGCTGGAAGCCGCCCATCGCCGCCGCGGAAATGTACGGCAGATAACTGCTGCGCGCGATACCGGCAGCCAGCGCCGCATTGCGCGCGTCATTCCAGGCGATGCGGGTGAGCGGGTTGGTGGACTGCGCAAGGTCTATCAGCTCGGCAAGCAAGTAGTCATGCGAGGCGTCGACGGCTGCGGGCTGCGGGACCGACGCGAGCGCGGTGTTAATCGGCAGCGTGTAGTCGGCGGGCCGGCCGGCCGGTGCCGGCTTGCTGGCCGCGCCCGGCACGATCTCGCCGCGGGCAGAGGTCTGCGGTTGCCATGGCCGGTCAGGCTCAGGCGGGGCGAGATCGAGGGACGATGTCGCGCAACCTGCCAGGGTCGCGGCGCCCAGTGTCAGCAGCAGGGCGAGCGAATCAGGTTTGTGCATGAATGGTCGACGAGCTGGTCGGATCCGGTGACCCGGCACGCAATGCCGCGAGGCGCCGGTCGACAATGGCGAGCAGGGCGTTACGGGTTTCTGTGTCGTCGCTGCCGCAAGCCTGCGGCATTGGCTGCGATAGATCGGCGGTGCGCAGCTGCTGCAGCCGGCGCGCGATTTCCGGATCGCCAGGAAAGCGTTCCGCGAGCAGGAAGACCGGGCCGGCGATCGCATCGAGCACGGCCAGGCGCGCGCGCCGGTCGTCGACCCAGTCCCGCCCCGCGCCTATCGATGCCGGCTCATAGTGGGCCAGCACCAGGTCTTGCGCGATCTCGCCGTGAAGTGCCATGGCGGCAGTGGCATGACGGCGCCGCGTGTCCGGCTGGCGGGCTGCGATCAGTTGCTGCCATTGCCCGACCAGCGTTGCCAGTGCCGCTTCGATGCGTCCCGCGATACTGACCGGCCAGATCCGCGTGAAGACCAGGAACACGACAAGATTGCCCAGCATTACGCCGATCACGCGGTCGCGCGCGATGGTCAGGTCGAAGCCCGGACCGGCACCCTGGATGACGCACAAGTAGAAAGCAAAGGCCACCTGGAAGCCCGCATAGGCAATGCGCGGGGACCCCTGCGCCACCCACGCGGAAATCCACGTGCCGGCGAACACCAGCAACATCAGTCCACCCACAGAGGCAAGGGACGGGACGATGTAGACAAGCGCCACCGTGCCGATCGCCGCGCCGACCAGGCAGCCGGCAAGGCGCAGTGCCAGCTTCTCCACGGTTTCCGCCGCGGTGCCGAGCGACACCAGGTAGCAAGTAATGAAGCAGGTATGAATGCCGGGCCAGTTCAGTTGCTGGTACAGCAGGTAGCAGAACATCGCCGCGCCAGTGGTCTTGAGGGCGTAGCGGACATGGTCAGGGTTTGAGAACGCGTCGGCAAGGAGGAAGCCCCCATGCGCTGTGTCGGCTGCCTCCGGTGGTGTCGGCTCTGCCGGCTCCGCATAGCGCTGGATGGCGCCAATCAATTCCGTGGCAACCGCTCGCTGCACGGGTGCAAGGTCTTCGATGCCGGGAACGGCCAGTGCAATGTCTACCGGATAGCCGCCCGCTTCGAGCATGGCCGCCATCGCGTCGAGCTTGGCGGCGATTGGCGCAGCGACGGCTTCCGGGAGTTGCGCCCCGGATTGACGGCGCGCGACGTCGGCCGCGAGCAGGATCGCCATGGTGGACGACGTGGCTTGCCGCAGGGCGGGCAAGTCGTCCGCGCGCAGGCTGCCTTCGAGCTTCGCCAGTTTCAGCCAGCCCGCGACTGGCCGGACGCCGTCGCGCAGCACTGCCTGCAGCGCGTCGGGTTCTCCGTCGGGTTCCCGCATGCTGCGCGCGGCCGTGCGCAGGCAATGGGCCAGGCGGTCGGTGGCAAGCCGGCGCGGCGACGGTCCCAGCAGCAGGTTGACCACGACATTGACGCCAAGCGGGATCGCCACCATCAGCCACGCATAGAGCAGGCCGCGGGTGGCGACCTCGCCCGCCGGCACCAGCCCGAGCTCGTCAAGTGCAAAGCCGACGATCATCCCCATGATGGCGCCGACCGGCCGCAGCTTGCTGGCGGACGTCAGGAACAGCAGGGCCGCCGACACTACCGCCATGCACGCGACGCGGCGCAACGGGTCGTCGATGCTGAAATCGGCGAGCCACATCACCATGCCGATGACCAGGCTGACCAGCACCAGCGCCGCCACGCTCATGACAATGCTGGAGGTGCGGTCCGCACGGTTGACGAAGAAGACCACATACGCGGAGATGGCCGCTTCAGGCGTGCCGTAGATACTGGTCACCAGTACCGTCAGCGTGCCGGCCACCGCAATCCGCGTGGCGGCCGCCGGGCGGCCCGGCAGCGGCGCCAGCAACGCGCGGATATCCGCCAGGCGCAGGCGCGGCCGGTCAGCGGCAGGCTGCGCCATGCCGGATCTCGACGGTTGCGCTGGCACCGACCCTCGCCAGCGTCTGCGGCGGGTCTTCCAGCCTGATGCGGACCGGGAAGCGCCTGGCCACGCGCACCCAGTTTACGGAAGGCTGGACATAGGGCAGGGAACGCGGCAGGTTGATCCGGTCGGTATCGGTGATGCCGACGCCGATACCTTCCACCTTGCCGCGGATGGCATGGCGCCGGTCGATCATCGAATAGACCGTGGCGCAGTCCCCGATATGGATGTCGGCCAGCGAGGTCTCGCGGAAGTTCGCCACCGCGAACCATTCGCCGGTATGCACCAGCAGGAACAGCGACTGGTTGGGGATCACGACTTCGCCGGACAGCACTGTCAGCCCGCTTACGCGCCCGGCATGCGGGGCGCGCACCACGGTGTCGTCCAGTGCGCGCTGCGCAATTGCCAGCGCCGCCTCGCGCGCATGCACGGTGGCGACGGCGTCGTCGTCCTTGCCCACCGCCTGCGCGGTGGCGGCCCGCTGCACATTGGCCTGCTTCAGCGATACGGCGGCGTCGCGCTGCGCCACCTGCGCCTGGTCAAGCTGCTGCCTGGGCACATAGCCGTCCGCCGCCAGCGGGCGCAGCCGTTCCACCGTGCGCGCGGTGAGTGCGTAGTTCTGCTCGGCGCGCGTGGTCTGCTCTGACGCCACCGCGGCTGCGGCGCGCTCGCTGGTGAGCGTGCGCTGCCGTGTGCCCAGCATCGCCTGCGCCAGCTCTAGGTCGGCGCGGGCCTGCGCCACGGCCAACTGGTACGGCACCGGGTCGAGCTCGAACAGGACCGCACCCTTGTCCACCTGCTGGTTTTCCACGACGTGGATGCGCGCAATCCGGCCGCCGACCGGCGATGCGATGTGGACCAGGTCGGCATCGAGCGAGGCATCGTCCGAGGAAGGGAAGCGCAGCGTGCGCTGCCAGGCGTAGACGGAGAGCAACACGGCTGCCAGAACGATGGCCAGCGCCACCAGCTTGCCACGCAGCGGGCTCGTGCGGATGCCGGCCATTTTCATATCAGTGCCCCGTGCCCAGTAGCCAGACGAATTCCGCGATCACGATGCCGATCGCGGTATTGACCAGGAGCTGGTAGCGGACCGTTTCCGCCCAGCCTGTCATGATGAAGATCCGGTAAGACACGACGGCGCCGACAATGCCGACCAGGGCGCTCAGGAGCCAGAGCGGGAAATAGGCGCCGAACAGGCTGAAGGAGGGGGCGCCAGCGCATCCCTGGAGCAATGCGGCCAACGCAACAAGCGCAAGCGGGCGTGTCATGGAATCCGGATCTGAATGGATCGGCACAATCGGACTTCCAGCGCGCCGCCGGCAGGCTGTAGCCCTGAAAACAAAGAAGCCCTTCGAGATTCCGGAAGGGCTTCTTCAATGGTGCACCCAGGCGAGCGCTTACAGCTTGCGAATGTTTGATGCCTGGGGGCCTTTCTGGCCTTGCGTGACTTCGAATTCGACTTTCGCGCCTTCCTCCAGCGACTTGAACCCGCTGCCCTGGATTTCACTGTGATGGGCAAACAAATCCTTGCCGCCATCATCCGGTGTGATGAACCCATAGCCTTTTTCGCTGTTGAACCATTTCACAGTGCCCGTCGCCATGTGATCCTCGAAATTTGGTGAGCATGGAGAGCGCGCTATCGATTCCCCTTCCGGAATCCTCGCCACGCTCAAATATTGTCGACCGCTGGCATGCCGCCGCGGATTGCCAGAATAGCCTAAGAGGCACGCTGGTGCCAAGACCGCCGCGACCGATTGAAGTTCGGCATTCAAAACCTGGACTATGCGGCCGAGGTCTGCAATGGAGAAGACGTCACAACTAGACGTCACAACTTGCCGTTTGCGAGACATAACCCGGGACAGGGACGATGGGGTTGCAAGCCTGGAACGCCAATTGCTTGGACGCTTGCTGGGATCGCCCTGTTACTGCGACTTGCGTCGCAGTAACGAAGGGGGCCAGGTGGAGGTGGCCAACAGGTCAGACTGTCGTCAGCAAGCCGCAGCCTGAGGCGACGTCAAGGCACAATAGGCGGGCTTGGCAGCGGCCGAATGTCCTTGAGGTACGACCTCCCCGGTCGCTGCGAGCCTTGCGCAGTACGCGGCCTCGCCTGAGACCAGGCGAGCACAGTAGGCGGCGTCCCCCGCGGCCATGCGCGCACAGTAGGCGGCATCCGGCCGATCGGCCATGCGCGCGCAATATGCTGCATTCTCTTCGTTTGCCATGCGCGCGCAATACGCGGCATTCTTTTCCTTTGCCTCGCGCGCGCAATATGCGGCGTTGTCGGCCGCGGCGCGCGCGCAGTAAGCGGCGGAGGTGAGCGGGCTGCCGAACTCGCGCACGAACAGCGCATCGCTCGTCGCAGCCATTGCCATCAGGCGGCTTTCGTCTTCCGGACCATCGATGCCAACGTAGGGATCGTGATGCAGGATATATCCGAAGATTTGCATGCAGTCATCGGCATAGCGCCGGGTATCCAGGATATGCGCATGCCAGAATGCGTCGACCAGTTCGCTGGGCACCGCCGGCGTCTCCGGATACTTCGCTGCCAGCTTCAGGAATTGACGGTAGCCGCGCTCGGCCTGCTCCAGCGATTCCAGCGTCCAGTCCCGATGCTGCTGGTGCAGCAGCTTGGCCTTCATCCTTGAGAAATCGAGCGCGCCGATGGCTTCCCACATGGTTTGCACAGTACGGTCTTGCATGATTCAGTTTCCTCTTTTTTTGGCTGATTTTGGACTGCCTGAAATGCCACTGCACAATGCACACCTGACCGACAGCAGTCATGCGCGCATCGGTTGCTGGCCCCGTTCGAAAGCGGGGCCATTCTCCATGCGGCTGGCGAGGAAGGCAGTGACCTTCGCCAGCGGCAGCGGATGGCTGAAGTAGTAGCCCTGCACTTCGTCGCAGCCTTCGCGGCGCAGGAATTCGAGCTGGGCTTCGGTTTCCACGCCTTCGGCGACGACTTCGAGGCCGAGCCGGTGGCCGAGCCCGATCACCGCGCTGGTGATCTGCGTGTCGCTGCGGCTTTCCGGTACGTAACGAACGAAGCTGCGATCGATCTTGACCGTATCGATCGGGAAGCGGCTCAGGTATGCGAGCGAGGAATAGCCGGTGCCGAAGTCATCGATCGCCAGCCGCACGCCGGTGCGCTTGAGGCGAGACAGCCAGTTCGAAGCCTGTTCGGCATCGCGCATGATCATGCTTTCGGTCAGTTCCAGCTCCAGCAGGTTGCCCGGCAGCCCCGCCTGGCGCAGGGCATCGATGATGGTCAGCCTGAGCGACTTGTCGGCGAACTGCCGGGCGGAAAGATTGACCGAAACCCGCACTGGCGGCAGGCCTTGGGCACGCCACGCGGCATTCTGGCGACACGCTTCGCGCAGCGCCCACGCGCCGATCTCGACAATGGCGCCGCTTTGCTCCGCGAAGGGGATGAAATCTCCGGGCATGACCAGGCCCAGCTCCGGATGGCGCCAGCGTATCAATGCCTCGACTGCGGTGCAGGCTCCCGATGCGAGCGCAATGCGCGGCTGGTAATAGAGAACGAATTCGTCCTGCTCAAGCGCGCGGTGCAGGTGCGACTCCATGTCGATGCGCCGCTGCAGCGTGGTGCTCATGCCGCGGGTGTAGAACTGGTAGCCGTTCTTGCCAAGCTGCTTGGCCCCGTACATGGCGAGGTCGGCATGCTTGAGCAATGTCTGCCAGTCGTTGCCGTCTTCGGGGAACGAACTGATGCCGATGCTTGCAGTCATCCGCATTTCGGAATCGTTGACGACAAAACCGGGTGCCAGCACTGCCTGTATCCTGGCGAGGGTCTGGCCCAGGATCATCGAATCGCCCTTGGGATCCAGCAGCACGACGAATTCATCCCCGCCGAAGCGGGTGATCAGCTCCACATCGGGCAAGCCCTCGCGCAGCCGGTCGGCCATTTGTCGAAGCACCGTATCCCCTGCGTTGTGGCCGATCGTGTCGTTCACGACCTTGAATTCATCCAGGTCGACAAAGATCACGTGCAGGGCCTGCCCGTCGGTGCGGGCACGGGCCAGCGCTTTCTCGAACTCGGCCTTGAACATCAATCGGTTCGGCAGGCCGGTGAGGGCGTCGTGGTTGGCAATGAAGCGAAGGTTCTCCTCGGCCTGGCGCCTCAGCAGGAAGTGCCCGGTCTGGCTGGCGATGCCGCCGGCCATCGCCAGCGCATGCGCATCGGGGCTGCGCTTGACGCGGGAATAGAGTTCGACGACGCCAAGCGTCACGTGTCCCCGGCTCAGCGGGAAGGCGAACACCGTGCGCAGGCCGCCGGTGGCGAGCCAGCCGGCTTGCGCATGGCGCGACATGCCAAGGTGGCCTGCGTACCACTGCGGCGCCTGCAGGACCGCGGCGCCAGCCGGCAGGGCGGGGCGCGCGGCGAGCCAGGGTTCGAGCGCCTTGACGCGGCTCTGGCAGATTTGCGGCAGCTTCAGGCCATGGCTGTCGTCGGCTGGCCAGAAGGCACCTGCCTCCCAGTCCATGTCTTCGAGCAGCGTGTGAACGATCTCCTCGAGCACCTCGGTTTCACTGGCGGCGGTGGCCAGATGCAGGGTAATCTGATGCTCCTGTGCCCGGGCTCGTTCGGCAGACTTGCGCTGGCTGATATCCTGCGCGGTACCGCGCAAGACAGTGCTGTTCACGCCCGTTCCGTGCGCCTGACCGATCAGATGCAACCAGCCCCGGCGTCCGCGTTGGGAACGGTAGGGGCACTCGAATTCGAACGGCTGACGGTCGCGCAAGGCTGCCTCCATCTTCTCTCGCAGCACGGCACGATGACTGTCCTCGATTGCCTGGAACAGCGCCTCCGGTGTCGGCTTGTTGCCGCGCCAGCCGAGCAGTCTTGCCATCTCCCGCGAAAAGTAAGCGACGTTCTCGCCCGGGTCGATGCGCCAGTCGCCAAGGTGGGCAATTTGCTGCGCCTCGGCCAGCGCTGCCTGGCTCTCGCGCAGGCTGTGCGTCATCTGCTCGGCGGTGGCGACGGCGCGCGCTCGCGAACTCGACAGCGCGTAGGCCAGCCAGCCCAGCAGCACGCTGATGATCAGGCCCGAAGCCACCACGAGCGTTGGCAGATAGCGCTGGGGACCACCCATCGCGTTCGGGTCGGCAGCGAAGGCAATCACCCAGCGCCGCCCGCCGAAGTTGCGCACCACGCTCTTGGTCAGGTCCTGCTGGCTGGCGTCAGGTACCGCTGGCGCGTCCGCGGGTGTCGCCGCACCAGCCGCACCAGGCCGGGCGCGGCCATCCGCAGCCCGGGTGCGTCCGGGCCTGGCCAGCCCGGTCAGGCTGTCATAAAGGAGGTTGCCCGCGGACAGGGGAGCGGCTGGCTCCGCGAAGTCCCCGGCGTCATAGACGCGAAACCGGATCCGGCGCAGGTTTTCGTTGCTGACCAGTTCCTTGAGCAAATCGTCCACCCGGATGCCCGCGCCGACGGAGCCAACATAGGCGTGCCGGCGCGCTTCAACGGAGTTGAGGTCCGGCACTTTGCGGTACACCGGCAGGCGCAGGGCGATGCCGACGTGCGGGTTTTTTGCCTCGCTGAAAATCAGGCGGCCGCTGCTGACCGATTGCCCGGTATCGCGTGCGCGCTCCAGCGCCGCCAGGCGGCGCGGCTCGGCCCCCATATCGATGCCGATCGACGCCAGGTTGATGTCGAGCGGTTCGACATAGGTGAGCACGAAGTGGCCCGGCCGCTTGCCAGGCGGGCGCACGCTGAAGGTCACGCCAGCTTCGCGCAGGATCGGATCGGTGCGCTGCCGGGCGACGAAGGCGTCGATCTCGGACGCCGGCACATAGGGCGCGTAGTTGAGGGTCTGAAAGCCGGGGTAGCGCTGCGCCAGGTTCAAGCCGCTGACGAAATCCCGAAACTCGCTGCGCGTGACGTGGTCGCTGGCGCCGAAAAGCGCCTGCATCGTGACCAGCACGTCCGTATAGAGCCGGATCCGCGTGTCGAACTGCTGGACGACGTCGCCGGTATCGTTTTCGAAACGCAGCCGGACATCCCTTTCCAGCAAATCGGTACAGAACGCATAGACGACGGCCGTCGTCAGCGCTCCGAGCAGCATCGTGCCCGCCGTGATGGTGCGCGACCCAAGGCGGGCAAGCGGCCCCCGCATGCGCGCAAGCGTCTGGCGCAAGATTGTTTCCCCCGGATGCCGGCGGCGACCATTGCGGCCATCGCCGGCGACTGATACGAAATTGGACTTTGCCCGGTCCTTCTACGTGAACCGGTAGTTCTAAATGTCTTAACAATCTATAGCATGCAGAGGTTGACAGGCGTCAAATATTGCACGGTAAACACCCTCCTTAAGTGGGGTGTCAAAAAGAAGGCTTTCGGATGCGGCTATGCAGCGTGCCAACCGGGTGACGGCACGCTGGGGCAGGCGAGCGTGGACGTGTCCGAAGCTACAAAAATAGGAGACATGTCAACGATGGGAAAAGTGAAAAATCTCATCGCTCGGCGCGACATCCCGAGATGCTGTGGTTGCGACGGTCAGCGTAAGCGCAGGCGACCGGTTCGGCTCCCAAGCTGTTGCCTGCGTGAAACGCCATATGGATGATGCTGACAGGCGTTTCAAATGTCCCCGTTGCGCCATTTGCAGGATGGGCGCACGTCCCCCCGTCGCATACGCTTGCAAAAAACGTCACACCAAATGGGACCGGGGGAACCATGGATGGATGCAATCGACGCATGCCTTGCGCATGGCGTGCGGCAGCGGCGTGCCGCGGCAAGGTAGCGGCGCCATGCCATATGGCACTGCGGTGCCGCAGCGCGCGCGGACGCTGAGGCGCGAGGACCTAGGCCATGCATGCCGCCGCCATCCCTGCGCGGGAGGCCCGGGATACCGGCTGGAACCTGCCGGACCCGGCATGCCGCGACGCGCGTCCGGACGATCCGCTGCTGGATTGCCTGCTCTGGCTGGCCCACTACTTCCACCGGCCGGCGACGGCCGAATCGCTGCTTGCCGGCCTGCCGCTTGCATCCCATCGCCTGACCCCGGCGCTGTTCGCGCGGGCGGCGGCCCGGGCCGGCATGTCGGCGCGGCTCGTGCGGCGCAGGCTGGAAGAAATCCCTGAGCTGGTGCTGCCCGCGATCCTGCTGCTCGACCAGGGACAGGCCTGCGTATTGCTGCGCCGCGGCGAGGCGGGCACGCTGGTGCTCGCGCTGCCCGAATGCGGCAGCGGCGAGCAGGCTGTGCGCACCGAAGACCTGCTGGAGCGCTACTCGGGCCATGCCATCTTTGCCAGGCCCGCGCATCGTCTGGATACGGCTCACGACGGCGCGCCGGCTTCGCCCCACGAATGGTTCTGGGGGGTGATGCGCGAGTCGTGGCCGGTCTATGGCGAGGTGATGGTCGCCTCGCTGCTGCTGAGCCTGTTCGCGCTGGCCATGCCGTTGTTCACCATGAACGTCTATGACCGCGTGGTGCCGAACCATGCGCTGGAGACGCTGTGGGCGCTGGCCATCGGGGTGGGCCTGGTGCTGCTGTTCGAGCTGGCGATGCGTACGCTGCGTGGCTATTTTGTCGACGTCGCGGGCAGGCGCATCGACGTGACGGTATCCGCGACGGTGTTCGGCAAGGTGCTGGGCATCGAGATGAAGTCGCGGCCTGCGTCGGTGGGCAGCCTCAGCAGCCAGCTGCACGAGTTCGAGTCGGTGCGAGATTTCCTGACCTCGGCCACCATCACCACGCTGATCGACCTGCCGTTTGCCGCGGTCTTTATTGCCACGATGTTCTGGGTCGGCGGCCCGCTCGCGTGGGTCCCGCTGCTGACGGTACCGTTGGTGCTGGGCGTCAGCGCGGCCCTGCAGGGACCGCTGTCGCGCGCGGTGCGCGCAAGCAGTGCCTGCGCGGCGCAGCGGCAAGCCGCGCTGGTTGAAACCCTGGTCGGGCTGGAGACCATCAAGACCGTAGGTGCCGAAGGGGCCGCGCAGCGCAACTGGGAGCAGGTCGTCGGACAGATGGCGAAGCTTGGCTTGCGGGCACGCCTGCTTTCGGCGTGCGTGATCAACGTGTCGCTGTTCGCGCAGCAGGCCGCCACGCTGGTGGTCGTGGTCATCGGCGTCTACCTGATTGCCGAAGACCGGCTCACCATGGGCGGCCTGATCGCCTGCACTATCCTGGCCGGGCGCGCGCTGGCGCCGCTGTCGCAGATGGCCGGGTTGACCACACGCTACCACCAGGCGCGCGCCGCGCTGGCCGGGATCGACCGGATGATGGCATTGCCGGTCGAGCGCCCGCCCGGCAGGCATTTCGTGCACCGGCCGTCGTTGCGCGGCGAGATCGAATTCCGGCAGGTCAGCTTTCGTTATCCGGGCCGTGAGGGCGCCGCCCTGGATGGCGTGTCGTTCCGCATTGCCAGCGGCGAGCGCGTGGGCTTGATCGGCCGCATCGGTTCGGGCAAGACCACCGTCGAGAAGCTGATCCTGGGCCTGTACGCACCCGAGGCTGGCTCGGTGCTGGTCGATGGCGCGGACGTGCGCCAGCTCGACCCCGCGGCGCTGCGGCGCGATATCGGCTATGTGCCGCAGGAGGTGATGCTGTTCAGCGGCACCGTGCGAGAGAACATCGTGATGGGCGCCCCGTATGCCGACGACGAGGCGGTGCTGCGCGCGGCGCGCCTGGGTGGCGTCAGCGACTTTATCGACCGCCTGCCGGACGGCTATGACCTCCGGCTCGGCGAGCGCGGCGAAGGTCTGTCGGGCGGGCAGCGCCAGGCCATCGCGATCGCCCGCGCCGATCTGCTGCAACCGCCGGTGCTGCTGCTGGATGAGCCCAGCAGCGCGATGGACAACCGCACCGAGGAGCAGTTCAAGTCGCGGCTGTCCGCGGCGCTGGGTGGGCGCACGTTGCTGCTGGTGACGCACCGCGGTTCGCTGCTGAGCCTGGTCGACCGCCTGATCGTGATGGACCAGGGCCGCATCGTCGCCGACGGACCCAAGGCCGATGTGCTGAACGCGCTCGCGGGGAGGAAGCTCCATGTCGCTTCTGCCTGAGACCCGGAACCTCTTGCGCCGCCTGGCCGCCGCGCTGCGGCCGCACGCGGACGACACCGCATTCATGGGCGAGCGCGAGGCGGCAGCGGTGGCGGGGTCGCGCTGGTTCACGCACTGGATCCTGTTGTGCGCGCTGCTGTTCGTGGTGGCGGCGCTGGCCTGGGCCGCGCTGGCGCGCGTGGATGAAGTGACGGTGGGCGAGGGCAAGGTGATTCCGTCCAGCCAGGTTCAGGTGGTGCAGAACCTGGAAGGCGGAATCGTCGCGGAGATCATGGTGCGCCCGGGGCAGGTCGTGCACAAGGACCAGCCGCTGATGCGCATCGACGATACCCGCTTCACCGCCTCGTACCAGGAAGGCCGCACCAAGGACGATGCGCTGGTGGCGCGCATCGCGCGCCTGAGCGCCGAAGCCGCCGGCACGGCGTTCGTCGACAGCGTGGCCGGCGATGCCGACAGCCGCCGCTTTGTCGCCGAGGAACGCTCGCTGTTCGAATCCCGCAAGCGCGCGCTGGAAGCCAACCTGGCGGTGTTGCGCCAGCAGTCCGAGCAGCGCCGCCAGGAACTGACCGAGAAGCGCTCGCGCGAACAGCAACTGCGGCAGAGCCATCGGCTGGTGGCGCAGGAGCTGGCGATGATGCGGCCAATGGTGGCGCAGGGGGTGGTGTCCGACGTCGACGTGCTGCGGCTGGAGCGTCAGACCAACGACCTGAAGGGCGAGCTCGAGGCCACGCGGCTGGCCATGCCGCGGCTGGAAGCGGCCTACCGCGAGAGCCAGCAGAAGCTGGACGAGGCGGCCACGCATTTCCGCGCCGAGGCCATGCGCGAACTGAACCAGGCCAAGGCCGAACAGGCGGCGCAGAGCGCGACCAACACCGCGCTGCAGGACCGCGTCGACCGCACGCTGGTGCGCGCGCCCCTGTCAGGCATCGTCAAGCAGCTCAAGGTCAATACCGTGGGTGGCGTGGTGCAGCCCGGCATGGACCTGGTGGAGATCGTGCCGCTGGAAGACACGCTGCTGGTAGAGGCGCGCGTGCGCCCGGCCGATATCGCCTTCCTGCGTCCAGGGCAGCCGGCGGTGGTCAAGCTGTCGGCCTATGACTTCTCGATCTATGGCGGATTCCCCGGCACGGTCGAACATATCAGCGCCGATACGCTGACGCCGGAGCGCCCGGGCGAGCGGCCCGAGAGCTACTACCTGGTGCGTGTGCGCACCCGCGACAACCGCCCCGGCGGCAGCGCCGTGCAGGTGCCCATCCTGCCCGGCATGGTGGCCACGGTCGATGTACTGACGGGCCAGAAGACAGTGCTCCACTACCTGCTCAAGCCCATCATCAAGACCCGGGAGCTGGCATTCCGGGAACGATAAGCGCAAAGGGGCAGGCATCCTGCCTGCGCACAACCATAACCAGCAAGACACGGCTACCAGGCCGGCATTCAGGACGGAGAGAGGGAAACCATGGCAACACTGACTGGCGGCAACGGCAGCGACAACATCATCGGCACCACTTCCAGCGACACCATCCTGAGCGGAAACGGCAATGACTATGTCAGCGCCGGCGATGGCAACGACTACGTCGACGCCGGCAACGGCGACGATATCGTCGAAGGCGGCGACGGCAACGACACCCTGCTCGGCGCGAACGGCAAAGACCGCGTATTCGGCGGACGCGGCAACGACAGCCTGTCGGGCGGCAACGGCGCCGATGCGGTCTATGGTGGCAGCGGCGACGACGTGATCGGCAGCCTCGATGGGGGCTCCGCGCTCTACACCGGCGACAATGGCGGCGACACGATCTATGGCGACGGCTTCGACAGCTACGCCGATTACCAGCTCGGGCGCGGCCATGAGTCGGCCCAGCCCGGCAATGACCGCATCGCCGCAGGCAATGGCGACGATCTGATCTACGGTGACAACGGCAACAACGCCGCCGTGGGGGGCGACGACGTCATCACCGGCGGGAACGGCAAGGACACCATTTATGGCGAAGGCGGCAACGACACCATCGGCGGCGGCGCCGGCGGCGATCTGCTGAGCGGTGGGGCGGGCCGCGATGTATTCGTCTACAACGCCGTGCTGGATTCTGCGACCGGCGGCATGGATGTCATCACCGATTTCCAGCGCGGCACCGACCGTCTCGACCTGCGGCCGGTGCTGGGACAGACCGGCTTCGAATGGGGCGGGCGCACACCGACCGCACATGGCGCCTGGTTCGGCCAATCGGGCGGCAATACCTATGTCTATGTGGATGTCGATGGCAATCCCGCCACGGCGGAGATGGTCATCCAGATCAACGGCCTGCATGAACTAGCCCGGAGCGATTTCGCCGGCTACGACAACCATGCGCCCACGGCCACGGCCGATACCCATGGCATGGGCGAAGACAACCATCCGAATCCGATCACCGGCAATGTGCTGTCCAATGACAGCGACATCGACGCCGGCAATGTGCTGGCGGTGGCGAGTCCCGGCACCTATGTCGGCCAGTATGGCACGCTGCAGATCAATGCCGACGGCAGCTACAGCTACACGCTGGACAACAGCAATGCGCTGGTGCAGGCACTGCGCGCGGGTGACCATGTCGACGACACTTTCAGCTACAGCGTGACCGATGGGCAGGCGGCGGCGGCGTCGACGCTGCGTATCCGGATCAATGGCGCCAACGATGTGGCTGGCATCCATGCGTCGGCCAGCGAAGACTCGTCGGTGACGGAGGCTGGGGGACTTGCCAACGCTGTTGCCGGTGATGCATCGGCCAGCGGCACGTTGACGGTCAGCGATGTCGATACCGGTGAAGCGCATTTTGCTGCCGTGCCGCCGGACAGCCTTGCCGGGCGCTACGGCACCTTCACCTTCGACAGCAACACCGGGGCCTGGACCTACACGCTCGATAACAGCAAGGCCGATGCGCTGACCGCAGGGCAACAGGTCAGCGATTCGCTGACGGTGGTGTCAGCGGACCAG
>NZ_JAYMRX010000015.1:0-179783 GCF_038900635.1 Cupriavidus oxalaticus | reverse complement strand
TCTGTGTGACCCTCGCGGGTCTCGCTCTTTCGAGCGGTCGCTCACTCTCAGAAAACTGACTGACCAGATCCGAAGACCCAGTCACGTTTTGCTGTGCGAGCACTGTATAACTTGTGAAGCCACACTGCCCGAAGACAGTGGCGTCCGCTACCCAGCGCCCACACTTATCGGTTGTTTGTTTGTTAAAGAACTTCGCTTGCCGGCTTTGCCGTTCAGCGCGCTGCGTTGTCTGCAGCAGAGAAACAAGATTATGCAGAGCTTTCTTCGTTTCGTCAACCAGTTCAGCAATCTTTTTTTGCTGCGGTCAGCGCTGCAAACCTCGCCGCGCCAACCTCCCGGTCGACCCCGCAACCCTTGCTGCGTCTGCCTTGCAGCGCCGCGTTGTGTGTTGCGAGGGGGCGAATATTAGGCCGGTTCCGCCGACCTTGCAACACCTTTGTCACAGCGCTCAGCTAAGAGATCGCGTGATTATGTCGTAACCCATTGAGCGATATAGGAAAATCCGAAAACAGCCAACGCGGCGGCCCATGAATACCCCCGCGCGGCCATCGGGTATTCCCCTATCAAGTTCTCAGCGATGCTGGAAATTGGGGGCGCGTTTTTCTACGAAAGCGGCCATGCCTTCCTTTTGGTCTTCACTGGCAAAGGTGGAATGGAACAGCCTGCGCTCGAAGTGCACGCCTTCGGCCAGCGTGGTTTCGTAAGCGGCGTTGACCGACTCCTTGATCATCATGACCACCGGCAGCGAGAACCCGGCGATGGTTTCGGCGGCGGCCAGCACTTCGTCCAGCAGCTTGTCGGCCGGCACCACGCGTGACACCAGGCCGGAGCGCTCGGCTTCGGCGGCGTCCATCATGCGCGAGGTCAGGCACAAGTCCATCGCCTTGGCCTTGGACACCGCGCGCGGCAGGCGCTGGGTGCCGCCGGCGCCGGGCATGGTGCCGAGCTTGACTTCCGGCTGGCCGAACCTGGCAGAGTCCGCCGCGATGATGATGTCGCACATCATCGCCAGCTCGCAGCCGCCGCCCAGCGCGTAGCCGGCTACGCCAGCGATCACCGGTTTGCGGATCTTGCGGATGGTTTCCCAGTTGCGGGTGATGTAGTCGCCCTTGTAGACGTCCATGAAGGAATACTTCGCCATCATGCCGATATCGGCGCCGGCAGCGAAGGCGCGGTCGCTACCGGTAATGACGATGGCGCCGATGCCCTCATCCTGGTCGAATGCCGTCAGTGCGGCACCCAGTTCATCCATCAGCGCGTCGTTGAGCGCGTTCAGCGCCTTGGGACGGTTCAGCGTAACCAGACCAACGCGGCCGCGCGTCTCGACCAGGATGTTTTCGTACGGCATGTCTTCTCCTATGTATTGGCAAACAGATGGCACCGTCGCCACCGGCTGCGGGCTATTCTGCCACCTGTCGTGGCGTGGCGTGGCGGCGCTAGTCCCGGTTCAGAGCATATGTGCCAGGAATTCCCGGGTGCGCGTATGGGCCGGCGCGCCGAACACCTCGGCGGGCGCGCCTTCCTCGAGAATCCTGCCTTCGTCCATGAACACGACGTGGTTGGCCACTTCGCGCGCAAACCCCATCTCATGCGTGACGACGAGCATGGTCATATGCTCGTCCGCCAGTTGCCGCATGGTGCGCAGCACCTCGCCGGTCAGCTCCGGATCGAGCGCGGAGGTCGGTTCGTCAAACAGCATGATGTCGGGCTCCATCGCCAGCGCTCGCGCAATCGCCACGCGCTGCTTCTGTCCGCCGGACAGCCGCGCCGGATAGTTGTCCCGCTTGGCCAGCAGGCCGACCTTGCGCAACAGTTCCTCGGCCTTGGGCACCGCCGCGCCGCGCGACAGCCGCTTGACGGTCATGGGTGCCTCGATGATGTTCTGCAGCACCGTCATGTGCGGGAACAGGTTGAACGACTGGAACACCATGCCCATCTTGCGGCAGATGCGGCGGACTTCCGCCTCCGGCACGTACTTTGAGGCACCGTCGGGGCCAGCGGCCGCCAGCGACTCGCCTTCGATGTCGATGGTGCCGCGGTCGATCACCTCGAGGTGGTTCAGGCAGCGCAGCAAGGTGCTCTTGCCCGAGCCCGACGGCCCGATCACCGCGGTGACATCGCCCTTGCGCAGCGTCAGCGAGACGCCGCGCAGGACCTGCAGCGATCCGAACGACTTGAAGATGTCCCGCGCCGCGATCATGATGCCGGGCGCGTGGTCAGGGGTGGCGCTGTTCGGGCTAGTCATCATGTTTGGCATAGCGTTTTTCGAGATTCTGGAAGAACCAGGTCAGAATCAGCGTCATCACCAGATAAAACAGCGCGGCGACCAGGAAAGGCGTGGTCGTGAAATCGCGCTGCACGATGCCGCGCGCGGTGCGCAGGATATCGTTGAGGGCCAGCACGTAGATCAGCGACGTGTCCTTGATCAGCGTAATGGTTTCGTTGCTGACCGGCGGCAGGACGCGGCTGACCATCTGCGGCAGCACGACCCGGCGCATGGTCTGGAAGTACGTCATGCCCAGCGCCTTGCTGGCTTCGTACTGGCCACGGTCAACGGACTTGATCCCGGCGCGGAAGATTTCCGCGAAGTACGCGGCATAGTTGAGCGCGAACGCCACCACCGCGGCGGGAAAATCGGGCAGCCGCACGCCGATGACCGGCACGAACGGCAGCGCAAAATAGATAAACAGCATCTGCAGCATCAGCGGCGTGCCGCGCATCAGCCAGATGTAGCCATTGACCGCACTGCTCAGCAGCGGCCATGACGAGATGCGCGCCAGCGCCAGCGCAAGCCCCAGCGGCACCGACAGGGCAAGCGTGATGACGAACAGGGTGAGCGTGACTTTCGCCCCCTGCGCCAATGGCCCCAGTAGAGATAAGACGTAATCCATGTTCGGGCGAACGGAAGGAGGAAGGATTTCAGGCAGCGGGCCAATGTGCGGCCAGCGCGAGAGTCCGGAAGGAGCGCAGCGCCCTGCCTGAACCGCGCAGGGCGCCACGAAGCGCCTGGATTACTTGGTGATATCGGTGCCGAACCACTGGGTGGCGATGCGGGCGGCGGTGCCGTCCTGCTTCATCGATGCCAGGGTCTTGTCGAGCTTGCCGAGCAGTTCGGCGTCATCCTTGCGGACGCCGACGCCGTATTCCTCGGTACCGAAGTTCTCTTCCAGCACGCGGTATTCGCCGGCGCGCTTGCTGATCAGGTAGCGGCCCACCACTTCATCGACCACGATCGCGTCAAGGCGGCCGGCGGACAGGTCCATCAGCGCCGTCACGTTGTCGCCGAAGGTCTTGAGTTCCTTCAGGCTGGCGGCGATCTGGCCCTCCTTCTTGATGGCATCCACCGCGCTGCTGCCATCCTGCGCGCCTACGATGCGGCCGGCCAGGTCGGCCTTGGCCTTCACGGGCGAATTGGTGCCGACGATGACGATCTGGTGGTTGGTCATATAGGGCGCGGTAAAGCTGATGTTCTTCTTGCGCTCGTCGGTGATAGTCAGCCCGTTCCACAGCACGTCCACGCGCTTGCCGTTCAGCTCGGCCTCCTTGGCACTCCAGTCGATCGGCTTGAACTCGACGGCCATGCCGAGACGGCGGCTTGCCTCTTTCGCCATATCGATATCGAAGCCGACGAGTTCGTTATTGGTATCGCGGAAGCCCATGGGCGGAAAATTGTCATCCAGGCCGACGATGATCCTGGAGGCGGCGGCGTTGCCCGTGCTGGCGGCGGCCGGCGCGGATTCTTGCTTGCCGCACGCGGCAAACAGCGCCACGGACGAAACCAAAAGGAGTGCTGCGAACTTCTTCATAGGGGAGATCCAGTGCGAAAAGGCAAAAAGGGCGTAATCAGTGAAACAGTCTTGCGTGCCGGTGCGCACACGGGCACCAGCGATGCTGCAATTGTTGTTGGCAGCGCGATTATAGAGCGACACGGAGTGCCGGCATTGCGGTCGCCACCCCGATTGAGGAACGCGATCGCGGGTTAGTACTAATAAGGCACCTCGGTCCGACGCCCTTAGGCTGAGCGGCTGGCGCACGCCCCTGGCATTTAGTGCTACCATTTGCCGACCGACTGGTCGGTTTATTTTAGCGGCGCCAGCCCCGCGCCGACCGCAGAAAACCAGGCAGGAGACAAACATGCCCCCGATGTCCACGCCCGCTGGCCAACCGGTCAGCCTCGATGCCGGCCCCATCCTGCTCCAATGGCAGGGGTCCGTCGCGGTGATCACGCTGAACCGCCCTGACAAGCTCAACAGCTTTACCCGCGAGATGCACAAGGCGCTGCAGCAGGCACTTGACCATGTCGAGGCCGGTGGCGCGCGGGCGCTGCTGCTGACCGGCGCCGGCCGCGGCTTCTGCGCCGGGCAGGACCTGGCCGACCTGGATTTCACGCCCGGCCAGATGACCGACCTGGGCGAACTGATCGATACCTGGTTCAACCCGCTGATCCGCCGGCTGCAGGCACTGCCGCTGCCGGTGGTGGCGGCCGTCAACGGCACCGCTGCTGGCGCCGGCGCCAACCTGGCGCTGGCCTGCGACATGGTGCTGGCCGCCCGCTCGGCCAACTTTATCCAGGCCTTCGTCAAGATCGGTCTGGTGCCGGATTCCGGCGGCACCTGGCTTTTGCCCAAGCGCATCGGCATGGCGCGCGCGCTGGGGCTGGCGATGACCGGCGAGCGCCTGTCCGCCGAAGAGGCCGAGAGGTGGGGCCTGATCTGGGAAGCCATGGACGATCCGCTGCTGCCCGAGCAGGCGCTGGCGCTGGCCACGCACCTGGCCGGGCAACCCACCCGGGCGTTGGCCGCGATCAAGCGCGCCATGTACGCCAGCGGCACCGCCGGCCTCGATGCCCAGCTCGACCTGGAGCGCGACCTGCAGCGTGACCTCGGCCAGTCCGCGGACTATGCGGAGGGCGTCAATGCCTTCCTGGAAAAGCGCGCCGCCCGCTTCACCGGCAAGTAAGAAGCGTCCCGAGGCGCCGGCGCGGCGCCACCCCGCCCCCCAAGGAGACAGCGTTGCACAAGGACCCCCAGGCCCTCGCCGAAGCGGCCGCCGCCGCCATGTATGAAGCCGACACCTGCAGCCGCTGGCTCGGGATCACCGTCGAAGCAGTGCGCCCCGGCTATGCCCGGCTGACCATGCCGGTCCGCAACGAATTCCTGAACGGGCATGGCATCTGCCATGGCGGCCTGATGTTCACGCTGGCCGATTCGACTTTCGCATTCGCCTGCAACAGCCATAACATCAATACCGTGGCAGCCGGCTGCAGCATCGAATTCCTCAAACCCGTGCACGGCGGCGACGTCCTGACAGCCGAAGGGATCGAGCAGACCCTGTCGGGCCGCCACGGCATCTACGACATCCGCGTGACCAATGCCGCCGGCGAGGTGGTGGCGATGTTCCGCGGCAAGTCGGCGCAGATCAGGGGCCATGTCGTGCCGCCGGATACCGTCGCCTGAAAGCAGCAGTCACCAAGATAACCGCCCCCGTGCAGGAGACGACATGAGCACGCGCCTGACCGATCTGCCCCTGGACCCGATCGAGACCGCCAGCCGCGCCGAGCTGCAGGCGCTGCAGCTGGAGCGGCTGAAATGGTCGCTCCACCACGCCTACGCCAATTCGCCGGTGTACCGTCGCAAGTTCGACGAGGCCGGCGTCCATCCCGACCAGCTGCAATCGCTGGCCGACGTGGCGCGCTTTCCGTTCACCAGCAAGCAGGACCTGCGCGACAACTACCCCTTCGGCATGTTCGCCGTGCCGCAGGACCGGGTGGCGCGCGTGCATGCCTCGTCCGGCACCACCGGCAAGCCCACTGTGGTCGGCTACACGCTCCGGGACATCGATAACTGGGCGACGGTGATGGCGCGCTCGATCCGGGCCTCCGGCGCGCGCCGGGGCGACAAGGTGCATATCAGCTACGGCTACGGGCTCTTTACCGGCGGGCTGGGCGCGCACTACGGCGTCGAGAAAGCCGGCCTGACGGCGATCCCGTTCGGCGGCGGCCAGACCGAGCGCCAGGTCCAGCTGATCCTGGACTTCAAGCCTGAAATCATCATGGTCACGCCCAGCTACATGCTGGCGATCGCCGATGAGTTCGAGCGCCAGGGCATCGACCCGGCCAGCAGCTCGCTGCGCGTGGGCATCTTCGGCGCCGAGCCGTGGACGCCGGAAATGCGGCTGGCGATCGAGAAGCGCATGGGCATTTCCGCGGTCGACATCTATGGCCTGTCCGAGGTGATGGGCCCGGGCGTGGCCAACGAATGCGCCGAGACCAAGGACGGCCCGACCATCTGGGAAGACCACTTCTACCCCGAAATCATCGACCCGGACACCGGCGAAGTGCTGCCTGACGGCGAATTCGGCGAACTGGTCTTTACTTCGCTGACCAAGGAAGCGATGCCGGTGGTGCGCTACCGGACCCGCGACCTGACCCGCTTGCTGCCGGGCACGGCGCGGCCGGCCTTCCGCCGCATGGAGAAGGTCACCGGCCGGACCGACGACATGATGATCGTGCGCGGCGTCAATGTGTTCCCGTCGCAGATCGAGGAACTGATCCTGAAACAGGCCGAACTGGCGCCGCACTACCAGTGCGTGCTGGGCAAGGACGGCCACATGGATACGCTGACGGTGCGTGTGGAATGCGCCCATGGCTGCGAGCCGGCGCGCGCGCAGGCCGCGCGCGAGCGGCTGGCGCACGAGATCAAGTCATATATTGGCGTCACGGCCGGGATCGAGGTGCTGCCAGAGGGCGGCATCGAGCGCTCGGTGGGGAAGGCCAAGCGGATCGTGGATCAACGCCCGCGCTGAAATCCGCCGGTTTGCTCCCCTCGCCCGCTTGCGGGAGAGGGGCCGGGGGAGAGGGCCGGCGCATGGCAAGCATGATGACGCGCCACTTCGTGGAGACTCCTGCCCTCTCCCCCGCCCCTCTCCCATAAATGGGCGAGGGGAGACAACATTCGTAGTTTTAGCTTCGTCGACGGTCAGCTGCGCGGCATCAGCACCCACATCCTGCCGCCCTGCTTCATCCGTCCCGCGGTCTCGCCGGCGGCATCGCCAGCCCCCCAGAAGAAGTCCGCGCGCACGCCGCCCTTGATGGCGCTGCCCGTATCCTGCGCGAACATCAGCCGCTGGATCGGCTCGGTCGACAGCGGGCGCGTGGTCGACAGGAACACCGGCACGCCCAGCGGGATGGTGGCGGGATCGACCGCGATCGAGCGCTCGGCGGTCAGCGGCACGCCCAGCGCGCCAACCGGGCCGTCATTGTTCGGCGGCAGTTCGCGGAAGAACACAAAGCGCGGGTTGACGTTCAGCATCTCGTCGACGCGCCCCGGGTTGGCCCGGGCCCACGCCTTGATGCCCTGCATGGTGGCCTGCGCCGGCGTGATCTCGCCGCGGTCCAGCAGCCATTTGCCGAACGAGCGGAACGGCTGGTCGTTGGTGCCGCCGAAGCCGACCCGCATCACGGTGCCGTCCGCCATGCGGATCCGGCCCGAGCCCTGGATCTGCAGGAAGGCGGCCTCGACCGCGTCATCCACCCACACCAGCTCGCTGCCGCGCATGGCCGGGTTCTGCAGCAGCTCAGCGCGGCCCGGCAGCGGGCGGTTGCCGAACTGCGCCGGCTTGCGGTACAGCGGCACCTGGAAGCGCCCCTGGCGCGTGCGCGAGCCGTGCAGGATGGGCTCGTAGTAGCCGGTGATCAGGCCGCTGTCGGTGCCGTCGCCGTTGACCACGCGGAATGGCTGGAAGTTGGTCTCGAAGTAGGCGCGCATGGCGCTGAGGTCGCCGGCGTCGACCATCATGCCCGCGGCGCAGGCGCGGCTCCACTCGGCGCGCTTCTTCAGCGCCTGGCAGCTGGCCTGCAGTGCGGGCCAGGCCGCGCGCACGTCATCCTGGGTCCAGCCGCCGATCTCGTTCCAGCTGGCGGCCTGCAGCTGGCCCTTCTGGGTCGACGAAGCTGGCGGCGTGGTGCCGGACGGGCCGGTCTCGATACGCGGCGGCGGGCCGCTCATGCAGCCGGCCAGCAGCACGCCGGCGCCGGCAAGCGCCAGCCAGGCACGGGCACGGGCGCCGACGGGCGAAGTGAAACCTGGGAGAGAAATCGAAAGGGAATCCGCGTATGCCATCTTGCTTGTTGTTCAGTGTCCCGCGACCGGTGCCGGCCCGGCAGCGATCGTACCGGGCAGTTGCCCTACAATCCCACCGTCATCTGTCATTGCCACTGCCGCATCCACCATGAGCAAGTTCTTCGAAGCCCATCCCATGCTGCTGTTCGCCCTCGAGGCCGGCGTGGCGCTGTTCCTGCTGATTTTTATCGTGGTCTGGACCATGGGCACGGCCAGGAAGAACCCGCGTCCGACCCGCGCACCCGACAACCACCCCTCGCGGCAGCCGCAAGAGCCGACGCAGGGCCGGCAAACGCCGGCGCAGGAACAGGACAGCGCGAAGCGCCAGTAGGTTCCCGCTCCCCCGGCCTCCCGGCCGGACGCGCCGCGCTCAGTGCAGCATGCGCGGCAGCACCAGCGCGAATTCTGGGATCGGCACCTCGAAGCGGTGGCCGTCCTCGGCCACGCAGAAATACTCGCCCTTCATTGAGCCGACCGGCGTCGAGATGGTGGCCCAGCTGGTGTACTCGAAATGCTCGCCCGGCTTCAGCAGCGGCTGGTGGCCCACCACGCCCAGGCCGGCGACTTCCTGCGTGCCGTTGTCGCTGTCGGTGATGATCCAGTGGCGCGAGATCAACTGCGCCGCCACCTCGCCGGTATTGTGGATGGTGATGGTGTAGGCGAAGGCATGGCGCCCGCGCTCGGGGTCGGACTGGTCCGGCAGGTACTGGGTGCGCACCGACACGGAGAAGGCGTACTCGCTCATCTTGGGCAGGGCCGGCGGCAGGATCGGCCGGCAGGGAAATGGGTAGCCGCATTGTGCGGGATGGGCGCGGGACGGGCAAGAGCGCCGGCCGGACGCGATCGCGCCGGGCGGGCGTAGAATATCGGTCTTTCAACGCCGTGCCGCCCGCCGTGCGCCCGGCCGCCCCCGCCCTTACCGGCCTTGCGGCGGCGCCTCCGGCCCGCCGCAGCGGCGATAACAGCATTCCCTGCATTCACCGCGCGCCATCATGACCCAGCCCACCTTCCGCATCGCCCCCTCCATCCTGTCCGCCGACTTTGCCCGCCTGGGCGAGGAAGTCCGCCGCGTGACCGAGGCCGGCGCCGACTGGATCCACTTCGACGTGATGGACAACCATTACGTGCCCAACCTGACCGTGGGCCCGCTGGTGTGCGAGGCGATCCGTCCCCACGTGACCGCCCCCATCGACGTGCACCTGATGGTGCGCCCGGTGGACCGGATCATCCCGGACTTTGCCAAGGCCGGCGCCAATATCATCACCTTCCACCCGGAAGCCAGCGAACACGTCGACCGCTCGCTCGCACTGATCCGCGATAACGGCTGCCAGGCCGGCCTGGTGTTCAACCCGGCCACCCCGCTGCACCACCTGGACCACGTGATGGACCGCCTGGACGTGATCCTGCTGATGTCGGTCAACCCCGGCTTCGGCGGCCAGTCGTTCATCCCCGAGACGCTGAACAAGCTGCGCGCCGTGCGCCAGCGCATCGATGAATACACCGCCCGCACCGGCCGCACCATCCTGCTGGAAGTGGACGGCGGCGTGAAGGTCGACAACATTGCCGAGATCGCCGCGGCCGGCGCCGACACCTTCGTGGCTGGCTCGGCCGTATTCGGCAAGCCGGACGCCGACGGCGGCTACCGCGGCATCATCTCGGCGCTGCGCGGCGAACTGGCCAAGGCCGGCCAATGACTACCGGCGTGGCACTGCGCCGCACCGACTGGAGCGGCATCGAAGGGGTGATCGTCGACCTGGACGGCACCATGGTGGATACGGCGGGCGACTTCCACGCGTCGATCAACGCCATGCTGCTGGCGCTGGGCCGCCAGCACCCCAACCTCGGGCCGGTGGCGCCGATGTCCGAGCAGGAGATCGTCAGCTACGTCGGCAAGGGTTCGGAAAACCTGATCCGGCGCGTGCTCGACGCGCGCTTCTCGCCGCTGCACGCCAACAGCTTCTTTGCCGATGCCTACGCGCTGTACGACCGCGAGTACATCCGCATCAACGGCCAGTTCTCGCAGGTCTACCCTGGCGTTCGCGAAGGCCTGGCGGCGATGAAGGCGGCCGGGCTGCGGCTGGCCTGCGTGACCAACAAGCCCTACAGCTTCACCGAGCCGCTGCTGGCCAAGACCGGGCTGGCGCCGTATTTCGAGCTGGTCTACGGTGGCGACGCCTTCCAGCTGCGCAAGCCGGACCCGTTCCCGCTGCTCAAGGTGGCGGAGGTGTTCAGGCTCGATCCGTCGGCGATGGCGGCCCTTGGCGACTCGGAAAACGACGCCCAGGCAGCCCGCGCGGCGGGCATGGGCGTGCTGCTGGTGCCCTATGGCTACAACCATGGCAATCCTGTACAAGCCGTCGAAGCCGATGGTATAGTCGACACCATTGCCCACGCCGCAGCGCTGTTCGCGGCACACCGGGCAGGTCATCGCTAAGGTCGCTCTCAACAAGGTCGGTCCCAGGATCGATCGCGACTGAAGCGACTGAAATCCCTGAACATTCAATGTTTCTCAACCGCAAACGCATCTCTTCTGGCAGTGATCGGCAGGCTTGGCCCTGGCGTCGCTGGCGCGCCTCCCAACAGGCGTAAAGTGCGTTCGCGAGTCTGCTGACGCGCTCTCTACCCGAGGGCGTCGTTACAACCGGCTGAGGGATCCAAACCCGTGCCGGGCATCCCACCCAAACCCGCAAAAGCCAGCGTAGCTGCGATTCTCTGCTACGTTTAGCTCAAGAACGCGCCGCACGCCCTTCCCCGGCCGTGTGCAGTCTTGTCCGCAACTTGCCTGCACCACGGCCCGCCAGACGGGGCGGGTATCCATTCGCTCCAGCCTGATTGCCGAACTGCGGCGCCGCGCCCAACCTCATCGCGCAGCGACGCCGCACAAAAGGACCGCAAGAGGACCGACATGACCGAACTGGAATTCAAATCGCTGGCCGACCAGGGCTACAACCGCATCCCGCTGATCGCCGAGGCCTTTGCCGACCTGGAAACGCCGCTGTCGCTGTACCTGAAGCTGGCCCAGTCGCAGACGCGCGGCGTCAACACCTTCCTGCTGGAATCGGTGGTGGGCGGCGAGCGCTTCGGGCGCTATTCCTTCATCGGCCTGCATGCGCGCACGCTGCTGCGCGCCTTCGGCAACCGCACCGAGGTGGTGACCGACGGCAAGGTGGTGGAAACCAACGAAGGCAATCCCCTCGACTTCATTGGCGAGTTCGAGAGCCGCTTCAAGGTGGCGCTGCGCCCGGGCCTGCCCCGCTTCTGCGGCGGCCTGGCCGGCTACTTCGGCTACGACGCGGTGCGCTATATCGAAAAGAAGCTCGCCGACACGCAGAAACCCGACGACCTGAACCTGCCCGATATCCAGCTGCTGCTGTGCGAAGAGCTGGCCGTGATCGACAACCTGTCGGGCAAGCTCTACCTGATCGTCTACGCCGACCCGACCACGCCCGAAGCCTATCCTCGCGCCCGCCAGCGCCTGCGCGAGCTGCGCATGAAGCTGCGCCAGCCGGTGGACGTGCCGGTGACCAGCCCGTCGGTGCAGACCGAGGTCTACCGCGAATTCGCCAAGGCGGACTACCTGACCGCGGTGCACAAGGCCAAGGAATACATCATGGCCGGCGACATGATGCAGGTGCAAATCGGCCAGCGGCTGATGAAGCCTTACCGCGACTCGCCGCTGTCGCTGTACCGCGCGCTGCGTTCGCTGAACCCGTCGCCGTACATGTATTTCTATAACTTCGGCGATTTCCAGGTGGTGGGCGCGTCGCCGGAAATCCTGGTGCGCCAGGAGGAACGCAAGGTCGGCACCAATAGCGACACCCGCAGCGAACACATCGTCACCATCCGCCCGCTGGCCGGCACCCGCCCGCGCGGCAATACGCCGGAAAAGGACGCCCAGCTTGCCACCGAGCTGCTGAACGACCCAAAGGAAATCGCCGAGCACGTGATGCTGATCGACCTGGCGCGCAACGACATCGGCCGCATTGCCGAGACCGGCTCGGTCAAGGTCACCGACAAGATGGTGATCGAGAAGTACTCGCACGTGCAGCATATCGTCAGCTCGGTCGAAGGCACGCTGCGCGAAGGCATGAGCAACCTCGACGTGCTGCGCGCGACCTTCCCGGCCGGCACGCTGTCGGGCGCGCCCAAGGTGCATGCGATGGAGATCATCGACGAGCTGGAGCCGCGCAAGCGCGGCATCTATGGCGGCGCGGTGGGCTACCTGTCGTTCGGCGGCGAGATGGACCTCGCCATTGCCATCCGCACCGGTATCATCAAGGACGGCAACTTGTATGTGCAGGCCGCCGCCGGCATCGTTGCCGATTCGGACCCCGAAGCCGAATGGAGGGAAACCGAAGCCAAGGCGCGCGCCGTGATCCGCGCCGCCGAGCAGGTCCAGGATGGCCTGGACTCCGATATCTGAGAGAACAGGAGACAGACGCCATGCTGCTGATGATCGACAACTACGATTCGTTCACCTACAACCTGGTCCAATATTTTGGCGAACTGGGCGTGGACGTGCGCACCTACCGCAACGACGAGATCACCATCGAAGAGATCGAGGCGATGAAGCCCGACCACATCTGCGTATCGCCCGGCCCGTGCAGCCCCAAGGAAGCCGGGATCTCGGTGGCGACGCTGCAGCACTTTGCCGGCAAGGTGCCGATGCTGGGCGTGTGCCTGGGCCACCAGGCCATCGGCGAGGCGTTCGGCGGCAAGGTGATCCGCGCCAAGCAGGTGATGCACGGCAAGGTCAGCACCATCGAGACCACGCAGCAAGGCGTGTTCAGCGGCCTGCCCAAGCACTTCGACGTGACGCGCTATCATTCCCTGGCGATCGAGCGCGAGACCCTGCCCGATTGCCTGGAGATCACCGCCTGGACCCCGGACGGCGAAATCATGGGCGTGCGCCACAAGACGCTCGCCATCGAAGGCGTGCAGTTCCATCCCGAATCGATCCTGTCCGAGCATGGCCATGCGATGCTGGCCAACTTCGTCAAGGCGCCGCGATGAGGCTGCTCGACTCTGCGCCTTCCAGCACCCATCACGCCATCCAGACTGTCAACGAGAACGCCATGATCACGCCGCAAGAAGCCCTGACGCGCTGCATCGAGCACCGCGAAATCTTCCATGACGAGATGCTGCACCTGATGCGGCAGATCATGCAGGGCCAGATCTCGCCGGTGATGGCCGCCGCGATCCTGACCGGCCTGCGCGTCAAGAAGGAAACCATCGGCGAGATCTCCGCCGCCGCGCAGGTGATGCGCGAATTCGCCAACAAGGTGTCGGTGAAGGATCGCGAGAACTTCGTCGATATCGTCGGCACCGGCGGCGATGGCTCGCATACCTTCAATATCTCGACCGCTTCGATGTTTGTCGCGGCCGCAGCCGGTGCGAAGATCGCGAAGCACGGCAACCGCGGCGTCAGTTCCAAGTCGGGCAGCGCCGACGTGCTCGAGGCGCTGGGCGTCAACATCATGCTGACGCCCGAGCAGGTCGGCCAGTGCATCGAAGAGACCGGCATCGGCTTCATGTTCGCGCCCACGCACCATCCGGCGATGAAGAACGTGGCGCCGATCCGCAAGGAAATGGGCGTGCGCACCATCTTCAATATCCTGGGCCCGCTGACCAACCCGGCCGATGCGCCCAATATCCTGATGGGCGTGTTCCATCCTGACCTGGTCGGCATCCAGGTGCGCGTGATGCAGCGCCTGGGCGCCAGGCATGCGATTGTCGTCTACGGCAAGGACGGCATGGACGAGGTGTCGCTGGGTGCCGCCACGCTGGTCGGCGAGCTGAAGGACGGCGAAGTGCGCGAATACGAGATCCATCCGGAAGACTTCGGCCTGTCGATGATCTCCAACCGCGGCCTGAAGGTGGCCGATGCGGGGGAATCGAAGGAGATGTTGCTCGAGGCGCTGTCCAACGTGCCGGGCACGCCGCGCGAGATCGTGTCGCTGAACGCCGGCACCGCGCTGTATGCCGCCAACGTCGCCGACTCGGTCGAAGACGGCATCCGCCGCGCGCGCGAGGCCATCGCCAGCGGGGCTGCGCGCGAGAAGCTCGACCAGTTCGTGCGCGCCACGCAGCAGTTCAAATAAGAGGCGCAGATATGTCAGATATCCTGGAAAAAATCCTGGCCGTGAAGGCCGACGAAGTGTCCGCCGCGCGCAAGAAGCGCGACCTGCCCAGCCTGCGCGCCGAGGCCGAGAGCCTGGGCACCGAAGCCGACCTGGCGCCGCGCGGTTTCGAGCGCTCGCTGCGCGACAAGATCGCCGCTGGCCATGCCGGCGTGATCGCGGAGGTGAAGAAGGCTTCGCCGTCGAAGGGCGTGCTGCGCGAAAATTTCGTGCCCGAGGCCATCGCCGAGAGCTATGCCACGCACGGCGCCGCCTGCCTGTCGGTGCTGACCGACGTGAACTTCTTCCAGGGCCATGCCGATTTCCTCAAGCGCGCGCGCGGCGCCTGCCCGCTGCCTGCGCTGCGCAAGGACTTCATGGTCGACCTGTACCAGGTCTACGAGGCCCGCACCTGGGGCGCCGACTGCATCCTGCTGATCGTCGCCGCGCTCGACCATGGCCTGATGGCCGAGCTCGAAGCCTGCGCGCTGGAACTCGGCATGGACGTGCTGGTGGAGGTCCACGGCGACGATGAGCTCGAAGCCGCGCTGCGGCTGAAGACACCACTGCTCGGTGTGAACAACCGCAACCTGCGCACGTTCGAGGTATCGCTGGACAATACGCTGGACCTGCTGCCGCATATCTCGGCCGACAAGCTGGTGGTGACCGAATCCGGCATTCTCGGGCCGGCGGACGTGAAGCGCATGCGCGATGCCAATGTGCATGCGTTCCTGGTGGGTGAGGCGTTCATGCGGGCGCCGGATCCGGGGGTGGAGTTGGCGCGCTTGTTTGCCTGAGGGCCGTTTTCCGGCCGTGCGTTAAAGCAAGCGCTGCCGCATTTCTGCTCCCCTCTCCCGCCCGCGGGAGAGGGGTTGGGGGAGAGGGCAGGCGTGTGCCTCGCGATATGGCGTGTCAGTACACGACCTCCGGCCCTCTCCCTAACCCTCTCCCGCAAGCGGGAGAGGGGACCGGCTGGTGGTGATTGGGAAATCATCGCCCGATCCAACTCCTTGAATTCCCACCCGCCATGCCGCAAGAAATCGAACTCAAACTCGCCGTCCCCGACGCCGCCCTCGCCCCGCTGGCCGCCTGGCTCGACGCCAACGGCCAGCCGCAAGGCGAAGCGACGCTGCTCAACGTCTACCTCGACACGCCGGCGCACGACCTGGCCCAGTCCCGCGCCGCGCTGCGCCTGCGGCGCAAGGGCGCGCAATGGCTGCAGACCCTGAAAACCGCTGGCAGCAGCCAGGGCGGACTGGCCGCGCGCAATGAATGGGAAACCGGGATCGCCGGTGAGGCGATCGAGCTGCAGACCTTTCCCGCTGAAGCGCAAACCATGCTCGCGCCACTGGTCGGCAAGCTGGCACCGGTGTTCCGCACCGACTTCGTCCGCCGCACCTGGATCGTCACGCAGGACGGCGCCCGCATCGAGGCGGCGCTGGACTCCGGCACCATCACCGCACCGGCCAGCGCCGTGCAGGAACGCATCCAGGAACTCGAACTGGAATGGCTCGACGGCGACGCCGCGCACGCGGCCAATGCCCTGCGCGCCTTTGCCGCAAGGCTTGCCGCCGTGGCCGCGCTGGTGCCGTCCGACCTCAGCAAAGCCGCGCGCGGCTACCGCCTGGCGGGAATCGCCGAAGGCAAGGCGTCATAATCGCGGTTTTTCCCGCCAGGCATTCCTCACGCATGCAAGCCGATCTCTTCGCCGCCGAAGCGCCACGCGCGCCCGGCGAGCCCTCCCCCGCCGCCAGCCTGCAGGCCCAGGCCGATGCCCTCCCCGCCGCCTGGCGCGCACTGCTGGCGCCCTGCATCACCGTGCCGGCATGGCAGGAACTGGCCGCCTTTGTCGATGGCGAACGCGCCGCCGGCAAGCCGGTGTTTCCGCACCACGTCTTCCACGCGCTGCACCTGACGCCACCGGATGCGGTCAAGGTGGTGATCCTGGGCCAGGATCCGTACCACGGCACCGGCACGGTCGGCGGCGTGGAGCTGCCGCAGGCGCACGGCCTGGCGTTCTCGGTGCCGGAAGGCATCAAGGTGCCGCCGAGCCTGCGCAATATCTTCAAGGAAATCGCCGCCGAATTCGGCACGGATGGCGCCTCGCCGCGCATTTCGGGCAACCTGGAAGGCTGGGCACGCCAGGGCGTGCTGCTGCTCAACACCGTGCTGACGGTCGAGCAGGGCCAAGCCGCCAGCCACGCGCGCCGCGGCTGGGAAGCGGTCACCGACTGCCTGATCCACGCGCTGGCGGCGAGCCGCCCGAACCTGGTGTTCATGCTGTGGGGCAGCCACGCGCAGGCGAAGAAGCCATTGCTGGGCGACGGTCACCGCGTGCTCGAAGCGCCGCATCCCTCCCCGCTGTCGGCGCATCGCGGCTTTCTCGGCTGCGGCCATTTCCGCGAAGCCAACCGATGGCTGGAAACCCACGGCCGCACGCCGGTCGACTGGACCGCCGCCTGATCCGCTAGATCGTCGGCCGGAACTCGAAACCGGCAAACTCCCCTTCCCCGGAGCCGACCTCGACAAACGTCACTTGCGCCGCGGGCGGGCCCGTTTCCATCCACGCCTGCAGCGCTTCGAGCTGCTTGACCGTGCCGTGCGCCATCACCTCGACGGTGCCGTCGACCCGGTTGCGCACCCAGCCGCCCAGCCCGAGTTCGTCCGCCGCGTCCGCGCAAGCGGCGCGATAGCCAACGCCCTGCACGCGCCCATGCGCGACCAGCCGCCAGGTTGCCTTCTTCATGGCCGTTTCCCCGTGAGCGCACGCCAGGCGTGCGCGTTCTGTCATCGACACCAAGTAAACTAGACCGCCATGCCGGGCGTTACAAAGGGATGCGCGCCGCCCGGCGTGATCAGCGTGGAGCCGGCGGCATGCGGGCTATGCCATGGTCCGCCGGGGCCGCGAACCCGGGGCAGGCCACAAGCCTTCGCCCTGCCAGCCCCACACAGCTCGACACAGCCAGAGAAGCGCCATGATGCCACCCGCCAACCGCCGCGCGGACCTGCCCGCGCCTGGCTTCGACAGCCAGCTGCTGCGCGCGCCGCCCAACCGCTTCGACCTGGCGCTGCTGCCGATCATCCTGGCCGTGATCGTGATGATCGCGTTCGCCGCGCAGCAGATGAATGCCCCGTTCCACCCCGACCAGCAGCTGGCGGTGCACCTGGACGTGGCCTACCTGCCCTACTACCTGATGCGCACCAGCATCCGCATGCTGGCGGCGCTGGCGGCATCGCTGCTGTTCTCGCTGGCGTTCGCGGCGCTGGCGTCCAAGAGCCGCACCGCCGAGAAGGTGCTGGTGCCGGCGCTGGATATCCTGCAGTCGATCCCGGTGCTGGGCTTCCTGTCGATCACGGTGACGGGTTTTATCGCGCTGTTCCCCGGCAATATCGCCGGCGTGGAATGCGCGGCGATCTTTGCCATCTTCACCTCGCAGGCATGGAACATGGCGTTCAGCCTGTACCAGTCGTTCCGCACCATCCCGGGCGACCTGCTGGAAGCCGCGGCCATGTTCCGGCTCTCGCCATGGCAGCGCTTCTGGCGGCTGGAAGTACCGTTCGCGATGCCGGGACTGCTGTGGAACATGATGATGTCGATGTCGGGCGGCTGGTTCTTCGTGGTCGCGTCCGAGGCGATCTCGGTGTCGGGCCATGACATCCGCCTGCCGGGCATCGGCTCCTACATCGCGCTGGCGATCCAGCAGCAGGACCTGGCCGCGATCGGCTGGGCCATCCTGGCGATGCTGGTCGGCATCCTGCTGTACGACCAGCTGCTGTTCCGCCCGCTGGTGGCATGGGCCGACCGCTTCCGCTTCGAGACGCTGGCGCAGGACAAGCTGCCGCAGTCGTGGCTGCTGGACCTGCTGCGGCGCTCGGCGTGGGTCGGCGCGCTGCTGGCGCAGACGGCGGCGTTGGCCTCGCGCACGCTGGCGTGGGGCGCGCGGGGGCGCTCGCATGCTGTCGCACCGCACGCCGATCCGCGCCGCGCGCAGTGGCTTGGCCGCTTACGTGATGCCGTGATCGTGCTGGTGGCGCTGGCCGCGCTGGTACGCGTCGGCTATTTCGTCCACAGCGAGGTCGGCTGGGCCGAAGTCGGCCACGTGCTGTGGCTCGGCACCATCACCATGGTGCGCGTGGTGGTGCTGATCGCGCTGGCGGCGCTGGTGTGGGTGCCGATCGGCATCCGCATCGGCCTGAACCCCGAGCTGGCGCGTGTTGCGCAGCCGGTGGCGCAGTTCCTGGCCGCGTTCCCGGCCAACCTGATGTTCCCGCTGGCGGTGATGCTGATCGCGCGCTTCGGGCTGAACCCCGAGATCTGGCTGAGCCCGCTGCTGATCTTCGGCACGCAGTGGTACATCCTGTTCAACGTAGTGGCGGGCGCTTCAGGCATCCCTACCGAGCTGAAGCTGGCGGCGCGCAATTTCGGGCTGCGCGGCTGGCTGCTGTGGAAGCGCTTCCTGATCCCGGCGGTATTCCCGAGCCTGCTGACCGGCCTGGTCACCGCCGCCGGCGGTTCGTGGAACGCCAGCATCGTGTCCGAGTACGTGACCTGGGGCGACCGCACCATCGTCGCCACCGGGCTCGGCAGCTATATCGCCGAGACCACCGCGCGCGGCGACTTTCCGCGCATCGCGCTGGGCATCGGCGTGATGGCGTTGTTCGTGGTCGGCTTCAACCGGCTGCTGTGGAACCGCCTGTACCAACTCGCGCAAGAGCGCACCCGCCTGTAATCACCATGGCCGAATACCTCAACCAGACCACCACCGCACCCGCCGTGATCGAGCTGCGCGGCGTCGGCAAGATCTTCCGCACTGCCAGCCAGAGCGACCGCGCCGTGCTTGAAGGCGTCGACCTGACGCTGCGCGAGGGCGAGATCGTCGCGATGCTGGGCAAGTCCGGCTCGGGCAAGTCGACGCTGCTGCGCATCATGGCCGGGCTGGTCGGCGCCGACCGGGGCGAAGTGCATTTCCGCGGCGAGCGCCTCGCGGGCACCGCCGAAGGCATCGCCATGGTGTTCCAGTCGTTCGCGCTGTTCCCGTGGCTGACGGTGCGGCAGAACGTCGAGCTGGGTCTCGAAGCGCAAGGCGTGCCCAGGGCCGAGCGCGAGCGCCGCGCCGAGGCTGCGATCGACATGATCGGGCTGGCCGGCTTCAACAGCGCGCTGCCGCGCGAGCTGTCCGGCGGCATGCGCCAGCGCGTGGGCATTGCGCGCGCGCTGGTGACCGAGCCCGACCTGCTGCTGATGGACGAAGCCTTCTCCGCGCTGGACGTGCTGACCGGCGAGACGCTGCGCGACGAGATGCTGGCGCTGTGGGAAAGCGGGCGCGCCAATATCCGCAGCATCCTGATCGTGTCGCACAACATCGAAGAGGCGGTGATGATGGCCGACCGCATCGTGATCCTGTCAAGCGATCCCGGCCGCATCCGCGCCGAGGTGCCGGTCACGCTGCCGCGCCCGCGCAACCGCGACAGCGCGCAGGTGCGCGCGCTGGTCGACGAGATCTACGCGCTGATGACCGCGCCGGCTGCCGAGGCACGGCTGCCGGCGCAGGCCCCCGCGCGCAAGATCGGCTACCGCTTGCCGGACGCCGATATCAGCCAGATGGAAGCCATCCTGGACCTGCTGTGCGAGGCGCCCTTCCACTGCCGCGCCGACCTGCCGCACCTGGCCGACGAAGCCGGCCTGACCGACGACGACCTGCTGCCCGCATGCGAGGCATTGCAGCTGGTGCAGCTGGTGTCGATCGAGGCCGGCGACATCAGCGCCACCGAAGCGGGCCGCGCGTACTATGCCGCCGGGCCGCAGCAGCGCAAGGCGATATTCGGCCGGCAGCTGCTCGCCAACGTCGCGCTGGCCGCGCATATCCGGCGTGAGCTGGTGGCGAGCGAAGCGGGCGAGATCGGCGAGGAACAGGTGCTGAACGAGCTTGAGCAGTTCCTGAAGCCGGCCGAGGCCGAGCGCGTGCTGAGCGTGGCGATCGGGTGGGGGCGGTATGGGGAGATCTTTGAGTACAGCTATAACAGCGGGATGTTGACGCTGCCGGAGGATGAGATGCCGGCTGGGCACGGGGCTTGAGCATGCCGCCGGTTTGCTCCCCTCTCCCACGCCAGTGGGAGAGGGGCCGGGGGTGAGGGCGGGCGGTACCACGAAGTGAACGCCTAGCCTGCTGCAAGCGCCTGCCCTCACCCCCTGCCCCTCTCCCGCAAGCGGGAGAGGGGAGCAAACCCGCGGAAGCTACCTGCGCTAAGTGCTCTACGACCGCGCCCGCATCGCGCGGCCGATCGCTCCCGTGCGCAGTGCGATCTTGGCGGCATCCTCGCGCAGCGCGCGCAGCCGGCGCTCCAGCACCGCATTGGCGGGACGGCCGGTGGAGCTGGACGTCGGCCCGGCCTGTTCGCTCGACTCGCCCGCCGCGGCGGCCTGCACCAGCGTATCGTTGCGGCGCTTGTCCGCCGAGTCCGCCAGCCGCGCCCGGCGCTCGGCCGCCGCATCCTCCGCGGCTTCGGCAACATCGGCGGCAGCGCCCATCGCCGGTCCCGCCGCTACCGCCAGCGGTACCTGTACTTCGGCCGCGACCGGCGCGCGTTCGCGGCGGATAAAGCCCGCACCGCGCCCGCCGCCACGCTCGTCGGCATGCAGCCGCTCGCTGGCCAGCTGCAGGCTGCTGCGAGCCGCTTCGGTAGCCTGCTCGATCGCCGCCTCGGCAGCGGGAATATCGAGCTCATCGTAGTGCTGCCGCACCTGGATCCGCGCCGCCGCCACGTGCGCCGCCACCAGGTAGTTCTGCACGATAAAGCGGTTCAGGTTGTCGACCGCGCGATGCCGGCTCTTGGGCTCGTCCAGCATGCGCTGGAACGACGAGATCAGCGCCGACAGGTTGTCCATGAACTGCTTGCGCTGCACGCGATAGGCAAAGTCGTCCTTGGCCCGGCGCAGCAGCAGGTCGCGCGTGGCGGCGATATAGCGGCGGTTGGCCTGCAGCACGTTCTCCACCAGCTTGGGGATGGCGCGGTATTCCCAGCTCGGCAGCACGAAGCTGAACAGCGAGGCGATGATGCCGCCGATCACCGTATCGACCAGCCGCTCGCCCGCGACCGTCGGGCTGCCCGGCATCAGCAGGTTGATCTGGATAAGCACCTGGATGCAGGCCGCGATCGCGGTGTAGCGGTACTTGATGGTCACGAACGCGGCGCTGGCCACCAGCGCCAGGAACAGCACGCCCAGCAGTATCAGCGGCTCGTCCACCACCTTCAGAATGCCCACCGCCACCACGCAGCCGATCAGCGTGCCGATCACGCGGTCGTTGTAGCGCTGCTTGGTCATGCTGAAGTTGGGCTTCAGGATGACGATGATGGTCAGCAGGATCCAGTAGCTGTGCGAGACGTACGGCAGGTGGTTGGTGACCCACAGCCCCAGCGCCACCGCCATCGACATGCGCAGCGCAAAGCGGAACGCAGGCGAGCGCCAGTGCAGGTTTTCGCGCAGCACGCCCAGCTCGTACTTCTGGCGCGTCAGGAATGGCGTCATGTCGCTGCCCGGCAGCACTTTGGCCGGTTCCACCGGGGTGCGCGAGGCCTCGTGCAACTGGCCGATCAGCGTGATCGCGCCGCGGATCATGTCGAGCGTCTCGGCCAGCGCGGTCATCGCCGCCGGGTTGATGTGGTGGTGGCGCAGCTGCGCGATCTCGGCCTCGACCGCGCGCAGGCCCCCGCGGTATTCCACGATGCCGTACGAGCCGCGCCCGCGCGTGACCTCGTAGGCGATCTCTTCCACGTCCTTGCACATCAGCACCACCAGCCCGCGCAGGTGGTCGAGCACCGGCGTGCCGCCGAAGGTCTGGCGCAGCAGCGGGTAGTCGGTGTTGGTGGACAACACGTACTCGTACAGGTCGAGCATGCGCAGGTGCACCTGCACCAGCAGCCCGTCATGCGGCGTGCGGTTGCCGCGCAGCACCAGGTCGCGCGCGGCCTGCTGGCGCTCGGCCACCACGATCTGCTGGCGCACCAGCTGGTTGAACTGGGCATCGTAGTCGTTGCCGGCATCGTAGAAGCCGGCCTTGATCTCGAGGTAGCCGGCCAGCTCGTACAGCGACTCGGCCAGCACCTGCTGCCTGGTGCGGCGCTCGGTCAGCCAGCTGACCAGCATCGCGTAGCCAAGGTAGGCCACCGCGCCGGCGCTGAACTGCGCCGCATGCACCAGCGCGCGCTCGACCACGAAGTCCTCGTTGATCGTGAGCGTCATCACGAACAGCGCCGCGAATTGCAGCGGCAGGGTCTTGTTCCCGTACACCGTCATCATGGCGGCGAGGAACGTCACCAGCACCAGCACGAACGGCATCACGCGCGGGAACGGCGTGGTCAGCGCCACCACCAGCGTCACCGCGCTGCACAGCAGCACGCTCGCCAGCATCTCGTTGAACTTGTGGTTCAGCGGGCTGGGCAGGTCCATCAGGCTGGTGCACAGCGCGCCCATCGACACCACCATCGCGGTGGGCAGGTCGGAGAACTGCAGCGCGATCAGCGTGGCGCCGATCACCCCGGTGGCCGAGCGCAGCCCCCGGTACACGTAGTGCGAATACAGGAAGGTGCGGGGGTCGTGCGCGTATTGCATGCGGCGAAGCGGCGGGGGCCAGGTTGTGGAGATTGCAGCGCTACGTCACTGGCCCAGCCAGCGCGAGCGCGCCGCATGCCTGCCGTCCGCCAGCTTGACCTTGAACTGCGCCGCGGGCTCGCGCGCCAGCGTGACCGGCAGCACCTGCAGGTCGTCGCGGCGGAAGGCGTGCAGGTCGACGCGGTCGCCGGTGCGGTAGCGTCCCAGCAGCTTGTCGATCTGGCCCGGCGCTACGCGCAGGCCATCGATGGCCACCAGCAGATCGCCGGCCGACAAGCCTGCAGCCTGCGCCGCGCCACCGTCCAGCACCTGCGTGACGCGTACCCAGCCGTCGTCGGTCTTGACCTTGATGCCCAGCGCCGCGGTGCGCGACGGCTTCTGCGCCTCGGCCTTGACGCCGAAGTCCCTGAACAGCGCCGCCAGCGGCAGTTCGCCCGTGCCTTCGGTCAGCGAGCGCAGCAGGCCGCCCAGCTTCAGGCCGGTCACTTCGTCGAACAACGCATAGACCTCCGGCTCGGTCACGCCACGCTGCGTTGCGCCGGGCGCATAGAAGCCGCGCCCGTAGCGGCGCCACAGCGCGCGCATGACATCGTCGAGCGAGCGCCGTCCGCGCGTCTTGGCGCGGATGGTCAGGTCCAGCGCCAGTGCCACCAGCGACCCCTTGGTGTAGTAGCTGACGATGGCATTGGGCGCATTCTCATCCTGGCGGTAGTACTTGGTCCAGGCATCGAACGAGCTTTCGGCCACGCTCTGCTTGGTGCGGCCGTTGCCGCGCAGCACGCCGTTCCAGGTCTTGCCCAGCATCTCGACGTACTGGGCCTCGGTCACGCAGCCCGAGCGCACCAGCACCAGGTCGTCGTAGTAGCTGGTGAAGCCCTCGAACAGCCACAGCAGCGGCGTGTAGGTTTCCTCGGCCAGCCGGTATGGCACGAACGCGGCGGGCTTGATGCGCTTGACGTTCCAGGTGTGGAAATACTCATGGCTGCACAGGCCCAGGAAAGTGCGGTAGCCCTCGCTGGTGTCGCCGTCGTCGCTCGTGCCGCGGACCGGCAGGTCATTGCGCGCGCACATCAGCGCGGTACTGGCGCGGTGCTCGAGGCCGCCGTAGCCGTCGGTGGTGACCATCGTCATGAAGACGTAGCGGCGGTTGCTGTCCAGGAACGGCGCCTCGGCGCTGCGGGGTTCGAACAGGCGGATCTGGGTTTCGCAGATGCGCTTGAGGTCGCGGCACACGCGCTCGAGATCGAGGTTGGGCACGCGGCCGGTGAAGACCACGTCGTGCTGCGCGCCGCACGCACGGAAGCTGGCGAGCTGGAAATTGCCCATCTCCACCGGATGGTCGACCAGTTCGTCGTAGTCGGCGACCTGGTAGCGGCCGAAGCCGTAGCGCTTGGCGCCGTCGCGGCCCGGCGCTTCCGGCATTGCGGTGGCGACACGCCAGCCGCGGTAAGCCTCGCCTTCGGGGGCGTGGATATCGACGGTGCATGGCCGCTCGGCCTGGCCTTCGACGCACAGGAACACCGAGCTGCCGTTGAAGAAGCCATGGGTGGCGTCCAGGTGCGCCGCACGCACCGACAGGTCCCAGGCATAGACTTCGTAGCTCAGCGTCAGCGGGCCTTCCGACAGGCTCACCGGCGCGGCCCGCCAGCTCTGCTTGTCGAGCTTGGTCAGCGGGACTTCGCGTCCGCCGGCATCCGCGCGGATGCGCACGATATGGCGGGCGAAGTCGCGGATCATGTAGCTGCCCGGGATCCACGCGGGCAGCGTGAAGCGCTGGCCGGCGGGATCGGGCTCGCTCACCGTGACGGTGACGGCAAACAGGTGCGCCTCGGGCGCAAGCGGGGCGATGGCGTAGCGGATCGGCGTCATGGGCAGGATTGTAACGTCGGCGCACTGCTGGGCCCGCCAACGCTTGTGAAGCAGCCGGTCGCCGCTCAGGCGCGATTGACGTCGACCACCACGCGGCCGCGCATGCCGCCTTCCACGATCCTGCGGCCGGCGTCGATCGCCTCGGCCAGCCCGATCTCGCGCGTGATCGCGTTCAGGCGATCCGGCTCCAGGTCGCTCGCCAGCCGCTGCCACGCGCGCTCGCGCAGCGCCATGGCCGCCATCACGCTGTCGATGCCGTGCAGCGTCACGCCGCGCAGGATGAATGGCGCCACCGATGCCGGGAAGTCCATGCCCTGCGCCAGCCCGCAAGCTGTCACCACGCCGCCGTAGCGCACCTGCGCACACGCGTTGACCAAGGTATGCGAGCCGACCGAATCCACCACCGCGGCCCAGCGTTCCTTCTGCAGCGGCTTGCCGGGCGCGCCAAGCTCGGCGCGGTCGATGACATCGGCAGCGCCCAGTGCCTTCAAAAAATCCGCTTCATTGGTCTTGCCGGTCGACGCCACCACCTTGTAGCCCAGCTTGCTCAGCACGGCGATCGCGACCGAGCCCACGCCGCCGGAAGCGCCGGTCACCAGCACCTCGCCATCGCCGGGCTGCACCGGGCCGTTGACGCCGCCGCGCTCCAGCGCCAGCACCGACAGCATCGCGGTATAGCCGGCGGTGCCGATCGCCATGGCCTGGCGCGTGGTGAAGGCGTCGGGCAGGCGCACCAGCCAGTCGCCCTTCAGCCGCGCGCGCTGCGCCAGGCAGCCCCAGTGGGTCTCGCCCACGCCGTAGCCGTTCAGCACCACCTTGTCGCCGGCCTGCCAGCGCGGGCTGGACGATTCCAGCACCGTGCCGGCGCCGTCGATGCCCGCCACCATCGGCCACTTGCGCACCACCGGCGAGCGGCCCGTGATCGCAAGGCCGTCCTTGAAGTTGATGGTGGAGTAGTCCACGGCGACCAGCACGTCGCCCTCGGCGGGCAACTGCGCTTCGTCAAGCGTGGCGAGATTGGCCTGGGTGGTGCCGTCGGCCTGGGTCAGCAGCAATGCCTGGAACGTCATGGTGTCTCCTTGCCGCCTGGCGGCGGTCGCCTGGGAATGAGGGGAAAGCGCAAAGCAGAACGGCCGGACAGGTCCGGCCGTCGATCGAGCCGGGACGGTGCCGGCGCGCGCTTATTTCTTGACGCTTGCGAGCTTCTTTTCCAGCGTGGCCACGTCGGCCGCGCCCGGGATGCGGGTGCCGTCCATGAAGAACACCGCCGGCGTGCCGGTGACATTCATGCTCTGGCCCAGCGCCAGGTTTTCCTGCAGCGGCGTCTGGCAACTGCCGTTGCCGGTCAGCGCCACATGCTTGAGCATCCAGTCGCGCCACGCCTTGGTGCGGTCTGCAGCGCACCAGACCTGCTTGGCCTTGGTCTCCGAGTCCGGCGACAGCACCGGGTACAGGAAGGTGTACACCGTGATGTTGTCCATCTGCTGGAAGGTCTGCTCGATGCGCTTGCAGTAGCCGCAGTTCGGGTCGGAGAACACCGCGAGCTGCCGGCTGCCATCGCCCTTGGTCCACTTGATCGCGCGCGCCAGCGGCAGATCCGACCACTTGATGCGGTTGATCTCGGCCATCCGCTCTTCGGTCAGGTTGGTGCCGGTGCGGGTGTCGATCATCTCGCCGTTGAGGATGTAGCGGCCGGTGCTGTCGGTATAAACCACCTGCCCGCCGATATTGGCTTCGAACAGCCCCGGCACCGGGGTCTTGCTGATGCTCTTCACTTCGGCGCGGCCGCCCAGCACCTTCTGCAGCGACTCCTTGATGCGGTCGGTGCCGGGCTCGGCCGCCGCCATGGCATGCAGGGCAAAGCCGGCCGCGGCCAGGCCGCCAACGACGGCGGTGACGGCGGCGCTGCGGACAGGGTTGCGGCGCAGGAATTGAAACATGTGGGCTCCAGGGGTATTCGGTGATCGTTCGGGGCGCGTGGCGTCAGCCGAGCGCGCGCCCGATCAGGAAGCGCTTGAGCAGCGGCTGGCCGCCCACCGCGCGCATGCCGGTGTTGCGCACCACGCGTGCCACGCCGCCAGGCAGCGAGAACAAGCGGTGCAGCCCGTCGGTGGCCGCGGTCAGCGACAGCAGGTCGGTGGCGCGCGCGCGCTCGTAGCGGCGCAGCAGGCGCAGGTCGCCCTCGCTGCGGAAAGGTTCTTTGTCGGCCATCACGCGGCCAAGTTCCGCGACATCGCGCAGGCCCAGGTTCATGCCCTGCCCGGCCAGCGGGTGCACCACGTGGGCGGCGTCGCCGACCAGCGCCACGTGCGGCTGCACGAACTGGTCGGCGCGCTGCAGCACCAGCGGGAAGCCCTGCGCCGGCGTCACGCAGCGCAGCGTGCCGAAATGGCTGCCGACCGCGCCGGCGGCGGCCTGCATCACGGTGGCGGCAAGCGCCTCGGGCGACAGCGCGAGCAGGTCGCGCGCATGCGCTTCGTCTGCCGACCAGACCATCGAGACATGGTTGCCGGGCAACGGCAGCATCGCCAGCACCTCGCCGTTGGCAGGCTCTTCGTCGGCCATCAGCTTTTCCGGCGCGCCCAGGAACCACTGCCAGGCGGTCTCGTGGTGCGCACGCGCACAGGCAAAGTTGGCGACCACGCCGAGCTGGCGGTACTTGCGCGTGCTGACGCCGATGTGGCACTGCTGGCGCAGCCACGAGCGCGCGCCGTCGGCGCCAATCGCCAGCGCCGTGCGCAGCCGGGTGCCATTGTCCAGCGTCAGGGTAATGCCCTCCGGATCGCGCTCGCACACGCTGGCGGTGCCGTCGTGCCAGCTCACCTGGTGCTGGAAGCCGAGCGCGGTGTCGAGCGCGCGCTCGACATGGCCGGATTCAACGATCCACGCCAGCTGCGGCACCGCGGCGGCGTAGGCGGAGAAATGCAGGTCGCCGTCCAGGCTGGGCGAGGTTTCGGCGGCGCTGACGTCGCCAAAGACGCGCATGTCGCGCACCGGCTGGATCCGCGCCGGGTCCAGCGCCTCCCACACGCGCATCCGCTCCAGCAGCGCCTGCGAACTGGCGGAGAACGCATAGATACGGCTGTCCCAGTCCTCCGGCCCTGCCGGCGCGCGGCCGACGCCGCGGGGCGGCTTCGGCGCCACCAGCGCCACGTCCATACCCTGCTGGGCCAGCAACAAGGCACAGGACTTGCCGACGATGCCGCCGCCAACGACGGTAGCCTGGAAAGCGGAGGAATTGCGCACAGCGTGGCGCGCGGACGCGTGGGATCGGGTCATGGCTGGATTATAGCTACGTCACTCCGGGGGCCTGGCGGGCGGGGTTGGATGGGCCGTTCATTATTTCCTCAGGTCATTAGGCTTATGACAAATCAATCCGTGCACGGGCTCAAGTTCGGAAACACACAGCCTATATTGAAACGAAATGTTTCTGACCGGGGACGAACCACCTGAAGGGAGGTGGAACAATGTTGAAGAGGGCGCTTTGGCTTGCCGCGGCTAGTATCGCGGTTGTAGGGGGATCGGCATTCGGAGGCACGACTGGCCCGCGGGACGTTTATACCGACGGCGCCAAGGTTTCCAAGTTCGATGTGTATTCGGATGGAGCACGGTCAATCGACCGGCGGGACGTGTTCCTGGATGGTGCAAGGGCAATCGACAGGCGCGACATGTTTACGGACGGCGCCAAGACCACTGACAAGCGGGACCAGTTCACTGACGGCGCATGAACGTCGTGGATTCCGATTGAGCGGAAGCGGCGCTCACGCAACGGCCAGGAATGCATTCCTGGCCGTCTTGTTTTGTATGGGGTTTTTATATGGCGGGGGACGGTGCCCACGCATCTACCCGAAGGCCCGATAGGGTTACAATTGCCGTTTTCCGTGGCAGACCCCGCACAGCCGTCGAGCCTGCGCTCGATGTGACGTGTTTGCCTCGTCCGATGCAGTCCCGCGACTGGCGCGCCTCGTGCCGTCGCCAGCCCGCCCAGGCACCGGACCGCATCCTGCAAACCCTTGATTTCCTAAGACAAGACCATGAGCCTCAAATGCGGCATCGTCGGCCTGCCCAACGTCGGCAAGTCCACGCTGTTCAATGCCCTGACCAAGGCCGGCATCGCCGCCGAAAACTATCCGTTCTGCACGATCGAGCCCAACGTGGGCGTGGTCGAAGTGCCGGATTCGAGGCTCGGCAACCTGGCCGAGATCGTCAAGCCTGAGCGCATCCTGCCGGCCACCGTCGAGTTCGTCGACATCGCCGGCCTGGTCGCGGGTGCGTCCAAGGGCGAAGGCCTGGGCAACCAGTTCCTGGCCAATATCCGCGAAACCGACGCCATCACCCACGTGGTGCGCTGTTTCGAGGACGAGAACGTGATCCACGTGGCCGGCAAGGTCGACCCGCTGTCGGACATCGAGGTCATCAACACCGAACTGGCTCTGGCCGACCTGGCTACCGTGGAAAAGGCCCTGGCCCGCTACGTCAAGCCGGCCCGCGCCGGCGACAAGGAAGCCCAGCGCCTGGTCGCCGTGCTGGAAAAGGCGCAAGCCGTGCTCGACCAGGCCAAGGCCGTGCGCACCCTCGCTCTGGCCCCGGAAGAATGGGATGCCATCCGTCCGTTCTGCCTGATCACCGCCAAGCCGACCATGTACGTCGCCAACGTGCTTGAAGACGGATTCGAAAACAATCCGCACCTCGACGCGGTGCGCGAGTACGCCAAGCAGACCGATTCCCCGGTGGTTGCCGTCTGCGCCGCCATCGAAGCCGAGATCGCAGACCTGGACGACGCCGACAAGGCCGAATTCCTGGCCGACCTGGGCATGGAAGAACCGGGCCTGGACCGCGTGATCCGCGCCGGCTTCAAGCTGCTGGGCCTGCAGACCTACTTCACCGCCGGCGTGAAGGAAGTGCGCGCCTGGACCATCCATGTCGGCGACACCGCGCCCAAGGCGGCCGGCGTGATCCATACCGACTTCGAACGCGGCTTTATCCGTGCGCAGACCATTGCCTATGACGACTACATCGCGTTCAAGGGCGAGAACGGCGCCAAGGAAGCCGGCAAGATGCGCGCTGAAGGCAAGGAATACGTGGTGAAGGACGGGGATGTGATGAACTTCCTGTTCAACGTCTGAGCCAGCCCCGCCGACAAAAAACCCGCGATTTCGCGGGTTTTTTGCTTTCTGCTGCGCGCAGCGGAGCCACCCTGCCGCTTCACAGCTTTTCCAGTTCCTTCCCCCGCAGCCCCACCAGCAACGCCTGGCCATCCGCGCCCACGCGGAACTCCCCGTACATGGCCCCGGCAAAGCGCTCGCCCTGCCCTTCCTGGAAGAAGTACGCATCGGTCGACACCTGCACCTGCGCCCCGCCCCAGCGCGACCTCGCCGCCTGGAAACGCAGCAATTGCTCGCCCACGCCCATCGGCCCGCCGTCATGCAGCCGCACGAAGCCGGCCACGCCCTGCGCGTCGCGCCGGATCACGGCCACTCCGTCGCGCGGGCGGCGCTCCGCCGGCCCCTGCGCCGCGCGGATCTGGTTGCCGATGTCGAAGTTCAGCGCCATGTAGTCGCCCTGCATCAGCGAGCGCGGATCGACCGGCGCGAGCCGCAGCAAGACGGTGTCGCCGCGGGCCAGCAGCGTTTCCTTGCCGGCGATGCCGATGGCGGCCAGCGCCAGGGTCAGCGCCCAGGCGATCACGATCCAGCGCTTCATGCGAACTCCTTGCCGGGGCGGCCGCGCAGCAGCCAGTAGCGCCCGGCCAGCAACAGGACGCCCGCCGCGGCCAGCGTGACGGACTTGGCCAGCAGGGTCCAGTGCAGCGCGCTGTAGTACCAGACAAAGCCGATGGCGATGGCGGCGACGCCCAGGCCCATCCAGGCCATGGAGGCCCGGCGCAGGGCCAGTGCCAGCGCCAGCGCGCCGGCGACGACGGCAGGCGCCGCGGCCATCAGCGCGCCAAAGGCGAGCGTGCCGGCGAGCACCGCCGCCTGCATGGCGGAGCCCGTGGCCAGGCGGCGGCATTCGGCCAGGGCAAAGCCGGCCAGCACCAGCGTCAGCAGCGCGCCCCCGATCCAGTGCGCGACCGACAGGCGCCCCGCCTCGGGATCGAACAGCCACGCCATCGGATGGCTCATCCCGGTCACCACCAGCGCCATGGCGAGTGCGGCCAGCAGCGTGGCATCGGCGAGCGGCTCCAGCAGCGCATGCCGCCCCGCAGCGCACACGCGCGCCTCGGCCAGCGTGAAGCCGGTCACCAGCGCGCAGCCCAGCGGCGCCAGCCAGCCGAGCGTCCACGTCAGCGCCAGCCAGTCATCAGCGGACGCGTGCGGCAGGACAAGATACATCGCGCCCGCCAGCCCGATCCACACGCCAAGCCCGGACAGCAGCCGGTGCAGCCGGTTGGGCATCAGCAAAACCAGCACGCCTTCGAACAGCGCGATGCCGCCCCAGAATCCGGCGGTTTCGGTCACGCGCCTAAAATCGAGCGCCTCGACCAGCCCATACACCGCCATTCCCTGCCCGCACAGGCTGACCGCCAGCGCGAACTGGCTCGCAGCGATCCCGCCGCCACGCCAGTACAGCAACGCGGCCAGCGCGATCATGGCCAGTCCGGTCACTGCCATGGCGACGCCGTTCTCGCGCGCGGCCACGAACACGGTCCCGACCAGGAACATCTGGAAAAACAAGGCGCCAAGCCAGCCGGCCGCGCCCATCAGGCATCGCACCGCCCACGGCGCGTGGCTGTGTTCCGGGCATTCGCCCTGCACCGCGCCGCGCGCGGCCAGTTCACGCCAGAGCCGTTGCTCGGTCTGCAAGGTGGTGTTCATGCCTGCTCCAGCTGGGCGCGCAGTTGAGCACGATAGGCGCGCATCAGCCACGCCGCCGCGCCGGCGGCCAGGCCGATGGTGACCAGCCCGAGCAGCAGGAACGCGCCGAAGTCGCCCTTGCCCTCGAACAGCAGCTTGCCGAGTCCGGCCACCACCAGCACGATGCCCGTCAGGCAGGTCAGGCTCAGCACGACGATATCGAAGGCGCGTTGCCGGTACCACCACGCCAGCCCTGCCAGCACGGCCACTGCAATCGCGAACGGCGGAGCATCGAAGCGGCTGTCGAACAGGCTGGTCAGCCCCAGCGAGCCGGCCTGCACGCACGCGAGCGCCGCCAGCAAGCGGCTGCCGGTCTGTCCCCGAAAGCCCAGCCCGGGCGCGCGGGCGGCCAGCAGGTGCCACAGCGCCAGTTGCAGCAGCACCGCGCCCAGCAGGATCAGGGTGGCGGTGCGCAGGTAGCGGCTGTCGAACAACAGCGCGAACAGGCCTTCCATGCCGAAACGGATGCTGAAGTAGCGCAGCAGCGCCACGTTGCCGACCACCAGCACCAGCCACCAGTGCGGCGCCGCGCGCGCCGCCAGCGCCCACGGCACCGCCAGCAGCGTCCACAGCGCAAACAGCTGCCAGGCATCGGCCCCGGTCTGGTAGGTCTGGCCGATCACGGCGAGCATCACGCCGGCCAGCACCTGCGCGCCCCCGAGCGCGGCGCGGCCGGCGGCGTCGGCGGCGGGTCGCAGCCAGGCGAACGCGGCCAGCACCGTGATGGCGGCGGCGAGCAAGCCGAATTTGGAGAACTTGTGCAGGTCTTGCCAGTTGAAGGCAAAGAAAACGATCACGCCGGCGCACAGCAACGCGGTGCCCAGCGCCATCAGCGCCTGGTCGAGCCAGCGGCGCCAGTCGGCAGCGGCCGGCTCGGTGCGCGCCCAAGGGGCGGCGATCGCCTCGGCAGCCAGCCGTCCGCGTGCACGCCAGTCGGCCAGTGCCCGGCGGATGGCGCGCCGTTCGCCGTTTGCCACGGTGGAGGTGACTTGCATGCTCGCCCTTGCGTGCCCGGATGCGTTGGACTTTAGCAAAGCGGCGCCCGGATCGCACCCGCCTTGCGGCGCGCCGGCGCTATGCCTGCCGCATGGGCGCCGGTATGCTCTGGTTTTCCGCCTTCCACTCTGCCTGCCCCATGACCCTGGGAATCCTTGCCGCCATCCACGATGAAGTCGACGGCCTGGTGGCCGCGATGCGCCACGACGACAGCCGCGCCACGGTGCACACCATCGGCATGCGCGACTATTACGTCGGCAACCTGTACGGCCAGCCGTGCGTGCTGGTGCTGGCGCGCATGGGCAAAGTGGCAGCCTCGGCGACCACGGTCACGCTGATCCGGGAGTTCGGCGCCACCCAGGTGGTCTTTACCGGGCTGGCCGGCGGTGTCGGCGCCGACACCAGCGTCGGCGACATCGTCATCGCGGATCGGACGGTCCAGCACGACCTCGACGCGCGCCCGTTCTTCGGCCGCCATGAAGTGCCGCTGCTGGACCGCGCCGAGTTCCCGGCCGACCCGGCACTGACCGCGGAACTGGAGGGCGCGGCCGCGGATTTCCTGCGGCTCGACCTGGCCGCCGACGTGCCGCCGGAGGTGCTGGCCCGCTTCGGCGTGGCCACGCCGGCGCTGCACAAAGGCATGATTGCCAGCGGCGACCAGTTTATCGGCGCCCCGGCCGCGGTGGCGGAACTGCGCGAGCGGCTGCCCGGGCTGCTGGCGGTGGAGATGGAAGGCGCCGCGGTGGCGCAGGTGTGCCATGAATACGGCGTCCCCTACGCGGTCATGCGCACGGTGTCGGACCGGGCCGACGATACCGCCCATGTGGATTTCGCGGCATTCCTGAAGGAAGTGGCCAGCCACTATTCCAACGGCGTGCTGCGCCGGCTCCTGGCCGCGCGCGCCGAAGCGGATCCCGTGCGGACCTGACCAGGATCAAGCGGCGCGCAGATTTCCGACCGCCGCGCCGGTTCTGTCTTTACCGTCCGCGCGGCCGGACCGCGCCCCAGGCACCCACCAGGATAGCGGCGCCGCCGATCACCGCCAGCCAGCTGCTGAGCTGCCCGTCGACGAACAGGTGCAGCGCGCGGCCGCCATAGAAAGCGGCCGCCGCGCCCGCCGCGCCCAGCACCAGCGCGGCCGGCAGGGTCACGACGCGTCCGGCCGGGTGCAGCCGGCGCGCCGCCAGCCCCACCAGCAAACCCACGATCAAGGTGCCCGGCATCCGCTTCTCCTGTGTAGCCTGAATCACGGCCGCCTGGATCACATCCGCGCACCGCGCCGTAACGATACTGCAAACTAGCGCGGTTGCGACGCATACTGGGTATGCGCCTGCAATCTGTGGTGCCGGCGGTATAATGACAACCGGTCCGGCCACGCTCCGGATCGTACCTGTCCCCAACAAATGCAACTGCTCGCGATCGGCATCAACCACACGACGGCACCAGTCTCGCTGCGCGAGCGGGTGGCGTTTCCGCTCGAGCAGATCAAACCGGCACTGGGCGCGCTGCGCGAGCACCTGTCCGGCCGCAGCGGCACCGAAGCCGCCATCCTTTCCACCTGCAACCGCACCGAGATCTACTGCGCCACCGACGTCCTGAAGCCGGGGCAGGAAGGTTTCGAGCATACCCTGCGGTGGCTGTCGCAGCACCACAACGTGCCGGCCGGCGAACTGGCCCCGCACCTGTACGCGCTGCCGCAGTCCGAGGCCGTGCGCCATGCCTTTCGCGTGGCCAGCGGGCTGGATTCTATGGTGCTGGGCGAAACCCAGATCCTGGGCCAGCTCAAGGATGCCGTGCGCACCGCCGGCGAGGCCGGCTCGCTGGGGACGTACCTGAACCAGCTGTTCCAGCGCACCTTCGCGGTGGCCAAGGAAGTGCGCGGCCAGACCGAGATCGGCGCGCACTCCGTATCGATGGCCGCGGCCGCGGTGCGGCTGGCGCAACGGATCTTTGAAAGCGTCTCGACCCAGCGCGTGCTGTTTATCGGCGCGGGCGAGATGATCGAGTTGTGCGCGACCCACTTCGCGGCGCAGCAGCCGCGCCAGATCGTGGTGGCCAACCGCACTGTCGAGCGCGGCGAGAAACTGGCTGAGCAACTGTCCGGCCAGGGCCTGACCGCGCAGGCGATCCGCCTGACCGACCTGGGCGAGCGGCTGCATGAATTCGACATCGTGGTGTCCTGCACCGCCAGCTCGCTGCCGATCATCGGCCTGGGCGCGGTGGAGCGCGCGGTCAAGCGCCGCAAGCACCGCCCGATCATGATGGTCGACCTGGCCGTGCCGCGCGACGTGGAACCGGAAGTCGCGCGCCTGGACGACGTCTTCCTGTACACCGTCGACGACCTCGGCGCGATCGTGCGCGAAGGCAACGCGCTGCGCCAGGCCGCAGTCGCGCAGGCCGAGGCCATCATTGAAAGCCGCGTGCAGAACTTCATGCACTGGCTGGAAACGCGCAGCGTGGTGCCGGTCATCCGCGAGCTGCAGACCAGCGGCGAAGCCATCCGTCAGGCCGAGCTGGAGCGCGCGCGCCGCATGCTGGCACGCGGCGACGACCCCGAGGCGGTGCTTGAAGCCCTGTCCGGCGCGCTGACCCGCAAGTTCCTGCACGGCCCGACCCACGCGCTGAACCATACCCAGGGCGAAGACCGCGAGGCGCTGCTGCGCCTGGTGCCGGGCCTGTTCCGCCACAGCAGCCACTCCGAGCGCTAGCCGCGCTCCCGTCTTGCCACGCGCCGACCGCGCTGGCACGCCGCCGCCGCAATCCCGGCAGCCCCGGCCCACCGGCCTTCCTCATTCCCCCGATTCCCGATGAAAGCCAGCATGCTTGCCAAGCTCGACCAACTGGCCGAGCGACTCGATGAAGTCAGCGCCCTGCTCGCGCGCGAAGACGCGACCGCCAACATCGACCAGTACCGCAAGCTCAGCCGCGAGCATGCCGAGCTGTCGCCGGTGGCCGAGCAGTATGGGCAATACCGTCAGGCACAGGACGACCTCGGCACCGCGCAGGCACTGCTGGACGATGCCGAGATGAAGGACTTCGCCGCCGACGAGATCGCCAGCGCGCGCGAGCGGCTGGAGGCGCTGGAACAGAGCCTGCAGCGCCTGCTGCTGCCCAAGGATCCCAACGACGACCGCAACCTGCTGCTCGAAATCCGCGCCGGGACCGGTGGCGAGGAAAGCGCGCTGTTCGCCGCCGACCTGCTGCGGATGTACACGCGCTACGCCGAGCGCCAGCGCTGGCAGGTCGAGATCATGAGCGAGTCCGAGTCCGACCTGGGTGGTTTCCGGGAAGTCATCGTGCGGATCGCCGGCGATGCCGCGTTTTCGAAGCTGAAGTTCGAATCCGGCGGCCATCGCGTGCAACGCGTGCCGGCCACCGAGGCACAGGGGCGCATCCACACGTCCGCCTGCACGGTGGCAGTCATGCCGGAAGCCGACGAGGTCGGCGAGGTCGAGATCAATCCGGCCGACCTGCGCGTCGACACCTTCCGCGCCTCCGGCGCCGGCGGCCAGCACGTGAACAAGACTGATTCGGCCGTGCGCCTGACCCACCTGCCGACCGGCATCGTGGTCGAGTGCCAGGACGACCGGTCGCAGCACCGCAACAAGGACAAGGCGATGAAGGTGCTGGCCGCGCGCATCAAGGACATGCAGACCCGCGCCGCGCAGGCGAAGGAAGCCAGCACGCGGCGCAACCTGATCGGCTCGGGCGACCGCAGCGACCGCATCCGCACCTACAACTTCCCGCAAGGCCGCGTGACCGACCACCGCATCAACCTGACGCTCTACAAGATCGACATGATCATGGACGGCGACATGGACGAGCTGCTGGCGTCGCTGGCCGCGGAGCACCAGGCGGACCAGCTGGCGGCACTCGGCGAAGACGCATAAGCCGGCCAAGCCGGCTTCATGCGCGAACCGCGCGTAACGTCCTACAAGACTTTGTATTTCTTGTAAATGCTTGAAACAGCACTGGTAGGGGTAAACGCGCTGTCTATAATCGTTCTCGACCGGCAAACGGAGAATGGTGCCGGGTAAGTCTCTCCCAAAACACTTTCCAGGACGAAATCATGAAAAAACTGCTCGCGCTGTTGATGATCACCGCGGCCATGGCCGCTTGCAGCAAGAAGGAAGAAGCACCCGCGGCTTCCAGCGCCGACAGCGCCATGCAAAGCGCCGCTGAATCGGCCAAGGCCGCCGCCAGCGACGCCGCAGCAGCAGCCAGCAGCGCTGCCGACGCCGCCAAGGCTGCCGCCAGCGATGCCGCTTCGAGCGCGTCGGTCGCCGCCGAGAAGGCCAAGGAAGAAGCCGGCAACGCCATGGCAAATGCCAAGCAGGCAGCCAAGGACGCCGTCAATGCCGGCGCCGACAAGGCCAAGGACACCGTCAATAAGTAATCGTCCCGGCGGGGGCTTTATGCCGCCCGCCTCCGATGGGCGGTACACTTGGCGATACGCCGGAAGTCCCGCCTCAAAGCCCCGCCAGGCCCTGTGCCGGTGGGGTTTTTTGTGGCCGGCAACAGAACCGTCCCTACCTGATGTCTTCCCCGAACACTGCCGCGCTGCCGGCCACGCCAACGCTGCGCGAAGCCCAGACCCTCGCTGCCATGGTGGGCCTGCCTGCGCTGGAAGCGCGCATGCTGCTGACGCACGTGACCGGGCTCACCCGCACGCAACTGATCACGCGCGATACCGACACGCTCACGCTGGCCCAGCGCGATGCCTTTGCCACGCTGCTGGCGCGGCGGCTCGCTGGCGAGCCGATGGCCTACCTGCTGGGCGAGCGTGAATTCTTCGGCCGCAAGTTCCGCGTCACCCCCGATGTGCTGATTCCGCGCCCGGACACCGAGATCGCCGCCGAAGCCTCGCTGGCGCGGCTGGCCGACGTGTCCCGCCCGCTGGTGCTTGACCTGGGCACAGGCTCGGGCATCCTGGCCGTGACGCTGGCGCGCGAACGCACCGATGCGCAGGTCTGGGCCACCGATATCTCGCCCGGCGCGCTGATGGTGGCGCAGGATAACGCCAGCGCGCTTGGCGCCGACCGTATCCACTTCCTGGTATCGGACTGGTACGCCGCGCTGCCGCCCGGGCTGCGCTTCCATCTGGTTGTCAGCAACCCGCCTTATATCGCCGCGGGCGACCCGCACCTGGCCGAAGGCGACCTGCGCTTCGAGCCCATCGATGCGCTGACCGACCACCAGGATGGCTTGTCCGACCTGCGCACGATCGTCGACGGCGCGCCGCAGCGGCTGCTGCCGGGCGGCTGGCTGCTGATGGAGCACGGCTTCGACCAGGCCCAGGCGACGCGCGCGCTGCTGGAGGAGGCCGGCTTCACCGACGTCTTCACCGCGCGCGACCTGGCGGGCCAGGAGCGCTGCACCGGCGGACGCTGGTCCGGGGCGCAACCCTGAAGCCCGCCGGCGATTCCGGTAAAATCGTCGGTAGATTCCCGCCGCGTGGCTTGCCGTGCGGCATCCCTTTTCCCCTTTCCCCCCAGGCGGCGCCGGCACGGCGGCGCCATCCAACTGAAAAGCAGACCATGAGCGACATGCACCAAAAGATCGACCAGATCGTCAAGGGCAACCCGGTAGTCCTGTTCATGAAGGGCACCGCGCAGTTCCCGATGTGCGGCTTCTCGGGCCGCGCCATCCAGATCCTGAAGGCCTGCGGCGTCGACGCGCCGACCACGGTCAACGTGCTGGACGACGAAAGCATCCGCCAGGGCATCAAGGAATACGCCAGCTGGCCGACCATCCCGCAGCTCTACGTGAACGGCGAGTTCATCGGCGGCTCGGACATCATGATGGAGATGTACCAGAACGGCGAACTGCAAACCCTGCTGAAGGGCTGAGCCCGCCATGCCCGCGAGCGCTGCCCCACCGGCCACGGCGGGGACGGTACCGCCGCGGCGGCTGATCGTCGCGATCACGGGCGCCACCGGCGCCATCTACGGCGTGCGCCTGCTGCAAGTGCTGCGCGCGGCGCTCGCGGTGGAAACCCACCTGCTGATTTCGCCGGCCGGCGTGATGAACCTGCAGCACGAGCTCGACATCGGCCGTGCCGAGGTGGAAGCGCTGGCCAGTGTCGTGCACAACGTGCGCGATATTGGCGCCACCATTGCCAGCGGCTCGTTTCGCGCCCACGCGATGGTGGTGGCGCCCTGCTCCATGCGCACGCTGGCCGCGATCGCGCACGGCCTGTCGGATAACCTCATCACGCGCGCCGCCGACGTCACGCTGAAAGAGCGGCGCAAGCTGGTCCTGATGGTGAGGGAAACGCCGCTGAACCTTGCGCACCTGCGCAACATGACGGCCGTGACTGAAATGGGCGGGATCGTGTTCCCGCCGGTGCCGGGCTTCTACCAGAAGCCGCAGAGCATTGCCGAGCTGGTCGACCATACGGTCGGCCGGGTGCTGGACCTGGTCGACCTGCCCGAGATCGGCCAGACGCTCACGCCCAGCTGGGGCGGGCTCAATGCCCGGCCCGGTGACGCGGCGGGCGGCAACTGAACGCTGTTGCCGGGCTCCCCGCCGTTGCTTCAATCCTGCCTATCTTGCCGCTACCTCATTGGATCGCGGCGATATTGCTGTCATTCCTGCTGTCATTACCAGCGACGATAGCCACGACCGTAGTAGCCGTAACCGCCGTAGTAATACGGCCGCGGCGCGACCACGACCGGCGCGGGGGCAACATAGACCGGCGCTGGACCCACGGCGGGGCCGGCGGGGGTGGGATAGACGGCGCAGCCGCCCAGCAGGGTGACCGAGGCCGCCGCGGCAGCCAGTCCAATCGTCAGCAGTTTCATGGTTGTTTTCCTAGGGGACCTCAGGGCCGGAATCGGGCATGTGCCTGCCCCTGCTGACGTTATACGGGCAACTGGCGTAATACGGCGTCAAAGGCATGTAAGGCTTGTTACCGTTCCCTACGCGCCGGCCCCGCGCCCCCTTCAGATCTCGAACCGTACCCCCTGCGCCAGCGGCAATGAATCGCCGTAGTTGATGGTGTTGGTCGCCCTGCGCATATACCCCTTCCACGCATCCGATCCCGACTCGCGCCCGCCGCCGGTCGCCTTCTCGCCGCCGAAAGCACCGCCGATCTCCGCCCCGCTGGTGCCGATATTCACGTTGGCGATGCCGCAGTCGCTGCCCGCCGACGACAGGAAGCGCTCGGCCTCGCGCATCGACTCGGTGAAGATGCACGACGACAGCCCGTGCGCGGCGGCATTGTTCAGTGCGATCGCCTCGTCGAAGCTGGTGTACGGCATCAGGTACAGGATCGGCGCGAAGGTCTCGGTCAGCATGGTGTCGTGCTGCACGTCCGTCATCACCAGCGCCGGCCGCACGTAGCAGGCATGCGGGAAGCGCGCGGTCAGCAGCCGTTCGCCGCCGGTGACGATATTGCCCTGCGCGCGGCACGCGGCGAGCGCGTTGGCCATGGCGTCGCCCGCTGCGTTGTCGATCAGCGGCCCGATCAGCGTGCCGTCGTCGAGCGGATCGCCGACCGGAAGCCGGTCGAACACCGTGACCAGCCGGCTCGCCATGGTATCCATCAGGTCGGCATGGACGAAGCAGCGGCGCAGCGTGGTGCAACGCTGGCCCGCCGTGCCCGCCGCGGCGAAGGTGATGGCCCGCACCGCCAGCTCGATATCGGCCGAAGGTGCGACGATGGCGGCGTTGTTGCCACCCAGTTCAAGGATGCTGCGCTTGAACTGCCCGGCGCAGGCGATGCCGACCTCGCGGCCCATGCGGGTCGAGCCGGTCGCGCTGACCAGCCGCACCGCCGCGTGTTGCACCAGGTGGTTGCCTAGCATGCGCCCGCCCGGCAGCACCGCGGTGATGCCGGCATGCTGCGGCGCCGCCGCGGCCAGCACGCGCTCGAGCAGCCCGTGCGCGGCCAGCGCGCACAGCGACGCCTTCTCCGACGGCTTCCACAGCACGCCGTTGCCGCACACCAGCGCCAGCGCCGCGTTCCAGGCCCACACCGCCACCGGGAAATTGAAGGCCGAGATCACGCCGCACAAGCCGTACGGATGCCAGGTCTCGCGCATGGCATGCTGCGGGCGCTCCGAGGCGATGGTCAGGCCGTGCAACTGGCGCGACAGGCCCACGGCGAAATCGCAGATGTCGATCATCTCCTGCACCTCGCCCAGCCCTTCCTGCAGGATCTTGCCGGTTTCCAGCGACACCAGCCGGCCGAGCGCGGGCTTGTGCTCGCGCAGCACCTCACCGAAGCGGCGCACGATCTCGCCGCGCGCCGGCGCCGGCAGCAGCGCCCAGGTGCTCTGCGCCGCGTGCGCGCGGGCGATCAGCGCATCGGCCTGTGCCGGCGTGCAGGCCGGCACATGGCCGATGGCCTCGCCGTCGACCGGCGAGCGCACCGTCACCGCGCCGGCAGGCGTGCCGTCGTGCCATGGCCGCGGCAGCCCGAGCGAATCCCAGCAGGCTGCGAATTCTTGCGCTTTCATACGAGGGTCTCCTGCAGCGGATGCTGCGTGTAGTGGCGGCCGAAGCGGTTCTTGAGGAAGGCGTCGAGCGGCATCGCCTCCTGGCGCACGAAGCCCGCCTGCGGCAGCGCGCCGCTGGCCACCATGTCCAGCGCGGTGCAGATGCCCGCCGCGGTGGTCAGCTGGATTGCGTTGACGTGCCCGTCCTTGTTGTCGACCCCGCCGATGCGCGCCGAAAACGAAGCCTGCGTCAGCGGCCCGCGCCCGCGTTCGCCGCCGGCCGGGTAGCCGGTAGCGGTGGCGAACACGATCACCACGTCCTGCTCGGTCACCGGGATGGCGCGGTCGAAGATCTCGCGCAGCCAGTCGCGGCGCTCGCGCAGGCGCAGGTCGTTGAGCAGCAGCTTCATCAGCGCGCAGTGGCCGGGATAGCGGATCGACTTGTAGTCGACGTGGCGCGCGCGCCCGGCCAGCGTCTCGGGCAGCGTGCCGAGGCCCCCAGATGTATTAAAGGCTTCGTACTCGATACCGTCCAGCGCGAAGCTTTCCAGCCCTTCCAGCGCCGGCAGCTCGACGCAGCGGCCGTCGACGATGGCTTCGCACGGGTTGCAGTACTCGTTGATCAGTCCCTCGGTGCTCCAGGTCAGGTTGTACTTGAGCGCGTTGCTGGGATAGCGCGGCAGCGCGCCGACACGCATCTGCAGGTCCAGCAGCTCGCCGCCGCCACGCAGGAAGCGCCGCGCCAGGTCGTGCCCGACCACGCCGATAAAGCCCGGCGCCAGCCCGCACTGCGGCATCAGCACCGAGCGCGCGTTCTGGGCCAGCTGGCGGATCGCATGGGTGGCGGCCACGTCCTCGGTCAGGTCGAAGTAATGCACGCCCAGGCGCGCCGCGACCGAGGCCACGGCGATGGCGGCGTGGAACGGCAGCGCGTTGAGCACCGCGTCGGCGCCGGCCAGCAGCGCGGCGCAGGTGCCCGGCTCGGTGGGATCGCCGGCGCGCGCCAGCACGCCGCGCGGCAGGCCGTCGAGGCGGCGCGCGTCATGGTCGACCACGCTGACGCGGTAGTCGCCGCTGTCATGCAGCATGGCGGCAATGGTGCGTCCGATCTTGCCCGCGCCCAGCACCGTCACGTGCAGCGGGCGGTTCGCCTTGGGCAGGTCTGGTGGGGCCTGCCGGCCCAGGTTCGAGGGTTGCATGGTGTCTCCGTCCACAAGAAAGGTTGTCCCGTGACTGGAGTATGGATAGCGCCTGCGACGGAATGAAGGCACAAGAACGACGAAAACCCGCCATAATCGAACGAAACGACGAACCTGCCCGACGTTATGACCGAACTCGACGTGACCGACCGCCATCTGCTGTCATTGCTGCAGGCGAATGCGCGCGAAAGCGCCGCCAACCTCGCCCGGCAGCTGGGGATCGCCCGCACCACCGTGGTCGCCCGCATCGCGCGGCTGGAGCGCAGCGGCGTGATCGCCGGCTATGGCGTGCGCCTGGGGCAGAAGATGGAAGACAACGCCATCCTGGCCTACTGCGGGCTGTCGGTGCAGCCCAAGGCCGCGCCGGCGATCCTGCGCGCGCTGCAGCGCCTGCCCGAGATCGAAGAGGTCAACTCGGTCAGCGGGCCGGTCGATTACATGGTGGCGATCCGCTGCGACACGCACGACCGGCTGGACCGGCTGCTGGACGAGATCGGCATGCTCGACGGCGTGAACCACACCACCACCTCGATCGTGCTGGCGCGCAAGCTCGACCGCCGGCGCGCTGCCGGCTGAAGCGGTATGCTCGCAGACCGAACAAGCCAAAGCGGAGATATCCAATGAGCAATCCGATCCGTGTCGCCGTGGGCGGCGTGACCGGCTGGGCCGGCGGTGAACTGGCGCGCGGCGTGGCGCATGCCCCCGATATGGCGCTGGTGGCAGGCCTGTCGCGCGGCGCCGCCGGACAGCCGCTGGCGCAGCTGACCGGCCATGCCGACACGCCGGGCGTGGCTGCCGCCAGCATCGAAGCGCTGGGGCAGACGCCCTATGACGTCTATGTCGAGTACACCAAGCCGGCCATTGCCAAGCACAACATCGTGCAGGCGCTGGCGCACGGCGCGCACGTGGTGGTGGGCACTTCGGGGCTGACCGACGAGGACTACGCCGAGATCGACGCGGCAGCGCGCAAGGCCGAGCGCGGCGTGCTGGCCTGCGGCAATTTCGCCATCACCGTGGTGCTGCTGCAGAAGTTTGCCGAAATGGCGGCGCGCCACCTGGAACACTGGGAGATCATCGACTACGCCAAGGCCGGCAAGGTCGACGTGCCGTCCGGAACGGTGCGCGAGCTGGCGTACCGGCTCGGCCAGGTCAAGACCGCCGCGCAGGCGGTGCCGGTGGACCAGGTCAACGGCCCGAGGGAAACCCGCGGGGCGACCATGTCGGGCACGCAGGTGCATGCGGTGCGGCTGCCGGGCTACCAGCTCGGCGTGGAGGTGATCTTCGGCGCCGACGGCCAGCGCCTGCACCTCAAGCACGAGGCCGGCGACGGCTCCAAGCCCTATGTCGCCGGCGCGCTGCTGGCGATCCGCAAGGTCCACACCGTGCGCGGCGTGGTGCGGGGGCTGGACAAGGTAATGGAAGGGCTGTGACGGCGGCGTGCCGTCACAGCCTCGCCCTGCTTACCAGCTGCCGGGGTTGACCGGCTTGGCAGGCGGCTTGGCGGCCGCCTTTTCTGTTTTTTCAGATTTTTCGGCCTTGCCCTTCGCCGCCGGTGCCGACGCGGGATTCAGCTTGGCGGCCACCTCGGCATCCTTTTCCGCCATCAGTTCGCGCGCCTGCGGCAGCAGCATCTCGATGGTGCCGGTGGCGGGGTCTTCCGGCATCGCGTAAAGCTCGACGGTCAGCGGCCTTTTCATCCACCCGGCATGAATCGTCTTGACGGTCTTGCCGGCCTTGTCGCGCATCTCTTCCTGTTCCTGGCGGAACGGCTTGCCATACAGTGCGTTGATGCTGTCGACGGCGGCCTGCTGCGAATTGGCGCCGGCGGTCGGCACCACCAGGCCAACCAGCGCATTGCGGTCGACAAAGGCCACCACATGCGGGCCATCCATGAAGCCCGGGCGCTTGTCGCGCGGCACGCCAACCTGGCGCACCAGGCCGTCGCCCTTCAGTTCCACGCAGAACGCGGTCACGTCGCGGCCGTCGGGCGAGCGCTTGTCGGCGCAGTCGGGCAGCGCGGGCAGCGGGTTGCCGATCTCGAGCATACCCAGCAGCGGCGCCAGCGCGCTGTTGTCCGCCTTGGCGGAGGGTGCCGCCGGTGCGGGTGCGGGTGCGGCGGGCTTGGCGGCGGGAGCGGCAATGGCGCCGGCGGCGCCCATCAGGCCGGCGAGCGCCAGCGCGGCAACGGGGAATTTCAAAGTCTGACTCCTGGAAAACGGCTCCGGGTTGGAGCACGCCCCGGCCGGGATGTTCCTTGGGGCCGGGTGCGGCGACGGTCACGCGTGGCAGCAGGCAGCAACGGCATGGGTGCCGCGCAAGCCACCGGACGCCTGCGGATCGGGGCGAGCGCTAGCTTAACCGATCGGCCCGGCGGCTCCTGCACTTGCGGCGGCGTGCGATGCGGCGGTGCCAGATGCGGTGCCGTCAGGCCGGCGCCTCGCGCGCCAGCGCCTGCACCTCGCGCCGGAAGCCGTGGCTCACCTGGTGGTAGAACGGGTGCGGCGAGAACTGCCGCGAAATAAACGATGCCAGCAACGACGCCGCCAGCAGGAACACGGTCAGGTCCTGCGTGCGTGTCATCTCCATCACGATCACGCTGGCGGTGATAGGCGCCTGCGTGGCCGCGGCCAGGAACGCCGCCATCGATACCAGCGCCAGTACGCGCGGCTCGGCCATGCCGGTGACAAACTGCGCCACGTTCTGGCCGATGCCCGCGCCAATCGCCAGCGCCGGCGTGAAGATCCCGCCCGGGATGCCGGCAAAGTACGACACTACCGTCGCCACCAGCTTGGCGATGCCGAACCACAGCGTCGCATGCGATTCGCCGTTGATCAGCGCCGAGGCCTGCTCGTAGCCCGTGCCGAAGGTGGCGCCAGCGGTCGCCACGCCGAGCACCGCCACCACCAGCCCGCAGCCGAACGCAACCCACACCGGATGCTGCGCCGCCCAGCCGCGCCAGTGCGCGGGCAGCACGCCAGGCACGCCGCCGGCCAGCGCCTTGGCAAAGAAGCCGCCCAGCACGCCATTGAGCAGCGCGCACACCAGCACCGGGCCCCACGCATTGCTCAGCACCAGCATCGGCACCTTGACCACGAAATACGGGTTGTTGCCCAGCACCGCCAGCGACAGGAAACCGGCGGTCAGCACCCCCGACAGCACCAGCCGGTCCCAACGCACCGCGGTACCCCGCCCCAGCTCCTCGATGGCGAACACCACGCCGGCCAGCGGCGTATTGAACGCGGCCGCCAGCCCGCCGGCCGCGCCCGCGGCGATCAACGCATTGGGATGGAAGCCAATGCGGAAGCGCAGCTTCTCCTGGCACCAGCGGCCCCACGCCACCATGGCCGCGGCGCCGACCTGCACCGATGGCCCCTCGCGGCCCACCGAGGCCCCGGCCAGCAACGCCAGCGTGGTCAGCAATACCTTCCACATCGATTGCCGCAATGACACCAGCGCCGTCTGCGCCGGGCCATTCGGCGGCAGGCTGAACGCGGCGATCACCTGCGGGATGCCGCTGCCACGCGCCTGCGGCGCGAAGCGGATCGTCAGCCAGCGCAGCGTGGCCAGGCCGAACGGCAGCATCACGAACGCCAGCCACGGCGTGGCCTGCGTCAGGTGGTGGTTCCAGCGCAGCGCCACCTCGGCGATCCACGCGAACACCAGCGAAAACAGGCCCACGCAACCGGCGCCGAACATGAAGACCGTGTAGCGCAGCGTGGTGCGCGATATGCGGCCGGCCTGGCGCGACTTGCGCGAGGCAGCGACGCGGGCGCGGCGGGTGAGCTTGTTCAGCAGGCGGGAATCGGGGTGCTGTGCGGAGGATTCAGGCTGGACCTGGGTGTCTGGATGCTGGCCCGGCTCCGTGGACGACGGGTCGGCGGAATTGGGATCCTTGGGATCGGAGGGCTCGCGCTTGGTCATGACACGGGGGGCGTTGCGGGGACATCCGGCGCGGCGACGGTACTTGCCCGGCCGGGATCAAGCGAGAACTATACGCCCATCGTTGCGACGTGGGCCTACGTTACCGTTGGTCGGCTCGCGCGAGCCATTGAGCAGGCTTCCGCCCGAAATGAAGGCTCCCCTTCCCGCACGCGGGAGAGGGGAGCAAGCCGAGCGCTTTGCCTGCGCGTGCATTCCTAGTCCAGCGAAATACTATTCGCCTTGATCACCTTTCCCCAATGCTCCCGGTCCGCCTCGATATAGCGGTCGATCTCCGCCTGCGTGCGCGGCGGCTGCACGATCAGCCCGAGCGCGCTGAAGGTCGCGCGGAACTGCGGTTCCTTCAGCACGTGCGAAGCGGCTGCCTGCAGTTTCGCTACAGCTTCAGGGGGCGTCTGCGCCGGCACCGCCAGCCCGAACCACGTCGCGGCCTGGAAATTGGGATAGCCGCTCTCGGCCACGGTCGGCACGCTGGGCAGCACCTCCAGCCGGGTGCGGCCGGTGACCGCCAGCGCCTCGAGCTTGCCGGCCTTGATATGCGGCAGCGAGGTGCTGACCACATCGACCATCAGCTGCACGTCATTGGCCAGCAGGGCCGCCAGCGCCGGCGCGCTGCCGTTGTAAGGCACGTGCGTGACGTTGATGCCCAGCTCGGTCTTGAGCATCTCGGTGGCCAGCTGCAGCGCATTGCCCAGCCCCACCGACGCATAGTTGAGCTTGCCGCCGGACGACCTGGCGTAGGCCGCGAACTCCTTGATGTTGGCGGCCGGCACCTGGGTGTTGGTCACCACCACCAGCGGCGCCTCGGCGCCGATCGTGAAGATCTTGAAGTCCTTGGGCGGATCGTAGGTGATCTTCTTGTACAGCATGGGATTCAGCACCATGCTGCCGTTGGTCGCCAGCACCATGGTGTAGCCGTCGGCGGGCGCACGCGCCACGCTGTTGGTGCCGATCATGGTGGCGGCGCCGGGACGGTTTTCCACCACCACGGTCTGGCCGAGCTGGCGCGACATGCCGTCGGCCAGCGCGCGTCCGAACTGGTCGGTCGAGCCCCCCGGCGTGTATGGCACCACCAGTTTGATCGGCCGGTCCGGATAGGCGGCCTGCGCGGCGCCGCCCCACAGAGCCAGCGCGCATCCCGCGCCCGCTGCCATCGCGGCGAGCCAGGCCCGCCGTCCTTTCTTGTCCTTGTGCATCGCGTCTCCTCCTGTGGTTATCTCTGTATCGCCGCGCTGCCCGGTAGACTCAGACGCGCCGCTGGCGGCCTTCCCAGTATCGGTCGCGCAGCCGGCGCTTGGCGAGCTTGCCGGTCTCGTCGCGCGGCAGCTGCGGCTCGATCACGATGCTGCGCGGCACCTTGAAGCCCGACAGCCGTTGGCGCAGCCATTCGATCACCTCGGCCTCGCGGATTTCCGCGCCCGGCATCGGCTGCACCATGCCGAGCAGGCGCTCGCCGTACTCGTCGTCGGGGACGCCGAACACCACGCAGTCGGCCACGCCGGGATAGCGCACCAGTTCGTGCTCGATCTCGGCCGGGTAGATGTTGACGCCGCCGGAGATCACCATGTCGGACGCGCGGTCGCAAATGAACAGGTAGCCATCGGCATCGACGTAGCCCATGTCGCCCAGCGTCACCAGCCCGCCACGGTCGATCGCGCGGCGCGCCGCATCGTTGTTGCGGTAGCTGAAGTCGGGATAGGCGGGCTGGCGCACGTAGACCAGGCCGACCTCGCCCGGCGCGCACTCGCGGCCGTCTTCGTCCAGGATGCGCAGCTGCGCGTCGTCGACCGGGCGGCCGGCGGTGCCGGGGCGCGCGGCGGCGTCTGCCGGCGTGGCCACGGTGATCATGCCGGCCTCGCTGGAGGCATAGGTCTCGTGGATGATCGGGCCAAACCAGTCGAGCATGGCGCGCTTGACCTCCGGCGAGCACGGCGAGCCGGTCGAGGCGACGAAGCGCAGCGACGACAGGTCGTACTTCGCGCGCACCTCGGGCGACAGCTTGAGCAGGCGCACGTACATGATCGGCACCAGGTAGACCACGTCGATGCGGTGCTTTTCGATCAGCGCCAGCACCTGCTCGGCGTCGAAGCGCGGCGTGATCACCAGGCGCTCGGCCATCTGCAGCGCATTCTGGATGAACGAGCTCGGCGCGCTGTGATACAGCGGCGCCGACATCAGCGCGCGGCAGCCCGGCTCGAGGCCATAGGTCTGCCGCACCAGCGAGCGCGCGCGCGCCTGCTGCGCTTCCAGCTGGTCCAGCGGGACCGGTTCGCGTACCACGCCCTTGGGCCGGCCGGTGGTGCCGGAGGTGTAGGCCATATGGCCGCGCGGCGCCACGCGCGGGCCGTCATAGTCCGGCTGCTGCGCCAGCCAGCCTTCGTATTCGATCGCGCCCTCGGCGCTGCCGCCGACCGACAGAACGGTCATGCCGGCGGGCACGGCTTCACGCACCGCGGGTAGCAGGTCGGACTGGACCACCAGCACCTTGGCGCCGCTGTCGGCCAGCAGGAAGCGCACTTCCTCGGCGGTGAAGTGCCAGTTGATCGGGCAGTAGTAGCAGCCGGCGGTGCGGCACGCGTTGACCACGTCGGCGTAGGCGGGATCGTTGCGCAGCAGCACCGCGACCACGTCGCCTTGCTCAACGCCCAACCGGCGCAGGCCGCCGGCGAGTTGTGCGCCGCGTGCCGCCAGCTGTTCGGCGGTGCGGTGCATGTCTTCAAACCAGAGGTCCGTGGCCATCCGTTGTCTCCCTTTTCTCGACTTTGCTCGCTGAGCTGACTGATAGCTTGCCACTGTATCGGCACGGTCATTCATCGACAATCACGCGCGACGGAATCACAATGTTGCGCCAGACTCGACAATCCCACAGGCAATCCCGGATGGACCTCAACCTGATCCAGGCCTTCGTCGACATCGTCGATGCCGGCAATCTTGCCGAAGCGGGCCGGCGGCGCGGGGTCACGCGCTCGCAGGTCAGCCGCCAGCTGCGCGAGCTGGAGCAACAGGCCGGCGCCCAGCTGCTGCGCCGGACCACGCGCCGGCTTGAACTGACCGAGCCGGGCCACGCGCTTTACCAGCACGGCGTGCGCATCCTGCAGGAGGTGACTTCCGCACAGGCAGAGATCGACAGCCTGGGCAAGACCCTGCGCGGCCATGTGCGCGTCAGCGTGCCGACCGGGCTGGGTGATGCCTATATCGCGCCATTGCTGCTGCGGTTTGCCAAGCTGCATCCCGGGATCACGCTGCGGGTGTTCTTCGCCAACCGCGTCAACGACCTGATCGCGGCCGAGATCGACGTGGCGCTGAAGGTCACGTCGGCGCCACCGCTGGACCACGTTGCGCGGGAAATCTGCGATATCCGCTGGCAACTGTACGCATCGCCGGATTACCTCGCGACCATCCCGCCGGTGCGGGTGCCGCCAGACTTGGCCGGGTGCAATTTTCTGTGCCCGCCCTATACGCCGCGCCAGTTCGCGCTGTCGCTGTACCGAGAGGGCCAGCGCGTCGACGTGGCGCTGACGCCGACGCTGCAATCCGAGCACTTCCTGTTTCTGGCGCGCGCGGTCAATGAGGGGCATGGCATCGGCCTGCTGCCGGTCTATATCGGCTGGGAAGCCGTGCAGGCCGGCAAGCTGGTGCCCGTGCTGCCGGACTGGCGGCCGGAAGGGCTGGGCGACCGCCTCTACATCATCACCACGCCGAACCTGCATCCGTCGATGGCAACCCGGGCGCTGATCGGGTTCATGCGGGAAGAGCTGGGCAAGATCGCGGTTTTTGCTGCCTGAAGGCCGACATGGGTGCAGCCGGCGCCGCCGCCCAGGCGACAGTGGCCGATGATCGAACGAAATCGCCTGCGCCCCCTGCCGATGGTGAACGAACTTTCATTCTGCAAGCTATGCTTTCAAATACTTGCAAATTGAAAGCAAGACACCGACCGAGGCGCAGAGACCATGCCACCAACCCCGACCGATTTCACTTCCATGCCCTGCCCGGTCGCCCGATCCATGGCGGTGCTGGGCGAGCGCTGGGCCATCCTGGTGCTGCGCGAGGCCTTTTACGGCAGCACGCGCTTCGATGAGTTCGAACGCAACCTGGGCATCGCCCCCAATATCCTCAGCGCCCGGCTCAAGACGCTGGTGGCGCACGGCCTGCTCGCCCGCGTCACGCCAGAGGGCGGCGGCCGCCATGTCTACCAGCTGACCGACAAGGGCCGTGACTTCTTCCCGGCCTATGTCGCGCTCAAGGCCTGGGCCGACCGCTGGATGACCGATGAGAAAGGTCCGCTGACGCTGCTGCAGGACCGCCGCACCGGCCAGGAAATCGCCGAGCCCGCGCTGACGCGCGCCGACGGCACGCCGATCACGCTGGACGACGTGCGCGTGCTGCCCGGTCCGGGCGCCGGCCGCTTCCTGCAGCGCCGCTTCGGCGAACCCGACACCATCGGCCACGGCGCGGAGCACGGACATGAGTGAAACCGGCGCCTTGCCTGCCGGCACCGCACCGGCCGAGACAGTCCCCGCCACGGAACTCGCCCGCCGCATCGGCCGCCTGGCCGGCCCGACCGCGCTGATTGCGGTGCTGCAGGCCGTGGGCCAGCTGATCGAAACCTGGCTGGCCGCACGCCAGGGCACCGCCGCGCTGGCGGGCTGGGCAGTGGTGCTGCCGTTTGCGCTGCTGCTGCAGCAGATGTCGGCCGGCGCCATGGGCGGCGGGGTGGTGGCGGCGATCGCGCGGGCGCTGGGTGCCGACAAGCGCGACGATGCCTCGGCGCTGGTGGTGCATGCGCTGCTGATCGCGGTCACGGCCGGACTGGCCTTTGCCGTGGTGCTTGCCGGCTTTCCGCGCGCGGTGCTCGGTGCCGTGGCCGGCGGCACCGCTGCCGAAGCTGCTGCCACCTATGCGATCTGGCTGTTCGGCGCGGGCGCGATCCCGGCGTGGCTGGCCAATACGCTGGCCTCGGTATTGCGCGGCGGCGGCCGCCATGCGCTGGCGGCGCGCGTGCTGGCGCTGATGTGGGTGGCTTTCCCGGTGCTGGCGTGGCTGCTGGCCGAACCCGCCGGCATGGGGCTGGCCGGCATCGGCGCCGCGCTGGCCGCGGTCTCCTGGGCCGCGGCGCTGGCGATGACGATGGTGGTCGCGCGCGGCGGCGCGGGCTTCGTGCCGGTGCTGCGGGTGCGTCCGTCGTGGGCACTGTTCTCGCGGATCCTGTCGGTGGGGCTGGTGGCGTGCGCGCTGGCGTCGGTGGCCAACCTGACCACCATCCTCGTCACCGCGCAGCTGCGCCACCATGGCACCGCGGCGGTTGCGGCCTACGGGATCTCGGCACGGCTGGAGTTCCTGATGATCCCGCTGGCGTTCGGCGTGGGTTCCGCGCTGACGGCGCTGGTCGGGCGCGCGGTCGGTGCCGGCGACTGGCATACGGCGCGCCGCACCGCATGGGTCGGCGCCTTCCTCGCGCTGGCGATCGCGGGTACGGCCGGCGCGGCGGTGGGACTGGCGCCGGTGCGCTTTGCCAGCCTGTTCACCAACGATGCGGAAGTCATCGCCATCGCGGCGCGCGCGCTGTCATGGGTGGGGCCCGCGTTCGGCGGCTTCGGGCTGGGGATGGCGCTGTACTTTGCCTCGATGGGCGCCGGGCGGATGCGCTGGCCGGCGGCGGCGGGGCTGTTCCGGATCGCGCTGGCGGCGGGCGGCGGCTGGATGCTGGCGAACGTGTTCGGGATGGGCCTGGACGGGCATTTCCTGGGGGTCGCGCTGGGGATCACGGCGTATGGGGTGGTGACCGCGCTGGGGGTCCGGCAGGGGGAGTGGTCGGCGCGGTAGCGATGCCTTTTGTGCGTCGCCGGTTTGCTCGCGGCCTCACCTCGCCAACACCTTCGCATCCCCCTGCATCCCGGCGTCACGCACCTCCTGCGGCACCGACGGCCAGCCGCCGCCCAGCGACTTGTACAGCGCCGCGGTGCTGGTCAGCACGTCCACCTGGCCCCGGATCGCCGCCAGTTGCGCATCGAACAGCTTCTCGCGCGCATTGGTGACTTCCAGGTAGCTCGAATACCCGCCCTCATACCTGGCAAAAGCCTGGTCGGCATAGATGAACAGGCTCTGTTCCTGCCGGCGCAGGCTGCCCAGCCGCGTGCGGGTCTCGACGCCATTGGCCAGCGCGCTGTTCACATCCGCCAGCGCCGCGAGCACCGTGCCCTGGTAAGCAAACATGGCCTGGTTGCGCTGCGCGGACGCAGTCTGCACCTGCCCGCGGATGGCGCCGCCCTGGAAGATCGGCTGGGTCAGCCCCGCACCGAACGCCCACACCCGCGACGCGCTGTCCCACAACGCGCCCGGCGACGCCGCCACGGCGCCGAACAGGCCGCTCAGGTTGACCGCCGGCAGGTATAGCGCCTGCGCCGCGCCCAGCTGCGCATTGGCGGCGATGGCGGTCTGCTCGGCCTGCAGCACATCGGGCCGGCGCGACAGCAAGGCAGCCGGCAGGTCGGCGCCGACCGGCGGCGCCTGCAGCTCGTGGATCGGCTTGCCCCGCTCGATCGGGCCAGGCGGCCGCCCCAGCAGCACCGACAGCGCGTTCTCGGTCTGCGCAATGCTGGCCCGCAGCGGCGGGATCGAACCCTCGGCCACGTAGTAGTCGTTCTCGGCCTGCGCCAGTTCCAGCTGCGAGATCACGCCGCCTTCGTAGCGCTGGCGAAAGATGTCCAGCCCGCTCGCGCGCGATGCCAGCGTCTGCTGCGCGACATCGAGTTGCGCATCGAGCCCGCGCAGCGCGGCATACCCCTGCACCACGGACGCCGCCAGCGCCAGCACCACGCCACGGCGCGCGTACTCGGCATTCCACAGGCTGGCCTCGGCCGCCTCGGCCTGCCGGCGGATGCGGCCCCACAGGTCGATTTCCCAGTTGGCGTTGGCCAGCAGCTGGTAGGTATTGCCGGTGCCGGCGCCGAACTGCGTGCTGTTCAGGCTGCCGATGCTTTGGCGCGCGGCCGACGCGGAAAGATTGAGCTGCGGGAAAAAGCCGGCGCGCGCCACCATCAGCTGGCCACGGAATTCATCGATGCGCGCGGCGGCGATGCGGACATCGTAGTTGCCGGCCAGCGCCGCATCCACCAGCGCGTTCAGCACCGGATCGCTGAACTGGTTCCACCAGTCGCTGTCGGCGGCGATCGCCAGCGCGCCGGTGTCGAGGCGGTACTGCGCCACCTCCGGGGTCTCCGGGCGCTGGTAGTCGGGGCCGATCGCGCAGCCGCCCAGCGTTGCTGCGGCGCAGGCCGCCAGCATCCACACGCGCGGGATCATAGCGTTTCTCCGGCGGGCGGCGTGGTGGGTGGCGTGGCAGGCGGCCGCGGCGCATCGCCGGCCTTGGCCGCCTTCTTGGACTTGCCTTCGGACATGCGCTCCAGGCCCCAGAAGAACATCGGGATGAAGAACAGCGCGATCACGGTCGCCCCGAGCATGCCGCCGATCACGCCCGTGCCGAGCGACTGCCGGCTGGCCGCCGAGGCGCCGCTGGCGATGGCGAGCGGCACACAGCCCAGGATAAAGGCCAGCGAAGTCATGATGATCGGCCGCAGGCGCAGCTTGGATGCGTGGATGGCGGCATCGTAGGCGCTCAGCCCCTCCTTCTCGCGCATTTCCACCGCGAACTCGAAGATCAGGATCGCGTTCTTCGCCGCCAGCGCGATCAGCACGGTCAGGCCGATCTGGAAGTAAACGTCGTTCTCCATGCCGCGCATCAGGATGCCGAGCAGCGCGCCGAACAGCGCAAACGGCACGGCCAGCAGCACGCCAAGCGGCAGCGACCACTTCTCGTACTGCGCCGCCAGGATCAGGAACACCATCAGCAGGGCAAAGGCGAAGACGTAGACCGCGGTGGAGCCCGCGGTCTTTTCCTCATAGGCCTGGCCGCTCCAGGCATAGGCGTAGCCCTGCCCCAGCACCTCCTGCGCCACCTCCTCCATGGCCTTGATGGCTTCGCCGGAACTGTAGCCGGGCGCGGCATCCCCCATGACCTTGGCGGCCGGGAAGTTGTTGAAGCGCGTGACGATGTCCGCCCCCGGCACATACTTGGTGGTGGTGACCGCCTTGATCGGCACCATGTCGCCGTTGTGGTTGCGCACGTAGACCTTGTCGAGGTCTTCGGGCCGCGAGCGGAACTCGGGCTCGGCCTGCAGGATGACCTGGAACAGCCGGCTATTCTTGGGGAACTGGCTCACGTAGAGCGAGCCGAACATGGTCTGCAGCGCCGAATAGACGTTCTCGACCGGCACGCCCTGCGTCTCGGAGCGCTCGCGGTCGACCTCGACCAGGAACTGGCGCGAGCGCGAGTTGATGGTGGAATTCACGCCGCTCAGCTCCGGCCGTTGCCGGGCCTTGGCGATGAACTCGTGGACCTTCTGCTCCAGCTGCTGGTAAGTCCCGTCCGCGGTGCTCTGCAGCCAGAACTCGAAGCCGCCGGTGGTGCCCAGGCCGGGGATCGAAGGCGGATTCAGCGGGATCACCACGCCGTCCTGGTAGCGCGAGAACTCCTGGTGGGCCTTCTGCATCAGTTCGGCCGCCGTCTGGCCGGGCCCACGGTCATGGAAGCCCTTCAGCGTGACGAACAACGTGCCGGCATTGGCCTTGTTCTGCGAGTCGATCAGGCTGAAGCCATCGACCGAGGCCACCGACGACACGCCGGGCTGCTTGGCGAACCATGTTTCCGCGCGGCTCGACAAGGACTGGGTGCGGTCCAGGCTCGCTGCGTCCGGCATCACCACCGCGCCGAACAGATAGCCCTGGTCCTCCACCGGCAGGAACGAGGTCGGGATGCGCATGAACATGACCACGCTGACCGCTACCATGGCCAGGATGATGGCGATCGACATCACCGTGCGCCGGATCACGACCTGCAGCGACTTGTCATAGCCCGCCACGAGGCGGTCGAACGAGTTGTTGAACCAGGTGAAGAAGCGGTTCTTCTTGTGCTGGCCCGGCTTGAGCAGGATCGCCGCCATCGCCGGCGACAGCGTCAGCGCCACCACGCCGGACAGCACCACCGACACCGCGATGGTGATGGCGAACTGCTTGTAGAGCTGCCCGGTGATGCCCGAAAGGAAGGCCACGGGGATGAACACCGCCAGCAGCACCAGCACGATGGCGACCACCGGGCCGCTGACCTCGTCCATCGCCTTCTTGGCCGCCTCCTTGGGCGGCAGGTTGAACTCCGTCATATTGCGCTCGACGTTCTCGATCACCACGATCGCGTCGTCGACCACGATGCCGATCGCCAGCACCATGCCGAACAAGGTCAGCATGTTGACCGAGAAGCCGAACGCGCTCATGCCGACAAAGGCGCCGATGATCGACACGGGCACAGCGAGGATCGGCACCAGCGTGGCGCGCAGGCTCTGCAGGAACAGGAACACCACCAGGATCACCAGGATCACCGCGTCGCGCAGCGTGTGCACCACCTCGTCGATCGACTCCTGCACGAACTCGGTGGTATCGAGCGCGACCTCGTACTCCAGCCCGGGCGGGAAGCTCTTCTTCAGCTCCGCCAGCGTGGACCGCACCTGCTTGGCCACGTCCAGCGCATTGGCGCCCGGCTGCTGGTACACGGCCAACAGCGTGGCGGTCTTGCCGTTGTAGCGGCTGCGCAGCGAGTAGTCCTTGGAGCCGAGCTCGGCGCGGCCGATGTCCTTCAGGCGCACCAGCGCGGCGTCGCCGGACTGCGCGCGCAGGATCATGTTTTCAAACTCGGCGGGCTCGGTCATGCGGCCCTTGGTGGCGATCGGGAAGGTCTGCTGCACCGGACCCGTGGTCGGCGACTGGCCGATGCGCCCCGCGGAGAACTGCTGGTTCTGGTTGGCGACCGCGTTCTTGACATCCTCGGTGGTGATGCCCAGCGAGGCCATGCGATCGGGCCGCAGCCAGATGCGCATGGCGTAGTCCGGGCTGCCGAAGATCGACGACTGGTTGGCGCCGGGGATGCGCTTGAGCGCATCCAGCACATAGATGTTGGCGTAGTTGCCGACGAAGGTCTGGTTGTAGCTGTTGTCGGGCGAATAGATGGCAATCACCATCATGAACGCCGACGACCGCTTCTGCACCGAGACGCCCTGCGCCGTCACGGCATCGGGCAGCGTGGGCAGCGCCAGGTTGACGCGGTTCTGCACGTCCACCTGCGCGAGCTCGGGGTCGGTGCCGATCTCGAAATAGGTGGTCAGCGTCAGGTCGCCGGTCGATGAACTGGTCGAGTTCATGTACATCATGCGGTCGGCGCCGTTGACCTGCTGCTCGATCGGCGCGGCCACGTTCTGCGCCACCACTTCGGCACTCGCGCCAGGGTATCGGGTCGTGACCGTGATGGACGGGGGCGTGATATCCGGGAACTGGGCGATCGGCAGCTTGGTCAGCGCCACCAGGCCGCCCACCGTGATGATGATGGACAGCACCGATGCGAAGATCGGCCGGTCGATAAAGAAATGGGCAAGCTTCATGGCTTGCCCCCGGTGGTGCCCGCTGCCTGCTGCGCGGCTGCGCCTGATGCGGCCGGAGCAGCCGATGCAGCGGCAGGAGGCCCGGCAGGCGCGGCGTGGGCACCGCTGGCCGCGCCATGCGCTGCCAGTTCGGTCGCCGGCACGGCCTTGACCGGCGCGCCCGGCATCAGGCGCAGCAGGCCGCTCACCGCCACGCGCTCACCGGCCTTCAGGCCCGAGCGCACCACCCAGTTGGAACCGGTCCATTCGCCCACGTCGACCACGCGCTGCTGCGCCTTGTTGTCCGGGCCGATCACCCAGACCGTCTGCCCGCGCGGGCCTTGCACGATGGCTTCCTGCGGCACGGCAATGGCCTGCGTGCGCATCGCGCCATGCACCTTGACCCGCACGAACTGGCCCGGCCTCAGCGCGCCCTCCGGATTGGCGACCTCGGCGCGGACCAGGTAAGTGCCGGTTTCCTGGTTGAACGAGGCGTCGGCGAACGCGATCCTGCCGTGGTGCGGGAACTCCGTCCCGTCGGCCAGCACGATGACGATTTCGAAGGCTTCCTGCGCCGGGTACCGGACCGCCCCTGACTTCTCCGACGAGCGGAACGACAGCACCTCGTTCTCGGACAGGCTGAAGTTGACCCACATCGGATCCAGCTTGGCGACATAGGTCAGCAGGCTGTTGCTGGTATCGATATAGGAGCCCACCTGCCGCTTGGCAAAGCTAGACAGGCCCGCCACCGGCGACTTGATCGTGGTGTAGCTCAGGTTCAGTTTGGCATTGATCACATTGGCGCGCGCCTGCTCCACCGCGGCTGCGGCCTCCTGCTCCTTGCCAGTGGCGTCATCCAGGTCGCGCTGGCTCAGGGCATTGCGCGCCGCCAGTGGGCGCACGCGGTTCAGGTCGGCGCGCGCGGTGTTCAGCCGCGCCTGCTGCTGCGCAAGTTCGGCCTCGGCCGCCTTCAGCGTGGCCTCGAACGGCTTGGGATCCATCAGGAACAAGGTGTCGCCCGCCTTGACCAGGGAGCCTTCGGTATAGACCCGCTTCTCCAGGAAGCCATTGACGCGCGCGCGTATCTCCACCTGCTGCGAACTCTGGGTCTGGCCGACGAAGTCGTAGATCAGCGGCACGTCGCGCAGCGCCACGGTGATGACACCTACCTCGGCTGCCGGCGGCGCCACCGCTGCCGTCTTTTCCTTGCTGCAACCCGCCACCAGCAGCAGGGCCAGCAGAGCCGCCGCGCCGCGCCCGTTAAGCATTGTCCTCACAAAACCTCCTCCGCCAGCAACCATGGCCGCCCCCGATGCCGGACTCAGCGGCGCCCGCCGCCGATCCTGTGCCTGTTCAGGCAGGTTAAGGCGCGCCCATGGACGCGCCAATTCAATCTTTCTTGTGCCCGTGTTTACTCATTTCGACAGCCGGGACCGGGCCGGCGGCTGTTGTCCGGCCACCGCCTCAGCGCCGGAATCCGCCATGGAAGCCGCCGCCGCGGAAGCCACCGCCGCCACCGCCACCGAAGCCGCCGCCGAAGCGCCCCCCGCCCTGCCACTGATGCGCCATGCCCTGCCAGCGCTGCTGGCCGACCTCGCGTGCCTGGCGCTGCGACTCGAGCCGGCTGGTGGCGTCGTTGTTCGGCTGCACCGGTTCCCAGCCGCCGGCCGTGTGCTTTTGCCAGCCGTCGTCGGTGTGCTGGTACACGGAGCCGTCGTGGCCGGCGTAGACGTTGCCGTTGTTCCACGCCACGGCGTTGTCCTTGCCGGGATTGGCGACAAAGCCACGGCTGCCGGCGGTATGCGCGCCGGTCTGGGTGTTGCCGGCAATACCGGCCTCGCCCGCGCCGATGCGGCCGGTCTGCGCGTTGTAGCCCGCCGCCTGGCGCCCGGCGGCGTAGTCGCCGGTATAGGTATTGCCTGCCACGCCGCCACGCGCGGCGCCTTCGCGGCCGGTCGACGGATTGGCAAACGAGCCCTGGTGGCCGGCCGCGTAGTTGCCGGAGTACGGGTTGAACGCCGCGCCGCGGCTGCCCTGGTAGCGCGCGCCGGTCGCCGGGTTGAAGCCCGAGGCCGCGCTGCCGCGCCACTCGGTGCCGGTCCAGGCGTTCCAGCCTTGCGCGTGCGTCACCGTGCCCTGGCCCCAGCGGCCGTAGAAGTTGGCCTGGTTCACGTTGACGTAGTTCCAGTTATACGGGGCGCCCCACCAGTACGGTCCCCAGTACGGCGACGCCGCTCCCCAGAACGCGCCGGCGGCGAAGCCGAAGGCAAACCCCTCCGCCATGCCGACGCCAAAGCCTGCGCCATAGCCGTAAGTGACCGGGTAGCCGTAGTAGACCGCGCCAACGTAGGGCGGATAGACGTACCCGGTGCCGTACACGACCGTGCCGTCGGGGCTGACCACCACGCCCATGTAGCCGGGCGTGTAGCCAACCACGACGGCTTCCGGCGTGACCGAGTAGATCCGTACATTGGTCACGTAGTAGAGCGGCGAGGTCGGCGGGATGGTGTAGATCGCGGACGGCACCTCGGTTGCGACGCGCCACGGTCCCGACGGTGCCGGCGCCGTGAACCAGACGCCATTGGCGACCGCGTAATAGTGGCTGGCATCGACCTCGATCACAGGCGTGCCCGTGTTCGCCGCATAACTGAGCGAGGTGCCGGTGATCGGTGTAAAGCGCGGCGCACCGTCGTAGGCGACGTTCAGGCTGGCCTTGCTGCGCGAGACCGTGGCGGTCTGCGGGATGGTGGCGGCGATCTCGGCCTCGCGCGCCTGCGGCGTGCCCGGCACCGACACCAGCACGTTGGCCTTGGGATCGGTCGCCGGAATCCTGGCGAAATCCGCCGGCAGCTCACGGCCAGGCACGTATTCCCACGGCCCGGTCAGCATCGGCGCGCGGAACCAGCGGCCAGACACCAGCACGTAATACTGGTTGGTGGCCGGGTCGACGAAGAGAGCGTGATCGGCATTGGAGACCGTCAACAGGCCCACGCCGCTGACCGGCGTCATCTGCGGCGCGCCGCTGGTAATCACCAGCTCGGTCGGCCGGGTGGCGAAAACAATGGCCGGCGCCCGCGCCGGGCGCTTGCCGTCGGCGGGCAGCATTGCATCGGGCTTCATGCCGGCGGCGGCCTTGGTGGCGGCATTCTCCAGCGCCTTCGGCACGGTCGTCATGACCTCCCATGCGCCGCCCGCGGATTCGGAGCGGTACCAGTAGCCGGCTGCCTTCAGGTACAGCTCGCCGCCCGTCTCGCGCAGCAGCAGCGCGCGGCTGTTGAGCGCGCGTTCATATTGCGTGCCAGGAACCGCGCGCCAGGCCGGGTCGCCGTCGACCAGCACCAGCAGTGTCGGCGTGGTTGCAAACAGGATCTGCGGCGCGTCGTTGCGGACCGGCACTCGGCCGGCGCGGGCCAGCTGCTGTGACACGGCATAACTAGCCTGCAACTGGTCCAGCGGCACGGTCAGGCCGTTGGCCGGCAGTCGCGACACCAGCGCCTGGCGCACCCGGTCGGCGGCGTCGGGCCTGGTGGGGACTTCCACGCTCTCGATGCGCAGCGCACTCAGCTGCACCAGCCCGGACGGCTTGTCGATATCGGCGGTGGCCGAGAAATGCACTACACCATAGGTGGGCGAGCCGCCCTTCGCCCCCACCGCCACGGCGGCCCGCCCCGACAGGCGGTTGCCGTCCCAGGTCTCGACCTGCGGCTGGTACAGCTCGACATGGTCGTTGGCGGCGTCGAAATTACGCGGCCAGGCCAGTGCCGCGGCCGTTGGCTGCGGCGGCGTAGCGGCCTGCGGTGCGACGGGTGCGAGCGCAAGCCATGCCGCCGCGATCAGCGCGCTGGTCTGCTTGAAGCGAAAAGACATGGATTTCTCCGGCGTGGAGGGCACGATGCTGCACAGCAGGCAGCCCATGCTGGCAATCTAAATTAGGCCGGAGAGGCGAACAATCGCATTTGAAAACATTCAGGGCTTGCACAAAAAAGTACAGATCAGGCCGGCGCCAGGCTGTTGCACATATGCCCGTAAACAGGCGGACACTGAGACCGCGGCACGCCGGCATCAAGCCGCAATGCGCCATTGCACCCGCCGCCAGCGGCGCGGGTGTGCATCTTGCTTAACCTCCGGCGGCCGTGCCGCCCTTGAAGCGCGCTCGCAGCGGCCTCATCTCCCAATTCCATCCTGGCTCCAGTCGCGCCCCATGCCCCCTCGCACTACCATCCTGACCGCCGCCCTGATCACGGCACTGCTTCACGGCTATATCGGGCTGCGCCTGCTGCCGGCGATGCCGGTGCCGATGCTGGTCAAGGCGCTCGCCGTGATCTGGCTCGCCCTGTCCTGCGCGCTGCTGCCGGCCGGGTTGCTGGCACGGCGCTTCAGCCAGCCGTGGGGGGACCGGATCTCCTGGATCGGCATGCTGGCAATGGGATTCTTCTCATCCCTGCTGGTACTGACGCTGGCGCGCGACGTCGCACTGGCCGCCGCCTGGCTGGCGGGCAAGCTGCTCGGCTGGCAGGCCCCGGGGCTGGTAGCGGGCAGCGCCCTCGCCGTGCCGCTGCTGGCATTGCTGGTCACGCTGGCTGGCTATATCAACGCCCGCCGCGTGGCGCGCGTGGTCGAGGTCGACGTGCCGGTGGCCGGCCTGCCCGAGGCGCTGCACGGCTTCACCATCGCGCAGATCAGCGACATCCACGTCGGCCCCACCATCAAAGGGCCCTACCTCGACCGCATCGTCGACCGCGTCAACAGCCTGAAGCCGGACGCCGTGGCCATCACCGGCGACCTGGTCGACGGCACCGTTCGCGAACTGTCCGCGCACACCGCGCCGCTGGCGCGGCTGCAGGCTCGCCATGGCAGCTACTTCGTCACCGGCAACCACGAGTACTACGCCGGCGCGCAGCCGTGGATCGACGAACTGCGCCGGCTCGGGCTGCGCGTGCTGATGAACGAACACGTAGTGGTGCAGCATGGCGGACAGCCGCTGGTGCTGGCAGGCGTGACCGATTACTCCGCCGGCCGCTTCCACGAAAGCCACCGCAGCGACCCGCACCGCGCCATCGCCGGCGCGCCGCCGCAGGCCGGCGTGCGCGTGCTTCTGGCGCACCAGCCGCGCACGGCGGTCGCTGCGGCCGAGGCAGGCTTCGACCTGCAACTGTCGGGGCATACCCATGGCGGGCAGTTCTGGCCGTGGAACCTGTTCGTGCCGATGCAGCAGCCTTACACCGCGGGGCTGGTGCGGCATGGGGCAATGTGGATCTACGTGAGCCGGGGGACGGGGTACTGGGGGCCGCCGAAACGGTTTGGGGCGCCGTCGGAGATTACGCGATTGCGCCTGGTGCGGGCGTAGAGAGGATTGGTGCGCGCGGCAACAAAAAGCCCCGCTCACTTGCGGGGCTTATGCTTTAAACGTGAAACCCACTTTCGGACCTTATGGCGCCTTCGTCTTTCGCTGCGGCGTCGGTCTACTTGTTCTTGTGGCTCATCGAGCTGAATGCCTTTTGACCCAAGTCTGTGAGTCGTCTCTTCCCTTGCCTTAGCGAGGCGACCTCGGATTTCGTCAACCGAACGGAAACCGATGAGGTACCCCGCTTCATCCGCGGTGAGGGCGTGGGTGGCAATGCCGAAGATCTGCCGGATTTCATTACCGTACCTCCGTTCCAGTTCGAGAATCGCTGACCATTGAGAGACGGATGCTTTGGCTTTCGCATCCACCAAACCTACCCGGCATCACACTAATGCCGAAGGTCTGGCGGTCCACTTTCAGAATATTGGACAGCATGCGTCTATGCCCCATAAAAAAACCAGGCCCGCAGACCTGGTTTCTTTCACACTCAGCAGTACCTCACCGCGCAATCGGCTTATACCGGATCCGCTTCGGCTTGGCCCCTTCTTCACCCAGCCGCTTCTTCTTGTCCGCCTCGTATTCCTGATAGTTGCCCGGGAAGAACTCGACATGCGAGTCCCCCTCGAACGACAGGATGTGCGTCGCGATCCGGTCCAGGAACCAGCGGTCGTGCGAGATCACCATCACGCAGCCGGCGAACTCCAGCAGCGCATCTTCCAGCGCGCGCAGCGTTTCCACGTCGAGATCGTTCGACGGTTCGTCCAGCAGCAGCACGTTGCCGCCGGCAATCAGCGTCTTGGCCATGTGCAGGCGGCCGCGTTCACCGCCCGACAGCGTGCCGACCTGCTTCTGCTGGTCGCCGCCCTTGAAGTTGAAGCGGCCGATATAGGCGCGCGACGGGGTTTCGTAACGGCCAACGGTCAGCACGTCGGCGCCGCCCGAGATTTCCTCGAATACGGTCTTGGTGCCGTCCAGCGCGTCGCGGCTCTGGTCGACAAACGCCATCTTCACGGTCGGCCCGATCTTGATTTCGCCGCTGTCCGGCTGCTCCTTGCCAGTGAGCATCTTGAAGAACGTCGACTTGCCGGCGCCGTTCGGACCGATGATGCCGACAATGGCGCCCGGCGGCACCTTGAAGCTCAGGTTTTCGATCAGCATGCGGTCGCCGAAACCCTTGCTGACGTTGTCGAACTCGATCACTTCGTTACCCAGGCGCTCACCCACCGGGATGAAAATTTCCTGGGTTTCGTTGCGCTTCTGGTATTCCTGGCTGTTCAGCTCGTCAAAGCGGGCCAGACGCGCCTTGGACTTGGCCTGGCGGCCCTTGGGGTTCTGGCGCACCCACTCCAGTTCCTTGTGCAGCGCCTTCTGGCGCGCCGATTCGCTGGCCTCTTCCTGCTTCAGGCGCGCTTCCTTCTGGTCCAGCCACGAGCTGTAGTTGCCCTTCCAGGGGATGCCCTGGCCGCGGTCGAGTTCCAGGATCCACTCGGCGGCGTTGTCGAGGAAGTAGCGGTCGTGGGTCACGGCCACCACGGTGCCCGGGAAGCGCGTCAGGAACTGCTCCAGCCAGTCGACCGACTCGGCATCCAGGTGGTTGGTCGGTTCGTCGAGCAGCAGCATGTCGGGGCGCGACAGCAGCAGGCGGCACAGCGCCACGCGGCGCTTTTCGCCGCCGGACAGGTTGCCGATCTTTGCGTCCCACGGCGGCAGGCGCAGTGCGTCGGCGGCAATCTCCAGCTGCAGCTCGACATTGTTGCCATCGCTGGCGGCCAGGATGGCTTCGTACTTGGCCTGGTCGGCGGCGAGCGCGTCGAAGTCGGCGTCCGGCTCTGCATAGGCCGCGTAGATTTCGTCGAGCTTCTTGCGCGCCTCGAACACGCCGCCAAGCGCCTCTTCAACCGACTCGCGCACGGTCTGCTCGGAATCGAGCTGCGGTTCTTGCGGCAGGTAGCCGATGTTCAGGTTCGGCATCGGCGTGGCCTCGCCCTCGATCTCCTTGTCGAGGCCGGCCATGATCTTGAGCAGCGTGGACTTGCCCGAGCCGTTCAGGCCCAGCACGCCGATCTTGGCGCCGGGGAAGAACGACAGCGAGATGTCCTTCAGGATGTGACGCTTGGGCGGAACGATCTTGCCCACGCGGTTCATGGTGAAAACGTACTGTGCCATGGGTGCGTGTTGGGGTTGGTGCGGGAATGGCGGGAGTGTATCAGGCACGCCGGGGCGCGCAGCCGGGCCCGGCCAGCTTTGGCCTCCGCCGGTACAATGGCAGGTTCGACTTTCCGCTGATTTTCCGAGGCATCGCCATGAGCAGACCCGCCCTGACCCTGAAGTTCAAGTGCAAGAAGTGCGCTAAACCCGTCACCCTGTACCTGCAGAAAACGTCCGCGTGCTCGCACATCACTCCGTACCAGGGCTTCTGCAAGTGCGGCGAAATGATGCGCCACGCCACCGGCGACAAGGACGCGGTCGAGTCCTTCATCAACTCGCTGGACAACAGCTGGATGCATCACCATCACCACCACCACTAAAAACACCACCACTAATAAGCAGGCCGCTGCAGTGTCCGAAACCTGGCGCCCCGCCGGCAAGGATCCGATGCGCTTCCTGGGCGGCTACCCGCCCGAAGTGCTCGACCAGGTGCGCGAGCTCGCCGCCGCCGGCCGCCTGGGTGACCACCTAGCCCGCCGCTATCCCGGCCGCCACACCGTGCAGACCGATCGCGCGCTGTACGACTACGCCACCGAACTGAAGCAGGAATTCCTGCGCAGCGCGCCGCCGCTGCACAAGGTCGGCTTCGATGCCACGCTCGACTCGGCGCACAAGGCATTGGGCCTGCACACTGCGATCTCGCGCGTGCAGGGCGGCAAGCTGAAGGCCAAGAAGGAAATCCGCGTGGCCTCGCTGTTCAAGGAAGCGCCGCCGGAATTCCTGCGCATGATCGTCGTGCACGAACTCTCGCACCTGAAAGAGAGCGACCACAACAAGGCCTTCTACCGGCTCTGCGAACACATGGAGCCGCGCTACCACCAGCTGGAGTTCGACACGCGCCTGTGGCTGGCGTGGCGCGAGCTGGAGCGCGCGCGGCAAGCGTAGCGGCATGCCTTGCCGTAGCCTGGACGGTAAAGAAGTACCCCGACCGCTTTATCGGCTGCCCTGACGGCCTTTGCCGCCGAAGGCTTGCCAGTCTCACTGGCAAGCCCCTGCCCCCGCCACCTTACAGGAACCCGATCGAGAACCACGGCACCAGCGTCAGCAGCAATAGCGCAATGCACAACGCCGCCATATGCGGCCACACGCGCGGCATGGCAACGTCCGGCGACACGCGTCCGATCGCGCAGGCGGCATAGAAACCCACGCCAAACGGCGGCGCGAACAGGCCCAGCCCCATGGCGAAGATCACCACCATGGCGTAGTGCACCTCATGCACGCCGACCAGCCTGGCAATCGGGAACAGCAATGGCCCGAACAACACGATGGCGGGGATGCCTTCCAGCAGGCTGCCCAGGATCACAAACGCCAGCGCCGACACCAGCAGGAAGCCAGTCTTGCCGCCCGGCACACCGGACATGATGCCGACCAGGTCCTGCGCGAACCCCGACTGCGTCAGTGCCCACGCCATCGTCGTGGCGCACCCTACGATCAGCAGGATTGCACCGGACAGTGCCGCCGTATCGAGCAGGATCGGATAGATGCGTCGGCAGTCGAACTGGCGGTACACCAGGACGCCGGCCAGCACCGTGTAGAAGACGCCGATGGTCGACACCTCGGTGGCGGTGGCCACGCCCTCCACCACCGCCGTGCGGATGATGACCGGCAATGCCAGCGCCGGCAGTGCCACCCCCAGCAGCCTCAGCAACGCCCGGCCCGACGGCCGCGCCATGCTCCGCCTGTCCTCCTTGCGCGCCTGCCACGAGACCACCAGCGCCATCATCGCCAGCCCGACCAACGCCGGCATCAGCCCGCCGATGAACAGCGAGGTGATCGACACGCCCGTCACCGACCCGACCGTGATCAGCACGATGCTGGGCGGGATCGTCTCCGACATCGCGCCGGAGGCCGACAAGAGGCCGATCAGGTCGCCATCCTTCGCGCCACGCTGCTTCATCTCCGGGAACAACGCCGGGGCCACCGCGGCCATGTCGGCGGCCTTCGAGCCGGAGATGCCGGACACGATGTACATCGCCCCAAGCAGCACATACTGCAGCCCGCCGCGCACATGGCCGATCAGCCCGGCCAGGAACTGGATCATCGCGCGCGCCAGGCCCGTCATCTCGATCAGCCCGCCCAGGAAGATGAACAGCGGCACCGCCAGCAGGATCAGGTGCGACATCCCCTCCTGCATGCGATTCGGGATGATGGACAGCGGCGTGGCAGTGGACAGCGCCAGGTAGCAGAGCGTGGAGAGCCCGAAGGCGAACGCGATAGGCACTCCAATGGCGACGCAGCCAACCAGCATCAGCAGGAAGAAGATTACAAGGTTGGCATTGCCCAGCCCCATCAACACCGGCGAGAGCAGCCACAACACGCCGGCACCGAGTCCGACCAGCAAGCCGCTGATGGCCGCCTGCCTGCGGCTGGCGCGCTCCAGCAGGCGAATCACCGCGGTCACGAGCATCAGCACGGTGCCGGCAAGCACCGCCCCCGCGCGCCAGGCTTCGCTGACCTCCAGGGTCGGCGTCAGCACGTCCATGTGTTCGGTCAGGTGTTCCCACGCCGGCTGCACCAGCAGCAACAGGAACGCCACCACCATCCACATGCCACCGGCATCCAGCCACGCACGCCGGTGCGGCGGCAGTTTGCTGACGAAGGTAGTGAGCTGCATATGCGCGCTACGCTGCAAGGCAATGATGGCGCCGAGCATTGCCAACCAAAGGAACAGGATGCCGGCCAGCTCCTCTGTCCACGGCAGCGGCGCATGCAAGGCATAGCGTGCAAACGCGCCGCCTCCGAGGATCAGGGTTTCCGCCACAACGATCAGCGCGGCCGGCAGTTCAACCAGGCAGGCCAGAATCCGGCCCCAGCGGGCGCTGGCGGGCGGCGGCGTATGGGCTGAGTGGGCTGAGTGGGCTGAGTGGGCTGAGTGGGCGGTGTGGGCGGGCCGGCCCACGGTCTCGGTGGCGTGCTCCGTCATGATCTCCTCTTCCTCTTGCATGTCGGTTGAATGGCGCCTGCCTCAGACCAGCGGTCCGGTGTACTTTTCCAGCGCCCCCCACGCCTCGTCGCCAAATTTCTTGCGCCACTCGGCGTAGAAGCCCGCGTCCCGCAGCAGCTTGCGGAACGGTGCCGGATCGGGCCGGTTGAACGTGATGCCAAGCCGGGACATTTCCGCCTGCGCTTCGATGTCGACCCGCGCAATATCCTCGCGTTGCTTCAGTGCTGCGTTGGTGAAGCGTGTCGTCAGCGAAGCCTGCACCTCGCGCGGCAATGCCTGGAATTTTCGGGCATTGCCGAAGATAAAGTGGCCGTCCCAGGTATGCGCGGTCAGCGAGCAAAACTTCTGCACTTCGTACAGCTTGCCGCTGCGGATCAGCGGCAGCGGCGTCTCCTGGCCGTCCACCACGCGTGTCTGCAGAGCCGAATAGAGATCCGCGAACGGTATGACCGTCGGCGCCGCGCCCAGCGTCTTGAACATCGAGACCCACAGCGGGATCGCCGGGACGCGGATCTTGAACCCCTTCAGGTCCGCTGGCGTGTTCACCGGGCGGGTAGCGGACGTGATATTGCGATAGCCGTTGTCGAGGCACTTCTCGAACACATGCAGGTTCACCTTGCCCAGCGCGTTCCGGACGTAAGCGCCCAGTCCGCCGTCCATCGCAGCCCACACCGTGGCGTAGTCCTTGAAGGCAAAGGCCACACCGTTGATGCTGGCGGCCGGCACACGTGTCTGCAGGTTGGTGCTGGCCGTCGACATGAAGTCGATCGCGCCGGCGAGGATCTGGGAGACCATGTCTGGCTCGCTGCCCAGCTGGCTATTGGGATAGACCTGCAGGTCGACCTTGCCGCCGGTGTCCTGGCGAATGGCCTCGGCGGCCTCCTTGATGCGCAGCGTGCCCGGATGATCCGCCGGGAAGGCCGTGCCGTACTTCAGCTTGAGGGTGGCGTTCTGGGCGAACGCGCGCCCGGGCAATGCCAGCGCCAGTCCGCCGGCGGCGAGTGCGCCGAACTGCCGGCGAGTGAACCGATTGGCCATGATGTGCTTGTCTCCTGTTGTTCAAGTTGTGGCCGGAAAGGCCAGCAGTGCTGCCGCGCCGCGCTCGCGCAACACCGTCAAATGTGCGGCAAGCCGGCGCCGGAACTGCTTCGGCCACGGCGCGTCGCCAAATATGGCGCCCTGTGCCAGGGCCCCGCGCACGGCCTCCGTATCGCTATCCGCGCCTCGCAGCGCTGCGGCAAGTGGCGGCGCACCGGGATCGCAGGCGGCCAGCGGCTCGCCACGCTCATTGGTGTCGCAGCGCAAGTAATGGAGCCACAGCGCCAGCGCACGCTCCAGGCATGGCCGCTCGATGCCCGCGGCCAGGCTCTCGCGCAAGGCCGGCAGCCAGCGCACCGGGATCTTCTGCGTGCCATCCATCGCGATCTGCGCGGTGTGATGCGCGATCGCGGCGTTGCGCAGGCGGCCCAGCAACGCATTGGCGTAGCGGGCGACGTCGTACCCTGGCGGCGCAATGAGAGTGGCATGCAGGTCCGCCATCACCCCCCGCGCGAAGGCACTGAGGACCGGATCGGCCATCGCCCCGGCAACTGTCGCTATGCCGCACAACTGCGCGGCATAGGCGATCGCCGAATGCGTGCCGTTCAGCATCCGAAGCTTCATGGCCTGGAACGGCCGCACATCATTCGTTATCAGGGCGCCGCCGGCTTCCCATGCGGGCCGCGGCCCGGCGAAGCGGTCTTCGATCACCCATTGCGTGAAGCGCTCGCAGACTATCGCGGCTTCATCGCGTAGTCCGAGGCGCTGCTGCGCCCAGTTCAGCGAACCTGGCGTTGCGGCCGGAACAATGCGGTCAACCATGGTGTTCGGCAACGCCACCTCATCGTGGATGCGCCGGGCCAGCGCCGGATCGACCTGCGACGCGTACTGAGTCAGCAGCTTGCGCAGCGTATCGCCGTTGTCGGCCATGTTGTCGCAGCAGACAACGCTCAGCGGCGCACTGGAAGGCCGGCGGCGTATCCCTGCCGCCAGCACGCCGAGCGTACTGCGCGGCGCGTCGGGATGGGCCAGGTCGTGCCGGATATCCGGATCGCTGGTGTCGAGGTCGGATGTCGACGGATGCCGGCTATAGCCCTTTTCAGTGACGGTGCAGGTCACGACCGAGGCGGCGGGATCGGCGATGGCGTCGATCACCTGCTGCAGGGCATGCGGCGCATACAGGGCCTGCACCAAGGCACCCACGATGCGCGCCGTGGCCTCGGCGTCCTGCCGCTCGATGAGCGCGAACAGGCAATCCTGCGCGGTCAGCACGCGCGCCATGCGCGGTTCCCGCAAGCTGACGCCCACGATGCCCCAACGCGCGTCGCCATCTTGGATCGCCGCCTCGGTGTACAGCGCCTGGTGCGCGCGGTGAAAGGCGCCAAGCCCGATATGCACCACGCCGCGCGACAAGCGGCTGCGGTTGTAGTCGGGCCGTTGCACTGCAGTGTCGGCGCTGCAAACGGTACGCTGCGCCAGCCTCATGCCCTGCCCCTTGATCGTTTGTGTTGCGACATCGTGCGTGACATCCGTGCTGTGGACGATGACAAAACGTACCATCGGGGAATGCTGCAGACGTGCGGCCGTTTCGCAAGATTTGTGCAGCACATGCGCTTTCCCGCTGCAGAATCCACTCATATCCGCCCTGCCCTTCGCGAGGTAACCTGCTTCGCATCCCTTCCCATGACGTCAGACCCATGCGAGCCCCGCATGCGATGACGCAGAAGTAGAAGCGCGCAACCGCCGGAGCACGTCTTGAAGATCGAACGGATACAAACCATCGTCACCTGCCCGGGCCGCAACTTTGTCACGGTCAAGGTGATGACGGACCAGGGCGTCTACGGACTTGGCGATGCCACGCTCAATGGCCGCGAGCTTGCGGTCAGCGCTTACCTCGACGCACATGTCATTCCCTGCCTGATCGGCCGCGACCCGCGCTGCATCGAAGACATCTGGCAGTACCTGTATCGCGGCGCCTACTGGCGGCGCGGGCCGGTCACGATGACCGCGATCGCCGCGATGGACATGGCGCTGTGGGATATCCTCGGCAAGCTGGCAAACATGCCGGTGTACCAGCTGCTGGGCGGCAAGAGCCGGCAACGGCTGCTGGTCTACGGGCACGCCAACGGGCGCGACCACGAGGAAGCCATTGATGCCGTCCACCGGCTTATCGCGGATGGCTGCAAGGCGATCCGTGTGCAATCCGGTGTGCCGGGGCTCTCGAAGGTGTATGGCGTTGGCAAGCAACCCGGCCACTATGAACCCGCGGAAAAGGGTCTCCCTCCGGAAGAGCCGTGGGACACCGCCCTCTACCTGCGCCACACGCCGGAACTGTTCCGCAAGGTGCGCGATGCCATCGGCTTCGGGCCACACCTGCTGCATGACGCGCATCACCGGCTGACGCCGATCGAAGCGGCCCGACTTGGCAAGGCACTCGAACCGTTCAGCCTGTTCTGGCTGGAAGACGCCACGCCGGCCGAGAACCAGGACGCCTTCCGCCTGATCCGCCAGCACACCACGACGCCGCTGGCGGTGGGAGAAGTCTTCAATTCGATCTGGGATTGCAAGGACCTGATCGGCAACCAGCTGATCGACTTCATCCGCACCACCATCGTCCATGCCGGCGGCATCACGCATGTGCGGCGCATTGCGGACTTCGCCGCGATGCACCAGGTGCGCACGGGCTTCCATGGCGCCACCGACTTGTCGCCGGTGTGCATGGCGGCAGCGGTCAACTTCGGACTGTGGGCGCCGAATTTCGGCATCCAGGAACTGATGCCCCACAACGCGCTGAGCGACGAGGTGTTCCCGCACAAGTATCGCCTTGAAGACGGCCATCTGGTCATGGATGAAGTGCCCGGGCTTGGCGTCGACATCGACGAAGCGCTGGCTGCCAGGTACCCCTATGAGCGTGCCTACCTGCCCGTGGCAAGGCTGCACGATGGATCGATGTGGAACTGGTAGCCCGGCACGCCATAGATGACGTTCACTTCCACACAACGCCGTCCCTCATGCCACCTGCACCCCACATGTTGAGCATTGCCGTCAACCAACCCCACAGCCTGGCCTTATGCACAAGGCCCATCCCCACCCCCGCTCCCGGCGAAGTCCGCCTGCGTGTGCACTATGCCGGCATCTGCGGCTCCGACCTGCACATCTTCCAGGGAAAGAATCCGTTCGCGGCGTACCCTCGCGTTATTGGCCATGAATTCGTGGGTAGTATCGACGCCGTGGGCGCAGGCGTCAGCGCGCAGCGCATCGGCGAACGCGTGGTGGTGGATCCGGTCATCAGTTGCGGCCAATGCCACGCCTGCCGCATCGGGCGGCGCAACGTCTGCAGCCGCATGCAGGTAATCGGCGTGCACCGCGATGGCGGTTTCAGCGAATACACCTGCGTGCCTGCGTGCAATGCCTACGCCGTGCCGGCTGGCCTGCCGGCGACGAGCGCGGCAGTGATCGAGCCCTTCGCCGTCGCGGCAAACATTACCCACCGCACCGGCGTGCTGCGCGAAGACATTGCGTTGGTCTATGGCGCAGGTCCGATCGGACTGAACCTGATGCAGGTACTCAAGCGCGTCTACGGTGTACGGGTTCTTATTACCGACCAGCTCGACGAACGCCTGGCGCTGGCCCGCCATTGCGGCGCCGATGCGGAAGACGTCATCAACACCTCGCATGAGGACATCGAGCAGGCCCTGGCAAAGCGCGGCGTGGCGGAGGGCGCGACCCTAATCTATGATGCGGTCTGCCACCCGTCGATCCTGGAGGAAGCCGTGCGCATTGCCGCGCCGGCGGGACGCATCGGCATACTGGGTTTTTCCGCGACACCCTCGGCCGTTCCGCAACTGGAGCTGACCCGGAAGGAACTCACGCTCTATGCCTCCCGCCTGAGCTGCGACATGTTTCCCACCGTGATCGACTGGATCTCCCAGGGGTTGGTCGACCCCGGCTGCATCGTCACGCACCGGATCGATTTCCACGATGTCGCCGATGCACTGGACCTTGCCGAACACAAGCCACGAGAAAGCTGCAAGATACTGCTCGACTTTGGCGAGCCTGCCTGATATGCCACCAATCTTCGATATCGTCGCCCTCGGCGAGGCGATGGTGGAATTCAACCAGACCGGCCGTGACGGCGGCCGCAGCTACCTGCAGGGCTTCGGCGGCGACACCTCCAATGCCGTGATCGCGGCCGCACGCCAGGGCGCCCGTTGCGCCTATGTCACGCGTCTCGGCAATGACGATTTCGGTCGTATGTGCCTGGACCTATGGCGCCGCGAAGGCATCGATACCAGCGGCGTCGCGCTCGATTCGTCCGCGCATACCGGCGTCTACTTCGTCCGGCACAGTAACGCTGGGCATGCGTTCAGCTATCTGCGCGCAGGCTCGGCAGCCAGCCGCATGCGGCCTTCCGACCTTCCCCTTGGCTTGCTGCGGTCGACCCGGTATCTCCACGTCTCCGGCATCAGCCAGGCCATCGGCGCCTCGGCGACCGATGCAGTCAGTACCGCCATCGAAATCGCCGCCAAGGCTGGCGCCAGAGTAGCCTATGACCCCAACCTTCGACTCAAGCTGTTGCCTCTCGAGCGCGCGCGCGAAGTCATTCTCGCAACGATACCGTACTGCGATCACTTCCTGCCGAGCCTGGACGACGTGCGCTTGCTTTCCGGACGCAATGCGCCCGCCGATATCGTTGCGTGGTGCCATCACATGGGCGCACGTCAGGTGGTGTTGAAGCTGGGTAGCCAGGGTTGCGTAGTGTCGGATGGCGCGCAATTGTCCTTCGTACCGCCCTTCCCCGTGACGGCCGTTGATGCGACCGGAGCTGGCGACTGCTTTGATGGCGCTTTCCTGGCGCGGCTGGCTGCAGGCAAGGATCCTGTATCAGCGGCCCGATGGGCTGGCGTGGCGGCGGCGTTGGCAACGAAGGGATATGGCGCGGTCGAGCCGTTGCCAACCCTCGAGGCAGTGCGGGATGCTATGGGTGACTGGGAAGCGGGATGACGGCGGCGCGGGCATCGCTCTGGATGCACTACCCCAAATGAAAATGGCCTCCCGAATCGGGAGGCCATTTGTATTCCTGGTGCCGGCTGCAGGACTCGAACCCGCCACCTGATGATTACAAATCAACTGCTCTACCTGATGAGCTAAGCCGGCATGTCTGGTGCAGACCGCGATTCTACTGCATCGCGGCCCAGTTTGGGGTGGCTTACTTCACCACCTTCAATGCAGGCTTCTTGCCGCCGATACGAGGCACCGGAGGCGGTGTTTCGTCATCGCCCGGGCCGGAGTCGGCAGTGGTGGCCGGCGTTTCGGCTTCCACCGGTGCCAGCTTGGGGGGCGGGTTGTTTTCGCGTTCGGTGGCAGCTTGCGTTTCCGGCAGGCTGCGCTCGACCGGGAAGGCCATGCCCTGCCCGTTTTCGCGGGCGTAGATAGCCAGCACGTTCTCGACGGGAACGTCGATCTTGCGCGAGACACCGCCGAAGCGTGCGCTGAAGGTGATCCACTCATTGCCCATATCCAGGCCGCTGGTGGCATCGAAGCTCACGTTGAGCACGATCTCGTTGTTCTTCACGAACTCGCGCGGCACGTTGGTGTTGGCATCGACGAACACGGCGACGTATGGCGTGAAGCCGTTATCCGTGCACCACTCATAAATGGCGCGGATCAGGTAAGGCTTGGTGGAGGTTTCAGGCATTGTGCTTCCAGTGGCGCCGTGTGGCCCGACGGCGGGATGCCTTCGGGCCGGTGCCGATTAGCGGCGCATCACCTTCTCGGAGGGAGTGAGCGCTTCGATGTACGCGGGACGGCTGAAAATGCGTTCAGCATACTTCAGCAGCGGCGCGGCGTTTTTCGACAGCTCGATGCCGTAGTGGTCCAGGCGCCACAGCAGCGGTGCGATGGCGACGTCGAGCATCGAGAACTCTTCGCCCAGCATGTACTTGTTCTTGACGAAGATCGGCGCGAGCTGCGTCAAACGGTCGCGGATCGCGGCACGGGCGCGTTCGTGGTTCTTCTCCGCAGCCTTGCCCTTTTCATTCTCGAGCGTATACACGTGCGTGAACAGTTCCTTTTCGAAGTTGAACAGGAACAGTCGGGCGCGGGCGCGCTGGACCGGGTCGGCCGGCATCAGCTGCGGGTGCGGGAAGCGCTCGTCGATGTATTCGTTGATGATGTTCGACTCATACAGGATGAGGTCGCGCTCGACCAGGATGGGCACCTGGCCGTAGGGGTTCATCACCGAAATATCTTCGGGCTTGTTGAACAGGTCGACGTCGCGGATTTCAAAATCCATGCCCTTTTCGAACAGGACAAGGCGGCAACGTTGGGAAAACGGGCAAGTCGTACCCGAATACAACACCATCATGGTTGGATTCCTTGGGCTTAGCCGGAGCTGGGTCGGACGGTAAGGTCTGCTATTCTGCCAAAAGCGAACACCGAAAAGCAAATAAGTGGCACTTGATCCACTTATCAAGTCATATTTCGTCACTCCGGCCCAATGAAAAAGGCCAGAGCGATGCTGCTTCCGCAACGTCCGCATCTGGCCTTCGGCGTGGCTGCCCGCCTCCGGGCCGCCACCAGCAAGACTTACTTCACATCCTTCCAGTAGGCCGCGTTCAGGCGCCAGGCGAAGACGGTGAACATGCCCAGGAACAGCAGCACCCACACGCCAAGGCGCTTGCGGTGATTCTGAGCGGGCTCTGCCATCCAGTCCAGGAAGCCGACCAGATCAGCAGTGGCCTGGTCATATTCGACCTTGCTCATCTTGCCCGGGCTCAGTTGCTCGAAGCCGGCGAACTTATGCACCTTCTGGCCATGCTCTTCCACTTCCGTGAACTTGGCGGCGCGCTGGCCTTGCAGTTCCCACAGCACGTGCGGCATGCCGACGCTCGGGAACACCAGGTTGTTCCAGCCCGTGGCGCGGCTGTCGTCACGGTAGAAGGTGCGCAGGTAGGTATAGAGCCAGTCGTCGCCGCGGGCACGCGCAATCACCGACAGGTCCGGCGGCTGCGCGCCGAAGAAGGCCTTGGCTTCCTTCGACTGCATGGCGATGGTCATGGTCTCGCCGACCTTGTCAGCGGTGAACAGCAGGTTCTGGCGGATCTGGTCGTCGGTGAGGCCAATGTCCTTGAGCCGGTTGTAGCGCATCATCGATGCGCCATGGCAGTTCAGGCAGTAGTTGACGAACAGCTTGGCGCCGCGCTGCAGCGACGACAGGTCGGCAGTGTTCACCGGTGCCGGCTCCAGCGGGAAGCCTCCCTCTGAAGCCATGGCAGGCGCGCCGGCAAAGCAGGCGCCGGCCAGCGCGATGATCGAAAGCAGCTTTTTCATCTTGTGTCCTTGTGCTCTTGTCGGGGTTCGCGTCGCTCAGTGCGGATGGAACGTGACACGCTCAGGCACCGGCTTGAACTCGCCGGCACGGCTCCACAGCGGCATGGTCAGGAAGAAGGCGAAGTACAGCAGCGTACCGAGCTGCGACACCTTCTCGCCGACCGGCGACGGCGGTTGCACGCCGAGATAGCCGAGCACCAGGAACACCACCACAAAGACGATCAGGATGGTCTTGTGGAAAGCGGGACGATAGCGCATGGACTTGACCGGCGAGCAGTCCAGCCACGGCAGGAAAAACAGGATCACGACCGAGCCGCCCATCACCAGAACGCCCCAGAACTTGGCGTCGATGAAGTAGAAGCCCACGGCCAGGATCACGGCGGTGGCGATCGCACCGATCTTGACGCGCGCATCCTTGCTGCGCACGAACACCATGCCGAGCAGCAGCGCGAAGAACACCCACAGGATCGGCAGGAAGTTCGACGTGGTGGCACGCAGCATCGAATAGAACGGCGTGAAGTACCAGACCGGCGCGATATGCGGCGGCGTCTTCAGCGGATCGGCCGGGAAGAAGTTGTTGTGCTCCAGGAAATAGCCGCCCACTTCCGGGAAGAAGAAGATCACGGCCGAGAAGATGAGCAGGAAGCCAGCCACGCCGAGCGTGTCATGCACGGAGTAGTACGGATGGAACGGGATGCCGTCCAGCGGAATCCCGTTCTCATCCTTCTTCGCCTTGATCTCGACGCCGTCGGGGTTGTTCGAGCCCACTTCGTGCAGCGCGATGATGTGCGCGATCACCAGGGCCAGCAGCACCAGCGGCACCGCGATGACGTGGAACGAGAAGAAGCGGTTCAGCGTGGCATCGCTCACCACGTAGTCGCCGCGAATGAACAGCGACAGGTCCTGACCGATCACCGGAATCGCCGAGAACAGGTTCACGATCACCTGCGCGCCCCAGTACGACATCTGGCCCCACGGCAGCAGGTAGCCCATGAAGGCTTCCGCCATCAGGCACAGGAAGATCAGGCAGCCGAAGATCCAGACCAGTTCACGCGGCTTGCGGTACGAACCGTACAGCAGCCCGCGGAACATATGCAGGTAGACCACGACAAAGAAGGCCGAGGCGCCGGTCGAATGCATGTAGCGCACCAGCCAGCCCCACGGGACTTCGCGCATGATGTATTCCACGCTGGCGAAGGCCACGGGAATGCCGGCGGCGTTGAGCGTGCCATCCGGCTTGTAGTTCATCACCAGGAAAATGCCCGTGACGATCTGGATCACCAGCACCAGCAGCGCGAGCGAACCGAAGAAGTACCAGAAGTTGAAGTTCTTCGGCGCGTAGTACTTGGAAAGGTGATCTTCCCACAGTTGCGTTGCCGGGAAGCGGGCGTCGATCCAGCCCATCAGGCCGGTCGTCTTGACTTGTTTTTCGGCCGCCATGATCAGGCTTCTCCTTTCTCATCCTTGCCGATCACGATCTTGGTGTCAGTCAGGAACTGGTAGGGGGGAACATCGAGATTTTGCGGGGCCGGCTTGTTCTTGAAAACGCGCCCGGCCAGGTCGAACGTAGAGCCGTGGCAAGGGCAAAGGAAACCGGGATCGGCGCCGAGTTGGGGATTGGCACCGGAAGCGAAGGGGCCGGAAGGCGAGCAGCCAAGGTGGGAGCAGATGCCGACCACGACCAGGACGTCCTTGTGTTCTGCGCGCGAACGGGTTTCGTTCCTGCAGTAGTCCGGCGTCTGCATGGTGAAAGGAATCTCGGAATTCGGATCGGCCACCTCGCCGTCCGTCTTCTTCAGCGATGCCAGCTGTTCCTCGGTCCGCTTCATGATCCAGACCGGTTTGCCGCGCCATTCGACAGTCATCATCTCGCCCGGCTTCAGCGCACCGATATCTGCTTCGACTGGCGCACCCGCGGCCTTGGCTTTCTCCGATGGTGCAAAGGTACTGACGAAAGGAACCGCTACCGCTACGCCTCCGACGCCGCCGGCGACGGATGTCGCGATCAACCAATTGCGGCGACCTTTATCCACGCTCTTCACGTCTTGCTGGTCACTCATTCCAAACCCCAGGGGAAGTCAATTTAGATTTTGCGTCAACCATAAAGTGTACCTTAGACATCTGCGCACTAGATAGGCGCAAATTGCCTTGTTCATGCTCGATAATCGGACATGCGAGCCGGAAATCCGCCACCAGACTTGCTTTCCGGGCAGCGATGCGGCAGGCTGACAGCTTGATACCGTTCATCGCTAGCAACAAGAAGGAGAACCCCCCATGGGCATGATCTCGGAATTCAGGACCTTCGCAATGCGCGGCAACGTCATCGACCTCGCGGTCGGTGTGATCATTGGCGCTGCATTCGGAAAAATTGTGGATTCAGTGGTCAATGACCTGATCATGCCGGTAGTGGGCCGCGTTGTCGGCAAGCTGGACTTCTCTAGTATGTTTGTCATGCTGGCCGATCCACCGCCCGGAACGCCGTTGACGCTGGATGCATTGAAGAAGGCTGGTGTACCCGTATTTGCCTATGGCAATTTCCTGACTATTGTTGTCAACTTTCTGATCCTGGCCTTCATCATCTTCATGATGGTGCGTGCGTTCAACAAGATGCGCGAGAAAGAACCGGCTCCGCCGCCGGCGGCACCGCCTGAGGAAGTGGCGCTGCTGCGCGAGATCCGCGACGCCCTCAAGGCGCGCTGAGTCCAGAACGATAAAACGGCCCCGATGGGGCCGTATTGTTTTGCGTCAGACTGGATTGGGAACATCGATGAACGTATGCCGCAAGCCGAAGCGTTGCGCCACATGTTCGCCCAGTGAGCGGATGCCATAGCGTTCGGTGGCGTGATGGCCGGCGGCCAGATACGCCACGCCGCTCTCGCGCGCGAGGTGCGTGGTCTGCTCCGAGACCTCGCCGCTGAGATAGGCATCGACGCCCGCGGCCACTGCCGCATCGAAATAACCTTGCGCCCCACCAGTGCACCAGCCGATCGTGCGGATCATCTGCTCCGGCTCGCCAATTGCCAACGGCTCGCGCCCGAGCACGCCGCCGACGTGTGCCGCCAGCGCGGACAGCGGCATTGGCGCGGGCAAGGTGCCGGTCCAGCCGAGCTGGTCATCGCTGAAACGCCCGGTCGGCGTGAAGCCGAGTTGCAGCCCGAGCTGCGCGTTGTTGCCGAATTCCGGATGGTTGTCCAGCGGCAGGTGAAAGGCGAACAGGTTGATGTCTGCGCCGAGCAGCCGCTTCAAACGCGCGTGCTTCTGCCCGACCACACGCGCATCTTCGTTTTTCCAGAAATAGCCATGATGGACCAGGATGGCATCGGCGTCGGCTTCGGCCGCGGCCTCGACCAGTGCCAGGCTCGCCGTGACACCAGTGACGACGTGAGTGATTTCCGGGCGACCTTGCACTTGCAGCCCGTTGGGACAATAGTCCTTGTAACGGGAAACCTCCAACAGGTCGTTCAAGTACAATTCAAGCTCTTTTGTTTTCATTTTCTGCTCAAAACTCCAATATGTTGCGGCGCTTTTGGCTGTTCTTTGCCCAGGCTGTCACCGTCGTGCTGGCGGTCTGGTTCGTCGTGGCAACGCTCAAGCCTGATTGGCTCCAGCGGGGGCGCGTCGCGGTCCAGTCCGGGTCGCCCATCGTGGCGCTCAAGGAGGTGGTGCCGAACGTGTCCGGCCCTGCCGCCGAAGGGTCTTACAGTGAAGCCGCACAGTCCGCCATGCCGGCGGTGGTGAATATCTTTACCAGCAAGAACGGCAACAAGCGCTCGCCCAACCCGCAGGCCGAGGATCCGTGGTTCCGCTTCTTCTTTGGCGACCGCCTGCCTGAACGGCAGGAGCCGGTGTCGAGCCTGGGCTCAGGCGTAATTGTCAGTTCCGAGGGTTACATTCTAACCAACCACCACGTGGTGGATGGCGCCGACGAGATCGAGATTGCGCTGACCGATGGTCGCAAGGCCAACGCCAAGGTGGTCGGCTCCGACCCCGAGACCGACCTGGCCGTGCTGAAGGTGACGCTGAAGGACTTGCCCGCGATCACGCTGGGCCGGCTGGAGAACGTCAAGGTGGGCGATGTGGTGCTGGCGATCGGCAACCCGTTCGGCGTGGGCCAGACGGTGACCATGGGCATCGTGTCGGCGCTGGGGCGCAGCCATCTCGGCATCAACACCTTCGAAAATTTCATCCAGACCGACGCGGCGATCAACCCGGGCAACTCGGGCGGTGCGCTGGTTGATGCACAGGGCAACCTGCTGGGCATCAACACGGCGATCTACTCCCGTTCCGGCGGTTCGCTCGGGATTGGCTTTGCGATCCCGGTATCGACGGCCAAGCAAGTAATGGAGTCGATTATTTCTACCGGCAGCGTCACGCGCGGCTGGATCGGCGTCGAGCCGCAGGACATGACGCCGGAAATCGCCGAATCGTTCGGCCTCGATGCCAAGGAAGGCGCACTGATCGCCGCGGTAGTCCAGGGCGGCCCGGCGGACAAGGCCGGCGTGAAGCCGGGCGATGTGCTGACCAAGGTGGATGGCTCGTCGATCACCGACACGACAGCACTGCTGAATGCCATCGCCCAGCTCAAGCCGGGCGTCGACATCAAGATGACGGTGATCCGGCGCGGCAAGCCGACCGAACTGATGGTAACGATCGGCAAGCGGCCGCCTCCGCCGCGCCGGGCGCTGCCGTTCGATGAGGAGGAGTGAGGCCGAGTCGTCTACGGCCCGCATGCAAAACCCCGCCAGCGATGGCGGGGTTTTTTGTTGGGCTCCGGGGGAGGAACCGACCGGACCGGAACTGACGGACAGCGGCCACTAGCCACTGGGCAAGGCTATGGAACAAATACGCCAAAGCCAATGCCATGCGCTTTCCCGATGCACGCAGCGGAGCCGGCGGACACTCAACCGGTTCGGAGCCCGGAGCCCGGAGCTCTGTGCCAGGTGCCAGGTGCCAGGTGCCAGGTGCCAGGTGCCAGGTGCCAGGTGCCAGGTGCCAGGTGCCAGGTGCCAGGTGCCACCGTACCTTGCCCTGCGACCCTGCCCGCGCAATAGTACAAGTCGCAACGCTGCACAGACAGCCCAGCTGGCTTCACCCGGCATCCTCGCCAGCCCGGCCCCGGCGCCGAGGCTCCAGACAAGACAAAAGGCCGGCATCCTTGCGGACACCGGCCTTCTGCAAGCCAATCTCAAGCGAGCTTACGCCCGCATCAGATTAGAACTTGTGGCGCAGACCAACCACAGCACCGAACTGATCCTTGTTCGGCTGAACGTTGGTGGTCGTGGCGGTGTTGAAGCCGTTCACGCCCAGGGCCGAGCCCTTGTCGTTCAGAGCGTACGACAGCGAGGTGTACACGTCGGTACGCTTCGACAGCGCGTAGTCGGCCGTGATCACGAACTGCCACGGATCCGCGTCGCTCTTGCGGAAGTCCTGGTAGTAAGCAGCGCCCGACAGCGAGAACGCCGGGGTCAGCTGGTAGCCCAGACCCAGCCAGTACAGGTTCGACGAGGTCGACGTGGTGACAACACCGTTGTCAACCGTCGTGCCGCCCGTCAGAGCGGCGCCGTCAAAGGCCTTGGCCCAGCGATAGCCAGCGTAGACCTTGGCCGGACCGAAGGCGTAGTTAGCGCCAACCGTAGCACGGCGGGTGCGCTGACCGCTCTGGTCAACACCAGCGGCCGACACGGTGCCGTGGATTTCGTCGTAGGCAGCACCAACCGAGAACGGGCCGGCTGCGTAGTTCAGCAGCGCGCCGTACTGTTGGCCGCGGCGGAACGCACCAGCGGTTTCCTGGCCGTTGTTGTTGAAGCTGTAGAAAGCGTTAGCGGTCAGGCCACCGAACGTGCCGATGTACTTGACGGTGTTGTCAGCGCGCGCGGCGAACTGGGAGTCTTGCGCCAGAATGCCATAACGCGACGAGATGGCCATCGGGTCATAGATCAGACCGAAGTCATAGAACGAGGTCTGTTGACGGCCCAGCAGCAGCGAACCGTACTGGCTTTGCACGCCGACGTAGGCTTGACGACCGAACAGACGACCGCCTTGGGCCGAAGTACCGTTGTCCAGTTCGAAACCGCTTTCCAGAACGAACACGCCCTTCAGACCGCCGCCCAGATCTTCTACGCCACGCAGGCCCCAGCGCGAACCGGACTGGTTGCCCGACGCCATACGGAACAGGTCGTCGCCAGCGGCGTTAGCATTGGTGTTGTACTCGAGGCCGACGTCAGCCACGCCGTACAGGGTCACGCTCGATTGGGCATACGCGCCACCAGCGGCCAGAGCGGCGACGGCAGCAGCAAACAGTTTCATCTTCATATCGACACTTTCCTTGTCAACTGATTGGGAAATCTTGGTTGCCCAAGTGCTTGGGCGACGTATTTACATTCACGTCTGCTGCGTATTATGTGCCAGCCCCCCCAGCCCTCAGAAGGCTTTTTCGGCGTAAACCACGCTTACCGGCGGTTTTTGTTGTGATCGAACAACACGATCAGGCAAAAAAATCCCCGTTTTGGTGCAAAAACGGGGCGATTGGCTCGGGATACCTACCTCAGCGGCATTAGTCCGTCTGCGTTTCCCCTGAAGCCTCGGCTTGCGCTGCCGGGCGGCCGACGAAGCGCGCCATGATCAGCCCGAGTTCATAGAGCAGCACCAGCGGCACAGCCAGCAACAACTGCGACAGCACATCCGGCGGCGTCACGATGGCGGCAATGATAAAAGCCCCGACGATCACATATGGGCGGATCTGCTTAAGCTTTTCCAGTTCGACCACGCCGAATCGAACGAGCACGATCACCACCACTGGCACCTCGAAGGTGATGCCGAATGCCAGGAAGGTGGTCATGGCAAAGCTGAGGTACTTGTCGATATCGGTGGACATGTCCGCACCCAGTGGCGCGTTGTAATGCGCCATGAAATGGAACACTGTCGGGAACACCAGGAAGTACGCAAACGCCACGCCGCACAGGAACAGGATGTAGCTGCTCGATACCAGCGGCAGGATCAGCCGCTTCTCATGCTGATACAGCCCGGGGGCGACGAACTGCCAGACCTGGTAGAGCACCCATGGCAGCGCGATCAGGAACGCCACCAGCAACGTGACCTTCATCGGCACGAAGAACGAGCCGGTGACATCGGTCACGATCATCTTGCCGCCCTTTGGCAGCGACTCCATCAGCGGCGCCGCGAACAGGTTGAAGATGACCGGCGCCCAGTAGACCAGGCAAACGAAGACCAGGATGATCCCGGCCACCGCCTTGACCAGGCGCTGGCGCAGCTCGATCAGGTGGGAAATAAAGGTTTCCTGCTGCGACTCGTCTTGCGGGTCTTGGGGATCTGGGGACCGGGTGTCGCTCATGGCGTGGACCGCTCAGCCGCGCAGGCTGGCAAGGTGGGATCGATGATGCCGCTCGGCGCGGCGCGGTTGGACGGGCATGGCGATGACGGCGGCAGACCTGGCATGGGCCGGCAACCCGCCGCCGCGCACCGTGCTCACTCGAAGAAGGAACGGGACGGCCGGCTGGCCGGGCGGTGGCGCTTCACGCGCGCGGCGCCCGACTGCACCCAGACCCGGACATTGTGCTGGCGCTTGAACCACAGCGGCCGCGCGCCCTGCTTCACGCGCCAGCTCTTGCGGCCGTTGTGCGCCTTGTGCGCCGCGTCCCAGCTGGGCACGAAGCTGTCGCCGCCGGCGCTGACGCCCCCGGCGTTCGCTTCGGTGCCGCCGAGCGCTTCGTTCAGCGCCTGAGTCTGCTCGCTGACTTCCTTGTGGATCGTGCGCTCGACGTCGCGCGCTGCATCCTCGAACTCAGAGCGCATCTTGCGCAATTCTTCCAGCTCGACTTCGCGGCTGACCTCGGCCTTGACGTCATTGATATAGCGTTGCGCGCGGCCGACCAGGGCGCCAACGGTACGGGCGACCTTGGGCAGCCGCTCGGGACCGATCACGATCAGTGCCACGGCACCGATCAGCGCCAGCTTGGAAATGCCGAGATCAATCATGCGGACATCATGCGGAAGACAGCGGAAACGCGGGGCTGCGCACAGGCAGCCACGATCGCGGGATGGGGATGGCGCACCGCCGGCTTACTGCTGCTGGCGCGACTTTTCCTTGGCCTCGACGTCGATGGTGGTGGAGTCGCGCAGTTCCTTGGATTGGGCGGCCTGGGCCGACTTTTCCTTGTCTTCGCCGTCCTTCATGCCATCCTTGAAACCCTTGACCGCGCCGCCCAGGTCCTGGCCGATATTGCGCAGTTTCTTGGTGCCGAACACAAGCATGACGATCACCAGCACGATCAGCCAGTGCCAAATGCTAAACGAACCCATCTCTTGCTCCTGGTGAAGCCTCGGGCGTAGTCATAGTCGCCCAGACCCGTTGTTCCGTCCCGTTATGGCCGCGCCGGGCGACGGTTGCCGGCGCAGCATTTGCCCCGGCGTTGCCGCCGCGGGCGCTCCCATGCCAAGGCTGCCCGTTCAGGGCAGCGGTCCCTTCCACTCGTGGCGCGGCCCACCAAGCACATGCAGGTGCAAGTGGTAGATTTCCTGACCGCCGTCCGGCCCGGTATTGATCACCGTCCGGAAACCGTTGCCACAGCCTGCCGCGCGCGCCAGTTCAGGCACCTTCAGCATCATTCTAGCAAGCACCTCCCCTTCGCCGGCGCCGCAATCGGCCAGCGAGTCGACATGCGACTTGGGGATGACCAGCAAGTGTACCGGGGCCTTGGGATGGATATCGTGGAAGGCCACCATGTCGTCGTCTTCGTACACCTTGCGCGACGGTATCCGGCCGGCCACGATCTTGCAGAAGATGCAATTATCCTGAGCGTTCATGAACATTTCATTGCGGCGAACCCTGCACCCTGGGCCGGGTCCTTCCCGGCATCAGAACTGCTGATCCGGGTACATCGGCTTGCTGTCGTTGAGGTACAGCCAGCCCTTGACGATACGATACAGCATCCACAGCGACAGCACGCCCCAGACCGCGAACGCCAGGGGCATCAGCACCACGGTGGCGAACAGCACGCCGCCCAGGACCGCCCACACCACCGACCACCAGAACGAGCGGATCTGCCATGCAAAGTGGGACGCGTACAGCGAACCGCGCGCGTCGTCGCGCTTGACGTAGTCAATGACGATGGCGATCAGCGCGGTGATGCCGCCGGTCAGCCAGAAGATCGCGTACAGCGCGTACAGGATATGCAGCAGCTTGCGCAGGCTGCTCTGCTGTTCGCCGCTGGGACCGGTAACCTGCGCGGTGTAGTCGTTCGCCATGTTTGCCCTTGTTCTGCGATGGCCTGCCTCGCGGCAGACGGGAGACTGGCCAGCACAGCGACTGGTCAGCCGGTCAGCCCTCTTCCTTGCGCCGGGCCTTTTCTTCCAGACCGGAGAGCCCTTCGCGCCGTGCCAGTTCGTTGACCACGTCGTCCGGCCCCAGCCCGAAGTTTGCCAGCAACACCAGGGTGTGGAACCACAGGTCCGCCACTTCATAGACCAGCTTGCCGGCCTCGCTGCCGGTCTGGCCGGCGGCGCGTGCGTCCTTGGCCGCCATCACGGTCTCGGTGGCTTCCTCGCCGATCTTCTTCAGGATGGCGTCGTCGCCCTTGCTGTACAGCTTGGCAACATAGGATTTGGCGGGGTCGCCGCCATTGGCTGGCTTGCGCGATTCGAGCACTTCGGCCACGCGTGCCAGCACATCGCTGCCGCTCGGTTGGGAGTCGCTCATGGCTTGGTATAGATCTGTGCAGGGTCCTTCAGCACGGGTTCGACGGTCTGCCAGTCGCCCGCTTCCGCGTCGCCCTCGAATTTCTGGAAGAAGCAGGAATGGCGCCCGGTATGGCAGGCGATGCTGTCGACCTGCGTGACCTTGAGCAGCACCACGTCCTCGTCGCAGTCGAGGCGGATCTCATGCACCTTCTGCACGTGGCCGGATTCTTCGCCCTTGTGCCACAGGCGCTTGCGCGAACGCGACCAGAACACGGCCTCGCCCAGTTCCACCGTGCGCTGCAGCGCGTCGCGGTTCATGAACGCGAACATCAGCACGTCGTTCGAACCGACTTCCTGCACGATCACCGGTACCAGCCCGTTATCGTCCCACTTGACCTTGTTGAGCCACTTCTTTGCCATGATCAGATCCGCACGGGAATGCCCTCGCGGGCCATGAATGCCTTGGCTTCGCCCACGGTATGCTGGCCGTAGTGGAAGATGCTGGCGGCCAGCACCGCGTCGGCGCGGCCCTTGGTGATGCCGTCGGCGAGGTCCTGCAGCCCGCCGACGCCACCCGAGGCGATCACCGGCACCGGCACCGCGTCGCTGACGGCGCGGGTCAGTTCCAGGTCGAACCCGCTCTTGGTGCCGTCGCGGTCCATGCTGGTCAGCAGGATCTCGCCGGCGCCGCGCGCGGCCATTTCACGCGCCCATTCGACAGCGTCCAGGCCGGTAGCCTTGCGCCCGCCGTGGGTGAAGACTTCCCATCGCGACGGCTCGCCCGGGGCGGAGCTGCGCTTGGCGTCGATCGCCACTACGATGCACTGAGAACCATACTTGGCCGTGGCGTCGGATACCAGCTGCGGATTGGCAATGGCCGAGGAGTTGACGCTGATCTTGTCCGCGCCGGCATTGAGCAGGCGGCGCACGTCTTCGACCGTGCGCACGCCGCCACCCACCGTCAGCGGGATGAAAACCTGCGAAGCGACGTCCTCGATGATGTGCAGCATCAGGTCGCGCCCGTCGCTGGTGGCGGTGATGTCGAGGAATGTGATTTCGTCGGCGCCCTGCTCGTCATAGCGGCGCGCGATTTCCACGGGATCGCCCGCATCGCGCAGCTCGACGAAATTGACGCCCTTGACCACCCGCCCGTTGGTCACGTCCAGGCAGGGGATGATACGTTTGGCTAGCATGAGAGTCCTTGTCCGCCGACGCGCCGGCATGGCACCGGCGCGACAGCGGCTGCGCCCGAGGCGCGTTGGCTTGCGTTGGGCTCGCGTTGGCCTTATTGGCCGTCGCGCAGCTTGTCGGCACGGGCCTGCGCATCGGCAAAGTTCAGGTCACCGGAGTAGATCGCGCGGCCGCAGATGACGCCTTCCACACCCTCGCCCTCGACCGCGCACAGGTTGTCGATATCCGCCAGGTTGGACAGGCCGCCGCTTGCGATCACCGGGATCGACATCGACTGCGCCAGCTTGACGGTGGCGTCGATATTGATCCCCTGCAGCATGCCGTCGCGGCCAATGTCGGTATAGATGATGGCTTCGACACCGTAGTCTTCGTACTTGCGCGCCAGGTCCCCCACTTCATGCCCGGTCAGCTTGCTCCAGCCGTCGGTGGCGACCTTGCCGTCCTTGGCATCGAGGCCCACGATGATGTGGCCACCGAAGGCCGAGCAGGCGTCCTTCAGGAAGCCGGGGTTCTTCACCGCCGCGGTGCCGATGATGACGTACGACAAGCCATCGTCCAGCCAGCGTTCGATAGTGTTCAGGTCGCGGATGCCGCCCCCCAGTTGCACCGGGATCTCATCGCCGACCTCGGCGATGATGGCCTTGATGGCCGCCTCGTTGCGGGGCTTGCCCACGAACGCGCCGTTCAGGTCCACCAGGTGCAGGCGCCGCGCGCCCTGCTCCACCCAGTGGCGTGCCATGGCGGCGGGATCTTCGGAAAAGACGGTGGCCTGGTCCATGTCGCCTTGTTTGAGGCGTACACACTGACCGTCCTTCAGGTCGATGGCCGGAATGAGCAACATATGCGTGACGAGCGTGGTTGAGTAAGTGAGGTTGAGCGAGACCGGCTAGGCCGGTCAGGTCGGGTCGATGTTCTATCGGGAACTGGTCGCTTGACGGGTTGCGTGAAGGGTCCGGTGACGGGTCTGTCTGGTTCTCGGTTGAACAATCGTCAAACTAGCGATTCGGGGTGTCCGGTGCGCCTTATGGATTCCAGTGGACGAAGTTCCGGTACAGCTGCAGGCCCAAGGCCGCGCTCTTCTCGGGGTGGAACTGCGTCGCGAAAATATTATCGCGGGCTACCGCGCTGGTAAACACGACTCCATACTCCGTTTCGCCGGCGATATGGGCCGGATCCTGCGCCTGCACATAGTAGCTGTGGACGAAATAGAACCAGCTGTCGTCGGGAATCCCGGCCCACAGCGGGTGCGGCTTCGCCTGGCGCACCCGGTTCCAGCCCATCTGCGGCACCTTGAAACGCGAGCCGTCGGGCTGCGTCATGCCGTCCAGCGCAAAGCGCACCACCTGGCCGGGCATCAGGCCCAGCGCCGGTGTGCGGTCCGCGCCAGCACGACTTTCGGTGCTGAACTCGAACAGCATCTGTTCGCCGACGCACACACCCAGCATCGGCTTGCTGCCGGCGGCCTCGACCACCGCTTCCTGCAGGCCCGAGGCGCCCAGCGCCGACATGCAGTCCGGCATCGCACCCTGGCCGGGCAGCACCACGCGATCCGCGCCGCGGATGCCTTCAGGGGCATCCACCACCCGCACGTCCGCTTCCGGAGCCGCGGCACGCAGCGCCTGCGCCACCGAGCGCAGATTGCCCATGCCGTAATCCACAATTGCTATGGTAGTCATGATTTCAAAACAGGCAACAATGTCTTCAGCCCGTCCACAATGAATTCAACGGCCAGCGCCGACAGGATCAGCCCCATCAGGCGCGTGCCGATATTGATGCCGGTGCGGCCGATGACCCGGGCGATCGGGTCGGCCGCGCGGAACACCAGGTACACCACCGAGCCCAGCAGCGCGCCGATGCCGACCAGGATCAGCAACTGGTACCAGTGCTGGGTCTTGCCGGCATAGACGATCACTGTGCTGATCGAGCCCGGCCCGGTCAGCAGCGGCAGCGCCAGCGGCACCACCGCGATGCTGGACTTTACCTCGGCCTCATCCTCTTCTTCCGGCGTGGCCTTGGTACGGCTGGTCTGCGCGTTCAGCATGTTCATGGCCATCATGATCATGATCAGACCGCCACCCACCTGCAGCGATGCCACCGAGATATTGAAGAACTCGATGATCTGCTGCCCCAGCAATGCCGACACCGCCACCACGATCGCCACCGAGATCGACGCGATCTTGATGGTACGCAGCTTTTCCGCTTCGGTCTGCTGGCTGGTCAGGCTGATGAAGAACGGGATCGCCCCGATCGGGTTGATCAGCGCCAGCAGCGAGATAAACGACTTGAGCGTATCCATCGGTTGCGGGTTGCCAGCATCGCTGGCCGTATTCAGGCTGAAGAGGTGGGCGGGCGCCGCAACCAGCCGGCACGCCTACGGATTAAGGAAGCTCAGAGCGTACCCTTGGTCGACGGGATCGTGTTGGCCGCGCGCGGATCCAGTTCGACCGCCATGCGCAGTGCCCGGCCAAAAGCCTTGAACACGGTTTCACACTGATGGTGGGCATTGATGCCGCGCAGGTTGTCGATATGCAGGGTCACGCCCGCATGGTTGACAAAGCCGCGGAAGAACTCGATGGTCAGGTCGACGTCGAAGCTGCCCACGCGCGCACGCGTGAACGGCACGTGGAACTCCAGGCCGGGGCGGCCCGAGAAGTCGATCACCACGCGCGACAGGCATTCGTCCAGCGGCACGTAGCTGTGGCCATAGCGGGTGATGCCTTTCTTGTCGCCAATGGCCCTGGCGACGGCCTGGCCGAGCGTGATGCCGACGTCTTCCACCGTATGGTGGTCGTCGATATGCGTGTCGCCGGTGGCTTCGACCTCCAGGTCGAACATGCCATGCCGGGCGATCTGGTCGAGCATGTGGTCGAGGAACGGCACGCCCGACGCCAGCTTCTGGCGGCCGGTGCCGTCGAGATTCAGGGAAACGCGGATTTGCGTTTCCGAAGTATTGCGGGTGACCTCTGCAACACGCATGGTGTTAATCCTGCAGCGACGCTGCGAATGCCTCAAGGAACTGCGCGTTTTCTTCGGGCGTGCTGACCGTGACGCGCAGACAATTGGCCAGCAACGGGTGCATTTTACTCACGTTCTTGATCAACACCTTCCGCGCCAGCAGGCGGTCGAAGGTCTGTGCCGCATTCGGCACGCGCACCAGCAGGAAGTTGGCGGCGCTGGGGAACACCGTGACGCCTGCATGCGCGGCCATGCCGTCGGCCACGCGGGTACGCTCGGCGCGCAGCTGCGCGGCCTGTTCGTCCAGCACCGACACATGCTCGAGCGCGAACAGCGCCGCGGCCTCGGTCAGCACGTTGACGTTGTAGGGCGGACGCACCTTGTCGATCTGCGCCAGCCACTCCGGCGCGCCGGCCAGGTAGCCCAGGCGGATGCCGGCCAGGCCGAGCTTGGACACGGTGCGCATCACCAGCAGGTTGCCGAAGTCGGTCAGGCGCGGCATCCAGCTTTGCTGCGCGAATGGCTGGTAGGCCTCGTCGACCACCACCAGGCTGTTGCAGACATCGCCTTGCGCGGCACGGAGGATGGCCTCCATGTCGGCCGCGTCGAACAGATTGCCGGTGGGATTGTTCGGATAGGCCAGGTAAACGATGGCGGGCTGATGCTGGGCCATCGCCGCCAGCATGGCATCGCGGTCGAGCGTGAAATCCGCGCGCAGCGGCACGCCGACGAACTCGAGGCCGGCAAACTGCGCCGACATCGCATACATGACAAAGCCCGGCACCGGCGCCATCACCTTGGCGCCCGGCTTGGCCGCCGCCAGCGCCAGCATGCTGATGATCTCGTCCGAGCCGTTGCCCAGCAGCACGTCCATGCCGACGGGCACCTGCATCACATCCTTCAGACTGGCGCGCAGCGCTTCGCTGCTGGGCACCGGATAGCGGTTCAGCGCCACCTCGCCCAGCCGCGCGGCGAGTTGCTGGCGCAGCTCCTGCGGCAGGCGGTATGGGTTCTCCATCGCGTCGAGCTTGACCAGACCGTGCGAATCCGGCACGTGGTAGGCGCCCATGGCGCGCACGTCGTCACGGATAATGCGTTCGATCAGGGAGGGCTCTACGGCTGACATGGAAGCTCCAGGTTTGACTGCGTTGGTTCAGTAGATCAACTGCGCTTGAAACGGTATTCCGCGCTGCGGGCGTGGGCCTGCAGGCCTTCCCCGTACGCCAGCTCGGCGGCGATCTGGCCGAGCATCTGCGCCCCGCCCTCGCTGACCTCGATCAGGCTCGAGCGCTTCAGGAAGTCATAGACGCCCAGCGGCGACGAGAAGCGCGCGGTGCGCGAGGTCGGCAGCACGTGGTTGGGGCCGGCGCAGTAGTCGCCCAGCGACTCGCTGGTATAGCGGCCGAGGAAGATGGCGCCGGCGTGGCGGATCTTCTCGCTCCACTGGCGCGGGTTCTCGGCGGAGACTTCCAGGTGCTCCGGCGCGATCGCGTTGGCGATCTCGCAGGCTTCTTCCATGTCGCGCACCTTGACCAGCGCGCCACGGCCGGAGATCGACGCGGCGATCACATCGCGGCGCGGCATGGTCGGCAGCTGGCGCTGGATGCTGGCTTCGACGCGGGCGATGTATTCGGCGTCCGGGCACAGCAGGATCGATTGCGCCAGTTCGTCGTGCTCGGCCTGCGAGAACAGGTCCATCGCCACCCAGTCGGGATCCGTGGTGCCGTCGCAGATCACCAGGATCTCGGACGGCCCGGCGATCATGTCGATGCCGACGGTCCCGAATACGCGGCGCTTGGCCGCGGCCACGTAGGCATTGCCCGGGCCGACGATCTTGTCGACCTGCGGCAGCGTCGCGGTGCCGTAGGCCAGCGCGCCCACGGCCTGCGCGCCGCCGATGGTGAAGACGCGATCGACGCCGGCGATCTGCGCGGCGGCCAGCACCAGCTCGTTGCGCACGCCGCCGGGCGTGGGCACTACCATGATGATTTCCTTCACGCCGGCCACGCGCGCCGGAATCGCGTTCATCAGCACCGACGACGGGTAGGCGGCCTTGCCGCCCGGCACGTAGATGCCGACGCGGTCCAGCGGCGTCACCTTCTGGCCCAGCATGGTGCCGTCGGCCTCGGTGTACTCCCAGCTGTGGCTGCCGCACTCGATCTTCTGCTTTTCGTGGTAGGCGCGCACGCGCGCGGCGGCGGCTTCCAGCGCGGCGCGGCGCTTGGGTTCGAGGTCTTCGAGCGCGGCCTCGAGCTCGGCCTGCGACAGTTCCAGCGCCGCGATCGACGGCGCTTCCATGCGATCGAAGCGTTTGGTGTATTCCAGCACCGCGGCGTCGCCGCGTGCCTTCACGTCGGCCAGGATCTGTGCCGCGGCGCGGTCGATGGCTTCGTCCTCGCCGGCCTCAAAGGCCAGCACCTGGCGCAGCGCCTCGGCAAAGCCCGGCTCTCTGGAATCAAGCCGGCGGATCGGCAGGTTTTCCATTTCGGATGCGGTTGCGTTCATGACTACTTTTCCTTCTCAGTCGGCACCGGCCTGGTGTGGCCCGATCTGGCCTTACACCAGCGCCGCCGAAGCGCGTTCGAAAGCATCGAGGATCGGCGCCAGCCGCTCGCGCTTGAGTTTGAGCGCGGCCTGGTTCACCACCAGCCGCGACGAAATTTCCACGATCTCTTCCACTTCGACCAGGTTGTTGGCGCGCAGCGTGCTGCCGGTGCTGACCAGGTCGACGATGGCATCGGACAGGCCCACCAGCGGGCCCAGCTCCATCGAACCGTACAGCTTGATCAGGTCGACGTGAACGCCCTTTTTCGCAAAGTGCTCGCGCGCGGTCTGCACGTACTTGGTGGCCACCGCCAGGCGCGCGCCCTGGCGCACCGCGCTGGCGTAGTCAAACCCGGCCGGCACCGCCACCGACATGCGGCAGCGGGCGATGTTGAGGTCGATCGGCGCGTACAGGCCGGCCATGCCGTGCTCCATCAGCACGTCCTTGCCGGCCACCCCGAAGTCGGCGGCGCCGTACTGCACGTAGGTCGGCACGTCCGAGGCGCGCACGATCACCACGCGCACGGCGGGGTCCGAGGTCGGCAGGATCAGCTTGCGCGAGGTCTCGGGATCCTCGGTCACCTGGATGCCGGCGGCTTCGAGCAGGGGCAGCGTTTCGGTAAAGATGCGGCCCTTGGACAGCGCCAGCGTCAGCTGGTTGGGCGAAGCATTGAAAGTGGGGCTCATCGGCGTCAGTCCTCGTGCTCAGGCAATGCGGCGGATCTTGGCGCCCACTGCAGACAGCTTGTCTTCCATGCGGTCGTAGCCGCGGTCCAGGTGATAGATACGGTCGATCACGGTGTCGCCCTCGGCGACCAGGCCGGCGATGACCAGGCTGGCGGAGGCGCGCAGGTCGGTGGCCATCACGCTGGCGCCGGACAGGCGCGGCACGCCGCTGACCACCGCGGTATTGCCTTCGACGGCAATGTCGGCGCCGAGGCGGTTCAGTTCCTGCACGTGCATGAACCGGTTCTCGAAGATGGTCTCGGTCACGCGCGCGGTGCCTTCGGCCACGGCATTCAGCGCCATGAACTGCGCCTGCATGTCGGTCGGGAAGGCGGGGTATTCCGAGGTGCGGAAGCTCACCGCCTTCGCGCGGCGCGGCATCGCCAGGCGGATCCAGTCGGTGCCCGTCTCGATGCGGGCGCCGGCTTCGCGCAGCTTGTCGAGTACGGCGTCGAGCAGGTCCGGGCGCACGTCGCGCAGCACCAGCTCGCCCAGCGTCGCGGCCGCGGCGCATAGGAAGGTGCCGGCCTCGATGCGGTCGGCGATCACGCCATGGCGGGCGCCGTGCAGCTTGTCGACGCCCTGCACCACCAGCCGGTCGGTGCCGATGCCGTCGATCTTCGCGCCCATCTTGACCAGCAGGTGGGCCAGGTCGCTGACTTCGGGCTCGCGCGCGGCGTTTTCCAGCACGGTCTCGCCCTCGGCCAGCGTGGCAGCCATCAGCAGGTTCTCGGTGCCGGTCACGGTGATCATGTCGGTGACCACGCGCGCGCCCTTCAGGCGGCGGGCGCGGGCATGGATAAAGCCATGCTCGATGCTGATCTCGGCGCCCATCGCCTGCAGGCCCTTGATGTGCTGGTCGACCGGCCGCGCGCCGATGCCGCAGCCGCCGGGCAGCGAGACCCGGGCCTCGCCGAAGCGCGCCACCAGCGGACCCAGCACCAGGATCGACGCGCGCATGGTCTTGACCAGCTCGTACGGCGCCTCGAGCGAGTTGACGTCGGCGCCGTTGAGCGCGACGGTGGCGCCGTCCTGCTCGGCGCGCATGCCCATCAGGCGCAGCAGCTTGAGGGTGGTGCGCACGTCCTGCAGGTTGGGCACGTTATCCAGCGTGACGGTATCCGCCGTGAGCAAGCCCGCGCACAGGATCGGCAGCGCGGCATTCTTGGCGCCCGAAACGCGGACTTCGCCCCGTAGCGGACCGTTGCCCTGGATCTGGAATTTGTCCATGTTGTGTCGGTTCTGGCCGGGCCTGGGCCCGGCGTCGTTGTTTTCAACCGCGCATGCAGCGCGGTGCGGCACGGCCAGCTACTTGCCCTCGCCCGCCTGCCACTCGGCGGGCGTCAGCGTCTTCATCGACAGCGCATGGATCTCGGCGCGCATGCGGTCGCCCAGCGCGGCGTAGACCCGCTGGTGGCGCTGGATCAGCCGCTTGCCTTCGAACTCGGCGCTGACGATGGTGGCAAAGAAGTGCTGGCCGTCGCCCTCGACTTCCAGATGTTCGCAGGGCAATCCTTGGGCAATGTATTCCCTGACTTGTTCCGGTGTAGGCAGCATGGGGTTCTCTTCAGCGTATTCAGTAAGTGCGCAGTGTCGGTGCGGCCGCGCTCAGTGGCGCAGCTTGTAGCCGGACTTCAGCAGCCGCAGCGCCAGCGCCGCCAGCACCACGAAGGCCGATCCCACCACCGCCAGGCTGAACAGCGGCGACACGTCCGAGACGCCGAAGAAGCCATAGCGGAAGCCGTCGATCATGTAGAAGAACGGATTGGCATGGGACACCGCCTGCCAGAAAGCCGGCAGCGAATGGATCGAATAAAACACGCCCGACAGGAAAGTGGCCGGCATGATCAGGAAGTTCTGGAACGCGGCGAGCTGGTCGAACTTCTCCGCCCAGATGCCGGCGATCAGGCCGAGCGTGCCGAGGATGCCCGCGCCCAGCAGCGCGAACACCACGATCCAGCCGATGTTGGCGAAATGCAGGTTGGCAAACCATGCCGTCACCAGCAGCACGCCCAGGCCCACGGTCAGCCCGCGGATCACCGAGGCCAGCACATAGGCGCCGAACATCTCCCAGTGCGACAGCGGCGGCAGCAGCACGAAGACCAGGTTGCCGGTGATCTTGGACTGGATCAGCGACGACGAGCTGTTGGCGAAAGCGTTCTGCAGCACGCTCATCATCACCAGCCCGGGCACCAGGAAGGCGGTGTAGCTGATCTGGTCGTAGATCTTGACGCGGTCTTCCAGCACGTGGCCGAAGATCAGCAGGTACAACACCGCGGTCAGCACCGGCGCGGCCACGGTCTGGAAGCTGACCTTCCAGAAGCGCAGCACTTCCTTGTACAGCAGGGTCCGGAAGCCGACCAGGCCGCCAACGGCCATCGGGCCCAGGCGGGCGTCTTCCACCAGTTCGATTTCGCCAGGCTGCTTCATGCCGCGGCCTCCATGGCGGGGTCGGGCAACGCACCGGGCATGTGGCCCTCGCGGCGCATGATCTGGACAAACACGTCTTCGAGGTCGGCCTTGTTGATTTCCATGTCTTCGATGTCACAGCCGGCTTCGCGGCAGGCGGCCAGGATCGGCTCGACCGCCTGGTAGCCGGACAGCCGCAGCCGCACCGCGCGCTCGCCCGGGTTGGCCGGCATGCGCAACGGCTCCAGCGCCTGCGGCAGGGTGCCCTGTGCGAAAGTCAGCACCAGCTGCAGCCCGGCGAACTGCGTCAGCAGGTTGCTGGTGCGATCCAGCGCCACCACTTCGCCGAACTTGAGCATGGCGATGCGGTCGCACAACGCCTCGGCCTCTTCCAGGTAGTGCGTGGTGAGGATGATGGTGTGGCCTTCCCGGTTCAGCCGCGAGATGAATTTCCACAGCGTCTGGCGCAGCTCGACGTCGACGCCGGCAGTGGGCTCGTCCAGCACGATTACCGGCGGGCGGTGTACCAGCGCCTGCGCCACCAGCACGCGGCGCTTCATCCCCCCCGACAGCTGGCGCATATTGGAATCGGCCTTGCTGGTCAGGTCCAGGTTGGCCATGATCTCGTCGATCCAGTCGTCGTTGCTGGTCAGGCCGAAATAGCCGGACTGCAGCCGCAACGTCTCGCGCACCGTGAAGAACGGGTCGAACACCAGCTCCTGCGGCACCACGCCAAGCATACGCCGCGCCATCCGGTAGTCGGATACGACATCGTGACCCAGCACACGGACGCGGCCGGAGTCGGCGCGGTTCAGGCCGGCGAGGATCGAGATCAGCGTGGTCTTGCCGGCGCCGTTCGGCCCGAGCAGGCCGAAGAATTCGCCGCGTTCGACGGTGAAGCTGACGCCCTTGAGCGCCTGCAGGTTGCTGTAGCGCTTGCGAACGTCGTGGATTTCAATGGCTTTCATGGCCGATTGTGTGTGGCGTGTCCGGCCTTTATTGGGGGCCAGCCGCCTGAAATGGGGGAGCTGCTGAGTGCCCGGATTTCCTGGGCCGGCTTTGCATGCACCGGAATCAGGCGGGGGGAGGGCGAATAACCCGGGATTATAGGGGATGCGGGGTAGGTCCCGCTTGATCCCCCACCGGACCGCCCGCTGGGCTCGGCGACCGCACCAGGCCGTCGCCGGGGCATCGCGTTCGGACGCAATCGCTGCGCCCGGCGATGCCGGATCAATGTCGGTGGTGGTGGTCCGGACGGGAGAGCGGGTCGTCGCCGTTTGCCAGGCCCAGCAGGCCGTCGACACCGTACAGGTTGGCCAGCTGCGACAGTTGCGCCGGCACCCCGCGCAGCGACAGCGCCAGGTTGCGCGCGGCTGCGGCACGATGCCACGCCAGCAGCACGGCAACCGCGGAGGAATCTACCTGCGCCAGGTCCGTGCAGTCGACCTGAAGCTTGCCCTGCACCCCGCCCTGCTCTACGCGCGCCAGCCCGTCGCGCAGCACGGCGGCGGCGTTCTGGTTGGTCAGCGAGGTACCCAGCGAAAGCATGGTGGCGTCAGGAAGTCGTCGGTATGAGGAGAAAATGCTGCGGCGGAACGGCGCAAACAAGAACTCCCGCGCTGAGGCGGGAGCCAGTGCCGCGAACGGCCATTGTAGTGCAAGATCGGCGCGCCGTGCTGCATTGCAGCGGCGCGCGCTCGCCGCGGCTTAGCTCTTGGCGTTGGCCAGCTGGCGGTTGCGGTCCTGCAGCGTCTTGATCACGCCCTCGACGCCCTGCTGGCCGACGATGGTGTTGAAGCTGCCCTTGTAGGCCTCGGTCAGCCACGCGCCCAGCACGTTGATGTCGTAGACCTTCCAGCCGTTCGCGGTCTTCTCCAGGCGGTAGTCCATCTGGATCGGCTCGCCCTTGTTGATGACCTGGGTGCGGATGGTGGCATCAGTGTCCTCAGGCGTGCCGCGGTACGGGCGGTATTGCACGGCCTGGTCGCGGATCTGGGCGATGGCGCCGGCGTAGGTGCGGATCAGCAGGGTCTTGAACTCTTCGGTGATCTGCTTCTGCTGCTCGGGCGTCGCCTTCGACCAGTTGCGGCCCATCGCGATCTGCGTGGTCTTCTGGAAGTTGGCGTTTGGGATGATCTTTTGCTCGACCAGCGCGGTGATCTTGGCGATGTTGCCGGCCTGCATGTCCTTGTCGGCCTTGACGGTCGTCATTACGTCGTCGACCACGGCCTTGACCAGCCCGTCCGGGGTGGCCGCGTCCGTGCCCGACACCTGTGCATGGGCAGCGCCGGCAAAGGCTACTACCGTAAGAAAGGGGACCAACAGTCGCTTAATCATGGATTTTTCCTTCTTTCTCAAAGACGTTTGCCGGCGAGGTCCACCGGACGGCCGCCGCCTGGCGGCAGCGGCCTTGCGGTGATTGGAACATAAGCACGGCTCGCGGGTTGCACGCTCCGGCGCCTTCCCCGCCACTTACAAACAAATTGTTTCAGCCCTGACAGGACTTTCACAGCCTGGCGCCAGCCCGTCGGGACTGGCGCAACAAGGCACTCAGCGAATCCGGATCACGCCCGGGACAATACGCTGCATCGGCTCCACCGTTGGCACCGGCAGGCTCTGGCTTTCCGGCTGGATGTCGCCCTTGGGCGGCGTCGCGGCAGGCGCGGAGGCATCGGCCGGCGGCGTGGCCGCGGGCGCGGACGCATCCGCCGCTTGTGCGGCGGGCGCCGGCGCCGCAGGCGTGGTGGCGCCGGCGGGCTTCTCGCCCTCGGCGTCCCCCGGGGCAGTCGGCGCTGCGGGTGCGGCGCCATCGCTGTCCGCGTCGCCGTCGGCAGGAGGATTGCCGTCGTACACCAGGTACTGGCGCCGCTGCAGGTAGGAGTCGCGCAGGAACGAGTACTTGTCCAGCGCAGCCTGCTCCAGCAGGTTGCTGGCGCCCAGCAGCTGCGCGCGGCCCGCGACGATGCGCACTCCGGTCAGCGAATTGCGCAGCGATACCGGGTCAATATAGGCCGACGGGTCGAACTGGCGATCCACCAGCATGCCGCCGGTGTCGCGCACCGAACTCGGGCCGAACAGCGGCAGCACCAGGTACGGGCCTGGCGGCACGCCCCACACACCCAGCGTCTGGCCGAAGTCTTCCTTGTACTTGGGCAGGCCGGCCGGCGTGGCGATGTCGATCAGGCCGCCCAGGCCCAGCACCGAGTTCATCGCGACCCGCATCGAATCCTCGGCGGCGCGCGTGGGCTTGCCCTGCAGCAGGTTGTTCACCGCCGAATACGCATCGCTGACGTTGGAGAAGAAGTTCTCCACCGCGCGCTGCACCGGCGTCGGCATGTAGTCGGCGTACATCTCGGCCACCGGGCGCAGGATGCCCTTGTCGAAGTCCTCGTTGATCTTCGAGACTTCGCGGTTAAAGGGCTCGAGCGGATCCTTCGGGTTGGCCGTGGGGCCGGTGGCACAGCCGGCGAGCAGCGCAGCGGCTGCCGCCGCGGCCATCAGCCCAGCCACCGGGCGGCGCGCGGCGCGGCCCGGCTTGACGGGGGGAACAGCACTCATTTGGCATCCCCACCCAGCGCCGGCGCGCTGGCGCCGGCTGCAGGCGAGCCGCTGGCACCACCGGCATCCGCCGCCTTGTTGTACAGGAACTGTCCGATCAGGTTTTCCAGCACCACCGCGGATTGCGTCATGGTGATGCGGGCGCCATCGGCCAGCATCGCGGTGTCGCCACCGGCTTCCAGGCCGATATATTGCTCGCCCAGCAGGCCCGAGGTCAGGATCTTGGCCGAGGTGTCCTTGGGAAACTGGTAGCGCTTCTCCAGGTTCATCTCGACGGTGGCCTGGTAGGTCTTGTCGTCGAAGCGGATCGCCGCGACGCGGCCGACCACCACGCCGGCGCTCTTGACCGGCGCGCGCGGCTTGAGCCCGCCGATATTGTCGAAGCGGGCCTGCACGCTGTAAGTGTCCTGGAAGGTGAAGGCGCTCATGTTTCCCGCCTTGAGGGCCAGGAACAGCAAGGCCACAAACCCCGCCGCCACGAACAGGCCCACCCAGAAATCGAGTGTGATCTTTTTCATCGGATTCTCTTCTTCAACCCCGTAGTGTCTTGTCGCTGTCTTTTTTATCAGTATTGCCCGCGCCCTGGTCCAGCCTCAGTTGCTGAACATCAGCGCGGTCAGCAGGAAATCCAGCCCCAGTACCGCCAGCGATGCGATCACCACGGTGCGGGTGGTCGCGCGCGAGACGCCCTCGGGCGTCGGCTTGGCCTCGAAGCCCTGGTACAAGGCAATGAACGTCACGGCGATGCCGAAAATAAAGCTCTTGATCACGCCATTGAGCACGTCGGCACGCACGTCGACGCCGCCCTGCATCTGCGACCAGAAAGCGCCGGCGTCGACCCCGATCAGCTGCACGCCGACCACGTAGCCGCCCAGGATGCCCACCGCGCTGAAGATCGCCGCCAGCACCGGCATGGCGATCACGCCCGCCCAGAAACGCGGCGCGACCACGCGCTGCAGCGGATTCACCGCCATCATTTCCATCGCGGTCAGCTGCTCGCCCGCCTTCATCAGGCCGATCTCGGCGGTCAGCGAGGTGCCGGCGCGGCCCGCAAACAGCAGCGCGGTCACCACCGGCCCCAGTTCGCGCACCAGCGACAGCGCCACCAGCAGGCCCAGCGCCTGTTCCGAGCCGTAGCGGTTCAGCGTGTAATAGCCCTGCAGGCCGAGCACGAAGCCGACGAATAGGCCCGACACGGCGATGATCACCAGCGACAGGTTGCCGACGAAGAAAACCTGGTCTGTCACCAGCCGGAAGCGGCGCAGCAGCGCCGGCGACAGGCCCAGCACGGTGAGGAACATGCGCGTGGCATGGCCCAGGCCAGTCACGCTGCGGCGCACGGCCGCGCCGATGGTGGCAAAGAAACCGATCACCGCGCACCTCGGGCAAAGTCCTCGGCCAGCGACGGTCCCGGGTAGTGGAACGGCACCGGGCCGTCGGCCTCGGCGTGGACGAACTGGTGCACGAACGGGTCGGTGGAGGCGCGCAGCGCCTCGGGCTCGCCCTGCGCGGCGATGCGCCCGTCGGCAATGAAATACACGTAGTCGGCGATCTGGAAGGTCTCGTGCACGTCGTGCGAGACGATGATCGTGGTCGCGCCGAGCGCGTCGTTGAGGCTGCGAATCAGGCGGGCGGTCAGGCCGAGCGAGATCGGGTCGAGGCCGGCGAAGGGCTCGTCATACATCAGCAGCGCGGGATCGAGCGCGATCGCGCGCGCCAGCGCCACGCGCCGCGCCATGCCGCCCGAGATCTGCGACGGCATCAGGTCGCGGGCGCCGCGCAGGCCGACCGCGTTCAGCTTCATCAGCACCAGGTCGCGGATCATCGAATCCGGCAGGTCGGTATGCTCGCGCAGCGGAAAGGCCACATTGTCGAAGACCGACAGATCGGTAAACAGCGCGCCGAACTGGAACAGCATCCCCATCTGGCGCCGCACCGCATACAGGCCGCGGGTATCGAGCCGGTGGATATCGGTGCCGTCGAAGCGGACCGTACCCGCCTGCGGCCGCACCTGGCCTCCGATCAGCCGCAGTACCGTGGTCTTGCCGCACCCCGAACCGCCCATCACCGCGATCACCTTGCCACGCGGGAATTGCATGGTGAGGCCGGACAGGATGGGCTTGCCGTGGTCCGCATAAGCGAAATCCACCGCATTGAGTTCGACGAGGTTTTGAGCAGGGTCGGTCACGTTGGCACCGGTCGGGACAGGGGCGCATTATAAGGTGTACTACCTAGCCCTGCTGGTACCCGTGTGTGTCGCGCGCGACATCGCTGCCGACCGACGCAATAGAACAGCGTCTGATTCTGTCAGCGAAAGTTCTCCGTTCAGGGTTCCTGCACCTGGCTGACGTCCCGCAGGATCACCTGCCACTGGATCGATTCTGAGCGGATGGCCGTGGCAAAGGCCTCCGGCGAATCGCGCAACGTCGTCAGGCCGGCGGCCTGAAGCCGTGAGCGCACCTCGCGCTCGGACATCACCGCATCGAGCTCGACGGCCAGCCGCGAAACGATCGCCCGCGGCGTCTTGGCGGGCGCCATCACGCCAAACCAGGCCGCGGCCGCGTACCCTTCCAGCCCGGACTCCTGCAGCGTCGGCACCAGCGGCGCCAGCGGCGAGCGCGCCATGCCGGTCACGCCAACCAGCCGCAGCGCGCCGCTGCGGACCTGGCTCTGCACCGCGGCGAACGAACAGAAGCAGGCGCTGATGCGGCCGGCGAGCATCTCCTGCACCACCGCGGCTTCGCCCTTGGCGGTGACCAGCGGCACGCCGTTGCGGATGCCGCGCACGGCGTACTCGGCGTACAGGTGCGATGGGCTGCCCGGCTGGCCGTAGCCGTAGCTGTAGGAGGCCGGACTGGATTTCACCGCGGTCATCCATTGCTCCGGCGTACGCATCGGCAGCCGGGCGTCGATCACCAGGAACAGCGGCGTGGTGGCGACCCGCGCCACCGGGGTGAAATCGCGCACCACGTCATAGGGCACCGGCTCCAGCCCCGGCTGGATCAGCATATTGGCCTGGTGGAACAGCAGCGTATGGCCGTCCGAACTGGACTTGGCGACGACATCGCCGGCGGTGGTGCCGGCTGCGCCGGGGCGGTTGTCGACTTCCATCGGCACGCCCAGCCGCTCCGACAGGCGCTCTGCCAGCAAGCGGGCGACCGCGTCGGCCACGCCGCCGGCCGGGAACGGCACGATCAGTCGCATCGGGCGGTTCGGGAACGACATGCTGCGCACCAGCTGCGGCCCGGCTACCGCCGGCGTCGCGGGCACGGCGAGCGCGAGCGTGGCACAGCCCAGGACATACAGGCACAGGAAAGTCTTGAGCCAGCGCCGGAGCAATACCCATGTGGATTGCCACGACGCGAACTTTGCTTTACCTCGCCAAAGCTGCGGCATATTGCGCACTTCGGTCATCAATTTCCTCCCACCCATCCCCTGAGGGGACGGCGAGCTGGTTCTGGGGAAAAAGGATTCGCGAGGCGGTTTCCGTGAGTTGTTTTTTGAAAATTGTAAGTACATTGCCCGGACGGCCACAGGCACGTAAACCATAGCCGGGAGAACCCTGAAGGCCTTGTCCAGCCTTGCCAAACGCGACATTGCCCGGTCCGGCGGCAGTCCCGGCTCCACCGCGAACCGGCATGGGCCGCCGGCTATAATCGCGCGATGACGATGTTTCCCCTGCGGCCCATGGTGGCCGCCGACCTGCCCGCCGTGATGGACGTGCAGGCCGCCTGCTATACCGAGGTGCTGCTGGAAAGCCGCGACGCGCTGGCGAGCCGGCTGGCGCTCTCCCCCACCACCTGCTGGGTCGCCGACGATCCGCACCGGCCCGGCACCCTGGCCGCCTACCTGTTCACCCACGCCTGGCCGGAGACCAGCCTGCCCCCGCTCGATGGCGTGCTCGACGACGGCTGGCGCCAGGCGCCAGCGCCCCTGACATGGTTCGTCCACGACATGGCCGTGGCGCCCGCCGGCCGCAGCGGCGGGCTGGCGCCACGCCTGTACACGGCAGCGCAGGCGGCCGCGTTGGCGGCCGGGCTGAAGCATTCGCGGCTGATCGCCGTACAGGCGGCGGCGCCCTGGTGGCGCCGGTTCGGGTACGCACCGGTGGCAGCGGAGACCGCGGCGCGGCATGTGGACAAGCTGGCGGACTATGGTGCCGCCGCGGTCCTGATGGAAAAGACGCTGGCCGGCTGAGGCCCGCCGCCGCGCCGCTGCCGCAACGAAAAAAAGCCCGCCGGCTTGCGCCAGGCGGGCTTTTTGTTGCGGCAGTGACCTGCGGATCAGCGCGGCAGGTCGGTATGCCCCATCAGGAACGAATCGACCGAACGCGCGGCCTGGCGGCCTTCGCGGATGGCCCACACCACCAACGACTGGCCACGGCGCACGTCGCCGGCGGCGAATACCTTGGGCACGTTGGTGTGGTAGGCGCGCTCGCCTTCCGTCGATGCCTTGGCGTTCTTGCGCGCATCGGTGTCGACGCCGAAGGCTTCCAGCATCGAGCCCACGGGGTTGGTGAAGCCCATCGCCAGCAGCACGAGGTCGGCCGGCAGGATGAACTCGCTGCCTTCCACTTCCTGCATGCGGCCATCCTTCCACTCGACGCGGCAGGCCTTCAGTGCGGTGACCTTGCCGTTCTCGCCGATGAATTCCTTGGTGGCGACCGACCAGTCGCGCTCGCAGCCTTCGTCGTGCGACGACGAGGTGCGCAGCTTGATCGGCCAGTACGGCCACACCAGCGGCTTGTTCTCTTCCTCCGGCGGCTGCGGCAGCAGTTCGAACTGGGTCACCGAGGTGGCGCCGTGGCGGTTGGACGTGCCCACACAGTCGGAACCGGTATCCCCGCCACCGATCACGATCACGTTCTTGCCTTCGGCGCGGATGTCGTTGGCGCCATCGCCAGCCACTTCCTTGTTCTGCGGAATCAGCATTTCCAGCGCGAAGTGGATGCCGTTCAGGTCGCGGCCCGGCACCGGCAGGTCGCGCGGCACTTCCGCACCGCCCGCCAGCACCACGGCGTCGAACTGGTCCATCAGGGCCTGGGCCGAGATGGTTTCACGCGCATAGTTCTTGATGCCGGCCGGCAGCTCGCCATCGGTCACCATCACGCCGGCACGGAAGGTCACGCCTTCTGCCTGCATCTGTTCCATGCGGCGGTCGATCAGCGACTTCTCCATCTTGAAGTCGGGGATGCCGTAGCGCAGCAGGCCGCCGATGCGGTCGTTCTTCTCGAATACGGTCACGTCATGGCCGGCGCGTGCCAGCTGCTGCGCGGCAGCCATGCCGGCGGGGCCGGAGCCGACCACGGCGACGGTCTTGCCGGTCTTGTGGCGCGGCAGTTGCGGTGCAACCCAGCCTTCTTCCCAGGCCTTGTCGATGATGGCGTGCTCGATCGACTTGATGCCCACGGGCAGCTCGTTGATGCCCAGCGTGCAGGCGGCCTCGCACGGTGCCGGGCAGATGCGGCCGGTAAACTCGGGGAAGTTGTTGGTCTGGTGCAGCACCTCGATCGCCGACTTCCAGTCCTGGCGGTACACCAGGTCGTTGAAGTCGGGGATGATGTTGTTGACCGGGCAGCCGTTGTTGCAGAACGGGATGCCGCAGTCCATGCAGCGCGCACCCTGGAGCTTCGCTTCGCTGTCGGACAGCGCGAACACGAATTCCTTGTAGTGCTTCACGCGCTTGACTACCGGTTCGTAGCCCTCATTCTGGCGCGGAAATTCGAGAAAGCCAGTCGCCTTACCCATGTTGCGTCCTTGGTCATGCTGCGCGGGACCGGCGGCTTCGCCGGCCCTGCGGTGGGGTCAGTATCTTGTCAGGGCCGCCGCGGCTTGCCGCGACCCGTCGCTACGTTGGTTTGCTGCTGCGCTCAGGCCGCGATGGCTTCGCGGTCGCTGTCGCGGGCTGCCTGTTCCTTGGCGTACATCTCGCCCAGCGCGCGCTTGTACTCGGTCGGGAAGACCTTGACGAACTTGCGGCGTGCCGTGGTCCAGTCAGCCAGCAGCGCCTTGGCGCGCTCGGAACCGGTGTAGCGGAAGTGCTGCTCGATCAGGTTGCGCAGGATGACTTCATCCAGCACGCGCTTGCCGTCAACCTTGTGCCACGAAGCCTGGGGCTGGCCCTTCTCCTGGTCGGCCGAGGCCAGCACGGCTTCCAGCGCCACCATCGAGGTGTTGCAGCGCTTGTCGAACAGGCCGTCCTCGTCATAGACGTAGGCCACGCCGCCCGACATGCCGGCCGCGAAATTGCGGCCGGTACCGCCCAGCACCACCACCGTGCCGCCGGTCATGTACTCGCAACCGTGGTCGCCGGTACCTTCCACCACCGCCACGGCGCCGGAGTTGCGCACCGCGAAGCGCTCGCCGGCGACGCCGTTGAAGAACGCTTCACCGGCAATGGCACCGTACAGCACGGTGTTGCCGACGATGATGTTGCGGGTCGGATCGCCGCGGAACTCGTGCGGGGCACGCACGATCACGCGGCCACCCGACAGGCCCTTGCCGACATAGTCGTTGCCGTCGCCCACCAGGTCCAGCGTGATGCCGTGCGCCAGGAACGCGCCGAACGACTGGCCGGCGGTGCCTTGCAGCTGGATGTGGATGGTGTCGTCGGGCAGCCCCTCGTGGCCGTGCTGCTTGGCGACCACGCCGGACAGCATCGCACCGACGGTACGGTTGACGTTCTTGACCGGCTGGATGAACGACACGCGCTCGCCCTTTTCGATCGCCGGACGGGCCTTGGCGATCAGCACGTGGTCCAGCGCCTTGCCGGCTTCCACCGACAGGCCGTGGTCCTGCACGTCGGTGTGGTACAGCGGCACGTCCGCGCCCAGCGACACCTGGTGGAAGATGCGGCTGAAGTCCAGCCCGCGTGCCTTCCAGTGCTCGATGCCGGCCTTGGTGTCGAGCAGGTCGGCCCGGCCGATCAGCTCGTCGAAGGTGCGGATGCCCAGCTGGGCCATGATCTCGCGGGCTTCCTCGGCAACGAAGAAGAAGAAGTTGACCACGTGCTCCGGCTTGCCCTGGAACTTCTTGCGCAGTTGCGGATCCTGCGTGGCCACGCCCACCGGGCAGGTGTTCAGGTGGCACTTGCGCATCATGATGCAGCCCTCGGCAACCAGCGGTGCCGTGGCGAAGCCGAATTCGTCGGCACCCAGCAGCGCGCCGATGACGACGTCGCGGCCGGTCTTCATCTGGCCGTCGGCCTGCACGCGGATGCGGTTGCGCAGGCCGTTGAGCAGCAGGGTCTGCTGCGTTTCGGCCAGGCCCAGCTCCCACGGCGTGCCGGCGTGCTTGATCGACGACCACGGCGAGGCGCCGGTGCCGCCGTCATGGCCGGCGATCACGACGTGGTCGGCCTTGGCCTTGGACACGCCCGCGGCCACGGTGCCGACGCCCACTTCGGACACCAGCTTGACCGAGATATCCGACGACGGGTTGACGTTCTTCAGGTCGTGGATCAGCTGCGCCAGATCCTCGATCGAGTAGATGTCGTGGTGCGGGGGCGGCGAGATCAGGCCCACGCCCGGCACCGAGTAACGCAGCTTGCCGATGTAGTCCGAGACCTTGTGGCCCGGCAGCTGGCCGCCTTCGCCCGGCTTGGCGCCCTGCGCCATCTTGATCTGGATCTGGTCGGCGGAAGCCAGGTACTCGGCGGTCACGCCGAAGCGGCCCGACGCCACCTGCTTGATCTTCGAGCGCAGCGAGTCGCCATCCTGCAGCGGCAGGTCGGCCTCGATCACATCGCCCAGCAGGCTCTTCAGGCTGTCGCCCTGCTTGATGGGGATACCGCGCAGTTCATTGCGGTAGCGCTTCTCGTCTTCGCCGCCTTCGCCGGTGTTCGACTTGCCGCCGATGCGGTTCATGGCGACAGCCAGCGTGGCATGGGCTTCGGTCGAGATCGAGCCGAGCGACATCGCGCCGGTGGCGAAGCGCCGCACGATCTCCTTGGCGGGCTCGACTTCTTCCAGCGGAATCGCCTTGGCCGGATCGACCTTGAACTCGAACAGACCGCGCAGCGTCATGTGACGCTTGCTCTGGTCGTTGATGATGTTGGCGTATTCCTTGTACGTCTGGTAGGCGCCCTTGCCGTCGTCGGCGCGCACCGAGTGCTGCAGCTTGGCAATCGAGTCCGGGGTCCACATGTGCTCTTCGCCGCGGATGCGGTAGGCGTACTCGCCGCCGGCGTCCAGCATGTTCTCCAGCACCGGGCTGTTGCCAAAGGCGTCCGTGTGCAGGCGCAGCGCTTCCTCGGCCACCTCGAAGATGCCGATGCCCTCGACGTTCGACGGCGTGCCGTGGAAGTACTTCTGCACCAGCTCGCGCGACAGGCCGATGGCTTCGAAGATCTGCGCGCCGGTGTACGACATGTAGGTGGAGATGCCCATCTTGGACATCACCTTGAACAGGCCCTTGCCGACCGCCTTGACGAAGTTCTTGACCGCCTTCTCGGGCGACAGGTCGCCCGACAGGCCGCTGGCCATATCGGCCAGGGTTTCCATCGCCAGGTACGGGTGCACGGCTTCGGCGCCGTAGCCGGCCAGCAGCGCGAAGTGGTGCACTTCACGCGCGGTGCCGGTCTCGACCACCAGGCCGGTGGACGTGCGCAGGCCCTTCTCCACCAGGTGGTGGTGGATGGCGGAGGTGGCCAGCAGCGCGGGGATGGCGACATGGTCGGCATCCACCGGGCGGTCGGTCACGATCAGGATGTTGTAGCCCGAACGCACCGCATCCACGGCTTCCGCGCACAGCGAGGCCAGGCGCGCTTCGATGCCTTCCTTGCCCCAGGCGGTCGGATAGCAGATGTTCAGTTCGTACGAACGGAACTTGCCGCCGGTGTAGTGCTCGATGTTGCGGATCTTGGCGATGTCCTTGAAGTCCAGCACCGGCTGGGACACTTCGAGACGCATCGGCGGGTTGATGTTGTTCAGCTCGAGCAGGTTCGGCTTCGGGCCGATGAACGACACCAGCGACATCACCATGTTCTCGCGGATCGGGTCGATCGGCGGGTTGGTGACCTGCGCGAACAGCTGCTTGAAGTAGTGGTACAGCGTCTTGTTCTTGGACGACAGGATCGCCAGCGGCGAGTCGTTGCCCATCGAGCCGGTGGCTTCTTCGCCGGCAAGCGCCATCGGCGCCATCAGGAACTTGACGTCTTCCTGGGTGTAGCCGAAGGCCTGCTGGCGGTCCAGCAGCTTGGCCACCGGCTTCTTCTCGGCGGCAACGTCTTCCGGCTTGGCATCGATCTCGTCCAGCTTGATGCGGACGGCGTCGATCCAGCTCTTGTACGGCTTGGCGTTGGCCAGGTTGTCCTTGAGCTCCTTGTCGTCGATGATGCGGCCCTGTTCCATGTCGATCAGGAACATCTTGCCCGGCTGCAGGCGCCACTTCTCGACGATGCGCGACTCGGGGAACGGCAGCACGCCGGCTTCGGACGCCAGCACCACGACGTCGTCCTCGGTCACGTAGAAACGTGCCGGGCGCAGGCCGTTGCGGTCCAGCGTGGCGCCGATCTGGCGGCCGTCGGTGAAGCAGATCGCGGCGGGGCCGTCCCACGGCTCCATCATGGCGGCGTGGTACTCGTAGAAGGCGCGACGGTTGTCGTCCATCAGCGTGTGCTGTTCCCAGGCTTCCGGGATCATCATCATCATCGCGTGGACGAGCGGGTAGCCGGCCATCGTCAGCAGTTCGAGGCAGTTGTCGAACGATGCCGTATCGGACTGGCCCGGGTAGATCAGCGGCCACAGCTTGGGCAGGTCATCGCCCAGCACCGGCGACGAGATCGCGCCGGTACGCGCGTTGATCCAGTTGACGTTGCCCTTGACCGTGTTGATTTCGCCGTTGTGGGCGACCATGCGGTACGGGTGGGCCAGCTCCCAGGCCGGGAAGGTGTTGGTCGAGAAGCGCTGGTGCACCAGGGCCAGGGCCGACACGGCGCGCTGGTCCTGCAGGTCCAGGTAGTACTCGCCGACCTGGTTGGCCAGCAGCAGGCCCTTGTACACCACGGTACGGGCCGACATCGACGGCACGAAGTATTCCTTGCCGTGCTTGAGCTTGAGCGCCTGGATGGCGTGGCTGGCGGTCTTGCGGATGACGTAGAGCTTACGTTCCAGCGCGTCCGTGGTCATGATGTCGCGGCCGCGACCGATGAAGATCTGGCGGATCACCGGCTCGGTCTTGCGCACCGTCGGCGACATCGGCATGTTGCAGTCCACCGGCACGTCGCGCCAGCCCAGCACGACTTGGCCTTCCAGGCGGACCGTGCGCTCGAGTTCCTGCTCGCAGGCCAGGCGCGACGCGTGTTCCTTCGGCAGGAAGATCATGCCGACGCCGTATTCGCCGGCGGGCGGCAGGCTCACGCCCTGCGCGGCCATTTCTTCGCGGTAGAACTGGTCCGGAATCTGGATCAGGATACCGGCACCGTCGCCCATCAGCGCGTCCGCGCCGACCGCGCCCCGGTGGTCCAGGTTCTCCAGGATCTTCAGGCCCTGGGAAATGATCTCGTGGGACTTCTTGCCCTTGATGTGCGCGACCATGCCGACGCCGCAGGCATCATGCTCGTTGGTCGGGTCGTACATGCCTTGGGCCTGCGGACGCAGGTCGAGGGCGGAGGAAGACTCGCTGATTTGCTCGCTGGTCTGCGCTTGGGCCGAAAGGTTCTTCATTTGGTCCACGGGCTGAATTCCGGTGAAGGCTGCGCGAACTGCTGGACTACCGGAACGGGGACCGCGCGCTTTCTTTATATCCACCCAAACCGGTGGACCGGCGGGAAGGGAAATGGGGACGAAGCTGTCTGCGGGCCGCAGCGGCGTACACGAGCGTGACGCGCCGCACAATGACTGTGGGTGGAGCAACTATATGGGAATCCTGAAAACCCCGCAAAAATTTTAAATGGGGTCAGAACACATTTAATATCGCACCGTTTCGGTGATCATCTTAAATGGGGACACATTATTTCTGCGTGGCCGGCATCACGTCGACCAGCTTGGATTGCACCTTTTTGGGGCGTCCTTTCGGCAACGGCTGAACCCGTCGCGTGGCACCACGCTCAAGTTGCGCCAGGAATGCCTCCTCGCCAAGAGGCCATCCGCTGTGGGCATGGCTTCGAAGGCTCTGGAGCGTGCGGCCGGAAAGCCCTTCGGCGGTCAGCATGCGGTAGTTGGACTGGCGCTCGAACGGGGTATTGCCCAGTTCCCAATACGCGGAGTGGTCGCTCACAAATGGGCTGGCCTCGATACCGGCGTGATGGCGGTAGCTGCTCCAGCGGTCCGCCTCGGGGGTAGACACCTCTCCCGCGCGCAGCGCGTTGCCTTCGACATACAGCATGGCCGGCAGCATCCATGGCGCCGGCTCGAATACGGCCGAGCGGAAGCGCCCTTCCCACAGCGTGCCGGTGCGATTGGCGACGCGATTGAAGTAGCGCGCATAGCGGCGGCCGACCGCCTGCATGGTCAGGCTGAGCGAATCCGGACCCTTGGGAGTGGCCACAAGATGGACATGATTGGGCCGCAGCGCATAGGCATGGACCGCCAGGTCATGCTCTCGCGCGGCCATGCGCAGGCAGTCGAGGTAGTGCAGGTAGTCGTCCGGGCCGAGGAAGACGTCCTGGCGATTGTTGCCTCGCTGCAACACCAGGGTGGGAAATCCGGCGGGGGAGAAACGGGGAAGGCGGGCCATGGCGGGTCATGCGAGCGTCGATGCCCGCATGATAGCCTGATCCGTCCCCAATTATCCGAAAGGCCCAGGCCCTTCCTTGCGTGTCAGTTGCCCTCGCTGACCGCAAAGATGCGCCGGTGCTCGCGGATCGCATAGCGGTCCGTCATGCCAGCGATGTAATGTGCGATCAGCCGCGACTGGTCGGCGCCGTGGCCCGCCTGGTACTGAGGCGGCAGCAGGCGCGGATCGGACATGAAGGCCCCGAACAGGTCGCCGACAATGCGCTGGGCCTTGGCCGACATCCGCATGACCAGGTAATGGCGGTACAGGTGCCGGAACAGGAAGCGCTTCAATGCCGCGGCTTCCTCATGCAGCTGGGGACTGAAGCCCACCAGGGGGCCGGCGGCCCGCACCGCGTCGATATTGCGCGGGTTGGCTGCGGCGATATTGCGGCTGGTGGTCTCGATCAGGTCGACGATCAGCGTATTGATCATGCGCCGGACCGTTTCGTTGATCGCGCGCCGGCCATTCACGCCGGGGAAGGCATCGGCCACCTCGGCGCGGTGGCGCGCCCACATCGGGACTTCGTCGAGCTGTTCCAGCGTCAGCAGGCCGGAGCGCAGGCCATCGTCGATATCGTGGTTGTTGTAGGCGATCTCGTCGGCCAGGTTGGCCAGCTGCGCCTCCAGCGACGGCTGCGTGCCCTCCAGGAAGCGCCGGCCCAGTTCGCCCAGCGCCGCGGCATTGACGCGCGAGCAATGCTTCAGGATGCCCTCGCGGGTCTCGAAGGTCAGGTTCAGACCGTTGAAGCCGCCATAGCGCTCCTCCAGCTCGTCCACCACAAGCAGACTCTGCAGGTTGTGCTCGAAGCCGCCATGATTCTTCATGCAGGCGTTGAGCGCATCCTGCCCGGCGTGGCCGAAGGGAGTATGCCCAAGGTCGTGCGCCAACGAGATGGCTTCGACCAGGTCTTCGTTGAGGCGCAGGTTGCGCGCGATCGAGCGGGCGATCTGCGCCACCTCCAGGCTATGGGTCAGCCGGGTGCGGAACAGGTCCCCTTCATGGTTGACGAAGACCTGGGTCTTGTACTCGAGCCGCCGGAACGCGGTGCTGTGGATGACCCGGTCCCGGTCGCGCTGGAATTCGCTGCGCGACTGCGACGCGGGTTCAGCATGCACCCGCCCGCGCGTCTGCGCGGAGCGGGCGGCGTACGGGGCGAGGTGGCTTTCAAAGTCGGTCATGCGGCAATCCGTTGGCTGGAGGTTTGGGGGCCTGGGTTGCGAGGCATAACCGGTCAGTCAAGCGACCGTGGCCTCGGTGGGAGGTTTAAGCACCGCGTGCTGCAGTGTGGCACGCAGGTCGGCGTCCGGCACCGTGGTGATGAACGCCTCGCCGAGCTTCTTCAGCAGGATGAACTTGATACTGCCGGCCTCGGCCTTCTTGTCGACCTTCATCATTTCGATATAGCGGTCGGTGCCCAGGTCCGGCGCCACCACCGGCAGGTTGGCTGCCAGCGTCAGTTCGCGGATGCGGGCGCGGGTCTCGGTGTCGATGAAGCCCAGCCGGTGCGACAGGTCGGCGGCCATCACCATGCCGCAGCCCACCGCCTCGCCGTGCAGCCAGGCACCGTAGCCCATGCCAGCCTCGATCGCATGGCCGAAGGTGTGGCCAAAGTTGAGGATGGCACGCAGGCCGCCCTCGCGCTCGTCCTGCGCCACCACGCCGGCCTTGATTTCACACGAACGTTGCACCGCCACCGCCATCAGCTCAGGGTCGCAGTCGTTCAGCGCCTTGATATTGCGCTCGATCCAGGCAAAGTACTCGGCGTCGGCGATGGCCCCGTGCTTGATCACCTCGGCCATGCCGGCGGCCAGTTCGCGCGGGGGCAGCGTGCGCAGCGTGTCGATATCGGCGATCACCGCGTTGGGCTGGTGGAACGCGCCGATCATGTTCTTGCCGAGCGGATGGTTGATGCCGGTCTTGCCGCCCACCGACGAATCCACCTGCGACAGCAGCGTCGTCGGCACCTGGATGAACGGCACGCCGCGCATATAGCAGGCGGCGGCAAACCCGGTCATGTCGCCCACCACCCCGCCGCCCAGCGCGACCAGCGTGGTCTTGCGGTCGGCGCCGGCCTGCAGCAGCGCGTCGAAGATCAGGTTCAGCGTTTCCCACTGCTTGAAGGCCTCGCCGTCGGGCAGCGTGACCGTGCGCACGGTCTTGCCGAGCGACTTCAGGCTGGCCTCGACGCGCGCCCCATAGAGCGGCCCCACGGTCTCGTTGGTAACGATGACGGCGTGCTGGCCGCGCACGTGCGGGCGCAGCAGCTCGGCATTGTCGAGCAGGCCGGTACCGATATGGATGGGGTAGCTGCGCGCTCCCAGGTCGACTTCAAGCGTGATCATGGATGGGTGGGGTCCTGCGGCGCCGGTTGCGCGGGGTCGATCGCAAAGCCGGCCATTTCGAGTTGCATCAACACCATATTAGCAAGCTGCGCCACCGAAGGCTTGCCGGTTTCGATAATGAAATCCGCCACTTCGCGGTAGAGCGGGTCGCGCTGGGCGTATAGCGCCTCGAGCTTGCCCTTGGGGTCTTCGGTCTGCAGCAGCGGGCGGTTGCGGTCATGCCGGGTACGCAGCCACAGGTCGTGGGGACTCGCGCGCAGGTAGACCACGGTGCCGCGGGCTTTCAGCACCTCGCGGTTTTCGGCGCGCAGCACCGCGCCGCCGCCGGTAGCCAGCACGATGCCCTGGCGCCCGGCCAGTTCGCGGATCATCGCTGCCTCGCGGTCGCGGAAGCCGGCTTCGCCCTCGACCTCGAAGATCACCGGGATGCGCACGCCGCAGTGCGCCTCGATCTCGTGATCGGAATCGAAAAACGGATAATGCAGACGCCGCGCCACCGTGCGGCCCACGGTAGTCTTGCCGGCGCCCATCAGGCCGACGAAAAAGAGATTGGGTCGATCGGATTCCGGTCGGTCGGATTCTTGTCGATCGGGGTGCAGGCGCGATGCCGACCCTGTCGCAGAGGCTGTCACGGGGCTGTCGTTCGGGAGCGCGGCGCCTGGGCCGCCCTCCCCGGTTAGGAACTGCATCATCTTCTTATGTTGTGGTGCGCACGGCAAGTGCCGGATGCAGCATCAGCCACATCCCCGCCTCCCCTGCCGCGCATGCCGGCCTCCTCCTGGCCCTGGCTGGCCACCAGCCTCGGCCGGCGGCAACAAAAAAGGCCGCATCGGTCGATGCGGCCTGCCAGTCTACTGTATCCGGCGTCGAACCCCCGGTGCGATCACCGCAATGACACGTTGTCGTTCAGGATCCGCGGCGTCAGGAACACCAGCAGCTCGGTCCGGTTGCGGACCTTGGCGTTGTTCTTGAACAGGTAGCCCAGCACCGGGATATCACCCAGCAGCGGCACCTTGTCGGTGTCGTTGGACTCGGTCTGCGTGTAGATGCCGCCAATCACCACGGTGCCGCCGTTTTCCACCAGCACCTGAGTCTGCACATGCTTGGTGTCGATGGCAAAGCCCGACGTGGTCTGGATACCGACGCTGTCCTTGTTCACGTCCACGTCCAGCAACACATTGCCTTCGGGCGTGATCTGTGGCGTCACTTCCAGCTTCAGGTTGGCCTTGCGGAACTGCACCGAGGTGGCGCCGCTGGAGGTGGCGGCCTGGTATGGCAGCTCGGTGCCCTGCTCGATCAGCGCCTTGATGTTGTTGGCCGTGACCACGCGCGGGCTCGAAATGATCTTGCCCTTGCCGTCCGCCTCGAGCGCCGACAGCTCCAGCGCCAGGAAACGGGTGGCCGCGCTGTTGAACAGGCTGACCGCGATGTTGGCCGGATTGGTGCCGTTGATCGAGGCGGCCGGCAGGCTCAGGAACGGGCCGTTGTCCGAGGTCGCGCCCGGCAGCACGTTGTTATAGGTGTTGCCGACTTTCGCGTTGTTGTACTGCCCGGCAAAGCCCAGCTTCACGCCGAGGTTGCGGCTGAAGGAATCGGTGGCCTCGACGATGCGCGCCTCGATGATGACCTGGCGCACCGGGATGTCGATCTTGCCGATAAAGCCCTGCACCTCTTCCAGCTTGCTGGCGATATCCGACACGAACAGCTGGTTGGTGCGCGCATCGGCGGTCAGCGAGCCGCGCTTGGACAACATGCGCGCACTCGCGCCCGCGCCGCCCGCCGCGCCGGCCGGGGCCGCCGCGCCGCCGCCGGCACTCACGCCCAGCAGCATCCGGCGCACGTCTTCGGCGCGCTGGTAGTTGAGCTGGAACACCTGACTGCGGATCGGCTCGAGGTCATTGATCTGCTGCTGCGACTCCAGCTCGAGCTTTTCCTTGGTCTGGAGTTCCGCCTTGGGCGCCACCCACAGCACATTGCCATTGCGGCGCGATGCCAGCCCCTTGGCGTCCATCACGATCTGCAGGGCCTGGTCCCACGGCACATCCTTCAGCCGCAGCGTGATATTGCCCTGCACGCTTTCGCTGGTGATGATGTTCAGGTTGGTGAAGTCCGCGAACACTTGCAGCAGCGAACGGATGTCGATGTTCTGGAAGTTGAGCGACAGGCGCTCGCCACGGTAGCCCGGCCCGCTGATCAGCTTGGTCGGGTCTTCCTTGACGGGCCGCACCTCCACCACGAACTGCGTGTCGGTCTGGTAGGAACTGTATTCCCAGTGACCGCGCGGCTCGATTGTCAGGCGCGCGTTGCCGTTGGTGTCCGAGGCAAGCATGTTCTGCACCGGCGAGCCGAAGTCGCTGACATCGAAGCGCCGCCGCAGGTGGTCAGGCAGCGTGGTGCCGAGGAAATCGACCACCACGTTCTTGCCCTGCTGCGCGATATTGATGCCCGAATCGCGCGAGGACAGGTCCACCACAACGCGCCCGGCGCCGTCCGCGCCGCGCCGGAAGTCGATATGGCGCACCGACGGCCGCGCCGCCGCGGCCGCAGTCGTCGTCGCAGCCGGGGCGAACGTGGGCGCCGCGTTCTTGACCGCCGGCGCCACATTGTCCAGCGCAACCACGAAGACATTGCCGCGCTGGTCGGTGCGATAGGTGGCGTTGCGGGTGAGCTCGAGGATCACGCGGGTGCGGTTGCCGATCTGCAGCACGTTGGCCGCCTTGACCAGCTTGCCGCCGTAGTCATACTGCGCGCGCCCGTTGGCAACGCCGGTATCGGCAAAATCGATCGCGAGCCGTGCCGGATTCTGCGTGGTGAAATCGATCGGCTTCTGCGCCAGCGGCCGTTCGAGCTCGACCGTGAACACGGTCTGCTCGCCGACCGTACTGACGTCCACCGCCTTGATCCGGTTGCTTTGTGCCAGTGCTGTCGGTGCGGCGATCAGCAGCAACAGCGCCAACGTCGCGCTTGCGGCGCCCGCGAGCGCACGATACCAGCGCGCGGGGGTCATGCCGACACCTCCAGCTTGAGGCTGGTCATTTTCTCTTTCCACTCGGATACCCCCTCCCGGACTAATTCGCGCAACACGATCTCCTGATCGCTGATGCGGACCACCCGGCCGTAACTCTGGCCGAGATACTGACCCACCTTCACGTGGTGGATCTTGTTATCGACGCGTACGATGCCGAAGGTCTCCCCCTGCTTCTTCAGCATCCCGAGCATCTTGAAATTCTCGAGGGGGTAGTCTTCGAGCGGCTGGCGCGGCCGCCCGGCTTCGGGCGAATCCGACAGCGTCTTGTTCAGTTCGCCGATCTTCGCCTGGGCAAAGGGCTCCGGCGCGTTGGCCGCGGCGTATTCCCGCGCCACGTAGGGCTTGGCTTCGGGCAACGGCTCGGGCGGCTTGGCGCGGGCGTTGCGCGTGGCATCCATCCACTGGCGCAGCGCGTCTTCGTCGCTGGCGCCGCAGGCGCCGAGCAGGCCCACGGCAAGCGCCGCGGCCGCCATCACGCGTGGTGATGCCTGCAGGCGCCGCAATGCCGAGCCCCGAGTAGTAGAGGTGCGATGGGTGCGGCTCATTTGGCGCCTCCCGTCTTGGCGGCGGCGGCAGCCGCAGCGGCCTTGCGTTGCGCGGCCTGCTCGTCAGGATCGAGCGCACGGTACGCCATTGCGACCGCCTCCATGGAAAGTCCGCCCTCTTTGGTATGGGCAAGCTGCAGGCTCTGCATCGACACGATCCGTGACAACCCGGCCACGTCGGCGTTGAATTGCGCCACCTCGTGGTAACGGCCGGTCACGCGCAGGTTCACCGGGATCTCGGCGAAGTAGGGCTTGAGCACTGCCGCCTGCGGCTTGAACAGCTCGAACTGCAGGCCGCGCGCTACGCCGGCATGGTTGACGTCAGCCAGCAGTGCGTCCATCTCGGTCTTGTTGGGCAGCTGCCGCTCCAGCAGGGCAACGCGTTGCTCGACCTGCTTCTTCTGTTCACGCAATGCGTCGAGGTTGGCCACCTGCGCCACCTTGGACTGGTACGCCTGCTTCAGGTTTTCCTGTTCCAGCCGCTGGCGGTCGAGCTCGTCGAACTTGCCGCTCCAGTAGAACTGCCAGCCCAGCAGCAGCACCAGCGCCGCGGCCATCACGGCGAACAGCACGCGCGGCGCGGCCGGCCACGTTTCCGGCTCGCTGAGGTTGAGCCCGCGGAACTGGCTCGTCAGGTCGGCCAGGTTGATTTCGGTATTGAGCGCCATGGTCAGGCTGCCTTTCCGGATGCGGATGCGGCTGCGGGTGCGGGAGCTGAAGCGGGTGCGGCGGCGGGATTGCCCGACGTGCCCTTCTTGCCATTGGCGCCCGGCGTCTCCGGCGCGCGGTACGCGAAGCGCATCGAGAAATCGAACAGCCGGCGCTGCTCGCGCAGGTTGTTGGTCATCGTGACCGCCTTGGACTCGACCAGTTCGGCCTTGTCCAGCCACGGCACCTCGCCAAGGTTGCGCAGCAGTTCGGAAATGCGCTCGTTGGACTGCGCCACGCCGGCGATGGTGAAGGCCTCGCCCGTTTGCTTCAGGCTGGTCAGGTAGACGCCTTCCGGCACCTGGCGCACCAGTTCTTCCAGCAGCTGGACCGGGCGGTTGCGCTCGGTCTGCAGGCTTTCCACCGCCTTCTGGCGCTGCAGCAGCGCGTCGATATCCTTCTTGAGGTTGTTGACCTCGCGGATCTGACCATCGAGCCTGGCGTTCTCCGCGCTCAGCACCTGGTTCAGCGCGGCCACGGAGTCGATACGACCGTCGATATAGAGTCCGCCCAGCAGCACGACCGCGGCACCGGCCGTGGCCGCGCCGCCGAGCATGGAATAGACCTTCTTGCGCCGCGCCGCCTTGCGGGCTTCGTGGTAAGGCAGCAGGTTGACCGAAGGCAGCGTGTTCGTGGACATTCGAATGCCTCCGGTGCGTTATTGCAGGCCGCGCAGGGCCAGGCCCGCACTGACGATATACGCCGGCAGGTCGCGCTGCAGGTAGCGCTCGTTGACCTTGGCGTTGGTCGCCATGTTGGCGAATGGATTCGCCAGCGTGGTGGTGATCTTGGTCTGCTGCTGGATCGCCGCCTGCACGCCCAGCAGCGAGGCATGGCCACCCGACAGCAGGATCTCGTCGACGCGTCCCAGGCTGGAACTGGCGATGAAGTTGCCGATCGCGGCCTGCACTTCCAGCGCCAGCGCATCGAGCGACGGCTTGAGCAGTTGCGCGCGCCAAGCTTCGGGCAGCGTGTTCTTGCGCTTCTTGATCTCGGCCTTGAGCGCGTCGAGCGTAAACATGCGGGCCGCGCTCTGCGTGAGCTGGTCGCCGTAGCTGTTCAGCGGCTGTTCGTAGAGCTCTTTCCAGCCCTGGTAGAAGATCGCCTTCGAGCGGCTGCCGCCCAGGTGGACCACCGCCACCACGGGCAGCGCGCGGGCATCGGCTTCCGACATCTCCTGGGGCACGCCCAGCATCTGCACGATCGAGCGCTGCACCGCGTATTCTTCGACGTCCATCACCTGCGGCTTGAGCCCGGCCATCTCGGCTGCGGTCACGCGCTCCTGCACGCGGTCGCTGTTGGCCGCGGTGACGCGCACGCCGATGCCGCCCTCGGTCTCGCTGGGACCGATCACGGCGAAGTCGAAGTTGACCGCCTGCGATGGCGGATAGAGCCGGTGTGCCTCGGACTCGACCTGCGAATACAGTTCGTCCTCGGACAGGTTGTCCGGCAGGCTGACGGTCTGCGACTCGGTCAGCATGGACGGCACGCCCAGCACCACCTCTTTCGAGCGGATGCCGGCCTTGCCGAGCGCACGCCTGAGCGCGATCCCGACGGCTTCAATGTTGATGACGTTGCCATCGGCAACGGCATTGCGGTCCAGCAGTTCGCTGGCGCACTTTTCCAGCCGATAGTCGTGCTTGCCGCCACCGACGGACAACTCGACTACCTTGATACTGGACGACCCGATATCCACGCCGACCGTAGTCCGACGCAGAAGCCCCGACAAAATGCCCCGTCGCAAGGTGACCCCCCTGACTTTGAACTCGCCCCCGGCATGTACGCTCTAATCGGGCGAGCCTTGTTTCTTGACCGAAACACTGCTCTTTTATGTTGGCCGATTCTCACAAAAACCAGCATCGGTGGCAATGTGCCGGTCTGACCACGCTTCCTTTTTCAGAGGGCTCTCGCCAATCCGTTGCCAAAACCCCACGGTCGTCGGGTTCCCTTCCGCCTAAGCTTGCTGCATGCAACTTCGCCCTGCATGTCGCCTTTCGCCTCTTTACATCTTGTAACAGCGCGGTAGCGGCGCGCGGGGCACTGCGCGAGCGGCGCGCCCGATGCCGGAAGATATAATGCCCGGCACCCCTGACTAGGTATTTTCCTTATGGCCACAGCACAACAGAAGCATCCTGCCCGCCGCCCGATCTGGGCGCGTTTCATGTTCTGGGCGGTGGGGCTGGTTGTTGCCGGTGCCGTCATGATCGCGCTGCTGCTTGGCTATGCGCTGCTGGTGGCCGCGCCAAATCTGCCCTCGCTGGACACCATCACCGACTACCGGCCCAAGATCCCGTTGCGGATCTACACGGCGGACAATGTGCTGATCGGCGAGTTCGGCGAGGAGCGCCGCAACTTCGTGCCGATCGCCGAGATCCCCGATGTGATGAAAAAGGCCGTCCTTGCGATCGAGGACGACCGCTTCTACGAACACGGCGGCGTCGACTTCGTCGGCGTGATGCGCGCGGGGCTGGCCAACCTGCGCGGGGGCCTGTCGCAAGGTGCGTCGACCATCACCATGCAGGTGGCGCGCAACTTCTTTTTGTCGAGCGAGAAGACCTACACCCGCAAGATCTACGAGATGCTGCTGGCGTACAAGATCGAGGCCAACCTGAACAAGGACCAGATCCTCGAGCTGTACATGAACCAGATCTACCTTGGCCAGCGCGCATACGGCTTCGACAGCGCCGCGCGCGTGTACTTCGGCAAGTCGGTACGCGACGTGACGCCGGCCGAGGCCGCGATGCTGGCCGGCCTGCCCAAGGCGCCGTCGGCGTACAACCCGGTGGTCAACCCGCGCCGCGCCAAGGTGCGCCAGGAATACATCCTGCAGCGCATGCGCGACCTGCGCTACATCACCCCCGAGCAATATGACGCAGCGGTGCGCGAGGAACTGAAGGTGCGCACCGAGGGCAACGAGTTCTCGACCCACGCCGAGTATGTCGCCGAAATCGTGCGCCAGCTGATGTACGCGCAGTACCGCGAAGAAACCTATACGCGCGGCCTGACGGTCTACACCACGCTGACCAAGCCCGACCAGGATGCCGCGTACGAAGCCGTGCGCTCCGGCATCATGAACTACGAGCGCAAGCACGGCTACCGCGGCCCCGAGGCCTTTATCGACCTGCCTTCCGATCCGGCCGAGCGGGAGCAGGCGATCGACGATGCACTGGTCGAGCACCCGGGCAGCGGCGACCTGCGCTCGGCCGTGGTCACCAGCGTGTCGTCCAAGCAGGTCAAGGCCACGCTGCTGTCGGGCGAGGTCGCGACCATCGAAGGCACGGCGCTGCGCTTTATCTCGCCGTCGATGTCGGCGAACGCGCAGCCCAAGGTGAAGATGCGCCCCGGCGCAATCATCCGCGTGACGCAGGATGACAAGGGCAACTGGTCGGTCACGCAGCTGCCGGAAGTCGCCGCAGCGTTCGTGTCGCTGAACCCGCAGGACGGCGAGATCCGCTCGATGGTGGGCGGCTTTGACTTCAACCGCAACAAGTTCAACCACGTGACGCAGGCCTGGCGCCAGCCGGGTTCGAGCTTCAAGCCGTTCATCTATTCGGCGGCGCTGGAGAAGGGCTTCTCGCCGGCCACGGTGATCAACGACGCGCCGCTGACGATCGGCCCCGATACCGGCGGCCAGGTGTGGGAGCCGAAGAACTACGACGGCCGCTTCGAAGGCCCGATGACCATGCGCCGGGCGCTGGCCAAGTCCAAGAACCTGGTTTCGGTGCGGATCCTGCGCGCGATCGGCACGCAGTATGCGCAGGACTACATCACCCGCTTCGGCTTCGAGGCCGACAAGCACCCTGCCTACCTGCCGATGGCGCTGGGTTCGGGCAGCGTCACGCCGTTGCAGATGGCGGGCGCGTATTCGGTGTTCGCCAACGGCGGCTACCGCGTCAATCCGTACCTGATCCAGAAGGTGGTGGACGCGCGCGGCAACGTGATCTCCGAAACCCATCCGCAACGCGCCGGCAGCGATGCCGTGCGCGTGCTCGACGCACGCACCGCGTTTATCGCCGACACCATGCTGCGCGACGTGGTCCGCTTCGGCACCGCCAACCCGGCCAAACAACGCCTGGGCCGCAACGACCTGGCCGGCAAGACCGGTACCACCAATGATGCGGTCGATGCCTGGTTCGCCGGCTACACGCCCAACCTGGTGGCAATCGCCTGGATGGGCTACGACCAGCCCAAGAGCCTGGGCGTGCGCGAGACCGGCGGCGGGCTGGCCCTGCCGATCTGGGTTGGCTACATGAGCAAGGCGCTTAAGGGCGTGCCCGACTCGCCTGAGCGCCCGGCGCCGGAAGGCGTGCTGATGGTGGGCGGCGACTGGACCTTCGAGGAAAACGCGGGCGGTGCCGGCGTGGCCTCGGTCGGCCTGGGCGATCCGTGGCCGGGCAAGCCGGACGAATCCACGACGACACCGTCGCCGGATACCGAGCAAGAGAAGAAGAAGATCCTGGAAATGTTCGGCGGCGCCTGATCGATCCGCCAGCATCTCCGGAAAGCGAAAAAGCCGGCCCATGGCCGGCTTTTTCTTTGCGTAACGCGTGCTGGCCTCAGCCCAGCCTGAGCGCGGTGCCGGCCTGCTCGCTCACATAGCCCGACAGTGCCGCGTACAGTTCGCCGCCGTTGCGCGTGTCGACCCAGCGCTCGCCGTCGCGGCGGAAGTGGAATCCGCCGGAGCGCGCCGCCACCCACAGTTCCTGCATCGGCGCCTGGCTGTTGATGATGATCTTGGAGCCGTTCTCGAACTCCAGTTCCATCACGTTGCCGGTGCGGCTGATTTCCACATCGGCATCGGCCGCGTCGGCGGCCGCTTCGACCGCGGCTTCGATGCGGTCCAGCTCCTGCGTGGCCAGGGCCAGGAACTCGCTTTCGCTCAAGGGGGGCATGCTAAACTCCGAGACCGCCGTTGCCGCCGCTGCCCGAACCGGGCGTACGTGGCGCGAACGGCGTTTTTTTGTTGAGAATTCATGTAGCGCAGAGCTTGGACGACCCGGCCAGATATGCGTCATTGCGCCGGAATCCGCCAACGCCATGCCAACAGCCTAAAGGACGACCGATGCTGCGTCGTGTTGCGATTGTATCGGCGTTTGCCGCCACCCTTGCGATGCCCCTGCTGGGCGGATGCGGCATCCGCGGGCCGCTGACCATGCCCAAGGTACCGCCCGAGCCGACTGCGCCCACCGTGACCGATCCCGGCCTGGGCCGCACCGATGTGGTGCCGCTTCCGGCGCCTGCGTCAGCTCCTGCCAGCCAGCCGGCATCGTCGCCCGCCGCCCCCACTACCCGATAACCATGACCGCTTTTTTCCATCGCCAGGACGGTGCGCTTGCCGTCGAGCAGGTGCCGCTGGCGCAGATCGCCGCTGAATTTGGCACGCCCACCTATGTCTATTCGCGTGCGGCGCTGACCGCCGCGTACCAGGCCTACGCCGCTGCCTGCCAGGGCCGCAAGGCGCAGGTCCAGTACGCCATGAAGGCCAACTCCAACCTGGCGGTGCTGCAGGTGTTCGCCAGGCTGGGCGCGGGCTTCGACATCGTTTCGGGTGGCGAACTCAAGCGCGTGCTGGCCGCCGGCGGCGACGCGCGCAAGGTGGTGTTCTCGGGCGTGGGCAAGAGCGCGGCGGAGATGGAACTGGCGCTGGCGCACGACGTGCGCTGCTTCAATGTCGAGTCGATTCCCGAGCTGGACCGGCTGAACGAGGTTGCCGGCCGTGTCGGCAAGCGCGCCCGGGTGTCGCTGCGCATCAACCCGGATGTCGACGCCAAGACCCATCCGTACATCTCCACCGGCCTGAAGGGCAACAAGTTCGGCATCGCCTTCGAGGACGTGCTGCCGACCTACCGTGCCGCGGCCGCGCTGCCGCACCTGGAAGTGACCGGCATCGACTGCCATATCGGCTCGCAGATCACCGAGGTCGAGCCCTACCTGGAAGCGCTGGACAAGGTGCTGGACGTGGTCGAGGCGCTCGAGCGCGAGGGCATCAACCTGGAACACATCGACGTGGGCGGCGGCCTGGGCATCACCTATACCGATGAGACCCCGCCGGACATCACCGGCTTTGCCAGCACGCTGCTGGAACGCGTGGCCGCGCGTGGCCATGATCACCGCGAGGTGCTGTTCGAGCCGGGCCGTTCGCTGGTGGGCAATGCCGGCGTGCTGCTGACGCAGGTGGAATTCCTCAAGCCCGGCGAAGCCAAGAATTTCTGCATCGTCGATGCGGCCATGAACGACCTGGCCCGACCGGCGATGTACGAGGCGTACCACCGCATCGAGCCGGTCGCGCTGCGCGACGCTGCGCCGGTGACCTACGACATCGTCGGCCCGGTGTGCGAGTCTGGCGACTGGCTTGGCCGCGACCGCGCGCTGTCGGTGCAGCCGGGCGACCTGCTGGCGGTCATGTCTGCGGGTGCGTACGGCTTCACCATGAGCTCGAACTACAATACCCGCCCGCGCGCCGCCGAAGTGATGGTGGACGGCGCCCGCGTGCACCTGGTGCGCGAGCGCGAGCTGGTAGAAGACCTGTTCCGCGACGAGCGCCTGCTGCAGGACTGATCGCCACCACGCAGCCGGCTACGCGGCCGGCTGCGGCGAATCAGGCAGCCCTGCCCTTGCGCGCCCACCACCAGACCCGCATCCCCAGCAGCACGAACACCACCGCGGCATAGATCGAGACTTCGCTGAAGTCGTTCTTGCCCGCCTTGTGCCACCAGTAGTGCAGGATCGCCAGCACCGCGGTCGCATAGACCAGCCTGTGCAGCGCCTGCCAGCGCTTGCCGCCCAGGCGGCGCACCATGCCGTTGGTCGACGTCAGCGCCAGCGGCACCATCAGCACGAAGGCCGTGAACCCCACCGTGATAAAGGGACGCTTGTACACGTCCTTGATCATGTAGGCCAGGTCAAAGCCGCGATCCACGCCGATCCACAGCAGGAAGTGCTGCAACCCATAGAAGAACGCAAACAAACCCAGCATGCGGCGCAGCCTGATCAGCCAGTTCCAGCCGGTCAGCCGGCGCAACGGCGTGATCGCCAGCGTCAGGCACAGCATCACCAGTGTCCAGGTGCCGGTCGAGCGGGTGACGAATTCCAGCGGGTTGGCGCCGTATTGCCCGGTTGCGCCAAGGTAAAGCAGCCGGATGAACGGCAACAGCGCCAGCAGCCACAAGACGATCTTGACGGCGTGCACTCGCTGCGGCGACAGGGCAGCCAGGCCGGCCGGTTTGCGCGCGACGCGGCCCGCGGTGGCTGCCGCGTTGGAAGTGGAAGCCATGCGTTCACTCGGCATCAGAAGTTCTTCTTCAGGTCCATGCCCTGGTACAGCGATGCCACCTGCTGGCCGTAGCCGTTGAACGGCAGCGTCTTGCGCTTGGGCGCGAACAGCGCGCCGAAACCGCCGCCGCGCTCCTCGCCGATGCGGCGCTCGGTCGCCTGGCTCCAGCGCGGGTGGTCGACGTCGGGGTTCACGTTGGAATAGAAACCGTATTCCTGCGGCGCCGCCAGGTTCCAGCTGGTGGGCGGCTGCTTGTCGACAAAGCGGATCCTGACGATCGACTTGGCGCTCTTGAAGCCGTATTTCCACGGCAGCACCATCCGCACCGGCGCGCCGTTCTGGTTGGGCAGCACCTCGCCGTACAGGCCGAAGGTCAGCAGCGCCAGCGGGTGCATCGCCTCGTCCATGCGCAGGCCTTCGCTGTAGGGCCAGTCCAGCACGCTGCTGCTGACGCCGGGCATCTGCTTCTTGTCGGCGAGGGTGATGAACTGCACGTATTTCGCGCCGGGTTGCGGCTCGACGCGCCTGATCAGCTCGGCCAGCGGATAGCCGATCCAGGGGATTACCATCGACCATCCTTCGACGCAGCGCAGGCGGTAGACGCGCTCTTCCATCGCCGCGATCTTCATCAGCTCGTCCAGGTCGTAGACCTTGGGCTTCTTCACCAGCCCTTCCACCGACACCTGCCATGGGCGCGGGCGCAGCGTGCCGGCGTTGCGGGCCGGGTCGGACTTGTCGGTGCCGAACTCGTAGAAGTTGTTGTAGGTGGTCACGTCCTGGTAGGGCGTGCGCTTCTCGGTCACAACGTAGGCGTTGTTGGGCGTGGCCGCCAGCTTCGGGCCGTGCTGCCCCTCCGCCCAGGCGTTACGGGCAAACCATGGCGCCAGCGTGGCGCCGGCGGTGCCCGCGGCGGCCAGCGCCAGCATGCGGCGGCGCGACTCGAAGATATGGCGGGGAGTGATCTCGTCGGTGGCGATATCGCCGCCGCGGAGCCATTTGGGGGAAGGAATCAACATGGTTTTCCTCGTTGCCTGGCACTTGCAGGGTTGGACTCAGGGCTTGGTCGTGGCGTGCGGTCCATTCCTGACAAATTTTTTTCGGTGCGGCGTAGATGCGGCGCAGGCGCCACGCCGGCGGCTAGCCGCCCTGGTATTGCTGGTAGACCGCCTGCGCCAGCGTCAGCAGCCGCGCGCGCTCAAGCGGCCCGGCCAGCGCGAAGCCGAGGTCGCGGTCGATCCAGTAGAAGGCCATCGGCGCCGGAGCGGTGGCCGGCCGCCGCGCGCCTTCGCGCGGCATATGTTCGACGCGGAAGCCGGTGTCGGGCGTGCCTTGCGTCATGCGCCGCAACTGCAGCGACAGGCGCGTGCCGTCGTCCGCTTCGTACATCAGGATGGCCGACGGGCCGCCTTCGGCGACGCCCAGCCGTCCGCCGATCAGGTGGAAGCCCTGCGCGCGCAGGTCGGGCACTTGCAGCGCCATGCCGATGCGCTTGGACAACCACGCGATCAGGTGAGCTTCGTCGCTGGCGGCGACTTCCACGGGGTGACGCATTTCCGGCGCGTACACCACGTGCGTGGCAAGCGCCTCGCGTGCAAAGCGCTCGCCGGGTGCCATCGTCACGGTGGTGCTGCCCATGCGATCGTGGGCCACCCAGCCGAGCGCGCCCCCGAGCGCCAGCAGTGCCACCGAGGCACAGGTGGCGGCCAGTGCCATGGTCCAGCGCGGCGCGTGCCGGCGCCCGTCCTGGCGCGGCTCGCCACGCAGCGCGGGCGGCAGCGCGGCCAGCGGCACCGGTTCGTTCAATACGGGATCCAGCATGCCGTGCAGCGCATCGGCCTGGCGGCGCCATGCGGCGACCTGCGCCGCTGCGTCCGGGTGCTGCGCCAGGTACGCCTCCACCGCTGCGCGGCGCGCGCCGGACAGCTGGCCGTCGGCGTAGGCATGGAGATCGGCTTCGTGGATTGCGGACATCATTTCACCCGCTGCAGTGTGCTGGCGGCAGGCATGGGCTGGGCGGGAGCGCCGCCGTCGAGCAACCGCCGCATCTGCTCGCGCGCGCGCGCCAGGCGCGACATCACCGTGCCTTGCGGGATGTCGAGCACGCGCGCCGCCTCGGCATAGGTCAGTTGCTCCAGGCTGACCAGCAGCAGCACCGCGCGCTGGGCCTCGGGAAGCTGCGCCAGCGCCTGCAGCAGGTCGCGGCGCAGGCCAGGGTCGGCCGCGGGCGCGCTGACCTCAGGCAGGGTATCGGTGGCCACCACCAGGTCCTTGCGGCGCAAGCTGTTCAGGCGCAGCCGGTGCATCAGGGTCAGCAGCCACGGCAACAGACCGTCGGCGCCGTCGCCCCACCAGGCGCCGGGGCGCAGGCGGAAGCGCCAGCGGTAGCGCAGCGCGCGCTCGAGCGTGTCCTGCACCAGGTCGTCGGCCTGCGCCGAGTCGCCGGTGAGACCCCGCGCGTGGCGCCGCAGCCGCGGCGCCAGCGCTACGAGCTGGCCCTCAAAGCCTTCCATGCCGTGGCTTGCTTCAGTACGTCCAGGGCGTCAGCCCTTCAGGGCTTGGCGACGTGCCAGACGTTGTTGAGGTTGTCGCCGGTCTTGTCGCCAGGCTTGGCGTCCTTGGCAAAACGGTACAGCGGCATGCCGCGGTAGGCCCACTGCTTGCCGCCGTCATCGCGGGTGATGATGGTGTACTGGCCCGAGGGGTTCGTGCCCGGCGCGGCCATCAGCGGCGGCCAGTTGGTGGCGCAAGGGCCGTTGCAGGCGCTCTTGCCGCTGTTGGCGGTGTCGCGGTCGAAGGTGTACAGCGTCAGGCCCTGCGGGTCAGTCAGCACGCCATCGGTCACCTTCACCGTAGGCGGCATGGTGCCGGCGCTGCTGCCGCCCATGCCCATGCCCATGCCGGAACAGCCGGCGAGCAGGACAGCCGCGCAGCCGAGCGCCAGCGCGGCGGGACGAATGAGGGATGCTGCAGAGGTAAGACGCACACGTGCCATGATCTTTTTCTCCATGCTAACCGGTACCGCCAGCCGGCACCGTTCCACCAGTAAACACCGGATGTGATGCCTTTATTCCGTCACGTTGCAAAAAAAGACAAAAAAACCTGCCCGGAGGCAGGTTTTTTTGCATGGCGCCATGATCCGCCGTGCGTGGCGCTCAGAGTTCGCCGTAGCTGTGCAGGCCGGACAGGAACATGTTGACGCCGAGGAAAGCAAAGGTCGTCACCAGCAGTCCGACCAGCGCCCACCACGCAGCCACCGTGCCGCGCAGGCCCTTCATCAGCCGCATATGCAGCCACGCCGCGTAGTTCAGCCACACGATCAGCGCCCAGGTCTCCTTCGGGTCCCAGCTCCAGTAACCGCCCCAGGCTTCGGCCGCCCACAGCGCGCCGAGGATGGTGGCGATGGTGAAGAAGGCAAACCCGACCGCAATGGCCTTGTACATCACGTCGTCGAGCAGTTCCAGCGACGGCAGCCGCTCGGCAAGGATGCCGCGCTGCTTGAGCAGGTACGCGACCGATACCATCGCCGCCAGCGCAAAGGTGCCGTAGCCGATGAAGTTGGCCGGCACGTGGATCTTCATCCACCAACTTTGCAGCGCCGGCACCAGCGGCTGGATTTCCTGCGCGTTGCGGGTGACCGTGTACCACAGCAGGAAGCCCACAGCGGCCGACACCACCAGCATGACGAACGGGCCAAGCGCGCGCGTGCGGTAGCGGCCTTCGTAGTACAGGTAGAACAGCGAAGTGATCAGCGTGAACAGCACGAACACTTCATACAGGTTCGAGATGGGGATATGGCCGATGTCGGTGCCGATCAGGTACGACTCGTACCAGCGCACCAGCATGCCGGTGAAACCCAGCACGATCGCGCCCCAGCACAGCTTGCTGCCGATGCTGTAGCCGGTGTCCGAGCGCGTGGCCAGTCCGACCCAGTAGAACAGCGTGGACAGGAACACCAGCGCGCTCATCCACAGGATGGCCGACTGGCTCGACAGGAAGTACTTGAGGAAGAACGCCTGGTCCGCGCGCGCGAGCTGGCCCTGGTAGAGCTGGATCGCAAATAGCGACAGCACCGTCAGCCCCAGCATCAGCGGACGTACCGGCTTCCAGTGCCAGCCGAGCAGTGCAAAGGTAGGCACGGCGCCGATCAGCACGGCCTTGTCGTAGCCATCCATCCACTGGCCGTATTGCGACAGCGCAACGCCCGCGCCGACGGCCAGCGCCAGCGCGAACAGCCAGTCCACCGACGTCAGCCGGCGCAGGAAGGAAGGTTCGAGATAGGCCTCGTCGCCGGCGCCCGCCTGGGCGCGCTTGGCGTGGTGGGCCGGGTTCACGTTTGAAGACATAGCGTATCTGCTCGTTTAACGGCTGCCGCCCTGATGTGGGGCTTCCGTGGGGGTCCCGCCGGCGGCACGGCCGACGTCATCGCGCAGCGCCGTGAATTCCTTTTCGAAGTCCATCGTGCGGCGCTGGGTCGACATCGCCATCAGTACATGGCTGCTGGACGGCGTGGCCTCTGCGGAGGGCTTGTCCCTGATCCAGATCCAGACGCGGCGCTCGCGGATATAGAACATCGCGAACACGCCCAGCGTCAGCAGCAGACAACCAAGATACACGATGTTCTTGCCCGGCGCACGGGTCATCTGGAACACGCTGGCCTTGATTTCCTTGAACTCGTCGAGCTGCAGGAATACCGGTGCGCCGTAGAAGAAACTGTCCGACAGCGCATTGATCGCCTGCTGCAGGAAGGTGCCGCTTTGCGCGCTGTTTGGCACCACCGGCAGCTTGTCCTGGGCGCGCGCCAGCTGCCAAAGCTCCCACATCGAGCCATTCAGGATCTTCAGCAGCACGTCTGCGGCCTTCTGCTGCTCGGCCTGCGGCACCGACTTTTCCAGGAACGCCGCGATCGCGGTGAAGCCGCCCGGCGGCGAGTCCGGCGTCGGGCGCGTGGCGCCGGCAAACAGGTCGAGCGCGCGCAGCGCGCTTTCGGCAAGCTGGCGGCGCAGGTCGGCCTTGTCGTCTCCCGGCATCGAAACCAGCGCAAAACGGCGCGCGGCCTCGCCGCGCAGCGCACGGTCCTGCAGCGCGGCGCGCAGGCGCATCCAGTCGGCAACGCTGCCCTGGTCGTCGGCGGGAATGCGCAGGTAGCGGAACTGCTCGCTCGGCGATTCGCGCATGCCGGCCAGGAACACCGACTGCCCGTCCATCTGCACGGGCACCATGTAGTTGTTGTACTCGCGCGCCTGCCCGGTGCGATCGCGCAGCTTGTACTGCACCGAGGGGCCGACGTTTCGCAGCGTCTTGGCGCGGTCGGCGCTGGCCGCGGCACCCAGGTGCTTCTCCAGCGTCTCGTTCAGCGACTTGCGCGCGACGCCGCGCGCATCGGGCTTGCCCGAGGCATCGGTGACATTCTCGATATTCATCAGCCGGAAGTCGCTGAACTCGACCGTCACGCCTTCGCTGTCCGCGTCGGTGCCGGTGCCCTTGAGCGGCGCATTGCCGCCTACGGCACCATCGATGGCAAAGGTGCCGCGTGCGGTGCCCTGCATCGGATAGCCGACGAACTTCAGGCGCGAGCCGCCATCCTCGAAGCTGGACTGGTAGATCGCGATGCCGTCGACGATCAGCGGCTCGTTCACCTTGATGGTCGCCTCGGTCTGTTTGCCGGTGACGCGGTCGGTGACGACCACGTCGGAGGCGAACAGCTTGGGCATGCCGGTCTGGTAGAAATCGATTGAGAACTTCTTGAGCGTGAGCGCGAACGGCAGGTCCTGCACCAGCGCGCCGTCGGCGACGTTCAGGATGGCCGTGGACACGGTCTGCCCCTCGGGCACGTAGGCATTGCCGCGAAAGCCGGGGTTGGTCGCCGGCAGCCGATGCTGCGGCGGGATCTCGCTGATCACCGCGTTGCCGCTGATCGGGGTCTTGCCACCCAGCCACATCTGCGCGCGGATCAGCATGTCGCCGTCGAGCAGGCCGCCGATGCAGATCACCACGATGGCGGTATGCGCCAGGATATAGCCGACCTTGTTGGCGGCCCCCGCCTTGCCCGCCAGCAGCGTGGCGCCGTCATGCTCGACTGCCTTGATGCGGTAGCCGCGGTTGCGCAGCAGCGCCGACAGCCTGCCGACCGCCTCGGTGCGCGTGCGCGCGCCGTCGAACTCGCCGCGATGGTGGAAGGCGCGCAGGCTGCGCTCGCGCACATGGTCCTTCCACGAGCGCATGTCCGCAATCATCTTGGGCGTGTTGCGCACCAGGCAGAGCGTGGTGGACACCACCAGGAAGGCCAGGATCAGCAGGAACCACCACGAGCCGTAGACCTTCTGCAGCGACAGCGTATGGAAGACATCGGCCCAGAACGGCCCGAACTGATTGACGTAGTTCGGATACGGCTCGTTCTGCTTGAGCACGGTACCGATGACGCTGGCAATGGAGATCACGGTCAGCAACGTGATCGCGAAGCGCATCGAGGACATCAATTCGACCGCGTCGCGCAACACGCGGTGAGGGGTCTTCAGGTGCAGCCCTGAAGTGGAGGCGGTCGACATGTGCAGTGAAACCTAAGACAACGTGCTGCTTTGAAATGAAAAAGGGTGGACTTGCTTGGACGAGCAGGCCACCCTTTTCGATTTTGACAAGCGCGTTCGGTTGCATGCCACGCGGGCTGCATGCCGAAGCGCAGGCGCCTGGCGGCGCCAGCGTACTGCGCTAACGTCGTTACCGGACGCCGGCGACGTAGTCCGCCACCGCCTTGATCTCGGCATCCGACATCTTGGCGGCGATGGTCGTCATGACCGAATTGTTCTTGCGGGTGCCCTGGCGGAACGCCACCAGCTGTGCCTCGGTGTATTCCGACCACTGTCCGCCAATACGCGGATACTGGGCCGGGATGCCAGCACCGGTGGGGCCATGGCAGGCGGCGCAGGCCGGCACGCCCTTGGCGGCGATGCCGCCACGGTAGATCTTCTGGCCTTCCTCGATCGTGTTCTTGTTCTTGGCGGTGGCCGGCTTGATCGGCTGCTTGGCCAGGTAGGCGCCAATGTTGCGCATTTCGTCGTCAGTCAGCACCGATGCCATCGGCACCATGATCGCGTTATTGCGCGCCTTGGACTTGAAGTCGGCCAGTTGCTTGTGAACGTATTCCGGATGCTGGGCAGCCAGCTTGGGGTTGGCGGCGGCCGCGCTGTTGCCGGCTGCGCCGTGGCAGCTCAGGCAGGCGGGCACATTGCGATCCGGGGCACCTTGCGTGTACAGCGTCTCACCCTTGGCCGGGTCGGCCTTCGCGGCGGCCTGCTCTGCGGCAGATGCCAGTCCGGAAAGGGCGGCTGCAGGAACGGCCAGTGCCAGGACACCCAGAATCTTCGCAATGCGGTTCATTCGCACACCTTCTCTGAATTGTTTTGGATACCGTAATGCATGCCGACCGGCACTCTGCCGGCGGTGAGGACGCGCCGGGGCAAAGGCCTGACATCGTGGCGACCCGCGCGGATGACCGATCCGCTGCGGTTTGCCTGGCGGCAGACCCCCGCCAGCCCCTGCTCCGCAGCCGCGGCACCCGAGGTGCAACACATGATGCGAAACAAGGCCGTGCCCACGATAGGACGACACAACGAGGCTTCCCGTCCGGACAACGGCAGCCGAGCCACGCGGCAAAGGATGTCGCGCGTCACCCGGTCAGGAGACCGTAAACCGGCGTATTGTACAATAAGTTATGTGCCGGATTGATGCCTTGCGCCCTGCCGTGCCGTGTTGATGCGGCTGCGGGCTGCGCCAGATCAAACCCCGGCGAGCGGCCCCGGCCGCAGCCCTGCCCACCCTTGGCGGTACCCCCGGCCACGGCCGCGCCAAAGCGCGCCGCGCGGCGCCCCGCCCTACCTCTCCAGCGCATGTCCCTTCTTCACCAGGCCCGCTTCTTTATTACCGTCAACCACCTGCGCGACCTGCCCGCCACGGCCGTGCCCGAGGTAGCCTTCGCCGGCCGCTCCAACGCCGGCAAGTCCACCGCCATCAACATCCTGTGCAACCAGAAGCGGCTAGCGTTTTCCTCGCGCACGCCCGGGCGCACGCAGCACATCAACTATTTCACGGTAGCCCCGGTCAAGGCGCCGGAACCGCAGGCGTTCCTGGTCGATCTCCCGGGCTACGGTTATGCAGAGGTGTCGGGCTCGGCCAAGTACCACTGGCAGGGCCTGCTCAGCGACTACGTGCAGACGCGGCCGCAACTGTCGGGCCTGATCCTGATGATGGATGCGCGCCGGCCGTTCACCGACCTCGATTGCCAGATGGTCGAGTGGTTCCTGCCGACCGGCAAGCCGATCCACGTTCTGCTGACCAAGGCCGACAAGCTCACCAACAGCGAGAACGCCAAGGCACTGCGCGAGACGCGCAAGATGCTGCAGGGCTATGCCGAGCAACTGGAGACTCCGGTGCCCCTCACGGCCCAGCTGTTTTCCAGCCTCAAGCGGCGCGGCATCGAAGAAGCGCAGGGTGTGATCGCCGGCTGGCTCAACCTGCCTGAGGCTCAAAAGGACGCAGCGCAGGATGCAGCCCCGACGGCTGAGCCGCCTCCTTCCACGGGTCCTGCGTCCCCTGCGGCATAAAGCCGCAGCGTTGCAAGCGCGCAAAAAAAAAGCCCCGCTGCAAGCAGCGGGGACGAACTTTCCCGCCGCTGGGGCGGGTACCCGCTCAGGGAGGAGTAGCGGGGGACACCCGCGCCACGCAAGGCGCAACGCATAGTGTCCGCGAGTATGATGGCGGGCACGCACAAAAGTTTAGTTTTTCTTCAGCCGGCATCCTTGCGCCGCGCGCGCAGTGCTTGCCGGCTGGCAATTGGGACCTTCCTGTCCCGTCTCCAGCACAAGAAGCCTGCCATGTCGACCTTCCCCGAGTACCGCCCGCGCCGCATGCGCCGCGACGATTTCTCCCGCCGCATGATGCGCGAACATCGCCTGTCGCCGGACAACCTTATCTATCCGGTGTTCATCCTCGACGGCCAGAACCAGCGCCAGTCCGTGGCCTCGATGCCGGGCGTCGAGCGGGTCTCCGTGGACCTGCTGATGCCGGTGGCCGAAGACTGCGTCAAGCTCGGCATCCCGGTGCTCGCGCTGTTCCCGGTGATCGACTCTTCGCTGAAAACGCCCGATGGCATCGAGGCCATCAATCCCGACGGCCTGGTGCCGCGCGCGGTGCGGGCGCTGAAGGACCGCTTCCCCGAACTCGGCGTGCTGTGCGATGTTGCGCTCGACCCCTACACCAGCCATGGCCAGGACGGCGTGCTGGATGAAAACGGCTACGTCATCAACGACACCACCGTGGAGATCCTTGTGCGCCAGGCGCTGGCCCAGGCCGATGCGGGCGTCGATATCGTGGCCCCGTCCGACATGATGGATGGCCGCATCGGCGCGGTGCGCACGGCGCTGGAAGACAACGGCCACATCCATACGCGCATCATGGCTTACTCGGCCAAGTACGCATCGGCCTTCTACGGGCCCTTCCGCGATGCGGTGGGCTCGGCCGCCAACCTGGGCAAGGGCAACAAGATGACCTACCAGATGGATCCGGCCAACACCGACGAAGCCCTGCGTGAAGTGGCGCAGGACATCCTGGAAGGCGCCGACATGGTGATGGTCAAGCCCGGCATGCCGTACCTCGACATCGTGCGCCGCGTGAAGGACGAGTTCCGCTTCCCCACCTACGTCTACCAGGTCAGCGGCGAGTACGCGATGCTGAAGGCCGCCGCACAGAACGGCTGGCTCGATCACGACAAGGTCATGATGGAATCGCTGCTCGCCTTCCGCCGCGCCGGCGCCGACGGCATCCTGACCTATTTCGCACGCGACGCCGCGCGCCTGCTGGCCGCCTGAACTGCGCCGCTCTATCGGGAACTGATCACCTATGGAACTGCTCGGCTTCTCGGCCAGCCAGGTACACCCGCTTGCCTCGCTCGCCGAAGCGGGCAGCTTCCTCGGCGGGAATGCCGCCGCGCTGTTCGTCTGGGCGGACTTTTCCACGGAAGAAGTCACCGCTGCCCCGGATGCCTGGCGCGAGAATGTGCGCCAGCTCGCAGGCGCCTCGGTCCTCGACCTGCACCTGGCCGACGCCACCAATGCGGCGCATCCGTCGTATTTCGACACGACCAATGCGTATGACATGGTGATTTTCCGCAAGCTGACCTTCGAGACCAGCCGCGCGATCGCCGAGGCCGGGCCGCAGGAGGCAACGCCAGCCAATGCGCCCGGGACATCGGGCGACGCGACGGCGCGTGCGCGCCGGTATCCGCCCGGCTTTCTACCCGCACTGGCCAGGATCGATACCCAGCCGGTCACGTTCTTCGTCTTCGATACGCTGCTGGTCACGGTGCGCAGCGGCCCGTCGCGCACCGTCGACCAGGTGCGCCAGCGCCTGCTCGAGCTTTGCCAGGCGCCGCGGCCGCAAGCGGCGCCCGCGCGCGGCAACGGCCAGACGTTGCTGCACGGCGTGCGTCCGCCCAACCGGCCAGAGGACCTGATGCTGCGCCTGCTCAATGCGATGGTGGACCGCTATCTGGAATTGCGCGCCCCGCTGACACGCCAGCTCGACCGCTGGCAGCGCGCGCTGCTGAACTCGCGCCGCAGTTTTTCCAGCTGGGAGGGGCTGCTCGACGCGCGCATACAGCTGCGCAAGCTGGAGCACCTTAGCGAGGAGCAGCGCGATGCGCTGCAGGAATTCCGCGACAGCCTGCTCGACAACCGCTACAGCAGCGACCAGCAAGGCACCCCGGTAGACGTCCCGGGGCGCGACGAAGTGTTGCTGGTACGCATCAACGACGTGATGGAACATATCCAGCGCGTGCTCGCGCATGCGCGGCGGCTGGAGGATTCAATCGAGTCGGCGGTGCAGATCCACTTTTCGGCAGTGGCCCACCGCACCAACCGCACCATGCGCATGCTGACGCTGATCACGGCGCTGTTCATGCCGCTGACGCTGATCACCGGCATCTTCGGCATGAATTTCGAGCGCATGCCGTGGCTGCAGGCGCCGGATGGATTCTGGTGGTCCATCGGACTGATGGGGGCGGTGGTAGTGGTGCTGGGCGCGCTGTGGGCCGTGGCGCGGCAGCTGGAGCACTAGCGCAGGCGCGGGTACGCCTCAGGTGCTGGCGCGCTTGCCGAAGGCCCGCTCCAGGCTCTCCAGGAAACGGTTGGCCGACTGATAGCCGATCACCCGCACCGGCCGCTCGCGCCCATCCGGCCCGAACAGGATGATCCCCGGCGGCCCGAACAGCCCGAAGCGCTTGAGCAGTGCCTTGTCGTCGGCATTGTTGGCGGTCACGTCCGCCTGCAGCAGCACGATTTCGGACAACCGCGCGCGCACGCGCGGGTCGACGAAGGTCATGCGCTCCATTTCCTTGCAGCTGACGCACCAGTCGGCATAGAAATCTAGCAGCACCGGCTTGCCGGTTGCCGCGGCCTGCGCCACGCGGGCATCCAGGTCCGCGACACTGCGCACGCGCTCGAAGCGCACCGCCTGGGCGGCACCTGCGCTTTCCGCACCGCGGCCCGCGCTCAGGTGCGACAGCGGCTGCAGCGGGTCGCGCCCGCCCGATGCCACGCCGATCAGCACGATGGCCGCGGCGATCGCAAACAAGACGCCAAGCCCCTTGCCCACGCGCGCCAGGTTGCGCGGATCGGCACCGAGCCCGTCAAAGGCGCCGAGGAACACCGCCGCGACCAGCAACAGTACCGCCACCAGCAGCATCGTCGCCCACGCCGGCAGCACCGGACTAAGCATCCACAGCGCCACCCCCAGCAGCAGGAAGCCGAAGAAGCGCTTGGTCACTTCCATCCAGCGCCCGGCGCGCGGCAGCAGGTTGCCCGCGCCCACGCCCACCAGCACCAGCGGCACGCCCATGCCGATTGCCATCGCAAACAGCGCCGCGCCGCCGATGACCGCATCGCGGGTCTGCGCGATATAGGCCAGGGCGCCCGCCAGCGGCGCGGTCACGCACGGCCCGACGATCAGCGCGGAGATCGCGCCCATTGCCGCCGCACCGGCTACCTGGCCGCCCTGGCGGCGGTTCGACGATTCCGTCAGCCGCGTCTGCCAGCGCTGCGGCAGCTGCAGCTCGTACAGGCCGAACATCGAAAGCGCCAGCGCCACCATCAGCGCGGCAAACAAGCCCAGCACCCATGGGGTCTGCAGCGCGGCCGAGAGGCCTTCGCCCAGCAGCCCGGCAGCCACGCCGACGGCGGTGTACACCACCGCCATGCCCAGTACATAGGCCAGCGACACCACCAGAGCACGGCTGCGCGTAACGTGTTCGCCGACGACGATCGATGACAGGATTGGCACCATCGGCAGCACGCACGGCGTGAAGGTCAGCAGCAGGCCCAGGCCGAAGAAGAGCACCGCGATCAGGCCCACGTTTCCGCTCGCCAGCGCGCCCGCGATGCGGTCGCTGTCATCCGCGCGCAGCGTCGCAGCGGGCGCCGGCTGGGGCGGCTGGGCTGGCTGAGCCGGCGACGGGGCCGCAGCAGGTGCATCGGAGCGCCCGCGTTTGCCGAACAGGTCAGCCAGGCCGGTGCCGCCGACCTTGTAGACGCTTTCCATCGGGGGATAGCACAGGCCCTTGTCGGCGCAGCCCTGCGAGGTGACCGTCAGCTTCCACTTGCCGTCGGCAGGTGCCGCCGCCACCGGCACGCGGATGGTCACGCTGTCGCGGTACGTCTCCATCTCCTTGCCGAAGGTCTCGTCGAACTTGACCTTGCCATGCGGGAAGTCCGGCTTGCCGAGCTGCACGGCGGCAGGCTCGGTCGCAAAGGCGAAACGCTCCCGGTACATGTAGTAGCCGGGCGCGACATCGAAACGCACCTCCACGGTGTTTTCGTCGATCTGGCGCGCGGCGAAGCGGAAAGCTTGCTCTGGCGGCAGGAAGTCGTCCTCCGTTGCCGCCAGCGCAGCGCCAGCCAGGCAAAGCCAGGCCAGTACTGCGAGCAGGACTGCGGCAATATGCCGCGCGCGGACCAGCCCGCGCGCGCGCTCCGGAAGTGCCAAACCGATGTTCATGAACCTGTTCCCTGTCTGTTCTGGCTGATAGGCTCCGCCGTACCCGCTGCTGCGCGGCAGTCCCGCTGGCCCCTTATTCCACCGGCATCGCGCCGGCACCCGTCTCGCTGCGCACCCACGCCAGATAAGGCGCAAAACCCGCCGTCACCGGCACGGCGATGATCTCCGGCACGTCATAGGGGTGATGTTGCCGGATCACGGCCTCCAGTGCAGCGTAGCGTGCGCGCGTGGTCTTGATCAGCAGCGGCCACTCCTGCGCCTGCTCCAGCACGCCTTGCCACCAGTATTCGGATTCAACCGGGGGCAAACGGTTCACGCAGGCCGCCGCGCGCGCCTCCAGCACGGCCCGGGACAGCCGCGCCGCCGTCTCGGCATCGGGGGTATTGGTGATCACCACGAGCACTTCAGCGGGATCGGGTGACTGGCCGGCATCGGGCATCGGCACTCTCCTGGAATGGCTGGCAATGGCGGCTGGCGCCCAAAACAAAAGAGCCAGGCGGATGCCTGGCTCGATTGTAAGCGGTGTGCCCGCAACCGTCGCACGACGGCAGCAGGCAGGAAACGCACTTATTCCGCGGCTTCTTCAGCCGGGGCTTCGGTGATTTCCGGACGATCCACCAGCTCGACCAGCGCCATCGGCGCGTTGTCGCCCTGACGGAAGCCGAACTTCAGGATGCGGGTGTAGCCGCCCGGACGGGTGGCGTAGCGCGGGCCCAGTTCGGTGAACAGCTTGGTGACCATGTCGCGGTCGCGCAGGCGGGCGAAAGCCAGGCGGCGGTTGGCAACGGTGTCCTTCTTGGCCAGCGTGATCAGCGGCTCGACGACCTTGCGCAGTTCCTTGGCCTTGGGCACGGTGGTCTTGATCAGCTCGTGCTGGAACAGCGAGTTGGACATGTTGCGCAGCATCGCGAGACGGTGCGACGAGGTGCGGTTCAGTTTCCGCAGACCATGACGGTGACGCATGATGATTCCTTTCAGTTAAGTGTTTGACCAGCTCTTCTATCGTCCGATGCGGCTGGACGCGGGCCGGTAGTCATACATGCCCCGGCTGAAAGCCGGGGCGGTTACCGCAGTGCGGGGCCGAAACCCCGCGCCGCAATTACTTCTCCAGACCTGCGGGCGGCCAGTTCTCGAGCTTCATGCCGAGGGTCAGGCCACGCGAGGCGAGGACTTCCTTGATCTCGTTGAGCGACTTGCGACCCAGGTTCGGGGTCTTCAGCAGCTCGTTCTCGGTACGCTGGATCAGGTCGCCGATGTAGTAGATGTTCTCGGCCTTCAGGCAGTTGGCCGAACGCACCGTCAGTTCCAGGTCGTCGACCGGGCGCAGCAGGATCGGATCGATCTGCGGCGTGCGGCTCGAAGCAGCCTCGGCTGCCGACTCGGTACCTTCCAGCGCGGCGAACACGGACAGCTGGTCGACCAGGATGCGGGCCGACTGGCGGATCGCTTCCTCGGGCGAGATCACGCCGTCGGTTTCGATGTTCATCACCAGCTTGTCCAGGTCGGTACGCTGCTCGACGCGAGCGGACTCAACGGCGTACGACACGCGGCGCACCGGCGAGAACGAGGCGTCCAGCACGATGCGGCCGATGACCTTGCCCGACTCGTCGCCGAACTTGCGCACGTTGCCCGGCACATAGCCACGGCCTTGCTCGACCTTGATCTGCATGTCCAGCTTGCCGCCGGCCGACAGATGAGCGATTACGTGGTTCGGGTTGATGATCTCGACGTCGTGCGGCAACTCGATATCGGCAGCCGTGACAACGCCTTCGCCATCCTTGCGCAGCGACACCGTGACTTCATCACGGTTGTGCAGCTTGAACACCACGCCCTTCAGGTTGAGCAGCAGGTTGACGACGTCTTCCTGCACGCCGTCGATGGTGGAATACTCGTGGACCACCCCAGCGATCGTGACTTCGGTCGGGGCATAGCCGACCATCGACGACAGCAGCACGCGACGCAGGGCGTTACCGAGCGTATGGCCGTAGCCGCGCTCGAACGGCTCCATCACGACTTTGGCGTGATGGTCGCCCAGAGGCTCGACGGCAATGATTTTTGGCTTGAGGAGTGCTGTTTGCATTAGGTTGTCCTTTTCAATACCCTCGGCTCGTTACACCGATAAGGCTGACGTTTGGAACCTGAAAATACCCATCGTAACGATGGGCGAAGCCCGACCGCGCGTAGCGCGCGTCGGGCTGAAAGAGAAGCTTTGCGGAGAACGCAAGCGCTGGGCCGTCTGCTCGCGGATTAACGCGAGTACAGTTCGACGATCAGGCTTTCGTTGATGTCACCAGAGATATCGGCGCGATCCGGAACTTGCTTGAAGGTACCTTCGAACTTCTTGGCATCCACGGCAACCCAGGTCGGGAAGCCCGACTGCTCGGCCAGCGACAGCGATTCGGCGATACGGACTTGCTTCTTCGACTGTTCGCGGATGGCAACGATGTCGCCCGACTTGATCTGGGCCGACGGCACGTTCAGGGTCTGGCCATTCACCAGGATAGCCTTGTGCGAAACCAGCTGGCGCGCTTCGGCGCGGGTCGAGCCAAAGCCCATGCGGTAGACCACGTTATCCAGGCGCGATTCCAGCAGTTGCAGCAGGTTTTCGCCGGTGTTGCCCTTGCGACGGTCGGCTTCGGCGAAGTAGCGGCGGAACTGGCGCTCGAGCACGCCGTAGATGCGCTTGACCTTCTGCTTTTCGCGCAGCTGGTTGCCGTAGTCGGAGGTGCGGGCACCCGAGGTGCGGCCGTGCTGGCCCGGCTTGCTGTCCAGCTTGCACTTGTCGGCCAGCGAGCGGCGCGAGCTCTTCAGGAACAGGTCGGTGCCTTCACGGCGGGAAAGTTTGGCCTTCGGGCCGGTATAACGTGCCACGTTGTCTTCCTTTGATCGATCACGGCGCCTTCTTGACGCGCCGCGAGTCCGTCAACGCAGTTCTTCCCAGAACTCTGGGAGGACCGTGACGGACGGTGGGCTTATGAAGCGCGACCTGGCCGGTTGTGGCCGGATACGACGCTGAAAGCATTTACAGTGCATCAACGCCGGAATGTGCATTATGCGTCATCCCGTCGATGCAAAACGAAAACCTGCCGCATCAAATGCAGCAGGTCAACGCGCGATAGTACCATATCCGAAACCGGCAGGTAAACCCGCCGGGCCCGGACAACGCCAGCGCTTAGATGCGGCGGCGCTTCGGCGGACGGCAGCCGTTGTGCGGAATCGGCGTGACGTCTTCGATGATCGCGATCTTGATGCCCAGCGCATTCAGCGCGCGGACAGCCGACTCACGGCCGGGGCCGGGGCCCTTGATGCGCACTTCCAGGTTCTTGATGCCCTGGTCTTGCGCCACGCGGCCGGCGTTCTCGGCAGCAACCTGGGCAGCGAACGGGGTCGACTTGCGCGAACCCTTGAAGCCCTGGCCACCGGCGGTCGCCCACGACAGGGCGTTGCCCTGACGGTCGGTGATCGTGATGATGGTGTTGTTGAACGAGGCGTGGACGTGCGCAATGCCGTCGGCAACGTTCTTCTTGACCTTTTTACGCGCGCGAGCGGCGTTATTCGGACCTTTTGCCATTAGTTTCTTCCTCTGCCTTCGGCTTTACTTCTTCAGAGCCACGCCGGCCTTGCGCGGACCCTTGCGGGTACGGGCATTGGTCCGGGTACGCTGACCGCGCATGGGCAGGCCCTTGCGGTGACGCATGCCACGATAGCAACCAAGGTCCATCAGACGCTTGATGTTCATCGTGGTTTCACGACGCAGGTCACCCTCGACCGTAACCTTGCCCACTTCGTCACGAAGTTTTTCCAGGTCGGCGTCGGTCAGATCCTTGACCTTCTTGTCAAACGGTACACCGGTGGCCTCGCAAATCTTGCGAGCGCGCGAGCGGCCGACACCATAAATGGCCGTCAGGCCGATTTCGGTGTGCTTGTGGTTCGGGATGTTAACCCCTGCGATACGTGCCATTCGTCAATCCTCTTTCCGATTAGCCTTGGCGTTGCTTGTGGCGGGGATCCGACGAGCAGATCACGCGCACGACACCGTTGCGCTTGATGATTTTGCAGTTGCGGCAAATGCGCTTCACAGAAGCCAGCACTTTCATAATTTTCCTCTTCCTTCAATTCCTGTTCGCTCACTTCGTCCGGAAGACGATTCGTGCGCGCGACAGATCATATGGGGTCAGCTCGACCGTCACCTTGTCACCCGGAAGGATCCGGATGTAGTGCATTCTCATCTTGCCGGAGATATGGCCCAGCACTACATGGCCATTCTCCAGCTTGACTCGGAACGTCGCATTGGGCAGGTTTTCCAGGACCTCGCCCTGCATCTGGATGACGTCGTCTTTAGCCATACCTAGCCTGTACCGATCCGAAGTCAGCGCAAGGTCAGATTGCCCTTGAAATTCGCCTTCTTCAGCAGCGACTCATACTGCTGCGACATGACATAGGACTGAACCTGGGCCATGAAGTCCATCGTGACGACCACGATGATCAGCAGGGAGGTTCCGCCGAAATAGAACGGAACGTTCCAGCGCAGCACCAGGAATTCCGGCAACAGGCAGACCAGTGTGATGTAGATCGCACCAGCCAGCGTCAAACGCACCAGGATCTTGTCGATATAGCGCGTCGTCTGCTCGCCCGGACGAATGCCCGGAATGAAGGCACCGCTTTTCTTCAGGTTGTCTGCCACTTCACGGCTGTTGTAGACCAGGGCCGTGTAGAAGAAGCAGAAAAATACAATCGCAGCAGCGTACAGCAGGATATAGACCGGCTGGCCCGGCGACAGCGTGGCAGCCAGGTCCTTGATGAACCCGCCCACCGAGCCGGTCGCGTCAGACGTAAACCAGCCCGCGATCGTTGCCGGGAACAGGATGATCGACGATGCGAAAATCGGCGGAATCACCCCTGCCATGTTCAGCTTCAGCGGCAGGTGCGACGACTGGCCGCCGTACACCTTGTTGCCGACCTGACGCTTGGCATAGTTCACCAGGATCTTGCGCTGGCCACGCTCGACAAACACCACGGCGAAGGTCACACCGATCACGATCGCCACGATGAAGATCGCCGCGATGATGCTCATGGAACCCGTTCGGACCAGTTCAAACAGTCCGCCGATCGCGTTGGGAAGCCCCGCCGCGATACCGCCGAAGATGATGATCGAGATGCCGTTGCCGAGACCGCGCTCGGTGATCTGCTCACCCAGCCACATCAGGAACATCGTGCCGGTCACCAGCGTGATCACCGCCGTGGCCCGGAACATCAGGCCAGGATCCAGCACCAGCCCAGGCTGCGACTCCAGCGCCACCGCAATCGACAGCGCCTGGAACGTGGCCAGGACCACGGTGCCGTAACGCGTGTACTGCGTGATCTTGCGCTGCCCTGCCTGCCCTTCCTTCTTCAGCGCTTCCAGCTGCGGCAGCACGATCGTCAGCAACTGCATGATGATCGACGCCGAGATGTACGGCATGATGCCGAGCGCGAAGACGGTAAAGCGCGACAGCGCCCCGCCCGAGAACAGGTTGAACATCCCGAGGATGCCACCCGACTGACTCTGGAAAAGCTTCGCAAGCTGCTCCGGATCGATACCGGGCACCGGAATATGAGCGCCGATGCGGTACACGATCAGGGCCAGCACCAGGAACATCAGGCGGCGCTTGAGGTCGCCGTACTTCGCCGTGTTCCTGGCTTGCGCGCTTGCATTGGGTTTCGCCGTGGCCAAACGATGCTCCGACTATAACTGCCTATGCTGCGATAAATGCCTGTCAGGCTGCGATCTGGCCGCCGGCGGCTTCGATCGCGGCCTTGGCACCAGCGGTGGCGCCCAGACCCTTGATCGACACCTTGCGGGTCAGTTCGCCAGCCTTGATGACCTTGGCGCTCTTGACCAGCTCGCCCACCAGGCCAGCTTGCTTCAGGACCAGCAGGTCGACTTCAGCCGCTTCCAGGCGCTCGATGTCACGCAGCGTGACTTCGGCGGTGAACGCCTTGGTCAGCGAGGTGAAGCCGCGCTTCGGCAGGCGACGATACAGCGGCATTTGACCGCCTTCGAAGCCCACCTTGTGGAAGCCGCCCGAACGCGACTTCTGACCCTTGTGACCGCGACCGGCAGTCTTGCCCAGGCCGGAGCCGATACCGCGGCCGACGCGACGCTTGGCGTGCTTCGAACCGGCGGCCGGTTTCAGGTTGTTCAGTTGCATCTTGCTCTCCAAGTCCCGATCAGGCCAGAACCTTGACCAGGTACGAGACCTTGTTGATCATGCCGCGCACGGCGGGCGTGTCCTGCAGCTCCGACACCGAGTTGATGCGGCGCAGGCCCAGGCCACGCACGGTGGCGCGATGATCCTCGCGCGTGCCGATCAGGCTGCGCACGAGTTGCACTTTTACGGTTTTCTGCGACATTGCGTTCACCTTAACCCAGGATGTCTTCGACCGACTTGCCACGCTTGGCGGCGATTTCGCCCGGCGTGCTCATCTTCTGAAGGCCGTCCAGCGTGGCGCGAACCATGTTGTACGGGTTGGTGGAGCCGTGCGACTTGGTCACCACGTTGGTGACGCCCATCACTTCGAAGATCGCGCGCATCGGGCCGCCGGCGATCACGCCGGTACCTTCCTTGGCGGGCATCATCAGCACCTTGGCGGCGCCGTGCTTGCCAACGACTTCGTGTTGCAGCGTGCCGTTCTTCAGCGAGACCTTGACCATCTTGCGACGGGCTTCGTCCATTGCCTTCTGAACAGCAACCGGCACTTCCTTGGCCTTGCCCTTGCCCATGCCGATGCGGCCATCGCCGTCACCAACCACGGTCAGCGCTGCGAAACCGAGAATCCGGCCACCCTTCACCACCTTGGTGACACGGTTGACCGAGATCATCTTCTCGCGGAGGCCGTCGTCGCGTTCGTCCTGTTGGACTTTTGCTTGCATCTTTGCCATGACGTATCTCTCTCTATGCGCTTAGAACTTCAGGCCGGCTTCGCGGGCGGCGTCTGCCAGGGCCTTCACGCGGCCATGGAAACGGAAGCCGGCGCGATCGAACGCGACGGTTTCCACGCCGGCAGCCTTCGCCTTCTCGGCGATGCGCTTGCCAACCACAGTGGCGGCAGCGGCGGTAGCGCCCTTGCCATCCAGTTCCTTGCGCACTTCCACCTCGGCGGTCGACGCGGAAGCCAGCACCTTGGTGCCGCACTCCGAGAAAACCTGGGCGTAAATATGCGAATTCGTACGGAACACGGTCAGACGATTGACTTTCATCTCCGCGATCTTGGCGCGGGTCTGACGTGCACGGCGCAAACGAGCGTCTTTCTTGTTCATCATTGCACCCCTTACTTCTTCTTGGTTTCCTTCAGGATGACGCGCTCGTCGCTGTAGCGCACACCCTTGCCCTTGTAGGGCTCAGGCGGGCGGTACGCGCGAACTTCCGCGGCAACCTGACCGACTTTCTGCTTGTCCGCACCCTTGATGATGATCTCGGTCTGCGTCGGCGTTGCCGCCGTCACGCCTTCCGGCATCTCATGGATCACGTCGTGCGAGAAACCAAGCTGGAGCTTCAGCGCAGCGCCTTGCAGCTGGGCACGGTAGCCCACGCCAACGAGGTTCAGCTTGCGCTCGAAACCGGTGGTCACGCCCTTGACCATGTTCGCCGCCAGGGCGCGCATGGTGCCTTGCAGGGCGTTTGCTTCACGCGACTCGTCAGCCGGCGAGAAGGTCAGCGTGTCGTTCTCGACATTGACCTTGACCAGGCTGTGAATCGGTTGCGACAGCGTACCCAGCGGACCCTTGACGGAGAGCACGCCAGCTGCCACGTTCACTTCCGCGCCCTTGGGGAGCGCGATGGGAGCCTTACCTACACGGGACATGGTTCTCTCCTTAAGCGACGTAGCAGAGAACTTCGCCGCCCACGCCGGTGGCGCGAGCCTTGCGGTCGGTCATCAGACCCTGCGGGGTCGAGATGATCGCCACACCCAGGCCGTTCATCACTTGCGGGATGTCGCTGCGGCCCTTGTACACGCGCAGGCCGGGCTTCGAGACGCGCTCGATGCGCTCGATCACCGGACGGCCGGCGTAGTACTTCAGGCCGATGCTCAGTTGTGCCTTGCCGCCATCTTCCTGGACGGCGTAATCGTCGATGTAGCCTTCGTCCTTCAGGACCTTGGCGATTGCCACTTTCAGCTTCGACGACGGCATGACAACCGACGCCTTCTGCACGCCTTGGGCGTTGCGGATGCGCGTCAGCATATCGGCGATAGGATCGCTCATGCTCATACTGTTTCTCCTGTAGCCTGTGCGTAATTACCAGCTGGCTTTCGTCAGACCCGGGATTTCGCCCTTGAAGGCGATTTCGCGGATCTTGTTACGCGCCAGGCCAAACTTGCGGAAGGTACCGCGGGGACGACCGGTGATCGCGCAGCGGTTACGCTGGCGAGTCGGGTTCGCGTTGCGCGGGAGCTGTTGCAGCTCGAGACGCGCGCTGTAACGCTCTTCTTCCGACTTCTCTTGGTCGTCAATAATGGCCTTGAGGTTGGCGCGCTTGGCGGCATATTTTGCCACCAGCTTGGCGCGCTTCTTCTCACGTTCAATCAGAGCCAGTTTAGCCACGGTTACCCCTTAATTGCGGAACGGGAACTTGAACGCACCGAGGAGTGCCTTGGCTTCCTCGTCGTTCTTTGCCGTCGTCGTGATGCTGATGTTCAGACCACGCAGTGCGTCGATCTTGTCGTACTCGATTTCGGGGAAAATGATCTGCTCTTTCACACCGATGTTGTAGTTGCCACGACCGTCGAACGAACGGCCCGACACACCACGGAAGTCACGCACGCGCGGCAGGGCCACGGTGACGAAACGATCGAGGAATTCGAACATGCGCTCGCCGCGCAGGGTCACCATCGCACCGATGGGGTAGCCCTGGCGGATCTTGAAGCCAGCGATGGCCTTCTTGGCCTTCGTCACGACCGGCTTCTGACCGGCGATCTTGGTCAGGTCGCCGACGGCGTTTTCAATGATCTTCTTGTCATTGATCGCTTCGCCAAGGCCCATGTTCAGGGTGATCTTGGTGATGCGCGGCACTTCCATGACCGACTTGTAGCCGAACTGTTCGATCAGTTTCGGCACAACCTGTTCTTTGTAAAACTCTTGCAGACGTGCTGCCATGCTCAACTCCTAAACGTGCCCAGAATCAAGCTGCCACGACGGCGCCGGTGGTCTTCAGCACGCGCACGCGCTTGCCGTCTTCCACCTTGATGCCGACGCGCGACGGCTTGCCATTGGCATCCACGAGCGCAACGTTGGAAATATGCAGCGGCATGACCTTGTCAACCACGCCACCGGTGGTGCCGAGCATCGGGTTCGGGCGCGCATGCTTCTTGGCGATGTTCACGCCTTGCACCGCAACCTTGTCACCGAGCACGGCCTGCACGGTACCGCGCTTGCCCTTGTCCTTGCCGGTCAGGACGATGACTTCATCGCCTTTGCGAATCTTGTTCATGTCGGCTCCTTACAGCACTTCCGGAGCGAGCGACACGATCTTCATGAAGCGCTCGGTACGGAGTTCACGAGTCACCGGCCCGAAGATACGGGTGCCGATCGGCTCGAGCTTGTTGTTCAGCAGGACGGCGGCATTGCCGTCGAACTTGATCAGCGAACCGTCAGCGCGGCGAACGCCCTTGGCGGTACGCACGACGACGGCGTTGTAGATGTCGCCCTTCTTCACGCGACCGCGCGGCGCTGCGTCCTTGACGGTCACCTTGATGATGTCGCCAACGCTTGCGTAGCGGCGCTTGGAGCCACCCAGCACCTTGATGCACAGCACTTCGCGCGCACCAGTGTTATCGGCTACTTCGAGCCGGCTTTCTGTCTGAATCATGGTGTTTGTCTTCCCAACTTAATCCGCCAGGTGCCATAGCGCCCGTCGGTCAGTCTTGGTCCCGTCGGCTCCGGCCTTGCGCCAGCACCGTCTGGGTTGATCAACTTTGAAGTCGGTAGGAACCTGGCAATCCCGACAGATCGTCGAGGCCGCCTGGCCCTGGCTCGCTAAACAGGCCCGCCTGGGTGGTACAACTTAGGCGAACGCAATAAAGCGGAAGTCCAGGATTATAGCTACATAATCCTGGACTTGCAAGTCAAGCTAAGAACGTGTTGTTCTTAGATGACGCGAGCAGCCTCTACCAGCCGGGAAACCACCCAGGACTTGGTCCGCGACAGCGGACGGCCTTCCTGGATTTCGACCTTGTCGCCTTCCTTGTACTGGTTGGCTTCGTCGTGTGCGTGGTACTTCTTGGAACGCAGCACGTACTTGCCGTACAGGGGATGCTTGACGCGGTTTTCCACCAAGACCGTAACGGTCTTGTCCATCTTGTCGCTCACGACACGGCCGACCAGGGTGCGGCGAAGCGACTTTTCCGTTTGTGCAGCTTCAGTCATTTCGCGTTCGCCTTTTGAGTCAGCACGGTTTGCACGCGCGCGATGTCCTTGCGAACCTTCTTCAGCTGGCTGGTGTTCTGCAGCTGTTGGGTTGCCTTTTGCATGCGCAGGCTAAATTGGGCCTTCAGCAGCTCGGAGAGCTCCTGGTTCAGGCCTGCGGCGTCCTTGCCGCGAAGTTCGGATGCTTTCATTCCTGCTCTCCTTACGTCCCGACCTGGCGCACCACGAAATTGGTGGCGATCGGCAGCTTGGCGGCCGCGAGGCGGAACGCCTCACGCGCCAGCTCTTCGCTCACGCCATCCATTTCGTACAGCATCTTGCCCGGCTGGATTTCAGCCACGTAGTATTCCGGATTGCCCTTGCCGTTACCCATACGGACTTCAGCGGGCTTCTTCGAGATCGGCTTGTCCGGGAAGATCCGGATCCAGATGCGGCCGCCACGCTTGATGTGACGGGTCATCGCACGACGTGCCGACTCGATCTGACGAGCGGTCAGACGGCCACGGCCCATTGCCTTCAGGCCGAATTCGCCGAAAGACACGGCGTTGCCACGGGTAGCCTTACCCGTGTTGCGGCCTTTCTGCTCCTTGCGGTATTTTCTGCGCTTAGGTTGCAGCATCGTTATTCTCCACTCTTCGCATCGCCAGGCGCACCGCGGCGACCGGCACCTGCACCGGCGCCACCGCGACGGTTGCCACCCGGACGGCCTTCGCCTTCACGGCGGCGGCCTTCCGGACGACCCGGGCGACGACGACGGTCGTCTTGCGGCTCTTCCACCACCGGCGCGTCATTGCGGCCGAGGTGATCACCCTTGTAGACCCACACCTTGACACCAATGATGCCGTAGGTGGTTTCTGCTTCGGAGAAGCCGTAGTCGATGTCGGCGCGCAGGGTGTGCAGGGGCACACGGCCTTCGCGGTACCACTCGGTACGTGCGATTTCGATACCGTTCAGACGGCCGGCGCTCATGATCTTGATACCCTGGGCGCCCAGGCGCATCGCGTTCTGCATGGCGCGCTTCATGGCGCGGCGGAACATGATGCGGCGCTCGAGCTGCTGGGTGATCGAATCGGCGATCAGCTGAGCATCGGTTTCCGGCTTGCGGATTTCCTCGATGTTCACGTGCACGGGCACGCCCATGCGACGCTGCAGTTCGGCCTTCAGCAGTTCGATGTCCTCACCCTTCTTGCCGATCACCACGCCCGGACGCGAGCTGTAAATGGTGATACGGGCATTGCGGGCGGGGCGCTCGATCACGACGCGGCCAACCGATGCGTTCTTCAGCTTCTTCTTCAGGAAGTCGCGAACTTCGATGTCTTCCTTCAGCATGCCGGCGAACTTCGTGTTGCTGGCGTACCAGCGCGAAGCCCAGTTACGGCTGACAGCCAGACGGAAGCCAGTCGGATGAATCTTCTGTCCCATCGTGACTCCTTAGTTGCCGAGCGTCACAGTGATGTGACAGGTTTGTTTCTCGATGCGGTTGCCGCGGCCCTTCGCCCGTGCGGTGAAGCGCTTGAGCGAGGTCGCCTTGTCGACGTAGATCGATTTGACCTTCAGTTCGTCGATGTCGGCGCCTTCGTTGTGCTCAGCGTTGGCGATGGCCGATTCGACCACCTTCTTCACGATCCCGGCAGCCTTTTTCGGGCTGAACGCCAGGACATTGAGCGCGCGCTCGATCGGCAGACCGCGGATCTGGTCAGCGACCAGGCGCGTCTTCTGGGCGGAGATGCGGGCACCGCGATGAATCGCTTTCACTTCCATGATGGCACCTTACCTCTTCGCTTTCTTGTCAGCCGCGTGGCCCTTGAACGTGCGGGTGATCGCAAATTCGCCGAGCTTGTGGCCAACCATGTTTTCCGTCACGTACACCGGCACGTGTTGACGGCCGTTGTGCACGGCGATCGTCAGGCCAATGAACTCCGGCAGAATGGTCGAGCGGCGCGACCAAGTCTTGATGGGCTTCTTGTCCTTGCCGCTGACTGCAACTTCCACCTTCTTCAGCAGGTGGGCGTCGCAGAACGGACCCTTTTTAGCGGAACGAGTCATATCTTTAGCTCCTACCTACCGATTAACGCTTGTGGCGCTTCTGGACGATCATGCTGTCCGTGCGCTTGTTGCTACGGGTACGGTAACCCTTGGCCGGGGTACCCCACGGCGAAACCGGATCACGACCAGCAGCAGTCTTGCCTTCACCACCACCGTGCGGGTGATCCACCGGGTTCATCACGACACCACGCACCGTCGGGCGGATACCGCGCCAGCGGGTCGCACCGGCCTTGCCGATGACGCGCAGGCTGTGCTCTTCGTTGCCCACTTCACCGATGGTGGCGCGGCACTCGATGTGCACGCGGCGCACTTCACCGGAGCGCAGGCGAACCTGGGCGTACAGGCCTTCACGAGCCAGCAGCACGGCGGAACCGCCGGCGGCGCGTGCGATCTGCGAACCCTTGCCCGGCAGCATTTCCACGTTGTTGATCGTGGTACCAACCGGAATGTTGCGGATCGGCAGGTTGTTGCCGGCCTTGATCGGCGCTTCCGCACCGTTCAGCAGTTGCTGACCGGCAACCATGCCCTTGGTGGCGATGATGTAGCGGCGCTCGCCGTCGGCGAACAGCACCAGCGCGATGTTGGCGCTGCGGTTCGGATCGTATTCCAGGCGCTCGACCTTGGCGGGGATGCCGTCCTTGTCGTTGCGCTTGAAGTCGACCACGCGGTAGTGGTGCTTATGACCACCGCCCTTGTGGCGGGTGGTGATATGACCATTGTTGTTACGGCCCGACTTCTGGAATTGCTTTTCCAGCAGCGGAGCGTGCGGGGCGCCCTTGTGAAGGTCCTTGTTGACGACCTTCACCATCGAGCGACGACCCGGGGAAGTCGGCTTGGTCTTGACGAGTGCCATGATTACTTGGCCTCCGCTTCAAAATTGATTTCCTGACCCGGCTTCAGCGACACGTAAGCTTTCTTCACGTGGTTGCGACGGCCCATGAAACGGCCGAAGCGCTTCTGCTTGCCCTTCTGGTTCAGGATCTGAACGGACTGCACCTCGACCTTGAACAGCAGTTCGACGGCGGCCTTCACTTCTGCCTTGTTGGCATCGCGAGCCACTTCGAACACGACTTGTTCATTCTTGTCGGCGACCAGGGTTGCCTTTTCGGAAACCACCGGCGCGAGCAGCACCTGCATCAAACGATGATCGTTCTTGGCTACTTGCGTCATTTCAGCAACTCCTCGATCTGCGCGACGGCTGCCTTGGTCACCAGCACCTTCTTGTAGTGCACGAGCGACAGCGGATCAGCCTGGCGCGGCTCGACAACTGCCACGTGCGGCAGGTTGCGCGAAGCCAGGTAGAGGTTTTCGTCGAGGCTGTCGGTGATGATCAGCACCGAGTCCAGGCCCATGGCCTTGAACTTGTCGGCCAAGAGCTTGGTCTTGGGCGCGTCGACGGTGAAACCGTCCACCACATTGATACGGCCTTCACGTGCGAGCTGCGAGTAAATCGAGCGCATGCCGGCACGGAACATCTTCTTGTTGACCTTCTGGGTGAAGTTCTCTTCCGGCGAATTCGGGAAGATACGGCCACCCCCGCGCCACAGCGGCGACGAGGACATACCGGCACGGGCGCGGCCCGTACCCTTCTGGCGCCAGGGCTTCTTGGTCGTGTGCTTGACCTCTTCACGATCCTTCTGCTTACGGTTACCGCTGCGCGCGTTGGCCTGGTAAGCGACGACGATCTGGTGAACGAGGGCTTCGTTGTAGTCACGGCCGAACACTTCGGGCGAAGCGTCAACGCCCGCGCCGATCTGGCCATTGTCCTGGAGGAGCTTGAGTTCCATTACATGCGCTCCTTAAGCTTTGGCTTTGGCCTTGACGGCCGGGGTAACGATGACCTTGCCGTTCTTGGAGCCCGGGATGGCGCCCTTGACCAGCAGCAGCTTGCGCTCTGCGTCGATCTTGGCGATCTCCAGGTTCTGCACGGTGCGGGTGACATCGCCCAGGTGACCGGTCATGCGCTTGCCCGGGAACACGCGGCCCGGGTCCTGCGCCATACCGATCGAGCCCGGCACGTTGTGCGAGCGCGAGTTACCGTGGGTGGCACGGCCGGAGGCGAAGTGGTAGCGCTTGATGGTACCGGCGTAGCCCTTACCGATGGTCACGCCCTGCACGTCGATCTTCTGACCGACTTCGAACAGGTCGACCGACAGCGAACCGCCAGCTTGCAGTTCGGCAGCCTTGGCTGCATCGATACGGAATTCGCGGATGATTTCGCCGGCTTCCACGCCGGCTTTGGCGAGGTGACCCGCCAGCGGCTTGGTGACGCGGCTTGCGCGTCGTGCGCCGAAGGTGACTTGAACCGCGGTATAACCGTCGGTCTCGTCCGTCTTGATTTGCGTCACGCGGTTGTCGCCGACCTCGACCACGGTCACGGGAATTGCTTCACCGTCGTCCGTGAAAATACGGGTCATGCCAACCTTGCGACCTACAAGGCCAAGGCTCATGGTTTGCTCCATTCCCAGCTGCGATTGGCCGGGGCTGATTGATACACGAAAACTGTGTTTGCGCTTGTGCGCGGGTGGGCTGCGCTAAAGAGGACTGCGCATGGCCAAAACGACCAACCCACTACCCGGAGACACGGGTAGCCTTACACTATAACCATTCCCTGAGGAAAGGGCAATAAGCAATTGCGATTTGCCGGCGGGTGTTGTCAGCCGGATGCAGACAGATGTGCGCAAAAGCTGGCACGAAGGTGGCGCGAGGGCGGCCGGCGCCGCCCGCCGGCATGCGGAAGTCAGGCTGCGACGCGCACGAAGCCGCCGCCATAGAAGACCAGCGGCTCGCCCTCTTGCGCGGAGATTGACTCCACCGCGCCCACGATCAGCAGGTGGTCGCCCACGGGATCGGCACGCTCGACCCGGCACGCGAGCGTGGCGAGCGCGTCGTCAAGGTATGGCACGCCCCGGGCGCAGCGCGTATGGCGCACGCGGGCGAACTTGTCCGCCGCGGGGGTGGCGAAGCGGCGCGCCAGCTCACCGTGCCCGGCGCGCAGAATGCTGACGCCGAAGGGCTGGCCCGGGACGAACAGTGGCGCGTTGGGCGAGTGCGACGCCAGGCTCCACAGGATCAGCGGCGGCGCCAGCGACAGCGACGCGAACGAGTTGACGGTGATGCCGACCGGCCGCTGCTGCGCCGTACAGGCACCGATGACCGCCACGCCGGTCGCGTAGCGGCCGCAAACCCGGCGCAGCTCGCGCGGATCGAGCAGTGTCGCGGCATGACTGATGGTGTCCATGTCAGGCAGCCCGTGGCAGATGGTGGTCGATCAGCTGGTGGCAGGCCTGCGCGTCCATCCACCATGGGAAATAGTCCGGCGGATTGTCGAAGCCGTTGGCGATGCGCGCCGCCAGCGCCGGCGCCTGCCCCGCCGCGCCCAGCAAGGCCAGGATATGGGGCGGCGGCGGAGTCAGCAGCGAGTTGGTCCAGGCCACGACATCGCCGGCGTATTGCCAGTAGCGGGCGAAGGTCTGCTCCATCCAGTCACGGTCGAACGGCCGCTCGCCATGGTCGAGGATGGCGTCGAGATAGACCTTGCAGCATTTGGCGGCATTGTTGGAGCCTTGGCCGGTGATCGGGTCGTTGACCACCACGGCATCGGCCATGCCGAATACCAGCCGGCCCGAAGGCAGCGTCAGCACCGGCTTGCGCACCGTCGGCGCGAAGCGGCCCGCCAGGATGCCGTTGTCGTCGGTCAGCGCCACGCGCTCGCAGCGCTCGGCTTCCCACGGCGCATAGGTACGCAGGATGCGCAGGCTTTCCGCGAGGTGCTGCTCGGGCGTGCGCGCCTCGGCCCAGCGATCCATCGGCCCGCCAGGAATGCCCTCGAACACCATGATCTCGCACGGCCCCGACAGCGTCAGCGCCGGGAAGACGAAGTATTCGCCGACGCCCGGGATCAGGTTGAAGCAAACCCGCGAGAACGGCTCGCGCGGCACCATGCCGGTCACGTAGGTCAGCGCCAGCGCGCGTTGCGGCTTGTCGAACGGGCTGCGCTGCGCATCCCGCTCGAAGCGGCTCACGACCTCGCCCTTGCCGGCGGCCAGCAGCACCAGGTCGTGCTCGCGCGTCAGCGCTTCCAGCTCGTCCACGCCGACGTCGACGATGCGCAGGTCGCCGCCACGCGCGGCGAAGGCTTCCATCCATGCCGGCATCTTCAACCGCTGGTCGACCGCCTGCGCCGGACGGTCCAGCGGCGCGGCCCAGTCGATGGCTTTCGCGCCGGGCTGCTCGGGATGCGGCACGGCCAGGCCGATGCCCTCGACCGGCGGGCAGGTGTCGTCCCACCAGTTGAGGCCGAGGTCTCGCTCGGTCTGCAAGGCGCGGTCGAACATGCACTGGCTCGACATGACCTTGCCGGCGCGGACTTGTTCGGGCGTGCGGTTGGACAGCAGCGTGACCTGGTAGCCGGCCGCCTGCAGCCCGAGGGCCATTTGCAGGCCGGACTGCCCGGCCCCGACGATGGCGATGCGTTGGCGCATGATGTTGTCTCCTGGTTGGATGCGGGGATGGCGTCAGCCGGCCAGCTTGCCGATGGCCGGGACGTTCTGCTCCGGGCCCATGGCGCTGTAGCCACCGTCAACGGCGTAATCCGCGCCGGTAACGAAGCTGGCATGGTCGGAACACAGGAACAGCACTACCTGTGCAACTTCGTCGGGCTCGCCGACACGGCCCAGCAGGTGGAAAGGCGCGGCGACGGCATCGGTACGGGCGCGGTTGCCGCCGCTGACTTCGTCCATCAGCCGGCACCAGGTCCAGCCCGGCGAGACCGAGTTCACGCGGATGCCATCGGGCGCCAGGTCCATCGCCATGCTGCGCGTCAGCTGCGCGATGGCCGCCTTCGATACCGGATAGAGCCAGCGCCCGGTCTGCGCGACGTTGGCCGAGATGCTGGTGAAATTGACGATGGCGCCGCCGCCGCGCGCGCGCATCTGCAGCTGCACCGCCTGCGCCAGCATCACGCCGGACACGACGTTGACGTCGAGTGCCGCCAGCCAGTCGGCACGGCTGGAGCGGAAGCCGTCGTCGAGATAGGTGCAGGCGAGGTTGACCAGGAAGTCCACGCCGCCAAAGCGCTGCGCGACCTGGCTGACCGCATGGCGAACCTGCTCGTCCCGCGTGATGTCGGCCGCGATGAACAGTGCGTCCTTGCCCAGCTCCGCGGCGACCCGCTCGCCGTTGGCGGCATCGATATCGAAGATCGCCACGCGCGCGCCGGCCTCGACGAAGGCCCGCGCCACGCCCGCGCCGATCAGCGTGGCGCCGCCGGTGACGATGGCGACCTTGTCCTGCAATCCCTTCATGGTTGTCTCCTTGTTTGCCATCCGTGTCCGGGTCCGGGCGGGCCTCTGCGGGCCCGCGCCGGATCGATGCTGCAATGATCGCTACCTGAACTCGCCACCTGCCCTCGCCACCCTGACTTCACTACTTGCCTTCGCTCTCTTGCCAGCGCGCCATCAGCGTGTTCGACGGCAAGGCTTCGTCCAGCAGCTTGCGCGCGGTCTCCACGCCCGCCACCGGCAGACCCGCCGGATCCAGCTTGCCGATCTGCACCAGCACGCTGGCCTGGTCCCAGTAGATATGCTCGTGATAGAGCTTGTCGCCACGGAATTTGACGATGGCGATCAGCGGAATCTCCACGCGCTTGCCGGTAGGCGGCACGCCTGGCAGCATCCAGTCGATCTCGCAGGTATGCGTGAAGCAGAACAGCAATTCGTCGACGATCTGCGTGGCGCCGATCGTTCGCGACAGCGGGATCAGCGTGGTATCGGGCGGATTGCTGTGAACAAAGTGGTTCTGGTAGAAGCGCCGCAGCTGCGCGTAGCCGACACCGCCGGTCATGGTCGGGATATGGTTCACATACGGCTGCGGCACCATCGTCGCCATGGTGGCATCGACGTCGCGCGTGGCGAATTCATACTCGCAGTGCTTGTCCCACAGTGCGGAGAAGTCGAAGTGCGGCCCCATCTCGCGGCGCAGCGCGGCGATCGCACGCTGGTGCGCCATCAACGCCGACGGCTTGTCGAAGTGCTCGCCGCCGGCACGCGCAAAGGCGTGGTCGACGCCCGGGTAGACATAGACCTCGATGTTGTCGCGCCCGGCCAGGGCATCGCGGATCGCGGCCTGTGCCTGCGGCGGGCAGAAGCCGTCTTTTTCCGCGATATGCAGCACCAGGCGCCCACGCACGTGTGCGGCCTCGCCCAGCGCATGCTCGATGCCCACGCCGTAATACGCCACCGCGCAGGCCACGTCCGGCAGCCGGCACGCCGCCAGGTAAGCCAGCTTGCCACCCAGGCAGAAGCCCAGCACGCCGGTCTGGCCGACGCATTCCGGGCGCGCCCGCAGCGTGTCCAGCGCCGCGCCCACGTCCTGCACGCCCTTGGCTTCGTCGAACTGCTGATAGAGCCCGAGCGCGCGCTGGAAATCCTCACCACGGTCGGTCAGTTCGATGCCGGGCGCGAGGCGCCAGAACAGGTCGGGAACCAGCACCGTGTAGCCCTCTTCGGCGTAGTAGTCGGCGACCTGCCGCATGGTGGCATTGACGCCGAAGATCTCCTGGCACAGCACGATTCCCGGGCCCTTCCCTGTCGCGGGAACGGCGAGGTAGCCGCTGAAATTGCCCTCGGGGGTCTGGATCTGGATGGTCTGGCCCATGGCCTGGTCTCCTTGTCGTTATCTCTTGACGGTGTCCGCTGGCGCCGCCGTGCTGGCTTCCATGATGGTGGCTCCGCACCGCAGCAAACTAGCCGCCCGCTGCAGCGGCTATCCGATTAGTGCAGGAAACTGCAAACCCGGTCAACGCTGCATCGCTGACGGCAAGGGCATCCGCTATAGTGGATCGCGTGGGAAACCGCGGGCCGGCGTGCGTGCCGGCCACGTCCCCGGACCATGCGGCGCGCACGGCGCCAGGGCTCCGCCAGCACCCGCTGGCCGCCCTGCCCGGCAGCACCGCGGCCACGCCAGAGGAGCGAGACAATGCAGCTGCCCCCCGCCGCCACGGCTGTTCCGTCCACGGGACCGCTGGCGAGCGCCCTGCTCGGCGATCCCGCCCGGTGCGTGTTCGCCTCGACCGACCTGGCCGAGACGCGCGCCGCCGTCGGCCGTGTATTCAAGCCGCACCGGCTCGACGTGCGCGGCACGCGGCTGCAGGCGCGCATGCACCATGCGCCGCTTGGCGCTGTCTCTTTCAACCGCCTCGCCTATGGGGCCGACGTCACCATCGATCCCGGCCCGCTCGGCGACTTCCTGCTGGTGCAGATGCCGCTGTCAGGACACGCCGATATCCGCTGTGGCGACCAGCACATCGTCTCGACGCCCGACTGCGCTTCGGTACTGACGCCCAGCGATCCGCTGGTCATGCGCTGGAGCGCCGACAACGACCAACTGATCGTACGCATAGAACGCAGTGCGCTGGAACGCGTCTGCGCCGCGCACCTCGGCCGGCGCCCAGCGCGGCCGCTGCGCTTCGCGCTCGGCATGGCCTGGCGCTCGGGCGCCTGGCATGAGCTGGTGCGCTACCTCGCGGCAATGCTCGAGACCGCTCCCGAGACCACGCGCCATCCGCTCACCGCCTGCCAGCTCGAGCAGCTGGTCATCGGCACGCTGCTGACACGGCAGCCGCACAACCTGTCTGACGCGCTGCGCGAGCACGGCAAGCCGTTGGCGCCGCGCCATGTCAAGGTGGTGGAAGAGTACATGCATGCCAACGCCGATGCGGCTTTGACCCCGGCCTTGCTGGCGGAAGTTGCCGGCGTCAGCGTACGCAGCCTGTTCGCCGGCTTCCGCGAGCATCGCGGTATCGGACCGATGGCCTACCTGCGCACCGTGCGACTTGAGCGCGTGCGGCACGACCTGCTTAACGATGCGTCGGCGGCATCGGTCAGCGCCGCGGCATTGCGCTGGGGCTTTGCGCACCTGGGGCGCTTCAGCGCGGAGTATCGGCGCGCGTTCGGGGAGTGCCCGGCGCAGACGCTGCGACGGCGCGGCGCGGGTTAGCGGGCCCCACACGAAAGCGGCCGCCCAAAACAAAACGGCGAACCACACGGTTCGCCGTTTTGCTGCCTCAAGCCGCCTGAGCGGCCCGAAACATCTTTACACCTTGATCTCGACGTCCACGCCGGCCGGCAGGTCGAGCTTCATCAGCGCGTCAACCGTCTTGTCGGTCGGATCGACGATGTCCATCAGGCGCTGGTGAGTGCGGATCTCGAACTGATCGCGGCTGGTCTTGTTGACGTGCGGCGAACGCAGGATGTCGAAGCGCTGGATGCGGGTCGGCAGGGGCACCGGGCCCTTGACGATCGCGCCGGTACGCTTGGCGGTATCCACGATTTCGGCAGCCGACTGGTCGATCAGGCGGTAGTCGAAAGCCTTCAGGCGGATACGGATCTTCTGGTTCTGCATGATATTTCCTTAAAAGAGCGATTGGGCAACGTGCCCAGTTAAATGGGGACATGCCCGCGGGCATGTCCCAGGAAGTGCTTAGTCGAGGATCTTTGCCACGACGCCGGCGCCGACGGTACGGCCGCCTTCGCGGATAGCGAAGCGCAGGCCTTCTTCCATGGCGATCGGGGCGATCAGCTTGACGGTGATCGACACGTTGTCACCCGGCATGACCATTTCCTTGTCCTTCGGCAGCTCGATCGAGCCGGTCACGTCGGTCGTACGGAAGTAGAACTGCGGGCGGTAGTTGTTGAAGAACGGGGTGTGACGGCCGCCTTCGTCCTTCGACAGGATGTACACCTCGCCGGTGAAGTGGGTGTGCGGCTTGATCGAACCCGGCTTGCACAGCACCTGGCCGCGCTCGACGTCTTCACGCTTGGTGCCGCGCAGCAGCAGACCGACGTTGTCGCCAGCCTGGCCCTGGTCCAGCAGCTTGCGGAACATTTCCACGCCGGTGCAGGTGGTCTTCACGGTCGGGCGGATACCGACGATTTCGATTTCTTCGCCGACCTTCACCACGCCGCGCTCGATACGGCCGGTCACCACGGTGCCGCGACCCGAGATCGAGAACACGTCTTCCACCGGCATCAGGAAGGTACCGTCAACGGCACGCTCCGGCGTCGGGATGTAGGTGTCCAGCGCGTCGGCCAGGCGCATGATGGCTTCTTCGCCCAGGTCGCCCTTGTCGCCTTCCAGTGCCAGCTTGGCCGAACCCTTGATGATCGGGGTGTCGTCGCCGGGGAACTCGTACTTGCTCAGCAGCTCGCGAACTTCCATCTCGACCAGTTCGAGCAGTTCAGCGTCGTCCACCATGTCGCACTTGTTCAGGAACACGATGATGTAAGGCACGCCAACCTGACGGGCCAGCAGGATGTGCTCGCGCGTTTGCGGCATCGGGCCGTCAGCGGCCGAGCACACCAGGATCGCGCCGTCCATCTGGGCGGCACCGGTGATCATGTTCTTCACATAGTCAGCGTGGCCCGGGCAGTCAACGTGCGCGTAGTGGCGGTTGGCCGTTTCGTACTCGACGTGGGCGGTATTGATGGTAATACCGCGTGCCTTCTCTTCCGGCGCTGCGTCGATTTCGTCGTACTTCTTGGCGGCACCGCCGAACTTCGCAGCCAGCACCGTGGCGATCGCTGCCGTCAGCGTGGTCTTGCCATGGTCAACGTGACCAATCGTACCAACGTTCACGTGCGGCTTGGTCCGCTCGAACTTTTCCTTTGCCATTTTTCAGCTCCTAATGGAATTCACTGTGATTCGATTCATTACACCGCCACGCCGGATAAGGCGTGGCGGCAAAGCTTTTATTACTTGCCCTTGGCCGTCATCACGGCTTCGGCGATGTTCTTCGGTGCCTCTGCGTAGTGCTTGAATTCCATGGTGTACGTCGCGCGGCCTTGCGTGGCCGAGCGCAGCGACGTGGAATAACCGAACATTTCCGACAGCGGGACTTCGGCCTTGATGATCTTGCCGCCGCCCACCATGTCGTCCATGCCCTGCACGATGCCGCGGCGGGACGACAAGTCGCCCATCACGGTACCCGTGTAGTCTTCCGGCGTTTCCACTTCCACGGCCATCATCGGCTCGAGCAGAACCGGGCTGGCCTTGCGCATGGCTTCCTTGAAAGCCATCGAGCCGGCCATGCGGAACGCGTTTTCGTTCGAGTCCACGTCGTGGTACGAACCGAACGTCAGCGTGACCTTCACGTCCACCACCGGGAAGCCAGCCAGGATACCGTTCGGCAACGTGTCGACGATACCCTTTTCGACCGCCGGGATGTATTCGCGAGGAATCACACCGCCCTTGATGGCGTCGATGAACTCGAAGCCCTTGCCCGGCTCTTGCGGTTCCAGCGTGATCACAGCGTGACCGTACTGGCCGCGGCCGCCCGACTGCTTGACGAACTTGCCCTCGACGCCTTCGGCCGTCTTGCGAATGGTTTCGCGGTAGGCCACCTGCGGCGCGCCGATGTTGGCTTCCACGCCGAATTCGCGCTTCATGCGGTCGACCAGAATTTCGAGGTGGAGCTCGCCCATACCCGAAATGATGGTCTGACCCGATTCTTCATCGGTACGCACGCGGAACGACGGATCTTCAGCGGCCAGGCGGTTCAGGGCGATGCCCATCTTTTCCTGGTCAGCCTTGGTCTTCGGCTCGACAGCCTGCGAGATCACCGGCTCCGGGAACACCATGCGCTCGAGCACGATCGGGGCAGCCGGATCGCACAGCGTGTCGCCCGTGGTGGCGTCCTTCAGACCCACCGCAGCGGCGATGTCGCCGGCCAGCACTTCCTTGATTTCTTCGCGCTGGTTGGCATGCATCTGCAGAATACGGCCGAGGCGTTCCTTCTTGCTCTTGACCGGGTTGTACACGGTGTCGCCCGAATTGATCTTGCCCGAGTAGACGCGGAAGAAGATCAGCTGACCAACGAACGGGTCGGTCATGATCTTGAACGCCAGTGCCGAGAACTTTTCGTTGTCGTCAGCCTTGCGCTCGAGCTTCTTCTCGCTGTCGTCCTCGTCCGTGCCCGTAACCGGCGGAATGTCGACCGGCGACGGCAGGAAGTCGATCACGGCGTCGAGCATACGCTGCACGCCCTTGTTCTTGAACGCGGTGCCGCACAGCATCGGCTGGATTTCGCAGGCGATGGTACGGTCACGCAGCGCCTTGACGATCTCGGCGCGGGTCAGCTCTTCGCCGCCCAGGTACTTTTCCATCAGCTCTTCGCTGGCTTCGGCGGCGGACTCGACCATCTTCTCGCGCCATTCGTCAGCGGTGGCTTGCAGCTCAGCCGGGATGTCCTGGTATTCGAACTTCACGCCCTGGCTGGCTTCGTCCCAAACGATCGCCTTCATTTCCAGCAGATCGACGACGCCCTGGAAGCCGTCTTCAGCGCCGATCGGCACCACGACGGGCACCGGGTTGGCCTTCAGGCGGGTCTTCAGCTGGTCGTAGACCTTGAAGAAGTTCGCGCCGGTACGGTCCATCTTGTTGACGAACGCCAGACGCGGCACCTTGTACTTATTGGCCTGACGCCAAACGGTCTCGGACTGCGGCTGCACGCCACCCACCGCGCAGTACACCATGCACGCGCCGTCCAGCACGCGCATGGAACGCTCCACCTCGATGGTGAAGTCCACGTGGCCCGGGGTGTCGATGATGTTGAAGCGGTGCTCGGGGTAGTTGCCGCCCATGCCCTTCCAGAAGGCGGTGGTCGCAGCAGACGTGATGGTGATGCCGCGCTCCTGCTCCTGCTCCATCCAGTCCATGGTGGCCGCGCCATCATGGACTTCACCGATCTTGTGGTTCACACCGGTGTAGAACAGGATCCGCTCGGTCGTGGTGGTTTTACCCGCGTCAATGTGAGCCGAAATACCGATATTGCGGTAGCGCTCAATAGGAGTCTTACGAGCCACTTTAATCCTCTATTCGTCCGTGAGGCGCCGACATCTCATGGCCTGCGCCCCTAACACAAACGGGCGAGATGTGTAAAAACACAGCCCGCCCGGCAACCAACAAACGCTATCGCGCGCTTAGAAGCGGAAATGCGAGAACGCCTTGTTGGCTTCGGCCATGCGGTGCACTTCGTCGCGCTTCTTCATCGCGCCGCCACGGCCTTCCGATGCTTCCAGCAGCTCACCTGCCAGGCGCAGCGCCATCGACTTCTCGCTGCGTTTCTTCGCGGCCTCGCGCAGCCAACGCATCGCCAATGCCAGACGACGCGACGGACGAACTTCGACCGGAACCTGATAGTTGGCGCCGCCCACGCGACGGCTCTTCACTTCCACCACCGGCTTCACGTTGTTGATGGCAACGGAGAACACTTCGATGGGGGCCTTGCCTGCCTTCTTTTCGATCTGGTCGAACGCGCCATAGACGATACGTTCGGCAACCGACTTCTTGCCGTCCAGCATCAGCACGTTCATAAACTTGGCAACTTCAACGTTGCCGAACTTCGGATCAGGCAGAACATCCCGCTTGGGGACTTCACGACGACGTGGCATCTTATTTCCTTTAGATTCAGTTGAGAGCGCGGTCAGTTGTTTCCGCTCTCCGGCCACCAACTAGCTTGCATGCAGTAGACAGCAAATTCGCCGGGTGACCACTTACTCGACGGCACGGTTGCCAAAAAGGCGCTCCGTTGTACCGCCGCCTGGTGACAGCACCATGACTTGCGCCACAGGCTATCGGTTGTTGCTTCTTCGGGTCTTTCGGACCCAGGCACCCTAAGCTTAGGCCGCCTTCGGACGCTTCGCGCCGTACTTCGAACGGGCCTGCTTGCGGTCCTTCACGCCTTGCAGGTCGAGCGAGCCACGGACGATGTGGTAACGCACACCCGGCAGATCCTTCACACGGCCGCCGCGGATCAGCACGACCGAGTGTTCCTGCAGGTTGTGGCCTTCACCGCCGATGTACGAAATGACTTCGAAACCGTTGGTCAGGCGCACCTTGGCGACCTTACGCAGTGCCGAGTTCGGCTTCTTCGGCGTCGTGGTGTACACGCGGGTGCACACACCACGGCGCTGGGGGCAGTTCTCAAGCGCCGGGCTCTTGCTCTTGACGACTTCAGAGACGCGCGGCTTGCGAACCAGTTGGTTGATAGTTGGCATTGTTCAATCCAGCTTGGTTTTACGAAAAACGCCCCTCGCGCCGGCATGCGCCAGGCTGGAGAGGCAACTACGAGTTTTTGGGCGGGAGAGATGAGCGGACGCGCTCTGGAGACGGGACTGTGCGGTAACAGCATGCCAAAGAGCGCGAGCCGGCACCCGGATCCCGCGTCTGCCGCCACCGGTCCATCAAAACCGGTCCGGAAGGCTTGCGCCAGCAGCGGCATGAAAGCCACTTATCCGACGGGCGAGCGAAATCCAAAGCCAAAAACTCGAATCTGGCATCGTAGCAGCGGTTTCGTATACCGTCAAGCCGTATACCCAATTGGTATACGCATTGGCTGGGCTGGGGACTAGACCGCGCGCAGCGTGTCCAGGATGCCCTGCCCGTAGCGCTCCAGCTTGGATGCACCAATCCCGGGAATGCCTTGCATTGCCGACAGCGAGTCCGGCGCAGTGCGCGCCAGTTCGGCCAGCGTGGCGTCATGGAAAATCACGTAGGCCGGTACGCCGTGCTCGCGCGCGGCCTCGGTGCGCCAGCGGCGCAGCGCCTCCCAGTTGGCCAGCGTGTCGGCATCCATGTCCGCGGTATGGTCGATGCGGTTGCCGCGCGCCGCGCGTTCGCCGGACTTGCCCGGCTTGGCAGCCTGGCGCCGCAGGATGATCTGTCGCTCGCCCTTGAGCACTTCGCGCGCGCGTTCGCCCAGCAGCAGTGCGCCGTGGCCGCCATGGTCGATCATCAGCAAGCCCTGGGCGATCAGCTGGCGGAAGACCGTGTGCCACTCATGCACCGAACGGTCCTTGCCGATGCCGAAGGTCGATACCTTGTCATGGCCCCACTGCTTGATCTTCTCCGAGGTATTGCCGCGCAGCACGTCGACCAGGTGGGTCGCACCGAAGTGGATGCGGCTTGCCTGCGCGGTGCGGTACACGCATGACAGCGCCATCTGCGCCTCGCGCGTGCCATCCCAGGTGGCCGGCGGCTCCAGGCAGGTATCGCAGTTGCCGCAGGGCTCGCTGGCTTCGTCGAAGTACGCAAGGATGCGCTGGCGCCGGCAGCCGGCGGTCTCGCACAAACCCAGCAGCGCATCGAGCTTGGACGACGACACGCGCTTGAACGCCTCGTCCGCCTCGGACTCGTCGATCATGCGCTTCTGCTGCACCACGTCGCCCAGGCCGTAGGCCATCCAGGCATTGGCGGGCAACCCGTCGCGGCCGGCGCGGCCGGTTTCCTGGTAGTAGCCCTCCATGCTCTTGGGCAGGTCCAGGTGCGCGACGAAACGCACGTCGGGCTTGTCGATCCCCATGCCGAACGCGATCGTCGCCACCATCACGATCCCTTCTTCTTCTCGGAAGCGTGCCTGATGGCGCTGGCGGATGGCGGCATCCATGCCCGCGTGATAGGGCAGCGCATTGATGCCATGCCCTTGCAGCCACGCCGCTGTTTCTTCCACTTTCTTGCGCGACAGGCAGTAGACAATGCCGCTGTCATGGGTACCGTCGCCCGCGGTGTGCTCAGCCTTGATAAAGGCCAGCAATTGCTGGCGCGCATTGTCCTTCTCGACGATGCGGTAGCGGATATTGGGCCGGTCGAAGCTGGAGATGAAAACGCGGGCGTCGTCCAGCGCCAGCCGCTCGATGATCTCGTTGCGCGTCAGCGCGTCGGCGGTAGCGGTCAGCGCGATGCGCGGCACGTACGGGAAGCGTTCGTGCAGCACCGACAGCTGGATGTACTCCGGCCGGAAATCATGGCCCCACTGCGATACGCAATGCGCCTCGTCGATGGCGAACAGTCCGACGCGGGTACGCTCGAGCAGGTCGAGGAAGCGCGGCGTCATCAGCCGCTCGGGTGCGACGTAGAGGATCTCCACCCTGCCGGCCAGAAGGTCGCGCTCGACGGCGGACGCTTCCGAACCGGTCAGCGTCGAATTCAGTACCGCGGCTCGCACGCCCGCTTCGGTCAGCGCGGCGACCTGGTCCTGCATCAGCGCAATCAGCGGCGATACCACGATGCCGACGCCCTGCCCTGTGCGCTGGCGCAGCAGTGCCGGAATCTGGTAGCACAGCGACTTGCCGCCGCCGGTTGGCATCAGCACCAGGCTGTCGCCGCCTTCGGCAACGTGGTCGATGATCTCGGCCTGGCGCCCGCGGAAGGCGTGGTAGCCGAAGACATCCTTGAGGATCGCCAGTGCTTGCGACATGGACTGCGGAATTGCTGAAGCCGGAAAAGCCGTAACCTTACCACTAAGGGACCCGGCCACCGCGCCTGGCGGGCAAACTCTCCGACGTTTCTCACGAAAGGTCACGCCACGTGCGGACGTAAAAAAAGCCCGGCTGGATCAGCCGGGCTTTCGACCGCCTTGCGGCGGGCATTCACTACTGCAAGATCAGGCGTTGTCGCCTTCACCCTCGGTCGTCGCCTGCACCACCGGCGTCGGCTCGATGAAGAGCGACTGCTCTTCTTCGGCGATCGCCTGGGCGCGTTCGCGCTCGGAGGCCTCGCGTGCCTTGCGGGCACGGTGGTAGGCCAGGCCGGTACCGGCCGGGATCAGACGGCCGACGATCACGTTTTCCTTCAGACCACGCAGGTCGTCGGTCTTGCCCATGATCGCGGCTTCGGTCAGCACGCGCGTGGTTTCCTGGAACGATGCCGCCGAGATGAAGCTGTCGGTAGACAGCGACGCCTTGGTAATACCCAGCAGCAGGTTCTCGTAGGTTGCCGGACGCTTGCCTTCGGCGATCACGCGGTCGTTCTCGTCGAGCAGTTCCGAACGCTCCACCTGTTCACCCGGGATGAACTTGGTGTCGCCCACATCGACGATCTGCACACGACGCAGCATCTGGCGAACGATCACCTCGATGTGCTTGTCGTTGATCTTCACGCCCTGCAGTCGGTACACGTCCTGCACTTCGTCCACGATGTAGTGCGCCAGCTCTTCGATGCCCTTCAGGCGCAGGATGTCGTGCGGGTCCGCCGGACCTTCCACGATCATTTCGCCCTTGTTCACCACCTGGCCGTCGTGCACCAGCACCTGCTTTTCCTTCGCGATCAGGAACTCGTGGGCATTGCCGTCCAGGTCGGTAATGACCAGGCGCTGCTTGCCCTTGGTGTCCTTGCCGAACGAGGTCGTGCCGGTGACTTCCGCCAGCACGGCGGCATCCTTCGGCGAACGCGCTTCGAACAGCTCGGCCACTCGCGGCAGACCACCGGTAATGTCGCGGGTCTTCTGCGATTCGGTCGGGATACGCGCGAGCACTTCACCCACGTGCACCTGCTGGCCGTCCTTCACCGTGATCAGCGCGCCGACCTGGAAGCCGATGGTCACGGAGTGGTCCGTGCCCGGGATCTTTACTTCCTGGCCGTTGGCGTCGAGCAGCTTCACCTGCGGGCGGATGCCCTTGGTTGCAGCCGTGCGGCGCTTGGCGTCGATCACCACCAGGGTCGACAGGCCCGTCACTTCGTCCATCTGCTTGGCGACGGTCACGCCTTCTTCAACGTTCTCGAACTTGGTCGTACCGGTGTATTCCGAAACGATCGGGCGAGTCAGCGCGTCCCAAGTGGCCAGCTGCGTGCCAGCCTTGATCGCCTGGCCGTCCTGCACCAGCAGCGTGGCGCCGTACGGGATCTTGTGGCGCTCGCGCTCGCGGCCATGGTCGTCGGTGATCAGCGCCTCGCCCGAACGCGAGATGACGATCAGTTCGCCCTTCGCATTGGTGACGTAACGCATGGTCGCCGTGAAACGCACGGTACCGGTCGCCTTGGCTTCCACGCTCGATGCCACTGCCGCACGCGATGCAGCACCACCGATGTGGAACGTACGCATGGTCAGCTGCGTGCCCGGCTCACCAATCGACTGGGCGGCAATCACGCCCACCGCTTCGCCGGAGTTCACCAGCACGCCGCGGCCCAGGTCGCGGCCATAGCACTTGCCGCACAGGCCGTAGCGCGTGTCGCACGACAGCGGGGTGCGGACCTTGACTTCATCCACGCCGATGTTGTCGATCAGCTCGACCAGGTCTTCGTCCAGCAGCGTGCCGGATTCGATCGCGGTTTCCTGGGTTTCCGGGTTCACCACGTCGGCCACGGTCACGCGGCCGAGGATACGGTCGCGCAGGGCTTCGATCACTTCACCGCCTTCGACCAGGGCCTTCATGGCCACGCCGTTGGAGGTGCCGCAATCGTCTTCCACCACGACCAGATCCTGGGTCACGTCGACCAGACGACGGGTCAGGTAACCCGAGTTCGCGGTCTTCAGTGCCGTATCCGCCAGACCCTTACGGGCACCGTGGGTCGAGATGAAGTACTGCAGAACGTTCAGGCCTTCACGGAAGTTCGCCGTAATCGGCGTTTCAATGATCGAGCCATCCGGCTTGGCCATCAGGCCACGCATGCCGGCCAGCTGGCGGATCTGCGCGGCGGAACCCCGTGCGCCCGAGTCGGCCATCATGTAGATGGAGTTGAACGACTCTTGCTTCACGGTCCTGCCTTCGCGGTCGACCACGTCTTCGTGCTGGAGCTGCTCCATCATCGCCTTGCCCACCTGGTCGCCGGCGGCGCCCCAGATGTCAACGACGTTGTTGTAGCGTTCCTGGTCGGTCACCAGACCCGACATGTACTGCTTGTCGTATTCCTTCACCTTGGCCGAGGCCTCGGCGATGATCTTTTCCTTGGCGGGCGGCACCAGCATGTCGTCGATCGCGATCGAGATACCGGCGCGGGTTGCCAGGCGGAAGCCCGACTGCAGCAGCTTGTCGGCGAAGATCACGGTCTCGCGCAGGCCGCACTTGCGGAACGCAGTGTTGATCAGGCGCGAGATTTCCTTCTTCTTGAGCGGCTTGTTCAGCACCGAGAACGGCAGGCCCTTCGGCAGGATCTCGGACAGGATCGCGCGGCCGACCGTGGTAGCCTGCAGCGTGACCTTGGGTGCGAAACGGGCGTCGCCTTCAGCGTCCTTGTCGACCAGCTCATACTCGGTGATACGCACGTTCACGCGCGAAGCCAGTTCGACTTCCTTGTTCTCGTAAGCGCGGATCACTTCGCTGATGTCGGCAAAGGTCATGCCCTCGCCGCGGCCGTTGATCTTGTCGCGGGTCGTGTAGTACAGACCCAGCACCACGTCTTGCGACGGCACGATCGACGGGTCGCCGTTAGCCGGGAACAGCACGTTGTTGGAGGCCAGCATCAGGGTGCGGGCTTCCATCTGCGCTTCCAGCGACAGCGGGACGTGGACAGCCATCTGGTCACCGTCGAAGTCGGCGTTGAACGCCGCGCAGACCAGCGGGTGCAGCTGGATGGCCTTGCCTTCGATCAGCACCGGCTCGAACGCCTGGATGCCCAGGCGGTGCAGCGTCGGCGCACGGTTCAGCATTACCGGGTGCTCGCGGATCACCTCTTCGAGGATGTCCCACACCACCGGGGTCTGGCTTTCGACTTCCTTCTTCGCCGCCTTGATGGTGGTGGCGATGCCCATCGTTTCCAGCTTGTGGAAGATGAACGGCTTGAACAGCTCGAGCGCCATCAGCTTGGGCAGGCCGCACTGGTGCAGCTTGAGCGTCGGGCCCACCACGATGACCGAACGGCCCGAGTAGTCGACGCGCTTGCCCAGCAGGTTCTGACGGAACCGGCCGCCCTTGCCCTTGATCATTTCGGCCAGGGACTTCAGCGGACGCTTGTTGGCGCCGGTCATCGCCTTGCCGCGACGGCCGTTGTCCAGCAGCGAGTCAACCGCTTCCTGCAGCATGCGCTTTTCGTTGCGCACGATGATCTCGGGCGCCTTCAGCTCCAGCAGGCGCTTCAGGCGGTTGTTACGGTTGATGACGCGGCGATACAGGTCGTTCAGGTCCGAGGTCGCAAAGCGGCCGCCGTCCAGCGGCACCAGCGGGCGCAGCTCGGGCGGCAGCACCGGCAGCACTTCGAGGATCATCCACTCGGGCTTGATGCCCGAACGCTGGAAGGCCTCGAGCACCTTCAGGCGCTTGGCGAACTTCTTGATCTTGGCTTCGGAGCCGGTGGCCTGCAGCTCGGCGCGGATCTGTTCGATCTGCTTCTCGATGTCGATGCCGCGCAGCAGTTCACGGATGCCCTCGGCACCCATCATGGCGACGAACTCGCCCTCGCCGTACTCGTCGCACTTCGCCAGGTAGTCGTCTTCGGACATGATCTGGCTCTTCTTGAGCGGGGTCATGCCGGGTTCGATCACCACGAATGCTTCAAAGTACAGCACGCGCTCGATGTCGCGCAGCGTCATGTCCAGGACCATGCCCAGGCGCGACGGCAGCGACTTCAGGAACCAGATGTGCGCGGTCGGCGCGGCCAGTTCGATGTGGCCCATGCGCTCGCGGCGCACCTTGGCCAGCGTCACTTCAACGCCGCACTTCTCGCAGATCACGCCACGGTGCTTCAGGCGCTTGTACTTGCCGCACAGGCACTCGTAGTCCTTGATCGGGCCAAAGATCTTGGCACAGAACAGGCCGTCGCGTTCCGGCTTGAACGTACGGTAGTTGATCGTTTCCGGCTTCTTCACTTCGCCGTACGACCACGAACGGATCTTCTCGGGCGAGGCCAGGCCGATCTTGATCGCGTCGAACTGCTCTTCCTGCTGTACCTGCTTAAAGAGATCGAGCAATGCTTTCATTGCAACTCCTTGTTTCGCCACCGTCCCGGAGTCTGTCCGGATCGGTGGCATTCATTCTGTGGGAAATCCTGCGCTGGTGAGTGCCGGCCGCAGCCGGCACCCGCATCGGCTCGATCAGTAGCGATCGAGGTCGATGTCGATACCCAGCGAGCGGATTTCCTTCACCAGCACGTTGAACGATTCCGGCATGCCGGCGTCGATCGAGTGCTCGCCCTTGACGATGTTTTCGTACACCTTGGTACGGCCGTTCACGTCATCGGACTTGACCGTCAGCATTTCCTGCAGCACGTAGGACGCGCCGTAGGCTTCCAGTGCCCACACTTCCATCTCACCGAAACGCTGGCCACCGAACTGCGCCTTACCACCCAGCGGCTGCTGCGTCACCAGCGAGTATGGGCCGGTGGAACGTGCGTGCATCTTGTCATCGACCAGGTGATGCAGCTTCAGCATGTGCATCACACCCAGCGTGACCGGACGCTCGAACGCTTCGCCGGTGCGGCCGTCGAACAGCGTGACCTGTTGCTTGGAGGCGGTCAGGCCCTTTTCCTTCGCGATCTCTTCCGGATAGGCGAGGTCCAGCATGCGGCGGATTTCATCCTCATGCGCACCATCGAACACCGGCGTCGCGAACGGCACGCCCTTCTTCAGGTTGTCGGCCAGTTCCAGGACTTCCGAATCCGACAGGCTGTCGAGGTCTTCGACCTTGCCGCTCTCGTTGTAGATCTGCGTGAGCAGGTTACGCACTTCGGCTGCCTTGGCCTGCGCCTTCAGCATGTTGCCGATGCGCTCGCCCAGACCGCGCGCGGCCCAGCCCAGGTGGGTCTCGAGAATCTGGCCCACGTTCATCCGCGAAGGCACGCCCAGCGGGTTCAGCACGATGTCGGCGGGGGTACCGTCGGCCATGTAGGGCATGTCTTCGATCGGGGTGATCTTGGACACGACACCCTTGTTGCCGTGACGGCCTGCCATCTTGTCGCCAGGCTGCAGGCGGCGCTTGACGGCCAGGTACACCTTGACCATCTTGATCACGCCCGGCGGCAGTTCGTCGCCCTGCGTGAGCTTCTTGCGCTTCTCTTCGAAAGCCAGGTCGAACTCGTGGCGCTTCTGCTCGATGGCTTCCTTGACGGCTTCCAGCTGGGCAGCCAGTTCCTCGTCCGCCGGACGGATGTCGAACCAGTGGTACTTGTCGACGTCAGCCAGGTATTCCTTGGTGATCTTGGCGCCCTTGGCCAGCTTCTTCGGACCGCCGTTGACGGTCTTGTCGATCAGCAGGCGCTCCAGACGCTGGAAGGCATCGCCTTCCACGATACGCAGCTGGTCGTTCAGGTCCAGGCGGTAACGCTTCAGTTCGTCGTCGATGATCGACTGGGCACGCTTGTCACGGGTCACGCCTTCGCGGGTGAAGACCTGGACGTCGATCACGATGCCGCTCATGCCCGACGGCACGCGCAGCGAGGTGTCCTTCACGTCCGAAGCCTTCTCGCCGAAGATCGCGCGCAGCAGCTTCTCTTCCGGAGTCAGCTGGGTCTCGCCCTTCGGCGTGACCTTGCCCACCAGCACGTCGCCGGCTTCGACCTCGGCGCCAATGTAGGTGATGCCCGACTCGTCCAGGCGAGCCAGCTGGGCTTCGGCCAGGTTCGAGATATCGCGCGTGATTTCCTCAGGTCCCAGCTTGGTGTCGCGGGCAACGACCGACAGTTCCTCGATGTGGATCGAGGTATAGCGGTCTTCGGCCACCACACGCTCCGAGATCAGGATCGAATCCTCGAAGTTGTAGCCGTTCCACGGCATGAACGCCACCAGCATGTTCTGGCCCAGTGCCAGTTCACCCAGGTCGGTCGAGGCGCCGTCGGCGATCACATCGTTGCGGGCAACGATATCGCCAACCTTGACCATCGGACGCTGGTTGATGTTGGTGTTCTGGTTCGAGCGCGTGTACTTGATCAGGTTGTAGATGTCCACGCCGACTTCGCCGGCCACGGCTTCGTCGTCGTTCACGCGGATCACGATACGCATTGCGTCGACATAGTCGACCACGCCGCCACGCATCGCCTGCACGGCAGTACCCGAGTCGACCGCAACGGTGCGCTCGATGCCGGTACCGACCAGCGGCTTGTCCGGACGCAGGCAAGGCACGGCCTGACGCTGCATGTTCGCGCCCATCAGTGCACGGTTCGCGTCATCGTGTTCCAGGAACGGCACCAGCGAGGCAGCGGCCGACACGATCTGCGACGGCGCCACGTCGATGTACTGCACGCGGTCCGGCGTCACCATACGGGTTTCACGCTCGGAGCCTTCACGCGCCGACACCAGTTCGTCGGTCAGGTTGCCGTCGGCGTCGACGGTCGCGTTGGCCTGCGCCACCACGTACTTGCCTTCCTCGATCGCGGACAGGTAGTCGACCTGGTCGGTCAGCTTGCTGTTCTCGACCTTGCGGTACGGGGTTTCCAGGAAGCCGTACTCGTTCAGGCGCGCATACAGTGCCAGCGAGTTGATCAGACCAATGTTCGGACCTTCCGGCGTTTCGATCGGGCACACGCGGCCGTAGTGGGTCGGGTGCACGTCGCGGACTTCAAAGCCGGCGCGCTCGCGGGTCAGACCGCCCGGGCCCAGTGCGGAGACACGACGCTTGTGCGTGATCTCGGACAGCGGGTTGGTCTGGTCCATGAACTGCGACAGCTGCGACGAACCGAAGAACTCGCGGATCGCCGACGAGATCGGCTTCGAGTTGATCAGGTCGTGCGGCATCAGGTTCTCGGTCTCGGCCTGGCCCAGACGTTCCTTGACGGCACGCTCCACGCGCGACAGGCCGGCGCGGAACTGGTTCTCGGCCAGCTCGCCGACGCAACGCACGCGACGGTTGCCCAGGTGGTCAATGTCATCGACCTCGCCCTTGCCGTTGCGCAGGTTGACCAGGATCTTGATGGTCTCGAGGATGTCCTCGTCCTGCAGCACCATGGCGCCTTCACCGCTGGGGCGGCCCAGGCGGCTGTTGACCTTCATGCGGCCAACGCGCGACAGGTCGTACGACTCTTCGCTGTAGAACAGGCGCTGGAACAGCGCTTCCACGGCTTCCTCGGTCGGCGGCTCGCCCGGGCGCATCATGCGGTAGATCGCGATACGCGCGGCGGTCTGGTCGGCGGTCTCGTCCACGCGCAGGGTCTGCGACATGTACGGGCCCTGGTCCAGGTCGTTGGTGTACAGGGTCTGGATCTGCTTGACGCCGGCTTCGCGCAGGTTTTCCAGCAGCGTTTCGGTCAGCTCGTCGTTGGCGTTGGCGATCACCTCGCCGGTATCCGGGTCGATGATGTTCTTGGCCAGCACGCGGCCCAGCAGGTAGTCTTCCGGCACGCTGATCAGCTTGGTGCCGGCCGAGTCCAGGTCGCGGATATGCTTGGCGTTGATCCGCTTGTCCTTCTCGACCACCACGCGGCCGTTCTTGTCGGCGATGTCGAAGCGCGCGACTTCACCGCGCAGGCGCTCGGGCACGAACTCCAGTTGCGCGCCTTCCGACTGCAGCGTGAAGTTGTCGAACACGAAGAAGTGCGCGAGGATCTGTTCCGGGGTCAGGCCGATCGACTTCAGCAGGATCGTCACCGGCATCTTGCGGCGGCGGTCGACGCGGAAGTACAGGATGTCCTTCGGGTCGAATTCGAAGTCCAGCCACGAACCGCGGTAGGGGATGATACGTGCCGAGAACAGCAGCTTGCCCGAGCTGTGGGTCTTGCCCTTGTCGTGCTCGAAGAACACGCCCGGCGAGCGGTGCAACTGCGAGACGATGACACGCTCGGTGCCGTTGATCACGAACGAACCGGTGGAAGTCATCAAGGGGATCTCACCCATGTAGACTTCCTGCTCCTTCACTTCCTTGACCTTGCCCGGGTTCTCGCGATCGTTGATGATCAGGCGAACCTTCGCGCGCAGGGCCGAGTGGAAGGTCAGGCCACGCTGTTGGCATTCCTTGACGTCGAACGGCGGGTTGGACAGGTGGTACGAGACGAACTCCATACGGGCAAGCCCGTTATGCGAGGAGATCGGGAAGATTGCGTTGAAAGCGGCCTGGAGGCCTTCGCTCTTGCGACGCGCGGTCGGCGTTTCCGCTTGCAAGAACTGAGTGTAGGATTCAATCTGAGTGGCAAGCAGGAATGGAACCTGATGTACCGTCGCGCGCTTCGCAAAACTTTTGCGAATGCGCTTCTTTTCGGTGAAGCTGTACGCCATGGGATCTCCGAATCATCGCAGGACGGCTGGACCTGGCCGTGCCTGAGGTGTTCAGCGACTGGGAGGGGATTTGGCGGTTGGCCGCTACCAACCTCTGGCTGACGGTGTCCGCACGCTGCGGGCGGTGTGGTCGTCGCATCAGCGCAACGCCTGTACTCGCCCGGGGGACACCCGACCAAACTTGTCTTCTGCAGTCGGTTCAGAAGACAAACATCAGCAGCAACCACTTAGTGTGCCACTGATGTTTGGCCTCTGCTGAGTTGCCGGCAAATCAAGTGCTGCCGGGACTCGCAAACATCACTTCTTGCAACTTTGCCGCTGTGCAGAGTGGTGACTAAAACACAATCGCACAAGCGCAAAAAGGCTGGCGCCGGGAATTTCCCTTTGCCAGCCCCATTCGCGTGCCGCAAGGGCACGCGAATACAGCATTACTTGACGTCGACCTTGGCGCCGGCGTCTTCCAGCTTCTTCTTGGCTTCGGCAGCAGCGGCCTTGTCCACGCCTTCCTTGACGGGCTTCGGTGCGCCATCGACCAGGTCCTTGGCTTCCTTCAGGCCCAGACCGGTGATTTCGCGAACGGCCTTGATCACGCCAACCTTGTTGGCGCCGACTTCGGCCAGGATCACGTTGAACTCGGTCTGCTCTTCAGCAGCGGCGGCACCGCCAGCGCCCGGAGCAGCAGCCACGGCCATGGCAGCAGCCGACACGCCAAACTTCTCTTCGAACGCCTTGACCAGGTCGTTCAGTTCCATCACGGACATCGCGCCAACGGCTTCCAGGATGTCGTCTTTGGTGATTGCCATTTGAAATACTCCTACTAGATTTGATTCGGTATCGGTAATGCGATCTTTCGATGCGCGGCCTGGGTTGCCTTAGGCGCCGGCGGCTTCCGCTTCCGCGGGAGCACCTTCGGCGTTCTTGGCGGCCAGGGCAGCCAGCAGACGGGCGAAGCCCGACACCGGTGCCTGCATCACGCCCAGCAGCTGAGCAATCAGTTCGTCGCGGGTCGGGATCGAGGCCAGCGCCTTCACGGCGGCAGCGTCGAGAACCTTGCCGTCATACGACCCGGCGCGCAGGACCAGCTTGTCGTTGGTCTTGGCGAAGTCGTTGAGAACCTTGGCCGAGGCCACTGCATCTTCGGAAATACCGTAGATCAGCGGACCGGTCATCTGCTCTGCGAGGCCTGCAAACGGCGTACCTTCGACGGCACGGCGAGCCAGCGTGTTCTTCAGAACACGCAGGTACACGCCTTGCTGGCGAGCGGCAGCACGCAGCTTGGTCAGATCGCCAACCGCAATGCCGCGATATTCGGCGACGACGATGGTCTGGGCCTTGGCGACTTGCGCCGAGACCTCAGCAACGACGGCCTTCTTATCTTCAATATTGAGTGGCACGGTTAAGCTCCAAAATGACGCTGTGTCTCCGGCAATACCGGAGCCTTCACGTCAGCACAAACGAACGGCGTCCGATTGGCCCGAATCAGCCGGGTCAGTGCCCGGTTGCTTCAACCCCTTCGGGTGCGCCATCTGCGCTGGCTGGCCGGAAGACGTCGCTCAGGCTTGGAAGCCTTCCCGCACGTTCCGACCGATTAAGCCCTTTCCGCATCATTGCCGCGGACAAGGACACCAGCGGTCTTTGATAACCAGCGGTGCCGCCAGCGCTTGCGCGCCTTGCGGGCACCACTGCCCAAAGCCTTGCTCCATTCCTCGCGGTCCGGAGCCGATCCCCGCCTCGGCGAGGACCTTCAATTCTTTCAGCCGACCAGTTGTTATCGGGTTCCGGTCAGCACGCTGCCGTCAGTTCAGGCAGCCAGCGTGGCCTGGTCGACGCGCACGCCAACGCCCATGGTCGACGAGACGGCGATCTTGCGCAGGTACACGCCCTTGCTGGTAGCCGGCTTGGCCTTGACCAGCGCTTCCAGCAGCGCCGACAGGTTGCTCTTCAGCGCGGTGTCTTCGAACGAACGACGGCCGATGGTGGCGTGGATGATACCGGCCTTGTCGACACGGAACTGGACCTGACCGGCCTTGGCGTTCTTCACGGCCTGGGCCACGTCGGGGGTCACGGTGCCAACCTTCGGGTTCGGCATCAGGCCGCGCGGGCCCAGGATTTGGCCCAGCGTACCAACGATACGCATCGTGTCCGGCGAAGCGATCACGACGTCGAAGTTCAGGTTGCCGGCCTTGACTTGCTCAGCCAGGTCCTCCATGCCGACGATGTCAGCACCGGCGGCCTTGGCGGCCTCGGCCTTCTCGCCCTGGGCGAACACAGCCACGCGCACCGACTTGCCGGTACCGGCGGGCAGCACCACGGAACCACGAACCACCTGGTCCGACTTCTTGGCGTCGATGCCCAGTTGCACGGCCACGTCGATCGACTCGTCGAACTTCGCCGAGGCGCAGCCCTTCACCAGGCCCAGGGCCTCGTCGATCGGGTAGAACTTGGTACGCTCGATCTTCGCCTTGTTGGCGGCGACGCGCTTGGAAACCTTAGCCATTTACAGACCCTCCACGGTGATGCCCATCGAACGAGCCGAACCGGCGATGGTACGCACGGCGGCGTCCAGGTCGGCGGCGGTCAGGTCAGCGTTCTTGGCCTTGGCGATTTCTTCAGCCTGGGCGCGGGTGATCTTGCCAACCTTGTCGGTATGGGGCTTCGGCGAACCCTTGGTGATGCCGGCTGCCTTCTTGATCAGCACGGTCGCCGGCGGCGACTTCATCACGAAGGTGAAGCTCTTGTCGGCGAAGGCGGTAATCACCACCGGCACCGGCAGACCAGGCTCCATGCCTTGGGTCTGGGCGTTGAACGCCTTGCAGAACTCCATGATGTTCAGACCACGCTGACCCAGTGCGGGACCAACGGGCGGGGAGGGATTTGCCTTACCAGCCGGAATCTGCAGCTTGATAAAGCCAATGATCTTCTTGGCCATTTCTACTCCAATCCGGATCGCCCCATGAAGGGGTTGCGATCCTGTTGAGTCGTAACGCGCTGTCGCCGCACCGGTGGCACGGCCTCACGCTCCTCTTTGGCAACGCCCTGGGGCGCTGCCGTTGCCAGTTGCCGCCTTTCGGCCGACAACCGGCAAATTCCTTAAACCTTCTCGACCTGGCCGAACTCGAGCTCGACCGGCGTAGCGCGCCCGAAGATCGTGACCGAGACGCGCAGGCGCGACTTCTCGTAGTTCACTTCTTCCACGTTGCCGTTGAAGTCGGTGAACGGGCCGTCCTTGACGCGCACCATTTCGCCCACTTCGAACAGCGTCTTGGGACGCGGCTTCTCGACCCCTTCCTGCATCTGGGTCATGATCTTGTCGACTTCGCGCTGCGAAATCGGGCTCGGGCGGTTGCGAGCGCCACCCACGAAACCGGTGACCTTGCTGGTGTTCTTCACCAGATGCCAGGTCTCGTCGGTCATTTCCATTTCCACCAGCACGTAGCCCGGGAAGAAACGGCGTTCGGTGACCGACTTGTGGCCGCCCTTGATTTCCACGACTTCTTCGGAAGGCACCAGGATGCGGCCAAATTTGTCCTGCATCTCGGCGCGCTCGATGCGCTCCTGCAGCGCGCGCTGCACGCTTTTCTCCATACCGGAGTAGGCGTGAACGACATACCAGCGCTTCTTCGACGAAGGCAATTCCGGCGCGGTGGTTTCCTGCTGAGCGTTATCCGTCATGTGCTACCTCTTATTTCCAGCCCAGTACAAGCGAAAACACGATCCACTCGATGAGCTTGTCCGCCGACCACAGGAACAGTGCCATGATGACGACAAAGACGAAGACCAGCCCCGTCATCTGCCCGGATTCCTTGCGCGTCGGCCAGACGACCTTGCGAACTTCCCGATACGATTCTTTGGCGAACCCAATGAAGTCCTTGCCCGGTGCCGACACCAGTGCAACGACGACACCCAGTGCAATACCGCCGAACAGCGCAGCGCCACGTACATAAGACGGTTGCTGTGCGAGTGCATAGAAACCGATGACGCCGGCAACCACCAGCAGCACCGCGACGCCGAGCATCCACTTGCCGCTGTTGGCGTTTACGGTTTCAACATTGGGATTGGCCATGTTTCGCAAACGAGACTAAGCCGCGTCACGATTGTTCCTCGCGACGCGGCTGATTGATTTGGCAGGGGCAGAGGGAATCGAACCCCCAACCTTCGGTTTTGGAGACCGACGCTCTGCCAGTTGAGCTATACCCCTAGAACTACTGAGAGCCGGCGCTTGCGCCAACCCTCTTCTGGCAACGAACGCGGCCGGTTGGTGCCGCGTTCGCTATCGAACAGCTTAGTCGAGGATCTTTGCCACGACGCCGGCGCCGACGGTACGGCCGCCTTCACGGATAGCGAAGCGCAGGCCTTCTTCCATGGCGATCGGGGCGATCAGCTTGACGGTGATCGACACGTTGTCACCCGGCATGACCATTTCCTTGTCCTTCGGCAGCTCGATCGAGCCGGTCACGTCGGTCGTACGGAAGTAGAACTGCGGGCGGTAGTTGTTGAAGAACGGGGTGTGACGGCCGCCTTCGTCCTTCGACAGGATGTACACCTCGCCGGTGAAGTGGGTGTGCGGCTTGATCGAACCCGGCTTGCACAGCACCTGGCCGCGCTCGACGTCTTCACGCTTGGTGCCGCGCAGCAGCAGACCGACGTTGTCGCCAGCCTGGCCCTGGTCCAGCAGCTTGCGGAACATTTCCACGCCGGTGCAGGTGGTCTTCACGGTCGGGCGGATACCGACGATTTCGATTTCTTCGCCGACCTTCACCACGCCGCGCTCGATACGGCCGGTCACCACGGTGCCGCGACCCGAGATCGAGAACACGTCTTCCACCGGCATCAGGAAGGTACCGTCAACGGCACGCTCCGGCGTCGGGATGTAGGTGTCCAGCGCGTCGGCCAGGCGCATGATGGCTTCCTCGCCCAGGTCGCCCTTGTCGCCTTCCAGTGCCAGCTTGGCCGAACCCTTGATGATCGGGGTGTCGTCGCCGGGGAATTCGTACTTCGACAGCAGTTCGCGAACTTCCATCTCGACCAGCTCGAGCAGTTCAGCGTCGTCCACCATGTCGCACTTGTTCAGGAACACGATGATGTACGGCACGCCGACCTGGCGGGCCAGCAGGATGTGCTCGCGCGTTTGCGGCATCGGGCCGTCAGCGGCCGAGCACACCAGGATCGCGCCGTCCATCTGGGCGGCACCCGTGATCATGTTCTTCACGTAGTCGGCGTGGCCCGGGCAGTCAACGTGCGCGTAGTGGCGGTTGGCCGTCTCGTACTCGACGTGGGCGGTATTGATGGTAATACCGCGTGCCTTCTCTTCCGGCGCTGCGTCGATTTCGTCGTACTTCTTGGCGGCACCGCCGAACTTCGCAGCCAGCACCGTGGCGATCGCTGCCGTCAGCGTGGTCTTGCCATGGTCAACGTGACCAATCGTACCAACGTTCACGTGCGGCTTGGTCCGCTCGAACTTTTCCTTTGCCATTGCGCGACTCCTGTCTCGGTAGCGATGTTGCCAGTGCGGTGGTGTTTGGTGCCCATGGGCAGGATCGAACTGCCGACCTCTCCCTTACCAAGGGAGTGCTCTACCACTGAGCCACATGGGCGAAACTAGACGTACTACTTTATGACAGCAACCGCGCGACTTGGAGCGGGTGAAGGGAATCGAACCCTCGTCGTAAGCTTGGAAGGCTTCTGCTCTACCATTGAGCTACACCCGCCCGGTTCTTTCCTACTTCTTCACCGGCATTGCCGGCTGCTGTCTTGCATTCTGGTGGAGAGGGCTGGATTCGAACCAGCGTAGGCGTAAGCCAACAGATTTACAGTCTGCCCCCTTTAGCCACTCGGGCACCTCTCCGCAGAGAACTATCGATTATGGGGCTATTCACCTTGCCTGTCAAGCACTTTCCGTTGCGGACTCTGTACTTGGCCAAGCCAGGGAAGGCGTTCCAGCGTGGCGCTAGGTGCCGCCTGATCGCTCCCACAAGCGCAGCTTAGATTGCTACGTTCTCACCCTATAGGGGCTTCGCGGCGCGGCTCCTGGAGGCTCTGGAGCGGCCTGGCGGGTCTTCGCGACACCATGTAAGCCCGGCGGGACAAAGCAAAAACCCCTCGCAGCGAACGCTGTCGAGGGGTTTTGCACAATAAGAGCCTGGCGATGACCTACTTTCACACGGGTAATCCGCACTATCATCGGCGCGGAGTCGTTTCACGGACCTGTTCG
>NZ_JAYMRX010000014.1:0-182801 GCF_038900635.1 Cupriavidus oxalaticus | reverse complement strand
GAAACACGCGCTTGCGCGTGCGGCGATTGCTCAGGTCCAGGCCAAGGTCAGTTTGTTTCATGCGCCCATTGTCGCTGGAAACATTCTTCATGCGTACCCGAAGTCGCATGAGTTTTGAACACCATCCCTTGGTTTGTTTCACTGATTTCTCCTGGTTTGCAGTGGGGACGCGGCGGCTATTATGGCGCGGCGGCGCTCGGGCGGCGACTGGCATCGCGGCCCGAGGTGTCATTGCGGGTGGAAGGAGAAAAAATGTGGTAGCCGACTGGCTGCTAGCAGTGGAACTGAAGATCAGGAAGCCCGGTTCCGGTACCTGTACCGAAGAGAGACCTTGCCTTCGCCACGGCGAATCATTGGGTGTTCAACCGCGCTATCCCCGACGACAAAAAGGTGAGACGAGCGCTGGCACTTTATCGAGAAGGTCTGAATGCTGCAGAAGCTTCGCTCAGCAGGTATGCCGTACTAAGCTTCTTCAAGGTCATCGAACTCGAGCACCCCACCACCGAGCGTGCCAAGAAATGGATTGCACGGACGTTTTCTCTCGTTGTAGCGGCCGCGGACTCAAGCGACATCCGCATGGAGAGCTTTCTTAAAGACTGCGGAGAGTCGTCACCAGAAGACCACATCTGGATCGCCTGCCGGCTCGCTGTCGCACATGCGAAAGATATCGACGTCAAAAACTAGGAGCACCCGTACAGTAAGAGCACGCTAGCGTACGCTTGCGCACTCCCGAATTCTGGCGCTACGCATGCGGACCTGATTCAACCGTGCAGTCGTCCAAAATTCGGATTGTCTGAAGCCGCGGGCAACCTTGCGGCGATTTGGGCCACCCGTTGACCCAGCGATTCCGCCGTCTTCAAGTCGCCGATCCGAGGAGCTTCTTCTGGTGACGCATCGGATGGGGAAACGGCTAATGCCCCGGCGAAACCTGCAGTCCAATTAGTGTCCGAAGGACCATTCTCCTTTCGGTTCGCCGGCATTAGGCCGGTTCCGACCCAGATTTGTCCATGTTGCTGCGAAAGTGTGAATAGGTATTGAATTGTAGAGAATTTGTCCCCATTTACAGATGCCGAATTGGTAAATCCCGCCGCGATCTTGTCCTTCAGCGCTTGCTTCATCCACAGTTTCGAAGTGGCGTCTGCGAATTTCTTGAATTGCCAAGCAGGCCCACCCATGTACGTAGGAGTCCCATAGATTACAGCGTCGTGATTGGTCAACAGCTCCAGTTGCTCGTCTGAAAACGTACCATCCTGTTCGATCCGCAGCACCGTGACCTCAGTATTGCTTACGGAAGCAGCCCCTCGTTTTACTGCTTCGGCTTGCTTGGCGGTATGTCCGTATCCGCTAAAATAGATGATGATTATTTTTGCCATGATTAGTACGTAGTGTTTTTGGGATGGAAGATGTTCAATCAGATGTTGCTGTCACGCTGTTGCCAATTTGGACTCGAGTTGAGTCAACTCACGTGCCAAATGATCCTGTGGGCCATACAAGAGATCACCGCGCACAGCGAATATGCCTCCTCTTGACCGAATCAAAAGCAGGGGGACCCCGCTGACCCCAATATCTTTCATTAGCAGCTGAACGCTTTTTACCCTGGCATTTGTTTGATTAATTAACTCAGCATCCTTCTCGAGCCTTTTCGAGAACTGCACTGCATCAATACTGACACCTTCATCTGCGAGAAAATCTGCAGTGATAGTTGCAACGACAATGAAAATAGAAGTATCGAGACCGTCCACGTATCTCGCCGTCTGTAGCCGAGAAAGAAGCCTTGGCTCCATATTCGAATTAAAATTGCCGACCGCAGTTAAAGCACGGTTCATCGGCCCCGAATCGAACCGAACGTTGGTACCCAACAAGATCTCTCGATGATATTTCTCACTAAAGACTTGGCCTGTCGTTGACGCGATCCTCTGATCGTTAGTCCACGCATGTACAGCCCATGCCGGCGTCACGTCTCGTGCACCTTGGTCGGTGAACAGACCACTGGGCAACAACTGCAGTGAGTCGGAGTAATTGCTTGAGAGCCAAGCTAAGGCGGGGGCGCTTGCATAGCACCATCCGCAAAGCGGGTCGAAGAGGTACTGCAACTGTATTGCGGGCATATCGGTGTCCATTGCGAAGGCATTGAACACACTATATTTGCTTACTCTTCGAGAAAAAACCGCCACCTATGCGACAGTTTGTTGCATAGAGCGGCCAAATGGACCGTTCTGTAGTAAAGATGCGCTTGCCACCTCGCCACACTAGGCGGGTTCCCTATTCAGCATGCGGTGCGGCTAGTGCCGTCACCAATGCCCCAGGGACACTCCCATTCTGTAATACGAGCTGCAAGCTACGGCGCCGCGTGTGTAACTGCATCCCAAGGGGCCACCTCGCCACCAAAGCGATCTGCAAGGAACTCAATGAGGAGCCGCAAGGGTTTAGGCTGGTGCCGGCGCGACAGATAAACGGCTTGAATGTCGAGTGGATCCAGCCCGTAATCAGGCAGCACAGGCAGTAATGCGCCTCGAGCTAAGTCCTCCCCCACATAGAATGTGGGCAGCATTGCAATCCCGGCGCCCGCCAGTGCTGCTGCCCGCACCACGGACGTCTCGTTGGCACTCAAGATTCCCTTGGCCTCAATGGTGGTGATCTGACCTCCAAGTCGGAGGTTATATGCCGGAGCGAAGCCGGCGCTATGGGTAATGAAACTGTGAGCGCGCAAGTCCTCGGGCATCGTCGGAACTCCCATGCTCGCAAGGTACGTTGGCGAGGCGCACAAAACCGAATGGCAGATGGCGAGCCGCCGAGCGACGAGGCCAGGATCGATGCGATTGCTCAGACGCACAGCCAGATCGATTCGATCCTCCACCAAGTTTACCGTTCGGTCGTACACGACCAGGTCAATTTCCACCATGGGATGCAACGCCTGGAAAGCCACAACCGCTGAGGTCAGCTGTGCTTGCGCGAAGGAAGGCGAGGAAGTCAGCCGCAGCCTCCCGCGCGCTTCAATACCACCTTGGCTGGCTTGAACACGGACGTCATCTGTCAGAGCCACCACTTCGCGACAGTTTGCCAATGCCTGTTCGCCTGCATCGCTCAATGCCAGTCGACGTGTAGTGCGATGCAGAAGCCTCGCACCTAGCCAATCCTCCAGACTCTCGAGGTATCGGCTCGCCATTGCTCGCGACATGCCGAGCACATCTGCGGCCGCGCTAACACTTCCACGATCCACTATCTCCACGAAGACACGCATCGCAGTCAGCCTGTCCATCACATTTGCTCGATATGGTTGACGATCATTCAATCAAAGCGAAGTTTACTCCTTCTTTGGTAGTCAATACAGTTGGCAAATAGGCAGCATGCCGCGCCACAAGGGGCGTCATTCCATCGCCCTGTCTTGCGCGAACAGCCGCGCACACACGCATGACTTCCTGAGTGAGCGTGGTCCGGGCGTCATACATCCGCCTCGGTCCCGCCGGCGCGTGCAAACGGGACGTCTTACCAAGCACCATGGAAAGTAAGGAGTGACATAATGAGTCAATTTCGGTCCCGGGATAATTCGGGAATGGGAACGTTGGCGTGGGGAGTAGGGAACGGCGGAGAACTCAATCGTCTCGAAAAGGCTCGCCTTGTCCGCAATCTCGCCTATGTTCAGGTTCGAGATGTAGTTGACACGCTCAGGCATCGCATCGGATTGCTTCGTCCGAATGCCATCTCCCTGGATGAGATGGCTCCGCCAACGACGGCCCTCACTGAAGATGCAATGCAACTGGCTGAAGAGACCCACGATAAAGCGTTGCTATTCCATAGCTGGCGAACATACTACTTCGGCGCCATGCTTGCTGCACATGAGCGAATTGATTATGACCGCTCGCTTTTTTTTGCTGCCGCAATTCTCCATGATATTGGACTCACAACGAGTCACTCGCCACATCTGTGTGATTGCTGCTTTGCTATGAGCGGTGGCGTGCGCGTAAGAGACTATTTGCGTGCCAAGGGGCATTCCCATGACGTTCGAGAAAAGGTCGGCGATGCGATTGCGCTGCATCTGAATGGCTGGGTATCAAAGCGGCGGCACGGAGCGGTAGCGCACCTGGTGTCGCGTGGAGCGGGCTGCGACCTCTTCGGCGCCGGACGACGTCGACTGGAACAAACAACCCTCGCCAAAGTGTTGGAGCGCTATCCCCGTGATGGTGTGATTGAAGCGCTGCAGTTTGAAACTGCAGATCACCATCTTGATACTCGGCCGGCCGTCATGACTGCCCTTGCCGGCCGCAAGGCTCCGCCCGATCCGTTTCGTCGCGTCCTAAGCCCGGCGTAGGTAATGTCCCACGAGCGCTGCTGAGCATATGCGTCCGGCGAGCCATCTTGAATTGCCGACAGGAGCTAAGGATGCTCATGCTGTTTGGCCGGACCATCGGACCGCCGCCCACCGGGGAGGCGAAGCGCTGAAGCCGGCGTGACGGTACTAGCGTATTCCCGCCGCATTCCTCACGCCATGGTTCTCGAGAGACCCGGCAATCCTCAGTCCACAAGGCCGCAAAACACTGCTAGAGCGCCATTCGTGCATTAGCTCAATACAAGCGGGTCGATGAGCCTTCCACGTAATCTAGAAGCCCAATCTTCCGGAGATTCACACTATGACTGTTCAACACCCCAGCTATCGCGTTGCTGCCGTCCAGGCCGCCCCGGTGTTTTTGAATCTTGATGCGACTGTCGACAAGACCATCGCACTCATCGAAGAGGCAGCACAAGGCGGTGCGAGTCTCATTGCTTTTCCGGAGACGTGGATTCCCGGCTATCCGTGGTTTGCATGGCTTGGCGCGCCAATCTGGGGAATGAAGTTCCTCCAGGCCTACCACGACAATTCCCTAATCATTGATGGCGCCCAATTTGAACGGATCACGCAAGCGGCGTCGCGCTACAACATAACCGTAGTGCTGGGCTTCAGCGAGAAGGACGCGGGTAGCCTGTACATTTCGCAGGCCATCATCAGCCCTGAAGGAAAAGCCGTGACCCGGCGCAAGCTGAAACCCACCCATGTCGAACGCACAATGTTCGGCGAAGGCGATGGCAGCGACCTCGCGGTCCATGCCACACCACTTGGACGAATCGGAGCCCTGTGCTGCTGGGAGCATCTCCAGCCCCTCACGAAGTACGCGATGTACGCTCAAAATGAACAAGTGCATGTCGCCGCATGGCCAAGTTTCTCACTTTATGTGGATGCCGCGTATGCGCTAGGCCCGGAGGTGAACACCGCTGCTAGTCGCTTGTATGCCGCCGAAGGCCAATGCTTTGTTGTCGCACCTTGCGCAACGGTCTCACAGGAAATGGTCAATTTGATGTGCGAAACACCTGAGCAGCAAACGCTGCTAAAAATCGGAGGTGGTCACGCGCGCATTTATGGACCCGACGGACGTTCACTTGCAGATCCGCTGCCGCCGGAAGTAGAAGGATTGCTATATGCCGACATTGACCTTGGCGTAATTACCCTTGCGAAAGCCGCCGCTGACCCGTCGGGACACTACTCGCGCCCCGACGTGACACAGCTGCTGCTGGACCGTAATCCCAAGCCTCGTGTTGTGTATGTGAAGCAAGAACCCAACAACAACGTCAATTCACCAGATTCGCAGGTCGATGAACGCACGGGATCTGAGGCCTCCGACAACCAGGCTTGACCGCTAAATAGCTTTAGCCCCGTACTGCCGTCTGGCGCATCGACTGGCCAATAAAGACCATTCTCGATACTTCATCGCACAATGAACCCTCGCTTTTTGGCCGGAATGCGTCGTATGAAAACCCGTACAAAGCCATGCGATGTGCGTGCTCGCTCGATCTCAAGACGGGTAGTAATCTTAGGCCTACCTCCCGTAGATGCTCTCGATGTCATTGGCCCCGCGGAAGTATTTTCTTTTGCGAATCGCCTCAAATCTGAGTTCGCCCCGTATCAACTTGAGTTGGTTTGTGCAAGTGCAGACGTGAACCTAGAGAGCGAGACCGGTATCAGCTTACGAGGGCATAGGACACTTGAGCAAGAAAGTGCAGTACACGATCCGATCGACACGCTAATTGTAGCTTCAGGTTTCGAATCCATCGACAGGCTTGACCCAGCTGCCATTGATTGGATTCGTAGGCGCGCCGGATCCGTACGCCGAGTTTGTTCGATATGTGTCGGCGCATTTGCCTTGGCTGAAGCCGGCATACTGAAAGGACGTAAGGCCACCACGCACTGGCGCCTCGCACAACATTTAGCTGAACGGTACCCCACAACTCAGGTCGATCCAGCCCCCATATGGGTAAAAGATGAAAACATATACACGTCGGCCGGGGTGTCATCCGGTATTGATATGGCACTTGGCTTGGTCGGTGAAGACTTGGGCGATGGGGCTGCCCTAGAAATTGCGAGGTCCCTGGTACTCTTCCTGCGGCGCCCAGGCGGACAAATGCAGTTCAGCGCTACGCTTCGCTCGCAACTTGATTCAAAGTCAAGCCTCGAAAAGCTATGTGTCTGGATTAGCGAGAACCTGGATTCCGAGCTGACAATTGATACTCTGGCCAGCAAATCGGCCACGAGCGTCAGGACACTGATGCGGATGTTTCGTCGAGAACTGAAAACCACACCGGCTAAATACGTCGAAGAGCTACGCATTGAAGCCATTTGCCGGGCACTGGAGACCGGCGGACGAACATTGGAAGCTATCGCGCGTAGAACAGGATATCAAAGTGTCGACGCACTTAGAAAGGCATTCGTTCGGCGTGTCGGAATTAGCCCGAAGGAGTATTCCCAACGATTTGTGCCCAGTGAGGTTTAGCCATAAAGGCATAGGCAGGTAAGGTATAAGCAAACGCTACATAGGAAGTTCGCTCGTACCCTGCGCAACTCTTCCCTGCCCCAGCAAACCATGCCGAGTTGAAGCTTAATTGATGTGACGCCGCACCAATCTTCTCGGCAAAAGTACCGCCGCCATTCATTTTTCAAATGCAGCACACCACAAAGGCTCGGCTAGCATCGGCGTGATTTAGAGCTATAACTATAGGGTTTCATCCGTGGCGTGGCTCGACAGCAAATCGACGTAAGAAGTCGCTTCGCCAGACACGTTAATCTGATCGAAGAAACCGTACCATCCAGATTTATCGATTTCATTCTCAAAGACTCGCTGAGTTTCGTTGTCTGGGATCAGGTACACGCAAAAGAAGTCGTATGGTGCCCTCTGTGTTGTGGAAGAATCATTATGGCCATACCCTATTACAGTGATTCCGAATCCTGCGAGCCTTCCAACATTTCCTATAACCTTCTCAATGTATTCAATTCGTTCGCGCTCGTTTAGTTCTGCCCATGCAGTCTTGTAGCGGTAAAGCTCGATAAAAATGCGTGACCGTTTGCTTTCTGCATTCTTCATTGCCATTCTTGATACCATTTAAAAATATTACGATTTCCAACATCTATTCATAAAAATCCGAGTTGTCCACGATATCGCAGAAGTTAGGGATGTGAAGGTGTGCGCGCTCCCGTCCGACATCCGCCATAAGGTTAACAACGCCCGTCATGGGCTTGCGGCGCACAACTTCTGCCATCGCCGCTAACATGGCCTTTTTGAACCCAAGACGCGGATACTCGGAAAGGATGATTTCAACTGCATCAGGCGCCAGCAATGTTTTAGGAACCGAGCCAACATCGATGCCAGCTCCAAGCTGGAGTAACGCGATCTCAGGCTGTTTGCGCTGGGGTATGCCAGGAGTTGTGTGCAACGCGATTGCATCCCAGATCACGGCGATCTTTTTGTCCGAGTAACCGTGCTTCGATAGGAATTCGGCGGCCACGTCCGCCCCGTCGATTTCGAAGCGATCGTTACGGATGAATGCTTCTACAAGCCCTAGATCATGAAGCATCGCTCCGATGAACAGCATCTCCTCGTCGTATTCCGCGTCCCTCTGCAACCCAGCCTGGCGGCCGAAGGCGTAGGTTCGCATCACATGATTGAACAAGACTTGAGGCGAGTGTTCGCGCGCAAATTCCATTGCAGCGACGCAAATTGCGGTATCGGGATAGATCATATGACCTCTCACTTCTTCCTGAACATTGTTTGCTGGTGATTGAGATGCGAAGGGATTGGAATCGGAGACGAGGCGCCCCGTCCCCCGCACTGACTGATGGCCAAGTCTTTTGACGCAGCCGTGGGCAGTCCCGATGACAATCGTGGGCAGGCGAGATAGGTCACCAGCACCCTACAGTTGCCAGCTAAAGCGCCGCCATGCCAGGCGCTACCGCAACCTCGCTTACACGACCCGTTGGCGATAGACACTGTTCGCAGCTAATGTCATCTCCGTCGATTCTAAGTACAGACTATCAAAAGAGAGGCGGCGGTAAGTGCCAAAAACACGTAAAAAATGGACACCGAACATAGTCGACAACGCACCTCCTCAGTTCACCCAATTTCCAGATACCCGAAAAGTCGCCTTGCAGTATCTTGAGATGCAGCCGAGTCTTCCCACTCCGACAGCAGAAATCTGCTCGGGCGGAATCCCGCCTCGGTACAAGTCGATCGCCGGCATGGCCCGATGCGCGTAACGCCTGGTAGACGGACCCACGTCTGCGACGTTCCGTTTCAACCTACCGTTGGGTCGAGCGACGACGCGGCGGTTCTACTTGAGCGTCGATCAACAGCTTTGCCATATCGCCCAGCTCTCGCCTCACGGTAGCCGCTCCGACCGTCATGGCGTGCCCATAGGCGCCGTCAAGAAGAACCGCGAGTTGGTCGCCAAGCCGGTCTGGATCCTGCGCGCCAAGATCGCGGCTCAGAAGGCGTAGACGTTCACGCACTTCTTCCTTATTCGCGCAGGCGATCTCTGTGCATGGCTGCCGGCGGTCTGGAAACTCAATGCATATATTGATAAATGGGCAACCACGGAATTGGGGCTGTGAAGTCAACTCCGCAACGCCAAGGACGATAGCCTCCAGTTGCTTACGAGGGTTGCCCGCACCGCTCGCGACTAAATCATCCCACCATTGCCAGAACCGTCGATCCTGTTCCTCGGCGAACGCTGCGATGAGCTCCTCTTTGGACGTAAATGTCCGATAGAGCGAAGATTTCGACACACCGGACCGATCGATAACAGTGTCTATTCCAATTGCGCGGACGCCCTCCTGATAGAAGAGTTCGGTCGCAGTCTGCACGAGTCGCTCACGAGCTGATGGTTCCCCTCTCTTCGGTGCACCTCGTCTCTTCGTTGCTCCGCTCATTACCACTCCTTGCATAGGTACAGCTCAGTACCTATATTAGAACGAAGCTGTCCCTTTGGCAGTGGATCCACATGGGACACCCTCCGACTCTTCACCTTCAAGGCACGACCATGACGATGCAGAACAGTACTGAAGCCAACAAAGCGCTTGTGCTAGCGGCCATCACAGGTGCATTCATCGACCGCGACCCGACTGTTTTGGATCGCTTATTTAGTGATGACTACAAGCAACACAACCCCCTGATTCCCAACGGAACAGCAGCTATTCAACAAGTCATCGCGGGACTGCCCAGTGGTTTCAGATACGAGCCAGGGCTCGTCGTCGCTGAAGGGAATTATGTCATGGTGCATGGCCGCTACACAGGCTGGGGTCCAAAGCCCATGGTCGCCGTTGACATCTTCCGGGTCGCCAACGGAAAAGTCGCGGAGCACTGGGACGTGATGCAGGAAGAAGTCCCGGCATCGCGAAGCGCCAATGGCCAATCCATGTTTACCGGAAAAGTTGAATGATTGGAGGGTTCTCAGCTTCGCTCGCAGAGGGTGTCGGCTCTGGGCGACGGACGCCGCCCGTGAAAGGCGCCCTCCAGTAGACGGCGGGTGCCGTCGCATTGGAATGGACGCGGATTCGTATAGGCCCGACTCGACGCAGTGTGCAGTTGCGTTTATTCCGGAATAGGCTACAGCCGCGAACTGCCTCGAGCCCCTACGTCCAACCAGACCTGTGCAGCCAGCGAAAACTCGTGCAAGCGATTCGATGCGCCGGTGTTCTTCCCAGTCAGCGCGCTTGCATTAGACTGCGCCGAAATTATGCGTGCTTGTGGTTGGGGTCTTTGCACATGCACTGAAGCGCTGCCTTCCGCCTTAGGTGCGCTGCATGCCGGAGCACCTCATGCGCTTCCAAGGTACCGCCGTGACCTACGTGGAACCGCCTTGCGCCCGCGCGCACGATGCGCTCGAGTTCGCTAGCAATGGTCAGCGGGTCATCTTCGAACGGGGGGCTTTTTGCCCGATCCTTAAAGGCAATGCCTCCGAGCGCCAGGCCTGATGCAATAAGATCGCCGACCAAAGCGTCCTCGGACGCTAGTTCAACTGCAATCGCCCCTGCGGTATGACCGGCAGTGTGCCGAACGACGCCCTCCGCGCCAAACGAGGTCAAATCTATCTGAGAGACGTCCCCCATGAGGATATCTGGTTCGAACGCAATGTAGGATGCGTGCGGCGCTGGCGTCTTCACAAAAAGGCGACCAAACCACCCCGTCGGACAGTATGTCATCGGCCGCCGGCGCATGAAAAAGTCCAGGTCATCTCGATGGGCCAACACAGGGGCGCCCGACAAGTCCCGGACACGCGCAGCAGATCCAGCATGATCGGCATGGGCGTGGGTCACGATGATCAGTTTGATGTCGCCGAATTTCAAACCGTTCTGAGCCAGCGCTCGTTCGATTTTGGCCTCCGATCCAGGGATACCTGTATCAACAAGGATACAGCCAGTCTCCCCGACGACCAGGTGGGCATTTACCATGCCCCAAGGAAGTATGGGAATTTCAACGATCTTCGCAGGTTCTGCAGGGAGCATGCTGCTCATTTCACCCTCAGGTAGATGAACCGGATCGCCCACGGTAAGTGCCTCATAAGCTATCTGAGACCTAAGAAGCCATCTTGACTAGGATTGGGCGCGTGGTATTTTATGCAGGTTAGCACAAAATCATATTTTTATGCAAGATGGCACAAAATTAACTGCGCGAGCAGGCCGTCCGAGAAAGTTCGACGAGAACGATGCGCTTAAGAAGATGCAGCGGCAGATTTGGACGACAGGCCTTTCTGGTGCGTCGTTGGAAGCCATAGCGCGTTCGGCCGGACTCAATCGGCCGAGTCTCGCTACCTCGTTTGGTAGTAAGGACGAAATCTACGCGCAAGCAGCGGTGCAATATGCAACGATGATGGAGGCGCGAATCGGGCAAGCGCTCGACTGCGAGGATCTGAAAACTGCCCTTACCAAAAGCTTTGATGTCGCACTCGATATATTCACTTCGGACGGCCCGAATGGATGCTTTGTGATCTGCACAGCGCCGGCAGAAGCGTTGACTTGTCCAGTTTGTCAAAGCATTCTCAGCCAGTCCCTCGATTCAATGGACGCACTGTTCTTAAGGCGACTCGAGAGGGAAAGGAAGACGGAGCAATCTGAAGTCATCGACCTTCCCGCAATTGCCTCTCAACTCGGGGCGACGCTGCAGAGCCTCGCATTGCGCGTACGAGCTGGTTGGACACGTGACAGGCTTAAGCGCTTTGTGACTGGGTCAGTAACTCAGGTCATCATGGCTATGGGAGAGCGCCAAGGCTCGGATAAACCTGTCTAGATCTGCATCACCGCCAAAGCGCACCAATTCCCGAATCGTGGCCGCGCACTGGCTATCTTTTCGATGGTTCGAACGGACTCTGTCGGCCAACAAATAGCGTGTCGGCCGGTTGCTCATGAAAGATGCTGCGACTATTTAGCAAGCAGCATCTGGGTGCAGCGAAATAGCGCGATCGTACGCCCGCTCTGGTCGAAAACCGACGCATCCCAGATGTGCGTGCTCCGTCCAAGATGGACCGCCGTTGCAACGGCCCGGATCGTTCCATCGCGGCACGTTCCGAGGAAATTGCTCTTTAGCTCGAGCGTTGTGAAATTGGGGGCATGCTCGGGCAGGTGGGCAATGCAGGCGTAGCCACAGCACGTATCGGCAAGCCCGACAACAGTGGCCGCGTGCAGGAATCCATTAGGTGCCAGTAACTGAGGACGTATCGCGAGCTCTCCGGTCAGCATGCCTTGAGCGAGCTCGACAAGGCGCACGCCAAGGAGCTCGGGCAGCATGCCCCGCTGGCGTTCGTGGAGAACCTCGATGGTGACGTCCGGGCGCAGCGCGCTCATAGTTGCTCTCCTTAAAAGAATGCCGCTTATTGGGGCATTGGCGGCGGGTAATAGTGTAAGGCCCCCACGCCCCCCCAGTTTGAGGTTGCGAATACTCTGCTTGTCTAGTTCGTTCAATTTCGTCGGACGCCGCAGCTTCTTCCCCTGGCAACAGCTCGTCACCACCAGGTGCGCGAATTCGTCAACTTTATCGACGTCCATCCTGACCGCGCGTGTAGCGCCGGCGCAGCAGTGGTCACGCCACGCCGGGCTTGTTGCGGGCGCGCTTACACCGTCACGACAATCTTGCCGAACTGGCCGTTCGCTTCAAGATAGCGGTGCGCTTCTACCATTTCATCGAACGTGAACGTCTTGTCGATCACCGGCTTCAGCGCGCCGGAAGCGAGCCCGCCCAAGATGAAGTCGACTGCCGCCCTTTGACGTTCCGGGTCACCGCTGGTGTTCCAGATCGTGTATCCGACAATGGTCGGCAGCTTAATCAGCAGGTCCAGGTAGGACAGTTGTGACGGTTCCTCGCTCAGCGCGCCATACACGAGCAGTATGCCACCCGTCTTCATGGCCTGGATCAGCTTGCCAAGGCTAGGGCCGCCGACGGGATCGAACACCACGCGCGCGCCGGCACCGGCGGTGATGCGCATCACCTCGGCGACCATGTCCTGTTCCTCGGTGGCAATGACGAAGGCGGCGCCGGCGTCTAGCAACTGCTTGCGCTTGGCACCGGTGCGGGTCAGCGCGACCGGTGTGGCGCCAACCATATTGGCCAGCTGAATCGCGGCCAAGCCCACGCTGCTCGACGCCGCAGGAATGAGCACGACGTCGCCTGCGCCCAGCTTGGCGGTCTCGATGAAGGCGCCGTAGACGGTAATAAACATCATCCAGATCGACGACGCCTGCGCGAACGTTAGCGAGGGCGGATGTGAGACGACGGCTGAGACCGGCGCGAGCACCAGTTCGCCATACATGCCGTACTGGTTCTGTGAAAATGCCGGCACCGTGTTGACGGCGTCGCCCACTGCAAACCGCGTGACGTCAGGACCGACAGCATCGACGATTCCAGCCGCCTCGTAACCGAGCCGGGCCGGTAGCGTGGCCTCTTCAATATATTCGCCACTGCGCCACATGGACTCGGCGCGGTTCAGACCGATGGCCTTGACGCGGATCCGCACTTCGCCGGCAGCCGGCGGCGGGACGTCCACTTCCTTGTAGGTGAGCACTTCAGGGCCGCCGGGGGCGGAAAATTGAACGATACGTGACATGGTAGGACTTCTGGTTTGACTGGATGCTGCACCTGATTGGGTGAGTTGGGCGGGACGCTGGTACGCCCCCTGCTTTCCGCAGACGCTCAGGATTGCCACTGCATGCAGCGTTGGTCCTGTCTAAGGACCAACGCCAATTTCGCGATGGAGAGACAAGTTCGAAGAGCAGTATCAGGCGGCGGCGCGCTCCTCATGGAACGGGTAGTCGATGTAGCCGACATCCGTCCAGCCGAAGAAGGTTTCGCGATCGTAGGGGTTAAGCGGCAACTTGCGGCGCAGTCTTTCGGGCAGGTCGGGGTTCGCGATGAAGTCGCGGCCAAAAGCGATCAGGTCGGCATCACCCGCCTCGATGATCGCTTCCGCAGTTTCGCCCTTGAATCCGCCCGCCGCAATAATCGTGCCGCTGTAAACCTTGCGGATCAGCTGCGAAGCCACTGGATTGGGGTCCCTGGTTTCGTCCTCACTGGCTCCTTTTACGCGCGGCTCGATCAGGTGCAGATATGCAAGATTCAGCTTGTCCAGTTCGGTGGCAACGTAGGTGAACAGGCCGTGCGGATCGCTGTCGGACATGTCGCCAAATGAACCGCTCGGGCCCAGGCGCACCGCGACCCTGTCACTACCCCAGACAGAGATGACTGCGCGTGTGGCCTCCAGGAGGAAACGCGCACGATTCTCGAACGAACCGCCGTATTTGTCGGTGCGTTTGTTGCTGCCATCCTGCAGGAATTGGTCCAGCAGATAGCCGTTGGCAGAATGCAGTTCCACTCCGTCAAATCCCGCCTCAAGGCCTCGCTCCGCGGCGCGGCGGAAGCTCTCAACGAGATCCGCGATCTCTTCAATCTCCAATGCACGATTCGGCGTGTTGTCCACCCAACCCGCCCGCGTGTGCGCCACACCGCCGTGGGGGATGGCCGACGGGCCTACGGGCTGATTGCGACCCGGCTGGAGTACCTCATTCGACTGCCGTCCTGCGTGGTAAAGCTGCAGGAAGATCTTTCCGCCCTTCGCATGCACAGCATCGGTAACCAGTTGCCAGCCCGCGATCTGGCTATCGTCATGGAGTCCCGGTGCCCCATGGTAGCCGCTGCCATTGGGCGCAACCATTGTGGCTTCACCGATCAGCAGGGCGCCTGTCGACGTGCGCTGGGCATAGTACTCGGCCATCAGTGGGCCGGGTACTCCGCCGTCCTCGGCGCGCATGCGCGTGAGCGGCGCCAGCACGACGCGGTGCGACAACGCATGGGGACCTACCTTGACGGGTGTGAATAGCGTGGACATCAATTTGCTCCAGAAAGAGAAGTGGTTCGCGTGCGGACCAGGTGGCGCACGGCAGAATGAATGCAAATAAAAGGACAGGCGTCAGGCAATGCCATGCGGACCGCCTTCGCCCGCCCGGGCCGAGCGGTCAATCGGCCACCATCGAGTCGTTGAACGCGTTGACCCAGGCGTGCTCGTTCGGCCCAGGATTGGCGCGCATGTCCACGGCCGGCCCCACCAATATTTCGTTCGCTTCCGTGCCCAATTGTTCGATCGCACCTGCGATGAATGCGTCGAGCGGCATCGCGCGCGCTTCCTCGCTGCTGTTCATCAACTCGGTGCGGACCCAAGGCGGCGCGATCTCGATGACCGAGACCTTGTCGTTCCGGAGCAAGAAACGTTGCGAAAGCGTGTAGGAATGCAGCGCCGCCTTGGTGGCGCTGTACACCGCGGTGAGTGCCAGAGGTACGAAGCCGAGCACCGATGTGACATTGGCGACGACGGCGTCGTCTTGTGTCTTCAAGTGCTCGATCAGCGCCGAGGTCATGCGTATCGGGCCGAGCAGGTTGGTCTCGACCGTTGCTTTTAGCAGGGCGTCGTCGACCGGGCCTCCGGCGCCATCGGGATGCATGATGCCGGCGTTATTGATCAGCACGTTCAGGCCGGGATGGTCAGCGATCAGCCTGGCGGCGACGGACTCGATATCGAGCGGATCAGTGATGTCGAGCGAAACTGCCCGCATGCCGGGATTCGCGTCGATCGTCGCTTGCAAGCGCTCGGCGCGGCGGCCGGAGATGATGACCTGGTTGCCGAGCTTGTGGAGCGCTTCGGCAAGGCCGCGGCCAATACCAGAGCCGCCGCCGGTGATGAAGATGGTGTTGCCTGTGAGTTTCATGATGGATTCGATGGCACGGTTGGTTTAGCGTCAGCTCGGAAAACTGCTTCCGAACATGGGCAGGCCGCTTTTCGATTCGGCCTCGGTGGCTTCGTCCTGGAGTACGTCCCAATGCTCGGCGAGCACACCGTCCGCAATGCGCAGGATGTCGGCTGCGATCCATGCGGCAGGGCGCCCGTGGCCCGAGAAGCGCCCGTGGACGATTACGTATTCCCCCTCCGCCAGGATCACGCCGGGCTCGTATCGCAATGTCTCGGGCAGGGTCTTGATCAGATCGAACAGCCCGCTGCGGCCCGGTGCGATATGCGCGCTGTGCTGGATGTAGTCGGGCGACCAGAAGCGCTCGGCGGCGGCATAGTCGCGTTGGTTGAAAAGCGTGTCGAAAGCTTCGAGCACAAGCGCCTTGTTGGCGGCTTCGGTAGCGTCGGTCATGAAAGTTTCCAGAGATGGTTGATGGCGGCGCATCACGTCGCAACGGACTGAAGCGGGGGATAGTCGGCAAAGCCCGGGGACGTCGCGCCGTAGACCTTCGGCCAATCGATCTCGAAATCGACGTTCGCATTGATGTTGCCGACGCTTGGTAAATCCAGGTCGCCTGGCTGGATCGGCTTGAGCAGCGGGGGGTGACTTTCAATAGGCATGACGTTCCTGCGAAGTGGTGTTCCCAAACACGATGGTGATTGACATTGAGTTTTGATGATGCGCGTCAAAAAGTCAAGGTCGATCACCATTGTCTTTTGGTGGGGCGGCTATAATTGCACTATCAACGGCCAGGAGCATTGAGCGATGGGTGTCTCAAAACAGAAGGCGGTGGAGAACCGGCAAGCGATCATCGAGGCGTCGGAAAGGCTGTTCCGCGCACATGGAATCGATGGGGTTGGGCTGAGCGCGCTAATGAAAGCGGCAGGCTTCACACAGGGTGGCTTCTATAACCACTTCGCATCGAAAGAAGCGCTGGCGGCCGAAGTGGTGGCAACTGCGATGGACAAGGCCAATCGCGATCTGAAGGAAGCGATCGCGGCGCCCATCGCGTCAGGCGGCAACCGGCTGAGGCGACAGGTCGACTTTTATCTGTCCGGCACGCATTGCAGCGATATTGAGCACGGTTGCGCGATAGCTGGCCTGACAGCGGACGTCCGCCGTCTTGGCCACGAAGCCCAGGCGCACTTCGCAAGCGGCCTGCAGACAATGTTCGACACCCTGACCGCGCTCATGGAAGACCAGCGGGCTAGCGGTCCGGATGCCCCCACCTCACGGCGGGAAGCCATCGCTTTTTATTGTGAAATGGTGGGTGCCCTCATCCTGGCCCGCGCTGTCGCGAGCGCCGATCCCGCGTTCGGACAAGAGATACGGGAAGCTAGCCGCGAGACGCTGCTCAAGGCTTTCGCGCTTGATGCAACTGAGGCTAAGCGGTGAGGCGTGTCATACCCGGGCGGGCCGGCTGTGGCCGCCTAAGATCGGTCATTTAGCAACTACGCCTGCCGCAGCCGAAACGATTGATGGAAAGCGGACAGCGTTCACGCGAATGGCCGATATTGACGTAGCCGAACGGACTACACGCGCATGAAGCTCGAAAGGGTAGCTATGAAGATGTGACCGTCGAAAAAGGTGGACTGCCGCCTCCCTTTCCGACGCCGCCTTTGAGATGGCGGATACCATTTGTCAACGCTTTGTCCCACAAGGGTTTTCGGTCCCTGGAGCGGAATTTGACAAATGTTTGGTTGGCGGTTTGCCGAACTCTATTCCCACAGGACAGAAAAGCTGCGGAATCCGTCCGGCTGACACCGACCTACACTCAAAGATACTTGAACAGATTCATCCCCTGAATCTGCATGAACGACTGCTGCGCTCCCTGCAGAGCCGTCTGCCGCTGGTAATACTCGGTAATCGCCGCCGCGTAATCCAGGTCCTGCAGCCCCGACAGCGTCTGCGAATACGTCAGGTCGCGATTGGTGCCGACATCGTCCAGCGCATCCAGTTCCTGCATCCGCGAACCCACCGAGGCACGCACCGTCAGCACGTTGTCCAGCGAATTGGAAAACTGGCGCGTCGCCGTGGACAGCACGTTGTTCAGCTGGGCCTGGTCGCTGGGGGTGCTGGTCGGCCGGCGCAGCGTGTCGATGACGTTCTGCAGGTTCGCGAACATGTCGGTGCCGGCTTCCCTGGCGGGCTGCATGGTCAGGGTATCGCCGTCCTTCGGCTCGCCGCTGACATTGAAGGTGACGCCGCCGACCTCGATGCGAGTCGGTGCGTTGTAGGCAGTCGGGCCGGCCAGCGCGGGCGCGGTGGGATCGGCCATGTCGGTGATGGTGTATTCCATCTGGCCGGTGGCGTTGGTCTGGAAGTTGACTTGCAGCGACTTGCCATACAGCGGGTCGCTGGGGTCGGTGATCGAGACCGTGCCGAAGGTGGCGGTGCCGGTGTTGGCACTGTTGCCCTTGATGACATAGCCGGCGCCGCCCGTGACGCTCATGAACACGTCGCGGCCATTGTCGCCGGCGGACATCTGGCGCGCGACGTCGACCTGCAGCAGCTGCTGGCCGGTATCGCCGATGTAGCTGCCGGCGCCGGCACTTTGCGTGAACGGCGCGGTGCCTGAGCGGGTGCCGCCGAACAGGTACTGGCCGTTGCCGTCATCGGAGTTGGCCAGGCCGAGCAGCTGGTTATAGAGCCCTTCCAGCGCGGTGGCGAGCGAGCCGCGGTCGGCATCGCTCATGGTGCCGTTGCCGGCCTGCACCAGCAGCGTCTGGATGTTCTGCGTGACGGTAGTTGCCGACTGCAGCGCGTTTTCCTCCGCCGCCAGCGCGATATTGGCCTGGCTGCGCGAGGTCGCGTACTGGCCGTTGACCGCCTGGGCCTGGCTGACGCCGAGCGCGCGGGTGGCGGCGACCGGGTCGTCGGACGGCGTGAGGACGCGGCGGCCGGTGCCGAGCTGTTGCTGGATATGCAGCAGCGAGCCCTGTTGCAGGTTCATTGACGCCAGGCCTTGCTGGTAGAGGGTGGAGCTTGCAACGCGCATGATGGATTGTCTATTCGAATACGTTGACTTGCTGGCAGGCCTTACCGGATGCCGATGAGGGTGTCGAACAGCGAACCGGCCGTCTGGATCACGCGGGCGTTGGCCTGGTACAGCTGCTGGAAGCGCAGCATCGACACCGTTTCCTCGTCCATGTTGACGCCGGACACCGACTGCTGCGCTGCCTTGATCTGCGTCGTGACGCTGTCCTGCGAGGTCGACGCGATCTTGATCGACTTGGCGCGCGTGCCGACGTCGTTGACCAGCTGTGCATAGGCTTCGCTGAAGCTGGACACGCCGCCGATGGTTTTCGCGCTCTGCAGCTTGGCCAGGTTCAGCATGTTGCCGTTGTCCTTGACGCCGCCGGCGTTGCCGCCGAGCGTGAAGGAATCGCCAACCGCGGGCGTGCCGCCGAATGTGAAGGTCAGGCCGCCGATGTTGTAGTCGGTATTGCTGCCATTGGGCACGCCGGTGGGCTGCGGCGTCAGGTCCGTGCCCGTTGCATCCTTGAACACGTAGCCGGTCGCGGTATAGACGGCGGTGATCTTGCCGGCCATCGGCGTGAAGCCCGGCGCAACGTTGCTCAGGCCGGCGGTGGCGCTGCCCTTGTTGCCAGCGGCGGCATCGGCACGCGCCGGCGAGGCCGCGGCGATCCTGGCGGGATCGCTGATCGCCATGTCGAAGCCGGCCGCGGCATTGCGCGTCGGCTGGATCACGAACGAATCCTGGGCGCCCATTGCCGCATTGATCGTCACGCTGAAGCCGTCGGCACTGAAGGTCAGCGGATAGGTCGGTGCGGGTGTGCCCGGCACGGGCGTGGCTACCTGCGCGTTGTCGGACAGGCGCGTCAGCGTGTAGTTGGTGCCGTCGAACTGCAGCTTGTAGTCGCTGGTGGTCAGTGCCGAGGCGTCGTCGATGGTGGCCGACGCTACGGTGCCGATGGCAGTGTTCCTGTCGTTGGGCAGCACCGTGGCATTGCCCAGCTTGAACATGTCGGTGCCGATCGCGCCAGTCAGGTCCATGCCCAGCTTGTGCTGCGCATTGAAGCTCTGGCCAATCGCCAGCGACAGCCGGCCGATCGCGCTTTGCGCGGAATCGAGCGTTTCGGAGCGGAATTGCAGCAGGCCGCCCAGCGAGCCGCCGGTGATCGCACCGGGCTGGCTTTCATACGCGCTGCCGTTCGGCAGCGTGTAGGCGACCACGGTACGGCCGGGGTCGGCAGCGGAGGTCACGGCCTTCAGGTCGTACGATTCATTGCCCATCACCAGCGGCTGTCCGTTGCCCACGAAGACGTTGTAGGTGCCGCCGTCCTGCACCACCACCTTGGCGCCGACCAGCTTGTTCAACTCTGCCACCGCCTGGTCGCGCTGGTCGAGCAGGTCGTTGGGCGGCTGGCCGCCCGAGGCGGCTTTCATGCGCGTGATTTCCTTGTTCAGGTCGGCGATCTGCGTGGTGTAGGCATTGACCTGCGAAACCGCGGTGCCGACCTGTTCGTTGACGCCCGACTGCAACTGCTTGAAATAGTTGCTGGCGGAGCGGACCTGGCCGACCAGGGCCTGCCCGGCGGACAGCATGCCCTGGCGCGCGGCGGGGTCGGCCGGCGTGTCGGCCACTGCCTGCACCGCGGCGAAGAACTTCTGCATCAGCGGCGCCAGGCCGCCCTTCTGGTCGGCGAGCAGGTTGTCGATCTGGGCGATCTGGTCGGAGTAGGCCGCCAGCGAAGCGCTGGCCGAAGTCGCGCCGCGCAGCTGGCCGGTCAGGAACTCGTCATAGACCCGGATCACCGTGGTGGTGCTGGATCCGTAGCCGTAGAAGCCCTGGCTGGTGTACTGGCCGCCTGCCGATGCGATGATAGTGTTCTGGCGCGAATAGCCTTCGGTCGCCGAGTTGGCGAAGTTGTGGCCGGTCGTCGTCAGCGCGTTCTGCGCGGTGTTCAGGCCGGAAAGACCAATACTGAAGAGAGACATCGTGCTCTGACCCCGGATTCGTTGGACTGCCGCGGCTTGGAGCGGCGGAGGTGGATGTGGGAGTTATCGGTTGGATGGGGGCGGGACTTTAGGTTCAAGTGCGGTCGATTGCGCACGGTGCGCGATAGCCGATGGCCGATAGCCGATGGCCGATAGCCGATAGCCGATAGCCACATGCAGTTCCACTTGCGGCGGTTTGCTCCCCTCTCCCGCTTGCGGGAGAGGGGCCGGGGGTGAGGGCAGGCGCTGGCAGTACTGAAGCGCTTTACTTCGTGGGTGCTCCGGCCCTCACCCCCACCCCTCTCCCACTTCGCGGGAGAGGGGAGCCTGGTTTTGGCGGTGTCAGCTATGGCGGATGCCGCGCCGTCCGCCTTAAACCGCCACCTTCTTCATGATCTTCACCAGCTTGTGCCCGTACGACGGATCCGTCGCATACCCTGCCCGCTGCAGCCCGTGCGCCGCCTCCTCCGCCGAGCCCGCGCTCACCACGCCCGCGTAGCGCGGATTGCTGGTCAGCAGGCGCGCGTAGTCCGCGCAGGCCTCGTCATACGATCCATAGGCGCGGAACTTTGCCTTTACCTTCTGCGGCTGGCCGTCGACGTACTCGGTGGTGGTGATCTCGGCCACGGGGCCCTTCCAGCCCGATCCGGCCTTGATGCCGAACACGTTGAACGTGGTCGAGCCATCGGCATGCAGGATCTCGCGCTGGCCCCATCCCGACTCGAGCGCCGCCTGGCCGACGATCAGCCGCGCCGGCACGCCCGAGGCGCGGGACGCGGCCTCGGCCGGCGCCGCCATGCGCGCGACGAAGGCGCTGACGTGGGCGGGCGCATCGGCTGGCAGCGGGCCGAGTTCTTCGCCGTTCTGGCCACGGTCGCCGTAGAACTGCGACTGGTACTGGCGCAAGCCCGCGGTAGGGTTCCAGCTCTGTCCCGGCACCACCGTGCCGACGGCGGGCAGGTCCGCGGATTCATTGCCGTCGGCAGGCGCAGCGCCGCGGCTGTCGAGCAGCCGTGCCATCTCGGCATCGGCGGCACGGCCCGACTCGGCCGCCGTCATTGCATTCATGCCCGCCGGCATCGGCGTGCCCGAGGCACGCGCCAGCTGGCGCACCATCACTTCGGCCAGCCCGATGCCGCGCGACGACATCTGCTGCGCAAGCTGCTGGTCCATCATCGACATGTAGAGCTTGCTCTGCTCGTTGTCGAAGAGGCCGTCCTGCGGCGTGGCGTTGCGCATGCTCTTGAGCACCATCTGCGTGAACACCGCCTCGAACTGCCTGGCGGCCGCCTGCAGGGTGGCCGCGTCGGCACCGTTGCGCGCGCTATGCTTGAGCGCCTCGAAACCCTGCGTGTCGAGCGCGAAGCGCTGCGTCAGGTCCGCGGCCTGCGGTGGCATGGACGCGCTCATGGTCAGATCACTTCCAGTTCCGCACGCAGCGCACCGGCGGCGCGCATGGCTTCCAGGATGGTCTGCAGGTCGGCCGGGGTCGCGCCCAGCGCGTTCAGGCCCTTGACCACGGCAGCCAGCGAGGCGCCGGCCTTGACCACCTGCAGCGAGCCGCCCTGCTGCTTCATGTCGATCTGCGACACCGGCGCCACCACGGTCCGGCCCTCGCTGAAGGGCGCGGGCTGGCTGATCACCGGCTGCGTATTGATCACCACCGACAGGTTGCCGTGCGCAACCGCGCAGTCTTCCACCGTCACCGCCTGGTTCATCACGATCGAACCGGTGCGGGCGTTCAGGATGACCTTGGCCGCGGCCTTGGCCGGCGTCACGTCGATATTCTCGATGCGGGCCAGGAAGGCCACGCGCGCGCTCGACGCGGCAGGAGCGCGTACCTGCACCGTGCGGCCGTCGAGCGCCGCGGCAACGCCGCCGCCCATGGAACGGTTGATGGCCTCGACCACGCGCTCGGCGGTGCCGAAATCGGTTTCCTTCAGCTCCAGGTTGAGCACGCCGCCGTCCGGCTGGAACGGCGCGACCGCGCGCTCGACGATGGCGCCGTTGGCGATACGGCCCACCGCGAGCTGGTTGATCTGCACCTTGCTGCCGTTGGCCGACGCACCCGCGCCGCCCACCAGCATATTGCCCTGCGCGATCGCGTAGACCTGCCCGTCAGCGCCCTTGAGCGGCGTCATCAGCAGCGTGCCGCCGCGCAGGCTCTTGGCATTGCCCATCGACGACACCACCACGTCAAGCTGGCTGCCGGGCTGCGCAAAGGCGGGCAGCGTGGCCGTGACCATCACCGCGGCCACGTTCTTGAGCTGCATGTTCTTGCCGGCCGGCAGCGTGATCCCCAGCTGCGAGAGCATGTTGGTCAGGCTCTGCGTGGTGAACGGCGTCTGCATGGTCTGGTCGCCGGTGTTGTCCAGGCCGACCACCAGGCCGTAGCCCACCAGCGGGTTGTCGCGCACGCCCTGGAAAGTGGCCAGGTTCTTCAGGCGCTCGGCCTTGGCGACGGTGGCGAAGGCCCCGAAGGCCACGCCCAGCGCCAGGCTGATCACGCTCACGCGCAGCAGGCGTGACAGGAAATAGGCGAGCATGGAAGCGGACATGGCGCGGTCAGAACGGCAAGACATTGAGGAAGAAGCGCTGCAGCCAGCCCATGTTCTGCGCTTCGTCGATCACGCCCTTGGCGGTGTATTCGATGCGCGCGTCGGCCACCTGCGTGGACAGCACGGCGTTGTCGCCGGTGACGGTGCGCGGATTGACCACGCCCGAGAAACGGATGAACTCGGCGCCCTGGTTGATCGCCATCTGCTTTTCGCCGGAGACCACCAGGTTGCCGTTCTGCAGCACCTCCAGCACGGTGACGGTGATGGTGCCGTTGAAGGTGTTGGCCGCGCTCGCGCCGCCGCTGGCCTTCATGCTGTTGGCGCCGTTGATGTCGGCATTCTGGCTGGCGCTGAACAGCCCCGCCAGCGCACGCGGCACGGCGTCGAATGCCAGCGTGGTGCTGCCGGTACGGCTGGTATTGGTGCCGGAGTTCTTGCTGGCGTTGACGTTTTCGGTGATGACGATGGTCAGGATATCGCCCACGTTGCGCGGGCGGCGGTCCTCGAACAGCGGGTTGCCGGCATACGACGACTGGTAGATCGAGCCGGAGGCCGGCCCCACCGGGCGCGGCTCGGCACGCGCGGTGGTGGGCAATTGCACCAGCGGCTCGCGCGGCATCAGCGCGCAGCCGCTGGTGGCCAGCATTGCCACGCCGGCCAGGCAAACCAGCGCACGCGCGCCCAGGCGGGAAAGCAAGGTGGCCATGTCCACAACCCTCAACCCATCTGCGCCAGGCGCTGCAGCATCTGGTCGGACGTCTGCACTGCCTTGCTGTTGATCTCGTACGCGCGCTGGGTCTGGATCATGCTGACCAGTTCCTCAACCACGTTGACGTTGGACGCTTCCACGTAGTTCTGCTGCAGCACGCCGGCGCCGTTCAGGCCCGGCACGGTGGTATTGGGCGCGCCCGACGCGTCGGTCTGCACGTACAGGTTCTCGCCCATGCTTTCCAGGCCGGCCGGGTTCATGAAGGTGGCGAGCTGCAGCTGGCCGACCTGCACGTTGGCGCTGGAGCCCGGCTGCGTCACCGACACCGTGCCGTCGCGCGCGACCGTCAGCGACAGCGTGTTGGCCGGGATGGTGACGGCGGGCTGGATCACGAAGCCGCTGGAAGTCACCAGCTGGCCGTTCTGGTCCACCTGGAACGAGCCGTCGCGGGTATAGGCGGTGGTGCCGTCGGGCAGCGCCACCTGGAAGAAGCCCTGGCCGATGATGGCCACGTCCTTGTTGTTGCCGGTCTGCTGCGGATTGCCCTGGGTGTGGATGCGCTCGGTCGCGACCGGGCGCACGCCGGTGCCCAGCTGCATGCCCGAGGGCAGCGTGGTCTGGTCCGACGACAGCGCGCCGGGCTGGCGGATGGTCTGGTACATCAGTTCCTCGAACACCGCGCGACCGCGCTTGAAGCCGTTGGTCGACACGTTGGCCAGGTTGTTCGAGACCACGTCCATCTGCGTTTGCTGCGCATCGAGGCCGGTCTTGGCAATCCAGAGAGAGCGGATCATGGTGGTCCTTGCTTGGAGTCTTGTAGCTGGTAGCTGGAGCGGCGGGCGCGCCCGCAATCGGCGCGCCGCGCTCCGGATCAGTGTTGCGGCCGCGTCAGTTGGTCGACAGCAGCTGGTTGGCGCGCTGCTCGTTGCCGTCCGCGCCCTGGATCATCTTCATCTGCATCTCGAAGCGGCGCGCATTGGCGATCATCTCGACCATGGCTTCGGTCGGATTGACGTTGCTGCCTTCGAGCGCGCCCGAGATCACGCGCACGGTGGGATCGGCTTCGAGCGGCTGCGCACCGGGGCGCAGGCGGAACAGGCCGTCGTCGCCGCGCGCGATGGCGTCATTGGGCGGGTTGACCACGCGCAGCCGGCCCACCTGGGCCAGGCCCGCGGAGGCCTCGCCCGGCCCGCGCGCGGTGATGGTGCCGTCCGTGCCGATGGTGACCTGCGAGCCGGGCGGCACCGCCAGCGGTCCGCCGTCGCCCATCACTGGCAGGCCGGACAGGGTCTGCACCTGGCCGTCCTGCGCCACCTGCAGCGCGCCGGCACGGGTATAGGCCTCGGTGCCGTCAGGCGCCTGCACCACCAGCCAGCCGTTGCCCTGCAGCGCCACGTCGAGCGCGCGGCCGGTGTAGGTCAGCGGACCGGCGCGCATGTCGGCGCCCGGCGTAGACGCCAGCGTGAAGGCACGCGTGCCGGCCTCGGCGCCGACCACCGGCACCGCGCGATACAGGTTGACCTGCGCGCGGAAGCCCGGCGTCGACACGTTGGCCAGGTTGTTCGATACCGCCGCCTGCTGGTCGAGTATCTGCTTGGCGCCCGACAGGGCGGTGTAGATCATGCGGTCCATCGACTTGCCTCAGCTGGTTTTGCTTGTGATGCGGCGCGCCACGGCTTACATGTTCACCAGCGACTGCATGACCTGGTTCTGGGTCTCGATGGTCTTGGCGTTGGCCTGGTAATTGCGCTGCGCGATGATCAGGTTGACCAGCTCGGCGGAGAGGTCGACGTTGGACGCTTCATTGGCGTTCGACATCAGCTGGCCGCGCGAGCCGCCCGGCGTGCCGATGACCGGCTGGCCGGAAGCGCCGGTGGCTGCCCAGGTGTTGCCGCCCTCGGGGCGCAGGCCTTCGGCGTTGCCGAAGCTGGCCAGCACCACGGTGCCGAGCTCCTGGGTCTGCTCGTTCGAATAGCTGCCGCGGATGGTGCCGTCGGCTTCGATCGAGAAGCCGAGCAGGCTGCCCGAGGCATAGCCATTCTGTGTGGGCGGCTTGGCGTCGTGGTCGGAGCCAAATTGCGTCGTGCCGGCCAGGTCTACCTTCATCGACATGGCGCCGGCGCCGTTTGCCGCCGGCGAGGTCAGTGCGAACGAGGCGGGGTTGGTGGAGACCAGTTTGCCGGCACTGTCGAACGACAGCGTGACCGTCTGGCCGGCGGGGGTGGGAGGCGTGGTGGCGGTATCGCCGACACCAAGCCGGTTGCCGGCCTCATCGGTCACGTTCAGCACCCAGTCGGTGCCGCCGGGCACCGTCGGGGCCCCTCCCATCTCCTTGCCGAAATAGGCAACCACCTGCCGGGCATTGCCGAGCGAGTCGTACACCGTCATGCTGGTGCTGTAGTTGTACATCGACGAGTTAGGCAGGCTGCCGGGCGTGCTGGCGAACGCGGTCGTCGGCACGGTGCTGCGCGAATCGAGGTTGAACTGCGCCGTGATGTCGGTGGTTTCCTGGGGCGCCATCTGCGCATTGGATACCACCAGCGGCTGCGGCGTGGCGCCGCCGCCGGCCGCGGCCGCCGGATAGCCGGTCAGCTGCAGGCCCTGCGCGTTGACGATGCGTCCGTCATCGGTGCGCAGGAACTGCCCGTTGCGCGAGAAATGCACCGATCCATCGGTCCCGACCAGCCGGTAGAAGCCGTTGCCGTTGGTGATGGCCACATCCAGCGATCGCCCGGAAGCCTCGATATTGCCCTGCTTGAACGACTGGACCACCGAGTTGACCGTCGTGCCCAGGCCGATCTTGCTGCCGGCATAGACATCGGCGAACTGCGTGGTCGATTGCTTGTAGCCGACCGTGTTGGCGTTGGCAATGTTGTTGCCGATCACATCCAGATTGGCTGCCGCGGCATTGATGCCGCTTACCCCTTGACCGAAACCCATGGATAGCTTCCTTTTGATTTGGCTGTCGTTGATGCCGGGCGCGCAGCGCGCACCAGCGCCTGCGATTAGAGAATGCGCCGTACCTCGTCGACGTTCGCGGCCTGGCCGTCGGCCAGGTTGACCAGCACGCCGGACGCGTCGCCACTGATGCTCTGTACCTTGCCGTAGACCAGCGCCACCGGCTGCACCGAGGTGCCGTTGGCGGTGGCGTTGACGCGGAAGGTGTATTCGCCGTCAGCGACCGCGACACCGGCATCGTTCTTCCCGTCCCAGGCCACGTCGTGCACGCCCGAGGTCTGGCCCTTCATGTCGATGGTGCGCACCACATTGCCCTTGTCGTCGAGCACGTCGACTGTGACGGCATCCGCCGTGGACGGCAGGTCGATGCCGAACTTTGCGGGCACACCGCCTTCGACCGACACCTGCTTGCCCGGCACCATCACGGTGCGGCCGATCAGCGCGGCGGAATCCATCGCGCGGCTGGCGCTGACCTGGTTCAGCAACTGCGACAGCGTCGCGTTCATGGTCTGCTGGCCGCTGACCGTGGAAATCTGCGCCAGCTGCGAGGTCAGCTGCGAGTTATCCAGCGGCTTGAGCGGGTCCTGGTTGTTGAGCTGGGTCACCAGCATCTTCAGGAAGTTGTTCTGCAGGTCGGCGGCGCTGGAGCTGCTGCTCTTCAGCGCATCGTTGATGTTGGTGGTACTGCTGTTGCTGTTGACCGAAGACGTGGTGGTCATGTCGCGCGGTTCCTTTTCGTTAGATCGTCGAGGGGCCGTTAATTGCCGATACTGGCCGATACTGGCTGTTACTGGCCGATCGTCAGCGTCTTGAGCATCATGTTCTTGGCGGAGTTGAGCACCTCGACATTGGCCTGGTACGAGCGCGAGGCCGAGATCATGTTGACCATCTCTTCCACCGGGTTGACGTTGGGCATGACCACGTAGCCCTGCGCGTTCGCCATCGGATGCGTGGGGTTGTGGACCATGCGCGGCGGCGACGGGTCTTCGCTGATGCCGGCCACCTGCACGCCGCCGACGTCGCTCTGGCCGGGCGTGGGAGCCATGCCGAACACGACTTGCTTGGCACGGTAGGCCTGCCCGTCAGGGCTGACCACGCTGTCGGCGTTGGCCAGGTTGGACGCGGTCACGTTCATGCGCTGCGACTGCGCCGCCATGGCCGAGCCCGCGACGTCGAAGATGTTCATTGCCGGCATGCGCTCTCTCCTTGCTGCGTGGTCTTATTGCTGGATCGCCGCCAGCATGGTCTTGATCTTCGAGTTCATCACCGTCAGGCCCGACTCGAAATGCACCGCGTTGTCGGCGAAGGCGACGCGCTCGGCATCCATTTCAACGGTGTTGCCGTCGGCGCTGGACTGCAGCGGAATGCGGTAGGCCAGGTCGAACGCCTCGCGGGTCGGTGCCTGCGCGGGCAGGTGGCGCACCTGGGTGGTCGACAGCGACATGCCTTCGTTGCGATGGCCGCGTTCCACCGACTGCGCCAGCGTGCTGGCGAAATCGAAGTCGCGGGCCTTGTAGCCCGGGGTATCGGCGTGCGCGATGTTGGAGGCAATCACCGATTGCCGCTGGTTGCGCAAGCTCAGCGCCTCCTGCTGGAAGCGTAGCGACGCGTCGAGTCTGTCGATCATGCTGGCATCTCCCTGTCCGACTGCGTGGACGAACCACCGGACAACGAATTCAATGAATTCAACGAATAGCGAAGGGACGACCTTCTTCAGGGTTGCCATCTTAGGCGGGGGCCCGTCACGCCAATCGGATGAATAAGGACAGGAAATCCTTGCATTTCGGCACGCCCTCGCGCAAGGCGCTGCCTACAATCGGAACCCGATGACTGATGTAGACGGGGCGCGCCGCCGGTCAAGGGGCAGCGCGCCGGGCATGCCAGCGCAGGCCCCGCCGTCCTTGCCGGGAAGTACAGATGAACCCCAATCGCCGCACCCTCCGACGCACCCTCTGCCGCCATTCCCGCCGCAACGGCCCGCGCAAGGCGCAGGCCCTGCTGGCGGCGTGCCTGCTGTGCCTTGCCGGGGCCGCCGGCGCCGCGCCGGCGCAGGTCACGCCGGTCGCCATGCAGGCGCCGGCCGGCCAGCACGCAGCCGCTGCGGGCCCCTTCACCGAGGATCCCGCGCGCGTTGCCGTGGAGCGCTTCCTGCTGCAGCAGACCGCCGGACTGCCGGGCAAGGTCAGCGTGCAGGTGGCGCCGCCGTCGGGCGGCCGCGCGCCGGACTGCGTGTCGCCCGACCCGTTCCTGCCTGCCGGCGCCTCGCCGTGGGGCCGGGTCTCGGTCGGCGTGCGCTGCGGCGGCGAGCGGCCGTGGGTGCGCTATATGCAGGCGCGCGTGTCGGTGCTGACCGACTATTACGTCGCCGCGCGCGCACTCGGCCCGGGCGAACCGGTCAGCCAGGCCGATATCGAAGTGCGCCAGGGCGACCTTGCCACCTTGCCGCGCACGGTCATCACCGACCCGGCACAGCTCGCCGGCGCCATCGCCGCCAACCGCATCGCCGCCGGCTCGCCGATGCGCGGCGACCTGCTGCGCAAGGCCATCGCGGTGCGCCAGGGGCAGACCGTCACGGTGTCGGTCGAGGGGGACGCGTTCCAGATCACCAGCGAGGGCAAGGTGCTGGCCGACGCCGCCACCGGCAATACCGTGCAGGTTCGCCTGCGCAACGGCCACGTGGTCAACGGCCTGGTGCGCAGCGGCGACACGGTCGTGCTGCAATAGGCACTTTTAGTGTGCTGATCGTGGCTGACAGCCGGATTCAGATGGCGCCTCGGCATGCGAAAATGCCGCCGGTCCTGCCGTGCGGGCGATATCGGGCACAGGGGCACACCCCTGGGGCACGTTCCCTAAAGATTTCCCCGCCACGGCCGTAATGCCATAGGAAACCAGCAAGGAACGCCCGTGAAGATCAACCATTCCACCTCGTCCCGGCCCGCCGACGCGCCCGCAGGCGACGCCGCCGCCCGGCCCCAGGCCGCGCCGGCCAGCGCCGCCCCGCCGTCTTCCGGGCTGAGCGTCAGCCCGCTTGCCGCGCAGGTGCGCGAGATCAGCAGCCGCCTGACACAGGAAACCGACGACGATATCGATACCGCCAAGGTCGAAGAAATCCGACAGGCAATTGCCGAAGGCCGGATCAAGATCGACCCGGGCAAGATTGCCGATGGCCTGCTCGCCAGCTTGCGCGAGCTAGGCCAGGCCGACCCTCAATAGCCAAATCATGAGCCAAAGCCTGATCCAGTCCCTGCAGCGTGAAACCGAAGGCGTTGAAGCTTTCGGGCAACTTCTTGCGGAAGAGCGCGATGCCATCAAGCGCGGGGATTTCACCGCGCTCAGCGAGTTGCTGACGCGCAAGGTGGAAGTGGGTCAGGCGCTGTCGCGGCAGGTTCGGGCGCGCGAAGCGCAGATGCAGGCGCTTGGCCTGCGTGCCGGCGCGGACGGGCAATTGCTTGGCCGGCAGATCGATGCCGGCGTGGCGGAGGCCTGGCGCAAGCTGATCTATGCGGCGCGGGTGACGCGCGATGGCAATGCGCTGAACGGCGCGGTCATCAAGGCGCATCTCGATTTCACGCAGCAGGCGATTCAGGCGCTGCGGCAGCATAGTGGGGGCGATGCCGGGTTGTATGGGAAGGATGGGAAGGCGGCGGCTGGGGTGGGAGGTGTCAGCCTGGCGGCTGGGTGAGCCTGACCGGGCAAAGCTCTGCCTTCTGCGGATCCCTGGTGCCACGGACCTGCATTGCAGCAGGTCCGATTTTTCACGACCTATCTTGGTGTCGCCTCCTGTTATTGCTCTGATCCCGCCTGCAGCCCCGGCAGCAGCTTGTCCAGCGTCAGGGGGAACTCCCGCACCCGCACCCCGGTAGCGTTGTAAACCGCATTGGCTACCGCCGCTCCCGCGCCGCACACGCCAAGCTCCCCCAGTCCCTTGACGCCCAGCGGGTTCGCATTGAAGTCGGGTTCCGCCAGGAACACCACGTCCATCTGCGCCACATCGGCGTTGACTGGCACGTGATATTCGGCAAGATCGTGGTTGATGAAGTTGCCGTATCGCACATCCAGCAGCGTCTGCTCCATCAGGGCCGCGCCGATGCCCCACGCCATGCCGCCAAGGATCTGCGAGCGCGCCGTCTTGGGATTGAGGATGCGGCCGGCCCCGATGACAGCCAGCATGCGCCGCATGCGCACTTCACCGGTATCGGCATCGACAGCCACTTCGGCGAAGTGTGCGCCATAGGCGTGTTGCGAGTACGCTTTGTACGCCTCGTCCATGCCTGCCACCCGGCCTTCCGCCTGCAGTCCGCCGGGCGCGACACGCGGCAGCAGGTCGTCCAGGCGCTGCGTCCGCCCGTTCACGGTGATGGCTCCATTGGCGAAGCGCACTTCCCTGGAGCCGCCCTCGGAGGAAACTCCACCGCCCTGCCCGTGCGCGGCCGATACGATCCTGCGCTTGAGCTGCACGCAGGCATCAGCGACTGCGGAACCGGCGCTGGCCGCGCCCCAGGATCCGCCAGACCCCGCCGTGCGCGGAAACCGGCTGTCCCCCAGTTCGACCCGCACCCAGTTCAGGGGTATGCCCAGGCTCTCGGCCGCGATCTGCGTCAGGATGGTGTAGGTGCCGGTGCCGATGTCGGTCATGTCCAGGCGTACCGTGACGCGCCCGCGCGTGTCCATGTCCACCTGTGCCGCAGCGGCGCCGAGGTAGTTCGGCCGTATCGCCGCCGCCATGCCCATGCCCACCAGCCAGCGCCCTTCGCGCACGCTGCGCGGCGCGGCGCGGCGGCGCTGCCAGCCGAAACGCTCGGCGCCCGTGCGCATGCAGTCCACCAGGTTGCGGGTCGAGTAAGGCAGGCCGGTCTCGGGCTCGCGGCCGGGCTCGTTGCGCACGCGCAGCTCGATCGGGTCTAGCCCCAGGCGCTCGGCCAGTTCATCCATGGCGCATTCGAAGGCCTGCATGCCTGGCGCCTCGCCCGGCGAACGCATCCATTCGCCGCGATTCAGGTCCACCGACACCAGCCGGTGCCGCGTAATGCGGTGGGGCGCGGCGTACAACGCGCGGGCGAACACCGCGGTCTGCTCGCAGAATTCCTCGAACCTGCAGGTGGCAGACCAGACTTCATAAGCCATCGCCGACAGCCGGCCGTCGCGGCCCGCGCCCAGCCGTACACGGTGTGACATGGCCGCGCGGTGACCGGCATTGGCGTACATTTGCTGGCGCGTCAGTGCGATCTTCACGGGCCGCCGCAATTCGCGGGCGGCCAGCGCGGCCAGCACGGTGTCGGCATGGACGATCAGCTTGGCACCAAAGCCGCCGCCGGTGAATGGGCTGACGATGCGCACGCGTTCCGGCGGGATGCGCAGCGTGGCAGCCAGCCCGGCCTGGAAATTGCCGACGGTCTGCGTCCCCGTGTAGACGGTCAGGCCCGCATCCGACCATACCGCCATGGTGGCGTGCGGCTCCATCGGATTGTGGCTCTGGTACGGCGTGGCGTAGGTCACGTCCAGCGCAACAGCAGCCTGGGAAAACGCGTTGCCGAAATCTCCCGTCGTGCTGTCGGGCGCGAAACCGGCGTTGGTGCGCGGCGGCTTGTAGGCTTCGGCCAGCCTGGGCGCCAGCTCGAATTCACCCTTCGCGGCCTGGTAGCGCACCTGCACCAGCGCGGCCGCGGCGCGTGCCGCTTCGAAGGTCTCGGCCACGACCAGCGCCACCGGCTCGTCGTAGTAGCGCACGTGGTCCGATGCCAGGTACGGCCTGGCGCGCGTGAACACGTCGCGCGCGGTGGGCGGCACCGGCGGCCCGAATGCCGGCTGCGCCGGCGCGTTGAGGTGCGTCATCACATACAGCACCCCGGGCGCCTGCCGCGCTTGCCGCGTATCGATGGAAAGGATGCGGCCGCGCGCGACAGTGGCGCCCACGATATAGCCGTAGGCTGGCGGCGCGCCGCCGGCCACCCGCTGCTCATAGGCATAGGTGGCGCGGCCCGTGACCTTCAGCCTGCCGTCAACCCGGTCGACAGGCAAGCCCACCGGTGCGCCCGGCCCCTTGCCTGCGTTGCCCTGCATATTCGTCGTCATTTTCGCTTTCCGTTTCTATTGCCCGCCGGGGCAGTTCGCAAGCTGCCGGCGCATCGGATTACCGACTCGCTTCAAGCCCGCCTTGGCGCGACCTGCGCGGCGGCAGCCAGGGTCTGCCGCAAGGTCTGCGCGGCCAGCGGAATCTTGAAATCGTTGCCGCCATGGCCGCGGGCGCCCGCCAGGGCCGCATCCGCGGCCGCTTGCCAGCTGGGCGCGTCCGCAGACCTGCCGGCCAGCACCTGCTCGGCGGCGTCTGCCCGCCAGGGGCGCGGGGCCACGCCGCCCAGTGCGATACGCGCCGCCTGCACGCGGCCATCTCGTATGTCCAGCACCAGCGCCACCGACACCAGCGCAAACGCATACGAAGCGCGGTCGCGTACCTTGCGGTAGAGCTGCCGGCCGGGCGGCGGCGGTGGCAGCGTGACCGCGGCGATCATCTCGCCATGCCCGAGCTGGGTTTCGATATGTGGCGTCGCGCCCGGCAAGCGGTGCAGCTCGCGCAAGGCGATGACGCGCCCGCCGCCCTGCGGCAACACGGTATGCACCTGCGCATCCAGCGCCGCCATCGCCACGGCCATGTCGGACGGGTGCACGGCGATGCAGGAGTCGCTGGCGCCCAGGATGGCGTTCATGCGGTTGTGGCCCTGCATCGCCGCGCACCCGCTGCCGGGCGTGCGCTTGTTGCAGGGCATGTGCGGGTCGTAGAAATAGGCGCAGCGCGTACGCTGCAGCAGGTTGCCCGCCGTCGACGCCTTGTTGCGGATCTGCCCGGATGCGCCGGCGAGCAGCGCCTGCGACAGCAGCGGATAGCGCGCCCTCACGCGGGGATCGGCCGCCAGATCGCTGTTGCGCACCTGTGCGCCAATGCGCAGCCCGCCGTCCGCCGTCTCGTCGATCGTGGCCAGCGGCAGGCGGCTGAGGTCGACCAGATGGCGCGGCGCTTCGATGCGCAGCTTCATCAGGTCGAGCAGGTTGGTGCCGCCGCCGACAAAGCGCGCCCCGTCCCGAGCGGCCACGGCCCGCGCGGCTTGAGCCGGGTCCTGGGCGCGTTCATAGGTAAAGGGGTTCATGAGCGCCCTCCTTGCGCAGCATCGCGAATGGCGGCGACGATGTTCGGATAGGCGGCGCAACGGCACAGGTTGCCGCTCATGCGCTCGCGTATCTCCACCTCGTCGAGCGTGAATTCGCGCGCAGCCACATCACTGCTTGCATGGCTGGGCCAACCGGCGCGAACCTCGGCCAGCATGCCCACGGCCGAGCAGATCTGCCCGGGCGTGCAGTAGCCACACTGGAAAGCGTCACGCGCGATAAAGGCGGATTGCACCGGATGCAGCGCATCGCCGTCGGCCAGGCCTTCGATGGTGGTGATCTCGTCGCCTTCATGCATGACCGCCAGCGTCAGGCACGCATTGATGCGGCGGCCGTTCACCAGCACGGTGCAGGCGCCGCACTGGCCGTGGTCACAACCCTTCTTGGTACCGGTCAGGCCGAGCTGGTTGCGCAGCGCGTCCAGCAGGGTCGTGCGCACGTCCAGCTCGACCGCGTGTTCCGCGCCGTTGATGCGCAGGACCAGCGGCCGCGCCGGCACCGCGGCGGCTGGCGCACCCGCCGACGACTCGGCCACTGCGGCCTGGGCCGCGCCGGCGCGCACTGCGAAGAACATGCCGCTCGCCGCGCTGGCCCGCAGCACAGCGCGGCGACCCGGGTTTTGCGGATGATCCGCCTGATCCATGGTCTGCTCCTGATAAGGACGGCAGGGCCTGGCCCTGCCGCGCGGCGCGGCAGACTTCCACCACGGAAGCCGCCACAGCCAGCCCTTGCAGTATCCCGGAGGCCGCGGCGGCGCTTCTTTCACATATCAGGAGGAAATATCAGAATCCTGGCCCATGTGCGTCCGGTAGCTGCGGGGCGTGGTGCCAGTCAGGCGTTGGAAGGTGGAAGTGAAATGGCTCTGGCTGGAAAAACCCAACTCCAGCGCCATGGCGCTGATCGGCATCGGACTGCCGCGCAGCAGGCATTGCGCACGCCGCACGCGCCGCGAGATGACATAGGCATACGGAGCCATTCCGGTCTCTGCCTTGAAGCGGCGCGCGAAGGTGTCCACCGGCATGCCGGCCACGCCGGCCAGGTCGCTCAGTGAAAGCGGCGTGTCCAGCCGCGAGTCGATGTAGTCCGTCAGGCGCGCCAGCAACCGCTTGCCCACGCCCGGCATGCGGCGCACGGGTGCGGCCGGCATGGCGCCGGCGATGCGCAGCGACACCAGCGAGACCAGATGTTCGAGATAGACGGCTTCCGGAACGCGACCTGCGGCCATCTCCGCGCTTAACGATTTCAGCAATGCCTGGACCACGGCGTCGGCCGTGTCGTTGATGCGCATCGGCAATTGCGCCAACCGGTCGCAGCCCGGCAGGCCCAGCGCAGGATCAAGCCATAACGCCGTATAAACCAGGTCTGCGTCGCGGAAATGGCCGCTGCGCTCGGCATGGGCCGGCACAAAACTGAGCGTCCCCGGCCCGTCGCGCCCGTCGTGCATCACACGCCCTTCGCTGGAGACACAGGTGCGCGCGGTCGTCCCGCGCTCGGTCAGCACGATCAGGTGGCGCGGAGCACTCCAGCGGAATTCCGCCTCGCCGCACACCCAATGGCGATGGTCGAAGACCAGGCCGCCGTCGAGCACCGAAGTCGTGCACGCGGCGGCGGTCCTGGCCTGGCGGGCCCGCAGCCGGCCGTGGCCAATGGCAGGGGTTAGCGTCATCATCGTTCCTTTGTGACGGACGACCGTACACCAGAATCATGACGAACGATTTTAAGCCAGGCGCTATGGTCGCGCGCCGGGCGAACACGGGGAGGAAACCGGTCCGCGGGGCGCAGCCGAAGGCATTCCTGTGCTGCGGCTGGCAGCAGGGGCCAAACAACCCCTACCGAAACCCTACAACCACCTCATTGCTCCCGCCCTGCAAAACCGGCACCAGACTCCCCTGCCCCGGCACCCGAAACGCAAACACAAACCCCTTGGTAGCATCATCCCCGGAAAACGCCGAAGTCTGACCCTCGGCCTGAGGCAGCATCACACACCGCTGCGCATTGCAGAGGTATGCCTGCAGTTCCACCGGCGGCGTCTGAACGAAGCGATAACGCCAGCGCACGCTAGTAATCACCCCTTCCGCCTGCGGCAACACCCCCACAGGATGAATCGGCGCCGAAACAGCCCGCTGCCCGCGCCCATGCAGCGCCGGCCCATTGACCGACCCGGTCCACGCATGCCGCGTCCCGCCTTCGATCGCCGCCCATGCGCAGGCAGACACGGCCATGAGCGCGAGACCGGCGCCGCGCGCCAGGCCGGCCATCACAACAACCCACGCAACTGATTGCGCAACCGCGTAATCGCCTGCCCCCGGATCTGGCACACCCGTGACTCGGTCACATCCAGCACCGCCCCGATCTCGCGCAGGTTCAGTTCCTGGTCATAGCACAGCGACAGCACCAGCTTCTCGCGCTCGGGCAGCCGGTCGATGGCGCGGATCAGCGCTTGGCGCATGCCGCTTTCCATCAGCACCGTCAGCGGATTGCCGTCGTCGCTGGCGCCAAGATGGCGGTCGAGGAAATCCTCTTCGCCGGAGCGCTCGAAATCTTCGTAATGCAGCAGCTGGCAGCCATAGACCTCGTTGAGCAGGACCTGGTATTCATCCAGTGGCATTTCCATCGCCTCGGCCACCTCGGAATCGAGCGGCGTGCGTCCGAGCTTCTGCTCGAGCGAGCGCTGGGTGCGTTCGATGCGCCGCGTGAACTGGCGCAGGCTGCGCGACTGCCAGTCGTTGGCGCGCACCTCGTCGAGCATGGCGCCGCGGATGCGCTGGCTGGCGTAGGTCTCGAAGCGTGCGCCGTGGGTGTCTTCATAGCGCTTGGCGGCATCGAGCAGGCCGATCATGCCGGCCTGGATCAGGTCGTCGATCTGCACGCTGGCAGGCAGCTTGGCGGCCAGCTGCAAGGCGATGCGACGCACCAGCTGTGCGTGCGCCTTGACCACATCGGCCTGGTCGAGCTTTCCCTGGATCGTGTACATGGTGCAATTCTCGTGAATGCTGGATTGCTGGACGGGCGCGCCACGCGGCGCGCCGGCTGGCTCAGGGTCTGGTTCGTTGGTAAGGCATGGTTCGGGCGGGGCTCATGCCGGCACCGGCGTCGCGGCAGGGGCTGGCGCCTCGACGCGCAGCGGCCAGCCGCCGATGCTGCCGGCGGTGCGGCGCAGCGCGCTGGTCGCGGGTGCGGCCGGGAAGGCCTCGACCACGCAGCGGCCGAGCTGCACGCCGCGCGCCACCAGCGGGTCGGCCGGCAGCCGGCCGGCGCACAGCACTTCCACGCCCAGGTACTGGCTGGCGGTGCGCGCCAGGTTGCGCAGGATCGCCTGCACGCCGGCTTCGGCGGCGGCCATGTTGACCACCAGGTGGAAGCGGCGCCAGGCATACAGGTGGTGCAGGCGCTTGATGCAGGCATACGCGGCGGTGATCGACGCCAGTTCCGGACGCATCACGATCACCACGTTGTGCGCGCTGCCGGCAAAGGGCGACAGCGCGCCGCCGGCATCGGCGGTGGCATCGACCAGCACGCTGCGGAAGGCCGACAGCGCCGCGGCTGGCACCTCAAGCCCGGCGCGCTGGCGGCCGGCCGGCAGCACCGATACCGCGCCGCCGGTGCCGAGGCCTGCCGCGGCTTCCAGCGGCAGGCGTCCTTCCTGCACGTCGGCGAGCGTGCCGGCCGGGGTCGCGCCGGCAAGCCGGGTTGCGCGCGCCGTGGCAGGGTCTTCGTCGAGCAGCAGCACGCGCTCGCCCTGCATCGCCAGTGCGTGCGACAGGCCCAGCGCCACCGTGGTGGCGCCGGCGCCGCGTTCGCTGGCGACCACGGCGATGCGGCGCGTGGTGCGCGGCGCCAGCATGCGCCGCAGGCTTTCTGCCTGGTCCATGGCGAGGGCGCTCACTGCAGGGCTCCCATGGCGTCGGCCCCCATGGCATCGACCGTTTCCTCGGCAGCGGCAGGTGCCGCCGCCGCGCGGCCGGGGTAGTTCTCCAGTACGTCGAGCAGCGCCAGCATGCGGCCCATGCCTTCATTGAGCACGGTGCCCGGCACCGCCGTGCCGGCCCGCACGGCGCGGCCGGCCAGTCGTGCCAGGAATGACGGCGCGGTCGCGGTCGGCGCGTGTTCGAGGCGCAGCACGGACAGGCCCAGTTGCAGCGCCGCGAGTGCGGCGCTGGCGGCGTGGCCGGCCTCGGCATCCTGCGCGAAGTGGTCGGCGGCATGGCGCAGCGTGCGCAGGCGCGTTTCGGCCGTGTCCGACCATGGCGTCCAGTGCGCCACCCGCGCCGCGTCCGGCGCCAGCGCGGGGTCGCACAGCGAATAGCGGGTATCGAGCAACTCGCCGCTGGCGCGGTCGACCAGGCGCACCACCACCAGGCAGGCATCGATGCCGCCTTCCGGGGCGCCCTTGCCACGCGCGGGGCTGTCGGGCACGCGCACGTCGGCGGTGGCGAGCCAGCGCTCGGCGTCGCGCTCGCGCACGACGGCGTCGCCGACGGCGTGGAAGGTCAGGGTATCGGCAAGCGCATCGAGCTTCCAGGCGGCGCCTGCGCTGACCACGCGCACGGTCTTGCGCGCGCCCGCGATCCAGCGTTCGCCGGCCTGCTGCCAGCGCGCCAGCGCGGCGGCGGACGGCATCGCGTCGACCAGGTTGACCACCTTGCGCGCGGCGCTCATGGCCGCGCGCAGGTTGGCGGCCTCGGCATCGGCTTCGCCCAGCGGCTGGCCGGCGCGGCCGGCGGCGGTGACGGTGGCGGCCAGCGGCGTGCCGTCGCGGTCGCCCAGCCACAGCGTGTGCTGCAGCGGCTGCGGCGTGCGGCGGCCGGGCACGCTGACCGGCAGCGTGGCCGCCAGCGCCAGCACGTACTGGTCGCAGGCACGGTTGACGTCGCGGCAGACCGCTTCACGTACCTGCTGCGCCATCGCGCGCAGCGCGGTATCGCCCGCGGTGCGCTGCTGCCATAGCGAGCGCGCCAGGTCGAAGCCGAGGCCGGCGTGGTTGAGCTCCGCAACGCATTGGCCCAGCGCGTCGGCGCTGTCGGTCAGCGAGCGCAACACGTCCTCGGCACCGCCCTTCCCACCGTTCCCGGCCTGCTCGTCCGCGACCGCCTGGCGGCGGCGCGCGGCGTCGGCATCGGCAAAGACCGAGCCGCGGCGCGGCGTCAGGAAGGCGCGTTCGACCAGCGCGGTGCTGCTGGCCAGCTCCAGGTGCTCGGGCACGCGCTGGCCGGTGGAGGCGTAGAACACCGGCAGGCGGTGGCGGATCACCACGTCGAGCACGGAGCCCAGGTGCGTGGCCTCATCCAGCTTGCTGATGATGCAGCCGTCGATGCCGCCGCCATCGGGCGCGGCATCGTGGCGGTAGGCATGCACGACTTCATTGAGCGTGTCGCCGTGGCTGGCGCCATTGAGCAGCAGCACGCGCTGCACCGGCGCGGGCACGCCGGCCAGCATGGCGATCTGCTCCGACAGGCTGCGGTCGCGCTGGCTCATGCCGACGGTGTCGATGATGACCAGGTGCTTGTCCTTCATCGCCGCCAGCGCGAAGCGCAGGTCGGCGGCGTCCTTCACCGCATGCACCGGCACGCCGAGGATGTCGCCATAGATGCGCAGCTGTTCATGCGCGCCGATACGGAAGCTGTCGGTGGTCAGCAGCGCCAGCTTGTCGGCACCGTGGCGCAGCACAAAGCGCGCCGCCAGCTTGGCGGTGGTGGTGGTCTTGCCCACGCCGGTGGGCCCGATCAGCGCCAGCACGCCGCCCTGCGCGAACAGGTGGTCTTCGTCGCCCAGCACCGGCACCTTGCTGGCCAACTCCTTGCGGATCCACGTCATCGCGGCGGGACGGTCGTAGCCCAGCGGCAGGCGTGCCAGCAGCGTGCGCGCCAGCTGGCCGGAGAAGCCGGCGCCCACCATCCATTCGAACAGCGATTCGCGCAGCGGGTCGCTGGCGGCAACGCCGTGGCCTGCAGCGGTGGGCGCATTGCCGATGCCGGCAAGCTGGCGCTCCAGCATCGCGCGCATCGACTGCAGCTCGCCGCGCAGGTCGCCAATGGCTGCAGGCTCGGCCGCCGGCGCGGGCGGCGCGGGTGGCACATAGGCCTGCGCGCTGCCCGATACGCTGCCCAGGTCGGCATCGCGCATCGCGACGATCTCGACCCCGCCCTCTACGGTGCGGTTGGACAGCACCACGGCATCGGGGCCCATGGCTTCGCGCACCTGGCGCATGGCTTCACGGCCGTTGGCGGCGACAAATTTGGCTACGCTCATCGTTGGCTCTGTCGTTGGCTCTGTCGTTGGCTTGATCGTTGGCTTGGTCGTTGGCACCTCACGCGCCGATCATGGCGGTGATGCGGATATTGCGGTTGTCAGGCACCTCGGCGTGCGACAGCACCCTCAGCTGCGGCAGCGTGCGGCGCAGGAAGCGCGCCATCAGCGGGCGCAGCTGCGACGGCACCAGCAGCACCGGGTCCAGCCCCATCTGCTCCTGGCGCGTGACCGCGCCCTGGGTCTGCTGCAGCAGCGCATCGGCCAGCCCCGGCTCGATGCCGCCGCCGTTGGTCAGCGCGTGCGACAGCACCCGCTCCAGGCCGGCGTCGAGGCCGATCACCTGCAGGTCGGCGTTGTTCGGGAACAGCTGCTGCGTGATGGCGCGGCCCATGGCCACGCGCACCATCGCGGTCAGCTCGTTGGGGTCGCTGATCTTGGGCGCATGCTCGGCCACCACGTCGAGAATGGTGCGCATGTCGCGGATCGGCACGCCTTCGTCGAGCAGGTTCTGCAGGATCTTCTGCAGCGCCGTCAGCGAGATGGTCTTGGGCACCAGGTCTTCGGTCAGCTTGGGCGCATCCCTGGCGATGCGGTCCAGCAGCGCCTGCACTTCCTGGCGGCCGAGCAGCTCGGCCGCATGCATGTGGATCAGGTGGTTCAGATGCGTGGCGACCACCGTGCTGGCATCGACCACGGTGTAGCCGTAGGACTGCGCCTGCTCCTTGATGCCCGCATCGATCCACACCGCCGGCAGGCCGAAGGCGGGATCGCGCGTGGCCGCGCCCGGCAGCGTGCCGCTGACCTGGCCCGGGTTGATCGCCATCCACTGCCCCGGCATGGCTTCGCCGCGGCCGATCTCGACGCCCTTGAGCGTGATGCGGTAGGCGTTGGGCTTGAGCTCCAGGTTGTCGCGGATATGCACGACCGGCACCAGGAAGCCGATTTCCTGCGCCACCTTCTTGCGGATGCTCTTGATGCGGCCGAGCAGTTCGCCGTCCTGCGCGCGGTCGACCAGCGTGATCAGGCGATAGCCCACTTCCATGCCGAGCGGGTCGACCAGCGCGACATCGTCCCAGCTGGCTTCGGTCGATTCCTGCGCCACCGCGGGCGTGCGTTCCTCGCGCTGCTTTACCTGCTGCTGCGTTGCCGCCTTGCGCGACAGGTAGCGGCCCATCCAGACCAGCGCGCCGGCCAGCAGCAGGAAGGCGAAATGCGGCATGCCCGGGATGATGCCCATCAGGCCCATGATGCCGGCGGTCAGGTACAGCACGCGCGGGTTAGAGAAGAGCTGCCCGGTCAGCTGCTCGCCGACGTCCTGCTCATTGGCCACGCGCGACACGATCACGCCGGCCGCGGTCGAGATCACCAGCGCCGGGATCTGCGCGACCAGGCCGTCGCCGATGGTCAGCAGCGTGTAGTTGTGCACGGCGGTGCCGAAGTCCAGGTCGTGCTGCACCATGCCCACCACCATGCCGGCGGCGACGTTGATGAACATGATGATCAGGCCCGCCACGGCGTCGCCGCGCACGAACTTGCTGGCACCGTCCATGGCGCCGTAGAAGTCCGATTCCTGCGCCACTTCGGCGCGGCGCTTCTTGGCCGCGGCTTCGTCGATCAGCCCGGCGTTGAGGTCGGCATCGATCGACATCTGCTTGCCGGGCATCGAGTCCAGCATGAAGCGCGCGCCCACCTCGGCGATACGGCCCGCACCCTTGGTGATGACCATGAAGTTGATCACCACCAGGATCGCGAACACCACGATGCCGACCGCGAAGTTGCCGCCCACCAGGAAGTGGCCGAACGCTTCCACCACCTTGCCGGCGGCGTCGGGGCCGGTGTGGCCTTCGAGCAGCACCACGCGGGTGGAAGCGACGTTCAGCGACAGGCGCAGCAGCGTGGTAAACAGCAGCACCGCGGGGAACGCGGCGAAGTCCAGCGGCTTCTGCGTATACATGCTGACCAGCAGCACCATGATCGCCAGCGCGATATTGAAGGTAAACAGCAGGTCCAGCACGAAGGCCGGCAGCGGCAGGATCATCATCCCCAGGATCATGATGATCAGCAGCGGCCCGGTGAAGGCCTTCATCTGGCCGGCCGAGCGCAGGCCAGGCAGGTTCAACAGCGAGCTCAGAGCGTTCATTCGCGGCTTTCCGGTACGGCGAGTTCATCAGGCACCGGCAGGTCCGACGGCGCGTGCGGCTGCGGGCCCTGCGAGTAGTGCCAGTGCTTCAGTTGGTAGACCCAGGCCAGCACTTCGGCCACGGCGGTATAGAGTCCTGCGGGAATCTCGTGGCCCAGCTCCACGTGGCGGTGCAGCGCACGCGCCAGCGGCGGCGCCGACATCAGCGGCACGCGGTGCTCGGCCGCCAGCGCGCGGATGCGCGCGGCGACTTCGCCGGTGCCCTTGGCCACCACGCGCGGCGCACTCATGCGACCTTCCTCATAACGCAGCGCCACGGCGAAGTGCGTGGGATTGGTCACCACCACGTCGGCCTTGGGCACCTCGGTCATCATGCGGCGGCGGGCCATGGCGCGCTGCTGCTGGCGGATACGGTTCTTGATATGCGGATCGCCCTCGCTCTCCTTGAATTCCTGCTTGACCTCTTCCTTGGTCATGCGCAGCTTCTTGAAGAACTCCCAGTACTGCCAGGGCACGTCGATGGCCGCCACCACCAGCAGCGACAGCGACACCAACAGGCAGCAGTACAGCACCAGGTCGACCATGCGCAGCAGCGCTTCCTGCACCGGCGCGTTCATCAGCGCGATCGCTTCCGGCAGGCGCTGCCACAGCACCCAGGCGCCGACCGCGCCCACCAGCAGCGACTTGGCCACCGCCTTGAGCAACTCGACCAGGGAATGCGCCGAAAACAGTCGGCCCAGCCCGGCGATCGGCGACATGCGCGAGAACTGCGGCGCGAACGACTTGGCCGAGAACACCCAGCCGCCCAGCATCAGTGGCGCGGCCAGCGCGGCAACGCCGAACAGCAGCAGCAGCGGCAGGAAGGCAAGCAGGCTGTCCCATACCATCAGGGCAAAGCGCGACAGCATGCGCGAGGTATCGAAGGCGGTTTCCCGCTCGAAGCGCAGCGCGCCCTGCATGACCTGGTTGAGGCTGCGGCCCATGTGGCCGCCCAGCGTCGACAGCCCGACGACGCCGGAGATCAGCATGATGAACGTGGCCAGCTCGCGCGAGCGCACCACCTGCCCCTCCTCGCGCGCCTTTTCCAGGCGCCGGGGTGAGGCGGGTTCGGTTTTCTCGAGATCGCTTTCTTCGGACATCCACGCTCCGTGCGAAGCGGCCAGCCGCTATTCGTCAGGACGGATTATCGAAGCGTGGGGGGGTTCCCATTCATGGGAAAAGGCGGGGGATTTGGGTGCTGTTTGGGAAATGGGGGGCGATTGGGGTTAACGGCGGGCTGGCTGGGGGACTTTAGGGGGAAAGTGGAGAAGCCGTCAGCTGGCGAGTGCATTGAAGCGGAAAAAGGAAAAGGCCCCGCCGAACCGAAGCTCGCGCGGGGCCTGGACATCAGCCGGACCGGCTTACGGCCGGTCGATCGAGATCGAGTAGAACGTGTTGATCGGGCTGGCGTTGATCGCAATGGTCAGGCCCGTGTTGGACAGGTTCATGCTGATGGCCTCGGCGGCGCCCGGAATGCCATTGACCGGTGCCACGGCAGGCCGGTAACGAAGGCCCGTGAGCGGCACGTTGTCATACCAGGTGTCGATACGGCCATCGTTGCGCTGGCGCGTGTAGCTGTGAGCAGTCGTATCGACGGCCGTCACCGTGTTCGAGAACGTGGTGATGTCGGTGACACCCATAGGATTCACCGAAGCATCCCAGTAGGCGTTGGTGAAGCCCACTGCCGGCAGCACGCGTGCGACCGGATGCCTTGCGACCATGAAGCCGTCGGCATGGACAATCACGATGGCGAGTTGGCCATCCACGCCCTTGAAGCCGAATGCGCGGGCAGTGCCGCTGGTGTCGGTGAGATCGAAGCCGCCATTGGCATTGACCGAGAACGTCGGCAGGTCACTGGCGGGCCAGGGCTGGCCACAGCCACTCTTGCCGCAATCGGCGGCCGTGGTGAACTTGCCCGCGCCATCCACACTGAACTGGATCAGGCCGGAGCCGTAGTTGCCAGGATTGGTGTCGCGCTCAAAGCTCATCGCCACCCAGTCGCCCGCCAGTTCGGACAGCGGAATGGTCTGCTCCGGAATCAGCAGGCTTGGCGCGCCGGCGCGGCGCTCCAGCCCGATGCCGGATTTGGAAACCAGCAGCCTGGCGTCGGTATTGCCAAAGCGGCAGGCTTCACTGGCGTTGGCCTCGAACTGCTCCGATGCGCTCGTAGCGTCATTGGTGCGCGTGAGCGCGACGGCGTCCACGGTGAATCGCTGGATCGTGTTCGCCGTCAGGTCCACCTTCTGGTATTTGCCGCTGCGGTACGTGGCACAGGTGGCCGATGCGGGATTCAGGAGGGTCGTGATGCCGTCCGTCGAACCCGTGTTGCTTGCCACGGCGTCGGACAGGTCCGAGATCGAGGTCTTCGACGAGTCGAGCGCGGCGCCCAGTGTATCGAGCCGCTGGTCCAGCGCATTGCCCGGCGTATCGCCGTGCGCGGCAACCAGGGTGTCCTTGAGCGGATCCACGCCGGCCAGGTCGACCGTGCCGCTCAGGATCAGCCTGACCGTTTCAATCGCGCCGCTGAGGCCATCGGCGTTCAGCTTCGACTGCGCGGTGGCATCGAAACTGTCGAAGAAGTCCTTGGTGCTACCGCCGGCAAGTGATGCCGTGATCAGCTCGGTCAGCGGCGTGATGTTGGCCACGGCGCTCGTGCCCGTGCCCGCCTCGACCACCGAATGGAGTGTGGTGCCGTCGGCTGTTGTGACACTTAGCACACACGGACGCTTTGCGTCCGGGATGCTGATCGTGAAGGTGCCGTCGGCGGCCGTGGTAGCCGTACCACTGCCGGATGCGCATTTGGCTTGCACCGTGGCGTTCGGCAGTGCCGCGCCCACGGCGGCGGTACCGGACACCTTGGTGGTCGGCGTGGCCGGTGCGGCGGGTGTGCCCGACGGCGCTGCCGAATCGGAACCGCCACCGCATGCGCTCAGTGCCGCTGCGGCGATTGCCGCGAGTAGAAGTCTTGTTTTCATGAACCGGATTCCCCCTGTCGTTTTCAGAAAGCGTGAGACGTGCATGGCCCGTCTTCGCGCTGCGATTCTCTGAAATGGAAAATCCTCGCGCATCATTCATTTGAATGAAGAACGGTCAATCCCCCGATTGGAAGGGCATGGTCTAGCAAGGCGTTATGGCAAGCTGAACGCAGCCCGCTAGAGGCTTGTCGGCACATGCGCCGATCAGAAGGAAAGCGAATCGTTTGGGGGAGAAAGGCTTGCTACGGGACCATCAGATTGGCGACCTCTATGAGGCCGCATTGCAACAGGACGGCTTTCTCGACGTGTTTCAAACAGTAGTCGAAGCCTTGGGAGCGACCGGATTCCATATGTTCAGCTGGGACCCGGAACGCAACGCCCCGCACCTGGCTGCCTACACGTCGGACAAACACTGGGATTCGGTCGTGGCGCTCTATGACCAGTACTACGGCGCGCTCGACCCACGGCGCGAAGTGGTGGCCAGGGCAGCCATCGGCCAATTCCAGTTCTGCCAGGACTATCTAAGCGAGGCCGACGTCGCGCGCAGCGAGTTCTACCAGGACTTCCATATTCCAACGGGCTTCCGCTACCTCACCGGCGCGCGCCTGGCGCGGCCCGGTTCAGATGACATCCTGCTGGGACTGCTGCGGTCGAACGATCGTCCAGCCTATTCGGACCAGGAGCGCCAGGGCATCAACGGCATGGCGGCCCACCTGCAGCGCGCCATCAACCTATGGCAGGACGCGCGCGTGCTGCATCGCGACGCGGCCATGGGGTCGGAAATGATGGCGCAGTTGGGTGTCGCCGTGTTCGCGCTCGACAGCAGCATGAAAGTTGTCTTTGCCAACCAATCGGCGGAGGGTATGCTGCGGGCGACGGCCTGTCTGAAGCTCAGCCACGGGCAGTTGTCCGCCACCGTGGCGGCCGAGAATGCCAGGTTGCAGGCCGCGATCGTGCGTGCCGCGAGATCGCGTCAGGCAGAAAGCCTGGCACTGCGGCCGGCACCGGGCCTGCAGCCGGAAATCTTCCTGGGCATCAGCCGCCTGCCTGGCCGCGATACCCGCATGGCATTCGGTCATGCGGAAATCCTGGTGACGGCCAGGCGCCGGAGCGAGGTGCCAATGGTGCGCGCAAGGCAGTTGCAGCAGGCGTTCGGGCTGACAGCGGCCGAGGCCGCGGTGGGCGAGGCGCTGATCGGCGGCAAGACCCCCGACGAGTATGCCGCGGCCGCCGGTGTATCCGTCGCAACGGTTCGTACCCAGTTGCGCGCGATTTTCGAGAAAACTGCCACGCGTTCCCAGGCCGAAGCTGTCGGGGCGATGTTGTATCTTCCGTCGCAGACCACGAAAGGGCACTGATCCATAGCACTTTCGGAGCCGTCTCAGCGCGGCGCGGCCAGTTCACTCAATACCTGCGTCTCGAGCGCCAGGCTGACCGCCCTCAGGCTACACTCAACAGCGTTGGCATGATCCGCCGATTGGCGAAACTTGACATGGGCATCATCCTGATGCCGGAAGAAATCGTCGCCGATGACCTGGCCAGCGGCAAACTGCGGCGCATCATGCCCGCATGGCACGGCGCGCCGATGCCCGTATATGCCATCACCGAAACCCGGTTGCTGCCAGCGAAGACGCAACGCTTTATTGAGTTCCTGCGGGAGAGACTGGGGCGATAGCCAAGAGATAGCCAAGAGGATGCGGACCATTGGTGAGCGCACTTCCTCTATGCACTGGCAGGCGTCGGTAGCCAACGAAGCGGACCGCCGCGGAATTCAGCGGTTGGCCATGAAGAGCCGTTCGACCTTCCCGCAGCCGGATATTGGTGTCCTGCGAGCAACACACTCGTTCACGACGCATGTCTGGTGCAGCCTGACCTCGGTTCCTATAGTGAATACGACCGTGGCATCCCCGGCGCGGGACTGCGACGATACGCCGATCCCCGCGCTGGCGCCGGGTACCAAAGACAAGCAGGAGGCTTCAATGAGACTCGACTACACCAAGGCATCGCCCGCCGGTTTCAAAGCTTTTGCCGACGTCTATGGCTACGTTCTCCGCTCGGGACTCGACAAGATGCTCGTCGAACTGGTTTTTTTGCGCGTGAGCCAGATCAACGGGTGCGCCTCTTGCCTGGTCAGGCATACACGCGACCTCATCAAGCGAGGGGTTGATCCGGAGAAACTCACGCTCCTGCAAGTTTGGGATGAAGCGGGGCCCTTGTTCAGCGACCGTGAGAAGGCAGCGCTGGCGTGGGCAGAATCTGTCACACGGGTGGCGGACACCCACGTGCCCGACGATGACTTCAAAGCCGCCGCCGCGATGTTCAGCGAGAAAGAACTTGCTGACCTCACGGTGGCCATCAGTTTGATTAACGCCTTTAACCGGCTCAATATCAGTTTCCGCCTCGACCCTGATTGAAGGTCCACGTGGAGCGTGAAGTGAACGCTGACGATCTCCGGGCCCTGTCTATATTTTCCGGTGAGTTGGCCGACATCGCCCGCGCCAAGGCCATGCATTACTTCCGGTCCGGCGTGGAAATCGCAATCAAGTCGGACGCGAGTCCCGTCACCCGGGCCGACCGGGAAATCGAGTCGGAACTTCGGTTGCTGATTGCCAACCGCTACCCACACCATGGCTTTTTCGGCGAAGAATCCGGCGGCTCAATCGGCGCCGGACTTGGCTGGGTCATCGACCCGATCGACGGCACGCAGAGCTTTATCTGCGGCGTACCACTGTTCGGCTGCCTCATCGCCCTTCTTGACGACGGCAAGCCGGTGCTTGGCGTGATCGAAATGCCGGCGCTGCGCGAGCGCTGGGTCGGGCATGCCGGACAAACGACCTTCAGCGGAACACCTGTGCGCGTGAACGCTTGCACATCGCTGAAGGACGCGCGGCTCTTCGCCACCTCGCCAGACATGTTCGACGGTCAGGACGCGGACGCCTTCGCTGCCCTCAGCCGCGAAGTCGGGATGCGCAGGTTTGGCACCGACTGCTACGCCTATGGGCTGCTCGCCTCCGGGCTTTGCGACCTGGTTGTGGAGGCCGACCTCGAGATCTACGACGTCGTGGCGCTGGTGCCGGTCATCGAGAACGCGGGCGGCATCGTGACGGACTGGAGCGGGCGCCCTATTGACAAGAACTTTTCAGGCCGAATACTGGCGGCCGCGACACCGGCCCTGCACAGTCAGGCAATGTCAGCGCTCGGAAGCTGCTGAACGCATTCGGAAGATCAAGAAGCTCCCGGCTATTGCTCGGATGCTGGCGAGCCGAGACCCGTGTTCGCGCGACCCCGGCGATCCCCGCGCCCTTCTGATATATTACATATCTGATGGATTGCCGGGATGATCGACATTGGCCACCGGTGTGCGATCAGGGAAAGTCGCCGGTTGAAACCGAGTACAGCCGAACATGACAACTACGATTGTTTATACCCACACCGCGTGTCTCGAACACCGCCCCGGGCCGCACCATCCGGAGTCGCCCGAACGCCTGAGAGCCGTCGTGCAGGCGTTGCGAACGCCGGAGTTTACATCGCTGGAATGGCGCGATGCGCCGATGGGCACCGTCGAGCAGCTGCAATTGATCCACGATTCGCACTATATCGACGAGATCGCGCACAGCGCCCCCAGCCAGGGATACGTGCCGCTGGACGCGGGCGACACGGTCATGTCGCCAGGCTCGTGGGAAGCCGTCATGCGCTGCGTCGGCGCTGCTTGCGCGGGTGTCGACGCGGTGATGGACGGCCAGGCGCGCAACGTATTCTGCGCGACGCGGCCGTGCGGCCATCACGCTGAACCGGCGAAGGCAATGGGCTTTTGCATTTTCAACCAGGCGGCGATCGCGGCAGCCTACGCCTGTGAGTTCCACAAACTCGAGCGCGTCGCTGTGGTCGATTTCGATGTGCATCACGGCAATGGAACCCAGGCAGCATTCTTCGACCGCCCGGGGCTGTTCTACGCATCCAGCCACCAGTCGCCTTTCTATCCCGGTACGGGAGCCCGGTCCGAGACAGGGGTGAACCACAATATCGTCAACGTTCCGTTGCCTCGCGGCTGTGAGCCTGCGCAGTTCCGTGCCGCGATTTCTGCCCTCATGCTTCCCTCGCTAATGGCGTTCGCCCCCGAAATCCTCATTGTCTCCGCGGGATTCGACGCGCACCGCCTGGATCCCCTCGCTGGCTTGAACCTGGAGGACAGCGACTTCCATTGGATCACCAGGGAACTGATGCAGATTGCCGACAAGACGTGCGACGGCCGCATCGTGTCGATCCTGGAAGGGGGCTATAGCCTCGACGCATTGGCCACGAGTACGATGGCTCATGTGAGCGCACTGCTGCAGGTCGCTGCCAAGTGAACAGACAGCCGCGGACACTGCTGCTGAAATGCAGATCCGATTTTGCTCTTCGTTTTGTTCCAGTCTTTTCTCAACTTCGATCACAGTTGGACCACATAACCGTGTGCCAGGCGCAGGCCGCTCTCAATGGCAACCATTCGCCCGACACATCAGAGCGAATTGTCTAGTCAGCCTTGATGTCTGACTCCTTGATCACCTTTGCCCACCGTGCCACCTCATCATTGATTTGCGAGCGAGCTTGGTCAGGTGTCGTGTAGACCGGCATGGCACCTTGATTGGTCAGCGCGGTCTTTACCTCCTGCTGGGCCATGATGTCCTTGAGGGCCGCGCTAAGCTTGTTGATGATCGGCGCGGGGGTGCCGGCAGGCGCCAGTACACCAAACATAGAACTAACCTCGAACCCGGACAAACCAGCCTCGCTTGCCGTCGGAACCTCGGGTAGAACTCGTTGCGGCGTGGCCGTAGCCAGTGCACGCAAGCGGCCGCCTTTGATAAAGGATTGGGTAGCGGGCAGTGTGTCGAAGACGACGTCGACCTGTCCGCCCATCAGGTCATTCAATGCCGGGCTGCTTCCCTTGTAAGGCACATGGACCAAGTCAACTCCGGCCTGGCGCTTAAACAGTTCCGCCGCCAAATGCTGCGGCGAACCGTTGCCCGACGACCCATAATTCATTCCACCCGGTTTTGCCTTCGCTGCGGAGATGAACTCGGCGAGCGTCTTCCCCTTGAATGAGGGACCGACTGCAACAACGAGAGGCACGCGACCGACAACTGCAACAGGCGCGAAGCTCTTGACCATCGTGAAGCCGGCCGAGGATGGAAGAAGAACGCTGTTGATGGAGTGACTGGTCAGGGCTCCAAGCAGCAAGGTGTAGCCGTCCGGCTTCTCCTTGGCCACGTACGCTGCGCCGAGGTTGCCTGCCGCACCGGCTTTGTTCTCGACAACGACTGGTTGCCCCAAGGAAACGGATAGCTTCTGCCCGATAACCCGGGCAATTACGTCCGTCGCGCCGCCAGGCGTGTAGGGCACCACGAGCTTGACAGGTTTGTCGGGGTATTCGCCGGCATGAGACGTGAAAGGCATGCCCAGTAGCGTCAAAGCACCAGCCAACATGGCGCTTCGGCGACTTATGTGACCGAATCGGGATCCGGTTCGTGGATTCATGATGGTCTCCTTCTATTCGAGTGAGGTCGTGTGAATGCATGTGCCTGGCATGAACCCAGGAACCTGCCGAACTCTAGTCAATTTGATTATTAATAATATAGGTGATAGTCCTAACAACAATCTGCCTGGCTTTGGACTATGCTTCACACCGACATAGCAGTCGGGACTCCCTCGTCCCCCAAGTACAGAGCTCCTAATCCATGCCCACCGAAGACCAGAACCCGAAAGGCGCCGCTCCGCGCCACGACATCGCCCCTGAAGCCGCCGCGACGGGCATCTCCAAAGGCCTCACAAATTACGGAGACCGCGGGTTCTCGCTGTTTCTTCGCAAGGCGTTCATCAAAGGAGCCGGCTACACCGATTCCGCACTGGACCGTCCCGTCATCGGCATCGTGAACACCGGCAGCGCTTACAACCCTTGCCATGGCAACGCGCCCCAACTGATCGAGGCGGTGAAGCGCGGCATCATGCTGGCGGGCGGCCTGCCCATGGACTTCCCCACGATTTCGATTCACGAGAGCTTCTCGGCGCCGACCAGCATGTACCTGAGAAACCTCATGTCGATGGACACCGAGGAGATGATTCGCGCGCAGCCGATGGACGCAGTGGTTCTGATCGGCGGTTGTGACAAGACGGTTCCGGCCCAATTGATGGGCGCGGCCTCGGCTGGGATTCCTGCTATCCAGCTGATTACTGGATCCATGCTCACCGGCTCGCACCGGAGCGAACGCGTCGGCGCCTGCACGGACTGCCGCCGGTACTGGGGAAAATTCCGCGCCGAGGAAATTGACGCCGAGGAGATTTCCGACGTGAACAACCAGCTGGTAGCCAGCGTCGGCACCTGTTCGGTAATGGGTACCGCGAGCACGATGGCCTGCATCGCGGAAGCACTGGGCATGACAGTGCCTGGCGGCGCCTCGCCTCCCGCGGTGACTGCCGACCGCATCCGCGTCGCAGAGCAAACGGGTGCGGAGGCCGTTCGTATCGCGAAAGAACGCCTGACAATCGACAAGATTCTCACGCCCGCTGCTTTCGAGAACGCCATGCGCGTGCTGCTTGCCATTGGTGGGTCCACAAACGGCATCGTGCATCTGGCGGCAATTGCAGGTCGCATGGGATACGACATCGACATGGCCGAGCTTGATCGCATGGGCAGCGACACGCCCGTCCTGCTAGACCTGAAGCCTTCGGGCGACCACTACATGGAAGACTTCCACCATGCGGGCGGCATGGCAACCCTGTTGCGTGAGCTGAAGCCGCTGCTAAACCTCGACGCCATGACGGTGACCGGTCGAACCCTTGGTGAAGAGATTGAGCGTGCCGGTCCTGGATTCCCTCAAGACGTAGTGCGCTCGCGCGAGAACCCCATCTACCCACAAGGAGGCATTGCCGTCCTCAAGGGCAACATGGCGCCGGGCGGCGCCATCATCAAACAATCGGCAGCGGATCCCAGGCTGATGGAACACGAGGGACGTGCGGTCGTATTCGAGAACGCCGAAGACCTCGTTAACCGCATCGACGACGACGACCTCGATGTCACGGCCGACGACATCCTGGTACTGAAGAACATTGGTCCCAAGGGGGCGCCAGGTATGCCGGAAGCCGGCTACATCCCGATCCCGCGCAAACTTGCGCGGGCGGGCGTGAAAGACATCGTGCGTATCTCCGACGGCCGGATGAGCGGCACAGCGTTCGGCACAATCGTCTTGCACGTCACACCAGAAGCGGCAATCGGCGGGCCGCTCGCGTACGTTCAAAACGGCGACCGCATCAGCCTGTCCGTTTCCCGTCGCGAGTTGAAGCTGCACGTGAGCGATGAGGAACTGAAGCAGCGCGCAGACGCTATGCCCGTCGTCGTACCAACCGCAGACCGCGGCTACCGCAAGCTCTTCCTCACCACCGTAACCCAGGCTGACCAGGGCGTTGACTTCGACTTCCTGCGCGCTGCGCAGTCACGTGGCAAGGTACCGGGTAAAGGGGAGTAAGTCCGGAGCACCTTGGGGTGAAAAAATAGGTCAAAATGATGGTTTTCATTCCGGCTCCTGCCGCAGCACTGGCCTTCCTTGGCGGTGCCGCTGGCCCGATGCCCACCACCGAAATGCTCTCCGCTGTTCCTGATACCAACGAGGCCAACTTCGCTGATCAAGACCCTTTGGCCGCCATGATCGCGGCGCTGGAGGAGGACATCGTCTTCGGCCGACTGCATCCGCGCGAGAGGTTGGTGGAAGACGAGTTGATGGAGCGCTTTGGGGTCAAACGTCACGTCGCCAGGGACGCCCTGGCTGCGCTGGACCGGATGGGACTCATTGAACGTCGCAAGAACATTGGCGCTCTGGTCCGCTCATTTTCGGTTCAGGAGGTAATGGAGCTTTATGACGTGCGCTGTATGCTGGAAACCGAGGCGGCGCGTCGAATCGACCTATCCCTCGTGCCCTCCAGGCTGGGACACCTGATTGCCATACAGATACAGCATGACGAGGCGGTCGCGGCGGGCAATGTGCGCACCGTCTTTCGTCTGAATCTGGCTTTCCATCGCGAACTTTTTAGCCTTTGCAGTAACAACACACTGCAGAAGGCGATATCGGAGTTTGCGCGACAGACCCACCCGATCCGTTTTGCGTCACTTGTATCTGCGGAGTATCGAGAACGGGCGCGCAAAGAACATTGGCAAATGATTGAAGCGCTCAAAGCCGGCGATATCGATGCATTGGTTGCGCTCTGCGCGGACCATCTCTTGCCTTCTCGCGATGCATATCTCGACGCACAGCAGTACAGAAGGTAGCTTGCAGGCGCTGCCTGCAAGATTAAGGTAAGGCTATAACAAACGGCTTCTGTGGAACTTTTCCAGCCATTCAGCCTGACTAGGCTGAATGGCTGAGAGGGGTCGGTCTGCGCCCCTTGGCTATGGGCGGCGCCATGAGTTGAGCGCTCCCGCCGGAGAATCTATGCTGCAGTAGGAGCGCAAGCGGGCCATGCACCATTCACACCTTCAGCCCGGCACCATGTGGCCGGCCATCGTGCAACGGACGGCGCACGCCCTGCGGGGGGGAGTGTTGTGCCCGATCGAAACCGTCCAATCGTCGATCGAGGACGGCGGCGTGCGGTTTCTGGTCCGCCAGGTATCGAACCTGGCTCGCAAAGACAAGGCACGCAGAGCGGGCAGTGCCGGGGGCAATCCATTCCTGCCCTATGACCCCGAACTGTTTGTTGCGAATATCTCCGATACCCACGTGGCCTTGCTCAACAAGTTCAGCGTCATCGAGCATCACCTGCTTATCGTCACCCGCCGCTTCGAATCGCAGGAATCGTTGCTGACCATGGTGGACTTTGCCGCGTTGCTGGCTTGCATGGCGGAGTTCGGGAGCCTGGGCTTCTACAACGGTGGGGCAGCCGCTGGAGCGAGCCAGGCCCACAAACATCTGCAGATCGTGCCGCTGCCATTCGCCGAGGGTGATCCGGCGTTGCCGATCGGCCCTTTGCTGGAGTCGGCGCGGATTGCCGGCACCATCGGCACCGTCCCCGGTCTGGCATTTGCGCATGCGTTCGCGCCGCTGGATATCTTTGCGGCGCCCGTGCACGAGATGGCATGCACGGCGTGCGAGCGCTACCGCGCATTGCTCGATGCGGTTGGCGTGCGGGCGGTCGATGTGGACGGCGGACAGCGCCAATCGGCGCCGTACAACCTGCTGGTTATGCCCGCAGGGCTGCTGCTGGTGCCAAGATCCACAGAATTCGTTGAAGGCATCTCGGTCAACGCATTGGGGTTCGCCGGTTCGTTGTTTGTCCGGGATGAGGAGCAGATGCGGATCATTGAGAGCCTTGGCCCAATGAACCTCCTCCGGCGAGCTGCGGCAGCCGCGGGTTAGATGGCCGTGGCCGGATGCGGCTGGTGCCTGCCAGGATCGGCCCGATTTCCGACTACACCATGATGAGACCGTGTCGCATGCCCTGCATGACGGCCTCGGTGCGGCTGCTTGCGCCTAGTTTGCCGAAAATGGCGGAGAGGTGAAACTTCACCGTGTTGTCCGATATGTTGAGCTGGCGCGCGATCTCCTTGTTGCCAAGCCCTTCGGCGAGCATCGTCAGCACTTCAATCTCGCGTGGGGTGAGCAATTCGATAAGCGCCGCGGATGCCATCTGGCGAGGCGCCTTGCGCTCCGCCAGTAGCCTGGCAACAATCTCCGGGGACAGCACGCAAAGGCCCTCGGCCACAGCATCGATCGCGGCGATGATTTCGCCGGGCGTCGCGCTGCGCGGCAGCAGCGCCATGGCGCTGGCTGTCAACGCTTCGTGGATCCAGACGCTGTCCGCCTCGTCTGTAAGCAGGACGAGCGCCGGCGTTGCGGGATCGCGGCCCGCCTCCGGCGCCGGCAAGTCGCCGGCCAGCGGCTCCAGTTCGACCAGGAGCACATCCGGCAATTCGCTGGCAAAGCGGTCGGCGATCACTGCAGCATCGGCCGCGCTGCCTGCAAAATCCAGCCCCGGCGCCGCATCGACAAGCGCCTGCAGGCTTGTGCGCGCTTGCGGCGAGGCGGCGACAACGGCGACCCTGACCGGACTCATTTTTGTCATGGCGGCACCCGACATGCGACGGCTTGCAAGAATCTCAGCGGCATGAATTACGGTGCGGGCGCTCGCCCACCGTGACCGAGCATTCGGTGCGCTCGCCGCCCCGGATCAGCCCGATCTTCATCACGTGTCCGATACGGTCGCCGCCAAGCGCGGCATGCACATCGTCCATGTCGCGGCACGGCTTGCCATCGAGTTCGATCAGCACATCCCCGATCAGCACCCCGGCGTGCTCCGCAGGCCCGCCCGCCGCAAGTGAAACCACCAGCAGCCCGCGCTCGGAAGTCAGATTCAGTTTCGTGATCCACGTCGTCGACAAGTTCACCGGCTGTGTGCCCACTCCAAGGTAACCGTGCAAGACACGTCCTTTGCTTAGCAGTTCGTCGCTCACTCGCGCCACGGTCATTGCCGGAATCAGGATGCCAGCGCCAGACGCAAGCGCCGATGTACACAGGCCCATGACCCGCCCCTGCATATCCGCCAGGGCCGCACCGGAGAAACCGGGGCGCAGGCCGCCGTCTAGCCGCACGAAGACATCGAACTGGCCGCCTCGCCAGGTACGCCATGGACCGCTTGCGGTGCCGACAACGCCGAAATCCGCACTGGTGCCAAGCCGGTCCACTCGCGCCACCGCGAGCACCAGATGGCCTGCTTTGAGGGTGCGCGCATCGCCGGTCTCGACCGGATTCAGCTCCACTCCGTCGAGCCTCAGTACGGCCAGGTCAGTGCCGATGTCTCGTCCCGCCAGGATGGCCGCCACGGTGCGGCCATCGGCCAAGGTGACTTCAATGCCGTCTTCGTGCCTGAGCGTATGCGCGGCCGTGACCACCACGCCGGGTTGCCAGATTACTCCACTGGAGGGAAAGCGGTGCCGGCCGTGCACCGCGACGACGCTTTGGCCGACGCGCTCAGCGATGGACGCCAGGTTCGCGGAGATATCCTGCAAGGGATTTCCGCTGGGGGTCGGGGTTTCCATGTGATGACTCCTGCCATTTGCCAGGTGAATCGATACTGCGCGCGCCCGGCCAGCCCGAAGATGCCAGGCGAGCAAGCGCAGACGAGCGGATTCACAATGACAGGCGCACGACGGCCGCGCACCACCCTAATGGGTAGCCGGCGCATTGGGCAGCTTGCGCGCGGCGTTTGGATAAGGACACGAATTGCTCAGGCGATCGCGCAGTTCACGCATGAGCGCTCGTTAAAGCACAAAGTATCAAACCGTCGCCGGCGACCGCGCTGGCCAACAATCTGCCGGCCGAGTCGGCGGTTCAAGTGACCGTGATACCTTGCGAGTGGCCGTTGATTGCGCGCAGGGGCGAAAGGCCAGCCGCTGCTTCCGCGTCAGCGACAAGAACAACATGTTCGGCGTCGCGCTTGGGCAACCGTCACAAGGCCTAAAGCGGAATGCAAGACGGCGGAGACACCTGTGTGCCTCCGCCGTCCATGAAGAGTCGTCCCGCGTCACGGCGGGCGGCGCTTCCTGTCTTGCTGCCTATGCCTTCTCAGATCACGCCCCGCTCGCGCAGCCCCGCGATCTCCTCGGCCGCATAGCCCGCGTCATGCAGGACTTCCTCCGTATGCTCGCCGGCCGTCGGCGGACGCCGTGCGATTGCCGGTCCTGTACGCGACAGCGACACCGGTGTGGCGACGAGCGGCACCTGCGCGGCAGCACCCGGATACTCCACGCCGTGGAATGCGCCCGAAGCGCGGACGACTTCGTCCTCCAGCGCCTGGCGCGGCGTGTTCACCGGGCCGCCGGGAATGCGCGCTTCCTCCAGCAAGGCCAGTGCTTCGTCGCGCGTCCGGCCGGCGCACCAGTCTGACATGATGTCGCTCAGGACTTCGCCATGCTCGCCCCGCGCAGCATCGTCCGCGAAGCGCGGATCATCCAGCAGATCAGCTCGGGCCACCATGTTGGTCCAGCGCCTGAACATCGCCGTCCCGATCACCTGCGCAATAATCCAGCCGTCTTTCACACGAAAGATATCCGACGGCCCGTAGGTCGGGCTGCGGTTCACAGTCGCCTGCCGGTTCAGCCCACGCAGCGCTTCCTCGATCAGACTGCCGCTGGACAGAGTGAGCGCCGTATGCAGCAGCGACGCACCGACCTCCTGCCCCTGGCCGCTCGCCTTGCGTTCATACAGCGCCATCATGGTCCCGAGCGCGCAGCACAGCGCGGTCGAGAAGTCCACCACCGGCACCATCGACTTCATCGGATGGTCGGGCAAGCCCGTCAGATGGACCGCCCCGCTCATCGCTTGCCCCACGCCATCGAAACCGACCCGGTCCCGCACGGCGGGGTCCGCACCGAATGCAGACGAGGCGGTCAGGATGATGTCTGGCTTCACCTTGCGCAGGCTGTCGTAGTCGAGGCCGAGCGCGGCGATGGTGCGCGGCGGCATGTTCGCCACGACCACGTCGGTGCTCAATAGCAGCTTGCGTACGACCGCCCTTCCCTCCTCGCTGTCGAGGTCGAGCGTGATCGAGCGCTTGTTCCGGTTGACCTGCAGGAAGAACGCGCCTTCGCCTTCGCTGGTCACCGGCGCGACGAACCGGTCTTCGCTGCCGCCTACGCGGTCGATGCGGATGACGTCCGCGCCGAAGTCAGCGAGCAGTGCCGCGCAGAAGGGACCGGCGATGAACCGGCCGAAATCCAGAACCCTGATGCCTTCGAGAACTTTCATCTTGCTTCAAGCCTCATGCCTGCGGGCTGTTGCCCGATGCCGCGCGGATCTCGTCGAGCGACGCCGGGTTGTCGAGCGACGACAGATCGCCCGGCGGCGTATTGCAGTACACGCTGCGAATGACGCGGCGCATGATCTTGGAGCTGCGCGTCTTCGGCAACTGATTTACGACGTGCACCGCGCTCGGACGGAATGGCCGTCCGAGGCGCTTGTCGACATGCCCGGTCACCCGGGACGCGACCGCGTCGGCGTCAACATCACCACCCGGCTCTCCGACGACGAACACCACCAGCCGCTGCCCCTTGTCCCTGTCGTCTACGCCAATGGCAGCGGCTTCCGCGACTTCCCGCAGTTCCAGCACGACTTCCTCCACCTCGGCAGGCCCCAGCCGCTTGCCGGCCACCTTCAGCGTGTCATCTGAGCGGCCCATCATGAAGAAGGTGCCGTCCTGCCTGCGAAGCGCCAGGTCGCCATGCACCCAGAGGCCGGGGATGGTGCGCCAGTAGGTGTCGAGGTAGCGCTCCGCGTCGTGCCAGAACGACTGCGTCATGCCGACGAAGGGCTGCCGGACCACTAGTTCTCCCACCGCGCCGGTCAGCGGCGTGCCGCTCGCGTCGGCCACGTCCACGTCCACGCCGGGCGAGGTCGTGTTGAAGCCGCTCGGCGGGATGGGACGCACCACAACGCTCGAAAGCAGCGCGCCGGATACCTCGGTGCCGCCCGTATAGTTGATCAGCGGCTGCGTGCCGCGCCCGAAGGTCCGCTGGAACCAGCAGAAGTGCTCCGGGTCGATGCCCTCGCCGGCGGTGATCAGCAGGCGAACCGAGGACACGTCGCCCTCCAGCGCCACGTGCTCGTTGCTGGCGAGACCCCGGATCAGTGTCGGCGCCGAGCCGAAATGGGTCACGTTGTGCCGCTCCACCAGTTTCGACATGCGCGACCAGCTCGGATAGTCGGGCGCGCCGTCATAGCAGACGAGCGTCGCGCCGCGCAGCAGGGCGCAGCCCAGCACCAGGGTGCCGGCGATCCAGCCCATGTCGGCGGGCCAGCAGAACACGTCGCCCGGCGCCACGTCGAAGTGGACCACGGCGTCATGGGCAATCTTGAGCGGGAAGCTGCCGTGCGTATGTACGACGCCCTTCGGCTTGCCCGTGGTCCCTGAGGTGTAGATCACCATGAAGGGATCGTCCGGCCCCAACGTGACGGGGTCGGCCAGTCTTCCGGTACCGGACGCCATCACTTCCTGCCAGTCGAGATCCTGTGTCCCGGCCGCCTGCGCCGCGCCAGCCTGCTTCCAGATCACGCGCTTGAGCGCGGGCAGCCGTGCCCACGCTTCGCGCAGCGTCCCTTCCACGTCGATCCGCTTGCCGCGCCGGCTGAATCCGGTGGAGGCAATCGCCGTGGCGGCCTCGGCCGCGGACAGTCGCGCGACGATGGCATCCACGCCGAAGCCGCTGAACAGCGGCACGACGATGGCCCCGATCGACGCCAGCGCCAGTAGCGACACCGTTGCCTCGATGCCGTTCTCCATCAGCAGGCCGACCCGCTCGCCACGTCCGATGCCGATTGCCTGCAGGGCCCCCGCGAACTGGCGCACGCGGGTTCCAAGTTCCACATAGCTGACGGCCTGGACCTCGCCGTTCTCCCGTTCCGCGATGACGGCGGCCTGATCGCGGGTGCGGGGATCGCACGCCCATGCCAGCACGGTATTGACCCAGTTCAGCTGCCCGCCGGGGAACCACTGTGGGAATTCGCGCGGCGAAGCCGGATCCAGGTATCCCTGCGGCGGCGTTTCCCACGCGATGCCGCAGTACCGCATGACCACTTGCCAGTAGCGCTCGGGATCGTTACGCGACAGTTCGAGCAAGTCCTCATACCGCGTCACGTCGAACGCGCGCATCAGGTTGGCAATGCCGGAGGACTGCAACTCGCGCGTGCCTGGCTTCCAGGTATTGGCTTCGGTATCCATCATGTCTCGCTTCGCAATGTCTCGTGGTACTGGCTCAGGCACGCTCGAAGATTTGTATCTTCCTGCATGAGGCAAAGGGGGACGGCATGCCATGTCGGCCGCCGCGCGGTAGGGGAATGCGCCCCGGATGCCGACTCAGCCGGGCAGCTTCGCCGATGGAAATTGAGGCGCACGCTTATTGCGCACCGCGTCCAGCCCTTCGCGCGCATCAGCACCGAGGAAGCCCAGCATCTCGGCGGCCAGCGAGGCATCGAAGATCGGACCCGCCATCCGCATCCAGTTGTTGATCGACATCTTCGTGGCGCGGATCGCCGTCTGGCTGCCCCGCGCCAGCGACTGGGCGACGGCCAGAGCGCGCGTCATCAATTCCTGCGGCGGCACGCAGAATGTCACCAGCCCGAGGCGCTCCGCCTCCTTGCCGTCGATGAAATCCGCGGTCATCAAGTAGTACTTCGCCTTTGCCACGCCACAAAGCAGCGGCCAGACGATGGCGGCATGGTCGCCCGCCGCAACGCCGAGGCGGGCATGGCCGTCGGTGAACCGCGCGGACTCCGAGATGATGCTGACGTCCGCCAGCAGTGCGACCGCCAGGCCCGCACCCACGGCGGTGCCGTTGATCGCTGAAATGATTGGCTTGTCGCAGGCCAGCATGTTGTAGACGATGTCGCCAGCCTCCTTCTTCACCACCGCCACCGCCTCGGGATTACCGACCATCTCCTCGACCCACGCAAGGTCGCCGCCGGCGGAAAAGGCACGGTCGCCCGCGCCCGTCACCACCACCACCTTGACCGACGGATCGTCGTTGACCACGCTCCACAGCTTCGTCAGTTCCCAGTGAAGGCGGGCGTTGGTCGCGTTCATCACCTCCGGGCGATTCAGGGTGGCAAGCAGTACGCCATCCGGCTGCCGGTCAAACAGGATGAACTGGAAGTCTTCGTAACGCATGGTGCAATGTCCTGAAAATGATAGAGCGCCTGACCTCACTCACATAGGCGATGCGGGGACGTTTAATACCTGGCGGCCCCTCATGCCAGCAGGCTTGCGGTGGGCCGCGATGAACGAAGCGTAGGGGCTTGCGCTGCCCACGCCAACTGGCCTTTTCCGAAGCGCCAGTTCACGCGCATCGAAGCCCGCACACCGCGCGTTTCATCCCGGCCGAATCGCCGCTTCGAGAAAGGCCAATTGGTTCGCCGCCGACACGCCACTACCCTTCGGTGGTCCCAGTCACTCCCCCGACGCACACCGCGCCCCGCATGGCGGCGGGATTTAGAAGAAAGATATCCAGGAGACAACGTGCATCAAGCAACACTGCCGGCTCGCAGCGGCCTATTCGTGGTCATGATGTGCTTTTTGACGCTCGTCGCGGACGGCTACGATCTCATCGTCTTCGGGGCCACCCTCCCACGCTTGCTCGAAGAGCCGGGGTGGGGCCTGACACCGGCGGCGGCCGGCATGATCGGGAGCTGGACGCTCGCCGGCCTGATGGTCGGCATGGGCGCGGCCGGCCCGCTGTCCGACCGCATTGGCAGGCGCCACCTCATCATGGCCGGCGTGCTGTGGTTCTCCATCGGCTCCGTCCTCTGCGCGCTCGCCATCTCGCCGTTCTGGTTGGGCGCGGCGCGCTTCTTCACCGGCATCGGGCTGGGCGGTGTGGTGCCGGCCGCCGTGGCGCTGACTGTGGAGTACGCCCCGGCGCACCGGCGCCAGTTGTACAACGCGCTGACCCTGACGGGATATTCCGTTGGCGGCGTCATTTGCGCCCTGCTTGCCATCACGCTGCTGCACGAGCACGGCTGGCGCACGCTCTACGCGCTGGGGGCCTTCTATGCGCTGATCCTCCCGGTGATGTATGTGTGGCTCCCCGAGTCGGTAAGTTTCCTCGTCGAGCGCGGCCGCATGGAGGAGGCGCGCGTGCTGGCTGTCCGGTATTCGCTCAACCTGGGACAAATCGTCCGGGAACAGGAGGCCCAGCACTCAAACGCGGCCGCCCCCGGCGCGCGCGGCTACCGAATGCTGGCGACGGAGGCACTCCGCACTTCGGCGCTGCTGTTCGCGCTGGTGAGTTTCTGCGTCCAGTTGATCGTCTATGGCCTGAATGCCTGGCTGCCGCAACTGATGCGCAAGGCCGGCTATCCGCTGGGGTCGTCGCTGCAGTTCCTGCTGGTGATGCAGTGCGGCGCAGTGATCGGCATGATCGGCGGCGCCTGGCTGGCGGACCGGCTGGGCTCCAAGCGGGTGATCATCCCGTTCTTCGCCATTGGCGGCCTGTCGCTGCTCGCGCTGAGCCAGAAGCTGGAATTCGGCTGGCTGATGCTCGCGGTGTTCGGTGCGGGCATCGGTTCCATCGGAACCACGACGCTGATCTACGGCTACATCGCCACGCACTTCCCGGCTTCATGCCGCGGCTCGGCACTCGGGGCGTCGCAGGCATTCGGACGGTTCGGCTCCATTCTCGGCCCGCTGGTCGGCGGGTGGATCGTCGGCTCGAACCTCCCACTACACTGGAATTTCTACGTGTTCGTCGTGCCCGCCTTCGTCGCCATCATGCTCGTGCCGCTGATCCCGAGGCCGGCACGGGAACCCGATGTCGGCCCTGGCGCGGACTACCGTACCGCGGACTGAGTCCGCAACCCGCTACCCCATGAGGTGAGACATGAAAACCGTCAGCATCAAGCACCAGTACTGGAATATCGCCGCCGACCTCCACTTCCCGCCGGACTTCGACGAGAAGAAGAAGTATCCCGCCATCATCAGTGCCCATCCGATCGGTAGCTGCAAGGAGCAGACTGCGGGAATCGTCTATGGCAGCGCACTCGCCGAGGCTGGCTTCGTCGTCATCGCGTTCGACGCCAGCTTCCAGGGCGGCAGCGGCGGCGAGCCCCGCTACATCGAGGATCCGACGCTGCGCGTGGAGGACTTCCGCGTGGTCGCGGACTATCTCGTGACGCTCGACTATGTGGACGAGCGCCGCATCGGCGTACTCGGCATGTGCGGCGGTGGCGGCTACTCCATCAACGCCGCCATGACGGAGCGCCGCATCCGCGCGGTGGGCACCGTCACGGGGGTCAACTACGGCCGGCTGATGCGCGAGGGCTTCAGCGGCTACGATCCGATCGGCGCGCTGGAAGCCATGGCACAGCAGCGCACCGACGAGGCACGTGGTGCCGCACTGCGCGTGGACGATCTGCTGCCGCCATCGCCCGAGGTAGCAAAGCAGCGCGGGCTGACGGAGATCGATGTCTACGAGGCCACCGAGTACTACCGCACGCCGCGCGGGCAGAAGCCGCACGGCGCCAACCGTTCGCTCTTCTCTCACCAGGGCGCCGCGGTCGGATGGGATGCCTTTCACCTGGCCGAGGTCCTGCTGACGCAGCCGCTGATGGTGGTGGTCGGCGACAAGGTCGGTGCCTTCGGCGCCTACCGCGACGGCTGCGAGATCATTGGCCGCGCACGCTCGGCAAAGAAGGAACTGGTCGTGCTCGACGGCTGGTCGCACTACGACCTCTACGACAAGCCCGAGCCCGTGCGCAAGGCGCTCGACAAGCTGATCCCGTTCTACCGGGAACATCTCTGATGCGCGGCATGATCTTCCGGGGCGCCCGCGAGGTCGAGCTGGCGCACTTCGACGATCCCACGCCCGGCCCCGGCGAGGCCGTGATCGAGATGAAAGCGTCGGGCATGTGCGGCACCGATCTCCACTACTACCGGCATGGCATGGCGGCATCGCTGGAAATGCTGGGCCTGCAGGACCGCATTGCATCCGACCGGATCATCGGCGGGCACGAGCCCTGCGGCGTGGTGGCCGCGCTCGGCCCGGGCGTGGAAGGCAAGGCGTTCCGCGTGGGGGACCGCGTGATGGTATTCCACTACGAGGGCTGCCGCCACTGCGATCACTGCCGCACCGGGTGGACGCAACTCTGCGACCACGGCGCCCGCATCCACGGCGTGCTGGCGCACGGCGGCCATGCCGATTACATGAAGGTGCCGGTGTCCTCGCTGGTGCACCTGCCGCAGGAGATGTCGTTCGCGGGCGGCGCGGCCGTGGCGTGCGGCACCGGCACCGCGTACGGCGCCTTGCTGCGGCTCGACATCAGTTCCCGCGACACGCTTGCCGTCTACGGCCTGGGGCCGGTCGGCCTGTCGGTCGCCCAGCTTGCCGCCGCAATGGGCGTCGAGGTGTTCGGCATCGACATCAGCGCAGCACGCGTGGCCCGCGCGAAAGACTTCGGCGTGGCGCACGCGATCGACGCCACGCAGTCTGACCCCGTCGCCGAGATCCTGAAGCTGACCGGGGGCAAGGGCGCATCGTGTGCGGTGGAGTGTGCCGGCGGCGAGCTGCCGCGCGCTCAGGCTGTGCGCAGCACCAGGGTGTGGGGCCGCGTCGCGCTGGTCGCCGTGGGCGGCAACCTGGTGCTCGATGCAATGAAGGACCTGATCGGCAAGCAGCGGCTGTTGCTCGGCTCGTTCACGTTCTCCGCAGTCGAGATGAAGGCTTGCGCCAGCTTTATCGCCACACGCGGCGTCGCGGTGGACCGGCTGTTCACCGACACCTGGCGGCTCGACCAGGCCGCGCAGGCCTATGCCCACTTCGACCGGCAGGCGGGCGGCAAGGGCGTTTTCCTGTTCTGAATCCTGCCGCGCCCTTTCACGCTTTGCCGCCAGCCAGGCGGGCAACGGATATCCATTCCATGACGAACCGAACTATCGAACTCAAGCACCCGCGCCGGCTGTACATCGACGGCGAGTGGATCGAACCCTCCACCGGCGGCGTCTTCGACGTGCTGGACTGCTCCACCGAGCAGGTCGTGGCGACGGTCGCCCGGGCCGAGTCGGCCGACATGCAGCGCGCCGTCGCCGCCGCGCGCAGGGCATTCGACGACGGCCCCTGGCCGCGCATGACGCCGCTGGAGCGCGCCGGCTTTCTCGAGAAGATTGCCGCGCGACTCGACGCCCTGAACGACGAGTTCGCGCGCATCTGGTCGCTCGAAACCGGCATCGTCTACCGGGTCGCGCAGCCGCGGATCGGGTTGTTCATCAGCGGCGCCTTCCGGCAGTACGCGGCGATGGCATCGACCTTCCCTTTCGCGCAGCCGTGCCAGTCCGTCACCGGCAACGATGCGTATCGCGTCTACGAACCGGTGGGCGTGGTCGCCGAGATCCTTCCCTGGAACGGCCCCGCCGGGCTCCTGGCCTACAAGACCGCACCAGCGCTGCTGGCGGGCTGCACGCTGGTCATCAAGTCGCCGCCCGAGGCGCCGTGCTCGGGCTACCTGTTCGCACAGGTTTGCGAGGAAGTCGGGTTGCCCCCGGGCGTCGTCAACGTCATCACGGCCGAGCGCGACGTATCCGAGGCACTGGTGCGCAGCCCCGACGTCGACAAGATCACATTCACCGGCTCGACGGCGGCCGGACGCCGCATCGCGTCCATCGCCGGCGACCGCGTGGCGCGCGTGACGCTGGAACTCGGCGGCAAGTCGCCCGCCGTCATCCTGGACGACTACGACGTCGAAACCGCCGCGGCCACACTGGGCAACTCCTACTTCGGCTACAACACCGGGCAGATCTGCCACAGCCTGACGCGCATCATCGTGCCACGCGCAAAGCACAACGCGATGGTGGAGGCGCTGTCCGCCATCGCGCGGCAGATTGTGCTCGGCGACCCGCTCGCGGCAGAGACCACTTCCGGCCCGCTCGCAAGTGCGCGCCAGCGCGACACCGTCGAGCGCTTTGTCGGCAAGGGCGTGGAGGAAGGCGCCGTGCTGGCGGCCGGCGGCAAGCGTCCGCCGCATCTGGCGCGCGGCTTCTTCTTTGAGCCGACGGTGTTCGGCAACGTCGACAACCGCTCGAGCATCGCCCAGCAGGAAATCTTCGGCCCCGTGCTGAGCGTGATCCCGGCCGACGATGAGGCCAGCGCCATCCGCATGGCGAACGACACGCCGTTCGGGCTGAATGCCGCCGTCTTCACCAACGACCGCGACCGCGCGCTCGCCGTGGCGCGGCAGATCCGCGCGGGCACAGTGGGCCACAACGGCCCGCGCACCGATTTCTCCATCGGCTTCGGCGGCTTCAAGCAGTCCGGCATCGGCCGCGAGGGCGGCGTGGAAGGACTGACCGCCTTCATGGAGTCAAAGACCATCGTGCTGGGCTGACGATGGCGGCCGTCCGGAGCGGGCGAATGTTCGCCGCCCGCTCCGGGTCGTCCGTTTCGGTCCATCCGAACCGCAGCTTCGAAAATGGCAAGTTGGACGCGGGCCCGGGGCGCTCTACCCTTGCATCAAACCCTTCCGGAAGATGCAAAGGAGACAGCCTTGAACACCGAATCCGGCCGCGCCGCGGCGGCCACGCAGGACCAACGCCCCACCCCCGACCGCCCGCTGCAAGGCGTGCGCGTGCTGGCCGTGGAGAACTTCGTCGCCGGCCCGTTCGCGTCCATGTGGCTCGCCGACGCGGGCGCCGAGGTCATCAAGGTCGAAGCCCCGGCCGGCGGCGACTTCGCGCGTAGCACCAGCCCCGTCAGGATGGCGGAGGACGGCAGCCCGCACGCGCTGTCGTTCCTGCGCACCAACCGCAACAAGAAGAGCCTGACGCTGGACCTCAAGCAGCCCGAGGGCAAGCGGCTGTTCCTCGAACTGGCCGCCGGCGCCGACATCGTGATCGAAAACCTGCGCCCGGGCGTGATGGACCGGCTTGGCGTCGGCTACGACGCCCTGCGCGCGCGCAACCCGCGCCTGATCTACGTCGCCATCTCCGGCTTCGGCCACACCGATGTGAAGCCGAGCCCGTACACCGACCACCCGGCCCTCGACATCGTCGGCCAGGCGCTCAGCGGCCTGATGTACCGGCCCGAGCGGCAGGACGACCGGCCGACCTATCTCGGTTTCTCGATGACTGACCTGCAGGGCGGCATCCTCGCAGCGCAGGGCGCGCTGCTGGCGCTCTTCCAGCGCGAGCGCACCGGGCGGGGCAAGAAGGTGGACATTTCGCTGTACGATGCCTCGCTGGTCCAGAACGAGATCTCGGTCACCATGTACTCGGCCCTGCACAAGCCGCTGCCGCCGGGCGTACCCGCAGTGACGGCGCCGTTCGGGCCGTTCCGCGCCAGCGACGGCCATATCGTCATCGCGGTGCTCGGCGAGCATATCTGGCGCCGATTCTGCGAGGTGATCGGCAAGCCGGACCTGGTGGACGACCCGCGCTTCGCCGATGGCATCGCCCGCCGCAAGCACAGTGACGCGCTGGATCCGCATATCGACGCCTGGCTCGCCACACGCACGCGCGCGCAAGCCGTGGACCTGCTGCGCGAGGGCGGCGTGCCGGCGTCGGTGGTCAACGATGTGGCCGACCTGTTCGACTGCCCGCATGTCGCGGCGCGCGAGATGCTGATGACGGTCCACGACCCGGTGTGGGGCCCGGTGCAGGTGGTCGGCAACCCGATCAAGATGTCGGACGTGCCCGAGCCCGAGGCGGGGGTGCCGCCCCGGCTCGGGGAACATACCGACGCGGTCCTGCGCGACTGGCTGCACCTCGATGCGCGGCAGGTCAATGCGCTGCGCGCCGACGGCATCGTCTGACCGGAAGACAGTGAAACCACAGCAAGGAAACAGCAATGAAGAGTCTTGAAGGCAAGGTGGCGATCGTCACCGGCGGCACCGGCGGGATCGGCCGGGGCGTGGCACTGCAGCTCGCCGCACGCGGGGCGCTGGTGGTCATTAGCGGCAGGAGCGCGTCAAAGGCCGACGCGGTGCTCGCCGAACTGCGCGAGGCGGGCGGCCAGGGCGACTTCATCGCCGGCGACGTCCGCGTGAAGGCCGACATGGACGCGCTCGCCGCCGAAGCCGCGCGCCGCCACGGCGGCATCGACATCGTGGTCGCCAATGCCGGCGGCAATGACGACGAGGCGCGCCGCCCGGACGTGCGCGGCCCGTTTGGCGATATCGACCTCGCGCGCGTCTGCGCCGTGGTGGCGGAAAACACCGCTGCGAAACTGTTGCCGGTGCAGTCGGCCCTGCCCTTCATGCGCGAGCGCGGCGGCGGAGCTGTGGTCTTCGTGACCTCGGAGGGCGGCCGCGTGCCGACGCCAACGCAGACCGCGGTGGCCACCTTCGCCGGCGGCCTGATCAGCGCGAGCAAGGTACTGTCGAAGGAGCTGGCGGGCGACCGGATCCGCGTGAACTGCGTCTGCGTGACGGTGGTGCGCGACAGTCCGTCCTGGAAGGCTGCGTTCGAGCGCACCGATGGCGTGTCGGACCGGCACCGCAAGCAGTACGAGAAGATCATCGCCAGCAGCCCACTCGGCGTGGCGAGCCCGGAGGATATTGGCCAGGTGGTGGCCTTCCTCGCCTCCGACGAGTCGCGCTACCTGACCGGGTCGACCATCAGCCCGACCGGCGGACTGACGATTCACTGACGATGCGCTGACGACTGGCCGCGCGGCCCGCCGCCTCACACGATGGCGCCGACCGCGCGCAAGGCCGCAATGTCCTGCAAGCCGAAGCCCCAGTCGCCCAGCACCGCGTCGGTATGCTCGCCGGGGCGTGGGGGGGAATTCTGGATCGCGCCCGGCGTGCGGCTGAAGCGCGGGGCGGGCGCGGGCTGCACGACACCGTCCCGCTCGACGAAGGTCCCGCGCGCCCGCAGATGCGGATGGCCGGGCGCCTCCGCCAGCGACATGACCGGCGCGAAGCACACCTCCCGTCCTTCGGCCAGCGCACACCATTCGTCGCGCGTGCGCGTGCGGAAAATTTCCGCGAACCTCGCCTGCACCTCCGGCCAGCGCGAACGGTCGTGCTGGTCCGGCATCTCCGCTTCATCCAGCCCGAGCACTTCCAGCGTATTGCGCCAGAAGCGCGCCTCGTTGGAGCCGACGCTGATCCAGCGGCCGTCCCGCGTCTCGTAGACGTTGTACCAGGGCGCCCCCGAGTCGAGCCGGTTGCTGCCGCGCTCGTCCTTCCAGTAGCCGCTGGCGAACATGCCGTAGAAGAGCGTCATGAGCGAGGCGGAGCCGTCGACCATCGCGGCATCCACCACCTGCCCCTTGCCCGACCGCCGGCTTTCCAGGATGGCCGACACCACGCCGAGCGCCAGGTACAGCGAGCCGCCGCCGAAGTCTCCCGCCAGATTGAGCGGGATCACCGGCGGTCCGCCGGAGGTGCCGACCGCGTGCAGCACGCCGGTCAGCGCAATGTAGTTGATGTCATGGCCGGGCGCGTGCGCAAGCGGCCCGTCCTGGCCCCAGCCCGTCATGCGGCCGTAGACCAGCGCGGGGTTCGCCGCCAGGCAGTCTTCCGGGCCAAGCCCCAGTTTCTCGGCAACGCCCGGCCGGAATCCCTCGACCAGCGCGTCGGCCTGGCCGACGAGCTTCAGCACCGCATCCCTCGCTTCGGCTTTCTTCAGGTCGAGTGCGGCGCTGCGCCGGCCGCGATTGAGCAGGTTGAAGCGCGTATCGTCGGGCTGCCCGCCGTCGTGGCCGGGCGGACGGTCGATGCGGACGATGTCCGCGCCGAGGTCCGCGAGCAGCATGCAGCAGAACGGCACAGGCCCTATACCGCCCAGCTCAACAAGCCTGACGCCCGCGAGCGGGCCCTGGGTTTTGCGCATCGTATTGGTCTCCTCAAACGTTGAAACCCGGCTCGCTGGGACGAGCCGGGTCTGCATCGCGCGCCGCGCCGCCCCTTCGGGTGGCCACGGTCACGCATTCGACGGTCATGGTGGTCATGGCCGCCAATGGCCGCCATGACCACCACTTCTACTCCGCGACCCCCGCGTCGAGCACTGCCTCGCCGCCCGACGGCTCCGCCTCGCGCCGGCCACGCCGCGAGGCCAACAGCCTGTCGAGATCCGCATTGTCCTCGCCAACGTCGCGCGCCGCCGACAGCGGTCCGGGCCGCCTGCCGTTGAACTGCAGCGGCAGTCCGACCAGCGCCAGATCGTCCCCGGACGGCTTGCCGATGATGCCCAGCGCCCGCGTCTGTTCGTGATTGACGAGTTCGCTGGTAGTCTGCACCGGTGCACACGGCAGGCCGGCGGCGCCGAGCACTTCCTGCCAGTGTGCGCGGGGATGTTCGGCCAGCCGCCCGCCGATCAGGGCATCGATCTGCCCGCGATGGCGCAGGCGCGCGTCGTTGGTGGCAAAGCGCTCGTCGGTGGACCACTCCGGCCGGTCCAGTGCGGCGCACAGGCGCGCGAAGAGCCGGTCGTTGGCGCAACTGACCACCAGATGGCCATCGGCCGTGTCGTACGCGCGGTGCGGCACGATGAAGCCGACGCCCGAGCCATGCCGGCCGCCCGTGTCGCCATCGGCGTTGTAGTTGGCGATGCCCACCGTCATCCACGCGATGGCCGTCTCCAGCAGCGAGCTGTTGACGGTCGCGCCTACGTGCTTGCGCTGCCGCCGGCACAGCGCGGCAAGGATGCCGATGACGGCCCACATGCCGGCGCCGAAGTCGACGATCGACACGCCTGCGCGCACCGGCGCCTGCCCCTCTTCGCCCGTGACGCTCATGATGCCTGCGAAGGCCTGCATCAGCGGATCGTAGCCGGGCGCCTGGTTCAGCGGACCGACATTGCCGAAGGCGCCTACCTCGCAACAGACCAGTTCGGGCTTGGTCACGCGCAGGCTGTCGGGGTCCAGTCCGTATTGCGCGGCCGAGCCCGGGCGCAGGTTGTGGAAGAAGACGTCGGCGTGCTCGGCGATGAGCCGGTGCAGCGTGCCGAGGTCGTCCGGGTCCTTGATGTCGAGGCTGATGAAGCGCTTGCCCTGGTTGATCGCATGGAAGGCGGCACCGCTGCCCTTCCACTTGCTCGGCCCCCAGCCGCGGGCCGAATCGCCCGTGGGGCGTTCGATCTTCCACACATCGGCGCCCAGCGCCGCAAGGATCTGGCCGGCGAACGGCGCCGAGGCGCTGTCGCTCAGTTCCACGACCACCACGCCATCGAGGGGAAGGTCACGCATGGCTGCTTACTCCGGCTGATAGTTGAGTTCGGCGAAGAGGGCCTTCCAGACCGAGACCTCTTCGTTCAGTTGCTGGGCGAACGCGCCCGGCGACGACGCTACCATTCTGCCGCTCAGGCGCGACTCCACCAGGCTCTTGAATTGCTCATCTACCGTCAGCGCGCGAAGATCGCGCGCGATCCGGTCCACCACGGCCGGCGGCGTCGACTTCGGCACAAATATGCCAGACCACAGCAGCGGCAGGTAGCCCTTGTAGCCCACGGCCTCCGACAGCGTCGGCACGTTGGGCAGGTCCGCATACCGCTCGGCGCTGATGGCAGCCATCGGCCGCAGCTTGCCGGCCTCCATCTGCGACTTCATCGAGCTTGGCGTGTTCACGAGGAATTGCGCATCGTCTCGCATCACGGCCATGTTCATTGCCGTCACGCTGTTGAAGTCGAGCGGTGCGTATTTCATGCCCAGCGACTTGTTCAGCAGCGCCATCGTCAGGTTGAAGATCGACGTGCGGCCCGTTCCCGCAAAGAACAGGCCTCCCGGATCTCTCCGGCTCAGGTCGACCAGTCCGCGCATGGTCTTTGCCTTGCCGGCGGTGCCGTCATTGGTGGCCACCACCAACTGATAGTTGATGATCTTGTACACCGGGACCAGGTCGGTGGTCGGGTCGAACTTCAGGTTCTTGGTGGTGAACTTCGGCAGGATCGAGCTTTGCGTGCCCAGCAGCAACGTGTGCCCATCAGTGGCGTTGACCACGTACTCGGTGCCGATTACGCCGCCCGCGCCGGGCCGGTTCTCCACGATCACCGGCTGCTTCCACATGCCTTCGAGCCGTTGCGCCAGCAGGCGCGCGAGCACGTCGCCGCTGGAGCCGGCCGCCAGCGGAATGACGATGCGCACCGGGCGCGTCGGCCACGGCTCGGCCGCCGCCGGTGCCAGCCGCGGCAACAGCATCGCCGCACAGCCGGCCAGGCAGGCGGCACCAGCCTTGCGTAGCCAGCGCCGCCGGTGATCCCGTTCACGGGGGTCGGTCATGGGTCTCCTCCTTCTATCTCTTTATAGATGTCTTGCCGGATGCCTGGCGAGGGCGGCGAAGCGTCAGGCCGCGGCGAAGACCGGCAGGCGTTGCCCGCCCCGCTCGATCAGCCGCGCCGTCATGCGCACGCCAATGCGCAGCGTCTCGGCCGGTCCCTCGATCTGCGCAAACAGGTGGTAGCCCTCGTCCATCTCCACGAAGCCCACCGTGTAAGGGGCGATCGAGGCGAAGGCCGGCGTGGGCCCGCGCATCACGGTGCTGAACGAGTACAGCGTGCCGCTGCCTTTGGCCACCTGCCACACAAGTTCATCGGCATCGCAATGCGGGCAGAACGAATGTGCCGGCCAGACCGCTTCGCCGCAGCCAGTGCACCGCTGGTACTTCAACTGCCCCGCCGCCAGCCCTTCCCAGTAGGGTTGGGCGTCGAGCAGCGCGTAAGGCTGCGGCCAGCCGTCTTTCGTCTGGATCATGACTTGCTCCGTGCGAATCAGGTTGTCGAAGAAAGCAGCGTCACGCTGCCGGCCGCCAGCATGCCGCCCGCACCCTGCACGAGCGCGGTCTTGGGCCTGCGCTTCGGCGCGAGGCCCAGCGGCTGGCCGCGCAACTGGCGCACGGCCTCGACGAGGCTGTCCATGTTGCAGGAGATGCCGGGCTGGCCGAACGACAGCCAGCCGCCGTTGGTGTCGGTCGGCAGATCGCCATCGACGCCGGTGCGGCCCTCGCGGTACAGGTCGATCCCGCGGCCCTTCTTCGCGAAACCCAGGTCCTCCATGACGATGGGCCCCATGTGCGCGAAGTTCACGGAGATCTGCGCCAAGTCGATATCCCCGCGCGACAGTCCCGACATGCCGAATGCCTGGTTCGCCGCCGCGGCCGTGGCCGTGTGGGTCAGGTTGGGCATCGGACCCAGTTCAGGGAATTTGCACGATCGCATGTTCATGCGGTCCGTCAGGTATTCGTGCGTCGTGGCCGACCCGTAGCCGAGCAGGTAAATTGGATCAGCGTGCATCGCCCGCGCCCGTTCCGGCGACGTGACCACCAGCGCGCCGCCGGTGCCGCCACCCCACGTCGAGCACATCCAGCGCCGCAGCGGACTGGCGACGTAGGGCGACGCCAGCACCGTCTCGCGGTCCACTTCCCCGAAGCGCGCCTTGGCCGCGTGCGGATGGTGGACGCCCCAGCGCTGGTTCGACACCGCCACGTCAGCGAGGTCGGCCTCGGTCAGATCGTACTCGTGCAGATACCGGCAGGCGGCCTGCCCGTACAGTGCCGGGATGATGGGGCCGTACGGCACCTCGTACTGCGGGTCCGCGTCGGCTTCGGCGCCCATGGCGACGGCATCGACGAACAACTCCGTCGCATCGCTCTGCAGGCACAGCACGTACTCCGCCTGCCCCGCCGCGATCATCTCGGCAGCCACCGCCAGCGTCGCCGTGAGGCCGGCGCCGTGCATCGTGATCTCGGTGGTGCGCTTCACCGGCATCTGCATGTACGAAATGAAGATGTTGCTCCACTGCGAACGCTTGTCGGCCCAGGGCGAGCGGCCGGTGTAGACCGCATCGACCTGCTCCTTGCGGATGCCCGCGTCCCGCAGCGCGCGCCGCGTGGCTTCGGCGGCAAGCTGCAGAGGGTCCTTGCGATCCTGCCGGGAGGCGTAGGCATCCCCCATCCCGACGATCGCGGCGACTGGCTTGCTGGACATCGCCACGCCCCTCAGGCCGCCTTCAGTTCAGGCAGCGACGATGCGATCAGCGCGTCCAGGTCCTCACGCTTGCGCAGCATCAGCAGGCTCCATTCGCCCTGCTGGAGCAGGTCGCCATTCTGGTTGATCGCGCTGATGCGGAACTTGATCACGCCGTACTTCTCGTCCTTCTCCTTCTTGCCGATGACCTCGCATACCGCGTAGATGGTGTCGTTGATGTACACCGGGTTGCGAAAGCGCATGTTGTCGATACCGTAGTTGGCCTGGATGCCGAGGCCGAACTGGATCAGGCCGGTGACGATCGAGTACGTCAGCGAACCCTGCACCAGCCGCTGGCCGAAGCGCGTCTTCGAGGCGTAGTGCGTGTTGGAGTGGATCTCGATCCAGTTGCCCGTCAGCGCGCAGTAGTTGACCACGTCGGCCTCGGTGACGGTGCGCCCGCCCGAGCGGAAGACGTGGCCGACCTGGAGTTCGTCAAAGGTCTGGTCGATGCGGTTGTTGATGATGCGCTTGCTCGTGTCGCTCATGTCTGTGTCTCCGTGAATGTCGTCTGCTTCAGCCGAGCCGCATGGACTTGGCGATGATGGTCTTCTGGATCTGCGAGGTGCCGCCGCCAATGGTCGACTGCACGCTTTCGCGCAGGTAGCGCTCCATGTCGGCTTCAGGCAGGTTGGCGTAGCCGCCGAGCACCTGCATGCCGGTCAGCGCGCAGTGCTTGAGCGTTTCCGAGCCGTACAGCTTGGCCATCGACACCTCGCGGCTGCACGGCACGCCGGCTGCTGCCATCTGCGCGGCGCGGTAGCACAGCAGGCGCGCGGCATCGACTTGAGTCTGGCAATCGGCCAGCATGTGCTTGAGCACCTGGAAGTCCCACAGTTGCTTGCCGAACTGGATGCGCTCGTGGGCGTACTGCGTGGCCTTCGACACCGCCGTCTGCGCGTTGCCGACATAGGCGGCAGCCACGGCGCAGCGCTCCAGTTCGAGGTGCTTGGTGATGATTTCCCAGCCCTGGCCTTCCTCGCCCAGCAGGGCGTCGGCAGGGACGCGCACTTCGTCGAGGAAGATCTCGGTGGTGCCGGTGGCGTGGCGCGACAGCGTCGGCAGCTTGTTGATGACCAGCCCCGGCGTGGAGTTGGGGATCAGCAGCACCGAGAGGCCGCCGTGCTTGTTGTCGGCATCGGTGCGGACCAGCATGGCGATGACCGTGTCCTTCGCCGCCGCGCCGCTGCACCACAGCTTCTGGCCCGAGACGATCCAGTCGCCGTTCTCGTCGCGGCGGGCGCGGGTCTTGGTATTGGAGGCGTCGGAGCCGGCGTCGGGCTCGGAGATCGACACGGAGAAGCGGATCCTGCCGTCGATGAACGGCTGGATGTACCTGTCCTTCTGCGCGGCGGTGCCGTACTTGGCGATGTTCATCGCCGTGAAGGTCGGCACCAGCACCGCGGCCGCGAAGTCGAAGCCGAACTTGCCGAGACCCTCGGCCATCAGCGTGTAGTCGAAGATGTCGCCGCCAGCGCCGCCTTCTTCCTCGCTGAACAGCAGGCCCAGCCAGCCCTGTTTTGCGATCTTGTCGTAGGCCTCGTAAGGATAGTCGCGGTTCTGGTCGCATTTGCGCACGTACTCGACCGTCACCTCGTTGTCCATGAAGCGGTTCACGGTGTCGAGCCAGAGGGCCTGGGATTCGTTCAGGAAGTTCGGTTGCACTTCGTCTCTCCGTTGTTGGGTGGCGCCGGCTTGCATCGGTGCGGCGCGTGTTGGAAGAGTAGAGTCGCGCCACCGCGAGGCCAACTGGCCTTTTCTGAAGCGGCGCTTCGGTGCGATCGAAATGAAAAGGGCGGGCACGAATGCCCGCCCTGTCGGCGATCAGGGAAGCAGGAACGTCAGTCCTGCGCCGCCGCTGGCGCCTGTTCGCCGGGACGGTCGAGCAGTTGCTTCATCAGGGCGGCGGCGGCGGGACTCGGTACCCGTCCGCGTGGCGTGGCAATGTGGATACTGCGCACGGCCCACGGTTCGTCCAGCGGAATACAGCTCACGTCATCGAACAATTGATGGCTTACCAGGCACTCCGGCTGCACCGTCACGCCGAGTCCCGCCTGCACCAGGCTGATTGCCGTGCCTGCGCTGCGGACGCTGAACGCCGGCGCAAATTCCTTTCCCAGCCGCTTTGCCGCGACGCGAAAGGCGCCCAGCATCGCATCGACCGGAATCACGCGCTCGGGCAGCAGGTCGGCGAACGTGACGGTCTCATTCGCGCCCAGCGCATGGGACCGGGGCACTACGGCCACCAGCCGGTCGCGGCGGTATGGCGTGACGTCAACGCCGCCGAGCTCCAGTTCATGGGCCATGGCGAACACGCCGATGTCGGCATCGCTGCGCGACACCGCCTCCAGGATCTGGGCGTTTTCCACCTCGCGCACGGCCAGTTCCACCAGCGGAAAATCGCGGGCATAGTCGCCCAGTTCGCGGGCCAGGAACGGCGCAATGATCGAGCGCGCCGAGGCCACCACGACCTTGCCGCGCATCCCTTCGGTGAAGGCCGATATCTCGGAGCGCATGTCCTCCACGTTCTCGAAGATGCGGCGCGCGTAGTGGACCAGCACGGCGCCGGCCGGACTGGGCACCACGCCCTTCGGGCCGCGTTCAAGCAGCTTGACGCCCGCGATGTCCTCGAGGTCCTGGATGCGCTTGGTCGCTGTAGAGGCGGCGATATTTTCCCGCGCCGCAGCACGCTGAATCTGCTGCTCTTCAACGGCGGACAGGAACAGGCGCAGCGTGAACAGGTCGATTTGCCGGATCAGGTGCAGGCGGTTGAATGTGCCCATTTATGTACCCATTTTTGGGGTCGGGAGCGGTGCGGTGAGGCGGATATTATGCCTCGCCGCGGCACGCGCGTCGTTGCCGGGCCTACGCGCTTGCTGCCATACCTTTCCTGCAATGACAGCGCACCAGCCCACCGGAAATCCCGTTCGCGTCACAGGTAGCCGAGCGCGGCGTGCAAATCGGGCCACATCGCTGCCGGAATCCCGGCCGCCCCACGATATCGTGGTTACGCGGCGATGTGCGCGGGGGCTGAACGCCGCCAGTACGGTCAGTTCCCTTGCCAGCGGGCCAATTAGCGCGCCGGGCGTGCTGCGTTCGAGGCTTGCAGGCCGACAAAGCACCACCGGCCTCGGCTGCAGCGATGGCGCCAGCGGGGCTTGCACGGCTTGCAGCATCGCGGGTTTCCGTAGCGGACGGCACAGCGCGTTCGCTGCGTACGCATGCTTGGAATGCAAGGGGGCGGCCATGAATCCGAAGCGTAAAGCGTGCGGTCGCACAGGCCAACTGACCATTCTCGAAGCGGCGGTTCGTTGCGGTCGAAGCGAGCGCACGGCTCCCTGCTGCGGCCAAGGCAAGATGCGGTCGCGAACGGACGGCCGACCGCTCTAGCCCCCTGCCATCGCTTGCCGCCCACAAGTCGCCATTCTTCCGTATCGTCAGTCCAGTGCCTGGCGTCCATCCCAGGGCGTCACCCGAGCCGGAACGTCCGCACGACGCTGGCCAGCGTGGCCGCCTGCCCCTGCAGTGCCGCCGCGGCGGCCGTGGACTCTTCCACCAGCGCGGCGTTCTGCTGGACCATCTGATCGAGATGGGTGACGGCGAGATTCACTTCCTGAATGCCGCGCGTCTGCTCGCGGGCAGCCTGTGTGATCTCGGAAATGATCTGTGTCACGCGGCCGACGTTCCCGACAATCTCGTTCATCGTGTCGCCACTCAGCCGCACCTGGCCAGAACCGGTGCTTACGCTGCTGACAGTCGATTCGATCAGCGTCTTGATTTCCTTGGCGGCCTGCGAGCTGCGTTGCGCCAACGCGCGGACCTCGCCGGCCACCACGGCGAAGCCGCGGCCCTGCTCACCGGCGCGCGCCGCTTCCACGGCCGCGTTCAGTGCAAGGATGTTGGTCTGGAATGCGATGCCCTCGATTACGCCGATGATGTCGCATACCTTCACCGCCGCGCGCTCGATATCATTCATCGTCTCGATGGCGTTGGAGATTGCCGTCCCGCCGTCGGCAGCCACCTGCTGCGCCTGCACGGCAGTCTCGTCGGCCTGCCGGGCCGATGCCTCCGACTGGCCCACGGTGGCGGTGATCTCTTCCATCGATGCGGCGGTCTGTTCGAGGCTGGCGGCGGCCGACCCGGTCCGGCGCGACAGGTCGGCATTGCCTTCGGCAATCTCGCTGGCGGCCACGTGGACCGATTCGCTGGCATCGCGGATCTGCCGCATCACGTGTACGAGCTTGTCGGCAAAGGTGTTGAACGCGCGTGCGATCTGCGCAACTTCGTCGCGGCCCTGTTCAGGCAGGCGTCGCATCAGGTCGCCATCGCCGGAGCCGATCGCCACCATTGCATCGCGGATGTCCGACAGACGGCGGAACGAGACCGCCGTGACGCCGGCCATGATCGCAGCCGCTGCGCCGGCCACGAGCACGAGCGCGATCATCGAGGCAATCAGCACCGAACGCATGCCCGCCGTGGCTTCCGCCTTGTCCAGCGCGATCACCGCCAGCCAGTCGGTGCCGGGGATCTCGCGTCCGCGCAACAGTTTTTCCGCGCCGCCGACGTCCACTTGCATCGGCGTCGTGGCGCTGGCGAGCACGCCGAGTTGGTCGGCATCGAGCGCCGGCATCAGATCGGAGAGCGGCTTGAGCGTGAGCTTGTCGTCGAGGTGCGCAACGATCTTTCCGCTACGGGCCACCAGGACGCCAAAGCTCGCCGGTGTCGGGCGAATCGATCGGACATTGGCCACGACGCTGTCCATTGCCACGTCGCCGCCCACCACACCCTTGACGCTGCCGTCGCGCACGATCGGCACCGCGAACGTCACCACGAGCTTGCCACTGCTGGCCGCGATGTACGGAGGTGTCACGATGGGCTTGCCGGCTGCCACAGCCTGCTTGTACCAGGGACGTGCGGTCGGATCGTAGTCGGGCTTCAGGCCGGTGGCGTCAGAAAACCGATGGCTCTTGTCGGGATAGCCGACATAGGTCTTGATGAACCCCCCAGCAGCGGCAACGAGCTGGAGGGCGGGAACCGGGTCTTCCTGCAGGGCCACATCCTGCAGCGCGTTGACCATCTGCGTGTGGCTGGTCACCCATTCGGCGATGGCGTCGACATGGCCGATCTGCACAGCCGCGAGGTTATTGTCGATGGCTTCATTGTTATAGGTTCGTGCCACGAGGTGGTTGACGAGGGCATTGACGGCAAGCGCGGCAATGACGATGGCGACCGATAGGGCCACGATGCGCGCGCGGAACGAGGAAGGCATGTGCTTGACTCTTCTCATTGATTAACCCGGATAGGGCAAGGGGGTGCGAGCCCTTCTACGGCTTCCGGGCTGCCGCCCTTTATGGTGTCGCTTCAAAAAACGGAAAATATTCCGCGCCAGGCCACTGCGGGGCTTAGCTGCTGCGGCTGCCTGGCCCTCGAATGGAGCGAATGGACCGACTATCTCGGAGTTACGCGCTTTCCTTTCACGCGGCGCCAGGAGCGCTGAATGAGCGCGGTGACCATACTCCCGATCGAGTGGAAGTTGTGACGATATGTGCGGTGGCCAACATCCCGCGCGTTGCGGCGCCCGGAAGCCGGATTGTTGGCCGGCAGCGATATTGTTAGGCTGCATTGAAATGCCTGATCGAGGCTTATTTCATGTTCCGGAAGTCCGCCATGCGGCGCGCCATCGATGGGGAGAGCGAGATGGACAGCGAGAAGAAGCCCGAAGCCGCGCTGACTCGCCGCGATTTTCTTCGCGCCGCAGGCCTGGGCGTCGCGGCGTTGGGCCTTGGTGCGGGTGACAATGCGCAGGCTGCAACGCCCGGTACCGGCGGCGCCGCGACATCCACGGGCAGCCGCACGGCGGGCCCATATAACATCCTTCTTATCCTGGTTGATCAGGAGCGCTATTTCCGGCCGGGAGAACTACCAGCGGGATATAGCCTGCCTGCGCACGAGCGCCTGATGAAACGTGGCACGACGTTCGTGAACCATCAGATCAACTCGTGCGTCTGCACGCCATCGCGCTCCGTGCTCTATACGGGCCAACACATCCAGCATACGCGGATGTTCGACAACACGAATTTCCCCTGGATCACCAGCATGTCAACCGAAATACCGACGCTCGGTGACATGCTTCGCGACGCAGGCTACTACACCGCGTACAAAGGCAAATGGCATCTCACCAAGGAGTTCGAGACCGTCAACAAGCTTGGCACGCCAACCAAGATATTTACCGCGGAGATGGAAGCCTATGGCTTCTCCGATTACATCGGAATCGGCGATATCATTGCCCACACAAGCGGTGGCTACCTCCACGACGGAGTAATCGCCGCAATGGGCACGAGCTGGCTGCGCGGAACGGGTCGCAAGCTTGCGGCGGAGGGAAAACCGTGGTTCCTCGCAATGAACCTCGTCAACCCCCATGACGTGATGTTCTATGATACCGACGCTCCTGGCACCCCGGTCCAGGCAACGCGCGGCCTCGCGCAAGTCGCCCGGGATCCGGCCGACCCGCTGTACGCCAGGCAATGGAACTTCACGCTTCCCGCCAGCCACGCCCAGGCGCTCGACGCACCTGGGCGCCCGCCCGCTCACCGCGATTTCCTGCGCTCGCACGACGCGATGGTCGGCGCCATTCCCAACGAAGAGGCACGATGGCGCCGGCGGCACAACTATTATCTGAACTGCATGCGCGACGTCGACCGGAATATCGCATCCGTTCTGGCTGAACTCGACGCCGCGGGTCTGACCGACAAGACCATCGTCATCCTGACGTCCGACCACGGCGACATGGACGGCGCCCACCAGCTCCACGCCAAGGGCGCGGTCTCTTATCGCGAGCAAAACAACGTCCCCTTGATCATCGCTCACCCGGCCTATCAGGGCGGCAAGCAATGTCGCGCCGTCACGTCGCATCTGGACATCGCGCCGACACTGGTTGCCATGACTGGCGTGGGCGCCGACAAGCGTGCGCCCCTGGTCAAGGGCCTGGCAGGGAAGGACCTTTCGGGGCTGCTCAGCGCCCCGGATAAGGCAGACGCGAACGCCGTCCGCGACGGCGCGCTGTTCTGCTACAACATGCTCGCCTATATTGACGGCGACTTCCTTTACAAGGCCGTTGACTACCTGCAGAAGGGCGGCAAGCCAAACCAATTCAAAAGCACCGGCATCCGGCCCGACCTGATGAAGCGCGGCGCCGTTCGCTCGGTCTTCGATGGGCGCTACACCTTCGCCCGCTACTTTTCGCCCAAGCAGCATAACCGGCCCGGGACGCTGGAGGAGCTTAACCGGTTCAATGACGTGGAACTGTATGACCTGCAGACCGACCCGCTAGAGACGCATAACCTGGCGGCAAACAGCCGGCACCGCGAGCTTGTCGTCGCAATGAACGAGAAGCTGAACCGCCTGGTAGATGCCGAAGTCGGTGAAGACCGTGGGCAGATGCTTCCCGGCGGCATCGATGCAGGGTGGGAAGTCACGCCGGAGACCATGGCCGGCGCGTGATGCGTGAGTCGCCCCCATGCTGCATGGTCGGACGCCTACCGGCCAGTGGACTAAACCGCTCGCGCGGTAGGGGCTACGGCCATACCGCGTCGGTCAGGGAGAGGCCGGTCACACGGTTCTATGTTGGCGAATGAGGCAATCCGCCTCGTTCTTCAACAGGAGCCGAATCATGACCTCCTTACCGGCAAACGCCAGTCCTCTGCGCCAGCGTATGATCGACGACATGCGCATGCGCCAGCTCTCGCCGAAGACGCAGGACACTTATCTGCACATCGTGCGCGAATTTTCCCGGTTTCTCGGGCGCTCGCCTGACACCGCCACCGTCGAGGACCTGCGACGCTACCAACTGCATCTCGTCGATCTCGGCACATCACCTGTCTCACTGAACCACGCGATCACGGGCCTGAAGTTCTTCTTCGAGGTCACGATCGACAGGCCTGAGCTCATGGTCAGGATGCACCCAGTGCGCGTGCCCCGCACCTTGCCCGTCGTTCTCAGCCCCGATGAAGTGCGGCGGCTCATCGAGGCTGCCGGCAACCTCAAGCACCAGACCGCGCTCTCGGTCGCCTACGGCGCCGGTCTGCGCGCCAGCGAAGTGGTGGCCCTCAAGGTGACCGACATCGACAGCCAGCGCATGACGCTGCGCATCGAGCAGGGCAAGGGCCGCCGCGACCGCTACGCCATGCTTTCCCCAGTGCTGCTTGAGCGCCTGCGCGTCTGGTGGCACGTGGCCCGGGCCCAGGGCAAGATGCTGGATGGCGGGTGGCTGTTTCCCGGGCTCGATCCCGTCGACGCGCTCAGCTCTCGACAACTGAACCGCGCCATCCACGCCGCGGCCGAAGCTGCGCACATCGACAAGCGCGTATCCATGCACACCCTGCGGCATAGTTTTGCCACTCACCTGCTCGAACAGAAGGTGGACATCCGCGTCATCCAGGTGCTGCTCGGCCATGCGAAGCTCGAGAACACCGCGCTCTACGTGCAGGTGGCTACCGACCTGCTGCACGAAGTCACCAGCCCGCTGGACCGCCTGCCTCCCCAGTAAGCCCGCGCGCTGCAGCACCTCATGCTGGAGGTTGCGGACATCTTCCGCAGCCACGGGCCAGCGTGGCGAGCCACGACACCCCTGAGCCTGGGGCAGTTGAAGGTCATGTCGGCCATCGAACAGTGCCGCACGGCGGCGCTGGGCGGGCATGTGCTGCGCTGTTCAGGTTGCGAGCGCATCGAGGTCGCCTTCAACTCCTGCCGCAACCGCCATTGCACGAAGTGCCAGGCCAGTGCCGCCCACCGCTGGCTCGAGGCGCGCCAGGCCGACCTGCTGCCCGTTGAGTACTTCCACGTGGTGTTCACGCTGCCTGCACCGATCGGCGCAATCGCCTGGTACAACAAGACGGTGATCTACGGGCTGCTGTTCGACATTGCCGCCGAAACACTCCGCACCATCGCCGCGGATCCAAGGCACTTGGGTGCCCAGATTGGCGCCACGCTCGTGCTGCACACCTGGGGCTCGGCGCTTACGCATCATCCGCACGTGCACGGCATCATCCCAGGCGGGGGCCTGTCGCCTGATGGTGAGCGGTGGATCGCATGCCGGCCTGGCTTCTTCCTGCCCGTGCGCGTCCTGTCGCGTCTGTTCCGGCGCCGCTTCCTCGAAGCGCTCGCCTCCGCTCACCAGCGTGGCCAGTTGCAGTTCTTCGGCGAATACACCGAGCATTGCTAATGCGGCTACCTTTGCTCGCTGGCTGGCGCCGCTGCGCTCCTGTGAGTGGGTCGTCTACGCCAAGCGTCCCTTTGCCGGACCAGACACCGTACTCGAATACCTCTCACGCTACACGCACCGAGTAGCTATCTCCAACCAGCGCCTGGTCGCCTTCGATGAACGCCGTGTCACCTTCCGCTGGAAGGACTACCGCGCAAAGGGACGCACGCGCCACAAGATCATGACGCTCGAAACCGGCGAGTTCATACGCCGCTTCCTGCTCCATGTGCTGCCCTCCGGCTTCCATCGCATCCGTCACTACGGCTTGCTCGCCAATCCGGTGCGCCGCGCCAGTCTCGCGAAGGCACGTGAACTGCTGGACTTCATGCCCGAAGTCGACAACCAGCCCGACGATCCCGGGGTTGCTGCCCCTGCGGTCTTCGTCTGCCGGCACTGCGGAGCGCCGATGATCGTCATCGAGATCCTGGAACGCACTGCGCCCATTCGCGCACCACCCCAGCGGCGAGGCCAGACATGAGCACCACGCTTTCCGGACGTGCAACTCGACCGTCGGCTTTGCGGCAACGCGGTCTACGAGCGGACGTTTGCGCTTGCCGCTTCGCGCAGCCCCTCGCACGTCCGCTTCATCCTCACGATTGCGCGACTGGACCGCCTCGTCACCGCACCAGGCTCTATCCAGCATCCCGTCTGACCGCGCAAGCTCCAACACCGTTGGGCATCCCGGCCTATCAATCGCCATAGCCTCCAACGCTCCGACCGCCTCGGAGCACTCCGCGGTTTCCTCCATCGAGGCTTGTTCGACGCCTGCCAGCAGCGCGCGGTGGCACACTCACGTTCCTGCGGACGACGGCAGGCATCGAACAACCCTAAACGGCAGCAGTCCTTCGTCTGTATCAACACTCGGACATTCGTGCGACTGCTTCGCTCAGTAAGCAGCCGTTCGGCCGCAATCCTGTGCTGTGCGAAGGCTATCCGCCCCCGACCTGAGCGCGATGAACTTGTCGCCTCCCTGTGCCATTGAAGGCAAGGCGTTTGACGGCGCCGCCCGGTCCCACAAGGGCTATAAAGCGCGAAGGCGAGGAGGGGGCGAGTGAGCGATAACACGCCGCCCCGCCGATAAGGGCCTCGCCGGATGGCCCAAGAATTCCACGCGAAAGGCGGGCGGCCGCTATCGGGCGGAGTGCTACGCGGGGGGTTTTGATGTGGTGTGCATAAAAACGCACACGCAATGGCGTCTCGCCGACACGAGGTGGCTGGATCGCGCGCCGGCATGTTCAGGTTGGGAGCGTGGCATGCTGACGCGCGACGCGGCGCAGGCGACAAGACGACTCGGTTAGTCCTCCGCCTATTTATTTGCCGCTTGCACAGCCTGCTCCACGAGCTCGGCAAACAGCGCATGCAGATGCGTTGTCGGATGAACGTCATCCGCGAACATATAGGTCTGATCCGCGTCCGGCGCCGTGTAGGTCTTCGGTGAGCAGAACAGAGAGCTGATCTCTAACTCCTTAGACAAAAGCTGAAGGTTGCAGCCTGTGCCGGTATTGCTCACCTGGAAACCCTTTTCCTTGAAATGGGCAAGCACATCGTTGATGAAGGCGAACTGATCAATATTGATGACCCGGTTCTGAATCCCTGCGGCCTGCATCGCGGTCGTTAGCGCCGAATTGAACGTTGTCGTCAACACAGTGAGGACGGATCCGATGCTGGGGTCGCTGATGCCGAACGGAGAGACGCCGATATTGCCGACATTCGAGACGACAACATGCTTGGCCCCGGAGTCGAGAACCTTTCCGACGATCGCCGCCAATTGTTGCGCGGCGAGGGTCATGGCGAGCGTCGCGTCATCATTTGTCTCGCTTCCTCCTAATACCGCGGCGGCGTGGATAAGGATATCGCTGCCGCCACCCTGCACGAGGACAAGTTGGTTGTCATTGAAGTTACCGTGGGCTGAAAGATGGTTCTGAAGCTGCGTCGTAATCGGTACCGTCAGCGCGCCAAGTCCATTCGACTTGAATTTGATGCCATTGGGATCCGTTACTCGGGCACCACCCTGGGCGTAGCCCAACCCGTTAGGGTGATTTTCCACCGGGGCTCCATAGCCCCCGGTTTGCGCCGCAGTCAGGGTTCCGCCGAAGAAGTTCGCGACAACCTGGGTCCACACCTGCCCAGGGTTGGTGGTAAAGCGCCCGCCACCGACCAGTTGCGCAACTGGTGCGTAGGTTCCTACGTCAGAAATGCTGTCGCCAAACGACACGACCTGGAATGTGAGAGGCGGATTGGTTGCTGGCTTGTCGTCGTCGTTCGACCCGCCACATGCGGCGAACAGTGCAACAGCGAACAAGAGCATTGCTGTGCGTAGGCGATTAATAAGGAACGGTTGGCGTGCTTTCATACGAACCTCTGCAATGGTCAGTGCCCCGGTCGTTCGCGCCCAGCAGGGCGCACTGGAGTTGAAGCCTTTGTATTGCGCCGCGGACAAGCAAGCGCCGCTTTGCCTGTCCATCAGCCGAGTTCGTGCGCGCGCTTGCTCGACCTCCAGTTCCGAGGTCCATCAGCTCTTGTGGCCAGGGGCGATTGAACTCTGTGTAGTACAAACTATTGGGTTTCGCGAGAAATGCAAGGCGATCAAATCGGCATCGTCTTTTGGCATTTTTGGCAACTGCCACACCCGTTTCATTCTTGTAGCACTTCGCGCCAAGTCGCCTGCTCGTGAGCCGACGATGTCCTGGAAGCGCTGTAAGGGAAGGTTGGGGTGGGCTACGGCGCGACGCTTTTTGGCGTTTCCCGCCGCCACGGCGTTACGCGATGGATGCATGGAATGACCTCCTGGGAGCTCGCACAGGACATCCGCTACGATCTGCGCATCTCGAGCTCCCGCTCGCGTCGCGCGTCTTCCGCATGCACGTAGACCGAGGTGATGGCCAGCGACGCATGGCCGAGCTGGTGCTGGACCACATCGAGCGCCACGCCGCGCGCAATCGCGTGCGAGCCGAAGGTGTGCCGCAGCCAATGGGCGCTGGCCTGCGCCAGGCGTGCCGCGCCAGCGGGATCCTCCGTGGCCAGCAGCTCGGCCGCTTGGGCAAAGAACCCCTTCCAGATCGCATCGAGCTGCGCCACCGACAGCTTGCCGGCGTGGCCGTCGGTCTTGACGCGGCCGATCAGCGGCGTCCCGGGTGCAGGCGCTCGAACTCCCGGCCCAGGCCGCGTGCGGCCTGGTAGTCGCGCAGCGCCTCGCGGGCACGTGCACCTCCCCGGCCCCGGGTGCCCTTCCCCACGAACGACAAGGTCCACGCGCCGCGCTGGTCGGCGGCCAGATCCTGCTGCCGCAGGTCGCCGACCGTGACCTGAGCCTGCTCGGAGATCCGCAGGCCGGTGGCGTAGGCGAAGCGCAACAGGAACTGCATCCGCGCGGTGCGGGCGTCGTCGGGCGGGAGCCCCGCGGCGAAGCGGCGCAGGAACTGCCATTGCGCGTCGGTAAAGCTGCGCAGCGACCTGGATGCGGCCCTGCCCGGCCGCCTTGGGCTTGGGCAGCAGCGCGAACGGGTTGTAGCGCAGGTATTGGGCGCTGACCAGCCAGGCGCACAGGCTTTTCACGATGGTGAAGGCCTGCCGGACGCTGCCGGGCGACAGCAGCCCCTCGAACGGCCGCCAGTCGAAACGATAGCGCGGCGTGCCGCGCGCCCCGACCCACTGCGCCGCGGGCTGCGGATCGGCGAGGAAGGCCAGATACGCGCTGCAGTCCTCGACGGTCAGATCGGACAATCTTGCACGCTTTCCGGTTCCATCCTGGCCGCAATGAGAAGATCGGCTAAAAGAGCAAGCGACTCACTCGGCGAGGCCGAGATGAGCTGCGTGGGCCGCAACTCGACTGTCCGTAACAGGTTGGGACTCTGCCGTCTACCTACCCATTTTCCAATGCCCGAGAAGGGTCGATAAGCGACCTTGGGTTTCCCGGAAATCGGCGAAGTATTTTTTTTGACGTGCAGTGTCGCGACTGAAACAACTTCAGCGGGCTTACGCCTACTCGCGGCGGGTGCGCTGCTGTCGGACCCAATCAATCGGAGCCCCCAGGCGTCCCCTGATCACAGGTGGGTCGCCGAACGGGTCCGTGTTCTCATGTGACGCCCTTCGCGCATCCCCAAGTATCAGGGATTGATACGAATGTAGCAGGCGATTGTTCATTGAAGCCCTTCGCAACCAAAGGGGATGGGAGCCTGCGGCACCCAATTACACCGCAATTGCAGGCGTCGACTTTCTTAACGCGCTCCCAATCATGGGGCGAGTTATCGGCTTCAAAAATGTAACGCTTTCGGACGCGCAACAACCACAAAACCTTCCCACACGTTGCGGCGCAGCAGACAAACACAGCGCTTGTTGAATTAGGCACGCTTTTCGCAATGGCGTGGGATCGTCTTCTCGGAGGTGACGGTCATGACTGACACGATCCGCTGAAGAAAAGCCTCGTGGCCTCGGCCCACTGAGACGGTGGCGGCTCCGGACCGCCAAGCCGGGTGGCTATCGCCATATGCTCAAGCTGAATGGCCGCTGCGGCACTCGAACCCGGCTCTGGATGAAGATGGGCGCTGCCACATTGGGTCGCCGAACAGCCAAGGTGACAAGTGTCCATCTGGTGTGCGATGTGAAAAAAATGAAAGGGGGAATACCATGAAGCGTATCGCTAATGCTGTGATCAATCTAACGTTCGCAGCGGCAAGTCTGAGCGCGATCGGTGCCACGCCATCGCAAATCGATACGGCAATCACAAACGCCTATGGTTGGCTCGACGGCCAATATCTGGAGGGCTGCGTCCAATCGTACAAGAACGACATCAACGATCAGTACACCATCGAGAACGGGGTTTACAAGCTGATCGTTCCGCGCGCGCCCGACGACCACGGCTACACTTACGACCAGGCACTGGCGGTGATCGCGTACCTGCAGGATACGCGCCACGGTAATCGCAATCACAGCGCGACCAAAGCATGGACAATTCTGAACCGGTTGAATGCGCTCCAGAATGCGGAGGGATCATGGTTCACGGCCTATACCTGTTCGACCTCTGGCACCAACGGTGCCGTAGCCGAGCCGTTTACTGACGTCGGCCCGACGGCGTGGGTCGGCCTGGCAGCAATGGCCTTTAAGGCCCGCAATCCGGATGACACGACATTCGATGACATGATCATTGCCATCGCGGGCTACGTTTCGCGCATCCAGTGGAAGACCCAGTGGGGCGGCGACGGCGCCGTGAACTTTGCGTCAAATCGTCTACAGTGGGTGGCGGCCACGGAACACAACATCGACCTCTATGCCTTCCTGAAGGGCATCAGGGCGAACAGTGCACTGTACGCGAAGGCCAATTCGACACTGGCTGGCGACTACTCGATCGACTCCACGCTCGACAACATTTACTACTTCCTGACCAACCGCGTGTGGAACCAAGCCGAGTTGCATTTCAACGGCGGGCGTAACGATGGCAAGTTCCCCACCGATATGCTGACATTCGGTTCCGCGTCACTGGGCGACGACTTTAACAACGCGTACTATTCGCTGGTTCGCTGGGCGGTCGAGACGTCGCCTAGCCCGTTCGAATATAGCGGCGTCGTGGATTTCGTCCATAGTCGGGAGCGGGCCAATCAGGGTACCTACTTCAACGGCTGGTATGACTATTTTTCCGCCAGCGCGGGATCGAACGGCGACCTCGTCATTGTCAACGATAAGCTGCAGGACGCCTGGTACGAAGGCACAGGCCAGATGGTGGTGGCGCTCAAGATGGCGAGAGCCTTCTATGCGAGCCTAGGCTGGGGCACTTCGGCAATTCAGGAAAAGATCGACAAGTACCTCAGCAACTTGGTGGCCCGGCAGCAAGGAGACGGTGGCTTGAGCTACTCGGATCGCGGCAGCAGCAACACCTATTTCCGCATGAAGACGGCCTCCGCGGTCGCCGCTAGCACATGGTTGATCTTTGCTGCGCGCGGCTTCAACTGCTTCTACCCTTTTGTTCGGACCTATTGAGTCAGGATCCACCACTCGCGTCGAAAGACGGCTGATGGGGGAGATACAGGGTGCACTGGGCTCGCAGGCAGCAAGCCACATGCATCCCTCGCCCTTTGAATATGGGGCGCCTGCCATAGTGACAGGCACGCTAACAGGCTGTGCGATGGTGTGGGAATGGCTGAGATGAGCCAAGCCCGACAACCCTATGCGTTTGCCGAAGGCTGAACGATTCCATCAAGCTGTTGCGTTGACCGGTTGAATCCACACCCCAGTTCTGCCATAGGCGGGTGCCCCTCTGCTCGCGCATTGCCGTACGAATACGAATTCCCTGTGGGCCCTACTCGCATTCTTCACCATAATTGGAGTTAGGCTTCAGGGGGGGATGTGATGAACCAGGCACTGCAAATGATTGCCGCATTCGCTGCGATGCTCTTCGCCGGGGCCGCCTTGTATGTCAACGTGGTTGAGCATCCCGCAAGAATGGTGCTTGAGACAAGATCTGCGGCACAGCAGTGGGCGCCCAGCTATAAGCGCGCCACGCTCATGCAGGCTCCATTGGCGCTGGTCAGCTTACTGAGCGGAGTGATGGCGTGGCTTTTGGGTGCCAGCATCTGGTGGTTTGCTGCCGCGCTCCTGATCGGATCAGTCGTGCCGTATACCTTGCTCGTCGTAATGCCCATCAACCACAAGATTCTCGAGCCGGATCGCGATCTATCGTCGGTGGAGACCCGAGAACTCTTGCAGAAATGGGCCAGACTGCATGGAGTGCGCACAGCATTGAGTCTTGTCGCGTCCGCCATCGATATGTGGCAGTTGGGTGGAGTTGGAAATGGAGTCACTTGAACTGAAGATCCCGCCACCAGTCGTGGCGTTGCTGACCGGCTTCCTCATGTGGCTCGCATCCAAGTTAATTGCCCCGGTTGTAGTTCCGTTCCGTCGCGTAGGTGTCGCAGTTGCCATTGCTTGCGTTGGCGCAGTTATCGGGGTCTCGGCCATGGTTTCATTCCTGCGGGCGAAGACCACAATGAACCCGATCAAGCCCGGTACTGCGTCGTTGCTCGTAACTGACGGGGTGTTTTGCTTCACGCGCAATCCCATGTACCTGAGCCTGCTGCTGTACTTGTTCGCGTGGGCGGTGTACTTGTCAAACTGGCTGCCCCTGCTATTCCTGCCTCTGTTTGTGCTCTACATCAACCGGTTTCAGATTGCACCTGAGGAGCGCACGCTTTCATCGCTTTTCGAAGCACAGTACGTTGCATACAAAGGGAAAGTCCGCCGATGGCTGTGACGCATGACCATCGAGCTGGCAATGTCCATGTCCCTGTGAACAGGACAAAGGATTCGACCGTTCTGACTGGATAGCGCCTCCTAACCCTACTTCGTCAACAAGTCATCCGCCGGCGGCTGCCCGAAGATCAAATCGCCCGGGATGGGGCGGCAGCCTATTGCACGACTGCGCACCCCGCCCAACGTCAGTCAACCTGCAATGCCTGGCCATGTAGCGCGACCAGTTCACTCAACACCTGCGTCTCGTGCGCCAGCCGGGCCGCGAGGGAAAGCAAGCCCTCCCAGGTTCCTTGGTCGAGATCCACGGGTTCCAGACTCGAGGCCCCATGATCGCTCGCCATGAGCAAAAGCCCATGAAGCTGCGCAGCCCGTTGCACTGCGAGACTCAGCGGATTCTCCCCCGGGCTATGAGCGGTCACGAGCATGTCGACACCATTGTGTTCCGCTGTAATACCGTGATGACTATGGCTATACATGGCACAACTCCGCATACGCGTCTAGCGCGCGCTGCTGCATTGTGAAGGTACTGGAGATTGCCAATCGCCCAGAATGGGCAAGTAAGAACTGAAGCATGGGAATGCCCCCTATCCATACAGGTTCAGTCCCGCTCCCCGGGTGCTGATTGGGGTGGGCGGGCGCAAGGCAGGGTTAGCAGACCGGGAAAGAGCCGAAAGCCGGCGAGCCCGAAGGCTCCCCTGCCAGGGCCCGCCCAAAGAAGGGGCGTGCGCAGGCACAGCGGACGTAAGGGTACCGCCAGAAGACGAACGTTCGGCTCTCTCTCCGGGCTGCTAAACCCGGTCGCCACGACGCAGCGACGAACCCAGTATGAAGAGAGGCTACAAGCGCGAGTATGGGCAAACTCTTAAAAAGCAAGCCCATCCAGAACGTCAGAACCCCAGACTAGCCAACAAATCATCCACCTGCGCCTGGTCCGACACCACGTCCGGTTTGCCCTCCGGATTCACCTGCGGCCCGTTCATCAGCGTCGACGGCGCCTGAACTTCCACGCGCCGCTCGGACGGGACATTGTCGATCAGCACCTGCAGCAACTCCTGCTCCAGCGTGCGGATCATGTCCATCATCTTCTTGATCACCTGCCCGGTCAGGTCCTGGAAGTCCTGCGCCATCATGATGTCGAGCAGGTGGCTGTTGGTGGCGCGGGCCTGGCCTGGCACCTCGGACAGGAAGGCGCGCGTGTCGAGCACCAGCGAGCGGGCGTCGGCCAGCTCCACCGGCTTGTCGAACCACGCACCCCAGCGCTTGTCCAGGGTCTCGGCCTGCCGCTCGATGTCGGACTGGATCGGCTGCGCCAGTTCGACCGCGTTCAGCGTGCGCTCGGCGGCCTGCTCGGTCATTGCCGCGATGTAGTTGAGGCGGTCGCGCGCATCGGGAATGGCCTGCGCGGCGCGCTCGATCTCCTTGTCCAGGCCGAGCTCGCGCATATTGTCGCGCAGCATCCGCGTCAGGTTGCCGATGCGCAGGATCAGTTGCTCGGCGGAATCGTTGCTCAGCGTCGGAGTCATGGCAAAGGGCTCCTCTGGATCAACCGCCGAGCTTCTCGAAGATCTTGGTGATCTTCTCGTCCAGCGTGGCTGCAGTGAACGGCTTGACCACGTAGCCGTTGGCGCCGGCCTGGGCCGCGGCGATGATGTTTTCCTTCTTGGCCTCGGCGGTCACCATCAGCACCGGCATCTTGCCGATATTCGCGTCGGCGCGGATCGCCTGCAGCATCGACAGGCCGTCCATGTTGGGCATGTTCCAGTCCGAGATCACGAACTGGAAGCTGCCGTCCTTGGCCTTCTCCAGGCCGGCGGCGCCGTCCTCGGCTTCCTCGACGTTGACGAATCCCAGCTCCTTGAGCAGGTTGCGGATGATCCGGCGCATGGTCGGGAAATCGTCCACGACCAGGATCTTGATGCTCTTGTCCACTTTGAGGGCTCCAGGTAAATGCAATATTGACTAGTCGGTCCAGCTTGTTGTTTCAGCTTGTTGTCTGGGCTTGTTCAGGTTTCCGGGTCCGTTCAGACCCGTTGCGCGCGCGTGCCGTACGTGGCCAGGCGCGCCATCACGCGCTGGGTCATTGCCGGCAAGGGCACGATTTCATGCACGCCGCCGGTGGCGATCGCCTCCTTCGGCATGCCAAACACGATGCAGGTGTGCTCGTCCTGCGCCAGGTTATACGCGCCGGCGTCGCGCATGCGCAGCATGCCGCGCGCGCCGTCCTTGCCCATGCCGGTCAGAATCACGCCGATCACGTTCTTGCCGCCATGCTCGGCGGCCGAATCGAACAGCACGTCGACCGAGGGCCGGTGCCGGTTGACCGGCGCTTCCTGCGACAGGTGCGCGACATAGTTGGCGCCGCTGCGCGCCAGGCGCAGGTGCGAGTCGCCCGGCGCGATGTATGCATGGCCAGGCAGCACGCGTTCGCCATGCTCGGCTTCCTTCACTGTGATGCGGCACAGCCCGTCCAGGCGCTGCGCGAACGAGCGCGTGAAGCCGGCCGGCATATGCTGCACGATCATCACCGCGGGGCTGTCGGGCGGCAGCGGCATCAGGAATTCCTTGATCGCCTCGGTGCCGCCGGTGGAGGCGCCCAGGATGATCAGCTTCTCGGTCGACAGCAGCGGGCTGCGCAGTATCGGCGCCGGGGCACTGGCGCCAGGCGCCGGCTGTGCCGCGGCGCGAACGCGCGCGCGCGCTGCGGCACGCAGCTTGTCGGCGATGGTGTCGGTGTACTCGATCAGCCCGTCGCGGATGCCGAGCTTGGGCTTGGTGACGAAATCCACCGCGCCCAGTTCCAGCGCGCGCATGGTGATTTCCGAGCCGCGCTCGGTCAGCGACGACACCATCAGCACCGGCATCGGGCGCAGCCGCATCAGGCGCTCCAGGAAATCGAGGCCGTCCATGCGCGGCATTTCGACGTCCAGCGTCAGCACGTCCGGGTTCAGGCGCTTGATCAGGTCGCGCGCCACCAGCGGGTCGGGCGCGGTGCCAACCACTTCCATGTCGGGCTGGCTGTTGATGATCTCCGTCATCAGGCTGCGGATCAGCGCGGAATCGTCCACGCAGAGCACCTTGATCTTGGCGGCAGTCATAGGAATTCGTGCTCGGTTGGGTCAGGGAAGCTGGCGCGTGGAAGACTGCCGCGCAAACAGTTCGGGGGTGCGCTCCGGCGCGTGCGCCGGCGTCTTGGCGGAGGTGGCGATGGCCCGTGCCAGCGCGCGTTCGTCGCGCGCCACCGAGACCGCGTCGTCCTGCCGCGTCAGGCGACGCACCAGCGCCAGCCCGCCGATCGGGAAATAGCTGACGCGGCGCGCATGCGGGCCGCGCAGGTCCTGCGCCGCGACGCGGATCTCTTCGGCCTTGAGGTAGCGCAGCACAAAATCCGCATTGCGGTCGCCGATGTTCAGCGTGGTCATGTTGGCCAGCACCGCGCCGCCGCCGAAGACCTTGGCCTCCAGCCGCTCGCGCCGCGCGCCCATCTTGAGCAGCTCGTTGATCAGCACTTCGAGCGCGTAGCTGCCGTAGCGCATCGACGGTGACAGCATGCGGTCGGCGCTGCCGCCGCCCTCATCGTCGGGCAGCATGAAGTGGTTCATGCCGCCGACTCCGGCGACCTCGTCGCGGATGCACGCGGCCACGCACGAACCCAGCACGGTGGTCAGCACCACGTCCTCGCGCGTCACGTAGTACTCGTTGGGCAGCAGCTTGACCGCCTGCTTGCCGAACTCGCGGTCAAAGTAGGTGCGCGTGGCCAGCGCCTCGGGCAGATAGGGCGTGCGCATCAGGCCCTTCCCGCCCTGGCGGCATCGGGCGCCAGTTCGTAGATAGTCTGCCCGCGCAGCTGGAATGCGCGCGTGACGTAGGAGAAGTTCTCCGAGTGGCCGGCGAAGAGCAGGCCGTGCGGCTTGAGCAGCGGCACGAAGCGCTCCAGGATGCGGCCCTGCGTCGGCTTGTCGAAATAGATCATCACGTTGCGGCAGAAGATCGCATCGAACTGCTCGCGGATGCCCCAGTCGGGCGCGAGCAGGTTGAGCGGATCGAACGTGATGGTGGCGGCCAGCTCGGGCTTGACCTTGACCGAGCCCGTGCGCGGGCCGGTGCCCTTCAGGAAGAAGCGCTTGAGTCGTTCGGGCGACAGCCGCGCGACCTGGTCGGCCGAATACACGCCGCTGCGGGCCTTGGCCAGCACCTGCGTGTCGATATCGGTGGCCAGCACGGTGGCGGCGCGGTCGCCCAGCGCCTCGGCCAGCGTGATGGCGATCGAGTACGGTTCCTCGCCGGTGGACGCCGCGGAGCACCACACGCTGTACGGGCGGCCGATCTTCTTCGCATGCTCGGCCAGCAGCGGGAAATGGTGCGATTCGCGGAAGAACGAAGTCAGGTTGGTCGTCAGCGAGTTGGTGAAGAACTCCCACTCGGGCGAGCGGTCATCCGCTTCCAGGATCGCCAGGTACGAGGCAAAGTCGGCCAGCTGCAGCGTGCGCAGGCGGCGCGCCAGGCGGCTGTAGACCATTTCGCGCTTGTGGCTGCCCAGCGAAATGCCCGCTCGCTTGTGGATCAGCGCGCGGATCTTCTCGAAGTCACGCTCGGTCAGCAGGAAGTCGCGCATCTCGTCGCGCCGCGGGCTGGCGGCCGGCGCTGAGATTGCACCCGCTAGGCCCTGGAGGCTGGCGGGAGCGCTGGCGGCAGAGCGGAACGGCGTCATGGCTGGCGTGGCGATTCAGGTTGCGGCGGCGCCGCCGTCAGGCCAGCTCGGCCTCGACCAGCGCCATCTCGGGGCTGGTCATCAGCTTCTCGATATCGATCAGCACCAGCATGCGGCCGTCGACGGTGCCCAGGCCGGTGAGGTGCTCGGTCGAGATCGACACGCCGAACTCCGGCGCCGGCTTGATCGCCTCGCCGGTCAGTGTCAGCACGTCCGACACGCCATCCACCACGATGCCGACCACGCGGCCGGCCACGTTGAGGATGATGACCACGGTCTGGTGGTCGTAGCGCACGTTGCCCAGGCGGAACTTCAGGCGCAGGTCGACGATCGGCACGATCACGCCGCGCAGGTTGGTCACGCCCTTGATGAAATCGGGCGCGCTGGAGATGCGCGTGACGGTCTCGTAGCTGCGGATCTCCTGCACCTTGAGGATGTCGATGCCGTATTCCTCCGAGCCCAGCGTGAAGACCAGGAATTCCTGGCCCGAAGCGTCGCTTCCGGGGGTATCGATGTGTCCGATGCCGGCCATGATGTGTTTTCTCTTCCTGTAGTGGGTCGGTAGGTCAGGCGAACGACGAAGCCAGCGCCGGCTCCTGCCGGCGCACGCCGGTGCGCTGCAGCGCGCCGACATCGACGATCAGCGCCACGCTGCCGTCGCCGAGGATGGTCGCCGCCGAGATGCACGGCACCTTGCGGTAGTTGGTCTCCAGGTTCTTCAGCACAACCTGGTGCTGGCCGATCAGCTGGTCCACCAGCAGCGCGAAGCGCTTGCCCTCGGCCTGCAGGATCACGGCGATGCCCTGCGTCGGCTCCTGCAGCGCGTCGGCGACGTTGAAGACGCGGTGCATTTCCAGCAGCGGCAGGTATTCGCCGCGCACGTGCATGACGCGGTCGGAATTGGCGGCGGTATGCACGTCCTCGGCCTTGGGCTGCAGCGATTCCATCACGCAGTTCAGCGGCAGGATGAACGTCTCTTCGCCGACCTTGACCGACATGCCGTCCAGGATCGCCAGCGTCAGCGGCAGCACGATGCGGATGGTGGTGCCCAGGCCCGGGCGCGAGCTGATCTGTACATGGCCGCCCATCTCCTGGATGTTGCGCTTGACCACGTCCATGCCCACGCCACGGCCGGAGACGTCGGTGACGACTTCGGCAGTGGAGAAGCCCGGCGCGAAGATCAGCTGCCAGACTTCCTCGTCGCTGATGTTCTCGGATACCGGCAGGCCGTTCTGGATCGCCTTGGCCAGGATGCGCTCGCGGTTCAGGCCGCCGCCGTCGTCGCTGACCTCGATCACGATATTGCCGCCGTGGTGCTGCGCGGACAGGATCAGCTGGCCGGTGGGCTCCTTGCCGGCGGCGACACGCTTCTCGGGCGTCTCGATGCCGTGGTCCAGGCTGTTGCGCACCAGGTGCGTGAGCGGGTCGATGATGCGTTCGATCAGGCTCTTGTCGAGCTCGGTGGCCTTGCCGAAGGTGACCAGGTCGATCTGCTTGCCGAGCTTGCTGGCCAGGTCGCGCACCAGCCGCGGGAAGCGCGAGAACACGTAGTCCATCGGCATCATGCGGATCGACATCACCGCTTCCTGCAGGTCGCGCGCATTGCGCTCGAGCTGGCCCATGCCGGAGAACAGGCGGTCGAACAGCACCGGGTCGAGCGAGGACGCGGTCTGCGCCAGCATCGACTGGGTGATCACCAGTTCGCCAACCAGGTTGATGATCTGGTCGACTTTTTCGGTCGGCACGCGGATCGAGCCCTCGCCGTGCGCGGCGGCCGGGGCCGGCTTGGCTTTTTCCTTTTCTTTCTCGCGTGCGGAAGGCGCGGCAACCGCCGGGGCGACGGCAGCCGCAACCGGCGCCGGAGCCGGCGCGGCCACTGGCGCCGGTGCCGGTGCCGGTGCCGTTGCATCGGTCGCGGCCTCGATCACGATCTGGTCCATGTCGATCACGAAGCAGCACACCGCGATGATGTCGTCGGCGCTGCACTGGGTGTTGAGCCACACCACCAGTTCGCCGTTGGCCTCCTCCTGCCCGGTGATCTCGCCGAGGTTGGCGAGCTCTTCGCGCAGCAGCGCCTGGTCGTTGGCGGAGACCTTGATCAGCCGGATCTTCAGCGCGCCGCCGGCGACTGCAGCTGGTGCGGCAACGGGAGCGGCGGCCGGTGCGGCAGCGGGCGCGGGGGCCGGCGCCGCCGCGGGTGCGCCCGCCTCGCCGGCGGCTTCCTGCGCGAGCTGCTGCAGCACGGCGCAGATGCGCGCCAGCGTTTCCGGATCGGGTTCGGTGCCGTTGCGGTAGGCGTTGAGCTGGTCTTGCAACACGTCCTTGGTTTCCAGAAAGGTGTCGATGATGGTCCTGGTCAACGCCAGTTCCCGCCGGCGTGTACGGTCCAGCAGGTTCTCGAAGATGTGAGTGGTCTCGGTCAGCGCCGCGAACCCGAAGGTGGCGGCTCCGCCCTTGATCGAATGCGCCGCCCGGAAGATCGCATTCAGATGCTCCGGATCAGGAGACTCGATGTCCAGGCCGAGCAGCAGCTGCTCCATTTCCACGAGCAGTTCTTCCGCTTCCTCGAAGAAGGTCTGGTAAAACTGTGTGATATCGATATCGACAGACATGGCGTCCTGACTCACTAGGTTGCTGCGCTAGGCGCGGGCGCCGCCGGTGCGGCCGCGCCTGGTGGTTTGCTGTGTCATGGCTTGCTGCCCTGCGGTGCCGCTGCAGGCGCCGCCGGCGCCGCGGAGGCTGCCGCCAGCCCGGCCTGCATTTCCTGCGCCGCCTTGCCGGCCTGCACCGCCACCGAGACCTCGGCGGCGCTGGCGTTCTCGGCCTCGAAGCGCGCCTGCGCCTTCTGGTTGAGCACCACGATGCTGATGCGGCGGTTCACGGGGGCCAGCAGGTCGCCCTTGTCCAGCGGCATGGTCGCGGCCAGGCCCAGCACGCGCAGCACCTTGCCCTCCTGCATGCCGCCCGCGATCAGTTCGCGGCGCGAGGCATTGGCGCGGTCGCTGGACAGCTCCCAGTTGCTGTAGGTGCGCTCGCCGTTGGAATAGTTGGCCGCGTCGGTATGGCCGGACAGGCTGACCTTGTTCGGCAGTTCGTTCAGCACCGGGCCGATCTCGCGCAGGATGGCGCGCATATAGCTTTCGACGGCGGCGCTGCCGGTGCGGAACATCGGGCGGTTCTGCGTATCGAGGATCTGGATGCGCAGGCCTTCGCTGGTGATGTCGAGCAGCAGCTGCGGGCGGAACTGGCGCAGCACCGGGTTGTTCTCGATGATCTGCTCAAGGCGCTGCTTGAGCGCGCGCAGGCGCTGACCTTCCTGCAGCTCGTTGCGGCGCTGCTCCTCGCTCGGGTCGTTGTCGCGCGCGCGCATGATCTCGCCGTCCTTGCGCATGACGTCCATGCCGCCGCCCGGGATCACGCTGGGCGACTGGCTGCTTTTCTCGCCGCCGACGATGGCCACCTTGAGCGGCATGCGGAAATACTCCGCGATGCCTTCCAGCGTCTTCTTGTTGGCGCTGGACAGCAGCCACAGCACCAGGAACAGCGCCATCATCGCCGTCATGAAGTCGGCGTAGGCGATCTTCCAGCTGTGGTTGCCGTGCGGCCTGGCGTGCGATTTCGCCCGGCGGACGATGATCGGACGCATGTCATGTGCGCTGCTCATGGGGGTGCCTCCTGCCTTGCCGTGCTCAGTTCAGGCTCTTGACTTCGCGCACGTGGTCGTCGAGCTCGAGGAACGACGGCCGCACCGTGGAGTACAGCACCTTGCGGCCGAATTCCACCGCGACCAGCGGGGCGTAGCCGTTCAGGGAGGCGAGCAGCACCACCTTGATGCACTCGTAGACCTTGACGTTCTCGGACACCTGCAGCTCGATGCGTGCGGCCAGCGGCGAGATAAAGCCGTAGGCCAGCAGGATGCCCAGGAAGGTGCCGACCATGGCGTGCGCGATCAGCGCGCCCAGCTCCGCCGGCGGCAGGTCGGCCGAAGCCAGCGCATGCACCACGCCCATCACCGCGGCGACGATGCCGAAGGCGGGCAGCGCATCGCCGACGCGCGACAGCGCATGGGCGGGAATCTCGGCCTCGTGGCGGAAGGTCTCGATCTCGTGGTCCATCAGGGCCTCGATCTCGAAGGCGTTCATGTTGCCGTTGACCATCATGCGCAGGTAGTCGGTGAGGAATTCCATCACCACCGGGTCCGACAGGATGCGCGGGTACTGGCTGAAGACGCTGCTGGAGGCGGGGTCCGCGATTTCCTTTTCCAGGAACAGGATGCCCTCGCGGCGTGCCTTGGACAGCAGCACGTACAGCAGCGACATGACGTCGAGGTACAGCTCCTTCTTGTACTTGGAGCCCTTGAACAGGCCCGGCAGGGCCTTTGCGGTGGCCTTGATGGCCTTGGTGGTGTTGGTGGCGATGAAGGCACCGAAGGCGGCGCCCCCGATGATCACGAATTCCGCCGGTTGATATAGCGCGCCCATGTGGCCGCCGGTCATGGCGTAACCGCCAAGCACCGCGACAACCACGACGACATAGCCAAGAACTACTAGCACGATGGGATCCCCGTCAAAAAACGCGCGTCAATCACGCACAATGGCCCGCGCACGGGCGAACGGGGAGTGGTCCGTCCGCCAGCGCTGCAAGCTTGCCGGCCGACGGACCTCAACCAGGATCAGGCGTTGGTCTGCACGGCGGCGGCGTCTTTCGAGAGCTTTTTCACTTTCCCTGCGCGCGAGGGCGGACGGCACAGGCTGCACACGAAATTCGCGTGCGGCTCGTACGCGTGCGTGACGAACTGTCCGCCGCAACACGTGCAGCTGGACAGCTGCAGCATATTGCTCTCGAAGAACCGTACTAACGTCCAGGCACGCGTGAAACTTAAGACAATTTCGCCGCCAAGCAGCGAAACGTGCTCGAGGTACAGGCGATAGGCCGCCACCACGGCGCGGATCCCCACGGTCTCGCCTTCCTGCACCATGAACTGGTAGGCAGAGAAGAACAGCGACGAGTGGATATTCGGCAGCCAGGTGGTGAACCAGTCCGTCGAGAAGGGCAGCATGCCCTTGGGAGGCGAGACCCCGCGCAGTTCCTTGTACAGGCGGATGAGCCGGTCGCGCGACAGCGTGGTCTCGGCTTCAAGCACCTGCAGGCGCGCACCCAGGCCGATCAGCTCGATGGCGAGCTGGGTCTGGTTGGCATCCTGGAGAACGCTCTTGCGGGCGGCTGTGGAGGTGGCCGTGAAACTCCGGTTCGGCTCGGCCTTCAGCAGCGCGGTCAATTGAGTGACTCCACAGGCTGACGAGCAAGCAGGATCGCGGCGTGGATCTGCTGCATGTCATGGCTCTTGGCCGTGTGGGTGAGAGTGGACAGAAGCGCATGGTCGTCAAAGCGGAACCTGCACAGCACCATGTTGGATGCCGCGAGCTTGACGAGTTGCGCCGAAGTCAGCTTGCCAAGGATATCCGCGATTTCCTTGCTGACCCCGAGCCGGAACATGGCTTCGACCTGGTTTTCGCGCACGAGTCTTTGCGCGAGCAGCAGATAGGCGAGGTTAACCTCCCTGATCTCCTGGAGAACTTCACTGCTTTCCAATTTTTCCCCGCTACCAAAAACCCACCGTTGCCGCTTGTCCGGCGCTTACCGGGCCCCAAGGGGTCCGGCGACCAGATCGTTGGTTTGCGGCTGGGCGGGTACAACGTACGACTTAAAGGAACTGCGCCCGTGTCACACTGTTATCAGCCCCGTTACAAGTGTTACAGAGTGTAAGTGAGACTGGTACGTTTATATCGGCAATCTGCCCGCAATGCCAATCCCTACTTACGCGGGGGGTTCGTAATGTCGCACGAAACATACATGGCTCGGCGCGGTTTGTGACGTTTCACGGAACTGTCATTTGATTCCGATCAACGCTGCACCGCAATCGTCATAGCGGTCAAACGCGCGACGCTGAGGTCCGGGTGCCTGCTGGATTCCTCTATTGACGAAGTGAGTGCGGAGTGCTTATTGCGCACGTGGCTCCCTGCCCTGTCCGAAAACGGCATGTCCAGAATTCGCTGCCCGGGCACGCGCGCGTTCAGCCGCCGAACATGCGCCGCAGCCACGCCGCGAGGCGCGCAAAAACATCGTCGGGCGCGTCGCGGAACAACGCGGGGCGCGAGCGCTCGACCTGCTCGAGCACGCGCGCGGCTTCTTCCGGCTGCACCGAGCCATACTCGAGCGCCAGTCCCAGCATGCCGCGCAGCTCGCCGACGCGGGCACGGCCCGTGGCCTCGTTGTCTTCGGTCTGCAGCGCGTACATCAGGTCATAGGCGCGCTGGCGCAGGCTTTCGGCCAGTCGCCATGCCGGCGTGCGCATGCGCTCCTCCAGCGCGCGCACGTCTTCGGCCGAGGCCGCGACCTGAGTCGCAAGGGCTTCGGTGAAGCCGGCATCGGCCCCGCATTCGGTCAGCACCTTCGCGGCCCATTCGCGCGCATGCGCAAGGCGCTGCGCCGCGGTCCAGTCCGGCTGCACCGCAAGGCCAAAGCCGAAGCGCTGCGCGTCGCGCATCAGCGCCGCCAGCGCGTTGGGCAGTTGCTTGTCGAACACGCGCCGGGCCCAGCCGTACTCGCCGCCGGACAACAGCCGGTTCACGGCGCGCTCGGTCAGCGGGCCATCGTGCTGCAGCAGCCTGGCGCGCAGGAAGTCGTTGAACTCGGGCGGCAGGAACTCGCGGTCCAGGCCGGTCGAGACGCCGATGAACTGGTCGAATTCCTTGCGCAGCCTGGCCGCGTCATCAGGCGGCAGGGCCAGGGTGATCTCGCTCGTCATAGCATTGCCATCACGGGCCGCGCCGCGGCCCGTGGTTCGGGTAGAAGGCGCCGGTGGATCAGAATGCGCTCCAGTCGCCGTTGTCGGCGCCGGCCAGCGCGGGGCGCGACGCGCGTGCGGTGGTGGCCGGCTGCACCGGCTCGGCGGCGTGCGGCGTGTCGGCTTCAGCGGATGCCGCTGCGGTCACTGCCGCGGTTGCCGCAACCGGAACGGCCGCTGCCGCGCGCATGTACGAGGCCGGCGTGGGCATTTTCCCTGCGGCCTTGCCGGGCCCCGCGGCGGAGACCGGCTTCGTGGCGGGTAGCGAGAACGACGCCTGCGCATCCTCCGCCGACAGGCGGAACATCGCCACCGCGCCCTGCAGGCGGCCGGCCTGCTCTTCCATCGCGCCGGCTGCGGCCGCGGCCTGCTCGACCAGGGCCGCGTTCTGCTGCGTCACCTCGTCCATCTGCGCCACGGCCTGGTTGACCTGCTCGATGCCCGAGCTCTGCTCTGCCGAGGCCGCGCTGATCTCGCCCATGATGTCGGTCACGCGCTTCACCGCCTGCACGATCTCGTCCATGGTCTTGCCGGCCTGGCCCACCAGCGCCGAGCCGTTGTCGACCCGCTCGACGGTATCGCCGATCAGGCCCTTGATCTCCTTGGCCGCATTGGCGCTGCGCTGCGCCAGGCTGCGCACCTCGCCCGCGACCACGGCAAAGCCGCGGCCCTGCTCGCCGGCGCGCGCGGCTTCCACCGCGGCGTTCAGCGCCAGGATGTTGGTCTGGAAGGCAATGCCCTCGATCACGCCGATGATGTCGACGATCTTCTTGGACGCATCGTTGATTTCGTCCATGGTCTGCACCACGCGGCCGACCACTTCACCGCCGCGCAGCGCGGTCTCCGATGCATTGGCCGCCAGCCCGCTGGCCTGGCGCGCGTTGTCGGCGTTCTGGCGCACGGTGCCGGTCAGCTCTTCCATGCTGGACGCGGTCTCTTCCAGCGACGCCGCCTGCTGCTCGGTGCGCTGCGACAGGTCGTTGTTGCCGGCCGCGATTTCGCGCGAGGCGGTGCCGATCGATTCGGCCGACTCCTTGAAATCGCGGACCATGTGCGACAGCTGCTGCTGCATCTGCTGCATGGCATAGACCAGGCTGCTCTTGTCGCCGGCGCGCGTGGCCACCGGCGCGGAGAAGTCGCCGTCGGCGATGCGCTTCGCGATCTCGGCCGCGTAGCCCGGCTCGCCGCCGAGCTGGCGCGACAGCCCGCGCGCCAGGAACACGCCCAGCAGCACCGACAGCGCGACGCCGCCCAGCACCAGCGCCAGCATCCACACCCGGGTGGCGTCATAGACGCTGCGCGCTTCTTCGTTGTTGCTGCGGGCGCGGTCGTCGCGGCGCTTGACCATCTTCGCCATCACGTCTTCCAGCGCGTGGCTGTCCTTGAGCAGGTCGGCGCTCTCGGTGAACACCTGGCTCTCGAACTGCGAGGTATCGAGCGGCTGCTTGCTGACCAGCTCGACATACTTTTCCATGCGCGCGCGGAACGCCGGCGACAGGTCGTGGTACTGCTTGACCAGCGCCTTGCCCTCAGGCTGCTCGAAGGCCTTGGACACCTGGCGGATACGCTCGTCCATCACGCCCAGCGACTTGGCGATCAGCTCCTTCTCGGCGGCGCGCTCGCCCATGGTCGACGCCGACAGCAGGCCGATCTGCGCGCGGCTGGCGTAGACCAGGTTGATGTTGGCGTCCTGCACGGCCTTGAGCGCCTGCAGGTCGCCGTGATAGATCTTGTCGGTCCAGTCGGCCATGCGACCCATGTTGACGACGCCCAGCAGGCCCATGACGGCACCGATCACCGCGACGACCAGGAATCCGGCAACCAGCCTGGTCGTGACGCGCAATTGATTGAACCACTGCATAGCAACTCCCCCTTGTTACTGATAGCTTCGTACTAGGCCTGTGCCCGGGACCGGGCCGCCGCTTCGCGCTGCGCAGCCGGCAGGCGTTGCGGACGGACTTCGGCCTGCATGCTGACGCGGAAAGTGGCGACGGCATCGCGCAGCCGCAGCGCCTGCTCTTCCAGCGAGCCCGCCGCCGCTGCCGCCTGTTCCACCAGCGCGGCGTTCTGCTGCGTGCCTTCGTCCATCTGCGCCACGGCCTGGTTGACCTGCTCGATGCCGGCGCTCTGCTCGGCCGATGCCGCGGTGATCTCGCCCATGATGTCGGTCACGGACTTCACCGCCTGCACGATCTCGTCCATGGTCTTGCCGGCCTGGCCCACCAGCGCCGAGCCGTTGTCGACCCGCTCGACGGTATTGCCGATCAGGCCCTTGATCTCCTTGGCCGCATTGGCGCTGCGCTGCGCCAGGCTGCGCACTTCGCCCGCGACCACGGCAAAGCCGCGGCCCTGCTCGCCGGCGCGCGCGGCTTCCACCGCGGCGTTCAGCGCCAGGATGTTGGTCTGGAAGGCAATGCCCTCGATCACGCCGATGATGTCGACGATCTTCTTGGACGCATCGTTGATCTCGTCCATGGTCTGCACCACGCGGCCGACCACTTCACCGCCGCGCAGCGCGGTCTCCGATGCATTGGCCGCCAGCCCGCTGGCCTGGCGCGCGTTGTCGGCGTTCTGGCGCACGGTGCCGGTCAGCTGTTCCATGCTGGACGCGGTCTCTTCCAGCGACGCCGCCTGCTGCTCGGTACGTTGCGACAGGTCGTTGTTGCCGGCCGCGACCTGGTGCGTCGCCGTGGAAATGCTGGCCATGCCTTCCTGGATTTCATGCACCACCGACATCAGGCTGCGCTGCATGGTCTGCATCGCCTGCGCGAGCGCGCCGATCTCGTCGTTGCCGCGATGTTCGAAGCGCGTGGTCAGGTCGCCCGCGCCCAGGCGCAGCGCAAAGTCCAGCATGTCGCGCACCGGCCGGTGCACGCGCGCCAGCAGCATGGTGCCGGCCGCGAACGAGGTCGCCAGCGCCAGCGCGAAGCCGCCCCACAGCCACGGGCGCAGCGTCGCGGCGCCCGCCGGGTTCAGGATCTCGACCGCCGCCAGCGCCGCCAGGAACCACACCAGCCCGCCCGCCTGCGCCCACAGGATGCGGCGCTTCAGGTTTATGCGCAGCGCGCCTTGCGCCAGGCCGGCGAGCCCGGTGCGCATCACGGCGCCGTCGCGGATCGCCAGCCCCGCTGCGCGTCCCGCGCGGAAGCGCGCATACAGCGCACCGGCGGCTTCGACCTGCTCGCGCGAGGGCATCGAACGCACCGAGGTATAGCCCACCACGCGCCCGTCGATGCGCGTGGGCGTCACGGTGGCGGCGACCCAGTAGAAGTCGCCGTTCTTGCGGCGGTTCTTGACCACGCCCATCCAGGTGCGGCCGGCTTCGAGGTTTTGCCACAGATCGGCAAACGCCTCGGGCGGCATGTCGGGGTGGCGCACCAGGTTGTGCGGCGCGCCCAGCAGTTCCTCCGCCGCATAGCCGCTGGCCTCGATAAAGGTGCGGTTGGCGAAGGTGATACGGCCCTTGAGGTCCGTGCGCGAGATCAGGTAGTCAGATGGTGAGAGCTGGTATTCGCGCTGCGTAACGGGTTGGTTGTTTCGCATGGATGACATCGATACTGCTTGCCCGGGAAACCATGGCTGCCAGGCCTGGCGCAATTCCGGGCGGTACGATCCGGCAGGCGTGGGACGCCAGCGGGACGGCGGGGGCAAAAAATGGCAGGTGTGGCAGGGTCAGGCCACGGCGTCGAGCGCGGCCAGTTCTTCGGTATTGAGCAGCTTCTCGATATCGACCAGGATCAGCATGCGCTGCTCGACCGAGCCGAGGCCGCGGATGTAATCGGTAGCCAGCTCGCCGGAAAAATGCGGCGTGGGCTTGATCTGCGCGGGCGTCAGCGTCAGCACGTCAGAGACGCCGTCAACGACGATGCCGGTGGTGCGCTCGTTGAGATCGACGATGATGACCACGGTGTACTGGTCATAGCTGACGTTGGCCTGGCGGAACTTGATGCGCAGGTCGATGATCGGCACGATGATGCCGCGCAGGTTGATCACGCCCTTGATGTATTCGGGCGCATTGGCAAGCTGGGTGACCGACTCGTAGCCACGGATTTCCTGTACTTTCAGGATATCGATGCCGTACTCTTCGCGGCCCAGCGTGAAGGCCAGGAATTCCTCGCCCGCGCCTTCGTTCACGCCTGCGGCGCCGTTTGCCTTGTCGATATGCAGCATCGTCAGCCCCCATGTCTAGTCATGCCGGTTTCCTGGCGCAATGCGCCGGGGCGTGATTCCGCCCTCCAGTGTTTACGGCAGCAACCGGGGTGACTGAAGCCCGACGCGGCGCCTTCCTCACCCTTCCGACGAGGGGTGCGGAGGCGCCAGCACCGCTGCCACGGCCTGCATCAGCGCATCGGGATCGAAGGGCTTGGGCAGGAAGCCCGAGGCGCCCGCGGCGCGGGCCTGCTCGCGGATGCTGCCGTCATGCTCGGTGGTCAGCATCAGGATCGGGATGGCGGCGTAGCGCGCGCTGGCGCGCAGGCGGCGGATCAGGGTCAGTCCGTCCATGCCGGGCATGACCTGGTCGGTGACCAGCATGCCGAACGCGGCATCGTCCGCGGCCGCGGTGTCAGCCAGCGCATACGCCTGTTCGCCGTCGGCGGCCTCGGTGACGTCGAACCCGCCGGCACGCAGGCATGCGCCGATCATGCGGCGTAGCGAAGGGGAATCGTCGACGACGAGGATGCTGGGCAATGACATTGGCGCCTCCGTTGGCAGGGCTCGGTTGATCCGCCGAATGCTGAAGCAGTGCTTGGCGCGGGTGGCGCGCGGCCGGCGACGGACAGGCCGGCGCAGGGCCGCGCTGCAAGCGCGCGGGCCCTGCCAGCGTAGATATCGGCGCGGCAAGCGCGACGCTTTAGCGTTTTTGGCGTTTTTTCGGCCTGGTGTTTCCGCATGCGGCGCGGGTGCCGGGAGGCGGCGCTCAGGCTTGCTGCGGTCCGCGCAACGCCTCGGCAAACCCTCCCGCATCGAGCGGCAGCGACAGCAGGTAGCCCTGCACCTCGTCGCAGCCCATCTCGTTGAGGATTTCCAGCTGCGAGGCCGACTCGACGCCTTCGGCCACCACCTTCATGCGCAGCTCGTGCGCCAGCGCCACCATCGAGCCGACGATGGCGCGCCCTTGCGCGTCGGTGTCGAGCCCGCCGATCAGCGTGCGGTCGATCTTGAGCGTGCCCACGCGCAGGCGTTTGAGATAGCCCAGGCTGGAATAGCCGCTGCCGAAGTCGTCCAGCGCCACCTGGATGCCGAGCGACTGCAGCTCGGCCAGCGTCTCCAGCGACTTGCCGATGTCCTTCATGGCGGCGGTCTCGGTGATCTCCAGCGTGATCGCCGACGGCGGGATGTCGTGCTGGTGGATCTGCTCGAGCAGGTACTGCGGGAAATTACGGCTGGCGAAGCGCAGCCCCGACACGTTGATCGCCACCGGCACGGTCGGCAGGCCGGCGTCCTGCCACTGGCGCACCTGGCGGCAGACGCTGGTCAGCACCCAGTCGTCGAGCTTGTCGATCTGGCCGGACTGCTCGGCCACGGCGATGAACTCGGCCGGGCTGACCTGGCCCAGCGCGGGATGGCGCCAGCGGCACAGCGCCTCGGCGCCCACCACCGTGCCGCGGCGGGCGTCGTATTTGGGCTGGAACTGCAGCGACAGCGCATCATCCTGGATCGCCAGCCACAGGTCGCGGCGGATCACGCGGGTGCGGCGGGCGCGCTCGCCGGCGGCGCTGTTGAACAGGCGCACCTGGTTCGAGCCGCTTTCGCGGGCCTCGGCCAGGCTCACGCGCGCGGCCTGCATCAGCGCCTCGGACGTCTGCGCGTCGCGCGGATAGATGGCGATGCCGATATTGACGCCGATCTGCATCTGCAGCCCGCGCGCAGCGATGAATTCGGCCAGCGAGCCCAGCACGCGCGAGCCCAGCTCCTGCGCGCGGCCGTGGTGCACCAGCTCCGGCACGCCGACGGCAAACTCGTCGCGCGCCAGCCGGGCCAGGAAATCGTGCGGCTCCAGCACGGCCTGCGCGAGCGCGCCGGCGTCCTGCGCCAGGATATCGTCGGCGCGGATCTCGAAGACTTCGTCGACCTCGCGGTAGTCGGCAATATGGATCAGCAGCACGGCGCAGCCGGTGTCGGCCAGACGCGCCTGGGCCATGGCCTGGTCCAGCCAGCGGCCGAACGCGACGCGGTCGGGCATCACGGTGGCGACGCTGTACTCACCCACCGTGCCCTGCCCGCGCGCGGTGGCGCGCACCGTAAGCCGCCCGGGAATGCGGGCGCCGCGCCGCACCAGCCGCGGCTCGGGGCCGCGTACCAGGGCGGTGGCGGCATCGTCGGCAAGATCCTCGGCGGGGCTGGTCTCGGTGCGCGATACCGGCAGCCAGCCGCGCGACTGCGCCCGGTGCAGCGCTAACATCAGCGCGCACAGCGCGGTGAGTCCGCCTGCCAGCCAGGCGGGATGCGGCAGTCCGGCCGCGTCGATGCAGGCGCGCGCCGAGGGCGCGCCGGCGCCGCAGGCCCGCCCCAGGTGGGTGCCGGCCGCGGCCACCATGCCGGCGCCGGCGAGCACCGCCAGCACCGCCGCGCCGCGCCACAGGCGCGCGCCCTGGCGCAGCCACTGCAGCAGCAGCTTGGCGGCGCTGGTGGCGCCCGCGGCGGCAGCGAAGCTGGCGGCCATCTGGGCAGTGTCGTTGGCCGCCGGTACGCTGCCCGACAGCACCACCACCACCACCGGCAGGCTGACGGCCAGTTGCGACAACAGCGCCGCCGACCAGGTCAGCGTGCGCAGCGACCGGCTTCCGGCGCCCTGGTCCGCACGCCCGGCACGGGCGCCGAGAACGGCGGCCACGCCCAGCAGGGCGGCGAGCAGCAACAGGACGGTACTCAGGGAAATCATTGGGCTGCGCGGAGGGAAAGAAAATGCGCGAAGACAAACCCGACGCGGGGCAAACCTCGCATCATGGCATCTTGCGGTCGCCGTGTGAACAAAACAATACGGGGGTCCCCTGCCGGGGACAGTTGTTTAGAACGCACTCCAGTCATCGCCGCTGCCGGCAGCGGCCGCCGCCGGGCGCGGCACGGGGCGCGCTGCATGGCTCGGGGCCGCGGTTCGCGCCATGGCAACGCGAGGCGCGACCGGTACGAAAGCCGGTGCGGCGGCCGGGGCGGCAGCCCCGGAGCGGGCCACCGTAGCGCCTGCATGCACGGGCGCGATGCGCGAGGCCGGGGCCACGGCACCTCCTGCGAGGGTAAAGACCGAAACCACGTTCTTCAGCTTCTGCGCCTGTTCTTCCAGCGCCCCGGCAGCGGCCGCAGCCTCTTCCACCAGCGCGGCGTTCTGCTGCGTGACTTCGTCCATCTGCGTCACGGCCTGGTTGACCTGCTCGATGCCGGTGGTCTGCTCCAGCGAGGCCGCGCCGATCTCGTTCATGATGTCCGTCACGCGGCGCACCGCCTGCACGATCTCGCCCATGGTCTGGCCGGCTTCCGCCACCAGCCGGGTGCCGCTTTCCACGCGCTCGCCCGACTCGCCGATCAGCGCCTCGATCTCCTTGGCCGCCGAGGCCGAACGCTGCGCGAGGCTGCGCACCTCGCCCGCGACCACGGCAAAGCCGCGGCCCTGCTCGCCGGCACGCGCGGCTTCCACCGCGGCGTTCAGCGCCAGGATATTGGTCTGGAAGGCAATGCCCTCGATCACGCTGATGATCTCGACCACCTTGCGCGAGGCGCCGTTGATCTCGTTCATGGTGTCGACCACGCGGCCGACCACGTCGCCGCCCTTGAGCGCGATCTGCGACGCTTCGTTCGCCAGCACGCCGGCCTGGCGGGCATTGTCGGCGCTCTGGCGCACCACCGTGGTCAGCTCTTCCATGCTGGCGGCAGTCTGCTCCAGCGACGAGGCCTGTTCCTCTGTGCGCTGCGACAGGTCCTGGTTGCCGGTGGAAATCTGCTGCGTGGCCGACGCCATCGAGTCGGCACCGGTACGCACTTCGGCGACGATGCCCGACAGGCTGGCCTGCATCTCGGCCAGCGCCTGCATCATGCGTCCGATCTCGTTCTTCGAGATGCTGGTGATGCGTGAAGTCAGGTCGCCGCGCGCAATGCGCTCGAACACGGCCAGCGCTTCATGCACGGGCGCGACGATGGCGCGGTTCAGCGCCACCGTGCACAGCACCGCGACCGCAAGCCCAAGCACGACCAGCGCGATCGACAGCGTGCGGATGCTGGCAAAGCTGGCCTGTGCGGCGTCGAAATTCGCCTTGCCGGCGCTCAGCTGGAATTTCTGCAGCGCTTCATGCGCGGTGGACATGCTGCGTTGCAGGTCGGGCAGTACCTTGCGGGCCAGGCGCACCGCCTCATCCTGGTTGCCGGCCAGCGTCGCCTGCTGCAGCGGCAGCACGCCCTGCTCGAGGAAGGCCTGGCGCTGGCGGCCGAGTTCGGCGGCGAGCGCCTTTTCCTGGTCGTTCTGCGGCAGGCTGGTGTAGCGCTTCCAGGCCGCTTCGGACGCCTCCACGAACACCTTGGAGCGATCCACGTTGACCTTGGGATCATCGGGCTCGCCCTGCATCACGTTGCGGTCCAGCGCCAGGCGCATGCGGGTGGTGGCCAGCATGGCGTCGCTCAGTGCAATGGCAGAAGCCAGCCGGTTGGAATACGTGTCCTTGAGCGAGTCGTTGCTGGACGAAATACCGTGCAGGCCCGCGCCGCCGACCAGCAACAGCAGCACCGACAGCATTCCCATGGCGCCCCGCAACAGGGTCTTGATCTGGATATTGTTGTGGAAAGACATTGTTGAAAGGAAAACGTAAGCATTCCGCGAGGCACACCCCTGGCCTCGTTACGGCAAGACCAGACACCCGCTTGATCCGCCCTGCCCGGATAACGGCGCGGCCATCTGGTACTTGAGCAGAAGCGCCCGCGCGCGCGGCAAATGGTCGGAATCAAGCCAGATGTCGGATATACGGCACGCCGCGTGTCACGGCATGTAAGCAGACGCTTTATTCGCCGGGGCGGCGCCGATTATGGCAATTTGATTTCGAGCGGCGCCGGCGCAGCCCCGGCAGCGCTGGTTTGGGCGGATCGGTCCGGTCAGGGCGATTTATGTGCCGGCCCCGCAGTACAGGTGGTTCAGCGTCGCGTTCCGCTTCAAATCCGGCGGGGTGACCGGAATGGTTCACGAAAGTTCACGGCAATATCGGCGGCAAGAATTTTCGCAAAAACCATGCTGGAATAGCGCCCCGGCATTTGCAGCGGCTCGCTACCCCGTTATAATTGTTTTCAGCATTTCAGCACACCAACAATGCAGCACTGCGCAACCTTGCGCGACATCCGCTGTATCGACACCCACGCATATCACCCCACCGGAAACCGAGGACGCAATGGCGACTTATCAGGAAATCGTTCAGAAAATCAGTGAACTGCAGAAGCAAGCCGAGGAAATCAAGGCGCGCGAGCAGGCTACGGTGATCTCGGATATTCGCGAGAAAATCGAGCAATATGGCCTGACCGCTGAAGACCTGGGTTTTGGCGCGAAAGCACCGGCCGGCAAGAAGGCAGTCAACCGCAAGGTGCCGGTGCGCTATCGCGACAGTGCGGGCAATACCTGGACCGGCCGCGGCAAGCGTCCGGGCTGGCTGACCCAGGCCCTGGCCCAGGGCAAAACTGTCGAGGACTTCCTGATTCGCTGAAGCGCCACGCCGGCGGCTTGGCAAAACGCCACGGTTGCAAGCCGTGGCGTTTTTGTTTGGTGTGTTTTGCCGGAACTGCCGCTCAGGCGTCAAACCCCTGCGGGTTCATCGACTGCCAGCGCCAAGAGTCCTGGCACATGCGCTCGATGCCGTGCTGCGCGCGCCATCCCAGCAATTGGTTGGCCAGCGCGGGATCGGCATAGCAAGAGGCGATATCGCCCGGGCGGCGCGCCACGATCTCATACGGCACCGGCCGGCCACTGGCTCGCTGGTAGGACTCGACCACCTCCAGCACGCTGTAGCCGCGGCCGGTGCCCAGGTTGACGGTCATGCCCCGCTCCTGGTCGCGCAGGTAGACCAGCGCCGCCAGATGCCCGTCGGCGAGATCGCACACGTGGATATAGTCGCGCACGCCGGTACCGTCGGGCGTGGGATAGTCGCCACCGAATACCATCAGTTTCTCGCGGCGCCCGCCGGCCACCTGTGCCACGTAGGGCATCAGATTATTCGGAATTCCGCGCGGATCTTCGCCGATCAGCCCGCATTCGTGCGCGCCGACCGGATTGAAATAGCGCAAGTAGGCAATGCGCCATGCCGGATCCGATTTTTCCAGGTCGCGCAGGATTTGCTCGCCCATCAGCTTGGTCTGGCCATACGGATTGGTCGCCGACAGCGGGAAATCCTCAAGGATCGGCACAGTCGCGGGATTGCCATAAACCGTGGCCGAGGAACTGAACACCAGTTGTTTCACCCCGGCTGCACTCATGGCGGCGCAGACCGTCAGCAGGCCGTCGAGGTTGTTGCTGTAATACTGCAGCGGCTGGCTCACGGATTCGCCCACTGCCTTGAGCGCGGCAAAATGAATCACGCCGCTGATGCGGTGTTCGGCAAAAAGCCGGTCCAGCAAGGCGCGGTCGCGCACGTCGCCCTGGACAAAATGCGGGGTCTTGCCGGTAATGGCAGCAAGCCGCTCGATCACTATCGGACTGCTGTTGCACAGATTATCCAGTCCGATCACGTGGTAGCCGGCATTGAGCAGCGCGACCCAGGTATGCGAGGCGATATAGCCGGTGGCGCCGGTAAGTAGCAGGGTTTCGGGCATGGGAATTAGCGTCGGATTTCGATTCAGGGCGGCGTGGTCTCAAGCGCAATCGTGCAATGCCTGATGCCGCACATTGAGCCCGCGCAGGCGGTAGTGTCGCCTATTATCCACGAAGAGTCAGCCGTGCCCGGTCAGCTGGCACACACAGTTACAAGCACGGCGACGCAGCACTCAGGGCTGTCTGTCGCTTGCCGGGATCACCAACCCCGCTCGTGCCTGCCAGGCCTCGTACGCGCCGCGCAGTCGCCAGCCCGATTCCAGGTCGCGCATGCCCAGGCATTGCGCGACCTCGGCCGGTGTCGTGCCGGCCTCGAAATGCATGGCCGCGCAGGTATTGCGCAAGGTCTGCGGCGAGGCCCGCTCATGGCGGCCGGCTAGCACGCCGGCTTCGTCGAGCAGGATTTCCACGCGCCGGTAGACCGAAGCCGCGTGCATCGGCCGGCCCGCCGGCATCGCCGGGAACAGCAGGCTGCCGAGCGTGCCCGACGCCTCGCGCAGCGCCAGCCACGCCCGCAGCGGGGCATGCGCAAGCGCGAACAGCGGCGCGGTATAGGCGCGGCCATTGTCCGGACGCACCATGCGCAGCGCCATTCGGCCAGGGGCACCGTCGTCGATGGCCTCCAGGCGCAGGGCGCGCGCTTCGCCCACCTTCAGCCCGCCACCCAGCAGTACCGCCAGCAAGGCGACATCGCGCGCGCGCTTCCATTGCGTCGGCGATGCCGCACGGCATTCCTCCGCCGTCGGCGGCACGCTTGCCGGCCCCAGGATGCGGGCCACCAGCAGGTCGCGCTCGCCCGGCAGCAGGAAGGCAGTGGGGTCGTTCTCGCCCTCGGCCAGGTGCGCGCGCACCGCCTGGCTTCCGGGGTTGTGCATGCCCTCGCGCAACTGGGAGAGATGGTGGAAAACCCGTTCGATCAGCCGCGCATAGCGGTAGCGATGCGACTTGTGCAACTGCTGGGCGTCGAGGAATTCGCCGATCTGCTCCGCCGACCAGCTCAGCGGCGGCAGTCCGCGCTCGGCCGACCAGCGCAGCAGCTTGCCCCACATGGCGCGGTACACCACGCTGGTGCCGTGCCGGAAGCCGTGCCGCGCCAGCCAGCCGTCGAAGGCGCGTTCGGGATGGGCGCGCCACGCGGCGAGGTCGGCATCGAACAGTGCAGCCTGGCCGGGTTGATGGACGGTCGACTTAGTGGTCACTGACTTCTCCTGCAGTGGCTTGCGGTTGCGGTGAGATCCGCCGGGTCGATGCCGCCTATTGTAGTCAAGCCGTCACTGCGGAGCGCCTTCCACTCGCGCCAGTTCAAAGCGCCGGCTTGCGCAGGGCAGCATCGCGTGCTACCTTTCGATTCACTATGCAACTGGTTGCATAAGACGAGAGCGCAACAAGAACACAACGCAGCCGCGCATGCCACGACCGCCCGGCCTGCATGGACCGCCTGACCGCCCTGGCCAATTAAGGAGACCACAGTGACCACCCAGCTGATTCCCGCAGCGCAGGCCTCACTCGACACCTGGCACCAGTTGATTGCCACCAATTCGATGGCCGGGCTGGACGCCATCGTCGCCGACGAAGTCGTATTCCGCTCGCCGGTCGCGCATACCGCCTACCCCGGCCGTGCCGCGATCGCGCTGGTGCTGACCACGGTGAACCAGGTGTTCCGCGACTTCCGCTACCACCGCAGCTTTGTCAGCGAGGACGGCCACAGCGTGGTGCTCGAGTTCAGCGCCACGGTCGATGGCAAGGCGCTCAAGGGCATCGACATGATCCGCTTTAACGACGCCGGCCATATTGCCGAATTCGAAGTAATGGTGCGCCCGCGCTCGGGACTGGAGGCGCTGGCCGCCGCCATGGGCGCGCTCCTCGCCAGCCAGAAGGACGTGCTGACCGGTGCCGCGTAAGCGGCCAAGCTGCCGAGCGCGCCCGCCAGATTCTTTTTTGCCTCACCGTACTACCCAGGAGACTTCACCCATGGCCCTCCCCGCCCTGCTGCAGAACCGGCTGTCGCTGCCGGTGGTCTGCTCGCCGCTGTTCATCATTTCCAACCCCGACCTGGTGATTGCCCAGTGCAAGGCCGGCGTGGTGGGCTCGTTCCCGGCGCTGAACGCGCGCCCTGCACCCAAGCTCGAAGAATGGCTGGACCGCATCACCACCGAGCTGGCCGAGCACAACGAGAAGCATCCGGACCGCCCGGCGGCGCCGTTCGCGGTCAACCAGATCGTGCACAAGTCCAACGACCGGCTCGAGCATGACCTGGAGCTGTGCGTGCGCTACAAGGTGCCGATCGTGATCACCTCGCTGGGCGCGCGCAAGGAAGTCAACGACGCGGTGCATTCGTACGGCGGCATCGTGCTGCACGACGTGATCAACAACACCTTTGCGCGCAAGGCCATCGAGAAAGGCGCCGACGGGCTGGTGGCGGTGGCTGCCGGCGCCGGCGGCCATGCCGGCACGCTGTCGCCGTTCGCGCTCCTGCACGAGATCCGCGAATGGTTCGATGGCCCGCTGCTGCTGTCGGGCGCGATCTCCAGCGGCGACGCCATCCTGGCCGCGCAGGCCGCCGGCGCCGACCTGGCCTACATCGGCTCGGCCTTCATCGCCACGCAGGAAGCCAACGCGCAGGACGGCTACAAGCAGATGATCGTCGACAGCAGCGCCGGCGATATCGTCTACTCCAACCTCTTTACCGGCGTGCACGGCAACTACCTGCGCGGCAGCATCGAGCGCGCGGGCCTGGATCCGGAGGCGCTGCCGCAGTCGGATCCGTCCAAGATGAACTTCGGCTCGGCCAGCGCGAAGGCGTGGAAGGATATCTGGGGCGCCGGCCAGGGCGTGGGCGCGATCAAGCGCGTGGTGCCGGCGGGCGAGCTGGTGCGGCGCTTTGCCGAGGAATATGCGCTGGCGCGCCGGCGCCTGGGGTTGGGCGAAGCCAGCCAGGCGGGTGCCCGCGCGGTCGACGTGGCCTGAGCCTGAACAATCCGCAACAAAAAACGCCGGCAGGGCAGTCGCCCGGGCCGGCGTTTTGCTCTGGCGCTGCGCGCTACGCAGGCGGGCGCTCCAGCAGCGGCAGCAGGTCTTCTCCCCACGCCACCCAGTCCTGCTCGAAGCGGATACCCCGGCGCAGCAGCGTATAGCGCAACTGCTGCGCGCGGTCCATGTCGGGCGCGGAGAAATCCTTGCGCTCGATTGCGAGGTAGGTTTCGAGCCGCGCCTGGTGGAGCGCGATCAGCCGGCGCATTTCTTCGCCCAGCCCGAGCGGCCCGATCGCGGCATCGGCACGCAGCTTGACCAGGATTTCCTCGCGCTGGTCGAGGCCGGCGCCGGGTGCCAGCACCCAGCGCACCAGTTCGTCGCGCCCGGCCGGCAGCACCCGGTAGACCTTCTTGCGATTCTTGCGGTCGGTGGCGCCCTCGTTTTCCGCCGTCTCGCTCTCGTCGGCCGCGATCCAGCCGCTGTCAGCCATGCGCCCCAGCTCGCGGTAGATCTGCTGGTGGGTGGCATGCCAGAAATAGCCGATGGAGCGGTCGAACCGGCGCGCCAGGTCATAACCGGACGACGGCTTTTCAAGCAGGGAAATCAACAAGGCGTGCTGGGTCGACATGCTTCTGGGCATTGGCCCGTCGGGGGCGGTTGAGGGTTCGGGAAATGCCATGCGGCCGAAGCGCCGGTCGTGCCGTGCCATGGGCCGCAAAAACTGGCGCTATGTTAGCGCAATGCCCCACGCTGCCGGCAAAGCGTGTATGCAAGCATCGCCGCAATCCGGCAATACTTGCAAGTGCGGACATATATTCGGCAAATCTGGCAGTTTCGAAATTTCTCGGCAGACAGAATTAAATAATGCTGAATGGCATTTTTGCGTTACCTGCCATACATTCCATACATTGAAACCCTGTGCGAGCAAGAAAGACCCGTCCCCGGCCGCACCATGCACCGAATCTGGAGTATGTCCATGACCGGAAAACCCATGCTTGCCGAAGAGCGCGACGTCGCCTGGGAGGCCGATGCCTGCGACCGCCGGCTCGGCCTGCTTCAGCCGCTGCGCGACAAGGCCCCGATCTACTACCGGCTGCCCGATACGCCTGACGGGCACCACATCAAGGAATACGCCAGCGGCCTGCGCCAGCTGGTACGTTTTGTCGGCGTCGAAGAACAGGTCGTCAAGTACAACCTGAGCTGACCGGACGCCGCGGTTTTTCCTGTGGTTGTCTCCTCCGAGCCCGATCCTGCGGGCAGGGACTTGAACCCGCGATTTCCGCGGGTTTTTTCTTGCCGTGGCGGTATCCGGGTGCTCCCGCCTCAGAGCTGCGGCGCACGACAGGCCGCGCCACCGGCATTGGCGGCTTCAGGCATGCCGAACACGGCCAGCGCCCCGCACTGCGAACCGAACATGCGCGCCTGGTCGTGCCCCACGCCCACCACTTCATGCGCCTGGTGCCGGATCACCAGGCCCGGGCTGGCCAGGTAGCGCTCGTAGCGCAGGTAGCCACGCGCCCGCTGCAGCCGCGTCGGGCCCTCGGCCTCGGCGCCGCAGGCCTTGTCGAGCACGCGGTGGTTGGGATCGTTGTCCTCGGTGCCGGCGAGATAGGTCACCTGGCGCCCGGCATAGCGCTTGTACAGCGCCATGCCGTCGGCACCTTTCGCGTACGGCACCATGTCCTGCACGCCGTAGCGGTACTTGTCGTAGTCCGGGCAAAGGGCCTTGTCATACGGCGCGAACGACTTGCCATCGGCGCCGGCCGGCCGCACCGGCGTGAAATACAGATAGGACGACGGGTTGGCCACGACGTAGCGCAGGTCGATGCCGCCCGCGCGGATGCGCTCGTCGACATTGTTCAGCACCGCGTAGCGGTGCACGATCTGGGCGCCGCCGGAATGGCCGGCCACCGTCACCTTGCCGACCAGCGGCAGCCGCGCCTTGTCGGTGACGAAGGCAAGCAGGTCGTCCAGCACCTGCAGCGAACTGACGCGCGCCGGGCCGTCGACCGCGTCCTCGCCGCTGAGCCAGCCCTGCACCGACCAGTGCGGCATGCCGGTGAATCCCTTCTTCTGATCGGGCGTGCCGGGGAAATTCGGCGCGAGCAGCAGCACTTCGTCGGGCTTGCGGCCGCTGGCCTTCAGCAGCTCGGCGCCGGCGGCATAGTAGTCATCGCCGTTGCGCTGCAGGCCATGCTGGACGAACACGACTTCGCGGATGCGCGACAGGTCGCCGTCGAGCCGGTGGCTGGCATAGACCGGGAAGTCATAGCCGGCGCCTGCGCCAAGATGCACGCGCTGCCAGTGCGCGGCCGCCGCGGCATCGGCAGGCTTGGCCGCGGCGGGCGGCACTGCGGTCGTGCCGGCGCAGCCGGCCAGGACCACAGCCATCGCGGCTGCGGCCAGGGCCCGGGACAGGCGCGAACAGGCGGGTTGCGGCAAGCTGGCGGTCGACAGGATCATGGCTGGGCGTCTCCGGTTGGCATGCCGGCGATGGTAGGCCAGTGGCAAGCGGTTCGGCAATGCCTGCCGCGCCCGCCATATAGCGTTACGCCAGCCGCCTGGCCAGCGCCGCCACGTCGGGCCAGGTCACGCGCCGCACCATGACGCGCAGGCCAGGCCCGTGGAAGTCGTCCTCGAACGGTTCCGATGCCTCGCCGCCCAGCCGCTGATAGAACTCGCGCGCCTGCGTATTGGCCTCGAGCACATAGAGGAACAGCGGCTGCCCCGGCCAGCGCTGCGCCACGCGCTGCACGCAATGCGCCAGCAGCCGCTTGCCCACTCCCTGGCCATGGAAGGCCGGCAGGACATGCAGATTGTCCAGGTAGATGCCGAATTGGGGCTCGGCCTCGGGCAACAGGCAGGCAAAGCCGGCGGCCACGCCATCGACCAGCGCCAGCGTGGCCTCCACGGGGCCATCCGCGCCCTCATGCAGGCGCGCCCGCCAGGCCGCCAGCCGCTCCGGATAGGCCTGCTCGCGCAGGTACGCGTCTGGCAGCATGCCGGGATAGGTGTGCTGCCAGCTGGCGGTGTGCATGGCTGCGAGCCGGTCGGCATCGGCGGCGGTGGCGGGAATCAGCGCGATATCAGGCATGGGGAGGCGAGACGGGACGGGAAAGGCACAGCGGAATCAGCATCGAGCGGCAAGGCGCGAGGCGCCCGAAGCCCGACCGTACGAGTAGCGCCCATTGTGCCTGCGCCATGCCAAAGCTTGCAAAAGGCGGAGGAAGGGATTGCAATCGTGGACCCCGGACACTCCGCCTCCCACTGCCTGCAGCCGCGGCAGCGGGAACGAAGGTTGCAGCAACCAGGCACAACCCGGCGCACGCAAAAGGAAGTCTTATGTACATGGTCTACTGGTCCGAAGCCCACGGCACCGGACTTACGCCGCACGCGCAGTCGTTTCCGAGCGACGCGATGCGCGAGGCGCTGCACTTCACCGAAGCGCTGCGCCAGCGCCAGCATGCGGGCGAGCCGGTGAGCTTTGTCACGCTGTGCTCGGAAAACCCCGACTCGGTCGGCCGCGCCGGCGCGGCGGACCCGCCGCCCGACTATGAGTGGAAGAAGCGGCGGCCGTGACGCCGGCGCTCAGGCACCGGCCTGCGCTGCACTGCCGATGGCCATGCCCTGCCATATGGACGACTTCGGCCTGATCACGCCGACCGACCGGCTGATGTCGCCCGCCGCGCTGCTGGTCGCGGCAGCACATCTACGGCCAGTAGTGCGATTGTCAGGTCATCCGTGGCCCGTCTGGCGCGCCGCGATCCGGCGGGTCACGGCCTCGTCGAACCAGCGGTCCATCATGGCCTTTTCGTAGCGCAGCCTGTCGGTGGGATCGTAGATGTTGACGCCGAAATTGAAAGTCTGGTCGGCGATACGCTGTTCGCCGCTGCCGATCACGGCACCGTCGCTGCCGCGCAGTTCGTAGCGCAGCGTCATGTGCGGCCAGGTGACATCGCGCACGATGCGCACGTCGTAGGCTTGCCTGCGCCACGGCTCGAAATGCCCGGCGAGGTCGACGTCGAGCACTTCAATGCTCAGCGCATAGCCCTGCGGCAGGTAGCGGGCCGCCAGCTTGTCGAAATGGCGGCGGATATCGTTCATCACCTGCGCCCGCTCCTTGTCGCTGCCGTAGTCGCTGCGGTACGCGGCGTCGGTATAGGTCTCCGGATGGACGAAGGTAAGTGACAGGGTGCCGGCGGGCGGCGCGGCAAGGGCGCTCAGGGCGAGCGGCGCCGCGCAGACGGCCAGCAGACGGAGGGATCTGGCCATGGCGAACTCCAGGACGAGCTTTTTCGCCTCTTGATTCTAGTCCGGCAAATGCCAGCGGGCGTGGGTTGCCATGGTCGGCAGATGCCGCATCCGGTACAAACGGGCGCCGGCGTGATCGGCGCCCGTTGCCGCCCCATCAGCCGATGATGTTGAACTGGCTGAAATATTCCTCGTTCAGTTCCAGCCCCAGTCCCGGCAGGTTGTCGTCAAGCTGCAGGTAGCCGTTGTCCGGCGCCGGGTCGCCCTTGAAGATGTAGTAGAACAGCTCGTTGCCGACCTCGACGTCGTGCACCGGGAAGTACTCCGACATCGGCGAAGCGGTCGACGCCATGGTCAGGTGGTAGTTGTGCATCTGCCCGGCGTGCGGGATCACCGGCACCGACCAGGCCTCGGCCATCGCGTTGATCTTCTGCGCCGCGGTGATGCCGCCGACGCGGTTGGTGTCGTACTGGATCACATCGACAGCGCGGCGCTCCAGCAGGTCCTTGAAGCCGTACGAAGTGAACTCGTGCTCGCCGCCGGAGATCGGGAACGGGCTCGCCTTCTTCAGTTCGACATAGCCTTCGATATCGTCGGCGATCACCGGCTCTTCCAGCCAGCGGGGGTTGAACTCCGCCAGGCGCGGCAGCATGCGGCGCGCGTATTCCAGCGTCCAGCCCATGTAGCACTCCAGCATGATGTCGACGCCGTCGCCGACCAGCTCGCGCAGCAACCGCACCTGCTCGATGTTCTTCCGCATGCCGGCGGGGCCGTCCTTGGGGCCGTAGCCGAAGCGCATCTTCATCGCGGTAAAGCCCTGGTCAAGGTAGCCTTGCGCTTCGGCCAGGAAGGCATCGCGGTCGTCGTTCTTGTACAGCTTGGAGGCATAGCACCAGATCTTTTCCTTGGTGCGCCCGCCCAGCAGCTTGAACACCGGCTTGCCCACGGCCTTGCCCATCAGGTCCCACAGCGCGATATCGACCGCCGAGATCGCCGCCATGCCGATGCCCTTGCGGCCCCAGGCGTGGGTGCGGCGGTACATCTTCTGCCACAGGTATTCGTTGTCGAAGGGATCCCGGCCGATCACCACCGGCGCCAGGTACTCGTCGACGATCTGCTTGGCCACGCGCGGGGCCAGCGCGCAGTTGCCGATGCCGACCAGGCCGGTATCGGTCTCGATCTCGACCACCATCCAGCCGTGAAAGCGGAACGAGCCCATGGCGTCGCCGCGCTCGAACAGGATGTCGGTGGCGTTGGTGCAGAAGTGCGCCTGCGGCGGCACGGTCTTGCCCTTCCATTCGAAGACGCGGGCGCGGACGTTGGTGATCTTCATGTTCAGCTCCTGATGGCAATGCGTTGGCGCGAACGCTCCCCGGCCGCGCCGGGGGCGGTCATGCTGGATCCGGTATGGATGGACGAGTGGCTAGGCGTTGGCGGCGGCGCGCCGTTGCGCACCCATGCGGCAGGCGATCTGGAACGCCTGCTGCGTGGCGCCGGGATCGGCGCGGCCCTGCTGCGCGATATCGAACGCGGTGCCGTGCGCCGGTGTGGTGATTGGCACCGGCAGCCCGCCCTGCACCGTCACGCCGCGCGAGAAGCCCATCAGCTTGATGCCGATCTGCCCCTGGTCGTGGTACATGGTGACGATGGCGTCGAACTGCCGCTGCGACGGGCCGCCCTGCACCTTCAGGAAGATGGTGTCGGCCGGGAACGGGCCTTCGGCATTCACGCCGCGCCCGCGCGCCGCAGCGACGGCCGGGGCGATCACGTCAATCTCCTCGCGGCCGAAGGCGCCGTTGTCGCCGTTGTGCGGGTTCAGGCCGCACACGGCGATACGCGGGCTCGCCATGCCGGCGCGGCGCAGCGCCTGGTCGATCAGGTCGATGGCGGCGCCGACGCGTTCCGGCGTGATCATCGCCGGCACGTCCTTGAGCGCCACGTGCGAGGTCACACGCGAAGTCCACAGGCCGTCGAGCACGTTGAATTCGCAGAAATTGCCGTGGTAGCCGAGTTGCTCGGCAAACCAGTGCAGCTCGTCGCTGTGGTCCATGCCCGCGGCGTGCAGCGAGCTCTTGTTGAGCGGCCCGAACAGGATCGAGTCTGCCTGGCCCGACTGCGCCAGCCCCAGCGCCAGCGACAGCGTGCCCAGGCTGTAGCGGCCGCCCTCGGCGCTGGACGCGCCGCGCGGATAGGCGGGCTTGCCGTCCAGTTCCCAGTGGTAGAGGCGCGGCGCGCCTGGCGCGAACGCGAGGGTATCGGTCTCGGCCAGCGCCAGCTCGACGCCTGCCACCTGCATGCCGCGGCGCCATTCGTCGCGGTCGGCGATCAGCAGGATGTCGGCCTGTTCGCTGGTGGCCGGGTCGGCCAGCAGGCACGCGATCAGTTCGGGGCCGATGCCGGCGGGATCGCCCAGCACCATCGCGATTCGTGGACGTGAAGTCATGAAATTCTCTTGAAATGCAGGCTCAGTCGAGCTTGACGCCAAGCTCGACGATCAGCTTGCCATAGCGCGCGTACTCGGCGCGCGAGAAGGCATCAAACTGCGCGGCGGTCAGCGTGCCGGGTACGGCGCCAACGTCCGCCAGCTTGCGCACGGTATCCGGATCCTTGATCACGGTCGACAGCGCGGTGCCCAGCTTCTGCAGCGTGGCCGGCGGCGTGCCGGCCGGCGCGTAGACGCCGTACCAGGCATTCATCTGGATGCCTGGTACGCCAGCCTCGGCCAGTGTCGGCACGTTCGGCAGCAGCGCCGAGCGCTTGTCCGCGGTCACCGCCAGCGCGCGCAGCTTGCCGGCCTTGATATGGTTGATCACCGACGGCATGGTCTCGAAGCTCATGTCCACCTGGCCGCCCATCAGGTCGACCAGCGCACTGCTGCTGCTCTTGTACGGCACGTGCAGCAGCTTGCCCTGGATCTGGCGCGCAAACGCGGCGCCGGCCAGGTGCTGGGTGCTGCCGACGCCCGACGAGCTGAAGCGGAACTTGTCCGGGCTGGCCTGGATCTGTGCCACCAACGCCTTGACGTCGCGCGCCTGCACCTGGTTGTTGACCACCAGCACATTGGGCACCGACGACACCAGCGCCACCGGCGCCAGGTCCTTGAGCGGATCGAACTGCAGCTTGAGCAGGTGCGGCGCGATCGCCTGCGAGGTGACCACGCCCATCAGCAGCGTGTTACCGTCCGGTGCGGCCTTGGCGGTGATGTCCGCGGCGATGGTATTGGACGCGCCGGGGCGGTTGTCGACCATGACGGGCTGCTTCAACTGTGCGGCGAGCTTGTCGGAGACGATGCGCGCCATCACGTCGGTGCCGCCGCCGGGCGCGGCGCCCACCATCAGACGCACCGGCCGGGTGTCCTGCGCCCAGGCGCTGGTCGTCACTGCAGCGGCCACCGTGGCCAGGCCGGCAAGTGCGCCGGCAAATGCGCCGGCAATCCGTGTCTTCATCGCTGTCTCCGTTTTGCTGTCCGGCTCTGGTGGCGCGGATGAGCAGACTATATGGGCAGCAGCGATTCGCCACTACTGACGTTTTTTGAACTGGCGATCACCTGGGGTTATACCTTGGTTATTCCGATAATGCCGGTCTCCCCGCCTGCGCTTTCAGGATCGCCACCAGCTGCCGCGCGGAAGCCGACAAGGCGCCGCCGCGCCGCGTGACGATGCCGAAGGTCTGCTGGCGCGATTGCAGGTGCACGGGCAGGATGCGCAGCATCTTCTGGCGCACGAACAGCTGCGCCACGCTGGTCGGCAGCAGCGACACCAGCCCGGGATCGCGCTGGAGCATCGCCACGGTGATCAGCGCCGACGATGTGGAGATTGCATTGGCGGGAAAGCTGACGCCCGCATGGTCCAGTTCGCGCTGCAGCAGCGCATGCATCGGCATGTGCCCCGCGTAAGTGATCCAGCGATAACCGGCTAGATCAGCAAAGTCCATCGCCCGCGCCCGCGACGCGGGATGGAGGTGGCCAACCACCACGGACACCTGCTCGTCGCCCAGCGGGTGGTAGTGGTACTTGCCGGGTTCGTCGCTGACCAGCGAGCGGCCGAGCACGAGGTCAAGATGTCCGTCGTCGAGCTGGCCGAGCAGGCGCAGGCTGATGTCCTCGATGATCTCGAGCGCGAGCCCCGGATGCGCCTGCCGCAATTGCTCGAGCGCCGGCACCAGCACATCCGGCACCGCGCCCATGATCACGCCGACGGCGACGCGCCCGCCGCTGCCCGCACGGATTCCGGCCACTTCCTCGCACATCGCGCCCAGGTCCGTCACCAGCTGCCGTGCATGGCGGATCACGCAATGGCCGAAGGCGTTGGGGCGCATGCCGCGTCTGGAGCGCTCGAACAGCGGCGCTTCCAGCATGCTTTCGAGCTCCTGCAGCGACTTGCTGGCGGCCGACTGGGTCATTGCCATTGCGGCCGCGGCCTGGTGCAGCGACTGGTGCTCGTCCAGCGCGATCAGCAGTTGCAGCTGCTTCATGCGCAGGCGGCCGGTGAGAGTGTCCAGGGTGGATTTCATGCTGGGACGTAGTGAGTCGTAAAAGCGATCACCAGATGGAAAGGTTTCAATATACAGCCCCGCTGCCCGGCTCGTATATTGGCCCGACCCGATTGACTGCCCAGAACCCAGGCTGGCCGCGTGCCAGTTGCAAGGAGGAGACCATGACCCGATCCCAGGCGCCCGTCTACCGCGGCGTATTCCCGGTCGCGCCGACCATTTTCGACGAGCACGGCGGCCTCGACCTCGACGGCCAGCGCCGCTGCATCGATTTCATGATCGATGCCGGCTCGCACGGCCTCTGCATCCTGGCCAACTTCTCCGAGCAGTTCGTGCTGACCGACGACGAGCGCAACGTGCTGATGAAGACCGTGCTCGAGCACGTGGACGGCCGCGTGCCGGTGATCGTCACCACCACGCATTTCAGTTCGCGCATCTGCGCCGAGCGCAGCCGCGCCGCGCAGGACGCCGGCGCCGCCATGGTGATGGTGATGCCGCCTTACCACGGCGCCACCATCCGTGTGCCCGAGCGCGGCATCTACGACTTCTTCGCCACGGTCTCCGATGCCATCGATATCCCCATCATGATCCAGGACGCGCCGGTGAGCGGCACCACGCTGTCCGCGCCCTTCCTCGCCCGCATGGCGCGCGAACTGGCCAATGTCTCGTACTTCAAGATCGAAGTGCCGCAGGCCGCGGCCAAGCTGCGCGAACTGATCGAGCTGGGCGGCGACGCCATCGTCGGCCCGTGGGACGGCGAAGAGGCCATCACGCTGATGGCAGACCTGGAAGCCGGCGCCACCGGCGCGATGACCGGCGCGGGCTTCCCGGACGGCATCCGCCAGATCCTGGATGCGTGGCAGGCCGGCGACGCCGAGCTGGCGGCGCAGCGCTATCAGCAGTGGCTGCCGCTGATCAACTACGAGAACCGGCAAGGGTGGCTGGCGACCAGCAAGGTGTTGATGAAGGAAGGCGGGGTGATTGCGTCGGACGCGGTAAGGCATCCGCTGCAGCCGATGCATCCGGCCACGCGCGAGGGGCTGCTGAAGGTGGCACGGCGAGTGGATCCGCTGGTGTTGCGGTGGGGGCGCTGAAAGCGCGCATTGATTTGGCAGCGCCTCGCATCGAGAAGCGCTTGCCCTCACCCCCGGCCCCTCTCCCGCAAGCGGGAGAGGGGCGCAAACCAGCGAGCGTTGTGTTGCCAGCTGTGTGCCCCCTCTCCCGCTTGCGGGAGAGGGCCGGGGTGAGGGCCGGAGCCTCCACGAAGTCGCGACATTTCGCCATGGCACTACTCCTGCAAACGCCATGACCAACCACTCTTTCCCAAGTCCCAACATGGCCCTCACCGGCAACCTCCTGATCGGCCGCCAATCCATCCGCGGCACGCACGGCACCCTGCACGCCATCGACGCCGCTACCGGCGCCACGCTTGAACCCGCGTTCGGCGGGGCCACGCCGGCACAGCTCGACCAAGCCTGCGCGCTGGCATGGCAGGCCTTCGACTCCTATCGCGAAATCGCACCGGCCCGGCGCGCCGACTTCCTCGAGGCCATCGCCGGCAACATCCTGGCACTGGGCGACGCGCTGATCGAGCGCTGCGCCAGCGAATCGGGCCTGCCGCGCGTCCGCATCGAAGGCGAGCGCGGGCGCACCGTGGGCCAGCTGCGGCTGTTCGCCGGCATGCTGCGCCAAGGCGATTTCCTGGAGCTGCGCGTCGACCCGGGACAGCCCGAACGCCAGCCGCTGCCGCGCCCCGACCTGCGCCTGCGCCATATCCCGCTGGGCCCGGTCGCGGTGTTCGGCGCCAGCAACTTTCCGCTGGCGTTCTCGGTGGCGGGCGGCGATACCGCATCGGCGCTGGCCGCCGGCTGCCCCGTCATTGTCAAGGCGCATCCGGCGCACCCCGGCACCTCCGAACTGGTCGGCCGCGCCATCCAGAAGGCCGTGGCGGACCTGGGCCTGCCCGAAGGCACGTTCTCGCTGCTCTTCGACACCGGGTTGGAAATCGGCCAGGGCCTGGTGGCGGACCGGCGCATCAAGGCCGTCGGCTTCACCGGCTCGCGCGCCGGCGGCCAGGCGCTGATGGCGATCGCCGCGGCGCGCCCGGAGCCGATTCCCGTGTATGCGGAGATGAGCAGCATCAATCCGGTGCTGCTGTTCCCGCATGCGCTGGCCAGCCGCGCGCAAGCCATCGGCACGGCGTTCGCCAGCTCGCTGACGCTCGGCGCCGGACAGTTCTGCACCAATCCCGGACTGGTTCTGGCGATGGAAAGCGCAGGCCTGGACCAGTTCCTGGAAGCCGCGGCGGCAAGCCTGGCGGACATCGGCGCACAGAGCATGCTGACCGCCGGCATCCTGCGCGCCTACTGCAACGGCGTCGGCACGCTCGCGCAGCATCCGCAGGTACAGCTGGTGGCGCGCGGCAAGGCAGGCAGCGCGCGGCAAGGGCAGGCGGCGCTGTTCAGCACCAGCGCCGAGGCCTTCCTGGCCGACCAGACGCTGCGCCACGAAGTCTTTGGCGCGTCGTCGCTGGTGGTGCGCTGCCGCGATGCGGCGGAAATGCGGCGCGTGGTCGAATCGCTTGAGGGCCAGCTTACCGCGGCGCTGCATATCGATCCCGCCGACCATGACACCGCGCGCGCGCTGCTGCCCGCGCTGGAGCGCCTGGCGGGCCGGATCCTGGTCAATGGCTTCGGCACCGGCGTGGAAGTCGGACACGCCATGGTCCACGGCGGCCCCTGGCCGGCCACGTCGGATGGCCGCTCGACTTCGGTCGGCAGCCTCGCCATCGCGCGCTTCGTGCGACCGGTCAGCTACCAGGACATGCCGGCTGAACTGCTGCCCGCGTCGCTGCGCCCCGACGGCGAGCAGCGCCACGCCTGGCGCCTCGACGGCAAGCCGCAGCGCTAGCGCGACAGCGCCCGCAGCGCATCGATCAGCAGGCTCATCGATGCGGTCGGCGGGCGCCCGCGCCGCGTGACGATGCCGTACGGTCCCAGCTTGCGCGGCAGCGGCAACGGCAGCACCGCCAGCGCGCCGAGGCGGCCGTAATACGCCGCCACCGACTCAGGCAGCACCGCGATCAGTTCGCTGTCGGCCAGCAGCGACGTGGTCATCAGCACCGCTGCCGTCTCGATGGTCGACGGCGGCGCCGGCACGCCGGCATCTTCGAACGAGCGGTCGATCAGCGCGCGCATCGGGCTGGGCCGTGGCTGCATGATCCACGGGTAGCGGGTCAGCTCCGCGAACGTCAGCTTGCGCCGCCGCGACAGCGGGTGCTGCGGTCCGACCACGATCGCCAGCCCCTCGTCGCCAAGCTGCTCGAACTCGAGGCCGCTGCTGTCCCAGCCATCAGGCACGCGGCCCAGCACGATATCGAGCTGGTCGCGCTCCAGCAGCGGCACCAGCAGGTCGCTGGTCTCCACCTGCACCGCCACCTCCAGCCGCGGATGATCGCGGTTCAGCCGCCGGATCACGTCGGCGAGCAGGCCCGGCGTCGGCGCCATCACCGCGCCGACCCGCACGCGCCCGATCTTGCCCGACTCAAGCGCCACCAGCTCGTCGCGCAAGCCATCCATGTCGGCAAACACCAGCCGGGCATAGCGCGTGGCCGCCATCCCGAAGCGCGTCGCACGCAGCCCGCGCGCATGGCGCTCGAACAACGGCACGCCCAGCAGGTCTTCCATGTCCTGCAACATCTTGCTGACCGCGGGCTGCGTCAACGTCAGCGCTTCGGCGGCTTGCCGCAGCGAGCCGCGCTCCTCCACCGCCAGCAGCAGGCGCAGGTGTTGCATTTTCAGGCGGCCGTGCAGGGTGCTGACGGGTGGGATCATGGGGTGGAACGACGGGCAGAAGTGCATGACGGCAGGCTTTTGCCTGCGATCACAAATTCTTATCGCTTCGCCCCGGATGGTCAAGCCGGAGATATCGCTGCAATGCCCGCGCCCGAACTTCGACTACGGCTTCCCGGGCGAATCCAGCGAGACTTCCGACGGGGTGATGTCCCCGACATCCGCCCATGCCTTGGTGTCGAAACGGAATCTGGCGACGGCGCAGGTCGGCATGTCGGTGATCTCGTCCGAAAGGCGTTGCGCGAAGTCAGTGAATTCGGGGTTGTGGCCGAACAACATCACGCTGCCAAGCTTCTTGTCGAGCGCACGGACGACAGCCAGCAGCTCATCCGCACTGCTGGCGTACAGCCGGTCATCGATCGCGATTTCCTTGCGGGCACAGCCGATTTCGTCTGCGATCAGGTGCGCCGTAGTCAGGGCGCGCACGGCCGGACTCGACACGAGCAGGTCTGGCTTTACCTTGCGCTCGGCCAGGCGCTTGCCCATTTCCGGGGCGTCGCGCAGACCGCGATCGTTGAGCGGGCGCTCGCGGTCTGGCAAGGACGGTTCATCGCGACTCGACTTGGCGTGGCGAACGAGAAACAGTGTTTTCATGGCCTCTCCTGATGCATCGGGACGCTGGCCGATTGTTGGTGGAGGGTCTGCCGGTTCCGCGCGTCAGCGGACCAGCACATGGCGGCTGGCCTCGCCGCTACGCTCGCCCTATAGTGGACTGCGATGGGGCCGATTGCAACGCGGGCAGCGTCGAAGCGCCATCTTCCGGAGGGCGCCATGCGCAGCAGCAGTGCAGATGCCATCGAGGTTGTAATCCCCGCCGGTGGCGTGGCGTTGCAAGGCATGCTCGCCTTGCCGCCTGGCGCAGGCGCCCTGGTATTGTTTGCGCACGGCACCGGCAGCTCCCGGCATAGCCCGCGCAACCGGTATGTGGCCGCCGAACTCAACCACTGCGGCATGGGAACGCTGTTGATGGACCTGCTCATGCCGGACGAAGACCAGGTGCAGGCGATCCGCTTCGACGTCGGGCTGCTGGCCTCGCGGCTGGCGCAGGCGACCGACTGGGTGGTGCGGCAGCAAGGCGTGCCACCGAAGTTGGGCTACTTCGGCGCCAGCATCGGTGCCGCCGCGTCGATCCGTGCCGCCAGCCAGTCGCCGATCCCGATACACGCCATCGTTTCACGAGGCGGCAGGGTCGACCTGGCGGGCGCCGACGCCCTGGCGAATCTGCTTGCGCCCACCATGCTGATCATCGGCGGGCTGGATACGAGCGTCATCGAGCGCAATGAGTTCGCCTTTGCCCAGCTCAAGTGCCAGAAGAAGCTGGTGATCGTTCCCGGCGCCTCCCATTTGTTCGAAGAGCCCGGCGCACTGGAGTCCGTCGCCCGCCTGGCGTCGCAGTGGTTCGAGCGTTATCTGGGCAAATCCTCGCCCTGACCAGGACCTGCGGATCCAGGATCTGCCCGTCGCGCCAAAGGTACAATGCCCGGGCCCGGCCTGCGGCCGGGCGACCCATGCCATTCCGCAAACCTCTCAGGGAACAGGACACCACCCATGCGCGAACCCAGCCGGGCGTTCCTCCTCGGTCCGCTGCTCAAAGGCGTCTCGCGTTCGTTCTACCTCACGCTGCGTGTACTGCCCGCGCGCATGCGCGACCCGGTCGGGCTAGCTTACCTGCTGGCGCGTGCCGCCGACACGATTGCCGATACCGCGCTGGTTGCGCCGGAAAGGCGGCTGGCGTTACTGCTGTCCTTGCGCCGCCAGGTCAACGGCAACATGGGTGACGCGGCGCCTGCGCCCAGCATCGCGGCGGAGCTGGCTCGCCACCAGCAGCTATCGGACGAGCGGATCCTGCTGGAGTCGCTCGATCCGGCGCTGGCAATGCTGATGCAACTCGACCCGGCCGACCGGCAAGCGGTCAGGCAGATCGTTTCCACCCTCAGCGAGGGCATGGAATTCGACCTGCGCACATTTCCCGACGAGCGCGCCGCCCGCGTCGTGGCGCTGCCCGACCTCGCTGCGCTGGATCACTACACCTACATGGTCGCCGGCTGCGTCGGCGAATTCTGGACCCACATGACCGCGGCTCACGTGCCGGGGGCGATCAACGGCGATTCTGGCGCCATGCTGCGCAGCGGGATCCGCTTCGGCAAGGCGTTGCAGATGACCAATGTGCTGCGCGACTGCGGCAAGGACCTGCGCATCGGCCGCTGCTATTTGCCGGCTTCGCTGCTGGAACAGCACGGGCTGGCGCCGCGGGACTTGCTGCTGCCGGACGCCTCGGCGCGAGCGCGCGCCATGATGCATGCGCTCGCCGCCATGACGCTGGATCATTTCCAGCAGGCCATGGCCTACACGCTGGCCATCCCGCGGCGTTTCGTCCGGCTGCGGCTGGCGTGCCTGTGGCCGATCCTGATCGGCATGGAAACCTTGCTGCTGCTGGTGCGCAACGACCAATGGCTGGATCCCGCCAGTGCCTCGAAAATGCCGCGCAGCCAGGTCTATCGCATGGTTGCGTCTTCGCTGCCGATGGTCTGGTCGAACGGCTTGTTGCGCAGATGGTTTGCGCATCAGTTGCGCGGCATCGAGGCCGTCATCCGCTGAGGCGCCCCGGCCCGCTCAATGACTGGTGAAGACCGTCAGCACTCCCGTATAGCCATAAAGGTGATCCCTCGCGATCTCGCCGCCGGCGAAAAAACCGGCCAGCGGCAGGTCGCCCAGCCCAGCGCGCACAGTCTGCAGTTCGGCATGCGGCGCGCCGAAGTGCGGCCCGCCCCGGCCTGAGCAGCTGATGTAGAGCGCGCCACGCGCGTGGCCGCCGCCTTGCTCGATGTCCGTGCGGATTTCCGTGGCGATGCGTTCCAGGTCCGCGCGCGCCGCGGCGGCGTTGCGCATGCAGAACGCCAGCCGCATACCGGGCGCGACCTGGTCGGCCAGCGCGAGCACGCGATGCTGCACATCCAGGCCGATCAGGTGGCGCACCAGCGTATCCGCGCCGAACCTGCCCGGCTGCACCGGCGCATCGTCGGTGGCAGCGTTCAGACCCGCAAGCGTTCCCGACAACGCTTCGGCCATCACTTCCACGGGTGCGTCACGCTCGACGCCCAGGTCCTGCAGCACGCAATCCAGCGCGGGCTTGCCGTCCAGCGCAAACAGCAGGTTGTGTTCGCTGCGTGTCACCGCGCGCGCCGGGCCGATCGGCTGGCAGCCCTGCGTGACGCGGGAGACGAGTTCGACTTCCGGACCAAACAGCACGCCGGAGAGGCCGCCGGAATACACGCCGTCGGCGATATGCAGGGTACGGTTGCGTGCCGAGCTCAGTCCGCCGAACAGGTAGCCGGTCGCGGTGCGCGCGCTCAGCTCGTGCAGCAGCTCCTGCACATCGGGTGTGCTGCCTTCGGCATGCACCAGCGCGGTATGCGGGACAAAGCCCGACGACGCCGCCGGCAAGGGCTGGCGCCCCGAGAACAGCTGGAAGGCGTGGCGCGGAAGCGGCGCCGCCAGCAGCGCCATGGCCGGCTGATCGAAGTACTCCACGCCGCTCGCCGACACGCCGAGGCCAACCGTGCCGACCCACGACACCCCGGGCCAGTTCTGCTGCAACGCGGCGAGGATCGCCTCCGCGGCCAGCGCGTAGTAATCGCTCAGGTAGCACCAGCCGAGCGTCAGCGGCGGCGCATGGTCCAGCCGCGCCTGGCGCAGCAGGTCCTGCGTGTCCAGCTGCCTCTGGCAATCGGCCAGCGCGACCTGCCACTCGACATGGGCGGCGTCAGCGTGAACAAAGGTCAGGTCATGCATGGCTTGCCTCCGGGTCCAGGCTGGCGTCATACCATTGGACTCCGGTGGGCAGTGGGTGTTCAGGGTGCCCGCGCAGGTCCCGGTGTTGACCGACATGCTCTCGCTTATTCTGACTCCACATCCGGCGCCTTCAGCAGCTTGCCGAGTTCCGCCGACACACGCTGCCCGAAGATTTGTTGGTGCTCTTGCGGCTGGCACCTGGTGGCTATTTGATTTGGCTGGCTCTATTTCGTGGCGGCTCCGGCCCTCTCCCCCGGCTGAGATACTGCCGGCGCGCAGCGCAGCCGTAGGCGTTTGTACGTCGCCGCCCGCAGCAGGGGCCACCCACAGCTCTGGGCTCGTTCAAGCATCGCGTCAATCCCAGGCCACCGTGGCGCACCAAGGCGGCAGGCAGTCCTGCTCTGCAACGAAGCGAAGCCCCGTCCGAAAGCCGCGGCCCACTACGATAAGAGTAGCCGCCCGCAGGGCAGTAAACGCGCTTTTGGTTACTTTTGCCGCTCGGGCAAAAGTGACTCGCCCCTTTAGGGGCGAAACCAGGGCACATCAAATGTCCACCAGATGCCATTCGCAAGGCACAACAACAACCAAAAAAAGAACCGGCCCAATGGGCCGGCTCTTTCAAACAACAAAGACCAAATCAATCCTCAATCCACCGTAGCACCCGAAGCCTTCACAACCTTGGCCCACTTGGCGGTTTCAGCCTTCATGAACGCCGCCAGCTGCGCCGGCTTTTCCGGATTCGGCTCAGCACCCTGGTCTGCCATCTGCTTCTTCACTTCCGGCATGGCCAGGATCTTGACCACTTCCGCGTTCAGGCGATCGACGATCGGCTGCGGCGTGCCACCCGTTGCGTACAGCGCGAACCACGAAGTCGCCTCATAGCCCGGCACGCCCGACTCGGCCACGGTCGGCACGTTCGGCAGTGCCGGCGAACGCTTGGCCGAAGTCACGGCGATCGCGCGCAGCTTGCCCGCCTTCACATGCGGATACGACGACGGCATGTTGTCGAACATCAGCCCGATCTGGTTGCCCAGCAGGTCGTTCACCGCCGGCGCGCTGCCCTTGTACGGGATGTGCTGGATATGCAGGCCGGTCATCGAGTTGAACAACTCACCCGACAGGTGCATCGACGAGCCGCTGCCCGACGAGCCATACGACAGCTTGTCCGGATTCGCCTTCACGTAGGCGACCAGTTCCTTGACGTTGTTGACCGGCACCTTGGGGTTCACCACCACCAGGTTGGGCACCATCGCCACGCGCGTGATCGGCGCAAAGTCCTTGATTGGGTCATACGGCAGCTTGGAATACAGCGACTGGTTGATCGCATGCGTACCGATGGTGCCCATGAACAGCGTGTAGCCGTCGCCCGGCGCCTTGGCCGCCAGCGAAGCGCCGATATTGCCGCCCGCGCCCGGACGGTTGTCGATCACCACCGGCTGGCCGAGCGCCTTGCCCAGCTGCAGGCCGACGATGCGTGCCAGGATGTCGGTGGTGCCGCCGGCCGAGAACGGCACGATCAGCGTGATCGGCTTGGTCGGGTAGCCGCCTTGTGCGTGCGCGGCACCGGCGAAGCCGGCAAAGGTGGCGGCCAGCGCCACGCCAGCGGCGAGCAGGCGGCGGCGCGTGGTGGAGGTCTGGGAATCGTGTCTCATCGGTATTACTCCGGTAAAGCTGTCCCGAGCGGAGATTGGGGCCCGTGCAGGACGTTGTGCTGAAATGGCGTGATTGCCGTTCCCGAACGGATGCTGCGCACTCGCGCGCATCCCGGTTGACGGCCCGGCTCCGGGCCGCCATGCGTGACGTTTGGTTAACGTCTCTTCTTGTCGAATCTTTGAGTGCCAGGACGCGCTTATACCGGCGCAACGCCCAGCGTGGTGCCGCCGCACACGTACATCACCTGGCCGGTGACGAAACCGTTGTCCGGCGACAGGAAGAACAGCGCGGCGCGCGCGACATCTTCCGGGGTGCCCATGCGCTTGACCGTGATGCTGGCCAGGATGCGCCTGGTCTGCTCGGCGCCTTCCGGATTGCTCTTGCGGAACAGCTCGGTGGCGATCGGGCCCGGGGCCACGGCGTTGACGGTGATGCCGTCGCCGCCCAGTTCCATGGCGAGCGTGCGGGTCATGCCGATCAGGCCGGCCTTGGTGGCCGAGTACACCACGCGCTCGGGCTTGCCCAGCGCGGCGCGCGAGGCCATGTTGACGATGCGGCCGAAGCCTGCGGCGCGCATCGCGGGCAGGCAGGCTTGCAGCAGCAGCAGCGGCGCTTGCAGGTGCAGGCCGGTCACGTAGTCCAGGTCGGCAACGGTGGCGCTGTCGGCGGTGCCGGGACGGGTGGCGCCGGCATTGTTCACCAGGCGCGTGACGGCAAAGCGCGACGTGACCTGCTCCGCCGCGGCGCGGGTCGCCTCGGCGTCGGTCAGGTCAGCCTGGAAGAAGGTCATGTTGGGATGCGACCAGGCCGGCGCGGCGTAGTCGACATTGACCACCTGGGTCACGCCATCGGCCAGCAGCATTTCACAGATGGCGCGGCCGATGCCGGAACTGCCGCCGGTGACGAGGGTGGCTACGGGGAGGGACATCTTTGACTCCACACCGGCACGCTGCGCGGCCGGGACATGCAAACGCTAAGACGATGACCGAATGGGCGCCTGAATCTGGACGTGACCATCCGATGACTGCTGACGTGCTCCCTCTCCCGCTTGCGGGAGAGGGTTGGGGTGAGGGCGGGCGCGGGCAGGAACGACTGCACGGCAATCCGTGCTGACGCCTGTCAACGCATTCCTGCAGCGCGTCGCGGTTGCATGCGCCTGCCCTCACCCCCGGCCCCTCTCCCGCTCGCGGGAGAGGGGAGCAAACAAGCGGTAGAACTACCTGGCTGCGCTTAAACGCGCTCGATCACCATCGCGATACCCTGGCCCACGCCGATGCACATCGTGCACAGCGCGAAGCGGCCACCGGTGCGGTGCAGCTGGTACATCGCGGTGGTCACCAGGCGGGCGCCGCTCATACCGAGCGGGTGGCCCAGCGCGATCGCGCCACCGTTCGGGTTGACGCGCTTGTCGTCGTCGGCAACACCCAGTTCGCGCAGCACGGCCAGCCCTTGCGCGGCGAACGCTTCGTTCAGCTCGATCACGTCGATCTGGTCCAGCGTCATGCCCAGCTGCCTGAGCAGCTTCTGCGTGGCCGGTGCCGGGCCGATGCCCATCACGCGCGGCGCCACGCCGGCGGTGGCCATGCCGACGATGCGGGCACGCGGGGTCAGGCCGTGTTGCTTGATGCCGGCTTCGCTGGCCAGCAGCAGCGCGCACGCGCCGTCGTTCACGCCCGAGGCGTTGCCGGCGGTGACGGTGCCGTCAGGACGGACCACGCCGCGCAGCTTGCCCAGCGCTTCCATGCTGGTGGCGCGCGGGTGCTCGTCGCGCTCGACCACGATCGCGTCGCCCTTCTTCTGCGGGATCGTGACCGCGGTGATTTCCTGCGCCAGCGTGCCGTCGGCCTGAGCGCGCGAAGCCTTCTCCTGGCTGCGCAGCGCCATCAGGTCCTGGTCTTCGCGGCTGATCTTGTAGTCGGTGGCGACGTTCTCGGCGGTCTCGGGCATCGAGTCCACGCCGTAGGCCGCGCGCATGGCCGGGTTGATGAAACGCCAGCCGATGGTGGTGTCGAAGATCTGCGCATCGCGCGAGAACGCGCTGGTGGCCTTGCCCATCACGAACGGGGCGCGGCTCATGCTTTCCACGCCGCCGGCGATCATCAGTTGCGCTTCGCCCGCCTTGATGGCGCGCGCGGCGGTGCCGGTGGCATCCATGCCGGAGCCACACAGGCGGTTGATGGTGGCGCCCGGCACGTCCTGCGGCAGGCCTGCCAGCAGCGACGACATGCGCGCCACGTTGCGGTTGTCTTCGCCGGCCTGGTTGGCGTTGCCGTAGATCACGTCGTCGATGGCCTTCCAGTCGACGTTGGGATTGCGGGCCATCAGTGCCTTCAGCGGCACCGCGCCAAGGTCGTCCGGGCGCACCGCGGACAGGCTGCCGCCGTAGCGGCCGATGGGCGTGCGGATGGCGTCGCAGATAAAGGCTTCGGTCATGGTGTGTCTCTCTCTTTGTGATGGATATCGATGCCGGCGCTCAGGCCTGCTTCAGGGGCACGCCGGTGAGGCGCTGCAGTTCTTCAAAGCTCAGGCCCTCCACCAGGTCGCGCGCGACCAGGCCGTCGGCGGTCACGTCGAGCGTGGCAAGGTCAGTGTAGATGCGCGTCACGCAACCGATGCCGGTCAGCGGGTAAGTGCACTGCGGCACGATCTTGCTTTCGCCCTGCTTGGTCTGGTGTTCCATCATCACGAACACCTGCTTGGCGCCGATCGCCAGGTCCATCGCGCCGCCCACGGCGGGGATGGCGCCGGGTGCGCCGGTATGCCAGTTGGCCAGGTCGCCCTTTTCCGACACCTGGAACGCGCCCAGCACGCAGAAGTCGAGGTGGCCGCCGCGCATCATCGCGAACGAATCGGCGTGGTGGAAGTACGAGCCGCCCGGCTTGATCGTCACCGGCTGCTTGCCGGCGTTGATCAGGTCGCCGTCTTCTTCACCGGCAGCGGGCGCGGGGCCCATGCCGAGCAGGCCGTTCTCGCTGTGCAGCAGGATTTCCTTGTCTGCGGGCAGGTGGTTGCCGACGAGCGTCGGCAGGCCGATGCCGAGGTTGACCACGGCACCTTCGGGAATGTCTTTGGCCACGCGGGCGGCCATCTGATCGCGGGTCAGGCGTTGCATGCTAGTTCTCCTGTTGCCTGTCGCGCTCAAGCGGACTGGGCGACCTTGACGACGCGCTTGACGAAGAGGCCCGGCGTCACGATGTGTTCGGGGTTCATCTCGCCCAGCTCCACCACCTTGTTGACCTGCACGATGGCGCACTTGGCGGCCATGGCCATGATCGGGCCGAAATTGCGCGCGGTCTTGCGGTAGGTGAGGTTGCCCCAGCGGTCGGCGGTGTCGGCCTTGATCAGCGCGAAGTCGGCGTGGATCGGCGATTCGAACACGTAGCCCTGGCCATCGATGATGCGGGTTTCCTTGCCCTCGGCCAGCGGCGTGCCGTAGGCGGTGCGGGTGAAGAAGCCGCCGATGCCGGCGCCTGCGGCGCGGATGCGCTCGGCCAGGTTGCCCTGCGGCACCAGTTCGAGCTCGATCTCGCCGGCGTGGTACAGCGAGTCGAACACGTAGGAATCGGCCTGGCGCGGGAACGAGCAGATGATCTTGCGCACGCGCCTGGCCTTCAGCAGCGCGGCCAGGCCGGTGTCGCCGTTGCCGGCGTTGTTGTTGACGATGGTCAGGTCGCGCGCGCCTTGCTCGATCAGCGCGTCGATCAGTTCCGCGGGCATGCCTGCGAGGCCAAAGCCACCAATAAGGATGGTGGCGCCGTCGTGGATGCCGGCCACCGCCGCTTCCACCGTGTCGTATAGCTTGTTGATCACTTGCGTTCCAGGTCGGAAGATCCGCAGGCTACCGGAGCGGGCCGCAAGGCGCGGCGCATGAAAGACGGTCTCCGATAGTCCTGCCGGAAGGATGTTCGTTCGCGGCCCGGCGGCGTTGGCGCCGCCAGTACCGCCCGTTGAACGGTCCAGCAGTCTGCGTGGTGTTGTTTGGGGCCGTGCGGTCGGCACAGCCGCGATCCGAAAGCCGCCAGTGGTTGACCGGCTATTGTTCGCTGTTCGAACTTGAATTCGCAGAATGAACAGATTACACCTGCGCGCGGGCGACGGTCAACCCGCCGGCCGGCCCGGGGCACAGACGTTGGGCGATCACCGCGCGGGGTGACGGCGGCGTCCCGTGTAGGACAGAACCGACAGGGGAATCGGTTCGCTGTCGATGTTGCGCCGGGGCCGCGGCGGCTATCTTGAAATCAGAAGAAGGCAGCGCCCGCACAGCAGCCCCGGACCACCCGGCTCAGGCGCGCCGCCCGGCAACAGACAAGAAAGAGGAGTCTGACCATGGCAACCGCCAATGTCCCGAATGCCGCCATGCATCATGCCGCAGCCCTTGCGCGCATCCTGCAGGTCACGCAGCAGGCGTGGGGATTGGGCCAGCAAGGCAACCAAGCCATCGCGTCCGCGACGGCTCGCGGCTCCGCGCCCAAGATGTCGCGCCGCGCGCGGCTGGCTCAGGCCGCCGCGCGCGCGTTCGAGGCGCAGGTCATGGCGATCCGCTGCCGGCAGGTGTTTGTCGGCTGACCGGCATGCCGGCTGACCCGGCCGGCAAATACTCTCAGGCCGCGGCCGCCACGCCGCTCAGCGTGGCGCGGCTGCCGCCAATCCCCGGCCGCACTTCCAGACGCACGTCGATGCGCTCGCGCAACTCGGCCACGTGCGAGATGATCCCAACCAGCCGGCCGGCTTGCTGCAGGTCCAGCAGCGTACGGATGGCAAAGTCCAGGCTTTCCGGATCCAGCGTGCCGAACCCTTCGTCGACGAACAGCGTATCGAGCTGGATGCCGCCGGCGCGCGACTGCACCACGTCGGCCAGGCCGAGCGCCAGCGACAGCGACGCCAGGAAGCCTTCCCCGCCTGACAGCGTATTGGCGGGGCGCGGCGCCCCGGTGTCGTGGTCGAACACCTCAATATCCAGCCCGCCGGCACTGCGCTGGTCGGCCTGCTCGCGCACGCGCTGCAGCACATAGCGGCCCCGGCTCATCGCCAGCAGCCGTGCGGACGCGGCCTCCAGCACCTCGTCGAGCAGCGTTGCCAGCACGAAGCGCTGGAAGGTCATGCGGCGCGGGTTGTTGCCGTTGGCAACCTCGGCCAGCCGGCCCAGCACCGCATAGCGGGCTTCGATATCGCGGCCCTGCGCGTCGATTTGCTGCAGGCGCGCCTGGCATTGCTGCAGCGTGTCGCGCGCGCGGCCGCGATCCGCCTGTTGCCGGACCAGGGCTTCCACCGCATCGGCGGCGGCCTGCCCGGCGGCGCGCAATCCGTCCAGGTCAGGCACGCCGAGCCCTTGCGCGGCGGCTTCGGCGCGCTCGCGCAGCCGGGCGGCGGAGACCAGCTCCGTATCGAAAACACGCAGCAACTGGTCGATGCGCGCCATGTCGTCATCGGGCAGGCTGGCCGCGGCGTGCGCCTCTGCATCGGCAAGACCTTCACGCGCCAACGCCTGCGCCAGCGCGTCTTCGGACTCGGCGAGGCGCGCGGCGGCTTGCGCCTGGGCCTGCCGGGCCGAGCCGAGCGCGGCATGCGCGGCGGCGGCGTCCGCCGCGGCCTGCCGTTCCGCCGCCTGCGCGGTAGCGAACGCGCGCTCCAGCGCGGCGGCATCGGCCTGCGCCTGGCGCAGGGCTTCGGCCAGCGCCACCGGATCGCGCGAATCCTCGGGGACTTGCGCGCAGGCAACCTGCCATTCAACCTCGCACTGCGCCAGCGCTTGCGAAGCCGTTTCCGCCGCGGCGGCGGCTTCGCGGCCGGCCAGTTCCGCCGCCTCGCGCGCGGCACGGCTGGCGGCGATGGTGGCCTCGCATTGGCCGACGCTGGACGCTGCCTGCCGGCCTGCCGCCAGCGCGGCTTCCAGCGTTGCAATCTCTGCCATCAGCTGACGCGCGGCCTCGTCCGAGGCGTCGCCCAGGGCCTGCGCGAGTTCGGCGGCACGATCGCGCGCCTGCATGGCGGCGGCCTGCGCGGCCTGTAGCTGGGCGGCGCAATGCACTGCCTGCGACTCGGCCTCGAGCATGGCGCCGCGCGCCTGCTCCAGCGCCTCGTCGGACAGCGGCGTGTCGACATGCTGCGCCGGAATGGGATGCGAACTGCTGCCGCATACCGGACACGCCTCGCCGTTGGCGAGCAGCGCCGCCAGCCGGGCCGCCTGGCCGGCGCGCCACGCGGCTTCGGCTTCGGCCAGCGCGGCTCGGCGGCGTTCGCGCAGGCGCTCGGCCAGTTGCCGCGCCGCTTCCACGTCCGCTGCCTGCGCGACGGCGCTGGCATGCGCCTGCACCGCCTGCGCGTGGCGGCTGAATTGCCGCGACTTCTCCTGCAGCGCGGCGAGCTGCAGTTGCGTACCTTGCAACTGCGCGGCAGCAAGCTGCGCCTGCGCGAGCGCGGCTTCCGCCGCCACGGCATCGGCCTGGCTCGTTGCCAGCCTGGCAGTGGCACGCTCGCGCGCCTCGACGGCGGCGGCTTTCTTCCGCTGTGCCGCTTCCAGGGCCTCGCGCAGCGTGCCGAGCTGGCGCGCCCGCGGCAGCATGGCGTCCAGTTCCGTGCAGCGCCGCTGTGCGGCCGTGCGCAAACCGGCACGGCCGGTCTCGGCCTGCAATGCGGCAGCGGCCTGCGCGGCTTGCTGCGCGGTGCTCGCAGCGCCCGCATCGGCACGCTCCAGCGCGGTCCCGGCCGCCGCATGGTCGCGCTGCGCGAGTTGCCGCTGCTGCAACGCAGGGTTGACGCGTGCCGCCCGCTGCGCCGCCTGCAGCCGGACACGTTCGGCCTCCATCGCGGGTTGCCGTGCCAGCAACGCGGCGTGCGCGGCTTCGGCCTGCTGGCGCTCCTGCAGCCGCGCCCCCACCTGTTCGCCCGCGCCCAGCGCCGCCTGCGCCGCGGCCAGCGCCTGGCGTGCGCCCTGCTCCTGCCCGTGCAGCGCATGCATCTCCCCCTGCAGCGCGGCGATGCCGTCGGCAAGTGCCTGCGCGCTCTCCATGCCGGCCTGCCGCAGCGCTTCGTCGCGCTGGATGCCGATGCGCTCGGCATCGCGGCGGATGCCGGCCGCCTGGGTCTTCAGCAGTTCCTCCACGCGGCGATAGAGTTCGGTGCGGAACAACCGCTCCAGGATCGCCTGCCGCGCCTGCGAGCTGGCGGTCAGCAGTTCGCGGAAGCGCCCTTGCGGCAGCACGATGACCTGGCGGAACTGCGCGCTGTCAAAGCCAAGCAGCTCGCGGATGGCATCGCTGACCTTGCCCGGCTGGCTCGCCCTGCTGACCCAGCCGTTGCCGTCATGCTGGTCGAGCTGCGCCTTGGCCGGCTCCGTCAGCCATCCCTCGCCGCGCTGCTTCGGCCGCTCCTGAGCCGGCGAGCGCACCACGCGCCAGCGCTGCGCGCCGAGGCTGAACTCCAGCGTGACCTCGGTGCGCAGCCCCGGCGCGGCGTTGGCGCTGCGCATGGCCTGCGCGCTGCGCTCGCCGCCGGAGGTATCACCATACAGCGCGAAGCAGATCGCATCGAGCAGCGTGGTCTTGCCGGCGCCGGTGGGGCCGTGGATCAGGAAGAAGGCCTGGTCGCCAAGCTGCGTGAAATCGACCTGCTCGGTCGCGGCAAACGGCCCGAAGGCCTGCAGGGTCAAATGCAGCGGTCTCATGCCGACTCCCGCTCCGCCGCCGCCATGCCGGCCAGCAGCTGGTCCAGCACTTCGCGGTGGCCCGGCTCCAGCTCGGCATCGGCCACCTCGCGGAAAAAGCTGGCAAACAGCTCGCCGGTGCCAAGCTGGCGCAGCTGGCGGCCCGCTTCCGAGGCCGTGCCGCTGCGCGCCAGCACCGCGCGCTCGATCGCCAGCGCATTGGGGTAGACCTGGCGCAGCTTGGCCATGGGATCGAGCAGCGCGCCGGCATCGGTCAGGCGCGCGTGGATATAGTCGTCGCGCCGCGGGTCATCGGCGCCGGCGGCAAGCAGCGCGGCCAGTTCGCCTTCCAGCACGCGCACGTCGCGCAGCGGCTGCAGCGGCACCGGCGTGATCGACACGGTGCCGTCGGCATCCAGCTCGATGCGCGACACCGACTTGTCGTGCGCGCACTCGGACAGCGAATATTTGAGCAGCGAGCCGGCGTAATGGATACGGCCGCCGCCCAGCGTCTGCGGCCGGTGCAGGTGGCCCAGCGCCACCAGGTCGAACCCGGCGAACAGGTCCGCCGCCACGGCACCGCTGCCGCCGACCGACAGCGGCCGCTCCGATTCGCTGGCCGCGCCGCCGACCACGAAGGCATGGCCCACCACCACCGCGCGCACGCCCGGCGGATGGACCGCGCGGATCGCGTCGAGCTGCGCGCGCAGCGCGGCTTCGTGCGAGGGCAGCTCGGCGCCCATGGCATCGCGCACCACCGCGGGCTCGGCATAGGGCAGCGCGTAGAGGCGCACTTCACCGTGCGCGTCGTGCAGCGTCACGCTGGCGGCCTCGGCCAGCGTGCGGCCGGCCACGTGCAGGCCCTGCGCGCGCATCAGGCGCGCGCCGAATTCCAGCCGCTGCGCGCTGTCGTGGTTGCCGGCGATCATCACCACCGGCACGCCGGCATCGACGACGATGCGGCCGAGCACGTCGTCGAGCAGCGCCACGGCCTCGGGCGGCGGCACGGCGCGGTCATAGACGTCGCCGGCGATCAGCACGGCGTCGGGTCGTTCGGCTTTGACCAGTTCAACGAACTGGCCAAGGATATGGGCCTGGTCTTCCAGCAGGCTGCGGGCATGGAAGAGCCGGCCGAGATGCCAGTCGGCGGTGTGCAGGAAACGCAATCTGGGATCCGGTGGATGGGTAAATGCGGCAGCGCTCGCGGTACGCGCAGCCCGAATGATAAATCGTCGCCGCGCCGGGGCTGCCGTTCAGCGACGGTTCAGCCGCGCCGGCGCATCATCCATGCCATCGCCCCGGGTCCCAACCTTGATGGAGAAACGCACATGAAACGCATCCTGACCGCCACCGCCGTGGCCCTAGCCCTTGGCCTTGCCGCCGCCGGCGCCAGCGCGCAGTACACCGGCCCCTCCTCGATCCCCGTCATGACCGTGAAAGCATTGCAGGCCGACGGCAAGGACGACCAGCACGCGGTGCTGCGCGGCAAGATCGTCAGCAGCGTCGGCGACGAGCGCTACCTGTTCGCGGACGGCACCGGCCAGATGAAGGTGAAGATCAAGCAGAAGGTGTGGCCGGCGCAGAAGCCCGTCGACGCCAGCACCACGGTGGAGCTGGTCGGCGAGTACGACAAGGAGCTGATCGGCGAATCGCACTTCGACGTGAAGGAGATCCGCCTGCCCTGAGCCGGCGGCCATGCGCCAGCATCAGACCGGCTCGGCCTCGCTGTCGGCGATCTGGAACTTGCGCATCTTTTCCCACAGCACCTTGCGGCTGATGCCCAGGCTCGCCGCCGTATCCTGCCGCCGCCAGCCATTGGCATCGAGCGCGGCCAGGATGCGGCGGCGTTCTTCCGTATCGGCGCGCAAGTCGTTGCGCTCGCCGGCGTCGAACGCGCCCGGATGCAGCGCGCGGAACAGCGGCCGCATGCGTTCCTCGTCCCAGCTGCCTGCCTGCTGCACGGTGATGCCCACGCGCTCGGCCAGGTTGCGCAGTTCGCGCACATTGCCGGCGAAGTAGGCGGTGCCGACCGCGCCGCGGAGCCAGTCGGGCATCGGCGGCAGGTCGTCGAAGCCGGACGGCCCCAGCATATGGCGCAGGAACGATTGCAGCAGCGCTATCTTGTCGGCCGGCCCGCGTTCTTCCAGGCTGGGGATGCGCATCTCGATCACGGCCAGCCGGAAGTACAGGTCGGCGCGGAAGCGCCCTTGCCGCACCGCTTCGCGCAGGTCCTTGTTGGTGGCGGCAACCAGGCGGAAATCGAGCTTGACCGACAGCGTCGAGCCCAGCCGCGTGATGGCGTTCTCTTCCAGCACGCGCAGCAGCTTGACCTGCTGGAACAGCGGCAGGTCGCCGATTTCATCGAGGAACAGCGTGCCGCCGCTGGCCTGTTCGAAAAAACCGCGATGCGCGAAGGCAGCGCCGGTGAAGGCGCCTTTGGCGTGGCCGAAGAACTGCGATTCGAACAGCCCGTCGGGGATCGCGCCGCAGTTGACCGCAACGAACGGGCCCTTGCCGTAGCTGCGGTTGCGTTCATGGAACAGGCGCGCGATGCGCTCCTTGCCGGCGCCGGTCTCGCCGTACAGCATCACGTTGCTGCCGAAGCCGGCAAAGGTCTCGACGTGCTGCAGCAACTGCCGCATCGCGGTGGAACCGGCGACCAGCTCGGCCTCGCGCGCGCCGCCGGCGTCGGCGGCCAGCAGTTGCGGCAGCAGCTTGCCGATCTGGTTGCGCAGGTCGGCGCCGGTAAAGCCGTCGGTGAGGATATGCGCGTATTCGGGCGGGAAGCGGCCGGGATCGGTTTCGCGGCCCGGTGCCGCGACCCAGAGCACCGGCATGCCGTGCGCCGCCTCCCAGTCGAGCGTGAAGCGCGCCGCGCCGATCACCGAGACGCTGATCACGGCAATGCACGGCTTGGTGCGCGGCTCGGCGGGCAGCGCCTCGAGCGCGCCGGCACGGATCACGTCGACGCCCAGCGGCGACAGGAAGCGGGTCACGCGGTCGGCAATCTCGTACTTGCCTTCCCACACGTACACTTCGAGGTTTTCATAGGCCCAGCGGTCGGTCTTCATTGCATCTCTGCCATCAGGCGGTTGTGGGGCAAGGCCATGGCTCAGTACACCAGTTCGGAGTTGTTGCAGTCGATGCTGTGCAGCCACAGGTCGGCGCTGCCGAGCTGGATGCCGAGGCTGGCGAGCAGCGGCGGCACCAGGGCATCCAGCGCCGCGCCCAGGGGGGCCAGCATGGGTCCGATATCGAGGGGCACGCTCAGCAAGCCCAGCACCTCCGTGCGCACCTTCAACGACAAGACTTGCGAGAACAGGCCGCCGAAGGGATCGGCCGTGCCGACCCTTGCCTGGCCTCCCGGCGCCAGGGTGACGTCCTGGCCGACCGTGTTGCCATAGCGCTGGCTGTCGGTGGTGGTGACCTTGACGACATTGAGCCCGCCGAGCGCCTTGGTGTTGGCGAGCATGACGGTGCCGCTGCAGGCTTCGGTCAGGCACGCGGTAACAAGGGCGCTCCTGACATGCATGGTGGCGCGCCGGTCGGCGGGATTGGCGGCGCACTGCAGCCGGGTCAGGTCGGCGGTGGCATCGGCGACTTCGAGATGCACCGGGACATTGATGCCGACATCGACCACCGGCGCGAGCAGGCCGGCATTGATCTGCAGCAGCAGGTCGAGTTTGACCTGCGACGTCTTAGCCGTCGTCTGCCAGGTCTCCGGGCTGGCGGAGAGCTTGCGGGCCGGTCCCACGGCCATCACCGGCGGCTGGATCACGCGCAGGCTGGCGCTTATGCCGCCCAGCCCCGCCGGCAGCGGCACGTTGAGCGGCACCGTAGCCGCCGCATCGCCCCGTGCCACCTGCGCCCCCAGCATCAGCAGTTGCGCCACGTTCAGGCCCACCTCGGCCGCCGACGAGGCGGCGGGCGCCAGCACGCCCAACCGCAGCAGCTGGTCCAGCGACACCGCCGCGCCCGCGCCCGCCGCGCCCAGCGTCGTCGGCGGGCTGCCCAGCATGGTCGTCAGCAACGCATCGCGATTCGCCGCACCGAGCACCAGCGCGTAGTAGTCGCGCAGGCTCAGCGATGTCTTCAGCAGCTCGTCGACGGTGCCGGCCTCCGCCTGAAGACGCAGCTGGTCCAGCGACACCGTGGTATTGACCAGCCCCTGCCAGTCCACGGCGGATAGCTGCACGGCGTTGCCCAGCAGCCAGCCCAGCATGCTGTTGGCCGTGCTGACGTCGAGCAGCCCGGATCCCAGCGAGAACGCCGCCACCGGCGGGCTGCCGCTGGCGATCGCCTCGGCGCGCAGCTGCCGGCCGCTGCCGCCGCTGATGACGAACAGGATCGGCACCGTCTGCGTGGCCTGCACGCGCACGGCATTGGGCGACACCGTGGCGGCATCGTACGCCGCGCTGAAATGCCGCGGCCCGCCGCTGGCCGGGTCCCACACGCCCACGCACGCCGTCATGCCGTCGGCATTGCCCGCGGCGGCATCCGCGCAGCCCAGCGCGATGCCGGACGGATAGCCGTTCTGCGCCCCGATATTGCTGACGGTGGCGCGCAACGCCGTGTTCAGCTGGTCGGCGCTGGCCGCCTGCTTGAGCTGCTGCGCCGCCGACATCGCCGCCAGGTCCACCATGTTCTGCAGCTGGCGCTGGCGCATGAACACATGGCCGACGTCGATCGACACCAGCGCGGCGATCGCCACGGTGGCGATCAGCAGCGCCGCCATCACACTGATGGCGCCGCGGGCGGCAGGGCGCGCGAGCCGCGTCCGGTGCCTGCGCTGCATTGTCGGCGCGCGCCAGCTCATTTGCCGTTCAGCATCTGTCCGGCCGATCCGGCACGCACGGTGCTGGCATTGGCCTGCCCGGTATAGAACTCCGGCAGCGCGAAGCGGAAGCTGTTCATGTAGCGCTCGTAGCCCAGCGCGGCCTGCTCGCCATGCATCGGCAGCAGCGGGCCGGCCTGCGTGCCTTCGCGCTGCACGGCCAGTATGGCGCGCGTATCGGCGCCGATCTCGCGCGCGGCTGGCGGCTCCGCCGGTGTGTCGATGGCGCCGGCGGAAGCTTCGGCCGACGGCGTGGCGGGCTGTGCCTGCGCGGCCGGCGCCAGCAGCAGGCATAGCGCCGCGCACAGTGCCGGCACTGCCGGCGTGGGGAAGGCAAAGCGGATCATGTCGGTCATGGGCTGGCGCTCTCGGGGACGGCCACGACCGGCGACCGTGCCGCGACGGCCACGGTGGCGGGGGTGCCCGGGGTGGAAGTTTTGGGTACGGAGCGCACGGCCGGCGCCTGCCGCACCGCCGCGCGTTCGCGTGCGGCCGCGGCACGGGCCACGCGGTCGGCTTCCTTGCGCACAGCACTGCGGGTCGCTTCGGGCATGGCGGCCTTCTGCATCATCGCGTTGGCCTGCACGCGCTTGCCGTCGGCCATCAGCCACACCGCGGCGTTGCTGATCACGCGCGGGTTGCGCGCATCCAGCTCCAGCGCCTGCATCACCGGCACGCGCGCGTCCTGCAAGGCGCCGGAGCGCATCAGCGCGTAGCCCAGGTCGCTGGCGATGCGTGCGTTCACCGGGTCGAGCGCGGCCGCCGCGCGCAATTCGGTCACGGCCTGCGCAAAATCTTCCTGGCGCCCGGCCAGCAGCCCCAGCCCGTGGTGCGCATGCGCCGCCTGCACGCCCTGCGAGCTGGCGGCGAGCTGCTGGTAGGCCTCGGTGGCGGCCTTGTCCTGCCCGGTCTCGCGCAACGCATCGGCGCGCATCACACGGATCTCGTTGTCGTTGCCGAAGCGCTGCACGTAGACGTCGATATGCGCCAGCGAGGCAAAGTACAACCCGTCCTGCTGCATCTTGCGGATCAGTCCCAGGTAGACCGCCTGCTCGTTGTACTCGGCGCGGGCGGTCTTGTCGCGCATCCTGGCCAGTTCCACCTGCGCCTCGGCCTGCTGCTGGATCATGGCGGCGCCGATGTCGCGCGTGGCGCAGCCCGCCAGCGCCACCGCTGCCACGGCAGCTGCCATGAGTCTGGAAATGCGGCCGAACGACGGGCCGGCTGTGCGCATCATTGCATCGCTCCCATATTTTCGATCATGCGGATTACCCCAAGGAAGCCGGGGCCCGCGGTAATGATCAGCAGCACCGGCAGCAGGCTCACCACCATCACCGCGGTCATCTTGACCGTGAGCCGGCCGATCTGGTCCTTCATGCGCGCCTTGCGCGCCTCCTGCAGGCGCAGGCCGAACTGGCGCAGCGGCTCCTGCACCGCGCCGCCGTGGCGGTCGACCTGCGTCAGCAGCATGATCAGGCCCTTCAGGTCCTCGTTGTCGAACAGCCGGCTGATGCGCAGCAGCGTCTGCTCGCGCGAGCGGCCCGTGGCGAACTGCTGGTTGGCACGCGCCAGTTCGGGCCCGAGCACGCGCAGCATGCTGCCGAACTCCGCCACGATCACCTGCAGGCTCTGGTCGATCGACAGGCCCACGCCCTGCAGCAGCCGCAGCATGTCGATCAGCACCGGCAGTTCGTCGTCGACCAGGCGCAGCCGGGCCGCGGCACGCCGGCGCAGCAAGGTCTTGGGCGCAAGGTAGGCCACCGCGAACACACCGAAGCCCCACGCCAGCACGACGGCGGCACCGGCGCCGACATGCCACAGCATCGCGGCCAGCGACAGCGCCAGCGGCAGCACCAGGCGCACCGCGCCGAACAGCATGCGCGCGTTCAGCCCGTACCAGCCGCATTGCTCCAGCAGTTGCTGGTCTTCCGGCGTCACCACCGCGCGGCCCAGGCGCGATTCCAGCCAGTGCGCGTCGATGCGTTCGCCCACGCGCGCGCCCAGCTGCGCGCCGATGGCCGCCGCACCGGGCCGGCCCGGCTGAACCGGAGGTGCCGCGCCACGCGCGCCAGGCTGGGCGACGGCTGCGCTCGCATTCGGCTGTGCCGCGGTTGCCGGCGCGGCCTGCGCTGCTGCGGCAGCGCGCTGCCGCAGCAGCGCGGCGTCGATGGTGCGCGCCGCCAGGCGCCGCTGGCGCCAGTCGCGCAACAGCGGCAGCGTCAGCACGGCCACGCCGCATGCGGCGGCGAACAGGCTCAGCGAGATCAGTGTCAGGCGGTCCATGTGTGCGTGGCTCCGTGCATGTGCCGCTCAGATCGACTTGGCCAGCCGGTACAGCATCAGCACGCCCGCGGCTTCCAGGCCGAGCGCGGTCAGCAGCATGGTCTTGCCGGCCGGGTCCTTCCACATCAGCATGATGTAGCCGGCATTGAGCATGAACAGGCCGCCGGCCACCACCAGCGGCAGCAGCCCCAGGATCCACGCCGACAGCCGGGTCTCCGCCGACAGCGCCAGCAGCTCGCGCTGGGCCGCCTCGCGGTCGCGCATGAAGGCCGCGGTACGCTCCATCACCATGTCGGCGCGGCCGCCGTAGCGCACCGACAGGCGCAGCACGGAGGCCACCAGCACCAGTTCGTCGACCTTGTACGCGCGCCCCACCTGCAGCACCGCCTGGTCCAGCTCCTTGCCGGCGCGCTGCAGGTGCACCGCCTGCACCAGGCACTGCCGCAGCGGTGCCTCGGTATTGGCGATGGAGTTCTGGAACGCCGCCGGCACGCTGCTGCCGATGGTCATCAGCCGCACCACGCCATCGAGAAAGCCGGGCAGCTGCGACAGCAGCTTCTTGTGCAGCCGGCGCACGCGGTTCCACAGCAGGCAGGCCGCGATCGCCAGCGCGACGATGCAGGCCGCCGCGGCACCCAGCCACTGCCCGGCAAGCGCGCCGATGGCGGTGAACAGCACCACCGGCGCGCTCCACAGCATGGCGGTGCGGCGCGTCGGCGCGAGGTCGGCGCGCCGCAGGAAATCGTCCCAGTGGCGGCGCAGGTCGCGGGCGGGCAGCTGCAGCGCCGGGTCCGGCGCCTGGGCGTAACGCAGCCGCACCTGCTCGGTCTGCGCGCGCAGGAACGCCTGCGACTGCTCGCGGCGCGCGCGCGCCTGCGCGCTGGCCAGCAGCAGCAGCCCGAGGCCGGTGACGACCAGCGCCACCGCGGCGAGCATCAGCGTGGCGCTAGACATCGAAGCGGTCGTCCAGCATGAAGCCCGGCCCGCGCATGCGCGCCAGCTTGGGCGAATGCGGCAGGATGCCGAGCGAGAGCCAGCGGTCGGTCTCGGTGCCGTCCGCGTTGATGGCCGGCTCGTGCCGGTACAGCTCCTGCGTCGAGACGATGTTGTCGCCCAGCCCGGTGACCTCGGTGATCGAGACGATGCGGCGCTTGCCGTTGGAGAGCCGCGCGATCTGCACGATAAAGTCGATGGCATTGGCGATCTGCCGGCGCAGGCTCGCTTCGCTGCCCTGGAAGCCGGCAAACCCGGCCAGCATCTCCAGCCGGTACAGGCATTCGCGCGGGCTGCTGGCGTGGATGGTGCCCATCGAGCCGTCGTGGCCGGTGCTCATCGCCTGCAGCATTTCAAGCACCTCGCCGCCGCGCACTTCGCCGACGATGATGCGGTCGGGGCGCATGCGCAGGCTGTTGCGCAGCAGGTCGCGGATCGACACCACGCCGGTGCCCTCGAAGCCGCCGGGCCGGCTTTCCAGCCGCACCACGTGCGGATGGTTCAGCGCCAGCTCGGCGGTGTCCTCGATGGTGATGACGCGCTCGCTGGCCGGCACGAAGGTGGCCAGCGCATTGAGCAGCGAAGTCTTGCCCGAGCTGGTGCCGCCGCTCACCAGGATATTGCAGCGGGCCTGCACCGCGGCCTGCAGCAGGTCGGCGATCTCGGGGCTCATGGTGCCCAGCGCCTCCAGGTCGGCCGGCGTCATCGGATCCTTGCGGAACTTGCGGATCGAGACCACCGGGCCTTCCAGCGCCAGCGGCGGGATCACCACGTTGATGCGGCCGCCGTCGGGCAGGCGCGCGTCGACCATCGGGTTGGACTCATCCAGGCGCCGGCCGATCGGCGCGAGGATGCGGCGCACGATGCGCAGCAGGTGGCCGCCGTCGGCAAAGCGCACCGGGATGCGCTCGAGCACACCGTGGCGCGACACGTAGACGTCGAGATGCCCGTTGACGAGGATGTCCTCGACCGCGGGATCGTTGAGCAGGTCTTCGATCGGGCCGAAGCCGGCCAGCTCCTTGGTCAGCGCCTCGGCGATCTGGCGCAGCTCGGCCTCGTTGATGGGGATGCGGCGCAACCGGGTAAAGCTCTCGAGCTCCAGGTCGACGAAGCGCTGGATCGCGGTGCGCGACCAGCGGCCGAACTCGGCGCCCAGCTCTTCGATGCGGGTCAGCAGGTGCTCGTGCGCGGCTTCCTTGATGTTGTGGAATTCCTGCGAGACCGGAAACGGTGCGGGGGCGTGGTCGGAGAATTCGATCGCTTGCGTCATGTCAGCTTCCTGGGCTTGCTCAGCTTCCGGCCTTGGCCGCGCGCACCGCGCGCAGCGCTTCGGGCAGTTTTTCCTTCATGCGTCCAAGCAGGCTGGTGTCCTTCGCCGCTTCGGGGCGATAGCCCAGCCGCGCCAGCAGTTCTGCCAACGCGCGCACGTAGGGATCATGGGGGTTGTCGTCGGCCAGTACGGCGCCGCGGTTCATCGCCAGCACCAGCGCCTCGCGGCAGTCGGGCAGCGTCGCCACCGACTGCACGCCGACGCGGCGCGCGATCTGCGCGGCGTCGACGCCCAGGCGCGCATCGAAGCGCGACACCAGCAGGTGCAGGTCGTCGCGCTCCACCTCGCGCGCGCGCAGCTCGTGCACCAGCTCGGCCGCCGAGACGATGGCGCCGACGCTCTGCTCGGCGACCAGCACCACGCTGTCGGCGGCCTTGACGATCTGCGCGGTGAACTCGGCATTGCCGAAGCCGCCGAGGTCGATCACCTGCATGTCGAAGAAGGCGCGCAGCCGCTCCAGCAGGCTGATCGCTTCCGAATAGGAGATGTCGCGCAGCTCGCCCAGCGCCCCCGGCAATGGCAGCACGCAGACGCCGTTGGCATGGCGCATCAGCGCGGTCTGCACGAAGACCTGGTCGAAGCGGCGCAGGTTGCGCACCGCCTCGACGAAGTGGAAACCCGGGGTCAGGTTCAGGTACAGCGCACCGTCGCGCGCGGGCAGCCCCAGGTCGAGCAGCAGCACCTCGGCGCGCGCGTCGGACTTCTCGCGCAGCGGCAGGTGGCGGCGCGCGGCGGCCGCCAGGTTGACCGCCAGGCTGGTCACGCCCACGCCGGGGCGCGCGCCCAGCAGCGCGACGATCTTGCCCTGGCGCATGGCCTCGGCGGGGCGCACCTGCTCGCGCGGCACCGCCAGGCGCTTGACCACGGCCTCGGCGTCGGCCGGCGCGTCGCGCAGGTCGATAAAGTCCTTCACGCCCATGCGCAGCGCGGCCAGCATGACGCCGGGATCATCGGCGCGGCCGACCGCGACCAGCGGCAGGCCGGGAAAGAGCCGCAGCAGCTGCTCGCCCAGGCGCGCCGAGGCGCTGGCCAGCTCGGGCGAGAAATGCAGGAACACCAGCCCGGGGCGCAGCTCGCCGACGCGCGCGATAAAGGCCTCCTGGGCCCCGCCCTCCGCCACCAGCGTGCCCAGCCCGCCCAGGACCCTGCCCAGCCAGTCCCTGACTTCGCCCTGCGTGGCATGCAACAGGAAATAGTCCATCGTTCCGCCTTAGCGTGTTGGCCATGCCCGCCGGCATGGCCGGCGGCTATTTTGAAAAACCCGGCAACGTCGGGTCCGCGTACTCGCCCACCATGTACCAGCCCCATACGTTGGGGCTGGCGCTGGTGCGGCCGTCGGCACCGACGGCCTGCGCCGCCGGCGCGCCCCTGGCCAGCGGCTTCACCAGGCGCGGCGTGACCACGATCATCAGCTCGCGGTCTTCCTGGTGGAAATTCAGGTTCTTGAAGAAGGCGCCGATCACCGGCAGGTCGCCCAGCAGCGGCACCTTGCTGACATTGCTGACGGTGTTGCGGCTGACCAGCCCGCCGATCACGAAGCTCTCGCCGTCGCCCAGCTCCACGGTAGTGTCGGCGCGGCGCGTGACGATGGCGGGAACCACCGCACCGTTGATCGAGATGCCGCGCGACGGATCCAGGTCGCTGGCCTCCGGCGCCACCTTCAGCGCGATCCGGTTCGCCGAGAGCACCGTGGGCGACACGGTCAGCCCGATGCCGAAGGGCTTGAACTGGATTGTGGTGGTGCCCAGCGCCTGCGGCACCGGGATCGGGATCTCGCCGCCGGCCAGGAAGCTGGCGCTCTGGCCGGACAGCGCCACCAGGCTGGGCTCGGCCAGCACCCGTGCCAGGCCGTTCGCCTCCAGCAGGCTGATGTTGGCGAAGATGCCATTGCTCAGCGAGGCGGCCACCAGGTTGAAGGCGCTGCTCATCGGCGATGACAGGTCGGCGCTGAAGCTGCCGGGATTGCCGTTTGTGCCGGGGGTGAAGGTGAACTTGTTCAGCGTCGACGGCGAAAAGGAACCGAAGGCAAAGCCGGAATGGTTGCGGAAGAAGTTGATGCCAGCTTCCTTGAGCACGGTCTTGCTGACCTCGACCACCTTGACATCGACCTGCACCGTGCCGCTGACCGGCACCGTCGAGCGGTCGACCACCAGGCCGGGCCTGCCGTCGGCCTTGCCGGCGGTGGCGGCACGGGCCGATGCCTGCGCGCGCGCCGCGGCGTAGGCATCGGGCGACTGCCCGCTGATCGCCGCGCCCGCTGCCGAGTAGCCCACCCTGGCGCCGTCCGCATCGGGGGCGATGGCATCGACCTGCACGCTGTACGTCACCGGTTCGGCGTTGCGCGTCCACATCATGACGTCGGTCACGCCCGGCTGCCTGGCGACCAGCAGCACGCTGGGCGTGCCGCGTGTGCGCAGTACCAGCGCGTCGGCGACGGCCGGGTTGCCGACCGCCACGCGCTCCACCGGCTGCGCCGTGCGGATTTCCTTCTGCGCGCCGGCCATCAGGCGCAGTTGCCGGGCCGGCGCCGGGTCTTGCGCGGCTCCGGGTGCGGCCTCCTGCGCCAGAGCGCGCGGAGCCAGGGCACACCAGGCGGTGCTTGCCAGCATCGCGGCAAGCACCGCCTGCATCAGCCTGCGGCGCACTGCCGCGGCGGGGGACTGAGTCTTGATGGTATGCATGCGATAAGCGCCCACGTTCTCACTCGATCTCGCGCTTGCCGGCACGAATCACTTCCACGCCCGCGCTTTCGCGTGCCTCACGCGCCTGGCGTCCGGCGGGCGGCGTCGCCACCTGCAGCGGGCGCGCCACCGGCGCGGCGGGCGGCGTCGCTTGCGGCGGCCGCATGGCGTTGCCGCGCGTGGCCGCCATGCCCGGCAACGCCACGCCGGCGACGGCCCTGTCGGGCGCGGCGCGCGGCGCATCGGCCGGCACGCCGGCGCGCACGGCCAGCGCTGGCGGCGGCTCGACGAACATGCCTTCGCTCGGCATGGCCTGGTCATGCGGGTTGCGCAGCGCCAGCAGCAGGCGCCCCGACTGCTGCGCCATGGCAAGGCGGCTGACCTGCTCCAGCGGTACCGACAAGACCGCGGTCTTGGCGCCTTCCTGCCGCGCCATCATCTGCTCGGGCCTGGCCGGCTGCGGCTGGTGCACCGCGGCGGCACCGTAGGACAGCACGCGCAGCCGCGACAACAGCATGCGGGCGTGGCTCTCGGGGATCTCCTGCTGGTCGCGGCGCAGCACCAGGAACACATCGACGTAGTCGCCCGGCTGCACCTGGTTGCCGACGCCGATGACCTCGTCGACCTGCACCGCCACGGCGCGCTCGCCTTCCGGCACCTGCGTCGCCAGGCCGGCCAGCAGCTGGGTTTCGAGCACGGGCACGTTGGCGCCCAGCGGCACCAGCAGCACCTGTCCGCTGACGCGCGCCACGTCGGTGTAGGCGCCGGCCGGATCGATCGGCAGCATCTCGACCTTGAGCGCGTCGGCGCCGATGGGCTTGCCGGCTTCCACGGCGCGCGTGGTGACGACGACCGGGTGCATGGGTGACGCGCCCCTTGGCGCCCTTTCCGATGGCGCCGGCTGGCTGCCCACCTGCCAGGCCAGCACCGCAAGCAGCAGCGCCAGTCCGAGCAACACCACCGCCACAAGTCGGATCTGCTTGCTGGTCATGGGAAGTTCCTTTGGGCGGACAGGGCTTGAAGTACCTGGGGATGCGTCATGGCGTTCACCGCGCTCAGATATCGGGCGAGAGCTGGACCATGGCCGTACCGGACAATGTCGCCGGCACCGGCACCATCGGCACGGCCGGAAGGATGTTGGCGGTCGGCAGCCTGAGCGTGACCTGCACGCACAGGTCGGCGGATCCGCTTGCACATGGCACCGCCTGTGCGATGTTGGTCGGGGTGATGGCGCTGCTGATGGAGGTGGGCAGCGTGCCCAGCGCCATGGCCGAGGCCGCGCTGACGCGTGCCGCCTGCGTCGCGGCCGCGCCTGTGCCGGCTACCCCGGACGGATAGCGCAAGGCGGCGCGTGCCCCTTCTTCGGCCGCCAGCGTCAGCACCTGCTGCAGTGCCAGCACCATGCCGTAGTAGACGATGCCGATGACGATGGCGAGCAGCAGCGGCACCACGATCGCGAACTCGATCGCGGCGCTGCCGGCAGCCTGCCTGCGCCCGATGCGTCCCGGGCGCGCCTGCCCGCTGTCCCTGATGATCCTGTTGAGCCTTGCGTGCTGCCACATCTGTCCGGTCCCTTTATTCTTTCTCGCGCCGACCGGCGGCGCAGACCGCGTTCCTGTCGCTGTCTCCGGGCTATCGGCCCGCGGCCAGCCACCACAGCACGCCTGCTGCCAGGTACGCGGCGTACGGGATGCCCCGCGCGCATGCAAGCTGCGCTGACGGCGCCAATCCGTTGCCTGGCGCAACCATGCCCTGCCCTGACGCCGGCTCGCCGTCGCCAGCACGCATTCGTGCCGCGGCGCGCTGCCGGCGCGCCGCCAGTCCGCTGCCGTCCAGTGCCAGCGCAAGCAGCGCGTGCACCATCCCGAGCAGGCTGCCGACGACCCATGCCACGACCAGTCCCTGAGGGCCGGTGAACAGACCAGCCACCGCCAGGAACTTGACGTCGCCCGCCGCCATGCGCCCGAGGGCGTAGACCGGCAGCGTGACGGCAAGCCCCAGGCCCGCGCCGGCCAGGCGCGTGCCGACCGGCAGTTCCGTGCCGTGCCCGGCCAGCAGCGCCAGCCCGAGGGCCAGCACGGCAGCCGCCAGCACGGCGTTAGGAACGCGCCGGTAAGCGAAGTCTGTATAGAGGGTCGCCGCGCAGAGGAGCGCAGCAATCACGTGGATAGCGGGGCTCAGGGGGCTGCCGGCAGCCAGGCGAGCACACGTGCGGCAAGGTTGCCGAAACCGGTGTTGAGGTTGTTGCCGAGGGTGCCGGCACCGACAGCGACGGCAAGGGCCACCAGGCCGGCGATCAGCCCATACTCGATGGCCGTCGCGCCGCGCTCATCCTTGATGAAGCGTGCAATGAGTCGTTTCATGTTGTCACTCCCGAGTGATCGAAAAAACCGCGATCACGCTTCCCCCGTTCGATTATCGCGGTACTCTGTGGCCCGCTCTTTATCGACGTTTCACGCTGTGCTGCGCTTTTTTTATAAGGCACGAAATGTCTCAACCATACCCCTCCTTCGGGTGATGGGAATGACCCGAAGGGGTCATGCGCGCGTGTTTGAAACGGCCCATGGCACGCTACGCGCACCTTGCCAAGGAATCGGGAGGAATGGCCGGGAACCGGCCTGTGGCCTGGCGCCGCGGCCTTTTTTGGGCAGCGGCGCCAGAGGAAGAAAAAGATGCGCTGCGACGGGGTGATGAGCGACAGCGCACCGTGAAAACCCTAGGGTTGGATTGAGACAATTCAGTGCAGCAGGCCCCCCAGCAATGGCAGTTGCAGCAACTTGCCATCGCTGTCGCCGTAGCCGCCCTTGCCGCCATGGCCACCGCCATGGCCACCACCATGGCCGCCGCCGTGGCCGCCGCCCTTGTCGCCACCTGCCAGGCCGCCAAGCAGACCGGTGACCGGGGCCAGCAAGCCGGACGAGCCGCCATGGCCATCGCCGTGGCCGCCACCAAGCAGCGGCAGGTTGCCCAGCAGGCCGCCCAGCGGGCCACCGTCATGCCCGCCGCCATGGCCGCCACCATGGCCGCCCGGCAACGGCAGCTTGCCCAGCAAGCCGCCGAGCGGACCACCCTCATGTCCGCCGCCATGGCCGCCACCGTGACCGCCGAGCAACGGCAGGTTGCCCAGCAAGCCGCCCAGCGGGCCACCGTCATGCCCGCCGCCATGGCCACCGCCATGGCCGCCCAGCAACGGCAGGTTGCCCAGCAAGCCACCCAGCGGGCCACCGTCATGCCCGCCGCCATGGCCACCGCCGTGACCGCCGAGCAACGGCAGGTTGCCCAACAACCCGCCCAGCGGACTACCGTTGTGCCCGCCGCCATGGCCGTGGCCGTAGCCACCGTTGACCAGGCCACCGGCGGCTGCGACCGTCTTGCCGGCTTCCTTGAACACACCGCCCAGCGGCGCGACCAGCGGCGCATCGCTGTGGCCGAGAAGGCTGCCGCCGCTGGCCACCGTGTAGCCGAGCTTGCGCAGCAGGCCATCGACCGGCTTGCCCAGGCCAGTGACCGCGCCCAGCTTCTGCGTGCCGTCGGTCGCCTTGCTGGTGAGCGGCACGATGACCTTGCTGACGCTCTCGGTCACGTTCTCGATCGGGCCTTCCGAGAGCACGTGGTAAAGCTTGTGACCGCCGTCCTTGACCACGTAGCCCACTTCCTTGACCAGCTTGCCCACCGGCGTCGTCACCGGCGCCAGCGGCGCAAGCTTGTCGGTACCCAGGCCATAGACCAGCTTGCCGGCGCTGATCACGGCCTCGCCACCCTCTTCGACCACGTTGCCGGTGCTGGCAACGGTGATGCCGACCGGATTGCGCACCTGGCCCATCTTGCCGAGCCCGTCGTGCAGCCCGTCGCCAAGCGCGCTCACGGCGTCGCCGGTGTTGTCGACCACCCCGCCCAGCCCGTAGCGCGCCTTCCCGGGCAGCAGCGGAATCGGCGCATGCTTGATGTCCTCGCCAATCTCGCTGATGGCATTGCCCGCGGCCGCCACGGTATGGCCGGCACCGTGGACCACCTCGGCGGTCGGGGTGGGCTCGCCCCGCGCGCTGCTCGGTCTCGGCATGATCACCGTTTCGGTACCGCCGCCGCCGTTGGGGCGCGGGTTGATGCCGCTGCCGCCGCCGCTGGACGAGCAGCCCGCCAATAGGGCGGCGGTGGCCACGCAAGCCGCGGCCAGTAATGTCATGGAATGCTGCGCCGGATGCTGGGTTCTCATTGCCTTGCTCCTCTGTCAGGTAGGCCGCGGCCGTGCCGAGGCCATCGCGTCTTGGTCTGTCGCACGGATTGCCGACGAGCCTCCCCAGGGTCCCGCTTTGCCCACCGTCCCTGGCCGTATCCCTTGCAGGGCACGGACACGCAGTGGAGCGCGGGATCGCCGGCGCGTCGGGACCTGAATGGCAAGGCGCATGCCAGCGCGGCAAGGAGCGCTGGCGCACATTGGCGGCGGACGCGCACGACAGGGTTGCGCGCCTTGCGGGGCGCGGCTTGCAGGGGATTGCCGGCCGTCTGGCCGGTACCCGCCGTGGTGTTACGGCGGGCGCGAACGGCGTTACGTGCTACGTAACGTGTTCCGCCTGCCCCGGAACACCGGCGTTAGCCACCGCACGCAACGGCGGCGGGGCGGCAACGGCGATCGCGGCGTGATCGGGGTCCTGCCCGTACCCGGGTGGCACGTCACGCCCCCTGTCATTTCAGGCATTTTTGTTCCCGCCAGGCGCCACACGTTACGTAACGCGTAACGTTCCCAGGCCCATCCCTGCCCGCCTCGCCGCGCGCTGAACCGCTGCGCCGCCTCGCCCGCAATGGCAGCCCCCACGCGGCTTTGCGGGCCACGCACCCCGCTTTGGCGGGGTCCCGGCCGCGCCCGGCTCCGGCGCTGGCATACCCGTTGCGCCATGCAAGCGTGCCGCCGCACGCAAGGACTGAAAAGGCGTTGCGCGGCCGAGCGATTGAAACGACGGGAACAGAGGGAATCAACCATGCGCAAACAACAATTCGCCGTTACGGCACTCCTGGCAACCCTGCTGGCACTGGGCGGTTGCGCCAGCGGCAGCGGTTCGACCTCCATGGGCACTTCGGGCACCAAGGGCACCGGCAACAGTACGGGCACGAACGGTACCGGCGGCCTGGGCGGCGGCACCGACCTGGGTGGCGGCGGCGGCGGTGGCGGCGGTGGTGGTGGTGGCGACAATGGCGGCAACGACGGCGGCGGCCAGACCCCCGCGCTGACGCCGACCGCGGCCATCATCAACAACGCGGGCTCGGTGCTCGGCGGCGCCGGCAGCACGGTCAGCGACCTCGGCACGCAACTCGGCAACACCAACCTGCCGCTGGTACCGGCGCAGACGCAAGGCGGCCTCGGCGGCGTGGTCGGCAACACCGGCGACGCCGTGGGCGCGCTGGCCGCCGGACTGCAGGGGGGCCTGGGCAGCATGCCCAATGTCTCCAACCCGGTCGGCGTCACGGTGGCAAGCAGCGGCAATGTCGTGGGCGAGCTGGGCGCCGCGGTATCGAGCGCTGGCACCTCGGTCAGCGGCCTGGGCACCGGCCAGCTCGCGCCGCTGGCGCCCCTGGCCACGCCGCTGGGCGCCGTGGTCGACAAGGTCGGCGACACCGTCACCGCGACCGGCGCCAAGCTGACCACGGTCCTGTCGACCGGCCCGGTCGAACAGGTCACCAGCAGCGTCAGCAAGCTGATCGTGCCGCTCACCTCGCAGCTGACCAGCACCACGCAGACCGCAGGCGCGAATACCGGGCTCGCCACCCCGACTACCAGCCTGCTGGCCACGGTCGGCGGCGCGCTGGCCACGGCCGGAACCAGGCTGCATCAGACCAATACGCCGGTGGTCTCCGGCCTGGGCAGCACCGTCAATGCCGCGGGCACCACCGTGGCATCGCTGGGCGGCGTGGTGAACGGTCCGGCTACCGGCGGCGGGCTGGGCGCGCTGAGCCCGGCGCTGGCACCGGTGACGGGGCTGGTCAGCGGCGTCACCGGCGCGACCGGGGGCAACGCAGGCTCGCCGCTGGCTCCTGTCACCGGGCTCGTCAGCGGGCTCACCGGCGGGCTGACCTCCACCGGCGGCAGCACGCCGCTGGCGCCGGTCACCACCGCGGTCGGCGGTGTGGTCAATGGCGTGGTCGGCGGCGTTGCCACCAGCGCCGGCTCCGGCACCACCGCCTCGCCGCCGGTCACCAATGTCGTCGCCGGCCTCACCGGTGGCACCACGTCCACCTCCGGCAGCACCGGCGGCAAGGGCTCCACTATCGCGACCGGCCCGGTCGGCGGCCTGGTAGGCGGCTTGCTGGGTGGCCTGACCGGCGCGCTCGGCAGCAAGTAATACCGCGCAGCACAGTTGTCCGCGCCTCCGCGCGCGGCAACTGCATGATCCGATTCAGCGTAGCGGCCACGCGCTCATCCGCAGTAGCGGGTACCAGCAAGCGCCGGGGGTAGCGGCAATCCCCGGCGCCAGTGGCACGCGATGCCAGATAGCCGCAAGCATTCTTACAGGGGTATTGCCATGCGTGCACTTCATCGCGTTGCCGCGCTGCTGGTCGGCGTCGGCGCGCTCCATCACGGCCTGGTCCAGGCCGATCCCCGCAGCCCCGTCCAGGGCGACCCGACCCTGACCCTTCCGAAGATCGCACCGGCCCGCCCGGACAGCAGCGTGACCGTGCAGGTCGAGCGCCCGCAGTCAGCGCTGCAGGAACTGCTGGAAGCGCGCCTGACGCCGCGGCGCTTCCGCATCGAGGGCGTGAAGACGCTGCCGTTCGCCGAGGTGGCCGCGCAGTTCTCGCCGCTGGCGAACCGCGAGATCACGGTCGCGCAGCTGCTCGAGGCGGCCAATGCGGTGACCAGGATGTACAAGGACAAGGGCTACCCCCTGTCATTTGCCTTCGTGCCGGCGCAGGATTTCGCCAACGGCGACGTGCTGGTCACGGTGGTGGAAGGCTATGTGGCACGCGTCACGGTGACGGGCAAGGCTGGCCCGGTGGAAGGCCGCCTGCGCGCCATCGGCGAGAAGCTGCAGCAAGACCGCCCGCTGCGCCAGGAGACCTTCGAGCACTACGTCAACGTGCTGGCGCTGCAGCCGGGCATGCAGGTGGCCGCGACGGTGCAGCCGCCGACGACCACCGACGGCGCCAGCGAGATGGTGCTCGACGTCAAGCGCAAGCCGATCACCGTCGGCACCGGCATCGAATACATGTCGCCGGGCCTGCGCGCGATCGCCACCGCGACCACCAACGGCCTGACGCCGCTGGGCGAGCAGGTGTCGGTGTCGGCGCTGTTCCCCAAGGGCCGCGACAACGAGGAATACTACGCGGCCAGCTATGCGCAACCGCTGGGCACCGAAGGCATGATCGCGCGCATCAATGCCTCGCACTACCGCGGCGTGCCGCAGAACGCGACGCTGCCGGGGATCGGCTTCAACCAGCGCTATATCAACGACACCAAGCGCATCGGCGGCTCGCTGAGCTATCCGCTGCTGCTGAACAATGCCCATTCGCTGACCCTGACCGGCGGTTTCTACGGCGCCGACCAGTTCGAGCGCTACACCCACGCCGCCACCGGCACCAAGGTCACGCTCGGCACTAACGTGCGCGTGGGCACCGCCGAACTGACCTATGTGCAGCGCGGCGAGGGCGTGACCCGCAACGCCACGCTGGGGCTGTACAAGGGTTTCGATGCGCTGGGAGCCAGCCGCGAGAACAACGTCAACGACCTGAGCTTCTTGCGCACGCGGCTGCTGCTGTCGCAAGCCATGGACCTGCCCGCGCGCTTCGGCCTGACGCTGTCCGCGGCGGGCCAGTACAGCGGCAACAAGCTGGCTTCGGGCGAGCAGATCAGCTTCGGCGGGCGCTTCTTCGGACTGGGCTATCCCGCGGGCGAAGTGGCGGGCGACAAGGGGTGGGGCGCATCGGCGGAGATCAGCCGGCTGTTCACGCCGGACATGGCCTATCTGCGCACGGTCCAGCCCTATGTGCTGGCCGACGTGGCGCGGGTGTTCTCCAACAGCGTTTCGCTGTCGCACCGCAAGCTGTCATCGGTGGCGCTCGGCGCGCGCTTCTCGGACCGGCGCTTCTACACGCTCGACCTGTCGGTGGCGCAGCCGGTCGGCGACATGCCGACCAACGCAAGGCACCGCTCGCCGCGGATCAACGCCACCTATTCCTACCAGCTCGACTGAGGCGCGCCGGATCGGCTTCCAGGTCTTCCAGGTTTCCCTGCACCCGGCCGGCGGCGGTATTGCGCCGGCCGTTTTTTTCAGGCAGGCAGTCCAGGCAGCAGCGAAGCGCGGCGCAAACAGCGAGCGCGGCGCGCTCAGGTCACGCGGAAGCCGACCTTCAGCGTAACCTGGAAATGCGCGATCTTGCCGTTCTCGATATGGCCGCGCGTTTCCACCACTTCGAACCAATCGATGTTCTTGATGGTTTCGCCAGCCTTGGCGATGGCGCTGCGGATCGCCGCATCGCAGCCATCCGGCGAAGAGCCGACGATTTCGACCAGCTTGTAGGTATGGTTCGACATGTCCCTCTCCTTGGCGGGCGGGCCCGCGGGGTTCCATCCATCATAGGCGCCATGCACCGATAGTCCCAAGGCCGGTGCCGCCGGCGCATATCCTGTTACACATCGCCCTTTGCCAGTGGCGTATGCGGCTGCTACGCTGCGGTCCCGCGCATCACAGCCCGCGCCGTGACCTACCGAATGCTCCGCCGTACCTTACTTGGCCTTGCCCTCGCCGCCGCCGTCTCGGCTTTCACCTCGTTCAGCCCCTTCGCCCTGATCGCGCATGCGCGCTCGGCGTCCGGCTTCGACCAGGTCACCGAATCCATCACCAGCAGCATCAGCGACACCTTCAGCGAAGCGGTGGCCAAGCACCTGCCCTCGCGCTCCGGCAAGCCGGCCCAGCCGCCCGAGGCCAGCCCCGCGCCGGCCAAGCCGTTCGCGCAGGGCAGCGGCTACACGCTTTGCTTTGTGCCCGACGGCGCGAGCTGCCAGGCACTGCTGGTCAATGCGATCCGCAGCACGCGCCGGCAGTTGCTGATCCAGGCCTACTCGTTCACCAGCGCGCCGATCGCCGAGGCCGTGGCGCAGGCGCACCGGCGCGGCGTGGACGTGCGCGTGATCCTCGACAAGAGCCAGCAGTCGGAGCGCTATACCAGCGCCACCTATCTCAAGCACGCGGGCGTGCCGGTGGTGATCGACAACAAGCCCGCGATCGCGCACAACAAGGTCATGGTGTTCGACGACCAGGCAGTGTTCACCGGCTCGTTCAACTTCACCAAGTCGGCGCAGGAGCGCAATGCCGAGAACGGCATGCTGATCCGCGGCGATGCCGCTGTGGTGAAGGCCTATACCGACAACTGGCACAAGCGCTACCGGCAATCGCGCGCGTATTGAGGCGCTGGTCGCACGGCCGATGGCAGCGCCAGCACGAAGGCGGGCGCGATGGCAAACTTGCGGCTGGCGCGCGGCACGTGCCGCGCATTCCGCCTACCCATAGCCAGCCATTCCGGAGAGCCTTTGCCATGACAGCCATTCCCGACAGCCAATGGATCCGCGTCGACAGCGCCGCGGGCAGCTTCGACGCCTACCTCAGCCTGCCGCCGGCGGGCGTCCGGCCGGGCGCACCCGGCATCGTGCTGCTGCAGGAAATCTTCGGCGTGAACGAACACATCCGCGCGGTGGCTGACCAGTACGCCGCAGACGGCTATGCCGTGCTCGCGCCCGACGTGTTCTGGCGCAACGCGCCGCGCATCGAGCTGGGCTACGCCGGCGACGACATGACGCGTGCGATGGCGCTGCGCCAGGCGGTCGACATCGAAGCCGCGATGGGCGACATCGCCGCCACCGTGCAGGCGCTGCGCCAGCGCACCGGCGCCGGCAAGGTCGCAGCGGTGGGCTACTGCTTCGGCGGACTGCTGGCATACCTGAGCGCCGCGCGCGGACTGGTCGACGCGGCGGTGCCCTACTACGGCGGCGGCATCCAGAACCAACTGCAGGAAGCCGCTAGCATCCGCGTGCCGGTGCAGTTCCACTACGGCGCGCTCGACGCGCACATCCCGCCCGCAGCGGTGCAAGGCGTGCGCGATGCGATGGCCGGCAAACCCGGCACCGAGATCCACGTCTACGGCAACGCCGACCACGGCTTCAACTGCTGGGCGCGGGCCTCGTACCACCAGCCCAGTGCCGCGCTGGCACACGGGCGCGCGCTTGCCTTCCTGGCACAGACGCTGTAACAGCCCCGAGGGCGCCTAAGCGGGCCCAGGGGTGCGTAAAGGCGCCTAAAGACGCCTCAGCCCGCCTCGCCGTCTTGCCATCGCAAGGCGGCTGCCCTTATCCTCGGCGCCTGGCTTCAAAGACTTGCTGGACCCTCAGACCATAACAACGGAGACCACCATGCAGTCAGAGCAGCAGCGCGCCCTGCGCAACACCATCCCCGACGCCATCGCCCGCGCGGTACGGCGCAGCCCCGACAAGACCGCGATCCGCTTCGGCGAACGAGCCTGGAGCTATCGCGAACTCGACCTCGCCGCCGCGCGCGTGGCCGGGGCGCTGGCACGATGGGGCCTGCGTCCCGGGGACCGCGTCGCAGCCTTCGGCAAGAACTCGGATGCGTACGTGCTGCTGTGGCTGGCTTGCCTGCGCAGCGGCCTGGTCCATGTGCCGGTCAACTTCTCGATGACGCGGCCGGAAGTGGAATATCTGGTCACGCAATCGGGCGCCAGCGCGATCTTTGCCGATCCGGCACTGGCCGGGCGCATCGAGGGCCTGCCGTGCCGCTTCAGCGGCACGCTGCATGGCGGCACCCCCGAGCGCGATATCCTGGCCGCGGCGTCCAGCGGGCCCGAGGCACCAATGCTCGACAGCCTGGCCGACACCACGCCGGCGCAGATCCTGTACACCTCCGGCACAACTTCCGCACCCAAGGGCGCGGTGCTGACCCATCGCGCGCTGCTGGCCGAGTATGTCAGCACGATTGCCGCCTGCGACATCCGCGCCACGGACTATTCGCTGGCCGCGCTGCCGCTGTACCACTCGGCGCAGATGCACGTGTTCCTGATGCCGCTGCTGCTGTGCGGCGGCACCACGCTGATCGCCGACAGCCCCGAGGCGGGCTACTGCCTGCGCACCATCCACGCGGAAGGCATCACCAGCTTTTTTGCCCCGCCCACGGTCTGGATCTCGCTGCTGCGCCATGCCGAGTTCGATCCCGCCAGGCTCGGCGCGCTGGTCAAGGCCTACTACGGCGCATCGATCATGCCGGTGCCGGTGCTGCTGGAGCTGCAGCAGAAGCTGCCGGCGCTGCGCTTCTACAACTGCTACGGGCAAAGCGAGATCGGGCCGCTGGCGACGGTGCTGGGACCCGACGAGCATGCGGCGCGGCCCGCGTCGGCAGGACGGCCGGTGCTGAATGTCGAGACGCGCATCGTCGACGAGACCATGCAGGACATCGCTCCCGGCGAGCTCGGCGAGATCGTGCACCGCTCGCCGCAACTGCTGACCGAGTACTGGGACAAGCCGGAACAGACCGCCGAAGCCTTTGCCGGCGGCTGGTTCCATTCCGGCGACCTTGGCTACATGGATGCCGAGGGCTACCTGTACGTGGTCGACCGGATCAAGGACGTGATCAATTCAGGCGGCGTGCTGGTATCGAGCCGGGAAGTGGAAGAGTGCCTGTACACGCATGGCGCGGTGGCTGAAGCGGCCGTGTTCGCGCTGCCTCATCCGAAGTGGGTCGAGGCAGTGGCCGCATGCGTGGTGCGCAAGCGCGGCCAGGAGGCCAGCGAAGACGCGCTGATCGCCCATGCGCGCCAGGCGCTGGCGCCGTTCAAGGTGCCCAAGCGCATCGTGTTCGTCGACGACCTGCCGCGCAATACGGCCGGCAAGCTGCTCAAGCGCCAGCTGCGCGCGGATTACGCGCAGCTGTTCAGCACCGAAGCCTAGCCGCCGGCATCGGCATCGGCATCGGCATCGGTCAGTACGGCACCGCGACGCCGTTCTCGACCTTGACGCGGTCGCCGATGCGCATCTGGTAGGCGTTGGACTGCGTCAGCGTCAGGTAGGCGTTGTCGCTGGTGCGCACGCGCACGCGGTAGGCCTGCGCGCTGGTGCCGGTACGCTTCTCGACCTCGTTGCCCGCCACGGCGCCGACCACGGCGCCGCCGATGGTCGCTACCGTATTGCCGCGGCCGCCGCCGACCTGGTGGCCGAGCAAGCCACCGACGATGCCGCCGACCACCGCGCCCGCGCCGCTGGTCGACGGCGGCTGGCCGGCAACCACTTCGATGGCCTCTACCCAGCCGTAGCGCACGCCGTACGCCTGGTTGCCGTAGTTGTTGTTGCCATAGCTGTTGTCGTAGCCGCCGTCCGGATATTGCTGCTGCGGATACCCCTGTTGCGGATAGCCTTGCTGCGGATACTGTTGCTGCGGGTAGCCCTGCTGCGGGTAGCCCTGTTGCGGATAGCCCTGCTGCGCCGGGTAGCCGCTGATGGTGGTGCCGCTGGTGCCGTAATTGCCGCCGGAGCTCCCACCATAGCTGCCGCCATAGGCGGTATTGGCGCCGTAGCCGCCGTAGCCGCTGCCATACCCGCCGCCATAGCCGTTGTCATAGCCATACGGCGTGGCGCACCCGGCCAGCGCACCGGCGCCCAGCACCGCAAGCACAACCGAACGAAAGGGGATGGACATGGCTCGACTCCTGCGCATTGCGCGTATTGATGAATGCGCGCGAGTCTAGGGCCGCCCGCGGGTGGCGGGTGTCACCGGAGCTTTTGATTGGTAACCGCCTGTAACCGGATGCGCGGCAGCCGGTTACAGGCGGTCTGGCGGCCGGTTGGCGCCCTGCTGGCGGGCTCAGCCGCGCTCGGCGCCGTCGTCGTTGAACTGCGTGATGCGTGCCACGCGGAAGGTGTTGCGCAGCGATTCCAGCTCGGTCCGGTGCAGCATCGCAAGCCGGTTCAGGCTGCGCTCGCCCTTGGCCAGAAGGTGCACCTGCACCACGCGCCGATCCTCGGGGTTGAGGCGCCGCTTGACCAGTCCGGCCGCCTCGCAGCGGTTGACCAGCGCCACCACGCCATGCTGCTTGGCCTGCAGGCGTTCGGCCAGTTCGCCGATCGAAGCCCAGTCCTTGTCGGCGCTGCCGCGGATATGCAGCAGCAGCAGGTACTGCTGCACGGTCAGCCCTTCCTCGCGCGCTGCATCCTCGGAAAACCGCAGGAAGCGCCGCAACTGGTAGCGGAAGTCCGAGAGCGCCTCGAAGTCCGCCTTGGTGAGCGGCGCAGGGTTGCGGGACGAGGCTGGCTTGCTGGGCATAGGACTAGGCGGAAGAACGGCGGAAAGCGCGAAACAACGGGAACATGCCCGCCGCCGGCGCAGTGCGCGCCGCGGGCGCCCGCAATTATAGGGCGGCGCCGGCATGTTGGACGCGCCACAGGCATCCGTCCCGGTTGTGCCGATGTGACGCCGGGCTATGGCAGAATCTGTGCGGTTGCAGACACCCTAACCCACCGGAAACCGCATCGATGTTTACGGAAATCGCCCTTTTCCTGCTGGATACCATCTTTACCTTGTTCGGCATGGCCTTGCTGCTGCGCGTCTGGATGCAGCTGACGCGGCTGCCGACGCGCAACCCGGTTTCGCAGGGCGTGTTCCAGATCACCGACTGGCTGGTGCGGCCGCTGCGCCGGATCATTCCGGGCGTGGGTGGCATCGACTGGGCCACGGTGGTGGCGGCCTGGCTGACTGCGGTCGTGTTCCTGCTGCTGGTCGCGTTGCTCAGCAACGCCGACCTGCTGGCGTTCCTGCCGGCGGTGCTGCTGACCGCGGTGCTGTACGTGCTGAAGTGGGCGATCAGCCTGGTGATGTGGGTCACGCTGCTGATGGCGATCCTGTCGTGGGTCAACCCGCATTCGCCGATCACGCCCGCCATCGACCACCTGACCGCGCCGGTGCTGCGGCCGATCCAGCGCGTGGTGCCGCGCCTGGGAGGCTTCGATGTGTCGCCGCTAGTGCTGTTCGTGATCGCGCAGATCCTGCTGATGGTGATCGCCAGGCTGGGTGCGAGCGTGTTCAACATGCATTTCTGAGAACCGCAGGCCGCTGCGATGGCGCCGGTGCGGGCCGGCGCATTGTCCAGACTACTGGACAGTGTTTCGAGAATTGACGCTTTTTCTGCTTAGTGTGAGGTCCTACATTACAGGCAACGTGGCGCTGCAGCCACGAAACCTGCCAAAAAGGACCACACACCATGAAGACCCTCGCACAACGCCGCAACCTGGCACTTTCCCTGCTGTGCGCGGCCGGCCTGTCGTTTGCCGCCGCTGCCGCGCACGCCTCTAAACCCGTTTCCGACATCGCCCGCCTGGACGGCAGCAGCGCCCACGTTGGCAAGGCAGACCCGTTCCTGGACGGTGCCCGCATCGGCCGCGCCGACCCGTTCACCGACGGTGCCAAGCAAGGCAAGGTCGATCCGTTCACCGACGGCGCCGCCATTACCGATCGCCGCGACAGCTTCACCGAAGGCGCCTGAGTCTCCAGCGTTTTCCCTTGCCACGGCCTCGCGCCGTGGTGGCCCGCCGGCGTTCTCAACCCGCTGGCCGGGCCTCTCCCTGTGCCAGGCCACTTTCGTCCGCCTGCGCGTCGTCTTCGGGCCAGGCGCCCTCCCTCGCCCACTCGCCAGGCTCGATCCCTTCCAGGCCTGAGTCGGGCCCCAGCTCCGACACCATCATCGATTCGATCGCTTCCATGAACACGCGCACCTTGCGCGGCTGCAGGCGCCGGTCCGGCAGCAGCGCGAACACGCGCAGCGGCGGCAGCGGGAAGTCCGGCAGCACGCGCACCAGCCGGCCCTGCGCGATCTCGGCCTCGCAGTAGTTCACCGACAGGCGCGCGATGCCAAGGCCCGCCAGCGCGCCCTGCAGGCGCAGCTCGGCGTTGAAGGTCTGCATGCGCGGACGGATCGGCACGGAGACGGTCTCGCCGTCGCGGGTGAACTCCCACACGGTGTCGCCCGGCGTGGTCAGCGTCGGCATGTTGGCCAGGTCTTCCGGGCGCAGCTGCGCCGGCAGGCTGTCCGCCAGCGACGGCGCGGCGAACAGCCCGCGCTCGACGTGATAGATGCGGCGGGCCACCGTGCCGGAGTCGGGCAGGTCGGCATCGACGATAACGAAGGCCACGTCAAACCCGTCGCGAATGGGGTCGACCAGTCCCTGCGTGATCTCCACCGCCACATCCAGCGCCGGATGCGCGGCAAGTGTGCGGCAGATCACCCCGCCCAGTTGCTGAGCGCCGAATTCATAAGGCGTGGCGATGCGCAGCACGCCCTGCACACGCTCCTCGCGCGCCAGCGTTTCCTGGCGGATCTCGCGCAGCCGCGCGAACAGCGGCGCCACATCGCGATAGACGGCCTTACCGGCATCGGTGAGGCGCATGCGCCGCGTGGTGCGCTCCAGCAGCTTGGCGCCGATGGCGGTTTCCAGCCGCGCCACCGCGGCCGACACGCGCGACTTGGGGCAATCGAGCTGCTCCGCCGCGGCCGTGAACGTTCCCTGCTCAACGACACAGCAGAACGCTTCCCAGTCGTTCCATTGAATTGTTTGATTCACCGGACAATGTTTCCCTGACAGCCTGTAGTTCTCTGTGGCAGGCGACATTATGCTTGAGCGATGCAACAAACGCCTCCACAGGCTTCACCGGACGGCTCAGCCCCAGCGCTGGCAACATCAGTCCCGGCAGCCCTCGCCCCCGCAACAACACCGGCCTCCGCCCCAGCGCGCCCCCGCATGCAACTCGCCAGTCACCCCGAAATGGGTCACTGGCGTCTTTCATTGTTCGGCCTGACGCTCGGCCTGGCCACCGGCATCGACTTTTCTTCCACGCTGATGATGGGCGTGGCCAGCCAGCATATCCAGGGCGGCGTCGGCGCCGCGCCCGAAGACTACCTGTACGCGGTCTCGGCCTATGCTGCCACCGCGGTGCTGATGAACATGGTGCTCGACCAGGTCGCGCGCCGCATCACGTACAAGCGCTTTACGCTGGCGTCGCTGGTGGTGTTCATCCTGGGTTCGCTGATCTGCGCCGAGTTTGCCAGCCCCGCCGGCCTGATCTCCGGCAAGGCGGTGCAGGGCCTGGGCGCGGGGGGCCTGTTCGCGGCCTCGCGCATCCTGGTGCAACTGGTGTCGACGCCGGCCGAACGCGGCGCGCTGATGCTGCGCTTCGGCGGTGGCGCGTTCTCGATGCTGGCGATCGCGCCGTGGCTGACCAGCATTTTCCTGGACGATATCGGCTGGCGCGCGGTGTTCCTGTTCCAGGCCGGCATTGCCTTGCCGGTGCTGCTGTCGGTCGCGCTGACCTACCCCACGCGTGCGCCGCGCGACCAGCATCCGCCGGTGTCGACACTGGACTGGCCCGCCGCGATCGCCGCCGCGGCCGGCGCGCTGGTATTCCTGCACACGCTGCAGGAAATGCGCTACACGCGCTTCTTCAGTTCGCTGGAAATGCCGCTGGCCGCGCTGTGCGGCCTGGCGCTGTTCGCCTTCGCCGGCTGGCGCCTGTACCGCCATCCCGACCCGTGGATCGACCTGTCGCGGCTGGCCGGGCGCCAGTATCTCTACGGGCTGGGCTTCTATACGCTGTATTACCTGATGTCGTCGGCCTGGGCCTTCCTGTTGCCGTCGCTGACGCAGACCGGACTGGGCCTGACCTTCCGCACCACCTGCATGCTGCTGGCAACCAGCGGCACGGTGGCGACCATCGCCGCCATCCTCATCACGCTGGGCATGGCGCTGGTGTTCCGCAAGCGGCGCGTGATCGCGCTTGGCTTTATCTTCTATGCCTGCGCCGCGATGCTGTTTTCGCATCAGCTGATGCCAGGCGCGCCCGACTACGCGCTGGTGCCGGTGGTCCTGCTCGAAGGGCTGACGCCGGTGCTGCTGATGGTGCAGGTGGCATCGATGACCTACCTGGAAGTGCCGGTCGAGGATTTCTCGCACGCCTACCAGTTCAAGAACGTGTGCAAGCAGATTGCCTCGGCCGTGGGCACCGGCCTGGCCAGCGTGTTCATGCAGGACGGGCTGGCCGAGCACCGCACCCACCTGGTCGAGCAGGTCACGCGCTTCAACCCGGCGCTGCAAGCGCCGGATGCGCTGTCGGCCGCGGGGCTGGCGAAGATCTCGCTGGAAATCGACCGGCAGGCCACGCTGCTGGCCGGCATGGACATGCTGCACGGCTTCGCGGTGATCTGCGCGCTCGGTGCGGTGTTTGTGCTGGTGCAGCGCAGCTTCCGCTAGGGCGCCTCTCCAGCCCCCGATAACAAGGGAGGCGGTGCAGGAGACAGCATGGCGGCGGGTCCCCGCGCGGGCGCCGCCAGGTCCGTGCCGCCATCCCCCGCTGGTGGTGAGCTATGGGGGCCGGCACTGGCGTTGTGCCGGCATTTCCTCTACCCTTTCGGCCTTTCCGTGCCAATCCGGCGACCCGCGCCGGTGCTACACCGATGGCCAGTTCCACCGACTCCCCCCGCGACGCGCAGGCGCCCCAGAGCGCAGGCAGCGCCGCCGCGTCCGAGAAGCCAAGCGACAGCTATGTGCAGTCCTTTGCACGCGGGCTGTCGGTCATCCGTGCCTTCAATGCGCAGCACCCGGCGCAGACGCTGACGGAAATCGCCCAGGCCAGCGGCCTGACGCGCGCGGGCGCGCGCCGCATCCTGCTGACGCTGGTGGGACTGGGCTATGTGCAGGCCGACGGGCGGCTGTTCCGGCTGACGCCCAAGATCCTCGACCTCGGCTTTGCCTACCTGACCTCGATGCCATTCTGGAACCTGGCCGAGCCGATCATGGAGACGCTGTCGCAGCAGGTGCATGAAAGCTGCTCGATCTCCGTGCTGGACGGGACCGAGATCGTCTACGTGCTGCGCGTGCCGGCGCGCAAGATCATGACCATCAACCTGTCGATCGGCAGCCGGCTGCCGGCGTATTGCTCGTCGATGGGCCGCGTGCTGATGGCGGGACTGAATGAAGCCGAGCTGGACAGCGTGCTGCGCGCCAGCGAGTTGCGTGCGCGCACCACCCGCACCGTGACCGACATCGAAGCGCTGAAGACCATCGTCGCCGATATCCGCACACGCGGCTGGGCCCTCAACGACCAGGAGCTGGAAGAGGGACTGGTGTCGCTGGCGGCGCCGATCCGCAACCGCGCCGGCCAGACCATCGCCGCCATCAATATCAGCGGCCAGGCCAACCGCACCAGCGCGCAGGAAATGCTGGAACGCTTCCTGCCGCCGCTGCTCGAAGCATCGGAAAAAATTTCGGGGCTGGTCGGGCTGCGTACCTGAACGCCGCCCCCGCCACCCGCGCCGGCTACCTCAGCCGGCCACCGGCAGCGCCACGCTGCCGAACTCGGCCGAACGCGAGCCGTCCAGCGGCCGGTTGCTGGCGCCGAAATACGCAAAGGCCACCGACAGCTTGACCGCGTTGGAGGCATTGCGACCCGCCGCGTGGAACAGCCGGCTGTCGAAGAACAGCACGTCGCCGCGGTGCAGCGCGAGCGGCCGCGCCGCCTGCAGCAGCGGCTGGCTGGCGGGGTGCGCCTCGATCAAAAATTCCGCTGGATCCAGCTGGCCCGGCTCGAGCGCCGCGCGGTGCGATCCCGGGATGACGCGCAGCACGCCATTGCTTTCGTCCTCGTCGCCCAGCGCCAGCCATACCGTCACCAGTTCGGGCTTGGCAAACGACCAATAGCGCGTATCGCGGTGCCAGCCGGTCTGGCTGCCGTAGTGCGGGTGCTTGGTCATCACGCAGTTGTGGTGCGCCAGCGTCAGGCAAGCCGGTTCGCCCAGCAGCGCCTGCACCACCGACACCAGCTTCGGATCGCTGGCCCAGTCGCGGAACACCTCGTCGCGGCCGTAGGCCTGGCGCAGCCGCCTGACGGTGCCGCCGCCGGCGGCGTCGCGCGCGGCCGGGGCGCCGGGATAGCCCAGGTCGGCCTCGAACTCCACCGGTGGCACCGCCGCCGCCAGGTGCCTGCGCGCCACCGCTTCCAGCGCGGCGCAGTCTGCCTCGTTGCCGAAGCCGCGCAGGATCACGAAGCCGTTGGCATGGAAGGCCTGCGCCAGGCGCAGCAGCGCGTCGGAATCGGCGGCGGCGGGAGTCAGCACGGCAGCGGCGGGAAGGTCGGCAGGCAGGTCGGCAGAGGGGTCCAGCGAGGCAGTCATTGCAGCAGGCAGCGGAAGGAGAAAGCAACACGGGTGGGCCGCGGTGGCCCGACAGGCTCATGATGCCAGAAGCGGCGCAATCTGGCGCAGCCGCTGCGCCATTCAGGTGCACCGCGGCCGGGCCGGAGTGTCTCCGTTCGGAAACAGACGGTGCCGCGTGCCGCGCACGCCGCTACAATGCGCTGCACCGCGTCCCCGTTTTTGCCGCCGGTCCGCCCCCCTTCCAACTCCCTTGCGCCGAGGTCCAACGTGACTGCCCGCCCACGCATCGTCGCTTCGCTGGCCGAGGCCCAGGCCCAGCTGGGCCGCATCGTCCTCGGCAAGCCGCAGCAAGTCCGGCTGGCGCTCGCCTGCATGCTGGCTGGGGGCCACCTGCTGCTGGAAGACGTACCCGGCGTGGGCAAGACCACGCTCGCGCATGCGCTGGCGCGGACGCTCGGGCTGCAGTACCAGCGCGTGCAGTTCACCAGCGACCTGCTGCCGGCAGACCTGATCGGCGTCTCGGTGTTCGTGCGCGATGCGGGCGAATTCCGCTTCCACCGCGGCCCGGTGTTCGCGCAGGTTGTGCTGGCCGACGAGATCAACCGGGCGCCGCCCAAGACCCAGAGCGCGCTGCTCGAAGCCATGGCCGAGCGGCAGGTGACCCATGACGGCACCACGCACGCGCTGCCGGCACCGTTTTTCGTGATCGCCACGCAGAATCCGCTGGAGCAGCTGGGCACCCATGCGCTACCGGAATCGCAGCTTGACCGCTTCACCATGCGCGTGTCGCTGGGCTATCCCGATCCCGCCTTCGAGCGCGTGCTGTACCTCGGCGGCGCCAGCGCGGCGGAAGCGGCGCCGGTGATGGACGCCGCACAGGTGCTGGCCCTGCAGCAGGCCGCCGCGCAGGTGTACGCCAGCCCCGCGCTGGTCGATTATGTGCTGGCGCTGGTGCAGGCCACGCGCCACCACGGCGGCTTTGCCGCGGGCCTGTCGCCGCGCGCCGGGCTGGCGCTGCTGGCCTGCGCGCGCGCATGGGCCCTGCTGGCGCAGCGCGAAATGGTGCTGCCCGAGGATGTGCAGGCGGTCTTTGCCGCCGTGGCCGCGCACCGGCTGCTGCCGGCGGGCGGCGCCGGCCCCGCCGCGGTGGACGGCGAGCTGGCGGCACTGCTTGCCGGCGTCGCCATCCCCTGACGCCCATGGCGAGCGATCCGCTGGCGGCGCCGCACGACAACGGAGACGCCGCCGCACACCATCGCCTGCCCGGACCGGGGCTGTTCGCCTCCGCCAGGCTCTTGCGCCAGCGCATTGCCGCGCGCCGACCGGCCGGCGGCACCGTGCGGCTGGACCGGCGCCATCTCTATATCCTTCCCGCGCGCGGCGGCATCGGCTTTGCCGTGCTGCTCGGCGCGATGCTGCTGACCTCGCTCAACTACAACATCAGCCTGGGCTTCGCGCTGACCTTCCTGCTGGCCGGCATCGGCATGTCGTGCATGTGGCTGGCGTACCGCAACCTGCTCGAACTGGCGGTGAGCGCGGGTACGGTGGCGCCGGTGCATGCCGGCCAGCTCGCGGTGTTTGCGCTGCGCGTCGACAACGCCGACGCCGGCGCTCGCATCGGCATCGAGGCGCGCCTGCCGGCGCTGCCGGAAGTGGTGCCGGCCACGCTGACGCTCGACGGCCACGCCGGCGGCACGCTTGCGCTGCACGTGCCGGCGCCGCGACGCGGACGGCTGGCGCTGCCGCGCGTGGTGATCAGCAGCCGCTTCCCGTTCGGGCTGTTCCGCGTCTGGAGCCATGCGGACCTGCCGCTGTCGACGCTGGTCTATCCGGCGCCGGAAGCCAATGCACCGCCCCCGCCCGCCGCGTATCGCCCAGGCGCGGACGACGCAGGACATGCCACAGCCACCGTTCCGAGCGACGACGGCATCGACCAGCTGCGGCGCTACCGCAGCGGCGACCCCTTGCACCGGATCGCATGGAAGCACAGCGCTCGCACCGGCCGATGGCTCAGCCGCAGCGGCGATCCGCCGCAGCGCCCGGCGCGCTGGCTCGACTGGCAGGCGATGCCCGCGGGCATGGACGCCGAAGCGCGGCTGTCGCGGCTGTGCGCCTGGCTGCTGGCCGCGCCGGACGATGCCGAGATTGGCCTGCGCCTGCCGGGCTTCGAACTGCCGCCCGCATGCGGCGCGAGCCATCGGCGAGCCTGCCTGGAAGCGCTGGCGCTGTGGCCGCGGTATCCGGCCCGGCCGGGAGCCCGCCCATGAACGCCGTGGCACGGCCGCTGCGGCATGAAGACCACGGCATGCTGCTCGGCCAGCTGGCGCTGGTGCTGGCGCCGCAGGCGCGGACGTTGCCGGTGTCGGTCAGCCTGCTGCTGTTGCTGCTGCTGGGCTGGCGCTGGCTGCTGTGGCGCCGGCGGGCGCCGCTGCCGTCGCGATGGATGCTCGGCACGACCGCGCTGCTGGTGCTGCTGGTGGCCAGTGCGCTGGCCTGGCAGGCCGGCGGCGGCGTGGGACGCGAGCTGGCGGTGGCGCTGCTGGGTGCGTTCGTCATCCTCAAGCTGCTGGAGTGCCGCGCGCTGGCCGATGCCACGCTGGTCACGCAGTTGTCCTTCTACCTGCTGCTGACGCTGTACCTGTCGGACCAGCCCTTCTGGCTGGCGCTGTACAGCCTGGCGATCGGCGCCTGGGTATTGCGCAACTGGCTGCTGCTGCACCACCCGGAGGCGCGCAGCCGGCTGGCGATCTGGCCGATGCTGGGCCGCATGGCGCTGCTCGGCCTGCCGTGGGCGGCGGCCATGTTCGTGCTGTTCCCGCGGCTGGAGCATCCGCTGTGGCAACTGCCGCAATCGGCGCCCACCGGCACCACCGGCCTCAGCGACACGATGCGGCCCGGCAGCGTCGGCCAGCTGATCCGCTCGCCGGCGCTGGCGCTGCGCGCCGAGGTCGCCGGCCCGCCGCTGCCTGCCGCGGCGCTGTACTGGCGCGCGCTGGTGCTGTGGGAGTATGACGGCACCACCTGGCGCCCGGCGCGGCAGCGGCTGCACGCGCTGGCGCCTGCGCCGGCGGTTGCAGGCGAGGGGCACGGAATCGACTACAGCATCACGCTCGAGCCCAGTTCTCAACACTGGCTGCTAATGCTGGACCGCGGGCAGGCCCTGTCGCCATCCGCCGAAGCCGCCGAAGCGACCGTCACGCCGGATGGCGAATTCATGTCGCGCCGGCCGGTGGACCAGCGCATCCGCTACCAGGCGCGATCGACGCTGGCGCCGGCACCGGAGGCGCTGGATGCCGCCACGCGCCGGCTGGCACTGGCCCTGCCCGCAGGCAACCCGCGCGCCCGCGCGCTGGCGTCGGCATGGGCCGCGCAGCACGCCGATCCGGCCGCACGCGTGCAGGCGGCACTGCGCCTGTTCGCCGCCGCGCCGTTTGCCTACACACTCAGCCCGCCACCGCTCGGCGCGGAGCAGGTCGACAGTTTTGTGTTCGACACCCGGCGCGGCTTCTGCGAGCACTACGCCGGCAGCTTCGTCTTCCTGATGCGCGCCGCCGGCGTGCCGGCACGGGTCGTCACCGGCTACCAGGGCGGCGAATTCAACCCGATCGGCGGCCACTACGTGGTACGCCAGTCCGACGCCCACGCCTGGGCCGAAGTCTGGCTCGACGGCCGCGGCTGGGTGCGGGTGGATCCGACCAGCGCGGTCGCGCCCAGCCGGATCGAGCAGGGCCTGGACGCCGTCCTCGGCGCCGAGACCCCGACCTGGCGCCCGGCTTACCAGCCGGGCTGGCTGCAGGACGTCCGCTGGGCCTACGAGGGCATGGTCTACCGCTGGCAGCGCTGGGTCCTGCAGTACGACCACGCGCAACAGGCGCGCCTGCTGGCCACCCTCGGCACCGGCGCCAGTGCCGGGCAACTGCTGGCCGGCGCGCTGGGGGTGCTGTGCCTGCTCGCACTGGTGCCGCTGTGGCGGCGCCGGGAGCATGCCGATCCGCTTGACGCTGCCTACCACCGCTTCTGCGAACTGCTGGCCCGGCACGGCTGCGTGCGCGCGCCGGCCGAAGGTCCGCAGGACTTCGCTGCACGTGCCAGCGCCCGGCTGCCGCAGGCGGCCGCACCCATCGCGGCGGTTGCCGCGGCCTACATCGGGCAACGTTATGGCAACGCCGATCCGGCGCGCGCGCGGCACGCGGCGGAGCGCATGCGAGCAGGCACGCGGGACATCGCCGGAGCGCTGCGCCGGCAAAAATCCTCCCGTCTGATATAATTACATTTGTAATTATCACGAATGTAATCGATCCGCCGCCAACGGATTGCTGCCCGCCATGAGTTTCGAAGCCCGCATAGATCGCTATTGCGCCAACCATCCCGAAGCGCCGCGCGACCTGATCCTGGCGTCGCGCCTGCTGCTGCGCACCGCACGCCTGCTGCGCGCGCATATCGACCAGGCCCTCGCCCCCTTTGAGCTGGACATGAACCAGTACCTGCTGATGAGCATGCTGTCGGCCGACGAAGGCCAGCCCAGCATGCCCTCCGAGCTGGGTACGACACTGGACGCCACCCGCACGCAGATGACGCGGCTGCTGGACGGGCTCGAAGCCCGCGGCCTGCTGCGCCGCCAGGCATCGGCGCAGGACCGCCGCAGCCTGGAGCTGACACTGACCGCGGCCGGCCGGCGCCTGCTGGAGCGGGCCGCGCCGGTGGTCCATGCCGCCTACGGCGAGGCGTGGGCACCGCTGGGCGCGAGCGGCCTCGCTGGTACCGCGCGCGCGCTGACGCAACTGCACCAGACCCTGCAAGCCCTGCAGCCATGACGAGCGGTACGTCCTGGCAGCCGCTGTCGCGGCTGCGCGTCGGCATGCGCTGGCTGCGCTGGCTCAGCCACCGCCAGCGGCGGACGCTGCTGATGATGCTGCTGGCGCTGGCCACCGGCGTGGAGTTCCTCGAGAACATCATGTTCGTGTTCGCGTCGAGCCATATCGTCGGCGGCATCGACGCGGATCCGCGCAGCTTTGCCCTGGTGCAGGCGGCCTATGCCGTCGGCAGCATGCTGATGATCCTCAAGCAGCAATGGCTGTCGCGCCGGTTTGGGTACCGCCATTACCTGACCGGGGCGCTGCTGCTGTTCATGGCCGGCACGCTTGCGGCGGCCACCAGCCATACGCTGGCGCAGATGGTCGCGGCGCGTTTTGTCCAGGGCGTGGGCGGTGGCGCGTTGTTTACCAGCTGCCGCATCCTGGTCAATGTGCTGTTCGGGCCAACCGAGCGCCCGCGTGCGACCCGCATCTTCATGGTCGGCATCTTCACGGCATCTGCGCTGGGCCCGGCCTTCGCCGCCGAACTGATCGACCATGGCGTCTGGCAGGACGTGTTCTACGGCGTGCTGCCGTTCGCCGCGCTGGCCACGCTGGGCGCCTGGCTGCTGCTGCCCGACGCCGAGCCGCGCGCCGACGCCGGCGGCAGCCCCGCGCTCGCGCCACTGCTGCTGTTCGGCGCCGCCATCGTGACCCTGCAGGCGGCGCTGGCCGAGGCGCGCTTCGACGTGTTCTCGCACCCGTTGCGGCTGACACTGGTGGCCGTTGCCGGGCTGGCACTGCTGGCGGGCTTCCTGTGGCACCAGTGGCATCACCGCGAGCCCGTGCTCCACGTTCGCGCGTTGCGCCAGCCGGTGGTGCTGACCGGCCTGGCGATGTATTTCGTCTACTACCTGATCAGCAACCTGAGCGGATACCTGTTTCCGATCTACGCGGAGCAGGCACTCAGGATTCCGCTGGCCACCACCGGCTGGCTCAACACCTTTGCCGCGCTGGTCAGCCTGGCCGGGATCTTCGTCTACCTGCGCGTGGCGCCGCGCCTGCCGCGCAAGAAGCCGCTGATGATCGCCGGCCTGCTGCTGATGGCGGCGGCCGCATGGTGGTTCTCCCGCATGCCGCCCGACGCGGGGCCGCCCGCGCTGGCGTGGGGCCTGGTTGGCAAGGGGCTGTTCGGCGTGCTGGTGATCATCCCGATCGCGGGGCTCACCTTCCGCGCGCTCAGCGGCGACGCGTTCGCGCACGGCTACCGCAGCAAGAACCTGATGCGGCAGATCGCCAGTTCGTTCGCCTCGGCGCTGGGTGCGGTGCTGCTGCAGAACCGCCAGTTCGCAGTCCACGGCAGCCTGCTGCATGCACTGGGCCAGCGTCCCGCCGAGGTGCAGCAATGGACGGCGTCGGTGCAGGCGGCACTGGCCGCGCGCGGGTTCGACTTGGCGCAGGCACACCAGGGAGCGCTGGCGCAACTCGCAGCAATGGTCGAGCAACAGGCCAGGCTGATTGCCTGCGAGGATATCTACCGGTTGATTGCGGTGCTCGCGCTTGGCGCGGCGGCGTTCATGCTGGCGCAGCGGCGTCTGGCCTGAAGCGCGCGCATTTTCCCGCCATCAGTGGCGGAACGCTGGATTGACTGCAGTGCGAAGAATCGGGGAGGTGCGGAGTCGCCGCGCAGCGGATGATGGCGCGGACGGGTCGCAGTGCCGGCAGACGCGGCAGCGACGAATACCTGTTCAGAACAGCGACAGCTGGCGCATGCCGAAACCGATGGTTTCTTCAACGCGCGCGCGTGCGTGGGCCAGTGATCCTTCGGCGCCAGAGTAATTGCCGGCGGCCCAGTGGTAGACCACGGGAACTTCGCCGCGCTCGGACAGGCGCACTTCGCCAAGTTTGTCGCCGCGTTCATTGCGGTAGAAATGCGAGCGGTAGCCGCGCTCCCAATGCGGGGCGACTACTTTCTTGCGCCGCCGGGGCTTCGGCGCGGAGCCGGCCGCCGACGTCGTTGACGCCAGTCGCCGCGCTCTATCGGTACCCGGCGTTGTGGCGCGGGTGAAATCCAACTGCATAGACTTCCTTTTTGTCGATTCAGCAGAACCAGGGCCGGCGGGGGCTACCGCCGCATGCTTCGTGCATCGCAGTCGAGATAATACCTGTTGGCGCGCCTTCTGTAAGTAATTGGTTGTGCGGAATGCCGCTTCCCATAAGGCTTAGCGGGCCGTATACCGGTCTCGGTATACGGCCCGCGCGGCCCCGTGTAAACCGCAAAGCCTTGCCTGTTAACGATTCACGGGCGCGATTTACTGGCGCGATTCACGGGCGATAGCGCATCGATCGGCGTTAACCGATATCGAGCGGAATGAAGATGCGCGCATCGTCGCGTTGCACCAGCAGCGCCACCTGCTTGCCCGACTTTGTCACCAGCGATTTCAGTTGCTCGACCGAGGTGATCGGCGTGCCGTTGAGCGACAGGATCACGTCGCCCGGCTGGATGCCCACCCGCGCCGCCGGGCCGGCCACGTCCTCGACCACCAGGCCGCCTTCGATGCCGCTGTCGCGTTTTTCCGCCGGCGACAGCGGACGCACCGCCAGCCCGAGACGGCCGCTGGCCTCATTGGCGCCGCCCTTCTGCGCCACCGCCTGGTCCTTTGCCGTGCCGATTTTCACCGACAAGGTCATCGGCTCGCCCTTGCGGATGATCTTCAGCGAGCTCTGCGTGCCGGGCTTGAGGTCGGCCACATGCTCGGGCAGGTCGCCCGAATGGTCGATCACATCGTTGCCCAGCTGCACGATCACGTCCCCCGGCTTCAGGCCGGCTCGCGCCGCGGGACTGTCCGGCTCGACCGAATTGACCAGCGCTCCGGTCGGCTTGGGCAACCCGAACGATTGCGCCAGCGCCTGGTTGACCTCCTGCACGCTGATGCCGAGGCGGCCGCGCGTGACCTTGCCGGTCGCCACCAGCTGCTGCTGGACCTTGGTGGCCACGTCTATCGGGATCGCGAACGACAGGCCCTGGTAGCCGCCGGTCTGGCTGTAGATCTGTGCGTTGATGCCGATCACTTCGCCACGCTGGTTGAACAGCGGGCCGCCCGAGTTGCCCGGATTGACGGCCACGTCGGTCTGGATGAACGGCACATAGGTGTCGTCGGGCAGCGAGCGCGACTTGGCGCTGACGATGCCGGCCGTCACGGTGTTCTCGAAGCCGTACGGCGAGCCGATGGCCAGCACGGGCTCGCCGACGCGCACCTGCGAGGGATCGCCCAGGCGCACCGTCGGCAGGTTCTTCGCATCGATGCGGATCACCGCCACATCGGTCTGCGGATCTGTGCCCAATACCTTGGCCTTGAACTCGCGGCGGTCGGTGAGCTTGACGGTCACCTCCTGCGCACCGTCGACGACGTGTGCATTGGTCAGGATCAGGCCGTCAGGGCTGACGATAAAGCCGGATCCCAGGCCGCGCACCAGTTGCTGCTGGCCACCTTGCGGGCCCTGGAACTGAGGGCCGAAACGCTTGAAGAACTGGAACAGCGGATCATCCGGATCAATCCCCGGCGGCATCTGCGCCGCGGTGCGTTGGGCGCGCGCGGTCACGCTGATATTGACCACGGCGGGCCCATTTTGCGCAACGATGCCGGAGAAGTCCGCCGGCGTGGCCACGGCAGCGGCGGGCTGCGCGGGTGCGACGGGCGCGGGCATGGGGGCGGCGAATCCGGGCGTGACGACTTCCTTCTGCAGATAGGCATACCCGCCGCCCAGGGCGGCGAGGGCCGCAATACCAACGGCCGTGCGAGCAATGGTCTGGCGAATCATGTCAGGGTCCTTTCGTAGAAGAATCTGGCGTCGGCAAATTGCGACGCGACGGGATCATGCTAACGACCCAGACTTAAAACAGACTTAAGCTCAGAAGTGGCCCAACCGGCTTTTTTATTGCGGCACAAAATTTATCTTGCACACAATCAAATTGCGTATAATATATCGACATGGAACGCGACAACGACGACAACTCGAATTGGCTGCTGCTCGATCGGCAACTATGCTTTGCCCTGTATTCGACCTCGCTGGCGATGACCAAGCTGTACAAGCCGATGCTTGGTGAGCTTGGACTTACTTATCCGCAATACCTGGTGATGCTTGTATTGTGGGAGACCGAAACGCTGACGGTGTCGGAACTGGGCGGTCGCCTTGCGCTGGATTCCGGCACGCTGACGCCGTTGCTGAAGCGCCTGGAAGCCACCGGCCTGGTCACCCGCAACCGCGATACCGGCGACGAGCGCCGGGTGCTGGTACGCGTGACCGAGGCCGGACGGGCGCTGCGCAAGGAAGCCGAACGCATTCCTGAACAGATGTTGTGCGCCACGCAGTGCCCGGTCGAAGAAATCCAGGCCCTGACGCAGCGCCTGCATGCATTGCGGTCCACGCTGGAAGCAGCGCGTACCGATTTCCCACTGCCGCATGACGGCAAGCCTTGATACGCCCCTGCGGGCAACCAAACCGGAGCCTTAAATGAAACTCGAAAAAGTCGTTTATACCGCCAATGCCAAAGCCACCGGCGGCCGCGATGGCCGGGCCACCACCTCCGATGGCCAGCTCGACGCCAAGCTGGCTGTGCCCAAGGAAATGGGCGGCGCCGGCAACGGCCTGAACCCGGAACAGCTGTTTGCCGCAGGCTACTCGGCCTGCTTCCTGGGCGCGATCCGCTACGTGGCCGGCCAGCAAAAGATCAATGTGCCGGCAGAAGCTTCGATCGAAGGTGCTGTCGGCATCGGTCCGATTCCCCAAGGTTTCGGCATCCAGGTCGAGCTGAAGATTTCGTTGCCGGGATTCGAACGCGAGGCGGCGGAGAAACTGGTGGAGCAGGCTCACCAGGTTTGCCCTTACTCGAATGCCACCCGTGGCAATATCGACGTGACGCTGACGGTAGTCTGATTCGGCGCCTCAGATAAAACGGCCAGGATCGTCATGCGGTCCTGGCCGTTTTATTTTGGATCTTCATGCTGCGCACAGAAGGCACGCTTCTGTGCGGCACTCAATCGCTTGATCTCGATTTCCGCCTTCAACGCTTCCGATTTGGTTTCGAAGCGTAGCCGCACCATGACCCGGATGGGCTTGCGCGAACGCGTATATTTGGCGCCTTTTCCCGACAGATGCTCCGCAAAGCGCCGGTCGACATCGGTGGTGATCCCGGTATAGATGGAGTCACCGGTGCATTCGAGCAGGTAGAGGTACCAGGCGCAGTCGTCTGACATGAAGTAAGAGTCTATTCGAGCCGATAAACCGCTGACAAATTCGAAGCCGCCAAAAAAGCAAAAACCCCTCGCAGCGAACGCTGTCGAGGGGTTTTGCACAATAAGAGCCTGGCGATGACCTACTTTCACACGGGTAATCCGCACTATCATCGGCGCGGAGTCGTTTCACGGACCTGTTCGG
>NZ_JAYMRX010000013.1:0-186703 GCF_038900635.1 Cupriavidus oxalaticus | reverse complement strand
ACATCGTTGGCTTCTATAACCCAGTGCGCTTGCACTCAACCCTGGGGTATCTGTCGCCCACTGCCCACGAGGCGAAATCGACAGTGAAAGAACCTATCCGCCTGTCCGAAATAACTTGACCACCACAGACAGACATCATGAATGCCACACTACCCCCAACCTGTGCGAGGCCCTGGCCAACGCCAGCCTGGACGACAAGTACACCCTCGAGAAAGGCCGAGCCTAGCTGAGCGGCACCCAGGCGCTGGTTCGCCTGCCCATTGTGCAGGCGCGCGACCGCGCCGCCGGCCTCACTTCGGCGGGATCTGTCTCCGGCTACCGCGGCTCGCCGATGAGCGGCATCGACCAAGCGCTGTACGAAGGCGAAGCAGCACCTTGCCGCCAGCGACGTGTGTTCCAGCCCGACGTCAATCCGTCGCAATGGCTTCAGCGCCGGAAGATATTCGCCTTTTCGGCCATGAGAAGCAGGCCAATACTGGGCCATGGGCCCAACATCCTCGGAACACTGAAAAATGAGCACGGAAAATCAATTGCAGTTCGTTGTAGAGCCTCACCCCGGCCCCACCCACGCCGATGAGATCGCTGCCAAGTTGGCAAATCCGACCTTCGGACGCGTTTTCACCGATCACATGGTCACGATCCGTTGGAGCGACGGTCGCGGCTGGCATGACGCCAAGGTCGAAGCGCGCCGTCCTTTCCAAATCGATCCCGCCTGCGCAGTCCTGCACTATGCGCAGGAAATCTTCGAGGGCATGAAGGCATACCGTGGCGAGGACGGAAAGATCTCGCTGTTCCGACCACAGGAGAACGCAAGGCGTTTTCGCGCCTCGGCTGCCCGCATGTCAATGGCCGAGCTACCCGAGGCCACATTCCTGCAAGCCGTGGAAGCGCTCGTCGATATTGACCGCGCGTGGATTCCAGGTAGCGAGGGTAGCCTCTACCTGCGCCCATTCATGTTCGCCTCGGAGAGTTTTCTCGGCGTGCGCGCTTCGGCCGAGTTCGTTTTTTGCGTGATCGCATGCCCGGTCGGCCCGTATTTCAAGGCCGGCAAGTCGGCGGTGACCGTATGGGTTTCGGATCAATACACCCGCGCGGCCCCTGGCGGCACCGGCGCGGCCAAGTGCGGAGGCAACTACGCGGCCAGCCTGATTGCGCAGACCGAGGCCTCGGCCAAGGGCTGCGACCAGGTGGTGTTCCTTGACGCTGCGGAGCACCGCTGGATCGAGGAGCTCGGGGGCATGAATGTGTTTTTCGTGATGGATGACGGCTCTCTACGCACGCCCCCATTAACAGGGACAATCCTGCCGGGCATTACACGCGCTTCGGTCATCGAACTGGCCCGGCACGAGGGTATTCCGGTCAATGAAACCCCATACGACTTCGAGACGTGGCGCACAGATGCGGCCAATGGCCGGGTTATGGAAACCTTTGCCTGCGGCACGGCCGCGGTCGTCACCGCCATCGGGCAGGTGCGTCACGCTGGTGGGGAGTTTACGATCGGCAATGGTGGGGAAGGCGAAGTCACACAACGCCTCCGTTCGTTGCTGACCGGCATCCAGCGCGGCAAGATCGCAGACCCGTTCGGATGGGTGCATCACGTGGATTGAGACCAGCGTGTTTGACATCAGCGGCGCGCAAGAAATCGGTGGGCAGTGCGCGCCGCGTTGATTCGGTTTGACGTCTGTCCCCGCCCGCCTGGGCGGTCCGGAAAATTCCAACCAATACCGGGGCTGGTGCGCGACCTGCGTGCCGGCTAGCCGTGCCGCCGACCCGGCAGCACGCTGCCCGGATGCCATCGCGCCCGCATGACTCCTCGTCATTTTCGGCGCGGATCCGTGCGATCGCGCGGCAACACATGCAGGAGACCCCTATATGAGCTTGTTCCGAACCAAGGACATTGACGCGATGCTGGCGGCCGGCCATGTTGGCGGCCTGAAGAAGGTGCTGGGTCCGGTCGACCTGGTGATGATGGGCATCGGCGCCATCATCGGCACGGGGATTTTCGTGCTGACCGGCACCGGCGCGCTGACCGCCGGGCCGGCGCTGACCGTGTCCTTCGTTATCGCCGCGCTGGCGTGCGGCTTTGCCGCGTTGTGCTACGCGGAGTTTGCCTCGGCCATCCCGGTATCGGGCTCGATCTATACCTACAGCTATGCCACGCTCGGCGAGATCGTCGCGTGGATGATCGGCTGGGACCTGCTGCTGGAGTACGGGCTGGCCACCTCGGCCGTGTCGGTGGGCTGGTCGGGCTATTTCCAGTCGCTGATGGCGGGCTTCGGGCTGAAGCTGCCGGCGGCCCTGACCGCCGCGCCGGGCTCGGTGCCGGGTGTGGAGACCATGATCAACCTGCCGGCCTGCCTGATCATGCTGGCGATCACCTGGGTCGTGTCGTACGGCGTGCGCGAATCCACGCGCGTGAACAACCTGATGGTGGCCGTGAAGATCGGCGTGGTGCTGCTGTTCATTGCGGTCGGCGTCTGGCACGTGCAGCCGGCCAACTGGGAGCCGTTCGCGCCGTTCGGCTTCAGCGGCATCTTCAATGCGGCGGCGCTGGTGTTCTTCGCCTTTATCGGCTTCGACGCGGTGACTTCTGCAGCGGAGGAAGTGCGCAACCCGCGCCGCGACCTGCCGATCGGCATCATCGGCTCGCTGGCGGTATGCACGGTGCTGTATGTCGTGGTGGCGGCGATCATGACCGGCATCGTGCCGTTCGCCAGGTTTGCCGGCGTCGACCACCCGGTGTCGCTGGCGCTGCAATACGCCGGGCAGAACTGGGTCGCGGGCTTTGTCGACCTGGGCGCGATCCTGGGCATGACCACGGTGATCCTGGTGATGACCTACGGCCAGACCCGCGTGATCTTCGCCATGTCGCGTGACGGGCTGTTGCCCGAGCGGCTGTCGTCGGTGCATCCCGTGCATGCGACGCCTTACTTCGCTACCTGGACCGTGGGCCTGGTCTTTGCCGCGATCGCCGGCTTCGTGCCGCTGAACGTGCTGGCCGAGCTGATCAATATCGGCACGCTGGCGGCCTTTACGCTGATCTCGGTGGCGGTGCTGGTGCTGCGCAAGACCCGTCCCGACCTGCCGCGCGCGTTCCGCTGCCCGGGCGTGCCGGTGGTGCCGCTGCTGGCAATCGGCTTCTGCCTGTTCCTGATGGCGCACCTGCAGGCGCTGACTTGGATTGCTTTCCTTACTTGGCTGGGGATCGGGCTGACGATCTACTTCCTGTACGCGCGCCGCAATGCGGTGCTGCACAGTAACACCAGGTAGCTGATGTTCGTCGAGGATGTCCCCCAGGATGGCATGCGTCGTATCCGGGTTGGACAGAACCACGCGGAAAGAGGGCGCCACCCCACTGTCCCGATATCAGGTGCGCGGGGGCGTCCCCGACCGGGAATTTTGCAGCCTTTTAAAGCGGGGCGCGGTCGGACGCAATGTAGTACCTGGCGCCGTCCGTGTAAGTGTCGAATTTGCCGCTTTTCGCGCCGTCAGTGTAAACATCGTACTTCCCGGCCCGCGCGCCGTCAGTGTACGTATCGAATTTGCCACTCTTGGCAAACACTGGAGCGGCCGCCAGGGTGGCAGCGATTGTGGCGACAGCGACTAGGGCACGGCGACTGGTATTCATGGCTCATCTCTTTCTTGGATGGTTGCCATTGTTAGGGATTACCCTCGTCGCGGTAAACCCTTACGTTCACAATGCTCGGTTTCAAAAGCCACAATAATCTGGCTTGAAGCGGAAAAATTCTGGCAGAGCGCACCGACATGCGTGTTGGGAGTCACGTCATGGCAAGCGTCAACAAATGCGCGATCTTCCTGCGTCCGCCGAGCGAGATCCAGTGTGTCGCCTGCTGGCATGCGGGGATGGGCCCGAGGCATAATTGTGAAACTGGTTTCACCAAAAACCCGAATCCAATGCCGCCCCGCCCCGTGACCCGACCGATCTCCGACCCGAAGACCGCAAAGAAGCTCACCATCCAAGATGTTGCCGACTGCGCGGGTGTCTCGAAGGCAACCGTATCGCGCTACCTGAATCGGGGCGGCGAACAATTGTCCGCAGACGTCGAGGCGCGCGTGGCCGCGGCCATCCGCACGCTCGGCTATAGCCCCAGCCCCATGGCGCAGGGACTCAAACGCGGCAAGTCGCGCCTGATCGGGCTGGTGGTGGCGGATGTTTCCAATTCGTTCTCGGTGGCGGTGCTGCGTGGCGTGGAAAAGGCCTGTCGCGACGCTGGCTATATGGTGATGCTGTTCAATCTCGGCAATGACGAGCAACTGGAGCGCGAAGCCATTCGCTCCTTGTCGGCTTATCAGGTCGAAGGATTTATCCTGCACACGCTGGGCCACGATGCCGGTGCCTTGGCCGACGCAGCGCAGTTGGGCAAGCCGGTGGTACTGGTCGACCGCAAAATCGGCGATGCGGAAGTCGACCTGGTGGCCCTGGACAACCAGACCGCAGTCCGGGAGGCTGCCGACCACCTGGTCGAGGCTGGCTATCGGCACCTGCTCTTCATCAGCGAGCCGATCAAAGCGATCAGTTCTCGCAATGAGCGCGCCCGCGCCTTCCAGGGCTTTGTCGCCGAACACGCTGACACGGTCAGCGGGACCGCGTTTGAAGCCCAGCGGGGTGACGACGATGCCCTGGATGAAGCGCTGCGCGACCTGCGCCGTCGTGCCGGCCAGGCGCCCGTTGCCGTGCTCGCGGCCAACGCGGTGATCTCGCTGCGCGTGGCCGCATCCGCTGGCAGACTGGGATGGCAGCTTGGCACAGATCTTGGCCTGGTTGGCTTCGATGACCCGGAATGGGCTGCCCTGGTCGGCCCCGGGCTCAGCACGATTTCCCAGCCGACCGACGATATCGGGCGCGTCGCCACCAATTGCCTGATCGAGCGCCTGCAAGGCACGCAACTGCCGCCGCGCCGGGTCCTGTTGCCAGGCACGCTGGTCACGCGCGGGTCCACCCGCCGCTGATCCTCCCCCGCCGCCTTTCGGCGTGCACCCGTAAACCACGCCTTAGACCCGCCGCACCAGCGTAGGCGGGTGCTGAAACGCGCGCATCTCATCCCCCTGGCCCACCGCGGCCGGACCGTAAGGGTTTCCACTGCTGGATCTCTGAAACCGGTTTCCTATAATCCTGAAACCGGTTTCAAGACGGTACTTGCCAACGCTGCGACGCCAGCGACACCCATATACGTGCAGGAGACATTGATGAACGTCCAACGCTTGTTGCGCCGCGTAGCCGCGCCCGTGCTGACTCTGCTGGTCCTGGCCAGCGCCGCTTTCACCGCCCAGGCGCAGACCGTCGCCGAGATCGTCAAGAAGGGAAAGGTCACCATCGGCGTGGTAACCGGCGCCCCGCCCTTCGGCACCACGGACGCCACTGGCAAACCCGCCGGCTATGACGTCGATGTGGCCAATCTGCTCGGCAAGTACCTGGGGGTGCCGGTCGATATCGTTCCGCTCACTTCGCCCAGTCGGATTCCGGCGCTGGAGGCCGGCAAGGTCGACTTCCTGGTTGCCACGCTGGCGCCGACGCCCGAGCGTGCGCGGGCCATCATGTTCAGCGCGCCCTACAGCGCGTTCGAGCTGGCCATCTTTGCGCCCACCGCTGCCAAGTACGCCAAGCTGACCGAACTTGGCAAGAAGAAAGTGGGCGTGACGCGCGGCACCACGCAGGACACCGCGCTGACCCGGCTGGCCGTGCCCGGCATGAATATCGTCCGCTTCGAGGACGATGCCACCTGCGCGCAAGCGCTGATCAGCAACCAGGTCGACGCCATTGCGCTGCCCAACACCACCGGCAACGAGATCATGAAGGCGCGCGGCGCCGGCAAGTTCGACGCCAAGTTTGCGTTCTCGGTGCAGCCGAATTCGATGGCCGTGCGCCGCGACGCCTTCGAACTGCGCCAGTGGCTCAACACCACCATCTCCTACGTCAAGCTCAATGGCGAACTCGATGCCATTGCGCAGAAGTGGACCGGCAAGGCGCTACCCGCGCTGCAAACGTTCTGATCCAGGCCGTCTGACGTCGCGCGCCGGCGCCTGCCGGCGTGCCAGGAGACCCGCATGCACTACCAATTCGAATGGACCCCGGTGCTGTCGCAGCTGGATCGCTTCGCGGACGGCGCGGCGATGACGCTGGCGCTCAGCTTTGGCTCGATCCTGCTTGGCACCCTGGTCGGCACCGCCGGCGCCATTGCCGCCGCCTTTGGCGGCCCATGGCTGCAGCGTGCCACCCGGGCGTATGTCGAAGCCATCCGCAACACGCCCTTCCTGATCCAGCTCTTCATCATCTTCTTCGGCTTGCCGACCGTGGGCCTGCAGATCGATGCCGTCACCGCCGCGGTGATTGCGATGACCGTCAACCTTGGCGCCTACTCGACGGAAATCATCCGGGCCGGACTGCAGGCGGTGCACCGCTCGCAGCTTGAAGCCGCCGCCGCGCTCGGCATGACGCGCTGGCAGCTGATCCGCCACGTCGCGCTGGTGCCGGCCTTCGAGAAGGTCTATCCCGCGCTGACCAGCCAGTTCACGCTGATGATGCTGACATCGAGCGTGGTGTCGACGATCTCGGTGGAAGAACTGACGGCTGTTGCCAGCCAGGTCGATTCGCAGACCTTCCGCACCTTCGAGAGCTACATCCTGGTCATGTTGCTCTATATCGGACTGGCACTGCTGCTGCGCGCCGTCTTCGGCCTGATCGGCAAGCTGGTGTTCAGGCGGCGCCGCGTGGTGGCGCGTGCCCGAAAGCTGGCCCGCACGGCCCCGGTCGTGCCGCTGGCGCGGGCGGACCTGACGGCAGCCGTTGCAGGGAGCGCGAAATGATCACCGAGTTCTCCTGGAATCATCTTGAAATCCTGCTGCTGGCCGCGCGCTGGACGCTTTGGGTGACCTTGCTCGCTTTCGTTGGCGGCACCCTGGCCGGTTTCCTGGTGGCGCTGGCGCGTACCTCCAGAAGCCCGCTGCTGCGCCTGGCCAGCACGGTCTATATCCAGGTCGTGCAAGGCACGCCCGTGCTGATCGTGCTGTTCCTCAGCTACTACGGACTGTCCGTGCTCGGGCTCAAGCTGTCGCCAATGGTCGCCGCCACGCTGGCGATGTCGATCTACGCCAGCGCCTATCTTGGCGAGATCTGGCGCGGCTGCATCGAGGCCGTGCCGCCAGGACAGTGGGAAGCCGGCGAAGCGCTCGCCCTCACCCGCTGGCAGCAGCTGCGCTACGTGGTTCTGCCGCAGGCAGTGCGGCTGGCCTTGCCGCCCACGGTGGGGTTCTCGGTCCAGCTGGTCAAGAACACCTCGATCACTTCCATCATCGGCGTCATCGAACTGACCCGCGCCGGCCAGCTGATCAACAACGCGACCTTCCAGCCCTTCGCGGTCTTCGTCGTCGTCGCACTTATCTACTTCGCGCTCTGCTTCCCGCTGTCCGCGGCAGCCCGGCGCATGGAAAGGAGGCTCCATGTCAATCGTTGAAGCACAGGGCGTGCACAAATCCTATGGCCACGTCGAAGTCCTAAAGGGCGTTTCGTTTGCGATCGAGCCGGGCCAGGTGGTCGCCATCATCGGCCGCAGCGGCTCCGGCAAGAGCACCATGCTGCGCTGCCTGAACGGCCTGGAGACGATCAACGCCGGCAACATCACCGTCGCCGGGCACAAGCTGGATCACGACCGCAAGCGCTTGCTGGACCTGCGCCGCGACGTGGGCATGGTGTTCCAGAGCTACAACCTGTTTCCGCACCTGACAGTCGGCCAGAACATCGCGCTGGCGCCGGCCATCGTGAAGAAAATGGCAGCAGGCAGGATCGACGGCATCGTCGCCCAGGTGCTGACCCAGGTCGGCCTGCTCGACAAGAAGGACTGCTACCCCGAGCAGCTGTCGGGCGGCCAGCAGCAGCGCGTGGCCATCGCCCGCTCGCTGGCGATGGAACCCAAGGTGATGCTGTTCGACGAAGTCACCTCCGCGCTCGATCCCGAGCTGACGGCGGAAGTGCTTCGGGTCATGGAGAACCTGGCCGCCTCCGGCATGACCATGGTGCTGGTCACGCATGAAATGGAATTCGCGCGCCGCATGGCGCATACCACCATCTTCATGCATCAGGGCAAGGTGCACGAGGCGGGGCCGTCGAAGGCGCTGTTCGCGCAGCCGCGGACTCCGGAGCTCCAGCAATTCCTGAGCGCGGGAGCACTGAAATGAGCCAGTGGCATGCAGAGGGTGCAGATGGCACGTCACGCCCACCGGTCCTGATCTCACTGACGGTCTATGGCGCCGACCTCGCCCAGCGCGACGGCCAGGCTGCGCTGGCGCGCATTGCCGCGGCAGCGGGCGCGGACGGCGTGGAATTCCGCGGCGAACTCCAGCGCGGACACAAGGAGGAAGTCAATGAACAGCGCGAGGTCGCCGGGGAGCATGGACTGAGCGTGGTCTGGTCCAGCCCGGAAGGCCTGTGGAATGACGCAGGCAGCCTCGATGCCGCCGCGCTCGACCGCGCCTTCACGACCGCGCTGGCGCTCGGTGCGACCCGGGTCAAGATGTCGCTTGGCGGCTATCGGGCAGGCACGGCGCTGGAAGCGCTGCTTCCCTGGCTGCGGCACGAGGGCATCGAACTCGTCGTGGAAAACGACCAGACCGCCCGGGCCGGCACCGTACCGCCACTGCGCGACTTCTTCGTGCGTATCACGGCGCTCGGGAAGAGCGTGCCGATGACCTTCGACATGGGCAACTGGCACTGGACCGGCGAAGACCCGCTCGACGCCGCGCAGGTCCTCGGCGCCAACGTCGGCTACGTGCATTGCAAGGGCGTGCAGCGCACGCCCGCCAAATGGATCGCGGTGCCGCTTGACCAGTCGGCGGCACCGTGGCGCAGCGTCTTGCGCCACCTGCCCACGCACGTTGCGCGTGCGATCGAATACCCGCTGCAAGGCGAAGACCTGGTACAGGTCACGCGCCGTCATGTCGAACTGCTGCGCTCGGTGGAGGTCCCCGCATGAGCCCCGATCTTGACGTGGTCACGCTGGGCGAGGCGATGCTGATGCTGGTGGCCGGCGAAGCCGGGCCGCTCGAAGGCGCGCAGACCTTCCACAAGCGCACCGCCGGTGCCGAGACCAACGTGGCCATCGGCCTGTCGCGCCTGGGCCTGAAGGTCGGCTGGGCCAGCCGGCTGGGCGATGACTCGATGGCGCGCTACCTGCTCGGCGAAATGCAGCGCGAAGGCGTGGATTGCAGCCAGGTGGTGTGCGAGCCCGGTGCGCGCACCGGCTTCCAGTTCAAGGGCCGGGTCGACGACGGCAGCGATCCGCCCGTCGAATACCACCGCCGCGGCTCAGCGGCGAGCCGCATGAACCCTGAGCACCTGGACCACAGGTGGCTGCGGCGCTCTCGGCACCTGCACGTCACCGGCGTGTTCCCCGCGCTGGCCGCAGGCACGCAGGCCGCCACGCGCCAGGCCATCGCCACCATGCGCGCCGCGGGACGCACGATCTCGTTCGACCCCAACCTGCGGCCCACGCTGTGGGCCACGCCCGAGCTGATGCGGCAGACGCTGAACGACCTGGCGCAACAGTGCGACTGGGTGCTGCCCGGCATCGAGGAAGGCCGCTTCCTCACCGGCCACGCCGAGCCGGAGCGCATAGCCGCGTTCTACCGTGCCCGCGGCGCGAAGCTGGTGGTGGTGAAGCTGGGTGCCGACGGCGCCTGGTTCGATGGCGAGGCGGGCAGCGGCCATGTCGAGGCATTCAGCGTCGAGCGTGTCGTCGACACCGTTGGCGCCGGCGATGGCTTTGCCGTGGGCGTGATCAGCGCGCTGCTGGAGGGCCGGCCCGTGCGCGATGCCGTCCGGCGCGGTGCCTGGATCGGCGCGCGGGCAGTGCAGGTGCGAGGCGATACCGAAGGCCTGCCGACCCATGTCCAGCTGGCGGCCGCCAGCTTGTGACGCGACAGCAAGGATTACCCATGCGCAAGAATGTACTGGTGTTCCGCCCGATTCCTGAAGACCTGCTCGCCAGGATCGAGTCCGAGCATGACGTGATCGTGGCCGACCCGCGCCAGCCGGCACAACGGCCGGCCTTCCGCGCCGCGCTGGCAAGCGCCCATGGCCTGATCGGCTCCAGCGTGAGGCTGGGCGCGACGGAACTGGCCGATGCCGGCAGGCTGGAAGTGATCTCGAGCATTTCGGTGGGCGTCGACAACTACGACCTCCCCTGTCTGCACCGGCGCGGCATCACCCTGTGCCACACGCCCGGCGTACTCACCGAAACCACCGCCGACACCGTCTTTGCACTCATCATGGCGACGAGCCGCCGCCTGGTTGAGCTGGCAGCCCACGTGAGCGAAGGCCGCTGGACCGCCAATATCGGCGAAAGCCTGTTCGGCTGGGACGTGCACCGCAAGACCCTGGCGATCCTGGGCTTCGGACGCATCGGCCAGGCCGTGGCGCGCCGCGCGGCGCTCGGCTTCGGCATGGAAGTGCTCTACGTCAACGAGACGGCGGTGGAGCCGCCCGATCTGGTGGGGCGCGCGACCCGGACCAATCTCGACGATGCCTTGCGGCGCGCCGATATCGTTGCCGTCACGCTGCCCCTGACCGACAGCACGCGCGGCCTGATGGGGCCGCGCGAGTTCGCGCTGATGAAGCCGGGCGCGATCTTCGTCAACGGCGCGCGCGGCCAGATCGTGCAGGAAGACGCGCTGCTCGCGGCGCTCGCAAGCGGCCACCTGCGCGCGGCCGGGCTGGACGTCTTCGCCACCGAGCCGCTGCCGCAGGATTCGCCGCTGCGCCGCCATCCCAGGGTGACCGCCCTGCCCCATATCGGATCGGCCACGCATGAGACGCGGCGCGCCATGGCCGAACTGGCCACGCGCAACCTGCTGGACGCGCTCGCCGGACGGCAGCCCGCCGCGCGTTTCGACCTGGCGGCCTTTGCCGGCCAGGCAGCCGCCTGAATTTCCCCGCAAGGACACCCGCCAATGCCCAGTTCCATTCCCACGCTGTGCGGCTCGATCATGGGCGAGCCTTTCACCTTCAATGTGCGCATCCACAATGCCGCCTATCGGGCGCTCGGGATCGACTACACCTTTGTGTGCTTCGGAGTGCAGGACGTACCCGGCGCCGTGCAGTCCATTCGCGCGCTCGGCGTGCGCGGCATGAATGTCTCGATGCCGCACAAGCAGGCCGTGATCCCGCACCTCGACCAGCTCGACGAGACCGCCCGCGCCATCGGCGCGGTCAACACCATCAACAATCTCGATGGCGTGCTGACTGGCTACAACACCGACTGCATCGGCGCTGTCCGGGCGTTCGAGGAAGTGACCGAGGTGGCCGGCAAGCGCATCGCGCTGCTGGGCGCGGGCGGCGCAGCGCGGGCGATGGCCTATGGCCTGCGCGAGGCTGGCGCCCGCGTGACCGTGTTCAACCGCACCGCGGCGCGCGGCGAGGAACTGGCCGGCTCGCTTGGCCTGCGCTTTGGCGGCGGGTTGACGGACTTCCGCGCGGCGGACTTCGACATGCTCGCCAATGCGACCGCCGCGGGTTTTCGCGCCCCCGATGTCAACCCGGTCGCCGGACTGCTCGCCGCGCACCTGATCGTCATGGACGCTGCGTTCATCCCGGTCAGGAGCAAGCTGATCCGCGATGCCGCCGCGCTTGGCTGCCGCACCATCGACGGCACGCGCATGATGCTGCACCAGGCCTGCGCCCAGGTCGAGTTCTACACCGGTTGCGCACGCGCGCCGATCGAGGCAATGGAGACGGCGCTGCTTGAGGAAATTGCCCGCCTGTCTTAAGCCTCCTGCCGCCCTTTGCCTCCTGACGCCCGACACTCCCGGTAGTGCCTTTCGATGATGTCAGCGCCGCACTGGATTACGTCGGGTCTTCCGACTATGGACAGCAGGTCAGCATCTTCGGGACCGGTCCCGACCAGATCGCGCGGCTGGTGGATCCGCTGGTGAACCAGGTTTGCCGGGTGAACATCAATTGCCAAGGCCAGCGGGGGCCGGATGTGTTTCCTTTTACGGGGCGCAAGGATTCGGCCGAGGGGATCCTGTCGGTCAGCGATGCACTGCGCGCCTTTTCGATCCGCACCATGATCGCCGCCAAGGCGACCAGCGCGTCGAAAGCGCTGCTGGATGAAATCGTGCTCGGGCACAAATCGACCTTCATTAACGCGCGCTTCATTTTCTGAGCCTTGCGGCCGGGGAGAGCCTCACTTCTTCAGTTTGGTCTTGGCCACCAGCGCCTTCATCACCGCGTTGTCAGCCGCGATCATCGCCTTGAAGGTTGCCGCGTCGGCATAGGCAATGCCCAGGTTCTGTCGGCGCAGCGCCGCCTCGAAAACCGGGTCCGCCACCGCCTTGCGGCTGGCGGCCGCAAGGATTTCAAGCACCTCGGGTGGCGTGCCTTTCGGCGCGGCCAGCCCGCGCCATGTCCCGATCGCGAGGTCGATACCCCGCTCACGCAGCGTCGGCACGTTCTCGAAGCCGCTGACACGCTGCCCGGCCATCACCGCCAGCGTCTTCAGCTTGCCCGCGGATACATAGGCCGATACCTCTGCGGGGCTGACGGCCACCGCGTCGATATGCCCGCCCATCAACGCCACCAGCGCCGGTGCCGCGCCGGTGAACGGCACATGATTGAACTTGACGTGCGCCTTGTCCTCCAGCGCCGTCGCCGCAAGGTGCCAGATCGAGCCCGGGCCGGAATTCCCGACCTGCACTTCCCCAGGGTGCGCCTTGGCGTATGCGAGGAACGCCTCGATGGTGTTCCAGCGCGAATCGGCCTTGACCGTGATCGCGGACGGATCGGCATTCAGGCGCGCGATCGGCACCAGCTGGGCGGGGTCGAACGTGGTCGGCCCGAGATGCGGGACGATCACGGCTTCCGCGATGATGATGCCGAGCTTGTAGCCATCCGGCCTGGCGCGGGCCACTTCCGTCATGCCAATTGCGCCGCTGGCGCCTGGCTTGTTCACCACGGTCAGCGTCTGCGACAGGTACTTTCGCATGGCTTCGCTGAAGGCCCGCGCAACCGTGTCAGTACCACCGCCAGCTGCGCTTGGCACCACAAGTTCCACGGGATGCTCCGGGTAGCGAGCCGTCGGCGTCTGCCCGATCACAGCAAATGAGGGGAGCAGCAGTGCAGCCATGCAAAGCAGCTTGCGGGATATTCGCATCTATTACTCACATTTTGAGCTGGTTGGCGAAGTTGGATGTCCTTCGGGGACACACGACATACAAGAGGCCGTGGTGCCAGCACACTGCCATTCCTGCGCGAAGGCGACGTAATCGCCTCCCCACCGAAGCTTCTCCTCGAGCAAGTCAAGGACGCTGGCCGCGAGTGTTCGGGGACAGTGGAAGCCTAGGCAGTCGGTGCAGGCATCGTAGCGTGGTGCGATGCTCGAAGGGTGACCAGCGTATCGCGATGCCCCGCTAAAAACCGCACGCTTTAGGGGCGTGAGTGTCCATTACTCGCCATCTCGAATTGATAGATCAAACGCTGAAGAAACGTCCGCTGCCAGGATGTGAGCGAGAGAAAAGTACAGCCAGTGAGGAACATTGCTTCGGGACGGCGGATAATGCCATGCCCGACCGCTTGCAGCGATGCTTCTATTACACCGTGATTGCCAAGGTTCAGACTGCAATTGTGCAAGATTGTACCTGGCGGCAGTTCTCGATAGCCGATAGCAGTCGAACGCAAACCCACGCCGGTCTGCGATAAATTATCAATTTGCAATTCAACAATCTGGCCGCCCGGAGTCTGCAGCCTGCAGGTGTAGTTCACGTCATCAGCTATGAATACTCGGGGCTGCTGCCGTCGCTCGACAAAGTCGAACTCGGTGGGGAAGTCTGCCTGGCAGGCAAGTCCGCCCCGAAACCGAATGGTACGTGGATTTGTAACGGAAAAGCGGATCGGCACTCCGCGTAGTGACGCAGAGAAGATGATCTCTCCGGAGGCAAGCAGGAAGTCTCGCTCGGCCGGAGTTCGACAACCCTCGAGAATGTACCGGCGCGCAACAGGATTGATCTCGAGAAGCATGGTTGTAATTGCATAACCGCCCTGCCCGTAGAGCCTGCCTTCGCATTTCAGCCAAGCAAGGTCCTGCAGTGCCAGACTGACTCGCCACGGATCGATCGAATCATGGCTTTGGACCAGTTTTTGTCCCTCCGATAGTATCGTAGGGACAACACAATGGATGCGGTCGGAATCGAAGAGGTCCATGGATTGTCATACCACCTGGGTGGACAACACAAAATCTAACGTGTCGGTTAACGGCAGGCACCATTCGAAACTGAAAGGAAATCGCCTGTTCGAGTAACGCTGCATGAGGTGTCGCGCGCTCAGCCAACTGGCGGCTCGTGGCGGCCCGGGCAGCCGGTTGCACTAGCGCTTTGCCACGCTGGCCGATCCCGGGCTGGAACTGCCAGCGCGGCATCCGATGGGGTGGTGTAGGAAACCGGAATTAGCCGGACTACATGCGCATTTGCCGGACGGGAAATCCGGAATTAGCCGGACTGGCGTGCAGCCCACACTTGGCCTACCTGACTGCCGTCAGCGTCGGCAACCGGTCGATAGCTGCGTTTGGCACCCGCAAGCCATTCTGATGCCTCTCATCGCCGAGCTAGCTGAGCATGGATACGACAGCATCGCGCATCCACCGGTGTGACAATGACGCGTCCCAGCGCGAATGCCATGCAATCGAGTACATGCGATTCGGCAGTTCAGCGGGCAATTCCAGCATGCTCAGGTCGAACTGGGTTGCCAGAATCCTCGCTACGCGCAGCGGCAGCGTTATTGCTGCGTTGCTTTCGCGCATGGCGAATGGTGCCATGGACAGGGTCGAGACGTACATCGGGAATTTGCGTTTCGGCAGCCCATGCTCCTTGAGCAGGTTGTCGACGTCGTTGTCGCGGCCGAGCATGTTAATCGTGCTGATAAACCGCATCTCGGGGAGATCAGCCAGTTCCAGCCGTTTTTCGGCAAGCGGATGATCGCGCCGCACCAGGCATACGCGCCGCTCTTCGAACAGCGGAAAGAACGTCACGTTGTGCGCCTGGCGGTCGAAGCGGCCGATTGCGATGTCGATGGTGCCGGTTTCGAGATCCTCGACAGGCGTCACATCACCATAGGCCGGGAAAAAATACGCGCCTGCACTGGGCGCCGCGGTTTCCAGGAACTTGTGCAGCAACGGGGCCAGCAAGAGCTCGACGGCGCTCGTCGTACCGATCTTGAATACCTGCGTTGACTCGGACGGACGGAAGCCCCCGCCCTCCTCCAGCGCATGGTCAACGGCTTCGAGGGCGCGCCTGACCGTGTGCCGGAGATTGCGAGCCAGCTCGGTGGGCTCCAGTTTTCCCCGGACCCTGACAAACAACGGGTCGGACAACTCTTGGCGTAACCGGGCGAGATCCCGGCTCACGCCCGGCTGCGTGCGCGCAAGCCTCTCAGCGGTCTTGGTGACGCTGCCCGTCTCCATCAGGGATTCGAAAACCACCAACAGATTCAGGTCGAAGCGTCGGAGCGACAGGAGATTCATTTTTCGGTCTGGACTATGGCCGCCCGTACGTCCCTGCATTTGCCAGGCGGCGCGGCTACGGGCGCATGACAGCATACCAATTATGGTATGTCATAGAGCGGAAATATGATGAAAAATTGAGGTTGCCCGGGCCCATACTTCTCGCACAAGCAGGTGTTGCAGATCGCAACATCCTGAATTGCGGAGACTGAAGATGAAGCATGTTTTCCTGGCACTGACGTGCTGCAGTGCTGCGGCAGCCACCTGTCTGGCCCCCAGCGCATTCGCTCAGGACACCTTTCCGGCGAAGCCGATCCGGCTGGTGGTGCCGCTCCCGCCGGGCGGCGGCGCAGACGGCCTCGCACGCATCTGGGGCGATTACGTGGCCCGGCATCTGGGTGCGACCGTTGTGGTGGAAAACCGCGCCGGCGCGAATGGCTCGATCGCGGCGGCATACGTTGCCACCCAGCCGGCAGACGGCTACACGATTCTGCTTGGCACCCAGTCCAATCTCGCGCTCAACCGTTTCTCGTTTGGCAAGCTGAACTACGATCCCGACCAGAGCTTCGTCGGCATCGGCATTCTTGCCACCACGCCGCAGGTCTTGCTGGCCAACAACGCGGTTCCGGCCAACAACGTCGCCGATCTGATCCGTCTGGCAAAGGCGTCGCCGGGCAAGTACTCCTACAGCACCGCAGGAAAAGGCAACTCGACCCACCTCAACATGGAGATATTCGCCAGGCAAGTTGGCGTGGATCTTCTGAATGTTCCCTATAAGGGCAGCGCGGCCGCCCTGCTGGCCGTCGTGGGCGGCGAAACCCAGTTGACCAGTGCCGTAGTCTTTTCCGCCATCCCGTTTATCAAGGAAAAGAAGGTCAAGCCGCTGGTCGTATTTGCCGACAAGCGCGTGCCCGAGATGCCCGACGTCCCCACGCAGGCGGAAATTGGTATTCCCAAGTCGCTGGGCGGTGGCTGGTACGGCCTGGTGGCGCCGAAGGGCGCACCCGACGCGATTATCCAGAAGCTCAATGTGGCCACCGCAAAGATGTGGGCGGATCCAGAGTCCCGGCAAAAGCTGGGCAGGATTTACATGTCGGAACCGACGGACAAGACGACATCCGCTGTGGCGAAAGCCACCCGGCAGGATGCCGAGCAGTGGGGCCCGCTGGTCAAATCGCTGAATCTGGCCGCGCAGTAAGACTCCGTTCCGGGGCAGGTCACCTCGCCCTCTGATAACTGCAGGATGAAGGATATTCGAATGCATGCAGCGCAATACTTCCCGCTGGTGGACGTGACCGGTGGCCCATACAACCGCGGACTCCAGCACGGGCGGGCGGTGCCCGAACGCATTGCGGCGGGCGCAACGCTATACCGCGCCCAGCTTGGCCGTCGCGGCCTGGATGATGCCACCATCGACTGTCTCGCACGCGCCATGCTCCCGCAGATCGACGCGTTCGACCCCGCCTATCTGGAGGAAATGCGAGGCATCGCCGAAGGCGCGGGTACGTCCCTTGAAGACGTCGTCGTCATCAATTGCCGGACGGAGATGCTATATGGCTTCTCGACCATCGGCGGCAATGCGGCGCTTGAAGACGGCAACGAGGACGGCGATTGCACCGGACTCGTGGTGTTGCCAAAGCGCTCCGCCACCGGCCGGCTGCTGCACGCCCACAATTGGGACTGGCGGCAGGAATGCGTCGACACCTGCATTGTGCTGCGTATCCGCGCCGACAGCCCCGATATCCTCGCATTCACGGAAGCCGGCGCCCTGGCGCGGCACGGGTTCAACAGTCACGGCGTGTCGCTCACGGGAAATGCGTTGTCCTGCCATGAGGACTACCAGCATGGCCCCGGCGTTCCGGTCGTGCTCTTGCGCCGACGGCTACTGGAGTCCACCAACCTTGCGCACGCGATGCGAACAGTATGGAGCGCGCGCCGCTACTGCTCGAGCAACATGATCCTCGCGCAGTGCAGCGCCACCGACGGGGCGTGCGCAAGCCTTGAAGCCGCGCCCACCGACGTGTACTGGACCCTCCCCCAGGACGACTTGCTCGTGCATGCCAATCACTGGCTATCGCCCGTGGCAGTGGCCAGACTGCGGGACCCGGGCCTCGTCGCGCGGCCCGACAGTTTGTATCGGCAGCATCGTGTGGAGCACGCATTGCGGTCCATTGCGGACCGTGGCATTGAATGGAACGACATCCGCGCCATCCTGGCGGACGACTTCGGTTTCCCCGACGGGGTGTTGCGCAGCCCCAAGCCCGGCGATTTCAGCAGCATCTCGGCGACGGTGGCAACAACGCTGATGGATGTCGCCAAGAGAGTCATGTGGATCGCGCGCAAGCCGTATGAGCACCGCGAGTTCCAGGAATACACGCTCTAGGGTACTGGCAGCGCCCCGTTCAGCAGCTAGAGACATGTCCTCACCCCGGAGTTTTTCGTGGCATTCAGTTCATTGGACCTCTTCAAGATCGGTATCGGGCCATCCAGCTCGCACACGGTCGGCCCCATGCGGGCAGCACGGCAGTTCGTGCAGTCACTGGAGCGCCACGGCTTGCTCGGCAGCGTGACGCGCCTGCTGGCCGAGCTTTATGGATCGCTTGGCGCAACCGGAAAGGGACATGGCAGCGACACGGCGATCCTTTTGGGCCTTTCCGGCCATGATTCCGATACGGTCGACGTTGCCCGCGTCCCGGAATACCTGGCCGATATCCGAAACGCAGGCACGATCGTCCTGAATGGCCGCCAATCGATCGCCTTCGACGCGCGCAAGGACGTTGTCTTCTACCGGCGTAGCCTGCCGTTGCACGTCAACGGGATGCGCTTCGTCGCGTTTGCTGCTGACGGGGCCGAACTGCGCTCCGCGACGTTCTACTCGGTCGGCGGCGGATTCGTCTTGCCCGAGCCAGCGACGGACCGGGAAGACATCGAATTGTCCCGGGAAGTGGCTCTGCCCCTACCGTTCGACAACGCCGAGGACTTGCTGGCGATCGCGGCGAGGCTGGGCATCTCAATCGCGGAGATCATGCGCCGGAACGAGGAATGCTGGCGGCTCGCCGCAGACACGCGCGCTGCGCTGCTGGCCGTCTGGAAGACGATGCAGGACTGTGTAGCGCGAGGTTGCCGCACCGAAGGTGTCCTGCCCGGAGGCTTCCAGGTTCGCAGGCGTGCGGCGCCCCTATTCCGCAAGTTGAGCACGCGTGACGCCTCGGGCGACAGGCTCGATGCAATGGACTGGGTCACGCTGTATGCCCTGGCGGTCAACGAGGAAAACGCAGCAGGTGGCCGCGTGGTGACCGCTCCAACAAACGGCGCCGCCGGCATCATTCCGGCCGTCCTCCACTACTACATGAAGTTCGAGGCCGGCGCATGCGAGGACGGCGTTGTCGAATTCCTGCTGACCGCCGCGGCCATCGGCATCCTCTTCAAGAAGAACGCTTCCATCTCAGGCGCGGAAGTCGGGTGCCAGGGCGAGGTGGGCGTAGCGTGCTCGATGGCGGCGGCCGGGCTGTGTGCGGTACTGGGCGGAACGGTCGAGCAGATCGAGAATGCCGCGGAAATCGCAATGGAGCATCATCTGGGGCTGACCTGCGACCCTGTGGGCGGGCTCGTCCAGATACCGTGTATCGAAAGAAATGCCATCGGCGCGATCAAGGCGATTGGTGCCGCTCGCATGGCGCTTCATGGCGATGGCAGGCACCATGTCAGCCTGGACGAGGTCATCAAGACCATGCGCGAAACCGGGGCCGATATGAAGACAAAGTACAAGGAAACCGCGAGGGGCGGCTTGGCGGTCAACGTTATCGAATGCTGATACCGGGAAGCTGGTCGTATCGCGAAAGCCGATTGCAAAGCCGTGCGGCACCGAGAACTTTCGGCCTGCCGTTGCCTCCCAGTCAATGGATAAAAGCGCAACCCAACTCATATTAGTTTGGGACACGGCGGGGCGAGGGTATGGAGCGCTGGAAGCCGGCGCCAGCCGCAGAAGGGTCGTGGCATTTCCAAGCGGACATAGCGTTTGAGGGTCAAGCTACCGGGCCGGGAGGAGGCTCCAAGGTCCCTTCCCGGGCCACGAACGGACCTACGTGGGTGCGCGAGTGCGGTCATTCGAACCTCGAGTTCGTAGTGCACAAGAGACGGCGACATTCCCACGCACGTTCAAGAGTGACTATAGTTGCCGGTGGCCTAAAAGACCCATTGTTTAAATCACAGCCGGAACGAATTTCCCAACATACACATAGGGATCGAGATCGAAAGTCTTCTGAAGTTTTACCGCATCGTAGATCACAACGTTCGGTTCGCTCAGGGCTGACGTGACCATCGCCAAGCGCCACCGTGAATTCGATCGCATACCCTTTCCATACTCATTGCGGGTCAAGAAAAATTGTGGAACGTCGCCTGACGTTCCTTTGACTTCAACGTGCAACGTTGTCCTCCCCTTTGAGAAGATGAAGTCGTATCCACATGGAAGATGCGTGACTCGTTCGCAATCAAACCCTTTGCCCTTGTAGTGGGTAATGACTGCGCTTTCCGCTGCTTTCTCGACACGTTTTCGTTGTTCTGGGTACCGAATCCCTTCAATGGATCAATCGCGTCAAGTTCAGGATCAGCAGACTCCTCTTCGTTGGGATTGGCAACGGCGAAAGGACGCAGCGTTTTGATGCGATCCTCAAGCAGATTGAGAACTCTGCGCCTCGTATCATCGACTTTGATGTCCGGACCCGCGAGATACATATATTTTGCTTGGCGAACGGAATCATCCGAGAACGGTATGTTGCGGAACTGGGGCGGTACGAAGTAGGCGGTTCTGCTAGTGATGCAATATGACCAGTCGTACGCGGCGTGATCTGTGTCGCCACGTTTTGTCACAAGTCCTGTTGACGGCTAGCCATTCTCCAAGAAGTGTGGCGTTCTCATACCACCCAACGATATGGATACCAGGGTGCTCGGGATTTTTAGCAAGGCAGATTACTGTCCAGCCGGTGGGTTCTTCACTTGTTGGCGCGTATCCACCAGCGTGAGGCGGTACGTAGCAATAGTAAGTTCCGTTTATTGGCATGAAATTAAAAGCTTCATGGCCGCCCCCCCGTTTTTCCCACCGTTCTCAACCAGCCACGCGAAATTGCCGTTGACTAGGCCACCGTTATAGTACTCGGACCACCCAAATTTCACCCACAGGACTTTTTTCATTTTTTATCTAGACTGGTTATGAACTGCGGGCTCGCCGCGTATATCTATTATGCCGAGCTCCTCGACCAACTTGTCATTGGGGAGCGAGATTGCGGAGTTGCTGTGCTCGAAACCGGGCATTTCGCCCTGGAATACAAACGCAATGAAATCGGACCGCTATTGCTCGATTTCCTCGATCGGAAGCTAGCGGCGGTTGAGGGCGATGACCGATACTGCGGCGGCCCGTCAGGACCCCGCTTCCGGCTGGACCGCCATCACAAAGTCTTGTCTGAAGGATTGGGTGGACCCGAAGTCCCAGAAACCGACCAGTTCACCGCGGACATCAGCGACGACGCGAGGATAGCTGCCGTCTCCCACGATGCAACATCCGCCTACCTCAATTCGCGGCGCATCGGACAAGTCCCTGCTCCAGATCCGGCCAAACTCGTTGGTGAGCCGAATCCATCTGTCCGCGCGCGCGGCGTCCAGAGGATTGGGCCGAAGCGTCGCCGCGGTGTAGCGCCTGAGTTCGTCGCTCGCAGTCTCGTCGCCGGCAACGGGGGGCGCAAGGGCGAGGAACATCGCCTTGGCGCGCAACTGTTCGTTCTGACCGTTCGGGTCGAACGCGTCAACTGGAGATTCAGGAACCTTGTCGCCGACACTCCATGCCAGCCACAACAGCAGCACACGGAGCTGAATTGCTTCCTCGGTTTCTGCGCGGGTGTCGTCCGTCAGTGTGTCGATGAGCCGCGTTCTGGAACTGAACAAATAGCGTATGGATTCGTCCAGGAAGCGACGGCGATCGGCCTCAGGAACGAGGAACTCACGCGCCATTCGCCAACGGGGCAGGCGCTCGATACGCACCAGCTCTTTCACGAGCGAAAGTACGGCGATGAGTTGAACGACCGCTCGCGCCTTGGTGTCGGGTTGGTCGGCCTTCTTCAGCTTGAGGAGCATCCGGTTGATAAGGTTCGTCACTTTCTTGGCGACCCGCCGCGCGATTTCGGCATCTTGGAGTGCCTGGGCCTGCGCGTCAACGCATGGCGTGTCGTCCGATTGCTCTGGGCCGTCGTCCTGATTGACCTGTTCTTCCTCGGTGCGGCCTGACCTGTCCACAGGCACGGTCGGCTGCGCCTGTAGCTCCTGACCGATCTTGTGGGTCAACAGGTCGATCAGCGTGACGATATCGGCGGATTCGACCAGACGGCGACGTTTCCTGGCCTGACGAAGCTCGCTTACGCTGATTTCGAATGTGTCGGGCCGGCCGCCACTCGCTGTGCCGGCGTGCGCCGATCCACGCCGCGATCGCACTTCGTTCTGCACCTCTTCTTCGGCGGCCGGTTCGAAGATCGCATTCTCGACCGCCTTGAGCATCTCCGAAATGGTCTCACCGGACGGGTCCAATGCACCGAGCGCATCGCGAACCTGACGATGCGACGATTGCGTCTCTGCCATCAGCAAATGCGGGTGCGCGATCATCGCCCTTGCCACGCGCTCGCTACCCATGAACAAGTCGCACGCACGGACCAGCTTCATGTCGACCGAGACGGGAACGCTCAAAACGTCTCCCGTCCGAGTGGCGGCGATATTCGCTTGAATCACGTCCAGACTGTCACTCAACAGACTCGCACTGCCAAGCTCAATTGCCAGGCCTGGCGTCGCGATTCGCAGTTCGTTGGGGCTTGCCGCCACACCTATCAAGAAGGGCTCGGCAGATTCATCGGTCGTGCGTACTTCGGCGACACTTCGCGCAGCCGTGGCCTCGAGTTCGCAGGCCGAAAGCGCTGGCAGCGCGAACATGCCGAGCAAACCCAGCGCCTCTGCCGTTGCCTGTGCGTCCGGGCCCATGCGCATAACCACCGCTTCGACATTCGTGCTGTTTCGATTGCCCATCCAAGCGGGGCGGCTGGGGTTGGCGCTTCCGGAGATGAGTGCGTTCCCATCGCCATGCGTCTGCTCGATGTAAAGCGCCTTCGCATGCAGGTACTTGTCGCCGCGATTGCCGGCGTTCGTCCAGAGAAGCCTCGCGTCCACGAAACGCGCCAGCACCTCACGCATGCTTGGCAAATGCACGGTTTCCGGATCAATCGCGACGACCACGTCGGCCTGCGGCCAGCGTTCGTGCAGATAGGCGACGAAAGCCAAGTCGCTATCGAAGAACGCGCCGGTCACCCCAATCCTCCGAACTTCGCCTTTCACACGCGCGCCGATCTGCTCGATGAGCGACGCTCCTCCCGGGCATTGGTGCAACGCGACGGTCGTCGTGGCCGCGCCCGGCGCCGACAATGGCGCCACGCTTCTGGAGAAGGAAAGCACCGCTTCGATCAAGGAGGGCGGCACATGTGGCCGTGCGAGTTCGATCCATTCGCGCACCATTTGCCACACTGAGTCCAGCAAGGCGGTGCCTTCCCGATCCTTACGATCGGTCACGTGCACCCAGTTCGTGATCTCCCGGTTGTAGCCAAAGCCCGACAGCGTCAGATTGTGGCTGCCGACGAGAATCGCCGCCTTCTTTTTGCCGGCCAAAATGCAGACCTTCGGATGGAACGCCCCGGGCACGCTTACCGGCACGAGCGAATACGCCGTGCCTGCAAGCCTTGGACGGGTCGCTTCGGATTGCCAGCTCAAACTGCATTGCGCGTGATCCATCAAGACGATGTTCTGCTGACATCCTGCCGCCACCAGGCGACGCAGCACGACCTCCTCGTAAAAGGGCAGACTCGCGTTGAACGAGGTGATCAGCGATGCGTCGAAGCCACCTTCCTTGATGACATTCAAAAGGGAAATCGAATCAGCCACTGACGGCCTCCATCAACTGCTTGCCTTCCACGCTCAACGACGTCTGTTTGTCGCCATCGCGCACGACCGCGCCTATGTCCATCAAAATCTGGAACGCCTGACGAAAGCGCGGCGTGGTATTGGACGGCGCCGGTATGTTTCCATCTGTCAGTTGCAAACCGCGCTCGGAAGGACGGAAGCGAAACGTCGCCGAACTCGTGCGATGAAGTTTGCGCAATGAAACGCGCAAATGCGTATTCATGCACCACGCGACGACGTCGTAGACCACGTCGCCTAGCGGCATCTCGCGCCACGCTGCAGTTCTGAGCCGGAACGTATAGAGATTTATGGGGTAATCATGCAGCGCTTGTGGCGTGATCGCGAGCCCCTCATAGGGCGCGCGATTCAAATCGTCGCGAATAGCGAGTATCGCAAGCACCCGCATAGCCGACGCAAGCAGCGCAGAGTCGCTAGCGCGCCCCCAAGACGACACCATGTTTTGAGCTAGCGGCATCTCGTGACCGTCCGCGGACCACTCACCGAGCGCTGGCATTGCCGATTCGATGTTCGAGAGCCACGCTCCAAACGTCGCACAGCCCGTGTCGGCAACGAAGCCAGTCACGTGGTCCGATTCCTCGAATGCCTTCGCGAAGGCCTCGACCGTGTCGCACACGTAGCGCTCGCCCGCAGTCTGCGGGGACAACTTGTTCAAGGCAAGCGCGAAGATCGTCTGAACCGCAACCGATAGCAGATCGTTGCGGACGTAGACGGCCCAGTTCTCACGCGTGGACGCCAGATCGGCCGGAATGTTCCAGCCCTTCGCGCCAGGTAGCGCGTTGCCATACACGGCGGCGCGGAATACGTATTCGGCAAACTCGATACCGGGCGGCAGATTGTCGATGAGGCGCTGGATCAGCGCCAGCGAACGTTTGCGCTGAGTGCCTTCTTCGCCGTACTCACGCTGCCGGTCGAAGTAAATGTCGGTGAGCTGCTCGCGCTCGCTCGAGCCCGCATTTCGAAGATGACACGGGCAAAACGCATGCAGTTTCCGAAGGTCGGCGTCAGCGACCTCACCACGCTCGATAATGTTCCAGAAGAGGTATGCCGGCACCGACGCATCAAAGGCTTCTGCAATTGGCTTGCCGACTTCCTTGGTGAATCGAAACCATGGTTTTCTGCCGCCGTCCAGCACGCGCAAGTCAGCGAGCGTGCCCGCATAGTACTGGGAAAGTCCACCCATGCGATTCATGAAGTATCGGTCTGCGGAGTCGTTGGCGGTGAACCTGACGAGCTGCAGTGTCCCGCCGTCGAGCACTCGTTGCACCGCGCTGACCAGCTTCTGTCGACCGACCATCGCTGCGCCGTGGCGCTCGCTGATCTTGTCGGTGCATTGCGCGTGGTGTTCGGCGATCAGCGTGAACAGGCAATCGGCCCGCCGAAATCGTTCGACGAACGATGTCTCGCCCTCGTCATCCGGAAAGCGTTGAGCGAGCGACCATATGAGCCACGGATAGAAGGAGTAATAGCGTGCCCGGTCAGTGACGTTCGTGATACCCGGCAATAGCTGGCCGTAAATAAGGACGCACGGCGCCTGTGCGCCGAGGTGATCCAAGCCGCCGATGGAGTGCGGAGGTTCAACCCACGCGGTATCGACTTTCATTTCTCTCTCGCTTGATGGCCGTCTTCTATTTGAAGAACGGAATGGCGTGGCATGCGCAGCGGGTCCGTTCTGTCTGCACAATAGCCGAATCGACGGTTTCTTCTACGCTGTCGGCAGAATTTTTTAATTCTAAAGGACCGGTGGGAGAAGGATACAGTCAAGGTCGATCGGCGACTCGTTCATTGAATGCTTCGTCGTTAATAAGAGTCACGTTAGCACGGGAGATTTGAAGGTCGTCGGTGGATCGGGATCGCCGCTAGCGTCCCCTAGCAGCCGCTGGCCGGGATCGCGCTTAGCGGGCCACCGTGCACCTACCCTCCGGGGCCCCCTTCCGGCCAGCAGCAGGCAAAGGGGATGCTCGTCGGAAGGTGTCATTAAGCGTGAACACCTACAAGAAGCGCTACGGTATCAGGCCGTCAATGGAGCAGAATTGCCCTGTCTTCAAAAAGCTATAGCTAGAAAGAATCCCCCGGGCGGCCAAGGTGCCAACTACCGATCTCCCGGGACACAAATCAGGAATTGCACACGGCCATAACGGTACTGAAGCCATGGGTATCAGGCATGGCTGGCGTGAACGGTGTACCTACCGGGACTTGAACGCTTTCCACAATCCGGTTCCCGTCGTAAAAGACAAGGTGAGTAATCCGGAACGAGGACATGCGGCAGTCGAATTCCTGCTGCATGGCCATACGGTCGTAGCGCCTACCGTCCTTTAGGGTATCGTCACCTTTGATCTGGACGAACGCATTTCGATAGTTCCCCTTCAGGTTGAGACCACTCGTATTAATCTCGACAGCCGGGTCGTCTTTAAGAGGCACCCATTCGGCATGAGCACTGACCGAAGCCAGAAGGCCAAGAGCAGCGGCAACGAAAAGCTTTTTCATGATTTCCCACTTTGGGCGGCGTCTTTTCGCCGCTTCCTAACCACTGTAGGAAAGACCTCAGAGCGAGGCTTTGCATAGCCGACCGCCGGATTGACATTTCATGCCAACGGGGCCTGAGTGCAGCTCACATCGCATTTGAAGAAATCGCCCGCTATGTGATTCATCAGTAACCCAAAGTGAGACCTGAAGGCCCTACACCGCATCGCCCTCACGTTGAAATGTTGGGCCAGCCATTTCAAATGTCCGCACGAGCGTGCCTTTGTGCGGCGCAGCATTGATGGGGTGCCTTTGGCCGTTGGTCTTCCGGAACTGGACGTTGAAGCTGCCCGTGGCCCGAATGACGGCAACGGGTCGGCAAGAGCCAGTGCCGGGCCGGAGCACCCGATAACCAGGTCGCACTTCGAGGTTGGGGATGAAAGGCCAGCGAAATGTGCGCCAGGGATGCCAGCGGAGCAGTCCGGCTAATTCGCGCCTCTTTTCACGGCAGTCCGGCTAACTCCGGTTCTAAGACGGCTGAGCCGCGTCGGAATTAGGTGTTAAGTCATTGATTTATTAGGAATCGCAGTCCGGCGAATTCCGGTTCCCCGCAGGTGGGCCAACGAGCCTAGCCGAGGGTTGGGTGCACGGGGCCATTGACCGACGGCGCATCGCCGTGAAGCATTTGGCACGAAATGAGTGCGGTCGATTCGTCCGGCCCTGTCAATACCCTGCTCCGCGGCTCGCCGCGACTCGCGTGAGGTATGGCACACATATTGCGACAGGGAACACGGGCCAATGGCGGCCTTTCAACAAAGGCAAGTCGCGATGACGCGCTCCGAAAGGAGCGGCTGGGGCAATGGCGCTCCGAAGCAAGGTAACAGCGAACCGGAAACGAGGTTTGCGGCCACTTGCATCGGGGCGCTTTTTTGATTGCCGGTCAACGCAGATGCGCGTCTGTTTCGACACCACCTGCAAGGCAATGAATGAATACCGCCTCCACTCAGTCACCCCAGGCCGAAGTGTCCGCTGAGACCATCGGTGCGTTGATCAATCTTTCCGGACGGCAGCGCATGTTGTCGCAACGGATCGTGCTCCAGATGCTGCTCGCCTCAGGAGGAGATCGAACTGCCCGCGAGAGCGCTCGCAAGTGCCTGTCGATGTTCGAATCCGCGCATTCGGATCTCGTGACTGGCAATGAGCGTTTGCCGGGCGCATTCTCAGTGGCCCTCCAACAACTGTACTTCGGCAATGCGCGTGCCGATGCACGGATCCGTGAATTCATCGCACAGGCCCGGACAGCAATCGACGCGCCTTCGGCTGACACCGCCGGGGGAACATCCTCCCTCAACGCACTCGTGATGCAGGCCACGCCAATACTGGACCTGCTGCAAGCCGTCACGCAGGCCTATCAGGAGGAAATGCATGCTTGCGAGCTTGCCGTGCGCAAACGCCAGGCCGACCTCGTCGAGCGCCTCAGCAGCATTTCGATGCAGGCAAACATCGTCGCAATGAACGCGCGCGTCTCCGCGGCACGGGCGGGAGAGTACGGCAGGGAGTTCTCCGTAATCACGCAGGTGCTGGCGGACATCATTAAGGAGATGGATCAACTGGTCCGCCATCTCGTCGGCTCAAGCAACGCGTCTAAGGGCTCACCTCGACATTGACATGGAGACGACCTTGAAACGTTTCCACTGTTCCTACTGGTTGATTCTCTGCCTCGTGGGCCTTGTTTCAGCCGGGACCGCCTTCGCCGAAGCGCTGACCATCCACTCGGCGGTCAACAAGGCGGGCCGCCAGCGCATGCTTTCCCAGCGTATGGCCAAGGCATATTGCCAGGCCGGCCTTGGCGTCGAAGCGGAACGTTCGAGGAGGATCCTCGACGAGTCCGTGGCGCTCTTCGACAGGCAACTCGCGGATCTGAAGGCGTTTGCTCCCACGCCTGAAATCAAGGACACCTATGACAGGCTCGGGCAGACGTGGATCGTCTATAAGCAGTTGCTAACCGGAAGCGAGCCGAATCCAGAAAACGCGAAGAAAATCGCAATCTCCAGCGAGGACGTACTGAAACTTGCGCAGCAAGGAACCGTACAACTCGAAAGGCATTCCGGCACCGCCGCAGGCAAACTGATCAACGTTGCCGGCCGACAGCGCATGCTTTCGCAGAGAATTGCCAAGGCCAGCATGTTCCGCGCCTGGGGTATCACCTCCCCGCAGATGGCCCAGGAACTGGACAGCGCCGCCAGGGAGTTCGCGGCCGCGCAGGAGCTTCTCACCGAAGCGCCGCAGAACACGCCGGCAATCCGCAGTAAACTGCAGCTTGCTGGCTCTCAGTGGCTCTTCTTTGAAGAGGCGCTCAAACAGACCGGAGGCAGTCGCGCGGAGCAGTTGAGAAACATCGCCACGACCAGCGAGCGGATTCTTCAGGTAATGGATGACGTCACGGGCATGTACGAAGGAATGGCCAGATAACGGAATCTGTCGGCCTCGCGGAACGCAGTCCGGAGCAGATGCACAGCTTCAATCAGGCATGACCACACTTCATTGCCGCGATGCCCCTGTGTGCTGGCGGCGGGGGCCAGCTCGAAGCCGGCACGAAGTACCAGCGCGGCAATTGCTGCATCCCGTCATGCGATAAACGGCAGGCTGCGATACCGCTTGCCAGTAAGCGCCGCCACCGCGTTAGCCAATGCGGGGGCGATCGGCGGCACCGCGGTCTCACCGATACCCGTCGGCGGATCGGCCGAGGGCACGACGTGCACTGAAACCTGCGCAGGCATGTCTGCATGCGTGGCCAGCCGGTAATTGTTCCAGTTGCTTTGCTGCACCACGCCGTCCTTTAGCGTGATTTGCGCGCCTGGTAGCGTGGTGCCCAGTCCCATCAACAGGCCGCCCTGGACCTGCGCTTCGATCGTGCGCGGGTTGATTGGCATATTGCAGTGCACAGCGGCGGTCACGCGATGCACAACGGGCTGATCGCCACGCATCGAAGCCTCGACGATGTACGCCACCACGGTGTCGAATGATTCGTGTACCGCCACACCCCAGGCCCGCCCGGCCGCCAGGCGACGCCTGCCGTAGCCTGAGCGCTCGACCGCCAGGTCCAGCGCCGACATGTGCCGTTTGTGCTCGCGCAACAGCGTGCGGCGATACGCCACCGGATCAATTCCGCCCGAGCGGGCCAGTTCGTCGACCAGCGTCTCCATGACAAAGGCGGTATGCGTGTGGCCCACCGAGCGCCACCACAGTACCGGCACATTGACTTTAGGGTGATGGACCTGGAGCGCGATCGGGAACGGATAGGGGCTACCGGCCACACCCTCGACCATGGTGGAGTCAACTCCGTTCTTGACGGTGAAGGGCTCGAACGGCGTGCCCATTGTGATGGACTGGCCAACGATGACGTGCTTCCAGGCGAGAACTTTGCCCTTGCCGTCGTGGCCAATTTCCACTCGGTGCAGGTGCATCGGGCGGTAGTAGCCACCGCGTACGTCGTCTTCGCGAATCCAGATCATCTTGATCGGCTCGCGGCGACCTGCGATGTATCGCGCCCTGGCCACCTGCGCGGCCTCGAACAGATAATCCGAGGTTGGCACTGCGCGTCGACCGAAGCCGCCCCCGGCCATCATGGTGTTGAAGGTCACCTGTTCCGGCTTCAGGCCAAGTACGGCTGCAACATTGGCCTGGTCAACGGTCTGGAACTGCGAGCCGGCCCACACCGTGCACTGGTTGCCACGGAAGTCGATGGTGCAGTTAAGCGGCTCCATCGGCGTATGCGCGAGGTACGGGAAGGTGAATTCGGCCGTGATCCTGTGCGGCGCAGTGGCCAGCGCGGAGGTGTCGGCCGTGCTCACTTGCGCGCCGGGCTGCGCCGCCAACTCGCGGTAGCGTGCCAGCAGCGCGGCGCTGTCTGCCTTCTCGACGCCCGTGGTATCCCATTCCACCTGCAACGCCTCGCGCGCCACGCGTGCAGACCAGAATCCGCTAGCGACGATAGCCAGCCCGGTGGCGCCCCCGACTAGTGGCACTTGATAGATGTCTTCCACCCCCGCGATCGCTTTTGCGGGCGCTGTGTCGACGCGAGCCACTCGGGCGCCGAACACCGGCGGATGCACCATAACCACGGTGCGCATGCCGGGCAACATCATGTCGATGCCAAACTGTTGCCTGCCGTTGGACTTGTCGCGTGCGTCCAGCCGGGCGACAGGCTTGCCTATGAGCCGGAACTGCTGCGGCGACTTGAGCTGCACGTTCGCTGGCACTGGCTCAGCCAGCGCGGCCGCGGCCAGCTCGCCGTACGTGGCGCGGCGGCCGTCGGGCGCACTCACCACGCCCGAGTCGGCCTTCAGCTGCGCGGGCAGGACACCGAAGCGCTTGGCGGCCGCGGCAAGCAGCATTGCACGCATGCGCGCGCCGACCTCGCGATACTGCGTCCAGCAGTTCTTCATGCTGGTCGAGCCGCCGACCATCTGCATGTGAAAGACCGGATCCTTGTAGGCCTCGCCGGCGGGGGCGAGCTGGCAGCGCACCTTGCTCCAGTCCGCGTCGAGCTCCTCTGCCACGATCATCGGCAAAGCCGTCTGCACGCCTTGCCCGAATTCGAGCTTGCCGATGGTGACGGTCACGGTGCCATCGGCGTCGATACCGACAAAGGCCGATGGCGGGACCAAGGGCGTGGGCGATTCGGACGAGGCACCACCAGCCGTCTGCGCGCCCACCGGAAAAGCGCAGAGCGCGAAGCCGGAACCAAAGCTCAGTTTCAGGAATGTCCGTCGGTCGACGCCGCCACTTGCCTGCTGCATGCGTATCATGGCTTCTCCTCAGCCGATGGACTTTGCCGCGTCCTTGACCGCAGCGTGGATGCGCGCGTAGGTGCCGCAGCGGCACAAATTGGCGCTCATGGCGCGGTCGATGTCGGCGTCCGTCGGACGCGGATTAGCCTTGAGGAGCGCCACTGCGGACATGATCTGGCCGCTCTGGCAATATCCGCACTGCGCAACATCGTGACGGACCCAGGCTTCCTGCACCGCGCGGCCTACCTTGTCGTCGCCGATAGCCTCGATCGTGGTGAGCTGCCGACCGGCGACAGAGGATATCGGTGTCACGCACGCCCGACGCTGCTGTCCGTCGACATGGACGGTGCACGCCCCGCATACCGCGATGCCGCAGCCGAATTTGGTCCCGGTCAGAGCCAGCGTGTCGCGCAGCACCCAAAGCACCGGCATGTCGCCAGGCACATCAACTTCCTGTGTCTTGCCATTTAGTCGAAATGAGATCATGGCTGGCTCCCGTTGCCTGCGCGCGCCGTGTTTGTCATGACGCCCGAGCGCGCGATCTCGCGCAAATCCTTCACCAATGTCTCGTCAGCAGCGGCGCGGGTTGGCCCCACCGAGGTACGCAGTGGTTCGCGCGTATCGCAAGGTGCGCCATTGCGGATCCACGTGCGCACCTGCTCGTCAAAAGCTGCCTTGTCCAGCGGCGGCAAAGTGCGGCCCGGCCCCGGCTGCCAGCCCCAGGCAACAAGGTGGTCTGTGACCATATGTTCTTCGAGCATCGCGAGCGAACGTCCGCCGTTGGCTTTTGGATCGCGAAACACCTTGCACAGCGCAGGGCCGTTGAGTCCAAGCCAGGACATCTTCATCTTCGCCGGTGGCATGTGCCATCCTGGTTGGCCATCGGTATCCAGCCCGGGTGGCGCATGCGCGAGCGGGCTGTTCTGCGTGCCATGGCAGGTGGCGCATTGCAGCGGTGCAACTCCTTTGCCGTCGGCGCCGCGCTGCACCACGGGATAGTGCGTCGCCTTCGCGTCGCCCTGCAGTGGGCCGTCGGGCACATGGCAATTCAGGCAGCGGGGATGCAGTAGGACGCGTTCGATGTTGGCAAAGGCTTGCAAGCCAGCATTGCGATCGGGCGCCGCCGACACCTGCGTGGGCTGGAATGTGCCGCCGGGGCCTGCCGCGCAGACGACGGTGGACATTGCCATGGCATAAGCGGCCGTAACGCGGCAAAGGGAGACTGGACGAAAGTCCACGCGGGAGTTTGTCTCCATATGTCCTCCTTCGGCGTCCGACTCGATTTGTTGTAGTGCCTGATGCGATCCTTGGCAAGACGCGGCCTTACTTTCAACAATCGCAGGCCCTCGTCGGCGCTGACGGCCGACAGGCTGCCGTCCTGGTAACAGCTTGCGCCCAGTGGAAAAGCCGGTTGGGATTCACGCCGTGCCGGCGCGCACCATCGACACTTTCTTGCCCGGCTCACAGCAAGCAGCACCCCCATGGCCTATGCCGAGGCGGGGTCGGCGAGCCGGCGACGCCAGCCATTGCTACTGCGCTCGCGCGGGCCGGTCAGCTACCGCGCCTGAACGCCAGCGGGTGCGCGTGATGGCGCGCCTCGCTACAATGGCCCCCGGGCAATCCATTGCCAGGGGGCCGAATGTCCGAGACGCCTGACACCTGCGCCGCGCCGCGCCGCATCGCCGCCACTGCCGGCCGGCGCGCCGTTTGCTGAAGCCGGCCATGGAGATCGCGCTGGCGCTGTCGTGGCTGACGCTGGTGGCCTGGTGCGGACTGGTCTGGCTGCGCGCCGGCTTCTGGCGCGTGCACAAGCCGGCCGCCGCGCCGGCGCCGGCGCAATGGCCCGACGTGGTCGCCATCATCCCGGCCCGCAACGAGTCCGCGGTGATCGCACGCGCGGTGGCCGGCGTGCTCGGCCAGCGCTATCCGGCGCGGCTCACGCTGGTGGTGGTCGATGACCACAGCCAGGACGGCACCGCCGATCTCGCCCGCGCCGCTGCCGCGACCACCGCGCGTCCGCAGGCGCTTGCGGTGGTCGGCGCGCGCGAGCTGCCGCCCGGCTGGAGCGGCAAGGTCTGGGCCCAGTCCGAGGGGCTGGCCGAAGCGGACGGCATCGCTGCGCATGCCCGCTATGTCTGGCTGACCGATGCCGACATCTGGCACGGCCCCGGCGTGCTGGCATCGCTGGTGGCGCGCGCGGAGCACGAGCGGCGCGACCTGGTCTCGCTGATGGTGCGGCTGCGCTGCGAATCGGCGTGGGAAAGGCTGGTCGTGCCCGCGTTCGTCTTTTTCTTCGCCAAGCTCTACCCCTTTGCGCGCGTGCGAGACCCACGCTCGCGCGTGGCGGCGGCGGCGGGCGGCTGCATGCTGGCCCGGCGCGCGGCGCTGGCGCGCATCGGCGGCTTTGCCGCGATCCGCGGCGAGCTGATCGACGACTGCAGCCTGGCGGCGCGCATCAAGCCCGGCGGCGCGATCCGGCTGGACCTGGCCGACGACAGCCTGTCGCTGCGCCCCTATGACGACTGGCGCAGCCTGTGGGACATGATCGCGCGCAGCGCCTATACGCAGCTGCGCTATTCGCCGCTGCTGCTGGCGGGCGCGGTGGCCGGCATGGCCCTGACCTACCTGGCGCCGCCGCTGCTGGCGCTGGCCGGCGGCTGGCGGCTGTGGCCGGCGTGGCTGGCATGGGGCGCGATGGCGTTCGCCTACCAGCCGATGCTGCGCGAGTACCGCCAGCCGGCGTGGCTGGCGCCGCTGCTGCCGGTGACGGCGCTGTTCTACCTGGGCGCCACCATCGACTCGGCGCGGCGCTACTGGCTGCGCCGCGGCGGGCAGTGGAAGGGGCGCGCGCAGGCGCCGGTGCGCTCCTGAGCCGTAGCGCTCACTTGCCCCTCATTTGCCGCTCACTTGCCGCTCACTTCCCCAGATATCCCTGCGTGCGAAACCACGCCAGCGCATCGCTCAACCCTTCGCGATACGGGCGCGGCGCATAGCCCAGCAGCCGGCGCGCCTTGTCCGACGTAAAAAACATCCGGTACCGCGACATGTTGAGCGCGTCGACCGTAACGAACGGCTCCTTGCCAGTCACCCGCGCCGCCGCTTCCGCCGCGCGCGCCAGCGGATACAGCGGCCAGCGCGGCAGCTGCATGACAGGCGGTCGCCGGCCGCACAGCACGGCGATATCGCCCAGCATCTGCTGCAGCATCACGTCGTCGCCACCCAGGATGTAGCGTTCGCCGATTCGACCGCGCTCCAGCGCCAGGAAATGGCCCTCGGCAACATCGTCCACATGCGCCAGGTTCAGCCCGGTATCGACAAAGGCCGGGATCTTGCCGGTCGCCGCCTCGACGATGATGCGGCCGGTCGGCGTGGGCCGGACGTCGCGCGGTCCGATCGGCGTCGACGGGTTGACGATCACCGCGGGCAAGCCGCGCTCGGCCACCAGCCTTTCGACCACGCGTTCGGCCAGCACCTTGCTGCGCTTGTAGGCGCCGATGGCCTCGTGCGGGTGCAGCGCCGCGGTCTCGTCCACCGGCGCCTGCGCGCCGGCGACGCGCAGCGTGGCGACGCTGCTGGTATAGACCACGCGCTCGACGCCGGCGCGCTGCGCGGCCTCCATCACCGCCAGCGTGCCATCGACATTGGTGCGCACGATCTCCTCCGGATCGGGCGCCCACAGCCGGTAATCGGCGGCGACATGGAACAGGTAGCGCACGCCCTGTAGCGCGGCGGCCACGGCGGCGCCGTCGCGCATGTCGCCTTCGGCCACCGTCACCGGCAGGCCGGCCAGATTGGTGCGCGGACTCTGCGGGCGTACCAGCACGCGCACGCTGAAACCCCGCGCCAGCGCCTGCCGCGCTACCGCTGATCCGAGGAAACCCGAAGCCCCTGTCACCAGCACGTCATCGTTTCTCGTCATAAAGCCGATTTCCCAGAGAGGCACAAGCGCCGCAAAGGCGGCCCGGAGCGCGCGTCGTCTGGCCCGCCGTGCGGCGGCGCTGCCAGACAAAGCGCGCGTGTCGGGTATATAGTAACCATCGTGCGACGGAAATGTGATCCTGATGGATCTCCGGTGCGGCGCCGGACGTGATCGCAAATCCTGCCATCCCAATTGCTGAAACCCGTTGCAAAGGGTCAGGGGGTCTACTTTATGCAGGTGATTCTGGCTCAACCCCGCGGCTTCTGTGCCGGCGTGGTGCGTGCGATCGAGATCGTCGACCGCGCCCTCGTCAAGCACGGCGCGCCGGTGTTCGTGCGGCATGAGATTGTGCATAACAAGCACGTAGTAGAGGGGTTGAAGGAGAAAGGTGCGCGTTTTGTCGAAGAACTCGACGAAGTCCCGGCCAACGCCGTGACCATCTTCAGCGCGCACGGCGTTTCCCGCGCGGTGGTCGCCGATGCCAGCCAGCGCCAGCTGCATGCCATCGACGCGACCTGCCCGCTGGTGATCAAGGTCCATACCCAGGGCCGCCAGTACGCTGCCAGCGGGCGCACCGTGATCCTGATCGGCCATGCCGGCCATCCCGAGGTGGAAGGCACCATGGGCCAGATCCCGGGCAAGGTGATCCTGGTCCAGAACGAAGCCGAGGTCGAGCAGCTCGACCTGCCGCCCGAAACGCCGGTGGCCTACGTCACGCAGACCACGCTGAGCGTTGACGACACCCGCAACATCATCGCCGCGCTGGCCCGCCGCTTCAGCAACCTGGTCGGCCCCGATACGCGCGACATCTGCTACGCCACGCAAAACCGCCAGAGCGCCGTGCGCGACCTGTGCAAGCTGGCCGACGTCATCCTGGTGATCGGTGCGACCAACAGCTCGAACTCCAACCGCCTGCGCGAGATCGGCACCGAAAGCGGCGTGCCCAGCTACCTGATCGCCGACGGCAGCGAACTGGACCCGGCCTGGGTGCGCGACGCCAATGTGGTCGGCATCACCGCCGGCGCGTCGGCGCCCGAAGAAATGGTCGAGGACGTGATCGCCGCGTTGCGCAAGCTGGGCCCGGTCGAGGTCACCACCATGGCCGGGCGCGAGGAGCATGCCGAATTCCGCCTGCCCGCCGAACTGGTCGACGTCAGGCCGTCCGCCGCGCCGCGCAAGGCTGGCAAGGCTGCCGCCCGCTCCGAGGCCGACACCGCGCCTGCCGCTGCCGGCACCAACGAGAATATCGCCGGCTAAACCCAAACAGAGGAAGCTGCCTTGGCCATCCCGCTCCTGCAGGTCGCCCGCGTGGGCGCCTACATCGTCGGCAAGCATTTGTCGCGGCAGAAACGCTACCCGCTCGCGCTAATGCTGGAGCCGCTTTTCCGCTGCAACCTTGCCTGCTCCGGCTGCGGCAAGATCGACTATCCCGATCCCATCCTGAACCAGCGCCTGTCGGTGCAGGAATGCCTCGACGCGGTCGACGAGTGCGGCGCGCCGGTGGTCTCGATCGCCGGTGGCGAACCGCTGCTGCACAAGGACATGCCCGAGATCGTGCAGGGCATCATCGCCCGCCGGCGCTTTGTCTACCTGTGCACCAATGCCCTGCTGATGGAGAAGAAGCTGGACCAGTACCAGCCCAGCCCGTACTTCATCTGGTCGGTCCACCTGGACGGCGACCGCGAGATGCACGACCGCTCGGTATGCCAGGAAGGCGTCTATGACCGGGCCGTGGCAGCGATCCGGCAGGCCAAGGAACGCGGCTTCCGCGTCAATATCAACTGCACGCTGTTCAACGATGCCGAGCCCGAGCGCGTGGCCAGGTTCTTCGACTCGGTCAAGGCGCTGGGGGTGGACGGCATCACCGTGTCGCCGGGCTATGCCTATGAGCGCGCGCCCGACCAGCAGCATTTCCTGAACCGCGGCAAGACCCGGCAGCTGTTCCGCGACATCCTCGGCCGCGGCCGCGCCGGCAAGAACTGGGCCTTCAGCCAGTCGACGCTGTTCCTGGACTTCCTGGCCGGCAACCAGACCTACCACTGCACGCCGTGGGGCAACCCGGCGCGCACGGTGTTCGGCTGGCAGCGGCCGTGCTACCTCGTCGGCGAGGGATACGCCAAGACCTTCCGCGAGCTGATGGACGAGACCGACTGGGACGCCTACGGCACCGGCAACTACGAGAAGTGCGCCGACTGCATGGTGCACAGCGGCTACGAGGCCACCGCGGTGGCGGATACCTTCGCCCATCCGCTCAAGGCGCTGGGCGTCAGCCTGCGCGGCGTGCGCACCAGCGGGCCGATGGCACCGGACATTGCGCTGGACCGGCAGCGGCCGGCGGAATACGTGTTCTCGCGCCACGTCGAGATCAAGCTGGAAGAAATCCAGCGCGCGAAGCCCCCCGCCAATCAGGGCCGGCAGGCAGCAAAGGCAAACAGCGCCGCCACGCACTGATCCCGGAACCGTGCGGTGAAGCTGCCGGGGCAGGCGCTGGGGGAACGGATGCGCAGGTCTCGCTGGCGCTCGGTGCCGGCTAGCGCGCGCGAGGCGGAGAACGCCTAGTTGGCGTTCTGCCGGGCGTTGTGCGTGGTCAGGTAGTTCACCAGTCCGTCCACGCCGCCGCGCGCGACGATATCGGCGAACTGCTTGCGATACACCTCGATCAGCCACGCACCCAACATGTTGATGTCATAGATGCGCCAGCCGGCGGCGGTGCGCTGCAGCCGGTAATCGATCTGCATCTCGTCGGTATTGGTGATCACGCGCGTCTGCACCACCACGTCGGAGGCGTCGCTGCCGGCTTTGGACGGCTGGTAGCGGAACCTGACGTTCTGCTCGCGCAGCTGCGCCAGCGATACCGAGTAGCTGCGCACCAGCAGCGTCTCGAACTGCTCGTAGAGCTGCTTCTGCTGCTCGGGCGTCGCGCTGCGCCAGGCGCTGCCCACCGCCAGCCGCGTGGTGCGCCGGAAATCGGCATAAGGCAGGAATTGCTTGCGCACGACCGCGGTGATCTTGGCGAGGTCACCGGCGCGCGTGTCGGGGTTGGACTGGATCGTGCCTATCACGCCTTCGACCACCGCCTGCACCAGCTTCTCGGGGCTGGCGCCGGGCTGGACCGCCTGGGCGTGCGCCGTTGCAACCATGACCACCGCCGCGAGCGGCACCAGGGGAAGCAGAGCGTAACTCTTCATGGATCTCGTGCAGGAAGGACAGTGTGGCCGCGCGTGTATGGCGCATGGCTGCCAGGCGCGATTTGCAGGTGCAATTTGCAGGTGCGCGGCCAGTATAGCGGAACACTCCGGCCCCGCATCGGGCCCGCATGCCGCATGCGCCACGCCACCAGCCGATATACTCGCGGTTCGTGCTCCTTCCGGATCCGCCCATGCTGACTTCGCTGCTGACACGCATCGTCCGGCTCGCCACGGCCTGGCCCTGGCGGGTCATCATGCTGGCGGCAGTGCTGAGCGCGGCAAGCGGCGTCTACGTGGCACGCAACTTTGCGATCAACACCGACATCGGCCGCCTGCTCGAATCGGACGCGCCGTGGGCACAACGCAATGCCGCCATCGGCGCGGCCTTCCCGCAGCGCAACCAGCTGATCCTGGCGGTGGTCCAGGCCCCCGCGGCGGAGCTGGCCGATGCCGCCGCCGACGCGCTGGCCGAGGCGCTGCGCCGCCAGCCGGCAAGCTTCACCGCCGTCAGCCAGCCTGGCGGGGGTGCCTTCTTCGCGCGCAACGGGCTGCTGTTCGCCAGTCCCGACGAAGTCCGCCAGTTGTCGCAGCAACTGCTGCAGGCGCGCCCGCTGATCGGCGCGCTGGCGCACGACCCCACGCTGCGTGGTCTCTCCGATACCCTCACCACCACGCTGACGCTGCCGTTGCAGATGGGCCAGGTCAAGCTTGGCGACATGGCGAAGCTGCTCGGCAGCAGCGCGCGGGCACTGGACCAGGTGCTGGCCGGCAAGCCCGCGGCGCTGTCGTGGGCCGGACTGGTCAACGACAGCCTCAAGCCCGGCCCGGACGGCCATGCCTACAGCTACGTCGCCGTGAGTCCGGTGCTCGACTACGGCGATCTGCAGGCCGGCGCCGCGGCCTCGCGCGCGATCCGGCAGGCGGCTGCCGACCTGCAGCTGGCGCAGCGCTACCAGGCGACGGTGCGGCTGACCGGCCCGCAGGCGCTCGCCGACGATGAATTTGCCTCGGTCAGCGACGGCGCCGTGCTCAACGGCATGCTGACCGTGCTGGTGGTGGTGCTGATCCTGTGGCTGGCGCTGCGTTCGGCGCGGCTGATCGTGGCTGTGCTGGCCAGCCTGTTCGCCGGGCTGCTGATGACCGCGGCGCTGGGACTGGCCATGGTGGGCGCGCTGAACATGATCTCGGTGGCGTTCGCGGTGCTGTTCGTCGGCCTCGGCGTGGACTTCGGCATCCAGTTCGGCGTGCGCTACCGCGCCGAGCGCCATGACCGCGACCACGTGGTCGAGGCGCTGGGGATGGCCGCGCACGCGGTCGGCACCCCGCTGGCGCTGGCCGCGGCCGCGACCGCGGCGGCGTTCTTCTGCTTCCTGCCGACCGATTACCGCGGCGTGGCCGAGCTCGGCCTGATCGCCGGCGTGGGCATGCTGGTCGCGTTCGCCACCACCTTCACGCTGCTGCCGGCGCTGATCTGCGTGCTGCGGCCCGGCGGAGAAGCCGAGGCGCCCGGCTTTGCCTGGCTGGCGCCGGCGGACCTGTTCTTCGAGCGCTACCGCAAGCCGGTGCTGCTGGTGACGCTGCTGGCCATCCTGGCCGGCGCACCGCTGCTGCGGAATCTGCGTTTCGATTTCGACCCGCTGCACCTGAAAGACCCGCAATCGGAATCGATGGCGACGCTGCTGGCGCTGAAGGACGCGCCGCAGGCCGGCACCGAGAACGTCAGCGTGCTGGCGCCGTCGCTGCAGGCGGCGCGCGACAGCGCCGCACGGCTCGCGGCCTTGCCGGAGGTGGCGCGCGCGGTCACGCTGCAGAGCTTTATCCCCGACGACCAGCCGCCCAAGCTGGAGGCGATCGCTCAGGCATCGGCCGCGCTGATGCCGGGGCTCACACAGCCCACCGCCACGCCCGCGAACGATACCGCCCGCGTCAATTCGCTGCGCAACGCGGCGCGCCAGCTCGCCATCGCCGCCGACGAGCATCCCGGCCCCGGCGCGGCCGAAGCCGCGCACCTGTCGGCCACGCTGAAGAAACTCGCCGGCGCCAACGCCGCCACGCGCGACCGCGCCGAGCGCGCGATCGCGCTGCCGCTGCAGCTGGGGCTGGCACGGCTCAGGCTCGCGCTCAGCCCGCTGCCGGTCAGCCGCGAAACGCTGCCGCCTGGACTGGTGCGCGACTGGATCACGCCCGATGGCCGCGCGCTGGTCAGCGTCAGCCCGAGGCTGCCGCCGGCCGGCAGCGCGCAGCGCGAGGCCGCGCTGGACCGCTTTCTCGCCGCGGTGCAACGCGTGGACCCTGCCGCCACCGGCGGGCCCATCGCCGTGCGCGGTTCGGCCGACACCATCATGACGGCGTTCGGGCAGGCCGGCGTCTGGGCGGTGCTGTCGATCACGCTGCTGCTGTGGATCACGCTGCGCCATTTCGGCGACGTGCTGCGCACGCTGGTGCCGCTGCTGGTGTCGACCATCGTCACGCTGGAGCTGTGCGTGCTGTTCGGCATTGCACTGAACTTTGCCAACGTGATCGCGCTGCCGCTGCTGCTGGGCATCGGCGTGGCCTTCAAGATCTACTACGTGATCGCCTGGCGGCACGGCAAGACTAAGCTGCTGCAATCGAGCCTGACCCATGCGGTGCTGTACAGCGCCGCCACCACTGCCACCGCGTTCGGCAGCCTGTGGCTGTCGCACCATCCCGGCACCGCCAGCATGGGCAAGCTGCTGGCGCTGGCGCTGACGTGCACGCTGGTGGGCGCGGTGTTCTTCCAGCCGATCCTGATGGGCCGCCCGCGCGAACAGGCGCATCCTGGCCACGACAAACCCGCCACGCCTTCACCATGAGCCGTCACGACTTGCCGCGCCATTTTTGTACGATGCCTTTCCGCCCCCGCCCGCGTTCGCCTGCCCTTTCCGTCGCCGCCACTGCCGCCGCCGCGGCCCTGATCGCCGGCTGCGCCAGCGGCCCGCAGGCCAACCCCGACGATCCGCTCGAACCGATGAACCGCGCCGTGTTCAAGGTCAACGAGAAGCTCGACCAGTACGTGGCCAAGCCGGTCGCGCAGGGCTACAAGGCGGTCACGCCGGAGCCCGTGCGCACCGCCGTCACCAACTTCTTCTCGAATCTCGCCGACGTCGGCAACTTCGCCAACAACCTGCTGCAGGGCAAGGGCGTGGCGGCGGCCGAAAGCTTTATGCGGGTCGCGGTCAATTCCGTGCTTGGGATCGGCGGGCTGATCGATATCGCCACGCCGGCCGGACTGGAAAAGCGTTCGCAGGATTTCGGGCTGACGCTGGGCACGTGGGGCGTGCCGTCGGGGCCGTACCTGGTGCTGCCGCTGTTCGGCCCGAGTTCGTTCCGCGACGGCGTGGGCCTGTATGTGAACTTCCAGTTCGATCCCATCACCTATGCCGAACCGGCGGTACGGAATTCGCTGTTTGCCGCCAACGTGGTCGACGTGCGCACCAACCTGCTGGGCGCGACCGACCTGCTGGCGCTGGCGGCGCTGGACAAGTACTCATTCGTGCGCGACGCGTACCTGCAGCGCAGGCGCTACCTGCTGGGGGAAAGCACGGCGCTGCCGGACTATGGCGACGAGGACAACGAGGGCAATGAGGGAATTGAGGGCGGCAAGGACGTCAAGGGCAACGACCGGGACAGCAAGCCTGCCGCGCCGGCCCCTGCGCCGGCGCCGACCCGGCCGGTGGCGCCGCGCTGACGCGGCGCCTGCGCCCGCATCAGCCGCCGATACCCAGCAGCACCACCTCGAACGTCAGCGTCGCGTTCGGCGGGATCGTGCCCGGCACGCCGCGCGCGCCGTAGGCGGTCGAGGCCGGGCAGGTCAGCTTGGCCTTGCCGCCCACCTGCATTGCCTGCACGCCTTCGGTCCAGCACGGGATCACGCGGTTGAGCGGGAACGAGATCGGTTGGCCACGCTTGTACGAGCTGTCGAACTCGGTGCCGTCGGCGAGCGTGCCGCGGTAGTGGACCTGCACCGTATCGGTGGCCTTGGGCGAAGCGCCGGTGCCCTTGACCAGATGCTGGATGGTCATGCCCGAAGGTAGCGTCTGCGGCGCCGCCGCAGCGGCGGGCGCGGATGCCCCCGGACCCGCCGGGCCCGCCGCCATGGCAGAGGCGGCGGCACAGGCCACGGTCAGGGAACCGACAAAAAGCGCGAGAGTTTTCATGGGAAAGGCCATCGTATTGTCGTGACTGGATGCGGCAGTGTAACTTAGGCCGGCATCCCGCTCGGCCGCCAGCGCCCCATGGCGCACAGGCGGGTTGCGCCATGCGGCGTATGCGGCGTATGCGCCGGATTGCGGCACGGGTCCCGTTGCATGCCCCGTTTTGCGGTCTACGATGATTCTGACAGTCCCGGCGCGGCCGGGCCGCACGGAGGATGCCATGGCATTGACGGACTCAAGGGATCTCGCGGTCACCACCCAAAACGCGCGCTCGGTCGAGCTGTACGAGACGGCACTGCGACTGCTGAACGGCTACTACGGCGACCCGCTCGGCGTCATCGATGCCGCGCTCCACGCCGATCCCGGCTTCGCCATGGGCCATGCCTTGCGCGCCGGCCTGATGCTGACCGCCGGCGACGGCACTGCCGAGCCCATGCTGCGCGACAGCGTGGAAGCCGGCGAGGCGCTGGGCGGGCTGAACGAGCGCGAGCAGCGCCACCTGGGCGCGGCGCGCGCGTGGCTGGACGGCGAGTTTGAACGCGCGCTGGGGCTGTACGGCGATATCGTGGTCGACTATCCACGCGACCTGCTGGCGATCCAGGTGGCGCACCTGGGCGACTTCCTGCTGGGGCAGTCGTCGATGCTGCGCGACCGCGTCGCGCAGGTGCTGCCGCACTGGGACGAGGGCATGCCGGGCTACAGCTACCTGCTCGGCATGCATGCGTTCGGGCTGGAAGAAACCCAGCTCTACGGCCGCGCCGAGGAAAGCGGCCGGCGCGCGCTGGAACTGAACCCGCGCGACCCGTGGGCCGTGCACGCGGTGGCGCACGTGATGGAGATGCAGGGCCGGCTGGACGACGGCATCGCCTGGCTGAATGCACGCCGCGACGACTGGTCAGAGGACAACATGCTGGCCGTGCACAACTGGTGGCACCTGGCATTGTTCCAGCTCGAAGCAGGCAGCACCGACGACGTGCTGGCGCTGTACGACCGCGAGATCAGCCGCCCGGCGCCGGCGATCGCGCTGGACCTGGTGGATGCCTCCGCGTTGCTGTGGCGGCTGCACCTGCGCGGCGTCGACGTGGGCACGCGCTGGCAGCCCGTGGCGGACGACTGGCTGGGCCGCGGCGCGGCCGGGTACTACGCCTTCAACGACGTCCACGCCGTGATGGCAAGCCTGGGCGCGCACCGGCCGGCGGCCGTCGACCAGCTGCGTGCCGCGCTCGAGCGCGCCGCGCTGGGCAACGGCACCAACGCCTTGATGGCGCGAGACGTGGGCCTGCCGGTGGCCGATGCGCTGATCGCATTCGAGCAGGGCGATTACGCGGGCGCGATCGACCTGCTGCTGCCGGTGCGGCTCATCGCCCATCGCTTTGGCGGCAGCCATGCGCAGCGCGACGTGATCGGCCTGACGCTGCTCGAGTCGGCGCTGCGTGCCGGCCGCCGCAACCTGGCCATTGCGCTGACGGCCGAGCGTGCCGCGCTCAAGCCCATGAGCCCGAGCCTGCACCGGCTGGTGCAGCGCGCGGACAGCTGCCGGCCATGACGGTCCCCGCGTGTCGGTCCAGCGCCGCCTATACTCCACCTGACCGCACCAGAGGACTGCACCCGAGCCCGCCCCGACCCAGCACCTGACCGGAGACCGCCCCCATGCCGAACCGCTTCCGCTCGCTGATGCTCGCCGCCAGCGCCACACTGGCGCTGGCCGCTGTACCTGCCCTGGCCCACCACGGCTGGTCGACCTACGACGAGACCAAGCCCCTGACGCTGACCGGCAAGATCGTCGAGAGCCATTACGAAAACCCGCACGCGCATATCCGCATCGATGCGGGCGGCAAGCGCTGGCTGGCCATCCTCGCGCCGGTGTCGCGCATGGAAGCGCGCGGCGCCACCGCCGACAAGGTTGCCGTGGGCCGCGAGGTCACGCTGGTCGGCTACGCCAGCAAGGAAAAGGCCGACGAGATGCGCGCCGAGCGCATCACCGTGGACGGCAAGACCGTCGAGCTGCGCTGAGCCGCCACGCGCGCCATGGCGGCACTGCTGGCGCAATGGAGCGAATGGGCTGCCGGCCTGGCACGGCTGCCGTTCGCTGCCGCGCTGCGCTCCTCCCCGTGGGCCTACCCGGCGGTGGAAATCGTCCATCTCGCCGGCATGGCACTGCTGTTCGGCTCCATCGTCGTGGTCGACATGCGCCTGGCCGGGCTCGGGCGCCGGCTGCCGGTCAGCCTGCTGCTGCGCCATGCACTGCCGTTCACGGTAGCGGCCTTTATTGCCGTCGCCGCCAGCGGCGTGCTGCTGTTCATGGCGCATGCGGACGAACTGGCCACCAATCCCGCCTTCCTCGCCAAGCTGTGCCTGGTCGCGCTGGCGCTGCTCAACGTCGCGTGGTTCCATACCGTGCCATACCGGCGGCTGCATGACAGCCGGCTCGGCTGGGACGTGGAGCGCGCGCCGCCGGCCGGTGCGCGCCTCAGTGCCATCGTGTCGGTGGTGGTGTGGGTGCTGGTGATCTGTGCCGGGCGCCTGATCGCCTACGTCTGAGGGGACGCACCGCGCGCCGGCTGGCACGGGAACGGCACCACCATCGGCTCGGGTTGCGCACCGGCCGCGCGCCGCAACTGCTCCAGGCCCGGCTGCTCGAGCGGGAAGTGCCCTCAGCCCGTTGCGGGCGACAGCGTGCCCAGCGCCGCGACCAGGGCCAGCACCGCCGTGCCCGCCGCCGCTTCCAGCGCCACGCTGCGCCGCAGCGCGCGCGCCGCCATGGCTGGCTGCCGTCCCGTGCGCAAGGCCTGCTCCAGCCGCGGCGCGTGGCGGAAGCGATTGGCGGCAGCCAGCGCCAGCATCCCCAGGAAAAGCGCCAGCTTGGCGGCAAGCAAGCCGCCGTACGCCGTTGCCGACAGGTCCGGCAGGGCTGGACCGACGACGAAGCCATAGTTCAGCGCGCCGGTCAGCACCAGCGTGACGACAATGCCGGTGCCGATACGGGCAAATCCGTTGGCCGTGCGGCTGAGCAGCGACAGCGCGGCGGGATCGGATCCCTGCCGCGCCCGCGACAGCAGCACGAACGCGGCCAGCGCACCAGCCCACGCACCCGCGGCAAGCAAGTGGGCCGCGTCGGCGGCAAGGTGCACGTAGTGGCCGACGCCCTTGCTCATTGCGCCGTGGCCGCCCCAGGGCAGCGATGCCAGCGCCAGCGCCGACAGCATCGCCAGCAAGACGGCCTGCGCGACAGGCCGGGCGCGCAGCATCAGCACCGCTGGCAAGCACAGCACCAGCGCCGCCACGCGCACCGACCAGGCCATGCCGTACGCCGTGCCGGTCAGGATCATGCCGAAGACATCGCGGTCCAATGCGACGTACGACGCCGCGCCACTCATCGTCCTGGCCATTACCACCTGTCCGGCCAGCGACAGCACGGTACCGCCCAGCGCGCAACCGAGCGCAATGTCACGGCACTGCGCGGCGAACCGCGCACCGTGTTCATCGCGCCGCAGCGCAGCCAGGCAGAACAGCGGCAGGCCGAACGCCAGGCCCAGGACGACATAGAGCGCCAGGCGCAGCGCGACGGCGAGCCAGTCCATGGTCCGCCATCACTTGACGGTGAAGGAGAAATTGCCGGTAACGGGATGCGTGTCGGCCGATACGGCGCGCCATTCGACGCGGTAGCTGCCCGCGGGCAGCGGCTGCGCCGGCGTGATCACCATGGCCTTGGGGTCGCTGCTGGCCGATACCCTGGCTGCCATCTTCATCGGTGCATGGCTGGCCATGCCGGGCATGCCGGTCATCACCAGGTTGGCGCCGGAAAACTGCGTGACGAGGTCTTCCGAGAAGGTCAGCTCGATCTTCTGCGGCGCTGCCACCTCGGCCTTGTCGGCGGGCGAGGACGTGACCAGCCTGGGATGCGCGAAGGCCGCGCTGCTGGCCAGCGCGGCGGCCGCGGCGGCAATGGTGGCGATCAGGGGGCGCTTGATTCGCATGGCTCTGCTCCGTATTGATAATGGGAAAGAAGAATGGCGGCCGCTCAGAACCACATGCGCACGCCGGCCACGAAGCGCGTCTCGCCGGCGCGGCCGCCGGACGTACGGATCATGTCCGCCGTGTTGCCGAAAGCCTGGTAGCGCTCGACGCCGATATACGGCGCGAACTGGCGGCTGATCTCATAGCGCAGGCGCACGCCCACGGTGCCGCTGGACAGGCCGCTGCCGATGCCGGTCTCGGGGTCGTTCTTGCCATACAGGTTCGCTTCGATGCGCGGCTGCAGGATCAGGCGCTGCGTCAGCAGCAGCTCGTACTCGGCGGCAAGCCGCAACGCGGTGCGGCCGCTGGTGCCGATGTAGGCGGTGGCGTCGACTTCGAACCAGTACGGCGCCAGCCCCTGGATGCCGAATGCCAGCCAGTTGCGCGCGGGGCGGCCGCTGCCGGCATCGTTGCGCAGGCCCAGCTGGGTATCCCAGTAGCTGGCCACGGCATGGCCCCACAGCAGTTCCGTGCGGGCCTCATGCAGCTTTCCCTTCGCGGCCTCGCCCTCGGCCTTCAGCACGAGCTTGTCGTAGCTGTTGCCGAACCAAGCCTGCGCCTCGTAGGCAGCGGCGTTTTCACCGCTGGCATGGGCCCACTCCAGGCGATCGACCAGCACGGAGGCGAACAGGTGCTCGTCGGCCATCACCAGCTGGCGCTTGTCGCCCAGCGCGTACTTGCCGACGCCGAGCTGGTAGCCGCCGGAATACGCGTGCGGATCGCGCGCGTCGGGCGGGGCGCTGCCGCCCTGCATCTTCATGTCGCCGTGATCCATCGTGCCGGATTGCTGCATCGGCTGCATCGGCTGCATCGGCTGCATGGGTTCCATGGGCTGCATCGGGTCCATCGGCTCCATGCCTTGCATCGGGGAGGTGTCCTGCGCCGGCACACCATGACCCTGGTGGCCCTGGTGGCCCGCGTGCGGATCCTGCGCCGACGCTGCGCCCATCGCAGCCAGTGCCAGCACGGCGGCCGCGACGCGGGTGGCGGGCCTGGCCAGCGAACGCGGAGTCTTCTTCATTGCCGTCATCACGCCACCACCACTTCGCGGAACATGCCCGCATCCATATGCATCATCAGGTGGCAATGCCAGGCCCAGCGTCCCAGCGCATCGGCGGTGACGAGGAAGCTGATGCGCTGCGCCGGCTGCACCGGGATGGTGTGGCGCCGCGCCTGGAAGCTGCCGTCCGGCGCTTCCAGTTCGCTCCACATGCCGTGCAGGTGCATGGGGTGGGTCATCATGGTGTCGTTGTGCAGGATCACGCGCAGCCGTTCTCCGTACTTGAAATAGATCGGCGTCGACTTGCCGAACTCCACGCCGTCGAACGACCACGTGTAGCGTTCCATGTTCCCGGTCAGGTGCAGCTCCACTTCGCGGCCCGGGCCGCGCGGGTCCATCGGGCCGCCGACGGTGTGCTGGTCGGACAGCGTCAGCACGCGCCTTCCGTTGTTGCGCAGCCCGATGCCGGGATCGTCGAGGTTGGTGCGCGCCATGTCGACGCGCATGTCGGTGCCGGCGCCATACTCGGTGCGGGCGTGACGCGCGACCTTGCTCGGCACCTTGAGCGACGGCTCGGCCGACATCGCCGCCATGCCGTGCTGGCTGTGGTCCATGCCCGGCATCGCGCCATGGTTCATCGCTGCCATGCCATGCATGCTGCCGTGGTCCATGCCATGCGTGCTGTGGTCCATGCCATGCGCACCGCCATGGCCCATGCCACCCATGTCGCCCATCATGTCCGTCATGCTCAGCCACTCCGGCTTGTCCGGCGCGGGCACGGGCGCCGACAGGCCTTCGCGCACGGCCAGCGTGCCGCGCGCATAGCCGGTGCGGTCCATCGCCTGGGCGAAGACGGTGTAGGCGTCGTCCCGCGGCGCGACCACGACGTCGCAGGTCTCGCCGGGGCCGAAGCGGAATTCGTCGACGGTGACCGGCTCCAGGTCCTGCCCGTCGGCCTGCACCACGCGCAATTTCAGTCCCGGGATGCGCACGTCATAGAAGGTATTGCCCGAGCCATTGATAAAGCGCAGCCGCACGGTCTCGCCGCGGCGGAACTGCCCGGTCCAGTTGCCGGCCGGCGTGACGCCGTTGGTCAGGTAGGTCAGCGTGGCGCCGGACAGGTCCGCGAGGTCGGTCGGGCTCATCCGCATCTGGTTCCACATGCGGCGCTTGTCCAGCGCCTGCTTCATCCCGTCGCGCGCCGCGTCGCGGAAGAAGTCGACGGCGGTCGGCTGGTTGTAGTTGTAGTAGTCGCTCTGCACCTTGAGCTTGGTCAGCACCCGCATCGGGTCTTCGTCGGTCCAGTCGGACAGCAGCACGGTGTAGTCGCGGTCGGCGTGTCCGTGCTCGCGGCCCGCGGCCGGGTCGATGACGATGCCGCCGTAGACCCCGGTCATTTCCTGGAAACCGGAGTGCGAGTGGTACCAGTAGCTGCCCTGCTGCGCCACCTTGAAGCGATAGGTGAAGGTCTCGCCCGGGGCGATGCCGGCAAAGCTGATGCCCGGCACGCCGTCCATTTCGAACGGCAGGATGATGCCGTGCCAGTGGATCGAGGTCGCCTCGCGCAGCCGGTTGGTGACGCGGATGGTGACGGTGTCGCCTTCGCGCCAGCGCAGCGTCGGGCCAGGCAGCATGCCGTTGATGGTAGTGGCCACCATCGGCTTGCCGGTGAAGTTGACCAGCGACTCGCCGATCACGAGGTCGAACTCGGTGCCGCGCAGCACCGGCGCGGTTCCCGCCGCGGCAGCGGCGGCGGCGCGGTCGGGCGTGCTGGCCAGCGCGCTGGTGCCGCCAAGCCCGGCCAGCCCGGCGACCACGCCGCCGGCCACCAGTCCCTGGACAAAGCGGCGGCGTGGCAGGTCGGGAGGCGTGGGCAGCAAGAGGCCCGTAGGTCGGTGGCGTCGCATGGCTTCAATTTATGGATCAAGGCAAGGCAAGCGTAGCCAGCGCCACCCTACCCTCGCCTGACCGGAACATGACAATCCGGTAATCTTCCGGTCATGTTCCCGCGCGCCGCGCGCGCGTAGAGTTGCCGAAACGATCGAAGACAGGGATCCAGGGCCGATGAAACTGCTGGTAGTGGAAGACGAGACCAAGACCGGGGAATACCTGCGCCAGGGCCTGACGGAAGCAGGCTTTGTCGTCGACCTGGTGCACAACGGGCTGGACGGCCAGCACCTGGCCATGACCGAGTCCTACGACCTCGTCATCCTCGACGTGATGCTGCCGGACATGGACGGCTGGCGCATCGTGCAGGCGCTGCGTGCCGCCGAAAACGCCGTGCCGGTGCTGTTCCTGACCGCGCGCGACAGCGTCGCCGATCGCGTCAAGGGCCTGGAGCTGGGCGCTGACGACTACCTGGTCAAGCCCTTCGCCTTCTCCGAACTGCTGGCGCGCGTACGCACCCTGCTGCGGCGCGGCGCCGCGCAGATGGCGCTTGACCGGATCCAGGTGGCCGATCTCGTGCTCGACCTGGGCCGCCGGCGCGCTACCCGCGCAGGGCGCCGCATCACGCTGACCAGCAAGGAGTTCGCGCTGCTCGAGCTGCTGGCACGGCGCCGCGGCGAAGTGCTGCCGCGCTCGCTGATCGCCTCGCAGGTGTGGGACATGAATTTCGACAGCGACAGCAACGTGATCGACGTGGCCATCCGCCGCCTGCGCGCCAAGATCGACGACGGCTTCGAGCCCAGGCTGATCCAGACCGTGCGCGGCATGGGCTATGTGCTGGAGGCGCCGGACCCGGAGGATGCGGCATGAGGGCCCGGCTGTCGCTGACGGCGCGGCTCACGATCCTGTTTTCGCTGTCGTCGGCGGCGGTGCTGCTGGGGCTGGGCGTGCTGATCTGGCTGGCGATGGACAGCCATTTCGCCGACGAAGACTACGCCGTGCTGGACGACAACGTGCGCCTGGTACGCAAGATCGCGGCCGAAGGCCCGATGGCGTCGCTGCCGCAGCGGCTGGGACAGGCGCTGGAGCACCATCCCGGCTTCGTCGCCGAGGTGCGCAACGCGGACGGCCATCGCGTGTACGCGACGCACGCTTTCGATTTCGGCCCCGCGCAGGCCACCGCAGCAGCACTGCCGGCGAATCGCGATACCTTCGCCTGGGAGCAGCGCGGACAGGCCTACCGCGGCTTGCGCGCCGTGGCGCAGGTGCCGGGTGCCGGCGCGCTGCGCATCGTGGTCGGCATGGACACCGCACTGCATGCGCACTTCATGCGGGCGTTCCGACAGTCGCTGGCCTTCTACACCGCGCTCGCGGCGCTGGCCAGCGGGTTGCTGGGCTGGTGGGCGGCGCGCCGCGGGCTGGCGCCGCTGCGCACCATGGCATCGCGGGCGCGCGCGGTCACCGCGCACAAGCTCGACGAACGCATGCCGGTGGATGCCGTGCCGGTGGAAATGGCCGACCTGGCCGCCACGCTCAACGCCATGCTCGCACGGCTGCAGGACGACTTCAGGCGCCTGTCGGAATTCTCGTCGGACCTGGCGCATGAGTTGCGCACGCCGATCACCAACCTGATGACGCAGACCGACGTGGTGCTGTCGCAGCCGCGCGATGCGGCCAAGTACCGCGAGGTGCTGGCCTCCAACGCCGAGGAGCTGCAGCGGCTCTCGCGCATGGTGTCCGACATGCTGTTCCTGGCCAAGATGGAACACGGCATCACACTGCCCAGCGCCGAGCCCATCGCGGTCGAGCAGGAAGTCGCCGCGCTGTTCGACTTCTACGATGCACTGGCCGAGGACAAGGGCGTGCAGCTGCGGCAACACGGCAGCGGGCGCATCACCGGCGACCGGCTGATGGTGCGGCGCGCGCTCAGCAACCTGCTGTCCAACGCGCTGCGGCACGCGGCCGCGGGCAAGCCCATCATGGTGACGATCTTGCCGCGCGCCGGCGCGCTGGAAGGCGCGGAGGCGGTGGATATCGTGATCGAAAACGAAGGCGAAGCCATTCCGCCCGAATTCCTGCCGTCGCTGTTCGACCGCTTTTCGCGCGCCGACAAATCGCGCGCGCGGCCGGATTCGGAGGGCTCCGGGCTGGGCCTGGCGATCACTCAGGCGATCATGGCCGCGCACGGCGGCGCCATCGCCGCCGAGTCGGCCGCGGGCAGGACGCGCTTCGTGCTGACGTTCCCCGCGCGGCGCGAACAGGACACCGTGCGGACGTGACGGCCTGCGGGCTGCCCGGCGCGCAAAAAAATCGCCCGAGCCAGTAAGGCCGTTGGGGGAGCTGGCAAGGGCGCAAAGACCGCCGGATGCGGCTCCAGCGGCGGTCCGATGCTACGCAATTCCGCACAGGTTGAATGGCAACAATTGTGTCCACGGGCGCCTTGCTGCCATAACAGCGCTATCGTGGCCAGCGCTGTTTTTGCCCCGCGCTGCTTTTTGCCCCGCGCTGTCTTGCGCCGCTGCTTAACCGGCCGGCAATTCGATCCGGAATGTTGCGCCCGCACCCGCCGCGCTTTGCACCGTGACTTTGCCGCCATGCCGCTCGGCCACCGCGCGCACCAGCACCAGGCCCAGCCCCGTGCCGTCCGGCGCGCCCTGCCGGCCCTCGTGCAGCCGCACGAAGGGCTCGAACAGCCGCGCCTGGTCGGCCTCGTCGAGGCCGGGGCCATGGTCCTGCACCGCGATCACGAAATGCTCGTGCGCGCGCGTCAGCATCACCGCCACCTCGGCACCGTTCGGGCTGAACTTGATGGCGTTGCTGACCACGTTGGCGATGGCCCGCACCAGCAGCGCGGGCTCGCCACGCAGCACGGCAGGCTCATCGGGCAGGTCGATCTGCAGCGATATGCTGCGGGCATTGGCCAGCGCCCACAGCTGGTCGGTGGCATCCAGCACCAGGCCACCAAGCTCGACCTCGGTAAAGGCCAGCGACTGCGACTCGGCGCGCGCCACGCTGATGAAATCGTCGGCCAGCGTCATGGTGCGGCGCGCGTGGGCGGCGATGCGGTGCAGCACGGCGCTGTTGCTATCGTCGCCGTGTTCGGCCTGGACGGCGCCATGGTGGCCGTCGCCGGTGTTGCCGGTGTTGCGCCGGGCGCGGCGCTCGTGCAGCTCGATCAGCGCCAGGATCGACGCCTGCGGCGAGCGCATGTCATGCGACAGGAAGCGCAGCATCTGCTCGCGCTGGCGCTCGGCTACGCGGATCGCCGTGATGTCGGTGACGCTGACGATCAGCCCCGCCACCGCGCCGGACTCTGCGTGCAGCGGCGCGCCGTGCATCAGGTAGCGGCGGTCGCCGCGACCGGCCACTTCGATGCCGCCCTCGGGCACGGGCTCCTGCGCCGGCCGGACCCCGGCATGGCGGTCATGCAGCGCGTGCCAGTACGCCAGCGCCGGCGCGGGCGCCGGGAACAGCGCCTCGATTACGTCGCGGATCGGCGCACGCGGCTGGCCGGTATCGCCGCCTGCCGCGGCCATGCCCCCGAGCACCGCCGGCGCCAGCGCCACGCAGCGCCGGTTGGCCAGCATCACGCCGCCGGCCAGGTCGCAGATGGCGGTGGCATCGGGCAGGCTTTCCAGCCCGTCGGAGAGGAAGCGGCGCATGCCGCGCAGCCTGGCGCTCATGCCATAGACGGCGCGCATGCGGCTGTCCAGCGTGGCGCCTGTGTAGTGCGGCGCCGGCATCAGTCCCGGCTCGCGCTCCAGCCGCGCCAGTTCGTCGGTCAGGAAGCGCAGCGCCGCTTCCTGGCGGCGCCACGCCCACAGCGGGTAGAACAGCAGGCAGCCCAGCGCAGCCGCGGCCGGGGCGAACCAGAGCCGTGCCAGCGCCAGCAGCGCCAGCGAGCCGCCCAGCAGTGCCGCCAGCAGCAGCCCGGTGGCGACCAGCGCGCCGCGCGGCGGCAGGCGCAGCGCGGCCAGCGCCGCCAGCAGCACCGCCAGCAGCGTTCCCGCGAGCTGCCAGCCGCGCGGCACCGCCAGGATGGCGTCGCCGTCGGTCAGCGCCTGCAGCGTATTGGCCAGGATCTCGACGCCGCTCATGCCGCGGCCGTCGCGCGACACCGGCGTGGGCAGCACGTCGCCCATGCCGGTGGCCATGGCGCCGACCAGCACCGCCTTGCCGGCAAAGCGCGCGGGATCGATGCGGCCTTCCAGCACGTCGCGCGCCGACACGCGCGCAAAGGTGCCGGGCGGGCCGGCGTAGGGAATGCGCAAGCGGCCGCTGCGCTCCCAGCCGTTGCTTTCAGTGACGCGTGCGGCTTCCTGGCGATAGCTGTCCAGCGTCCGCGGTGCGCGCCCAGGTCCTGCCAGCATGCCGGCCATCACCGCCGCAAGGTGCGGCACGCCGGCGGCCTCTACCGGCCGCGGGCCTTCGCGCAGCCAGACCTGGCGCGCCACGCCATCGGTATCGACCACCATGTTGATATGGCCAACCGCGGCGCCCAGCCCGGCCAGCGGGTAGCGCACCAGCATGCCGCCGGCGCCGGGCTCGGCCACCACCGGCAGCACTACATTGCCCGCCTGCGCCAGGCTGCGCGCCAGCAGCGCGTCGTCCTGCGGATAACGGGTGTCGCGCTCGGACAGGATCACGTCGACGCCGATCGCGCGCGGGCCGCCGGCGGCGATGCGCTCGACCAGTTGCCCCAGCACCGCGCGGCGCCAGGGCCAGCGGCCGATGGCGGTGATGCTGGCGTCGTCGATGGCGACGATGACGATGTCGTCGCGGGCGGGATGGTGCTGGGCGGCGATGGCGGTGTCGTAGGCGGCCAGGTCGGCGCGCTCGGTCCAGCCCTGGCGCGCGGCCAGCAGCACCAGCGCCAGCACCGCCGCGACCAGCACGCACCATTCGGCCAGCGTGCGCCGGCCGAAGGCGCGCCCCGGCGCGGCCGGCGCGTCTGGTTCAGGCGCCGCGGCGGGCTCAGTGGAGGCGGATGCGGCCACCGCCACCCGTCCCGCCGCCCGTCGCGCCACCGGCGCCGATGGCACCGCCATTGCCGTCCATCAGGAAGGTGAATATCTCGATGCGCTGCGGCGCGGAGAACGCCGCCGGGTCAGGCACCGTGCCCGGCGCAGCGCGGGCGACCCGCACGTAGTAGACGCCGGGCGCCGGACGCGGCAGCTCGATGGCGTTGGTTTCGCTGTGCTGGTCCGCCAGCAGCGTGGCAAAGCCGGCGTCGGCGGACAGCTGGACCCGGTAGCCGGTGCCCGCGCCACGGTCCGCGGGCCAGCCGATCTGCAGCGTCCTGCCGTCGTCCTGCATCGCCGGCACCGGGCCCGGCGGCTCCACGCGATATGCGACCGGCGCCGACCAGGGGCCCGGCCGGCCCGCGGCGTCGACGCTGCGCACGCGCCACCAGTACTGGCCCGGAGCCTGCGGGTGCGCACTGGCCGGCTCGGCAGCGGGGTGCAGTGCCACCTCGCCGGCGAAGCCGGCATCTGCGGCCACGGCCAGCTCATAGCTGGCGGCGCTGGGCACGGTCGCCCACGCGAACGCCACCGTCTCGCCATAGCGCACCGCATCGGCGGCGGGCTGCAGCGTGAAAGGCGCCGGCGGGTTCAGGCGCACGGCCACCGGCGCCTGCGCGGCAAGGCCGGTCAGCCGGTTGGCGTCGATGGCGCTGACGGCAAGATAGAGCGTGCCTTCCGGCAGGCCCTCCGGACGCGCGCGGGTGTCGGTGGTGGTGCCGCTCCAGGCCAGTTCTGTCAGCGCAGCGTCGCGCGCCACCGTGACGCGGTATGCGCTGGCGCCGGGCACCGGCTGCCAGGCCGCGTCGAAGGCCGGGCCCAGCACGGTATCGGCCGGGGGCAGCAGCACCGGCGCCGGCAGCAGCGCCACCGGCTGCGACAGCCGGCCACGGTCCGAGACGCCGACGCCATAGCCGGCGCTCACTTGCGCCGCCGCCGACATGGCGCGGCCGTCGGGTACTGGTCTGGCCTGGCGCGCCGCGCTGACGCCGACGCGGCCTTCCAGCACCTCGCTGCGGCTGCCGGCAGCATCGGCCGCGACCCGGTAGCTGGTGCCGCGCACGCCCGTGACTATCATCGGAGTATGCAGCTCGAAGCGGCCCACGCCGCCGCCCTCGGGCGCCACGCGGGTATCGGCGCCGCCCTGCTCGATGCGGATCACGGTATCGGTCAGTCCGCTGCGCGCAAACGTACGCAGCCGGCGCACGGCCACCGTGGTATTTGACGGCAATGTGATGCGGCTGCGATCGGGCAGTTCCAGCGTGACCGAGCCGGCCGCCGGGGTCTCGATCCGTGCCGATTCGTCCAGCGACATGCCCACCTGCAGCGGACGGCTGTTAGCGCGCACTTCGCCGCTGACATAGACCACGCGCGCCGACGCGGCCTGCTCGGGGATCTGGCTCAGCGGGATGCGCAGGCGCGAGCCGGGCACGAGCCGGTAGGGGTCCGCCACGCCATTGAGCCGCTGCAGCGTGCGCCAGCCATCGGCCGACGCCATGTAGCGCTCGGCCAGGCCGATCAGGGTATCGCCCGGCTCGACCAGGTACAGGAAATCGGCGCCCTCCGCGCCTGCCGGCCCGGCCTGCGCCGGACCTGCCACGCCGGCCATCCACGCCAGCGCGGCCGTGCCAATCCACTTACGCATCCGCCCCGGCCTCGTCAGCTTCCGCTTCGGCAGCGGAAATTTCCTCAAAGCGATAGCCGTGCGAATACACCGACGTCAGCCGCACGCCGTTTTCTGGGCGCAACGCCAGCTTAAGCCGCAACCGCGAGATATGGGTATCGAGCGTGCGCGAGCCGGCGCCCATGGCGCGGCCCCAGACCGCCTGCTCCACCACCTCGCGCGCCAGCAGGCGCCCGGTATTGCGGAACAGGAACAGGGCCAGCTCATACTCGCGCGGCGACAGCTGCACGGGCTGGCCGCCGATGGTGATGGCGCGGGTATGGGGATCGACCGTGTAGTTGCCGCGCCGGATCAGCTCGACCTCCTGCGCGGCCTCGGGATAGGCGCGGCGCAGCAGCGAGCGCACGCGCGCGACCAGTTCGCCGGCGCGGATGGGCTTGAGCATATAGTCGTCGGCACCGACACTCAGGCCCGCAACGATGTCGGCCTCGCCGGTACGGCTGGTGACAAACAGGATCGGCGGCATGTTGCCGGACTTCTGGCGCACCCAGCTGACCAGTTCATAGCCGCTGGTGCCGGGCAGCTGCCAGTCGACCATCAGCAGGTCAAATGCCCGTTCGCGCAGCGCGCGCAGGAAATCGGTGCCATTGGCGAACGACTCGCACTCGAAACCGGCCTCGCCCAAAATCTGCCGGATCAGCTCGGCCTGATCCGGATCGTCCTCCACCGAGGCAATTCTCATCCACTCCCCCCTGCCTACTGCGACTGCCATTGCGACTGCGCGCCGGGCAATACTGACGGCTCTGATATCCACCCTGGCGGGCGCGGCCTATGGTCAATCGCGCGGCAAGCGTGGCCGAAGCAAGCCGGAAGTTGCAATGTTACCTAACAGCGACACCCGCCGTCGAGGCTCCCGACGAGGGGCATGACGCAACATGCCGGGATCGGCCTCGAAAAACCGGGCAATGGCAACGATCACGGGGAGGCGGGAATCGGCGGGGAGCTGGCATACCGGCGGCCGGGGAGCCGATATGCCGCTCAGGCGCGGCTCAGAAGCGGATGATCCATTCGCCCATCACATAGCGATAGTGATATTTGGGGCCGCTATAGGAGGCGCTGCGGTTGTAGCCGGCACGCAGGCGCAGCGACTGCGCAGCGCGCACCGGGCTCTGCAGGCTGACCTCGAACAGCCGGGTGGGCTGGAGCGGGGAGTCGTCGATCTTTTCGCGCCCCAGGCCGGCCACCAGCGCGCCCATCCAGCCCTGGTAGCGCTGGCGCCAGCCGATCGCCAGCATGGTCTCCGAGTAGTGCTCGGGGTTGAAGTAAGCGCGGCCCACGTCGTCCTGCGTGCTGCGGTAGGCGCGAAAGCGCGCCTGCAGCGTCAGGCCGAGGTCGAGCGACGGCTGGTAGATCAGCCGCACGCGGCCGTGGTCGCGGCGGTTGCCGTCGGAGAAATACTGCTGCCCGGCCACACCCACCAGCGTCACGTGCGGGCCGATGCCCTGGTCCAGCGCCACGCCGGCAAAGGTATAGGACACGCCGCGATCGAGCGCGGCCTGGGTCTCCACCCAGTCCCGGTTGATGAAGACTTCCAGCGAGGTGCGCTTTGCCAGCGGCAGCCGGTAACCGCCATCCAGCGTCAGCAGCGTATGCCCGCCCTGGGTGAACACGCCCGCGTCGAAGGTCCAGCCGTTGAGCGTGGCCGGATCCAGTTGCCGCCCGAACACGCTCACCTTTTGCCCGTGGCGGGCCCAGCCAGCCTGGCTGTAGCGATAGTCGCTGGCGCGCAGGCCGAACAGGTGGTCGGCGTGCTGAATGCTGGGCAGGTATTCGACCGACAGGCGGCGCGAGCGGAAGCCTTCGCTGTCGTTGGTGGCCAGGAATTCCGGGCCGAAGCCCTGGTCGAGCGCCTTTTCTTCTTCCGCTACCGCCGTCGTCGCATTCAGGGAACCAAGCACCGCGCACACCAACGCAAAGCCAGATCGTTTCACTTGGTACCCCAGGTCTTGCGCGTCTTGAAGAGTTCGTCGATATAGCCGAGCACGCTCGCGGGCTGGAGCAGCAGGCTGTAGAAAATCACGTAGATGCACAGGCCGAGGCGGTTGCGCCTGACCTTGAGCCCGAGCCGGTCGAACATGCGCCGTTCGATGGTGAACATCAGCACGCTCATCAGCACCGCCAGGGGCAACAGCGCCAGCGTCATCGGCCCCGCGATCCAGTAGTAGCCGAACAGCGCCAGCACGATGCCGGGAATAAAGCCCAGCGTAAATGCCAGGTCCAGCCACGGGTACAGCAGGTTCCAGTAGACGAAGAAAGTCGACATGCGCGGCGCCAGCAGGATGCCCGGGTGCTGGCGGAAGGCCTCCATCATGCCGCGCGCCCAGCGCTGGCGCTGGCGCACGAACTGGCGCACGTTTTCGGGCACGTTGGTAAAGATACAGGCGTCCTCGCAGTGCCCGACGCGGTAGCCAGCCTTCAGCAGCGCCCACGTCAGCACGATGTCCTCGCCGACGCAGTCGTCCCAGCCACCCACTTCAAGCAGCGCCTGGCGGTCGTAGATCGAGAACGCACCCTGCGCGACCAGCGTGCCCTGGTACAGCGACTGCATGCGCTTGATCGCGGCGATGCCCTGGAAATAGTCCCATTCCTGGCACTGCGTCAGCCAGTTCTGGCGCGAATTGCGCACCAGGATCTTGCCAGCCACGGCGCGGGTATTGGGCGGGTCCTGGCGATAGCGCTCGACGATGCTGACCAGCGCCAGCTTCTGCAGGTAGGAGTCGGCGTCGACGGTAACGACCAGGTCATTCAGCGCGAGCTTCAGCCCGGCGTTCAGCGCCTTTGCCTTGCCGCCGTTCCTGGGCATGTCGAGCAGGCGCAGCCACGGGTACTTGACCTCGGCGCCGCGCACCAGCGACGCGGTGGCGTCGCGGGAGCCGTCGTTGATGACGATCACCTGCAATGGCGCGGGATAGTTCTGCCGCCCGATGCTGGCCAGCGTGTCCAGGATCGACGCTTCTTCGTTGTAGGCCGCGATCAGGATGGTCAGCGGCGGATAGTCGTCCAGCGGCCGGCGCGGCGGCCGGCGGTCCATGGCCAGGCTGGCGATCAGGAAGGCGTTCATGAACCCCGGGACGATGGCGATGCCGCCCACCAGCAGCACGGCGGCCACCACGCCGACATTGCTGGTCAGGTCGGACATCCACTGCTGCGCCATCCATATCGAAAAGGCGGTCCAGCCCACTGCCACGGCCAGTGCGACCGCGAACTTGACGCGCACCGGCACATAGATGCGCGGCGCGCTTTTCCTCTTAACCCCTGTCATTTTTATCACTTCTTGTTGTGGATACCGAACTCGTCGACAATCCGAAGTGCCTCACGCCGCCCCCACGGCGTTCCCCGTTCACGCGGCGATCCACGTCATCAAAGCGCAAGGGACGGACAGCTAACGCACCAACGGGTGTTCCGGACGACAGCAGGCAGGAAAATTTTACCGTGCGGAAGGTGGCGAGCTCTAAATGTCCATCCAGGCGACTGGTGGCGCGCCCGGCAATCGGGACTTACCCTGCGGCAACAACAGCGCCGCGGCAAAGCATTTTTACAGGGGTTCACCCTATATACGTTGCGCGCGATTCGCTCCCTGAATTGGAGCGATGCGGCATTTCTACCCGTCGGATTTGCACCGGATCGATGCCCGCCGCACCCGAAGGGATAAAAACATCCCCCGAATGCGGTAATGACATTTGAAACAAAAAGAAACAATGCACCGAAATACGCGCGTTCCGCACTAGGAACCGCCATTCCGCGCGCAATCAAGGTGCCTCCTTCTGAAATTCAGTCGAAACCGCGTGGGCAGGCGCACTCAGGGAATTCACTGAATCGAATGCGAAGTAGAAGACGTTAATATCTCCTATCGGAACCTCTCATCATGATTAGGCGCTTCGCCTGATTGACACATCGGGAAAATTCGGCAGAATGATTCCCACTTGTGCAGCGCCCTTTTGGGTGTGTCATTTGGTGTGTTGTTCCGTGACGTATTCGGTTGTCACGACAGCGACATATCGATGTCATACGGATGCAGCAGCGGAACCAAGAAGCCGTTGCCTGCGTTGCACACGGTGTATAACGAGCGTTTTTTCGCTCATTTTGAAATCCAAGGTTGAGATAGATATGGAAACCGGTACCGTTAAGTGGTTCAACGACGCCAAGGGCTTCGGCTTCATCACGCCGGACGCAGGCGGCAACGATCTGTTCGCGCACTTCTCCGCAATCGAAGGCTCGGGCTTCAAGTCGTTGAAGGAAGGCCAGAAGGTGCGCTACGTCAAGGCCATGGGCCAGAAGGGCGAGCAAGCCACCAAGATTCAGGCCGTCTGATACCGGTTTGAAGACCCGGCCGGTCCCGCCGCGTCTCGCGACGCAGCGCCGGCCAGCAAGCCCCGCAGCTCCGGCGCGGGGCTTTTCTTTTGTGCGCCGACAATATGGCGCCGGCTGCCTGCCGCCTGCCAGGGCGCGGCGGTGCACGGGTTGATGTTGCTATAATCGCCCGATCCACAATCACCGCCCGCGCATAGGCGCGCACACCGTTGCGTGCGCTGCGCGGGTGCAGCGTGTCGAGGAGTTACGTGGCCGGTACTCAGATCGCAACGCAAGACACCCCCGCCGCCGTGGCCGGCTCCGGCACAGGCGCTGCCGCGTCTGCCGGCAGTTCCTTTCATGCCGCGCTGCGCATCCTGCCGGCGCACCAGCGCCAGGCCATGTTCGAGATCTACGCGTTCTGCCGCGCGGTCGACGACATCGCCGACGGCAGCGCCCCGCATGCCGAGCGCCTCGCCGGCCTCGATGCCTGGCGCAGCGACATCGCCGCCTGCTACGCCGGCAGCCCGCCCGCGGCGCTGCAGGCACTGGCCGCGCAAATCCGCGCCTTTGACCTGCAGCAGCAGGATTTCCTCGCCGTCATCGACGGCATGACCATGGACGTGGTGCAGGACATCCGCGCCCCCGACGCCGCCACCCTCGATCTGTATTGCGACCGCGTGGCGAGCGCGGTCGGGCGGCTGGCGGTGCGCGTGTTTGGCCTGGAAACGTCGTGCGGCATTGCGCTGGCGCACCACCTGGGGCGCGCGCTGCAGCTGACCAACATCCTGCGCGACATCGACGAGGATGCCGCCATCGGCCGCCTCTACCTGCCGGCCGAGGCGCTGGCCGCCGCCGGCATCGATGCCGCGGGCGCCACGCCGCAGGCAGTGGTCGCGCACGCGGCAATCGGCCAGGCCTGCGCGGCGCTGGCCCAGGAAGCGCAGGCGCACTACGACCAGGCCGATGCCATCATGGCGCGCTGCCCGGCACGGCTGGTGCGCTCGCCGCGCATCATGTCCGACGTCTACCACCGCATCCTCGCCCGCCTGCGCATGCAAGGCTGGCGGGCGCCGCGCCAGCGCGTGCGCCTGCCGCGCGCGCAGTTGCTCTGGATCATGCTGCGCCACGCCATTGGCTGAGCGCCGCATGCCGTTGCCGGCGATGTAAGCCGATGCAAGCCGATGCAAGCCGAGGCCGGGCGCGGATCATCCCCGCCCGCGCCGGCACAAGGAGTCCGCATGTCGATCAACGAGACCGCCTTCGGCACGACAGCCCCGCCTGTCCGAATCGCCGCCGATCCGGCCTTCACCCCTGCACTGGCCCAGCGATCGGCCGCACAGGAACTCGACCATGGCATCGGCCGCGCGGTCGATGCGCTGCTGCACCAGCAGCGCCCCGATGGCCACTGGGTCTACGAACTGGAAGCCGACGCCACGATCCCGGCCGAATACGTGCTGCTGGTGCATTACCTGGGCGAAACGCCCGACCTGGCCCTCGAAGCGCGCATCGCGCGCTACCTGCGCCGCATCCAGAACGCCGATGGCGGCTGGCCGCTGTTCCATGACGGCAAGGCGGACATCAGCGCGAGCGTAAAGGCGTATTTCGCGCTGAAGATGGCGGGCGACGATCCGCAGGCGCCGCACATGGCGCGCGCGCGCCAGGCCATCCATGCCATGGGCGGCGCCAGCGCCAGCAATGTGTTCACGCGCACGCTGCTGGCGCTGTACGGCGTAATGCCGTGGTCGGCGGTGCCGATGATGCCGGTGGAAATCATGCTGCTGCCGCGCTGGTTCCCGTTCCACCTGTCCAAGGTCTCTTACTGGGCGCGCACGGTGATCGTGCCGCTGCTGGTGCTGAACAGCCTGCGCCCGCGCGCGCGCAACCCGCGCGGGGTCGGCATCGAGGAACTCTTCTCCAGTCCGCGCCGCGGCGTCGGCCTGGCGCCGCGCGCGCCGCACCAGAATGCCGGCTGGTACAACCTGTTCCGCGGGTTCGACGCGCTGCTGCGCGTGGCCGAGCCGGTGTTCCCGCGCATGCTGCGCCGGCGCGCCATCGCCGCGGCGCAAAGGTTCGTGCGCGAGCGGCTGAATGGCGAGGACGGGCTCGGCGCGATCTTTCCGGCGATGGCCAACAGCGTGATGATGTTCGACGTGCTGGGCGTGCCGGCCGACGATCCCGCGCGCGCGGTGGCGCGGCGCTCGGTCGAGCGGCTGCTGGTCGAGCATGGCGACGAGGCCTACTGCCAGCCCTGCCTGTCGCCGGTGTGGGACACCGCGCTGGCCGCGCAGGCGCTGCTCGAGACCGGCGAGGCGCGCGCGGCCGCGGCCGTGGGGCACGCGCTGGACTGGCTCAAGCCGCTGCAGGTGCTGGACGTGCGCGGCGACTGGAGCGTGCGCCGCCCGCGGGTGCGCCCGGGTGGATGGGCGTTCCAGTACGCCAACGCGCATTACCCGGATGTCGACGACACCGCCGTGGTGGCCGCGGCGATGGACCGCTACATGCGCGAGCACGCCGCGCCGGGCCGCTACGACGAAGCGGTGGCACGCGCCGCCGAATGGATCGTCGGCATGCAGAGCGGCAACGGCGGCTGGGGTGCGTTCGAACCCGAGAACACGCACCTGTACCTGAACAACATCCCCTTCGCCGACCACGGCGCGCTGCTCGACCCGCCCACCGCGGATGTCTCGGCGCGCTGCCTGTCGATGCTGTGCCAGACCGGCGCCACGCCCGCCAGCAGCGAGCCCGCCGCGCGCGCGCTGCGCTATTTGCTGGCCGAGCAGATGCCGGACGGCAGCTGGTTCGGCCGCTGGGGTACCAACCACATCTACGGCACCTGGAGCGCGCTGTGCGCGCTGAACGCGGCCGGCCTGGGCCCCGATGCGCCCCCGGTTCGGCGCGCCGTCGACTGGCTGACCGGCATCCAGAACGACGACGGCGGCTGGGGCGAAGACGGTGCCAGCTACCGGCTCGACTACCGCGGCTATGAGGCCGCGCCCAGCGTGGCATCGCAGACTGCATGGGCTTTGCTGGCGCTGATGGCAGCCGGCGCCGTCCAGCACCCGGCGGTCGCGCGCGGCATCGGCTACCTGCTGAGCACGCAGCACCCGGCGCAGGAAGGCGGGCTCTGGCACGAGCCGCGCTTCACCGCCGTGGGTTTCCCGCGCGTGTTCTACCTGCGCTATCACGGCTACGCGCGCTATTTCCCGTTATGGGCGCTGGCGCGCTACCGCAACCTGCAGCGCGGCGGTGACGGCCGCGTGGCGTGGGCCCTATGAACGCGCCCTTCGCACCCGTCGCACCCGTCGCTCCCTTCGCGCCCTTCGTCATGGTCGTCACCGGCATGGATTTCGAGGCCGGCATCGCCGCCGGCCCGCATTGCCGCGTGGTGCACGGGCTGCGCGGCATCGAACTGGAGCAGGAAGTGTCGGCCATGGCCAGCCGCGCGTGCCGGGGCATCGTCAGCTTCGGCGTCGCCGGCGGGCTGGATCCGGCGCTGGCGCCGGGCGACCTGATCATCGCCGATGAGGTCCGCGCGCCCGGCGAACGCTACGACACCGCTGCGGACTGGACCCATGCGCTGCACGCGGCGCTGCCGCATGCCAGGATCGGCCCCATCGCCGGCGCGGACGAACCGGTGCTCGACGTCGCCGCAAAACAGGCGCTGCGGCAGGCCAGCGGCGCGTTGTGCGTCGACATGGAATCGCACCTCGCCGCGCGCATGGCCGCGGCCTGCCGCCTGCCCTTCGCGGCTTGCCGCGTGGTCATCGACCCGGCGAGCCGCGCCGTGCCGGCCGCCGCGGCGGCGGGGATGGGGGAAGGCGGCAAGACCGATGTGGCGGCGGTGCTGGGCGGGCTGCTGCGCGCGCCGTGGCAATTGCCGGCGCTGCTGCGGCTGGCCGGTGATGCCGCAGCGGCGCGTGGCGCGCTGCGGGCGGCCAGGCTGGCTGTGGGCGACGCCTTCGCGTTGCGCGGCGTCCTGCAGCAGTAAGCGCGCCGGTTGAGCCGGGCTTTTTCCAGACTGCCCTAGCCGAACTTCCTCACCGCATCCAGCGCCAGCCCGCTGCCGATGCTGCCGAAACGGTCGCCTTCGACGCAGCGCGCCTGCGGCAGCAGCGCCGCCAGCCGCTCGCGCAGCAACGGCACGCTGCTGGAACCACCGGTGAAGAAGATGGTATCGACACCGTTGCCGTCCACGCCCGCGTCAACCAGCAGTTGCCGGACCGTCTTCTCGGTCCTGGCGACCAGTTTGTCGATCGACGCATCGAACTCGTCGCGCGAGATCGTCAGCCTCAGCCCTTGCTCCAGCCGGTGCAGGTCGACCTCGGTGCTGGCCGCATCCGACAGCGCGATCTTGGCGTCTTCCACCTGGATTGCCAGCCAGTGGCCGGCACGCTCGCGGATCAGCCGCACCAGGCGGTCGAGGCTGGCGGTGTCGGCGGCATCGCGGTAGTTGTCCATCACCACCGACCAGGCCTTGCGCGTGTAGACGTAGTTGATGGTGTGCCAGCTGGCCAGGTCGAAATACTGGCTCGACGGCATCGCCTTGCCGTTGCGCAGCTGGCTGCCCAGCCCGAGCAGCGGCATGGCGCGCGCCAGGCTGAGCGCGCGGTCGAAGTCGGTACCGCCGATATGCACACCACCGTTGGCGAGGATGTCCTCCCTGCGGTCTGTCTTGCGGGCGCGTTCGGGCGACAGGCGCACCAGCGAGAAGTCCGAGGTGCCGCCGCCGATATCGGCCACCAGCACCAGCTCCTCGCGCGAGATGCCGGCTTCGTAGTCGAACGCCGCGGCGATCGGCTCGTACTGGAACGCAATCTCGGCAAAGCCGGCGTCGCGCGCGATCTCGGCCAGCGTCTCTTCGGCGAGCCGGTCGGCGGCCGGGTCTTCATCGATGAAGAACACCGGGCGGCCCAGCACCGCGTGGGCAAAGGTAGTGCCGCCGGCCTGCTCGGCGCGGGACTTCAGTTCGCGGATGAAATGCGCCAGCAGCTTGCGGAACGGCATGGCCTGTCCCATCACCTCGGTGCTGTCGTCCATCATCGAAGTGCCGAGCAGGCTCTTGAGCGAGCGCATCAGCCGCCCTTCATAGCCGGCCAGGTAGTCGCCGAGCGCGGCGCGGCCATAGCTGACCAGCGGATCCTCGGCGTGGAAGAAGATCACCGACGGCAGCGTCGGCTTGCCGTCCTCCAGCGGCAGCAGCGCCTCGGGGCGGTCCGGGCGGCTCCAGCCTACAGTTGAGTTGGACGTGCCGAAGTCCAGGCCGCATGCGTTTGACATCATTGATTCCAAGTTTTCCTGCAAGACACCACATCAGTTGCCGGCGGCGGGTAGCGCCGATGGGGCGCGAGTCCGGGCGGGGGCGCCATTGTAGGGCAGGCGCGGCAGCTCACCGATTTCAGGCGACGGGGTCGGCGGCGGGTTCCAGCATCGGCGTGGCGTGGCCCGGCACCGGGGCGGCCATCGACGACGCCAGCACATAGCGGTCGCGCCCGTGTTCCTTGGCGCAGTACAGCGCGCGGTCGGCATCGGCGAACAACGCGCGCCACAGGCCCTCCTTGCTGCCCGGGCCGCCGCGCAGCTGCGCCACGCCGATGCTGACGCTGGCAAAGCCCTGCGCGCCGGGCAGCGCGATCCCGCGCACCTTGCGCAGGATGCGGTTGGCCAGCGCCGATGCCTGCTGCTCGTCGGTGTGCGGGCACAAGATGCAGAACTCCTCCCCGCCATAGCGCCCGGCGACGTCCGAGGCGCGGCGCGAGTTGTCCAGCGCGTGCGCCACTTCGCGCAGCACCGCATCGCCGGCATGGTGCCCGAAGGTATCGTTGACCTGCTTGAAGTAGTCGATGTCGATCACCAGGCAGGACAGCGGCAGCCCGTCGCGCTGCCAGCGCGCCACCATCTGCAGCGCCGACATCTCCAGCGCGCCGCGGTTGAGCAGGCCGGTCAGCGCATCGACGCGCGCGCCGCTCTCGTTGTGCGCGACGATCTGCTCCATCGCCATCACGGTGAAGCCGAACAAGCCCAGCAGCGTCGCGATCAGCGGCGCCAGCATCCAGGCCGAGCCGGCGGGGCCGGCGAAGAACAGGATCATCGGCGGAGCATAGGCACCGGCCGGCTGCATGGCATGGCTGAAGCCGGCCAGCTGCGTGGCCAGCTGCACCAGGCTGGCGACCAGCACCAGCGGCGCACCGATGCTGCGCCGCCCGCGCCCGGCGCGCGCCAGCGTGGCAAAGGTGGCCAGCGACAACAGCGCCAGCACGCCGTAGACCACGCGCAGCACCAGCTGCGGCCCGTCGGGAAGCCCGCCGGCGGTCACCATGATACCCAGCACGATGGCGGCGGCGCAGGCCAGCGCGCCGGGGTGCGCCGGCACGCCATGGTAGACACGCACGCCACGGTAGATCATCAGCCAGCCGATGACGAAGGCTCCCGCCCCGGTCGTGCCGAGGTGGAGGGCACCGGTGGCCGCGCTCAACGCCAGCGCCAGGCCCGCGCCGGATGCCAGCACATGCCCCGAAGCCCACAGGCGCCCCGCCTCGCTCGCGCGCAGCGCGAACACCAGCCCCGCCGCGATCACCAGCGTGCTGCAGAAAAACACCATCATCACGACCGCAATGGTCTGCTGGTCCAGGTGCACGGGAATCCTCAAGGAGGCGGTCCGCCTTGCCGTCAATCCGATGAGCGGGACTGGGGCCAGGCAACGGTCTCGACACGCCGGGGCAGGCCGCCGGCGCTCGGCAAACGCGCATGATAGCCCGCGCGCGCCGGCAGGTGGCACCCCCGTCTAGCCGGGGGCGTGCATGACGGGCCTGTTGTGGTCCCGACGCCGCTGCCCGGCCCTGTCGCACTGGCGTTTTTATGCAACACCCGGGGGCGCGCTGAAGGATGCCTCTAACGGCAAGCTGCGGCCCGCAAGCGGCTTGCGCGCCCCACCAGCCTCAGCATGCGCCACATTGCCACCTCGCAATCGCCACTCGCCGGCATGCAAGCGGAATTGCGGCCAAAGTTGGTCGCATTTGGTTAAGCAGGCACTGCACCGGCTGGATAGAATCATGCGTTGCCTACCGCGCCGACCGCGCAAGAATCTCGCGTCAATACTGCATCAATGACCCGCCCTGCTATCCCCGACCCTGGTATGACCGTTCCCGCCCTATCGCTTGGCGCCATCCTGGATGACCTGCGCAGCGCACCGCGCCCGCTGACATCCGCGGAGTACGCATATCTGGCGCACCTGCGGCAACGCATCGTCACCGGCGATGCCGACTTGTGGACCACGCTGGAGACCGCCGGCGTGCCTTGCCGCGAACGCCGCCTGTCGCCCGAGGTGATGCAGGCGCTGACGGCGATCGGCCACCTGCCGATGCACTGAAGCGCACCGGCATCGCCATCTGACCGAGACCATTCCCTACCTTATCTAGGAAGCTTCGCCGCCCTGTCCCCGTGCGCGCGCCGCTACGATCGATTCACTTCGATCCGCCGGCAACAGGCCGCGCACCCGGGGTGCATCGCCTCCCCGCCGCGCAACGGTGCCCAGCGCGCCGCCAGTGCCCGCCCCGGCAAGGGCACAGCCATGGCATACCTTGTCAACAACAGGCGCGTCAGCTTCCTGTCGTTGCGCGCCTTCGTCGCACTGATGCAGCACCGCGACACCGTCCGCGCCGCGCAAGCGCTTGGCATCCAGACCCAGAGACTCCATTACCAGATCCGCGGCCTCGAGGCCGTGCTCGGCACGCCGCTGTTCAGCGCAGGCAGCCCCAGCTGGCTGCCCACGCCCACCGGCGTCAGGGCCTTGCCCAAGGTCATGGCGATGCTGCGCATCTGGGACCAGATTGCGCCGCGCCCGTGCGCCAGCCGCAACGGCCTGCCGCCGCCGGAGTTCAGTGACGCCGCGCGTCGCGGCCCGGCGTTCTGGGTCCGGCACGCGACGATGTAGCGCGGCGCGACTCAGGCAAGGCGTGCGCAGCTGTAGGCTTCGGTGCGATAGGGGAAGGCGACTTCCTGACGTCCGGCGAGCGCCGGATGGCCGTCGATGACGGCCTGCAGCGCGGCGCGCACGCGCTCCTGCTCCGTGCCGGGCAGCGAGGCGATGAAGCTCACCGACATCACGCGGTCGACGATCACTTGCCGCGGTGGGCCCACATGCGCGTACGGCAGGCTGTGCAGCGCCATGGGGCCAAAGCCCTCCGCGGGAAAGACCCGCTGCCAGTCGCCCTTGTAGAAGCGCGGCGCGTCACCCTCGTAGGGCGTCATGATGGCCGTCAGCTGCGCGACCCAGTCCACGCTTTCATCGCGTACGTCCCAGACCAGCCCCAGCCGGCCGCCTGGCCGCAGCACGCGGCGGATCTCGGCAATGGCGCGGTCATTGGCAAACCAGTGAAACGCCTGCGCGCAGATGACGGCGTCTGCGCTGGCATCGGGCCAGGGTATCGCTTCGGCGCTACCCGCGAGCGCCTGCACGGCCGGCAGCGCATTCTCGAGTTGCGCGCGCATCTGGGCCACCGGCTCAACCGCGATCACAGCCGCGCCGGTTTCGGCCAGCCGGCGCGTGAACTTGCCGGTACCGGCGCCCAGGTCCAGCACCGTTCGGCCCGGGCCGAGGCCCAGGGTGGCGCGCAGCCAGTCATCGATGGCGGTGGGATATTCAGGGCGTCCGCGAGCGTAGGTATCGGCCTGGCTGGCGAATCCCTGCGCGGCGGCCTGGTGAATGGCGGTCATGGCGGCTCCGGCTGGCTTACCGGAGCCGTAGGCTACGCCCGAAGTCCGCGCGCGGCAAGGCTAGTGCTGCATGCCCCAGCGGCGTACGGTCAGCCGCTCCAGCGTGGTGAAGACCAGCCCTTCCACCAGCAGCCCGATCAGGATTACTGCCGCGAGGCCCGCGAACACACGGTCCGTATAGAGCTCGTTGCGGTTCTGGAAAATGAACCAGCCAAGCCCGCCCTTCCCCGACGACGCGCCGAACACCAGCTCGGCCGCGATCAGCGTGCGCCAGGCAAAGGCCCAGCCGATCTTCAGCCCTGACAGGATCGCCGGCAGCGCGGCGGGCACCAGCACCAGCGCGACATAGCGCGGCCCGCGCAGGCCGTAGTTGCGTCCGGCCATGCGCAGCGTCTGCGGCACTGCCTGGAAGCCGGCGTACATGTTCAGCGCCAGCGGCCACAGCACCGAATGGACCAGCACGAATACCAGGCTCTTCGTTCCCAGCCCGAACCACAGCAGCGCCAGCGGCAGCAGCGCGATCGCCGGCAGCGGGTTGAACATGGCGGTCAGCGTGTCCAGCACATCGCGGCCGAAGCGCGTCGATACCGCCAGCGAAGTGAGCACGAATGCCAGCACGATGCCCGCGGCATAGCCGCGCAACAGCACTGACAGCGACACCGCCGCCTTGCCCGGCAGTTCGCCGCTGGCCACGTCCTGCGCGAACGCGCGCAGCGTCGCCAGGAACGTCGGCAGCAGCAGGTCGTTGTCCTGCACGCGTGCCACGATTTCCCACACCAGTGCCAGCGCCAGCAGGATCACTGCCTTGCGCAGCCAGCCGTGCTGCCACAGCCGTTGCTGCCACGGCAGCGCGCGCGCCAGCGGCGCTTCGGTAAAGGGTTCGATGTCGCGCTCGTATTCCGGGCGCAGCGGCGGCCGCAAGTCGGGCCGGAAGTCGGGCCGGAAGTCGGGGCGGAGTTCGGGCGGCTCGGGGAGCGCCAGGGTGGATTGCGTCATGATCTGTGTATTGCGGCGGTCGGCTTGCTAGCGGCCGGCGGCGCTGCGCGCGCGCGGCGGCTGCGCCTCGGCGGCGGGCTCGCCGAACAGCATGGTGTGGATGCGTTGCGCGGCGGCCTGGAATTCCGTGCCACCCTGGCTGGCCAGGCTGAACTGGTGGCTGTTCAGTTCGGCGCGCACGCGGCCCGGATGCGGCGACAGCAGCAGAATGCGGCTGCCCACCACCAGCGCTTCTTCGATCGAATGGGTGACGAACAGCAGCGTGAAACCCGCGTCGTCCCACAGCGCCAGCAGTTCTTCCTGCATGCGCCGGCGCGTCAGCGCGTCGAGCGCGGCGAAGGGCTCGTCCATCAGCAGCACCTTGGGCCGCATCGCCAGCGCCCGCGCGATCGCCACGCGCTGCTTCATGCCGCCCGACAGCGTATGCGGGTAGGCATCGGCGAAATCGGCCAGGCCCACCTTGTCCAGGCTGTCCAGCGCGCGCTCGCGTGCTTCGGCATGCGGCAGGCCGCGTGCCTGTCGCAGCGGGAACATCACGTTCTGCACCACGGTCTTCCACGGCGGCAGCTGGTCAAACTCCTGGAACACCACGATGCGGTCCGGCCCGGGCTGCTGCACGCGCTGGCCTTCGAGGCGGATCTCTCCCTCCGCGGGCGCGACAAAGCCGGCCACCGCCTTGAGCAGCGTCGATTTGCCGCAACCGGACGGCCCCAGCAGCACGAAGCGGCCGCCCGCATGCACGTCGAAGCTGACCTGGTGCGTGGCGCGCACGATGCGCTCAGGCGTGCGGTACTCGAGCGACACGCTGTCGACCTGGAGCAGCGGCGCGGCGCGGTCGGACACCATGCGCAGGCTGTGCGTGGCCATGGTCAGCTCCCCTGCGCCGTGACCGGGTCCTGGAAGAAGTAATCCTGCCAGGACTTGGGCTGGTTGCGGATCGCGCCCACGCGGTGCATGAACGAGGCGAGAACGAACGTGTTCTGCGGCGCCACCTTGAACTGCACCTGCGGATTCTTCAGCACGCGCACCAGCAGCGCGCGGTCGGTTTTGGCCTTGGCCTGGCGCAGGTAGATGTCGGCGGCGGCCTCGGGATTGGCGGTGGCGAACGCCGCGGCTTCGGCCAGCGCATCGACGAAGGCGCGGTAGGTCCTGGGGTTCTCGTTGCGGAACTTCTCGGTCGCGTACAGCACCGTTGACGAGCTCGGTCCGCCCAGCACGTCATACGAATTCAGCACGATGCGCGCGTTCGGGTTGCCGGCCAGTTCCTGCTCCTGGAACGGCGGGTTGCCGAAATGCCCGGTGATTTCCGTGCCGCCCGAGATGATCGCGGCAGCGGCATCGGGATGCGGCACCGCCACGGTCCACTTGTCGAGCCGGTTGTATTCCTTGTCGCCCCATTGCCTGGCGGCTGCCAGCTGCAGCACGCGCGACTGCACCGACACGCCGACTGCCGGCAACGCGATGCGGTCCTTGTCGGTGAAGTCGGCAATGGTCTTTACCCTGGGATTGTTGCTCACCAGGTAGTACGGAAAGTTGCCCAGCGAGGCCACGCCGCGCACGTTCTGCTTGCCGTGGGTGCGGTCCCACAGGGTCAGCAGCGGGCCGACGCCGGCACCGGCGATGTCGATCGCGCCGGACAGCAGCGCATCGTTGACCGCGGCGCCACCGGAAAGCTGGGTCCATTCGACCTTGACGTCGACGCCCTGCTGCTTGCCGTGCTTCTCGATCAGTTGCTGGTCGCGCGCCACGTTGAGCAGCAGGTAGACCACGCCGAACTGCTCGGCGATGCGCAGCCTGCCTTCGGCGTGCGCGGCACCGGTATTCGCCAGGCCGGCGCTCAGCGCGAGCAGGCCCAGCTTGCGGGAAAGACGTTGGAACATGAATGAACTCCGGAAGATCGTGACAGGGACGCACGCGACATGCGTGTGCGCCCGGGATGCATGGCGAAGCGACTGCCGCGTCAGCGCGGCACGTCGCCTTCGATGGTGGTGCGGTGCATCACGCGGCGCAGGTGGCCCGGACAGCCCGCGGCCAGATGCAGCAGCGAGCGGTTGTCCCAGAACACCAGGTCATGCGGCTGCCACTGGTGGCGATAGACATGTTCCGGCCTGACGCTGTGCGCGAAGAGCCGGTCGAGCAGGTCGCGGCTCTCGTCCTCGGGCAGGCCGGCGATGCGCGTGGTGAAGTGCTCGCTGACGAAGAGCGCCTTGCGGCCCGTTTCGGGATGGGTGCGCACCACCGGCTGCAATACCGGCTGCACCTGCGCGATCTGCTCCGGCGTCAGGTTGGGACGCCACGGACTGCGCTGCTGCAGTTCCGCATAGCGTGCCAGGTAGGTGTGCTCCGCGTACAGGCCGTCGACGGCGCGCTGCAGTTCCGCGGGCAAGGTGTCCCATGCCAGGTGCATGTTGGCGAACAGCGTATCGCCGCCTTCGGCGGGCAGCTCGCGTGCATGCAGCAGCGACCCCAGGCTCGGCTTTTCCTTGTACGACAGGTCCGAATGCCAGAAATGGCCGGCATCGCCGAGTCCGATCGGCTTGCCGTTCTCGACCACGTTGGACACCACCAGCACTTCGGGATGGCCGCGCAACTGGAACTGGTGCAGCACGTGGATCTGCAGCGGGCCGAAGTGGCGGCTGAACTCGATCTGTTGCGACGGGCTGATCCGCTGGTCGCGGAACACCACCACGTGATAGTCGAGATGGGCGCGATGGATACGCGCAAAGTCGCTGTCGGACAGCGGGCGGGACAGGTCGAGGCCAAGCACCTCGGCGCCCAGCGGCGCGTTCAGCGCGCGGATCTCGAAATCCTGCCCGGCATCGATCAAGGCGGGAGCGTGCGGTGCGCTCTGCTGGCGCGAAACTGTGGCGTGGGCGGTTGCGGTCGTCATGGCAGCCTCTGGCAATTCGGGGTAAGCCTGCGCGGCAGCGGATGCCGCGTACAAGCTTGCACTGTAGAGAGCCGTCGCAAGCGCGGTCAACGAATCAAATCGCTGGCGCTTATCCGCTTATCGCATATCGCGTATCGCATATCGCAGCGCAAGCACGCTTACCCCTTACGCCTGAGGAAGCGCGATGCGCTCACTACCGTCGTCGGTCTTCTTCCCTCACCGTTCCCTGCGCCAGCTTCTTCCCCCGCGCTTCCAGCAGGAAGTACCCCACCGTACCCACCGCCAGCGGTATCAGGTAATACAACGCCCGGTACGCGATCAAGGCCGCCAGCAACAGCCCGTGCGGCACCTGTCCGCCGAGCATCGTCAGGAACACCGTCTCGACAACCCCCAGCGCGCCCGGCACGCGGATCACCACGCCCGCCAGCCCGGAGGCGAGATACACGCCCAGCACCGTGTAGTAGTCCGCATGCGCATGCAGGAAGGCATGCAGGATGGCCGCCACCGCTGCCCAGTTGCCCGCCGACACCAGGATCTGCGACAGCGCGAAGCGCGGCGAGGGCACGTAGATGTCATGATCGCGCACAGTTCGGTGCCGTCCCTGCCATGCCGCGCATCCCGCCAGGTAGCCAGCCGGCGCGGCCAGCATCATGATGCCGATCAGGCGCGTCGCCGCCGGCGGGATGCCCCATTCGGGCGGCAGCACCACCAGGCGCCCGGCCAGAATGATGCCCGCCAGCAGCGCGTAGCCAAGCCAGTTGCTGCTGACTGCCACCGCGAACACACTCCAGATCTGCGGCGGGCTCAGCCCGGCGCGCGAATACAGCCGGTAGCGTACGCCCGCGCCGCCGAGCGTCGCGCCCAGGTTCAGGCTCATGGTGTAGCTGACATAGGCGATCGCCATCACCCGATGCACCGGCAGCGGGTGGCCGGCGTAGCGGCACCCCAGCACGTCGAACTGGGTGTACAGCAAGCCCGTCAGCACCACGAACCCCGCGGCGGGCAACAGCGTGCGGCGATCAAAGCCGCGCAGCGCAGTGAGCACCGCGTCCCAGTCGATGGTGCCGAGCTTGCGCGCGATCAGCGCAAGCACAGCCGCGATGAACAGGATGCCGATCGCGCGCCGCCACATCGGCCAGCGCGCGTGGTGCCGGATGGCCGAAAGCGCCTGCGCGACCATCACTCGGCCTCCCGTTCCAGCACGAATACGCGGCGGCGCCCGCGCGGGTCGCCCGCTTGCGGGGTCACCAGCCGCGGCGTATGCGCGGGCAGCCAGCCAGCCCACGCCGGAAAGCGGCGCAGGAAGTGGAACATCAGCGTGGCGCCGGCCGCGTCCAGCAGCGAGCGCTCATGCCGGCGCGGCGGCACCTCGCGGCAGCGTTCGGCGATCAGTGCCTGCAGCCTGCCGCGCAGCAGCTGCGCGAAGGCGGTGTCGCGGATCACCAGGTTGGCTTCGAGGTTCAGCGACAGGCTGAGCGGGTCGAGGTTGCTCGAACCCACCGTGGCCCATTGCTCGTCGACGACGGCGACCTTGCCGTGGAACGGGCGCTCGACATACTCGAGGATCTGCACCCCCGCGTCCTGCAGGTGGCAATACAGCAGGCCACCGGCACGCGCGACCCAGGGCATGTCGGGCTTGCCCTGCAGCAGCAAGCGCACTTGTATGCCGCGCGCGGCGGCTTCGCACAACGCATGCAGCAGCCGGTAGCCCGGCAGGAAATAGGCGTTGGCGATGACCACCTCGCGCCGCGCCGCGCGGATCGCATCGAGGTAGGCAAACTCGATGTCGTTGCGATGGCGATGGTTGTCGCGCGTGACCAGCTGCACCGGCCCCGGCGGCGCGGTGGTGCGGCCCAGCGGCGGCGGTGCCAGCCTGCCCTGCAGGCATGCCCCGGGGATGGCCCGCGCCAGGAAGTCATGCACCTGCCGTGCCGCGGGGCCGGCGATCTCGACCGCGTAGTCCTGCTTGGCCCGTGGCCCGTAGCCGTACAGGTGCTGCGCCGAGAAATTGATGCCGCCGACAAAGGCCACCTCGCCGTCGATCGCGACCAGCTTGCGATGCATGCGTCGGAAAATATGCGTGCGCACGCCAAGCAGGCGGCGGCGCGGCGAGAATGTGCAGAAGTGCACGCCCGCCTTGACCAGCTCTGTAATGAATGCAGGGGGCAGGTCGTGCGAGCCGAAGCCGTCCACCGTGACGGCCACGCGGACGCGACGCCGCGCGGCGTCCAGCAATGCGGCGTGCAATTTCTTTCCTGCCTCGTCGTCGAACAGGATAAAAGTTTCCACCAGCACGCTTTCGCGCGCTCGCGCGATCGCCTCGAATACGCGCGGGAAGTACTCTTCTCCGTTCTCCAGCAGGCGGATGCTGTCGGGGGCGGACGGCAACGGTGTCATGGCCCGAGAGGCGCCGCAAACAACATGCCAGCGACGGGGTGTCGACAGGCGCGCCCGAGCCGCTCAGCGCGGGCCCCGTCGTCGACGGACCACCAGGGCCGTCAACAGCACCCCCGCCAGCAGCCCCGCCGTGCCCACGCCGGCCATGGTAAGCGGCGGCATGCCGGTATTGGGTGGCGGACCCGCCTGCTGTGCCAGCGCGCGCCAGTCGGCGGCTGTAATCTGCGTCATGGTGATGGCGTTATCCAGGCCGTACACGCAGAGTTCGCCGCCGGGCAGCTTGCAAAAGCGCTCACGCGGGCAAGACTTGAGGATCTCCTGCGGCAGGCCTTCGCCGCAGCGGGCGCCGCCGCTGCGCAGGACCTGCAGCGTGACATCGGGATGCCGGGTCAGTTGTTCGGGCATGGCGGCCTCCGTGCAAGGATAGGCTTGCAGTCCTTCAGCGTAGCGCACCGCGCCGAGTTCAAGGCGGTAATGCGGCAGCGCTTCACGGGCTTCGGACCGCCGCCGTACCAGCGCTGATCCGGCTCGAATCCTCTGCGAAGTGGCTCCCGCACGGGAGCCCTTTTTCCGTTGGCCGCCCGGACGACGGCTTCTCCCTCCTTGTACACAGCAAGACAATCGCCGCCGCCAATGCGCCGCAAATACCCTACACTCGACTACACATGCCGCGCGCGCCCACAAAGCACGCCCGGGATCACAACACGACACGCGCATCGAGAGACCTGCCATGTCCATGGTTGCGAGCTTCGAGATCGGCTATACGCGTTATCTCGCCCCGCCGGGCGAACCCCCTTCCCCCACCTCCCCGCCCCCGCCCTTTGCCAACGACCCTGATGCACTGCTGCCGCTGTACCAGGCCATGGTGCTGACGCGCCAGTTCGACCTGAAGGCGATCGCGCTGCAGCGCACCGGCAAGATCGGCACCTTTGCCTCGGCGCTCGGCCAGGAAGCCATCGGCGTCGGCGTGGCCTTTGCGATGCGGCCCGAGGACGTGCTGGTGCCCTCGTATCGCGACCACGCGGCGCAGTTTGTGCGGGGCGTCACGATGACCGAGAGCCTGCTGTACTGGGGCGGCGACGAGCGCGGCAGCGGTTTTGCGGCGGCGCCGCATGACTTTGCCAACTGCGTGCCGATCGGTACCCAGGTGTGCCATGCCGCAGGCGCGGCCTATGCCTTCCAGCTGCGCAACGAGCCAAGGGTGGCGGTGTGCCTGCTCGGCGACGGCGGCACCTCCAAGGGCGACTTCTACGAAGGCATGAACATGGCCGGCGCGTGGCGCGCGCCGATGGTGATCGTGGTGAACAACAACCAGTGGGCGATCTCGATGCCGCGCAGCGGCCAGACCGCGGCGCAGACACTGGCGCAGAAGGCGATCGCGGCGGGCATACCTGGCGAGCAGATCGACGGCAACGACGTGGTCGCGGTGCGGCACCGCGTGGGCGAGGCCATCGAGCGCGCCCGCTCGGGCGCGGGCCCTGCACTGATCGAGGCCATCACCTACCGGCTGGGCGACCACACCACCGCCGACGATGCCTCGCGCTACCGCGACGAGGCCAGCGTCAAGGCGCACTGGCAGGAAGAGCCGCTGCTGCGCCTGCGCACGCATCTGCTGTCGCTGAACGCATGGGACGCGGCGCGCGAGGAGGCACTGGTCAAGGCTTGCTCGCAGCAGGTGGCGCAAGCCGTGGAAGCCTACCTGGCGCTGCCGCCGCCGGACCCCGCGGCGATGTTCGACTGCCTCTACGCCACCATGCCGCCAGCGCTGCAGGCGCAACTGGAGACCGCGCGACGCTATCCCGCGCAGCACGGCTGACGCTTTCATCGTCCCCTCGGCCTTCAACGACCAAAGCGAGCAAACCATGGCGGAAATCAACCTGGTCGAAGCAGTCAACCTGGCACTGGGCCATGCGCTGGAAAGCGATCCCGACGTGCTGCTGCTGGGCGAGGACATCGGCGTCAACGGCGGCGTGTTCCGCGCCACCGCGGGACTGCAGGCGCGCTTCGGCGCGGCGCGGGTCATGGACACGCCGCTGGCCGAGGGCGGCATCGTCGGCGCGGCGATCGGCATGGCGGCGATGGGGCTCAGGCCCGTGGCCGAGATCCAGTTCACCGGCTTTATCTACCCGGCCATCGACCACATCATCAACCACGCCGCGCGCATGCGCCACCGCACGCGCGGACGGCTGAGCTGCCCGCTGGTGGTGCGCTCGCCGTGCGGCGCGGGCATCCATGCGCCCGAGCATCACTCGGAAAGCCCGGAAGCGATGTTCGCCCATATGCCGGGGCTGCGCGTGGTGGTGCCGTCGTCGCCGGCGCGTGCCTACGGGCTGCTGCTGGCCGCCATCGCCGACCCCGACCCGGTGATCTTCCTCGAGCCCACGCGGCTGTACCGGCTGTACCGGCTGTTCCGCCAGGAAGTCGCCGATGACGGCGCGGCGCTGCCGCTCGACACCTGCTTCACGCTGCGCGAAGGCAACGACATCACGCTGGTGACCTGGGGCGCGATGGTGCAGGAGACGCTGACCGCCGCCGACGAGCTGGCCGCAGAAGGCGTGAGCGCGACCGTGATCGACGTCGCCACGCTCAAGCCGCTCGACATGCCGACCATCCTCGAAGCAGTGGCGCGCACCGGGCGCTGCGTGATCGTGCACGAGGCGCCGCGCACCGCCGGCTTCGGCGCCGAGATCGCGGCGGAGCTGGCCGATGCCGGACTGTATTCGCTGGCGGCGCCGGTGCAGCGCGTGGCCGGCTTCGATACCGTGGTGCCGCTGGCGCGGCTGGAATACACCTACCTCCCCAGCGCGGCGCGCATCGCCGACGCGGCGCGCAAGGCCATGGCCGCGTAACCGGGGTAAGGGGACACCAGCGACACCGAGCGACACCAAGCGACACCAGCCGAGGAAGCGCCGATGAGAGTCTTCAAGCTGCCCGACCTGGGCGAAGGCCTGCAAGAGGCCGAGATCGTGACCTGGCACGTCAAGGTGGGCGATGCGGTCGTCGCGGACCAGCCGCTGCTGTCGGTGGAGACCGCCAAGGCCATCGTCGAGATCCCATCGCCCTATGCGGGCACCATCGCCAGGCTGCATGCGCAGCCTGGCGATATCGTCCACCTGGGCGCGCCGCTGGTCGGCTTCGAGGGCGCGGGCGAGGACTCCGATGCCGGCACGGTGGTCGGGTCCGTGCAGGTCGGCACGCACGTAGCCAGCGAAGCGGCGCCGCCGGTCGCGGGCGCGCCTGGCGCCGGCATGGCCGCGCGCGTCAAGGCCACGCCCGCGGTGCGCGCGCTGGCGCGGCGCCTCGGCATCGACCTGGCGATGGCCACCGCGTCGGGGCCGGAGGGCACCGTCACCGCCGCAGACGTTGAACGCGTGGCCGCCACACTGGCCGAACTCGGCGCGCCCGAGGAACTGCGCGGCGTACGCCGTGCGATGGCGCAGAACATGGCGCGCGCGCAGAACGAGGTCGCCGCGGCCACGGTGATGGACGATGCCGATATCCACGCCTGGCAGGCGGGCGCCGACGTCACCATCCGCCTGGTGCGCGCGCTGGTGGCCGGCTGCCGCGCCGAGCCGGGCCTGAACGCCTGGTACGAAGGCCAGACCGGGCGCCGCCACGTGCTGAAGAAGATCGACGTGGGCATTGCCGCCGACCTGCCCGAAGGGCTGTTCGTGCCGGTGCTGCGCGACGTGGGCAACCGCGACGCTGCCGACCTGCGCCACGGGCTCGACCGCATGCGCGCAGACATCCGGGCGCGCACCATCGCGCCGGAGGAGATGCGCGGCAATACCATCACGCTGTCCAACTTCGGCATGATCGCCGGGCGCTACGCGGCGCCGATCGTGGTGCCGCCGACAGTGGCGATCCTTGGGGCCGGACGGGTACGCGACGAAGTGGTCGCGGCTGGTGGCGCGCCGGCGGTGCACAGGGTGATGCCGCTCAGCCTGACGTTTGATCACAGAGTGGTGACAGGGGGCGAGGCGGCGCGGTTTCTGGCGGCGGTGATTGCGGATCTGGAGATGCCGGCTTAGCGGAACGCCGGCGCGAGCGCCTGCAAACCCTGCCGTCCGTTGTGAACGCTCCCCTCTCCCGCGAAGTGGGAGAGGGGTGGGGGAGAGGGCCGGAGTCTCCACGAAGTAAAGCGCGTCGGTATGCCGGCGCCTGCCCTCTCCCCCGGCCCCTCTCCCGCAAGCGGGAGAGGGGAGCAAACCATTGGGGTTCGGCGAAGTTCGCGCTGTATATAATGCGATCGATCCAGCCGGACCGTCCGACACACCCCTCATGGAATCCAAGACCGCCCGCCTCACCGTCCTGATCGACCCGGTCAAGAAGAAGGCCTTCGAAACCCTGTGCGCCGCGCAGGACCTGACGCCGTCGCAGGTGGTGCGCCAGCTGATCCGCGAATACCTGGCCCAGCACGGCGTGGAATACGCCACCAAGGCGCGGCCCGCCGGCAGCGGTCGTCAAAAGAAGTAGGTCAGTGCGAGGCGCCCGTGTCCTCGCGATCCCGTCCGGTACCGCCCTCTCCCGCCAACACGCCGCAGCGCCGCACCGCCTGCGCCAGCGCGTCCGCGTAATTTTCCTGCCCGAGCACCGCAAGCACCCCGGCCCGCTCCAGCTTCTGCCGCACGCGCGCATTGGCCTCGGCCAGCACCACCGCCACGCCGCGCCGGCGCAGCGTGCGGATCACGGCTTCGAGCGTCTGCAAGCCTGTCATGTCGATGAACGGCACCCGGCCCAGGCGGATCAGCAGCACGCGCGGCTCGGTATGGGTGTGCACCAGCGCCTGCTCGCACGCTTCGACCGCGCCAAAGAAGAACGGGCCGTCGATGGCATAGACCAGCACGCCCGGCGGCATCCGCGCCGCCAGGGAATCGGCAGCACCCGCTTCGGCGCTTAGTTCGCGCTCGATGCCCGTCGCGTCCTGGCGCGTCACCTCCACCGACGCCGACATGCGCCGCAGGAACTGCAGCATGGCCAGGATCACGCCGATGTTGACCGCGACCACCAGGTCGGTCAGCACGGTCAGCGTAAAGGTGATCAGCAGGATCGCCATGTCGGCGCGCGGCGCGCGTCGCACCATGCGCGCAAACTGGCGCGCCTCGCTCATGTTCCACGCCACCACGAACAGGATCGCTGCCAGCGTCGCCAGCGGCACGCTCGCCGCCAGCGGTGCCAGGAACAGCAGCACCAGCACCAGCGTCAGTGCATGGGCGATGCCAGCCAGCGGGCTGTTGCCGCCGTTGCGGATATTGGTGGCGGTGCGGGCGATGGCGCCGGTGGCGGCAAACCCGCCGAACAGCGGCGCCAGGATATTGGCGATGCCCTGCCCCACCAGTTCCTGGTTGGAATCGTGCCGGGTGCCGGCCATGCCATCGGCCACCACCGCGGACAGCAGCGATTCGATCGCGCCCAGCATGGCGATGGTGAAGGCGGGGCCGGCCAGCTCGATCACGCGCGCCAGCGAGATCTCCGGCAGCGACGGAGCCGGAAGCCCGCGCGGCAGGCCGCCGAAAGCGCTGCCGATGGTGGCCACGCCGTCGAAGCGGAACAGCGCCTGCACCACGGTGGCCGCCACCAGTGCCACCAGCGGGCCGGGAACGCGGTGCAGCCAGCGCACCCGCGGCGCGCCCAGCACCAGCAGCAGGCTCCCCAGCGCCAGCGCGGTGGTGGCCGCATGCCACTGCGGCAGCGCCTGCAGCAGGTGCCACAGCTTTTCATGGAAGTGGGTGCCGGCTACCGGCGGCAGCCCGAAGAAGTCGCGCCATTGCCCGACGAAAATGATCACGCCGATGCCGGCGGTAAAGCCCACGATCACCGGCGCGGGAATGTAGCGGATCACGCCGCCCAGCCGCGCCAGGCCCAGCGCCAGCAGGATCAGCCCGGCCATCAGCGTGGCAAGTTGCAGCCCCCCGATCCCATGGCGCGCGGTGATGGCGGACAGCACCACGATGAACGCACCTGTGGGCCCCGCGATCTGCAGACGGCTGCCGCCGAACATCGACACCGCCAGCCCCGCCACGATGGCCGTGTACAGCCCTTGCTCCGGCTTGGCGCCGGATGCGATCGCAAAGGCCATCGCCAGCGGCAACGCCACCACCCCGACGATCACGCCCGACACCAGGTTAGGCAGCCAGTTGGCGCGGCGGAACAGCCCGGCCTGCCATGCTTCGCGCAGCGCGATCATGCGGAGGATCCTTGCAGTGGGTCAACGCCGGCGGGAGGGGCGCAGGTGCATCGAATGATAACAACATGTTAATGAAAGTGACATGCCGCCCCGGCACTTGCGGCTTGCGCCGACCGCGCGTCATCGCGCCATCAAGGGCCGCGCAAGAGGGCCGCGCAAGAGGGCCGCGCCAGGACGCCACGGAGCCTGCACGCGACCTGTCGCTATCACCGGCCAATTCCTATACTTTGAGTGGCTCGTCCGGACGGTCCGGGCGGAACGGCCCGGCGGACGCGGCTATTCACTGCAATCGGAGGCCATCATGTTCAAGCACCTCCTTGTCCCCACGGACGGCTCCGCGCGCGCCGAAGCGACGGTAGCCCGCGCCATGACCTTCGCCAGCCGCATCGGCGCTCGGGCGACCGGCCTGCATGTGATTCCCGAGTACCACCTGTTGACGTACCGGCTGACCAGCCAGCAGGACACCAGGGACTCGTTCGCGGCCGAGGCCGCACTCCATGCCGATACCTTCCTGGCCGCGGTCACGCTTGCCGCCAGTCAGGCCGGCGTGCCGTGCGACACCGTCACCGCCACCGACGACCACCCGTGGCAGGCCATCATCCAGTGCGCAGAGCAGCGGGGCTGCGACCTGATCGTGATGTCGTCGCACGGGCGGCGTGGGTTGCAGGCATTGCTGATCGGCAGTGAAACGCAAAAAGTCCTGACGCACAGCACGATCCCGGTGCTGGTCCTGCGCTAGGCGCCAGGCAATCACGCGCGTTGCCGGCCGGCACGCCGGCAACGCGCTTTCTCCACCCCATGCCAACTGCAAGGAGCGCAACCATGGCGATTCGACTGGGCGAACAAGCCCCGGATTTCACCGCAGACACCACGGAAGGCAAGCTCAGCTTCCATGAATGGATCGGCGACAGCTGGGCGATCCTGTTCTCGCACCCCAAGGACTTCACGCCGGTATGCACCACCGAACTGGGTTACATGGCGCGGCTCAAGCCAGAATTCGACAAGCGCAACACCAAGATCATCGGCCTGAGCATCGATCCCGTCAGCGACCACCAGCGCTGGGCCAAGGACATCGAAGAAACCCAGGGCGCCGCCATCAACTATCCGATGATCGGCGATGCCGACCTGACGGTGGCCAAGCTCTACGACATGATCCATCCCGAAGCCAGCAGCGCCGGACCGCGCACGGCGGTGGACAACGCCACCATCCGTTCGGTGTTCATCATCGGCCCGGACAAGAAGGTCAAGGCGATGCTGGTGTATCCGATGAGCGCGGGACGCAATTTCGATGAAGTGCTGCGCCTGCTGGACTCGCTGCAGCTCAACGCCAAGCACACCGTGGCCACGCCGGTGAACTGGAAGCCGGGCGAGGACGTCATCATCCCGACATCGGTCTCGGACGAAGATGCGAAGAAGAAATACCCGCAAGGGTTCAAGACGCTGAAGCCCTACCTGCGCACGGTGGAGCAGCCCAAGTAGCGGAATGGAAGGGACCCGGGAGCGACCGGGCCAGGCCAGACAGGGAGAGAGCGAGCAAGGGAGCGCGGCAGGGCGTGGAGGTCACGCAGGACCGCCGGCAGGCGTCCCGGTCAGTTCGGCCGGGACGCCTGACTTGTCCACAGGATCTATCCACAGCTTCAGTGGATATCCCCCCTCTTGACAACCGCCAAGGGCGCGCCGGCCTTGGCTCGTACTGGAGTGCCCGTTTTATAGGCAAACCGTAAACGTATGGGAATGCTTGCAGCCTGAACGATTTTGTGCCTAGTGCTGCCTAAGGCCACGCCGGTTGTGCTCTCGGCCACCGAACTCAGGCAGCATCCCCTCAGCGCGTCAGCACCTGGCGGATGGTATCGGCCAGTTCCTTGGCGACGAACTTCGCCACGTAGGCATCCGCGCCCACCTTGCGTACGTGCTCCTCGCTGGCCTCGCCTGACAGTGACGAGTGAATCACCACCGGCAGCTGCTTCATCCGGCTGTCGGCCTTGATCTTGCGCGTCAGCGTGAAGCCGTCCATCTCGGGCATTTCCAGGTCGGTCAGCACCAGCGCGACTTCGTCCTGTACCGACTTGCCATGGCTGGCCGCCTCGCCGGCGATGCGGTCGAGCAACTCCCACGCCTCCTTGCCCGACTTGGTCATCAGCACCGGCGCGCCCAGCGCCTTCAGGCCCTGCTCGATCAGGCCGCGCGCCAGCGCGGAATCGTCGGCGGCAATCACCTTGAGGCCGGGGCGCAGGTTCAGCTGCGGGCCAACCGTGCCTGGCTCCACGTCCGGCTGCCGGGTCGGCAGCACGTCGCGCAGGATCTGCTCCACGTCCAGCACCTGCACCAGGCGCGCCTGGTCCATGCCGGCATCCAGCTTGGCGATGCTGGTGACGTGGCCGGTGCGCACGCTGGCCTCGGCCGAGTGCACCTGGTTCCACTCCAGGCGTACGATTTCTTCCACCGCCTCCACCGCGAAGCCCTGCGTCGAGCGTGCGTATTCGGTCACCAGCAGGATGCCGAGCCCGTTGCGCGGCTTGCATCCCACCAGCCTGGGCAGGTCGATCACGGGGATCACCTGGCCGCGGATATCGGCCATGCCCAGGATCGACGGATCGGCCCCGACCACGGTCGTCACCTGCGGCATCACCAGGATCTCGCGCACCTTGAAGACGTTGATGCCGAACAACTCGGACTGCCCGCTGTGCTCGGCATCGCCCAGCCGGAACAGCAGCAGTTCGAACTGGTTGTTGTTGGTGAGGTTAGTCCGTTCGTCGATGTCCCTCATGGAACTGCTCATGCGTCGCTCCCGTGCCGTGCGTTGGATGATCTGTGGCCGCCGTGTGTGCATTGCCCTGCCGCCGCGGCGGCTGGCGGACGGCAGGGGTCATGCCTGAATATCGGCGCGGGGACTGGAGAGTTGAGAGACGCGGCCAGGTGGAGGGGCTGAGTTCGTTACCCCCCCGCCAGCGCCTGTAATATATGCACCTCATCCGTTTCCTGGAGGGGCGCATCCAGCTGCATCAACTGCGTCCGGTTCACGAACACCCGGATATATGGCCGCAACCTCCCCTGCTCATCGACGATGCGAAACCGCATCCCAGGAAACCGCCGGTCCAGATCGTCCAGCAGCGCGCCGATGCTCGCACCGTGGGCCTCCACATACTCGCGCTGCCCGGTGTAAGAGAACAGCGGGGTGGCAATGCGTACTTGCATGGCTGCCCTCCGACTCAGGCCGGCCGCGCCACGCTGACGGCGTAGACCTGCGGCAGGTGGCTGGCGATGCAGCGCCAGTGCTCGCCTTCGTCGACACTGGCCCAGATCTCGCCACCGGTGGTGCCGAAGTACACGCCCACCGGCCCGTGGCGGTCGGTGGCCATGGCCTGCCGCTTGACCGTGAACCAGCCCTGCTCGGGCGGCAGTCCGCGGTCCTGGCGCTGCCAGGTCTCGCCGGCATCGCGGGTGACATAGGCCGCGGGGTGGCCGCCGGGGCTGACGCGCGGCCAGACATCGCTGCCGTCCATCGGGAACACCCACACCGTGTGCGCATCGCGCGGATGGGCGACGACCGGGAAGCCGATGTCGCCCACCTCGGCCGGCATCGCCTCGCCGATGCGCTTCCATACGCCTTCGCGCCGGTCCATGCGATAGATGCCGCAATGGTTCTGCTGGTAGAGGATGTCGGGGTTGGCCGGATGCTGCAGCACGCAGTGCGGATCCTGGCCGTATTCCGGGTTGGGGTCGGGCAGGAAGGTCGCCAGGCTGCCGCGGTTCAGCGGTTTCCAGTCGGCCCCTGCGTCCGTGCTCTCGAACACGCCACCGCTGGACATGCCGATATAGAGGTGACGCTTGTCGCGCGGATCGACCAGCACGGAGTGCATCTTCGGGCCGTCGGGCGTGCCGTCCTGCTCGCCGCCGGTCCAGGTGCGCCACATCGGGTGGTCGTTGAAGCCCGATACCGGCTCCCACGCGGCGCCGTGGTCGGTGCTCCGGAACAAGCCCTGCGGCGAGGTGCCGGCGTACCAGGCGCCGGGTTCGCTGGCGTGGCCTGGAGTCAGCCAGAACACATGATCGACCACGCGGCCGGTCTCGCCTTCGGGCGCCTTGTCGAAAGCGGGCGGGCGCGTGGCCTCGGTCCAGTTGCGCCCGCCGTCGGCTGAGCGGAACACCGTCGGGCCAAGGTGGCCGGTGCGCGCGGCCATCAGCATCCGCGACGGTTCGCGGGGATCCTGCACGATGTGGTGGATGGTGTGGCCAAGGAAGGTGGGACCTGCCAGCTGCCAGTGGCCGCGGGCGGCGTCGCTGGTCAGGGTCCACGCACCCTTGGTGGTGGCGACCAGCAGCGTGATCGGGCCGGTTTCGGGGGACGTCGTCATCATGGCTCCTGTAGGAAGGCCGTTGAACGATGCCTCCGAGTCTAGTACATGTAGACAGTGTTCACAATTGAGATTGGCACTGGTGCGATCCGTGGAGCGGCACCGCACCTGTTCCGGCAAGCAGATAGCCAGCAGATAAAGGCGGATATCCGCATGTTAGCTGGACATCGCCACACAAATATGGCATAAGCATGGTTCCCCGCAAAATCCCGCGCACCACGCCCAATGTCCCGCATCGTCCGCTTAGCCGCATTGAACCGCCCGGCCCTGCCGGCGGCGGCGATCGCCGTGACTTTGCAGCAACCGGGCTACGCCATTGACCACGCCCACGGCGTGGTCCGCAGCGCCGTGCTTTTCCTGGCCGTGCGGGCAGCTCGGGACACTACCCTCCGGCAGACCTGAGCTTTCCCGCACGGCACATGGCGCGGATCGCCATCCGGCATCCGCTTGATCATGCAGCCAGGAGAAAGCCAGCCATGCCTCAGCTCTACCGCCAGACCCTTCTTGCCACGCCCTTTACCTGCTCCTCGAAGCCTGAGGCGCAGCCATGGTCTCGTTTCCTTCACTGGGCCCGATGTTGGCCCCGACCTGGGCCATGCCGCGTCCGCTGGCCCTGCGCATCGACGTGGAACTCGCCCCGGGTGAGATTGAGCGCGAACTGGACGCGCTCCAGGAGCGTATCCACCGGCCCGGCGACCGCCTGCACGACATGCCCGCACTGTCCGCGGGCACGCCGACGCTGCGGCTGCGCTACCGCGAAGCCGACGGCGAGTACTACGTGTATGTGGAAGACGTGGTGCAGCGGCGACTGGCCGGTTATACCGTGTTCAACCGGCTGATCGAGGTGGGCCGGCGCGCCGACCCATGGGTGCGCGCGCCGCATACGAAGTTTGCGCCTGCTTACCAGCGCCGAGGCCTGGCCAGGGCGCTGTACCGCTGGGCACTGGACGGCGGGCTGTGCCTGCTGAGCGGCGCCCGCCAGTCGGCAGGCGCGCACGCGCTGTGGCAGGTGCTGGGCGCGGATTACGCCGGCGGCTATGTCGACCTGCGCCAGAAGACGCTGACCTGGCTGGGCGAGACGGTCAGCCCGCGGGAGCGCGATGGCCTTCACACGCGCCGGCTGCTGCTGGGCCGCGGCTGGGCCGTGCAGGAATTCAAGTCGCGTACCGGCATGTACTGAGCGCCGGCCGCGCCACGGACGCGTCTTTACAGGTGGACCAGCGGCGCGACGGCGCGGGCGTTGTCGAGGTAGAGCGTCCAGCCACGGGCGAAGTAGTCGCGAACGCGAGCCGACAACGAGCCGGCGCTGCCCATGCGGGCGTAATAGTCGACCTCGCGCGCCGGTTCGGCGGCAGCACGGACGTTGGAGTTGGCCTGGGGCTTTGCCTGGCGGGGTTGACGATAAAGCGTATCAGCGAGCACTTGCATGGCAATTTTTCCTTTTTCCGGATTGGAGGAATGTCAGATGCCTCGCAATGCACATCTGACTGGATTCTGGCCAGCCATGCGAGGCAGTTCAGGGTTATCCCTAGTATAGCGAAGTACCCTCTTCGACATCCGGGTCAGTACCTATAGGCCGTATATGGGGCGCGTGATAATGCCCTGCGCCCAAAGCGCCACCTGCCGACGCCCTCAGCCTCGAAGATAATCATCCTCCACATTCGGTATTCCCCAACGCGCATGCCGCGCATTCCGCTGCGGTTATGACGCGTGCCTCGCACTCACCTAGCCTTCAGCCTTGCCCAGATCACGCCCGCACTAGAAGGCAACGACAAGCCGGCACACCGATAACAGCGGGTTGGCGAGGCCCCCAAGGCCTGCAGCCCAAAACAGCCAGAACCACGTGAGACAAGCCTGACGACGCACCGTACGACGGACGTTGCAGCGCCCTGCAAGGAGACAGTTCATCATGATCGAGCAGCCCTATCCGTCGTCAGCGACGGAAGCCGATGCGGCACGCCCCAACGTCCCCGAGGTCCGGAACCGGCTCGACGCCTATTTCGAGATCACCGCGCGCGGCAGCACCCAGCGCAAGGAAGTGGTGGCGGGCATCACCACCTTCATGGCAATGGTCTACGCGGTCTTCGTCGTGCCCGGCATGCTGGGCAAGGCCGGCTTCGACACCAGCGCGGTCTTTGTCGCCGTGTGCCTGACCACCGCCTTCGGCTCGCTGCTGATGGGCCTGTGGGCCAAGCTGCCAATCGCGATCGGCTGCGCCATTTCGCTGACCGCGTTCATGGCCTTCGGCCTGGTGCTGGGCCAGGGCCTGTCGCCGGCGGTCGCGCTTGGCGCGGTGTTCCTGATGGGCCTGGTCTTCACCGCGATCTCGGTGACCGGGGTGCGTTCCTGGATCCTGCGCAACCTGCCGGCAGGCGTCGCGCATGGCACCGGCATCGGCATCGGCCTGTTCCTGCTCCTGATCGCCTCCAATGAAGTCGGCCTGGTGGTCAAGAACAGCCACGCCGGCCTGCCGGTGGCGCTGGGCAAGATTACCTCGTTCCCGGTGGTGATGTCGGTGCTCGGCCTGGCCGCGATCTTCGGCCTGGAACGGCGCAAGGTGCCGGGCGGCATCCTGCTGGTGATCATCGCGATCTCGGCGCTGGGCCTTATCTTCGATCCGGCGGTGAAGTTCACCGGCGTGTTCGCACTGCCGTCGCTGAGCGCACCGGGCCATGCTTCGCTGATCGGCGCCATGGACCTGCGCGGCGCGCTCACCGCGGCGGTGCTGCCAAGCGTACTGGCGCTGGTGATGACCGCCGTGTTCGACGCCACCGGCACCATCCGCGCCGTGGCCGGACAGGCCGGGCAGCTCAACGCCGCCGGCCATATCCACAACGGCGGCCGCGCGCTGACGGCAGACTCGGTCAGCTCGATCTTCTCCGGCTTCTTCGGCGGCGCACCGGCCGCGGCCTATATCGAATCGACCGTCGGCGTGGCCGCGGGCGCCAAGACCGGCCTGACCGCCGTGGTGGTGGGCCTGCTGTTCGTGGCGGTGATGTTCTTCTCGCCGCTGGCGGCACTGGTGCCCTCGTACGCCACCGCGCCGGCGCTGATGTACGTGGGCCTGCTGATGCTGTCCAGCGTCAGCCGCCTGCATATGGATGACCTGGTCGATGCGCTGGCCGGCCTGGTCTGCGCGGTGTTCATCGTGCTGACCTGCAATATCGTGACCGGCATCATGCTGGGTTTCTGCACCCTGGTGGTCGGCCGCGTGATCGGCGGCGAATGGCGCAAGCTCAATGTCGGCACCGTTGCCATCGCGGTAGTGCTGGCTGCCTTCTATGCCGGCGGCTGGGCGATCTGATCCTGCCTGACGCATCCCGGGCTACCGGCCCGGGACGTCCACGACAAGTTGTCTCCTCCACCGCGATCCAGGTGGATTTCAAGCCCGGGCTTCCTGCTTTCCCGGGCTGTTTTTTTGCGCGCCTTACTGCGCCTCCTGCATTGCCGCCGTATCCATGTACACCAGCTCCCAGACATGGCCATCAAGGTCCTGGAAGCCATGCCCGTACATAAACCCCAGGTCCATCGGCGGCTTGTAGGTATTGCCGCCCGCGATCACCGCGGCATTCACCATTTCATCTACGCGCGCACGGCTTTCCATCGACAGGCAAACCAGCACTTCGGTGAATTTGCGCGCATCGCAGATGTCATTCGGCGAAAAGCTGCGGAATTTGGCTTCGGTCAGCAGCATCACGAAAATGTTCTCGCCAACGATCATGCAGGTGGCGGTGTCATCGGTAAATTGCGGATTGAAGGTAAAGCCAAGACTGGTAAAGAATGCGATCGACTCTTGCAGGTCGCGCACTGGCAAATTGACGAAGATCTGCTGGTTCATGACGTCTCCGGAAAGCGTTGTGCAACGCAGAGAACCAGTCTAGGCGCAAAAATCGGCAGCGCCAGCTTTTTCCCTTGCCGGAAATTGGAGCGGCGGCACTGCCATTTGCCGCACTACGGGCACCGCAATGGCGCGAAACGGTGCGCTGTAAAACAGTGAGGCTGTGCGCAAACACAATCAATCCGTGCAATCCCCGTTATTTTTTGTAAAATTTTTATGTCAACCGACAGCTGAAGTTCTAGTAACATGCAGCGGCCTAATTGCAGAAAGGGGAAATAAATGGCGACATACAAGCAACTCCTGGCTGAGAAGGAAGCGCTGGAAGCCAAGCTGAATGAAATGCGCGCGACGGAAGTCGCCGGCGTGATCGACAAAATCCGCGAACTGATGGCCGAGTATGGTCTGACCGCGGAAGACATCATGCCCCGGCGCAAGCGCGGCCGTCCCGCGGGTTCCGCCGGAAACAAGGCCGCTTCGGGTTCGGCGCTGCCCCCCAAGTACATGGATCCCAAGACCGGCAAGACCTGGTCCGGCCGCGGCCGCGCCCCGGCATGGCTGGGCAAGCGCCCCGAACGCTTCCTGATCGAGCAGTAACCCCGCCATCGGGCAGGCCGGGGCCTGTCCGATACGCTATCGTTCCGACCCCGCCCGGGGCGCCGTCACAGCGCCTGGCACACATACTCCTTGCGCAGCGCGCGGAAGCCCTTCTGCGTCGGTTCCGCCGTCAGGCGTGCGCCGCCGGCTTCCAGCGGCTGCATCCGCAATACCTGCGCGGTGCACTGGCTCGCGGCCTCGTCACGCTGATACCGGATTTCATAGAGGCCCCCCGGCGCGGGCACGAACGACACCCCGGCCGCGCAACGCTGCTCCGGCAACGGCGGCTCGGCGGCGGATGTCACGGCCACGTAGATGCGCCGGCCTGCCTCGACCAGCCGTTCGCGCGTGCGTGCCGGCGGCTCGGGTGAGCGCCCCGGCAGGCCCAGTTCGCGATCCCGTCCCATTGCCGACAACTGCTTGCCCGTGCCGGCCAGGATCATCGGCCGTGCCGGCACCGGGCATTTGGCCGGATCGACCACCGCGAAAGAGGTAATTTCTTCGGTATTGGTCAGCAGCCGCACGCTGGCCGTGGGGGCGCCCGATGGCACCCGGTATTGCGCCACGCACCCGCATAGCGCCGCGGTGGCGGCCAGTGGGGCGAGGCATGTCAGGCGGGAGAGGACTGCGGACGACCGGTCATGACGCATGGCGGCAGGCGGTTTGGCATTGCGGTTACGCCAGCCCGGCGATAGCTGGCAGCGGGAAGGCGGCAACATCGGTGGAGATAGGCCACGAATCGTGCGCGATATCGGCTTGCACGGCATCCGGCGGCGACAGCGACGCGGCCTGCGCTTTGTTGGCCAGCTCCCAAACCGATGCAGCATACCGGTTTCCGGCACATTGCGGCAGCCGCGCAAACCCATGTTGAAAACCCTGGCGTGATATCCACAGAATCTGTGGATATCCTGCCTTTACCCTCCCCGGAAGCCTTGGTCTGTGCGGCAACACACCGGACCGCACAAATTTTAGGCAACGCGTTGCATCGACCGGGGATCGACCCTCGTCAGCCCGCCGATGGACCCAAGCCGTGCGGTGACACGCCCGTATGCAGCCCAGCGGTTGCGCTGCCTTGACCACACATCCTCCCCTTGCGTGCCCTTGAAGGCGCCGCGACCACCGCGTAATCTCAGTCTTACCGGGGGCTAGCACAGGCGCCTTGCGCCAATTTGCCAGCCAATAACAATGCCACTACAAGAGCCAATCCAGGCCAGGCCGTTCCCTCGTGACCTGCTGCACGCGCTGCGTGAAGGTGGTTACGATGTGTCGGCGCTCGTGCCTGCTCCTGAATCCGATCCCGAAACTTTTTCCACCCCTGACACGCCCGAGGCCGGGCCCCAGCAGGCGAGCCACCTGCTGTGCGCGGTCTACCAGGCCACCGGCGATCCCGCCATCGGCCTGTGGCTGGGCAGCCGGATGCAGCCTGACCTGCTCGGCCTGGCAGGCATGCCGGCCATGGCGGGGCCGTCGCTGGGCACGGCGCTGCGGCGTATCGCGCGCTACCAGAAGCTGATGATGGGCGACCGCATTGAGCTGCGCCGGCAGGGCGAAGAGGCCTGGGTCTGTATCCGCCCCAGCGAGCCGGAGGCGCCCGACACCCGCCCGCGCATCGACATGGAATTGTGCTCGCTGCTGGCCTTCGGGCGCCAGTTCACGCGCAAGCCGCTGCATCCGCTGCGGGTCTCGCTGCGCATCGGCCAGCCCGACTGGCACCTGCGCTATACCGAAGCCTTCGATTGCCCGGTGCGCTTCGGCGAACCGGAGGACGCGATCGTGTTCGGCCGGCGCGACCTGTCGCTGCGCCTGGTCGCGCGCGCCCACAGCCGTCCGGCGGCACCCGCCGCCATGCGCGACGCGCGGCATGCGGCGGCATCGCTCGACGACGTGCGAGCCGCCCTGCACCAGCTGGCCGGCGAGCGCGCGTTGAGCCTGGCCGCGGTGGCGCGCCACCTCGACATCAGCGAACGCACGCTGCAGCGCCGGCTGATGGCGGCAGGCACGGGCTTTCGCGCGTTGTGCGAAGATGTGCGTCGCGAACTGGCCGGCCGATACCTGACCGAGGGCAATATGTCGCTGGGAGAAATCGCTTTCCGGCTCGGCTTCGACGATGCCAATTCGTTCTTCCGCGCCTTCCGCCGCTGGACCGGCATGACACCGGGCGACTACCGGCGCTCGGCCGCGCACCCGCCGGGCTAGGACATACGGCCACCGATTCCCCCTCCCCGGCCGGCTTCATGCGCCGGCCGGCGCTTCCCACGGCGGATTCTCGCCGTACGCCTGCGCGAGGTAATCGACAAAGGCACGCACCCGCGGCGGCACCAGCCGCCGTTGCGGCATCACGGCGTAAATGCCGGTGTCAGCCATCGGGAAATCTGGCAACACCTGTACCAGCCTGCCGGCGCGCAGTTCGCCGCCGACATGCCAGGTCGAATGCAGCGCGATGCCAAAGCCGGCCAGTGCCGCGTCCGACAGCAGCTCGCCGGTATTGGCTTCGATGCGTCCACGCACCCGCACCGCGATTTCCCCGCCCTGGCCGTCGCCCAGTTTCCACACGTCCTGCCGACCCTGGCTGCCCACCAGCACCAGGCAATCGTGCCGGGCCAGGTCATGCGGCGTGCGCGGCGTGCCGCGCCGGCGCAGGTAATCCGGCGCGGCGCACAGCACGCGCCGGTTGATGGCGAGGCGGCGTGCCACCAGCGTGGAATCGTCGAGCGCTCCGATGCGGATGGCCAGGTCGAAGCCGGCGCTGACGAGGTCGAGCACGTTGTCGGTCAGGTTCACGCTGACCGATAGCCCGGGATGCTGCTCCAGGAACCGCGGCAGCAGCGGCGACACATAGAGCCGGCCGAACGATGACGACGTGGTGACCCGCAGCGTGCCGGAGATCCCGGTGCCGGCCTGTCGCAGCGATGCCCCCAGCGCTTCCAGGTCATCGACCAGCGCACGCCCCTGCCCGGCCAGTACCGCGCCTTCAGGGGTGGCATGCAGCCGCCGCGTGGTCCGGTGCAGCAGGCGCACGCCGAGGTCGCGCTCCAGCCGCTGAAGGCGCTGGCTGGCGACGGCCACCGACAGGTCCAGGCTGCGCGCCGCGGCGCTGATCGAGCCCAGGTCGAGTACGCGCAGGAACAGGCCGATATCCCCGATGCGATCCATGATTATCAAGATTTCATTGAAACTGATTTTGGATCATGCCGGTTTTTGCGAAAGCCGGGAAGGCGCAGACTGCTTTCCACTTTTCTTCACCCCTTATTCCTATCCAACCATGGCCGCCCCAATGTCCCCTGCTGTCCCCGCCGACGCCGCCACCGCGCGCGGCGGCCGGCTGCCCCTGGCCCTCTATGCGCTGACCGCCGGCTCGTTCGGCATCGGCTGTGCCGAATTCGTCATCATGGGCCTGCTGCTGCAGGTCGCCGCCGACCTGCAGGTGACCATTGCCGCGGCAGGCATGCTGGTATCCGGCTACGCGCTCGGCGTGTTCGCCGGCGCACCGGTGCTGACGCTGCTGACCCGGCGCATGCCGCGCAAGGCCGTGCTGCTGGCGCTGATGGTGATCTACACCGTCGGCAACGCCGCTTGCGCGCTGGCGCCCGACTACACCACGCTGATGCTCGCGCGCGTGCTCACCTCGCTGACCCACGGCACGTTCTTCGGCGTGGGCGCGGTGGTGGCCACCGGGCTGGTGCCGCCCCACCGTCGCGCCTCGGCAATTTCGGTGATGTTCTCCGGCCTGACACTGGCCACGCTGCTGGGCATGCCCGCCGGTGCCTGGCTCGGCCTGCACCTGGGCTGGCGCGCAACGTTCTGGGCCATGGCACTGATCGGGCTGGTGGCGCTGCGCGACGAGCTGGCCACCGTAGTCCGCCCGCAGGTGCTGCTGGGCCTGCTGATGACGGTGCTGCAGTCGATGGGCACCTTTGCCGTGATTACCTATGTGCAACCGCTGCTGACGCGCGTCTCGGGCTTTGGCGAGGCCGCGGTGTCACCCATCCTCCTGCTGTTCGGCGGTGGCATGATCGTCGGCAATATCCTTGGCGGCCGCCTCGCCGACCGTGCGCCGACGCGCGCCTTGCTCGGCTCGCTCGCTGCGCTGGTGCTGGTGCTGGCGGCGATGACGCTGGCCATCCACAGCCAGGCGACGGTAGTGGCGTTCGTCGGCATCCTGGGCGTCGCCGCATTCGCCACCGTGTCGCCGCTGCAGCTGCGCGTGCTGCGGCATGCCAGCGGCGCGGGCGAGAACCTCGCATCGAGCTTCAATATCGCGGCGTTTAACCTTGGCAACGGCATCGGTGCCTGGAAGGGCGGCATCGTCGTCGATCACGGGCCGGGGCTGACCGCGCTGCCGTGGATCGCGGCGCTGGCGCCGCTGGCGGCGCTGGCAGTGGCCTGGCTCAGCGTCAGGCTCGAGCAGGGCCGCGGCGCCGCCGCACCGGTGGCGCAAGCCTGCCGCTGACCCACTCGTTCAACCCGGCTTGCCGTCCACCCGTGGGCGCGCAAGCCGCGGCGCATAGGTCAGTGCATAAAGGCCAAACCCTGCTACCCAGCACGCCCCCGCGCCCCAGATCCAGTGCAGGTAGCCGGCTGGCCACGCCATCGGACCGAACACGCGCAATACCGCGGCCATCGCAATCAGCCAGTACGCCACAGTTTCCGTTTTGCCGGCCACCAGCATGCGCCCGGTATGGCCCAGCGCGGTGCGCGTGATCATGGCGATGATGGCCACGCCGAGCACGCCCACCGTGAACGCATGGGTCGCCAGCCCGGCTATCACCAGGCCCAGCGCGTCCAGTGCCTGCAGCAGCAACGCCAGCGGCAGCCACGCATAGGCGAGGTGCAGCACCCACAGCAGTGGCCGGCTGCCGACCGCGTAGCCGCGCCATCCCGCCACGCGCACCGCCAGCACGCCGGCGGCGAGCAGGGACAGCGCCGCGGCCAGCCATCCCGGCAAAGGCAGCAGTCCCGAGGCCAGCCCCAGCACCGTCGCCGGGATCACTATCTGGTCAACCCGCTTGTACTGGCGCATGCGAAAACCGGGAATCGCGTTGGTGGTGAACATCGGGATCACGCGGCCGCCGATCACCACCACGAACAGGGTCACCAGCGCGACGCCGGCGCGGCAGGCAAGCAGCGCCGAGACATCATGCCCGCCGGCCTGCAGCCACAATGCGGCGATATCGGCCACGGCGAGCAGCCACAGCGCCAGCGCCAGCGGGTAGTTGCGCCGGTTGCCGGCCCTGACCAGCGTGCGCGTGAAGGCCAGCGCCGCCAGCGGCAGGAATGCGCCTTCGATGGCGAAGGCAACGGTGCCCGGCGCCAACCACATGCCCACGCGGCCCGCCAGCCACAGGAGGAACAGCACGGCCAGCGCGGCGCCGGTCGGCGTGGGCTGGCCGGTCCAGGCGCGGCCTGCGGTGAACAGGAAACCCACCACGATCGCCGCGGCAAAGCCGAACACCATTTCGTGCGCGTGCCAGAACATCCCGGGCAGCACCGGCGCCGGCCCGACCGACTGCATGCCCGCCAGCATTGCAGACCATGCCGCGATCGCCAGCGCGGCAAAGATCGCGCCGCCCAGGTAGAAGGGCCGGAACCCCAGCGCGAACAGGGCGAAGCCGCGCGGCGGCGGCCCGGCCGGTGTCTTGCCGGAGGGCGATGGCCGGGAAGGAAGGATCGGGATGGTTTCCATGGCGGGCGGAATGGGTCGGTATCTGGTGAATCGGGTAGTGCCGGGGCGGCGTACGGCGGATTCTTGATCTGGCGCAGGATTGCCGCAAGCACGCAAACGGGTGCCATGCGTGCTGCGATCACGATAGCACCAGCGCCGCGCCGCCAACCTCCGCCGGTAGAACTAACTCCAACGACAGATCGCTCCATGTGGCGCGCTGTGCTGCCGGCGAATAGGCAGCACCAGTGGCCGCCCCTACTCTGGCATCACCCCCGCCAAAGTTGACACAGGAGCATGGCCATGGCCACCCAAACACGCGCGCCGGAACCCGTTCCAGCCGGCGCGGCAATCACGCTGGCGTCCAGTACTTTCGCATTCACCATCTGCTTTGCCGTCTGGATGCTGTTCGCCGTCCTGGGCATCCCGCTCAAGCAGGAACTCGGCCTCAACGACACCGAATTCGGCCTTTTGGCCGCCACGCCGGTGCTGAGCGGCTCGCTGATCCGCGTGCCGCTGGGCATCTGGACCGACCGCTTCGGCGGCCGCATCGTCTTCTTCGTGCTGATGCTGGCCACGGTGATCCCGATCTGGCTGATCTCCTACGCGCACAGCCTGTGGCAACTGCTGGTGCTGGGCCTGTTCGTCGGCCTCGCGGGCGGGTCGTTCTCGGTCGGCACGCCGTACGTCGCGCGCTGGTTCCCGCGCTCGCGCCAGGGCCTGGCAATGGGCATCTTCGGTGCCGGCAACTCGGGCGCGGCACTGACCAAGTTCGTCGCACCGGCGATGATCCTGGCGGCCGGCACCTGGACCGTGGTGCCACGCGTGTATTCGGTGGCGATGCTCGTCACCGCGCTGCTGTTCTGGGTGTTCTCGCGCAGCAACCCGGCGCACATGGTCAAGTCCAGCGTGGGCTGGCGCGAGCAGCTGGCGGTGATGCGCGACCCGCGCGTGTGGCGCTATTCGCAGTACTACTCGGTGGTGTTCGGCGGCTATGTCGGCCTGTCGCTGTGGATGACCAAGTACTACATCGGCGAATACGGCTTCGACATCAAGACCGCCGCCTTCCTGGCCGCCTGCTTCTCGTTGCCCGGCGGCGTGCTGCGCGCCATCGGCGGCTGGATCTCCGACCGCTACGGCGCACACCGCACCACCTGGTGGGTGATGTGGGTGAGCTGGGTCGGCTTCTTCCTGCTGAGCTATCCGCAGACCGACTTCATCATCCAGACCACCGGCGGCCCGCAAGGCTTCCGCATCGCGCTGACGCCGACGGTATTCACCATCCTGCTGTTCGTGGTCGGCATCGCCTTCGCCATCGGCAAGGCCTCGGTATTCAAGTTCATCTCCAATGATTTCTCGCACAACATCGGCGCGGTTTCCGGCGTGGTAGGCCTGGCCGGCGGCCTGGGCGGCTTCATCCTGCCGATCCTGTTCGGCATGCTGGCCGACCTGACCGGCATTCGCAGCAGCTGCTTCATGCTGATGTACGGCACGGCGTGCGTGAGCCTGGTGTGGATGCACTACAGCCACCGCGCTGACCGCCAGCGCAAGGCACAGGCCGTCGGCCTGACACAGGCAGCCTGATTCCCATCTCCACGGCGCGCCTCCGCGCTCTCTCAACCAAGGCACACCAATCATGACCTCATCCGTACTCACCCGCTGGGAGCCCGAGAACGCGGCATTCTGGCAAAGCGAGGGCGAGCGCATCGCCTATCGCAACCTGTGGATCTCGATCCCGGCGCTGATGCTGGCGTTCGTGGTCTGGATGCTGTGGAGCGTGGTCGCGGTCAACCTCGACCGCGCCGGCTTCCAGTTCACCAAGAACCAGCTGTTCTGGCTGACCGCGCTGCCGGCGCTGTCGGGCGCCACGCTGCGCATCTTCTATTCCTTCCTGGTGCCGGTGTTCGGCGGGCGCCGTTTCACCGCCATCTCCACCGCGCTGCTGCTGATCCCCGCGCTGGGCATGGGCTTCGCGCTGCGCGATCCGTCCACGGGCTATCCCACGCTGCTGGTGCTGGCGCTGCTGTGCGGGCTTGGCGGCGCCAACTTCAGCTCGTCGATGGCCAATATCAGCTTCTTTTTCCCCAAGGCGAAGAAGGGGCTGGCCACCGGGCTGAATGCCGGCATCGGCAACCTGGGCGTGTCGGTGGTGCAGTTCGTCACGCCGCTGGTGGTGTCGCTGGCGGTGTTCGGCGCGCTCGGCGGCGAGCCGCAGCAGTACCAGGCCAACGGCGCCACGCAGGACCTGTGGCTGCAGAACGCCGGCTTTATCTGGGTGCCATTCATCGTGGTGTCGGCGCTGGCCGCATGGTTCGGCATGCATGACATCGCCGATGCCAAGGCATCGTTTGCCGAGCAGGCGGTGATCTTCAAGCGCAAGCACAACTGGCTGATGTGCTGGCTGTACGTGGGCACCTTCGGCTCGTTCATCGGCTTCTCGGCCGGCCTGGCGCTGCTGACCAAGTCGCAGTTCCCGGGCGTCAACCCCACCGCCTATGCCTTCCTGGGGCCCCTGGTCGGCGCGCTGACGCGTCCCTTGGGCGGCTGGATCTCCGACAAGCTCGGCGGTGCGCGCGTCACGCTGTGGACCTTCGTCGGCATGATCGCGGCGGTGTTCGCGGTGCTGGCGGCGCTGCCGCATGACGGCGCCGGCGGCAACTTCACCTGGTTCCTCGCGGCCTTCATCGCATTGTTCGCACTGACCGGCATCGGCAACGGTTCGACCTTCCGCATGATCCCGGTGATCTTCCTGACCGAGCGCCAGCGCGCCGCCAGGGGCAAGGGCGACGTCGCGCAACGCCAGGCGCTGCAGGAAGCCGGCAAGGAATCCGCCGCGGTGCTGGGCTTCTCCGGCGCGATCGGTGCGTACGGCGGCTTCTTCATCCCCAAGAGCTTCGGCACCTCGCTGGAGCTGACCGGCGCACCGGATACCGCGCTGTACTGCTTCATCGCCTTCTACGTCAGCTGCGTGCTGGTGACCTGGTGGTGCTACGCGCGCCGCAACGCGCCCATGCCCTGCTGACCGCCTTGCCGGCCGGACTAGTTCTTCGGAACTAGTCCCACGCAAGGCACCCTCCCCCGATCGCCACGCGGCGGCTGTTCCACCAGCGAATTGGCTGCCGCCCCGCTCCCCCATAAGCTCAAGGTGTCCCTGCAAACGCTCCCGCAATCCCCGGAGCGCCGCAGAAAAGCCTCGCGGAGAACAAGCAAATGAGTCATTTCCTGGATCGACTGAAGTTCATGTCGCGCGTCAAGTCCACCTATGCGGACGGCCACGGCGCGGTGGTGAACGAAGACCGCAAGTGGGAAGACGGCTACCGCAGCCGCTGGCAGCACGACAAGATCGTGCGCTCCACCCACGGCGTGAACTGCACCGGCTCCTGCTCCTGGAAGGTCTACGTGAAGAACGGCCTGATCACCTGGGAAACGCAGCAGACCGACTACCCGCGCACACGCCCGGACCTGCCCAACCACGAGCCCCGCGGCTGTCCGCGCGGCGCGTCGTACAGCTGGTACGTCTACTCCGCGCAGCGCGTCAAGTACCCGATGATCCGCGGCCGCCTGATGGAAATGTGGCGCGAGGCCCGCAAGACCATGGACCCGATCGCCGCCTGGGAATCGATCAGCCAGGACCCGAAGAAGGCGGCGCGCTACAAGAGCGTGCGCGGCCAGGGCGGCTTTGTGCGCGCCGACTGGAACACCGCCACCGAGATGATCGCCGCGGCCAACGCCTTCACCGTGAAGAAGTTCGGCCCGGACCGCGTGATCGGCTTCTCGCCGATCCCGGCAATGTCGATGGTCTCGTACGCCGCCGGCGCGCGCTACCTGAGCCTGCTCGGTGGCGCCTGCCTGTCGTTCTACGACTGGTACTGCGACCTGCCGCCGGCCAGCCCGCAGATCTGGGGCGAACAGACCGACGTGCCCGAATCGGCCGACTGGTACAACTCGACCTACCTGATGGTGTGGGGCTCCAACGTGCCGCAGACGCGCACGCCTGACGCTCACTTCTACACCGAAGTCCGCTACAAGGGCACCAAGACCGTCGCGGTCTCGTCCGACTTCGGCGAGATGGTCAAGTTCGGCGATATCTGGCTGGCGCCGAAGCAAGGCACCGATGCCGCGCTGGCGATGGCCATGGGCCATGTGGTGCTGAAGGAATTCCACGCCAGCGGCAAGTCAGCCTACTTCCGCGACTACGTCAGGCAATACACCGACATGCCGATGCTGGTGCTGCTGCGCCAGAATCAGGACAACGGCGATACGCTGGTGCCCGACCACTTCCTGCGCGCCTCGCATCTCGCCGACAACCTCGGCGAAGCCAACCATCCGGAATGGAAGACGCTGCAAATCGACGACGCCACCGGCGAGATCGTGGCACCCAATGGCTCGATCGGCTTCCGCTGGGGCGAGGCCGCGCACAACGGCGGCGAAAAGGTGGGCCGCTGGAACCTGGAAATGAAGGACGGCGGCAGCGGCCGCCCGGTCGAGCCGCGCCTGTCGCTGCTCAGCCACCACGATGAGGTAGTGGAAGTCGGCTTCCCCTACTTTGGCGGCGAACACGACGAACTGCTGCGCCGCCGCGTGCCGGCGCGCCGCATCACGCTGGCCGATGGCAGCACCGCGCTGGTGGCGACCGTGTACGACCTGCAGATGGCCAACTACGGTGTCGACCAGGGCCTGGGCGGCCCCAACGTGGCGTCGTCGTATGAGGACGACGTGCCCTACACCCCTGCCTGGCAGGAAAAGCACACCTCCGTCCCGGCCCGCCTGGTGACCCAGGTGGCGCGCGAGTTTGCCGACAACGCCGACCGCACGCAAGGCAAGAGCATGGTGATCGTCGGTGCCGCGCTGAACCACTGGTACCACAACGACATGATCTATCGCGGCATCGTCAACCTGCTGATGATGTGCGGCTGCATCGGCAAGAGCGGCGGCGGCTGGGCCCACTATGTCGGTCAGGAGAAGCTGCGCCCGCAGTTCGGCTGGGCCCCGCTGGCCTTCGGCCTGGACTGGTCGCGTCCGCCGCGCCAGATGAACGGCACCTCGTTCTTCTACAATCACACCAGCCAGTGGCGCCACGAAAAGCTGGCCGTCGACGAAATCCTGTCACCGACCGCCGATCGCAAGCGCTATGACGGCCTGTCGCTGCTCGACCTGAACGCCAGGTCCGAGCGCATGGGCTGGCTGCCGTCGGCGCCGCAGCTCGACACCAACCCGCTCGACGTGGTCGACGCGGCCGAACAGGCCGGCAAGGATCCGGTGGCCTACACCGTCGAGCAGCTGAAGTCGGGCGCAATGCAGTTTGCCTGCGACGATCCGGACAATCCGGCCAACTTCCCGCGCAACATGTTCGTGTGGCGCTCCAATATCCTGGGCAGTTCGGGCAAGGGACATGAGTATTTCCTGAAGTACCTGCTCGGCACTCAGAACGCCGTGTTCGGCGACGAGGCCGACGCCATCACGCCGAGCGAAGTCAATGTGCGCCCGGCCGCCGAAGGCAAGCTCGACCTGCTGACCGTGCTGGACTTCCGCATGAGCACCACCTGCCTGTATGGCGACATCGTGCTGCCGACGGCAACCTGGTACGAGAAGGACGACCTCAACACGTCCGACATGCACCCCTTTATCCACCCGCTGTCCGAAGCCGTGCAGCCACTGTGGGAAAGCAAGACCGACTGGGAAATCTACAAGGCCATCGCGAAGAAGTTCAGCGAGATCGCCGGTCCGTACCTGGGCACGCGCAAGGACCTCGTCTGCACGCCGCTGCTGCACGACACCCCGGGCGAACTGGGCCAGCCGTTCGAGCCGAAGGACTGGAAGGCCGGCGAGTGCGACCTGATCCCGGGCAAGACCGCGCCTTCGATGACGGTGGTGGAGCGCAATTACGCGGACATCTACAAGAAATTCACCTCGATCGGCCCGCTGCTCGACAAGCTCGGCAATGGCGGCAAGGGCATCAACTGGAACACCCAGCATGAGGTGAAGGAAATCGGCGACCTGAGCCACACGGTGGCGGAACCTGGCGTGAGCCAGGGCCGCCCGAAGCTCGAAACGGCAATCGACGCCGCCGAGATGATCCTGACCTTCGCGCCCGAAACCAACGGCCACGTCGCCGTCAAGGCGTGGGAAGCGCTGTCGAAGATCACCGGCCGCGACCACACCCACCTGGCGGAGGGGCGCGAGCACGACAAGATCCGCTTCCGCGACGTGCAGGCGCAGCCGCGCAAGATCATTTCCGCGCCGACGTGGTCGGGGCTGGAATCGGAAGAGGTCAGCTACAACGCCGGCTACACCAACGTGCATGAACTGATTCCCTGGCGCACGCTGACCGGCCGCCAGCAGTTCTACCAGGACCACCGCTGGATGCTGGACTTCGGCGAAGGCGCGTGCGTGTACAAGCCGGCCATCGATACCAAGACCGTCGCGCCGATGCTGGGCAAGAAGCCCAACGGCAATCCGGAGCTGGTGCTGAACTGGATCACGCCGCACCAGAAGTGGGGCATCCACTCGACCTACTCCGACAACCTGCGCATGCTGACGCTGTCGCGCGGCGGCCCGCACGTATGGATCTCCGAAGCTGAGGCCAAGGCCAACGGCATCCGCGACAACGACTGGGTCGAAGTGTTTAACGTCAACGGCACGCTGACGGCGCGTGTGGTGGTGTCGCAGCGCGTGCCCAAGGGCATGTGCCTGATGTACCACGCCCAGGAAAAGATCGTGAACGTGCCTGGCGCCGAGACCAGCGGCATGCGCGGCGGCATCCATAACTCCGTCACGCGCGCCGTGACCAAGCCCACGCACATGATTGGCGGCTATGCGCAGCTGGCCTACGGCTTCAACTACTACGGCACCGTGGGTAGCAACCGCGACGAGTTCGTGATCCTGCGCAAGATGAAGAAGGTCGACTGGCTGGAAGGGCCGCTGGTGGAATCCAACAAGGAAGGAGCAACGCAATGAAGATCCGCGCCCAGGTAGCCATGGTGCTGAACCTCGACAAGTGCATCGGCTGCCATACCTGCTCCGTGACCTGCAAGAACGTCTGGACCAGCCGCGACGGCGTCGAGTACGCGTGGTTCAACAATGTCGAGACCAAGCCCGGCATCGGCTATCCCAAGGAATGGGAGAACCAGGACAAGTGGCAGGGCGGCTGGAAGCGCAATGCCGACGGCACGCTGGAGCCGCGCCAGGGCGGCAAGCTGAAGATCCTGGCGAACCTGTTCGCCAATCCCAACCTGCCGCAGATCGACGAGTACTACGAGCCCTTCACCTACGACTACGAGCACCTGCAGAAGGCGCCGCTGTCGCAGACCCCGCCCACCGCGCGCCCGGTCTCGGTGCTGACCGGCCGCAAGATGGAAAAGATCGAATGGGGCCCGAACTGGGAAGACGACCTCGGCGGCGAGTTCAGCTCGCGCGGCCGCGACAAGCTCTTCGACGACGTGCAGAAGGAGATGTACTCGACCTTCGAGAACACCTTCATGATGTACCTGCCGCGCCTGTGCGAGCACTGCCTGAACCCGGCCTGCGTGGCCTCGTGCCCCTCGGGCTCGATCTACAAGCGCGAGGATGACGGCATCGTGCTGGTCGACCAGGACAAGTGCCGCGGCTGGCGCATGTGCATCTCGGGCTGCCCGTACAAGAAGATCTATTTCAACTGGCAGAGCGGCAAGGCCGAGAAATGCCTGTTCTGCTATCCGCGCATCGAGGCCGGCCAGCCTACGGTCTGCTCCGAGACCTGCGTCGGCCGCATCCGCTACCTCGGCGTCATGCTGTACGACGCCGACCGGATCGAGCAGGCCGCGTCGGTAGCCGACGAGCGCGACCTGTACCAGTCGCAGCTCGACGTCTTCCTCGATCCGCACGACCCGGCAGTGCAGGCCGAGGCGCTGCGCCAGGGCATCCCGCAAAGCTGGCTCGACGCCGCGCGCAAGTCGCCGGTCTACAAGATGGCGTGCGAGTGGAAGGTCGCCTTCCCGCTGCACCCGGAGTACCGCACGCTGCCGATGGTCTGGTACATCCCCCCGCTGTCGCCGATCCAGTCGGCGGCCGAAGCGGGCCACATGGGGATGAACGGCATCATCCCCGACGTCAAGAGCCTGCGCATCCCGGTCAAGTACCTGGCCAACCTGCTGACCGCGGGCGATGTGATGCCGGTGCTGTCGGCGCTGGACCGCATGCTGGCAATGCGCGCCTACAAGCGCTCGCAGGTGGTGGACGGCGTGCAGGACCTGGACGTGCTCAGGCAAGTGGGGCTGACGCCCGCCCAGGTCGAGGACATGTACAAGACCATGGCCATCGCCAACTACGAGGACCGCTTCGTGATCCCGTCCTCGCACAAGGAAATGGTCGAGGACAGCTTCAACGACAAGGCCAGCTGCGGCTTTACCTTCGGCAACGGCTGCTCGGGTGGCACCTCGGATGGCGCGCTGTTCGGCAAGAAGCCACAGGGCAGCGTCCACTTTGTCGACATGCCCAGGTCGCGCAAGAAGGCCGTGATGAGCTGAGCGCTCGCGAACCAACCGGAGAAGAACATGCCCCTCTATCCCATCCTCAGCGCGCTGCTCGGCTATCCCGAGCAGGACCTGATCGACGCGCTGCCCGAGATCGACGCCGCCCTGGCCGAATGGCCGCAGGCGCGCGACATGCTGGCGCCGGTGACCGGCATGCTGCGCGGCGAATCGCTGATCGCGCTGCAGGAAAACTATGTCGCCACCTTCGACCGCAACCCCTCGCACTCGCTGCACCTGTTCGAGCATGTGCACGGCGAAAGCCGCGACCGCGGCCAGGCGATGGTCGACCTGATCGACGAATACCGGCGCGACGGCTTCGAGCCGGCCGCGTCGGAGTTGCCGGACTACGTGCCGCTGTTCCTGGAGTTCCTCGGTGCGCTGAGCGCCGATGGCAAGGACGAGCGCGCGGAGCAGCTGCTGGGCGAGGCGATCCACGTGCTGGCCGCGATCGGCGACCGGCTCGCGCGCAACCTGAGTCCGTACGCCGGCGTGTTCGCCGTGCTGCGCACGCTGACCGACGTGCAGCCGCAACCGCAGCAGGAGCCGCCGGTGCGGGACATGGACGAGGCGCTGGAGACCTTCGGTCCGGGCGCCGATGGCGTGGAGCCGCTGCTGGCGCCGCAGACCGGGCCGCAGACGGTGAAGTTCTATCCGCGCGGCACGGCGCCGGTGCCGGTGCCTTGCTGATATGCCTTCGCCGACCGACTGTTTTCTCCCCTCTCCCGCACGCGGGAGAGGGGCGGGGGGTGAGGGCGGGAGCTTCGACGAAGCGCCGGTGCTTAAACCACCCCTCACCCTGCCCTCTCCCCTGAGGGGAGAGGGAACACAGCTGGCACAGACGGACACCGGGGCAACCTGCAGCCCAATCCTCTCAACGAGCTAACACCATGGCAACCCTCCACCAATTCCTCTACGGCATCTACCCCTACATCGCTGCCGCCATCTTCCTGTTCGGCAGCCTGGCCCGCTTCGAGCGCGAGCAGTACACCTGGAAGACCGACAGCTCGCAGATGCTCTACCGCGGCAACCTGCGCATGGGCAACATCCTGTTCCACGTCGGCGTCCTGGGCCTGTTCTTCGGCCACCTGGTGGGCCTGCTGACGCCGGTGGCGGTATGGGACGCGCTGGGCGTCTCGCACGGCTTCAAGCAAGGCGTGGCAATGGCCGCCGGCGGCGTGATGGGCACCATGTGCCTGGCCGGCCTGCTGATCCTGCTGCATCGCCGCCTGACCAACGCGCGCGTGTCCGCGGTGACCCGCACCGGCGACAAGGTGCTGCTGCTGTGGCTGCTGGTCACGCTGCTGCTGGGCCTGTCCACCATCTTTGAGTCGGCCAGCCACATGGACGGCCACATGATGGTGCAGCTGATGACCTGGGCCCAGCATCTCGTCACGCTGCGCGGCGATGCCGCCAGCCATATCGCCGACGCGCCGCTGCTGTTCAAGGCGCACCTGTTCATGGGCATCACGCTGTTCGCGATCTTCCCGTTCACGCGGCTGGTGCATGTGTGGAGCGGCTTTGCCTCGGTCGGCTACGTTGGCCGCGCCTGGCAGCTGGTACGTGGCCGCTGAACCAAGGGAGAACCGACATGCCTGTTACTGTCAACGGCGTGGAACTGCGCGACGCCGATATCGAACGCGAGCTGGACCATCATCATGACGCGGCCAATCCCGCGAAGATGGCGACGATCTCGGCCATCCTGCGCCTGCTGGTGCGCGAAGAGGCCGGCCGCATCGGCCTGAGCGTGCCCGGCCAGGACGACAGCAACGACGATGCGCTCGCCATGGCGCTGCTGGAACGCGAGGCCGGCATTCCCGAGCCCGACGAAGCCAGCTGCCGCCGCCACTACGACAGCCGTCCGGAGCGCTTCCGCGACGGCGAATGGGTCGAGGCCGACCACATCCTGTTCCAGGTGACGCCACGCGTGCCGCTGGACGCGCTGCGCGAAATCGCGGCGCAGACGCTGGCGCTGGTGCGCGGCGATCCGTCGAGCTTCGCTCAGCATGCCCGCGCGCTGTCGAACTGCCCGAGCGGCAACAACGGCGGCCGCCTGGGCCGCGTGTTCCGCGGCGAAACCGCGCCCGAGTTCGAGCGCGCGCTCTTTGCCGCGCAGCATGACGGCGTATTGCCGCAACTGGTCGAGAGCCGCTTCGGACTGCATATCGTGCGCATCCTGGAGCGCTGCCCCGGCACCCGCCTGCCCTTCGACGCCGTGCGCGGCGACATCGCCTGTGCGCTGGCCACGGCGGCGCGGGACCGCGCGTGGAAGCAATACGCCAGCCTGCTGATCGGCCGCGCCCGCATCGAAGGCATCGAACTGGAAGGCGCCGACAGCCCTCTGGTGCAGTAGCGCCGCCATCCTGACCAACGGAAACCGCCATGCATCAGATCGAACATCTACTGAAGGGCTTCGAGCGGTTCCAGCAACGCTATTTCGACGATGCGCCGAGCCTGTTCGACGCGCTGCGCACCGGGCAGCAACCGCCCACCCTGCTGATCGGCTGCTGCGACTCGCGCGTGGACCCGGCCCTGCTGCTGGGATGCGACCCGGGCGATCTCTTTACCGTGCGCAATATCGGCAACCTGGTGCCGCCCTGCACCGGGCGTCATGAAGGCAGCCTGCACGGCGTGTCCGCCGCGATCCAGTTTGCCGTCGAGCAACTACACGTCGACCGCATCATCGTGATGGGCCATGGCGGCTGCGGCGGCATCCGCGCGTTGCTGGCGCAGCCGGCCGACGCCGGCGACCATCCGCCCGACGAAGGCGACAAGGGTGACGAAGGCGACTACCTCGGCGCCTGGGTGCGCATCGCCGCACCGGCGCGCCGGCAGGTGGAGCAATCGCTTGCCGACGCCAGCCCGGCGCAGCGCCAGCGCGCCTGCGAACAGGCGGCCATCCTGGTCTCGCTGCGCAACCTGCAGACCTTCCCGTTCGTGCGGCGCGCGCTGGAAGCAGGAAAGCTGACGCTGCATGGCTGGTACTTCGACCTTCAGGCCGGCGCGCTGCTGGCCTACTCGCAACGCGCCGATGCCTTCCTGCCGCTGGTATGCCCTTTGCCCATTACCGCCGCACAAACCGAATCCGTCACGACATGAATCCCTTTATCTTCGGCATCACCGGCACCTCCGGCAGCGGCAAGACCACGCTGATCACCGCACTGCTGCCCTGGTTTCGCACGCACGGCCTGAGCGTCAACGTGATCAAGCACAGCCACCATCCACTGGAACTCGAGCCCCCCGGCAAGGACAGCGCGCGCTTTCGCGCGGCCGGCGCCACGGAAGTGATGGTGGCCTCGCCCTATCGCTACGCCATCGTGCGCGAGCTGGCCGACGAAGCCGAGCCGACGCTTGCCGAACAGGTGGCGCGGCTGCGGCCGGCGGATATCACGCTGGTCGAAGGCTTCCGCCGGGAGGATATTCCGCGCATCGAGGTGTATCGCCCGGCGCATGGGCGTGCGCCCTACTATCCCTGCGATCCTTCGATCCTGGCGGTGGCTACCGATGCGCGGCTCGACACCTTGCTGCCATGCCTGCCCCTGGACAATATTGCGCAGGTGGGGCGGTTCATCCTCTCCATGCGCGGCCGGAACCATCTGGAGCCGCTCGACCCTGGCGCTTTCCCCAAAGCGATGGACATGGTCGCCGCCTGAAAGCGACCCCGGCGGCATGTGCGGGATGCTGCGTCTGCACCTCGCCGGAACACCCGCGCCAGTGCCCGTCCCGCCACCCGCCTCGACAATTTCCGCACGCCGCCTATCTTTAGGGGTGTCAGTACCGTCGCCGCCGGTGCTGCCGCCTGCCCGTACGCGGCAGGCGGCAGCCGCCAATTTGCGCGGACACAGGCAATAAGCGAATGAACGAGGACTCGCCCCCGCGGCAGAACTACGAGGATGCCTTGCTCGGCATCGTGGGGGAGATGTCTACCGCTATGCGGCCGCAGGCCGAATCCGGTGCAGCGGCCGCCCCCTCGATGGACAGCGCGCTCGAAGCCGAACTGGGCTTCGACAGCCTGACGCGCGCCGAACTCCTGACCCGCATCGAGCAGCGCTTCAGCGTCAGCCTGCCGGAGCAGGTACTGGCGCAGGCGGACACGCCACGCGCGCTGCTGCGCGCCGTGCTCGCCGCCAGGGACCTGCCGCCCGGCGCCGAGGATGGGCCCGCACGGCTGGCCAGCCCGGCATCGGCAGATGGTGCGGCGCAGGCGCCGGAAGGCGCCGCCACGATGACGGACGTGCTGCGCTGGCACCTGCACCGCCACCCTGACCGTACTCACATCATCCTGCACAGCGGCGAAGGCGAGGATACGCCGATCACCTTTGCGCAACTGCACCGGCGCGCCTGTAGCGTGGCCGCCGGCCTGGCCGCGCGCGGCGTTCGCGCCGGCACGACCGTGGCGCTGATGCTGCCAACCAGCGCGGAGTATTTCTACTGCTTTACCGGCATCCTGATGGCAGGCGGGATCCCCGTGCCGCTCTACCCGCCGGCGCGGCTGGCGCAGATCGGCGATCACTTGCAGCGCCACACCGGCATCCTGGCCAACGCGCAGGCGCCGATCCTGATCACGGTGGCCGAAGCCCGCCCGCTCGCCACCCTGCTCAAGGCCAGCACCGGCACGCTGCAAAGCGTGCTGACGCCACAAGAGGTGGAGGACACCGCTGCCGCGCCGGTCCATGCGATGCTGCGCGCGCACGACATCGCGCTGCTGCAATACACCTCCGGCAGCACCGGCTCGCCCAAGGGCGTGGTGCTGACGCATGCCAACCTGCTGGCCAACCTGCGCGCCATGGGCATGGCGCTGTCGGTCGACTCGCGCGACGTCTTTGTCAGCTGGCTGCCCCTGTATCACGATATGGGCCTGATCGGCGCCTGGCTGGGCAGCCTGTACTACGCCTTCCCGCTGGTGGTGATGTCGCCGCTCACGTTCCTGGCGCGACCCGAGCGCTGGCTTTGGGCGATCCACAAGTACCGGGGCACGCTGTCGGGCGGGCCCAATTTCGCTTATGAACTGTGCCTGCACAGGCTGGCGCAGGCGGACCTGTCGGGGCTGGACCTGTCGAGCTGGCGCTTCGCCTTCAACGGTGCCGAGCCGGTGAGCCTGCAGACCATGCGCAATTTCACGGCGCGCTTTGCCCGGCATGGACTGCGCGCACAGGCGGCAGCGCCGGTCTACGGGCTGGCGGAGGCATCGGTGGGGCTGACGTTCCCGCCGCCGGGACGCGATTTGACTGCCGACCGCATCGACCGCGCCGCATTCGTACGCACATCGCGCGCCGTTCCCGCCGACGCGGACGGGCAAGCCGTGGCAGGCGAACGCGATGCCATGGAGATCCCTTCGTGCGGCCGGCCGCTGCCCGGCCACGATATCCGCATCGTCGACGCCAGCGGCTGCGAACTGCCCGAGCGGCGGGAGGGCCTGCTGCAGTTCCGCGGGCCATCGGCCACCAGCGGCTATTTCCGCAACCCGGCACAGACGCGCCAGCTGTTCGACCGCGGCTGGCTCAACACCGGCGACTACGCCTATCTCGCCGACGGCGAGCTCTTCATCACCGGGCGCGCCAAGGAAACCATCGTTCGCGGCGGCCGCAATCTCTATCCCTACGAAGTGGAGCAGGCCATCGGCGCCATTCCCGGCATCCGCAAGGGCTGCGTCGCGGTGTTCGGCAGCCCCGATCCTGACAGCGGCACCGAGCATATCGTGGTGATGGCGGAAACCGCGGCAACGGACGAAGCGGCGCGGCACGCGCTGCAACGGCAGGCGCTGAAGACCGCGCTCGATGTACTGGGCATGCCGCCGGACCATGTCGTGCTGGTGCCGCCGCACACCATCCTGAAGACGTCGAGCGGCAAGATCCGGCGCGCCGCTTGCCGCGAGCGATTCGAGCATGGCGGCACCGGCCTGGGCGAAGCCGCGCCATGGCTGCAGATTGCGCGCTTCGGCTGGCAGGCGCTGCTGCCGCAGCTGCGGCGCGGCCGGCATGCCGCCGCCGGGCTGTCCTATTCGCTGTACGCGTGGCTGTTGTTCGCCGCGATGGCGCCAGTGACATGCCTGGCATCGGTGGCAATGCACCGGCCTGCCATGGCATGGGCGCTCAGCCACCACGCCGCCCGGCTGCTGCTGCGGCTGGCCGCGGTGCCATGGTTCGTGCAGGGGCTGGAGCACCTGCCGCGCAATCGCGCCTGCGTGCTGGTATCGAACCATGCCAGCTACCTGGACGGCCTCGTGCTGATCGCCGCGCTGCCGATGCCGGTATGCGTGGTGGCCAAGCGCGAACTGCAAGCGCAACGCATCCCTGGCGCCTACCTGTCCAGCATCGGGGCCGACTTTATCGACCGCTTCGACAACGTGCGCGAATCCGAGGCCATCGAGCGGCTGGTCGAGGCAGTGCACGGCGGGCGATCGGCCCTGCTGTTCCCCGAAGGCACCTTCGGCCGCGAGCCCGGGCTGCAACGATTCCGCTCGGGCGCCTTCGTCGCCGCCGCCCGTGCCGGCGCCCCGGTGGTTCCCATTGCGCTGCGGGGCACCCGCTCGGTGCTGCGCGACGGCCAGTGGCTGCCGCGCCGGGGGCCGATCAGCGTCGTCATCGGCCAGCCCCTGCCGCCTGACGGGCACGACTGGCCGGCGGCAATGCGGCTGCGCAATGCCGCCCGCGCCGAGATCCTGCACTACTGCGGCGAGCCCGATGCACTGCGCGTGAAGGCGCAGCCTGCGCGGCCCCACCTCGCGCGGCAGCTGCCATGATCCCCGCTGGCCGGACCTGGCGTCAGCCGCCGGCCGTCACACCCGCCGTCTCACCCGCCGTCTCACCATAAGGCAATGGAGACCTTTGCCACCGCCCCGATGTGGGCCGGATTTTTCGTCCTGGTGCTGGGCACGCTGCTCGTGGACATCTTTGTCCTTGGCGGGCGGCACGCGCACCGGGTCTCCTCGCGCGAGGCGCTGGGATGGACTCTCACCTGGATGACCCTGGCCGCGCTGTTCGGCCTCGCGCTCTGGTGGGTGGTGGCCGAGGACGCCGGCCACGACGCCGCCTATCGCAAGCTGCTGGAGTTCTACACCGGCTACCTGATCGAGCTGTCGCTGTCGGTAGACAACATGTTCGTGTTCGCGATGATCTTCGGCTATTTCGCCGTGCCGCCGGAACTGCAGCGCCGGGTGCTGCTGCTCGGGGTGCTCGGCGCGATCCTGATGCGCGCCGCCATGATCCTGGTGGGCGTATGGCTGATCAGCCAGTTTGCCTGGATCCTCTACGTGTTCGGCGTGTTTCTCGTCATCACCGGCATCAAGATGCTGTTCATGTCCAGGCACGCGCCCGACCTCTCGCGCAATCCCATCGTCCGCTTCCTGTGCGCGCATATGCGGATCACCTCGGAATATCACGGCGAACGATTCTTCGTACGCATCGACGGCCTGCGTTATGCCACCCCGATGTTCGTGGTGGTGCTGATGGTCGAGGCCACCGACCTGGTGTTCGCGGTCGACAGCATCCCGGCGATCTTCGCCGTGACCACCGATCCCTTCATCGTCTTCACTTCGAACATCTTCGCGATCATGGGTCTGCGGGCCCTGTATTTCCTGCTCGCCAACCTGGCGGCGCATTTCCAGTACCTGAAGTACGGCCTCGCCATCGTGCTCGCCTTTATCGGCGCCAAGATGCTGGTCGAGCCGTGGTTCCACGTACCGGTGCACTGGTCCCTGGGCGCGGTCGCGATGACGCTGTTCGTCTCCGTCCTGCTCAGCCAGGCCAGGACCAGGCGGACCGCCGCGGCGGGCGATCAGCCGGGCCGTAGCGGCGCAGCGCGCGAACGCGAGGCCGGTAACCGGCGCACATGAGGAGCAAGCCATGAACAAGATCCTTCTGGCGACCGACGGGTCGTCCTATAGCGACGCGGCTGCGCGCTACCTGGCGCAAAGCCCGTTGCTGACCCGCGACTTCGTCGTGCACGTGGTGCATTGCGAACCGGATGTGCCCGGCGACATCAAGTCTTTCATCGATCGCCGCACGCTCGACGACTGGCATCGCGAACAGAACGAGAAGGCGATGGGCTCGGTGGCCACCATCCTCGGCGAAGCCGGAATCCCGTTCGAGCGCCATGGCTTCACAGGCTTCGCACCGACCCGCATCGTCGAGTATGCGAGCCAGATCGGCGCCAGCCTGATCGTGATGGGCTCGCATGGCCGGGGCGGCTTCCTGGATGCCATCGTCGGGTCGGTGGCAAGACGGGTCCTCGCCCATGCGCACTGCCCTGTGCTGCTGATCAAGGATTAGCGGCGCGTCGTTTCCGCTACGCAAGCCCCTTGCCATAAGGCGGCGCGATTCCACGAGAAGGCGCCGCCCTGGGAACGCGCGCGCCCGCCCGGCACGCAACCGCTGCAACCGCCGCAACCGCGCCTTCTCCATCGGCGAAAAAAACCGTTGCGTGACATCCGGTACGGTTTGATGCCAGTCAATCCCCTTCTCGCAGTGTGTCCGCATCATCACTGCAAGCGCCTGGTGCCAGTTCGCGCCCCACAGCACCGCGACAACAGCTTTCCACAACCCGCTGAACCACGGCACCATGAAAGCAAGAAAATGGCTTTACCCCGCATTCGCGGCACTGCCGCTCTCGCTCTGGCTGGGTCTTCCCCAGGCAGCCACCAACACCGCCAGGGCCGCACCGAAGCCTGAAGCAAAAGCGGAACAGAAGGCGGCAATCCCCACGCTCACCGCGGCCGAGTTCGACCACGCCAGGCAGATCTACTTCGAGCGCTGTGCCGGCTGCCACGGCGTGCTGCGCAAGGGCGCGACCGGCAAGCCGCTGACGCCAGACATCACCCGCGCGCGCGGCTCCGAATACCTGAAGACCTTCATCAAGTACGGCAGCCCGGCCGGCATGCCGAACTGGGGGACTTCCGGCGATCTCTCCGACCAGGAAGTCGACCTGATGGCCCGCTACATCCAGCTCGACCCGCCGACGCCGCCGGAATTTTCACTGGCCGACATCGAGAAAAGCCGCAAGGACATCCTGCCCGTCGCGCAACGGCCGACGAAGAAGATGAACCAGTACAACCTGGACAACCTCTTCTCCGTCACGCTGCGCGACGCCGGCGAGGTCGCGCTGATCGACGGCGACAGCAAGCAGATCATCAACATCGTCAAGACCGGCTACGCGGTGCATATCTCGCGCATGTCGGCGTCGGGCCGCTACCTGTACGTGATCGGGCGCGATGCGCGGCTGGACCTGATCGACCTGTGGCTGCCCAAGCCCGACATCGTCGCCGAGGTCAAGATCGGCATGGAGGCACGCTCGGTCGAAACCTCCAAGTACAAGGGCTATGAGGACAAGTACGCGGTGGCGGGCTCGTACTGGCCGCCGCAGTACGTGATCATGGAAGGCGATACGCTCAAGCCGCTGAAGGTGGTGTCCACGCGCGGCATGACCGTCGACAACGAGTACCACCCCGAGCCGCGCGTCGCCTCGATCGTCGCCAGCCACTACCACCCCGAGTTCGTGATCAACGCCAAGGAGACCGGCAAGATCCTGATGGTCAACTACTCGGACCTGTCCAACCTGAAGACCACCACCATCGATTCGGCCAAGTTCCTGCATGACGGCGGCTTCGATTCCACAGGGCGCTACTTCCTGGTCGCGGCCAATGCGTCGGACAAGATCGCCGTGGTCGACACCAAGGAAGACAAGCTTGCCGCGCTGATCGAGGTGGGCAAGACCCCGCACCCGGGTCGCGGCGCCAACTTCACGCATCCGAAATTCGGCCCGGTCTGGGCCACCAGCCACCTGGGCGACGAGACCATCAGCCTGGTCGGCACCGATCCCGCCGGCCATCCGGCGCAGGCCTGGAAGGTGGTGCAGACGCTCAAGGGACAGGGCGGCGGCTCGCTGTTCATCAAGACGCACCCCAGGTCCTCGAACCTCTGGGTCGATACACCGCTGAATCCCGATGCCAAGCTGAACCAGTCGGTGGCGGTGTTCGATACGCGCAACCTGGAAGACGGCTTCAAGGTGCTGCCGATCGCCGACTGGGCCGGCCTGAAGGGTGCAGGCGCCAGGCGCGTGGTGCAGGCCGAGTACAACAAGGCCGGCGACGAGGTCTGGTTCTCGGTCTGGGGCACCAAGGACGGCGAGTCCGCGCTGGTGGTGGTCGATGACAAGACCCGCACGCTCAAGACGGTGATCAAGGACAAGCGCCTGATCACGCCCACCGGCAAGTTCAACGCCTACAACACGCAACACGACGTCTACTAAAACCCGCGGCACCGCACCGCTCTCTCGGTGCGGTGCCGGCTTCCATTCCCCCAAACGGAGAAATCACGATGAAGCTTCCCATCCACCTGCCTGCGCGCCTGCCCGCGCTGCTCGCAGCCGCCGGCTGTGCCCTCTCGTTCGGCGCCGCCATACCCGGCGTGGCTCATGCGAACCAGCAGCTTGCGTCCAGCAAGGCCTGCCTGTCCTGCCACGGCGTCGACAAGAAACTGATCGGACCGGCCTTCAAGGACGTCAAGGCCAAATACGCAGGCAAGAAAGACGGGCAGCCGCATATGGTCCAGTCGATCCTGAAGGGCAGCAATGGCCAGTGGGGCGCAATGCCGATGCCGGCCAACGCGGTCAGCGAGGCCGAGGCCAATACGCTGGCCAAATGGATCCTGTCGCTCTGATGACACGGGCGTGGCGTGGCGCCACGGCGACGGTGCTGGCCGCGGCGCTACTGGCCGCGCCGGCAACGGTGCCGGCGCAGTCCACGCCCACGCCCACGCGGCAGGCGCAACTGGCGCACTGGCTGCGCGACGATTGCGGCGCCTGCCACGGCATGACGCTGCGCGGCGGGCTGGGTCCGGCGCTGACGCGCGAGGCGCTGGCGGGCAAGCCGCCGGAGAGCCTTGTCGCCACCGTGCTGTACGGGCGCCCCGGCACCGCCATGCCGCCCTGGCAACCCTTCATGACGCAGGATGAAGCCCTATGGCTGATCGAACGACTCCGGGCCGGCGAGCCGCCGCCCGTCATGCCAGTCACCGCGCCGCCGGCACGCTGATGCGCGGCCTCGCCGCCGCGCTCGCCTGTGCCGCCGCGCTGCTGGCCGGCTGTGCCGGCGCGGTGCGCGGCACCGGCGATCTCGGCGTGGTGGTGGAACGTGCCGCCGGCCGGCTGCAGATCGTTGAAACCACCGGCATGACGCGGCTGGCCACGGTCGACGGGCTGGGCGACCTGTCGCACGCCAGCGTGGTGTTCTCGCGCGATGCGCGCTACGCCTACGTATTCGGCCGCGACGGCGGGCTCACGCGCGTGGACCTGCTGGATGCGCGCATCACGCACCGCATCCAGCAGGCGGGCAACAGCATCGGCGGTGCGATCTCGCAGGATGGAAGCGTGGTGGCCGCGCAGAACTACGCGCCGGGCGGGATCAGGCTGTTCGATGCCCGCACCCTTGAGCCGCTGGCGGACCTGCCGGCCATCGGGCAGGACGGGCGCCGCGCCAAGGTGGTGGGCCTGGCGGACCTGCCGGGCCGGCGCTTTGCCGCCAGCCTGTTCGAGTCCGGCGAGATCTGGATCGTCGATGCCGCCGATCCGCGCCATCCGCAGGTGACGCGCGTGCCGGCCGGGCGCGAGCCGTATGACGGCCTGGTCACGCCCGACGGACGCTGGTACCTGGCCGGCCTGTTCGGCGAGGACGGGCTGGCGCTGGTCGACCTGTGGCAGAGGCCCCTGCAGGCACGCCGCATCCTCTCCGGCTACGGCCGCGGCAGCCAGCCGCTGCCGGTCTACAAGATGCCGCACCTGCGCGGCTGGGCGATGGCGCAGGGCCAGGCGTGGCTGCCCGCCATCGGCCGCCACGAAGTGCTGGTCGCCGATCCGGCGCACGGCTGGCAACAGACCGCGCGCGTGGCGCTGGCGGGTCAGCCCGTCTTCGTCATGGCACGTCCGGACGGGCGGCAGGTATGGGTCAATTTCGCCTTCCCGCAAAACGACACCGTGCAGGTCATCGACACCGCCGCGCGCGAGGTGGTACGCACGCTGCGCCCGTGCCGCGGCGTGCTGCATATGGAATTCACCCCGAAGGGCGAGGCGCTGTGGCTGTCCTGCCGCGACGACAACCGCGTCGAAGTCTATGACACCGCCAGCCTGGCGCGTATCGCCACGCTGCCGGCCGACAATCCCAGCGGCATCTTCTTCACCGCGCGAGCGCAGCGCTTCGGCATGTAGGGGGGCCATGCTCGACGAACGCACCCTGTACGACACGCTGCAGCACGACTTTCCGCTGCAGCCCCGCCCCTACCAGGCGCTCGCGGAAGGGCTGGGCCTGTGCGAGCACACGCTGCTGTCGCTGCTGGCGCGCGACCTCGGCACGGGCCGGATCAGTCGCGTCGGCGCCGTGTTCGCGCCCAATGTGATCGGCGTCAGCACGCTGGCCGCGTTGAGCTTGCCGACAGCGCAGCTCGATCGCGTGGCCGCGCGAGTCAGCACCTGCGCGTCGGTCAGCCACAACTACGCGCGCAGCGGTCACGCCTACAACCTGTGGTTTGTCGCAGGCGCGCGCGAGCGCAGCACGCTGGACGGCACGCTGGCCGCCATTGCCGGCATGGCGGGGCAAGTCCCGCTGGACCTGCCGATGGCGCGCGAGTACCACATCGACCTGGGCTTTGCGCTTGGTACCGGCGACCGCGGCACGACCGTTCGCCGCCGGATCGCCGCACCCGTGCAGCCGGTCTCGCTGGATGCGGAGGACTGGCGCCTGGTGGCCGCGCTGGAGGCAGGTCTGCCGCTGACGCCACGACCATTCCATGAGCTGGCGCTGCGCACGCGGCTGCCGATACCCTGGATGCTGCAGCGGATTGCGCAATGGTCGGCGCAGGGCCTGATCCGGCGGCTCGGCGTGGTGTTGCGCCACGGCCGCTTCGGCTACGGCCACAATGCCATGTGCGTATGGGACGTGCCGGACGCCCGCGTCGACGCGATCGGCCTGCGCCTGGCACGCCAGCCGCGCGTGACGCTGTGCTACCGGCGCGAACGGCGCCGGCCGGCCTGGCCCTTCAACCTGTTCGCGATGATCCATGCGCGCGATGCGCACGACCTGCAGCCGGCACTCGACCACATCCGCGCCACCGTGGGGCTGGAGCGGACCCCCGGCGCGGTGCTGGTCGGCACCCGTTGCTACAAGCAGCGCGGCACGCGCTACGCCACGCAGGAGGCGGCATGAGCATGACAGCCGATGCCTGCGGCGCCGAGCCTCCCGACACCATCGACGCCATCGACGCCATCGACGCCACTGACCGCCGCATCATCAACGCGCTGCAGCGCGGCCTGCCGCTGGTGCCGCGGCCCTATGCCGTGGCAGCCGCCTCCCTCGGCATCGGTGAGGACGAATTGCTGGCGCGGCTGCGCCGGCTGCTCGACCACGGCGTGCTGACACGCTTCGGCCCGCTCTACCAGATCGAGCGCGCGGGCGGCCGCTTCGTGCTGTGCGCCTGCCACGCGCCGGAACAACGGCTCGACGCGGTCGCCGGCGCGATCAACGCCTTCCCCGAGGTCGCGCACCACTACCAGCGCACCCACCACCTGAACCTGTGGTTCGTGCTGGCGGTCGCGCGGGCCGAAGACGTGGCCCCGGCGCTCGCGCGCATCGCCGCCGCGGCGGGCGTCGAGATCCTGCCGTTTCCCAAGGAGCGCGAGTTCTTCGTCAACCTCTTCCTGCCCGCATGATGCCCAAATGATGCCCACGACCGCCCACGATGCCATCGATCTCGCCCTGATCCGCGCCACGCAGGCGGGCTTGCCGCTGGAGCCGGCGCCATTTGCCGCGGTCGCCGCCACGCTGGCAATCGATGAATCCGAAGTCATCGCCCGGCTGGCCGCGATGCAGGCGCGCGGCACGCTGCGCCGCATCGGCGCGGTACCCAACCACTACCGGCTGGGCTGGCGCGCCAATGGCATGACGGTGTGGGACGTGGACGATGCCCGCGTCGATGCGCTCGGCGAGCGCGTGGGTGCGCTGCCCTTCGTCAGCCACTGCTACCTGCGCCCGCGCCGCTTGCCGCGCTGGCCCTACAACCTGTTCGCAATGGTCCACGCGCGTACGCGCGCCGACGCGGCGCCGCAGATCGCCCGCATCGCTGCGCTGCTGGGCGACGCCTGCGGCGCGCATGATGTGCTGTGGTCCACCCGCATCCTGAAGAAAACCGGCCTGCGCCTCCCCCCGGACGGCGCTGCTTCACAGGAGCCACGCTGATGTTCCGCCTGTCCCGTTTCATGGAAGCCCTGCGCGATGCCGGACCGGTGCCACCTGCCCGCAAGGCCGCCGGGCCGGTCGTGATCTGGAACCTGATCCGCCGCTGCAACCTCAACTGCCGGCATTGCTATGCCACTTCGGCCGATACCGATTTCAAGGGCGAGCTCGATACCGGCCAGGCGCTGCGCGTGCTCGGGCAATTGCGCGACGCGCGCGTGCCCGCGCTGATCCTGTCCGGTGGCGAGCCGCTGCTGCGGCCGGACCTGTATGACATTGCCGCACATGCGCGCGCGCTCGGCTTCCATCTTTCGCTGTCGTCCAACGGCACGCTGCTCGATGCCGGTCACGCCGCCCGGCTGGCCGCGGCGGGTTTCGACTATGTCGGCGTCAGCCTGGACGGCCTGCCCGCCACGCACGACCGCTTCCGCCGCAGCGATGGCGCCTTCGCGCAGGCGCTGGCGGGGCTGCGCGTCGCGCGCGCCGCCGGCCTGCGCGTCGGCGTGCGCATGACGTTGACCGAAGCCAACGCCGCGCAGCTGCCCGATCTCGTCGCCCTGGCCGAACGCGAAGGCATCGACAAGTTTTACCTGTCCCACTTCAACTACGCCGGCCGCGCGCGCAGCCATCGCGCCGAGGACGCGCGGCATGCGCGCACGCGCGCTGCGCTGGACTGGCTGTTCGACCATGTCTGGCAGCGCACGCGCGCGGGCCATGCCGGCGATTTCGTCACCGGCAACAACGACGCCGACGGGGTCTACCTGCTGTACTGGATTGCGCAGCGCTTCCCGCACCGCGTTGCCGACATGCGCCGGCGGCTGGAACAGTGGGGCGGCAACGCCACCGGCGTGGGTGTCGCCAATATCGACAACCTCGGCAACGTGCATCCCGACACGATGTGGTGGCACGTCACGCTGGGCAACGTGCGCGAGCAGCCCTTTGGCGAGATCTGGGCAAGCCGCGCCGATCCGCTGATGGCGGGACTGGCCAGCCGGCCGCGCCCGTTGCAGGGACGCTGCGCGGACTGCGCGCACCGCGCCATCTGCAACGGCAACACCCGCGTGCGCGCATTCGCGCTGAGCGGCAACGCGTGGGCGGAAGATCCGGGCTGCTACCTCAGCGACGCGGAAATTGCCGCCGCGCCCGGCACGGAGGTGGCGGCATGATGCGCATTGCCCGCTGGCTCCTGTCCGTGGCGCTCGCTTGCTGGCTGCAGTCCGCGTTCGCGCTCGATCCTGCCGCGCTCTATGGCCTGCACTGCGCCGCCTGCCACGGCGCCGACCGCCTCGGCGGCATGGGCCCCGCGCTGCTGCCGGAAAGCCTGGAGCGGTTGCGCGCCAGCGAGCTCGACACCGTGCTGCGCGACGGCCGTGCCGCGACGCAGATGCCGGCCTTCGGCGCCATGCTGGCTGCGCCTGAACTGCAGGCACTGGCGCGCTGGCTGCGCACGGCACCCGCCGCCGCGCCGCAATGGAGCGCCGACGCGATCCGTGCCAGCCACGTGGTCACGCATGCACCCGGCACGCTGCCGGCACGTCCCGTGTTCAGCGCCGATCCGCAGAACCTGTTCGTGGTGGTCGAGGCAGGCAGCCATCACATGACCGTGCTCGATGGCGACCGGCTGGCACCGATCCATCGCTTTGCCACGCGCTTCGCCTTGCACGGCGGTCCCAAGTTCAGCCGCGATGGCCGCTATGTCTACATGGCAAGCCGAGATGGCTGGGTCAGCAAATACGACCTGTGGAACCTGGCCTATGTCGCCGAGATCCGCGTCGGCATCAACACGCGCAACGTTGCCGTCAGCGACGACGGGCGCTGGGTGCTGGCCGGGAATACGCTGCCGCGCACGCTGGTGCTGCTGCGCGCCGACGACCTGTCGCTGGCGCGGGTGATCGACGTCAGGGGCCGCAGTGGCGACGCCTCGCGGGTATCGGCGGTCTACGACGCCGCACCGCGCCACAGCTTTATCGCGGCGCTGAAGGACATCGCCGAGGTCTGGGAAATCCCGTATGCGGATGCCGCCGGCAAGTCCCTGGCGTCGCTGTCGCCGCGTGCAATCGTGCTGGACGATGTGCTCGACGACTTCTTCTTCGACCAGCCTTACCGCCATATCCTCGGTGCATCGCGCAGCGGCGGCGGCCAGGTGATCGACCTCGGTCAGGGTCGCAAGGTGGCCTCGCTGGCGCTCGGCGGCATGCCGCACCTCGGCAGCGGCATCACGTGGGAGCGGGACGGCCATGAAGTGATGGCGTCGCCCGACCTCGGGCAGGGCCGCATCTCGGTGATCGACATGCAGGACTGGCATACCGTCGCCACCATCCCGACCAACGGCCCCGGCTTCTTCCTGCGCAGCCACGAGAACAGCCGGTACGCCTGGGCCGACGCCATGATGAGCCCGCGGCGCGACACCCTGCAGGTGATCGACAAACAGACCCTGCAGGTCGCCGGCAGCGTCACGCCCAGCCCGGGCCACACCGCCGCGCATGTGGAATTCACACGCGACGGGCGCTATGCGCTGGTCAGCCTGATGGAGCGCGACGGCGCGCTCGTAGTCTATGACGCCGCCACGCTGCAGGAAGTGAAGCGCATCCCGATGGACAAGCCCATCGGCAAGTACAACGTGTTCAACAAGACCACGCGTTCGGCCGGCACCAGTCATTGACGCCATGCCGCCGCGCGCGCAGGAGTCCTACGCATGAACTCTCCCCTCAAGCCCGGCAAGGTCTGGCTGGTCGGCGTCGGCCCCGGCAGCCCCGACCTGGTCACGGTGCGCGCGATGCGCGCGCTCGCGTGCGCCGACGTATGGCTGGTCGATGACCTGGTCTCGCCGGAGATGTCCTGCTATGCCCGGCCCGGCACCCACGTCGAGTGGGTCGGCAAGCGCGGCGGCCGCTGCTCGGTCACCCAGGCGCGCATCCAGCAGCTGACGCTGCAGCATGCGCTGGCCGGCCGTACCGTGGCGCGCGTCAAGGGCGGCGACCCGCTGCTGTTCGGTCGCGGCGGCGAAGAAGCCGCCTTCCTGCGCGCGCACGGCGTGCCGGTGGAAGTAGTCAACGGCATCAGCAGCGGCATGGCGGCGGCGCAGGCCCTGGGCGTCGCGCTGACCCACCGCGCGCACTGCCACGGCGTGACCTTCGTCACCGGGCACACCAGCGAACACGGCTCGCCCGACTGGGACGCACTGGTGCGCGCCGGCACCACGCTGGTCATCTACATGGGCATGAGCCGGCTCGCGGCAATCCGGGACGAACTGCTGGCGGCCGGCATGCGCGCCGACATGCCGGCGGCGGTGGTGATGCATGCCGGCGGCGCGGCAGAACGCTGCTGGGCCGGCACGGTACAAACGCTCGCCGAAGCGTTGTCCGCCGGGATGGCCAGCCCGGCGGTGGTGCTGGTGGGCGGCGTGGTAGCAGACGCCATGCCACAGGCGATGGCCTTGTCGTCCGCCGCGCCGTAGCTCCTGCTGGCGGGACTCCCCGTCCCGCCCGGGATATGGCACCATCGTCGGCACACCCAGATCACGCAAGCGCCCGCAATCCCCGAAAGTGGCTGCCCTGACACATCATTCCCCCAAGCTGCACCTGACCGCCGGGCGTGGCTTTGCCTTGCATGAAAGCCGCCACACGGGCTTCCGGCGCGAATGGCATACGCACGACTGCAGCATGCTGCTGTGGACGCGCGCCGGCCGGCTGCGCAGCGTGTGGGAAAACCAGGACGAGGCGCAGCAGCCCGGACCGGTCGCGGCCACGCTGGTACGCGGCGGCGCGGTCCTGCTGCCGGCGTCGACGCGCCATTTCACCGCGGCGGAAGCCGGCCGCCAGCATCACGGCGAACTCTACCTGCCCCCTGACAGGCTGCGCGGAGCCGCGCCCTACGGCGCGCTGCGGCTCGACGGGGCTGCGCTGGCCATGCTTGAAGCGCTGCTGGCGCCCGGGCTTGCGCCGGCCAGCGCGGAGCTGCTGGTGCGCGCCATCGTCGGGCAGGTCATGGCCAGTCCGCTGCTGGCGCTGCCGCAGGAGCCTGCCTCGCTCGCGCTCAGGCTGGTGCGATGCTTCAGCGCGGCGCTGGAGCGCGACCAGCCGCTTCCGTCGATCGATGCCGCGGCCTGCGCCCTGGGCGTCTCGGCGCGGCAGTTGCAGCGCGCCTGCCAGGTCGAATTCGGCGCCAGTCCGGTCGCTGTCCGGCGGCGCGTGCTCGCGGCGCATGCGCGCAGCCTGCTGGCCGCGGGGTTGCCGCTGTCCCGCGTCAGCGAGCGTGTTGGCTTCGCCAGCAGCGGCCATCTCGCGCGCCTGCTGCGCGAGGTGCCGCCTGCGGGCTGAGCGCACTGCCCGGGTCAACCATTACCTGCCATTCACGCCAGGCAGGCCTCCAGTTCGATCTCGATCCACGCGCGGTCCGGCAGGCTTGCCACACCCACCGCGGTGCGGGCCGGCAGCGCCTGATTGGGGAAAGCCAGTGCCAGCAACGCGGAGGCGCTGTCCACCACCAGCGAGTGCCGGGTGAAATCGCCATGCGCACGCACGAAGCCGCGCAGCCGCGTGACCTGCCGCACTGCCGCCAGTTCGCCACCGGCGGCCGCGCGTAGCGCGGCCAGCGCATTCAGCATCGCCACCTCGGCTGCAAGGCAGGCGGCCGGGATATCGGCTTCGGTGGCGCAGCAGCCAGCCATGGCAATGCCGTCACGCCGCGGCGTCTGGCCACTGATGCTGATGCGGCCGTCGATCAAGCAGGCCGGCGCGTAGCTGCCGCGCGGGACAGGCGCGTTCGGCAGCACTAGGCCCGCGGCCGCGAGCCGGGCTTCCGGCGTTGTGGCGCTCATGACTGGCTCCATTGGACCGCGCCGCCGAGCCAGCAGCCGTTTGCCGTACCGTCGGCCGCCATGCGCGGTGCCACCACGATTTCGGAGGGACGGCCCATGGTTTCGCCCTGCCGTACCGCGAGCACCGGCGCGACACCCCGGGAGTTGCCGGCAAGGTGTCCCCACAGCGCAGCGGCGGCAATGCCGGTGGCGGCGTCCTCCGGGTAGCCGGAGGAGCGCGGAAACTGCCGGGCATGCACCACCCGCGTGGCCGGCGGCGCTGGCGGGTCGTCCGTTGCCGCATCCGCGTACGGGTACAGCCCGGTGGACCCGATCGCATCGCACAGCTCCGCCATCCGAGAGAAGTCCGGCTGCAACGCGGCCAGCGCCGCTGCATCCGGCATCGCCACCAGTGTCTTGACGCGGCTGGTGCAGGCGTTGGTCATGGCGTGGCCGGCGCCATCGCCGGGCAAGCCCAGCACCGCGGCGACCGCCCGGCGCTGGGCCGCATCCAGCGCGGTTTCCTGCACCGGCGGCTGCGAAATCCACACCCGCTGCGCCGCGTCGTCCCAGCGCGCCGTCACGATGCCGCTCAGCGTCTCGACGCGCGCGGCCGGCGTGGTCCAGCGCCCCCATTGGCGCAGCGCCCACAATGCGCCCACCGTGGCATGGCCGCACATCTCCATCTCGTGGCGCGGCACAAAGAAACGCAGGCGCAGGTCCGCCCCTTCGGCCGACGGCGGCAGCACAAAGGCGGATTCATGGCCGTGGCGCGCCGCGACTTGCTGCATGTCCGCCTCGGACATGCCTTGCGCATCGGCCACCAGCGGTACCGGGTTGCCGCCGCCGGGGCCACGTGCGAATACGTCGATCAGCGCTACGCGGCCGCGCGCGGGCATGGTGTGTTGCTGTGGCTTATTCAATCGTCGCTCCCACGGACCGGGCAATCCCGCCCCAGTAAGACAAGTCGTGCTGCACGGCGCCGAGCATCTCGGCAGGTGTGCCCGGGCGCGCCGTCACGCCCTTGTCGGCGAGTTCGCGGACAGTGTCCTTGTCCGCCAGCACCTGGTTGAGCGCCTGGTTCATGCGCGCGACCACCGGCGCCGGCGTCCCGCGTGGAAACGCCAGTCCATACCAGAGCTGCTGCGCGAAGCCCGGCACGCCCTGGCTGGCGAAGGTCGGCACGTCGGGCAGCAGCGGCGTCGGCGCCGTGGTCGCGACGGCGAGCAGCTTGCCGGCGCGGAGGTACGGCACAAGTCCCGCGGGGTTGTCGAACATCAGCTGTACCTGGCCACCGATGAGGTCGGTATAGGCGGGCGCCGCGCCGCGATACGGCACATGCGTCAGCGGCACCCTGGACAACGCCTGGAATTGCACGCCGATCAGGTGCGATACCGTGCCCACGCCGACCGAGGCAAAGCTGTGCTGCGCAAGCTTGTCGTGGCGCAGCCGGTCGAGCAGCGTTTTCACGTCAGGTGCCTGCAGCGCGCGATTGACCGCGAGCACATAAGGCGACGTGCCGATAAAGCCGGCGTAGGCAAAGTCGGTGGCCGGCCTGTACGGCAGCCTGGGATAAACGCTGGCGCTGACCGCATGCGTACTGGTGGTCGCCACGCCGACCACGTAGCCGTCCGGCGCGGCACGCGCCACGAAGGTCGAGCCGATGGTACCGCCCGCGCCGCTGCGGTTGTCGATCACCACGGGCTGGCCGAGCGCCGCCTGCAGCTTGGGCTGGATGGTGTGAACGAGCAGGTCGGTGCCGCCGCCGGCCGGAAACGGCACCACCAGCGTCACCGGCCTGGTGGGCCAGCCCTGCGCGACAGCAGCGCCGGCCTGGGCCAGGCAAAGCACGCCGAGCATGCAGGCGGGTAGCTTGGAAAGGAAGGGTGGCAGGGTTGCCATGGGGCGTTCTCCTTGACTTGAACGGCTTGAGTCTAGGGAAGGCGCACGCTGCGGCCAAACCGGCACGCGACATGCCTTGATCCGAAATCGGACAACGTCAATTGCGCCCGCCATGCCGCCCCACCATGCGGCCGCGTCACGGAGTAGCATGGGGTCCGCGCGACACCAACAGGCACAACCATGCTGACCAAGGCTCTCTTCGCATTCCTTTTGATGGCGCTTTGCGTTTCGATCCACGCGATCGGCATCATGGCCGCGTTTCACTGGCTCAAGTGGCGGATCCCCCCGGGTCCGCGCTACTTCTGGCGCGCCACGCACGCGCTGATCAGCCTGGCGGCGTGCACGATCCTGCTGCACCTGTTGCAGATCATGGCCTGGGGCCTGTTCTACTACTGGCGCGCCGGGATGCCGGATGTGCTGACGGCGCTCTACTTCAGCGCCGTGACCTACACCACCACCGGATATGGCGACGTGGTGCTGCCGCAACCATGGCGCCTGGTGGGCAGCGTGGAAGCGCTGACCGGCATCCTGATGTGCGGCCTGTCGACCGGCTTGTACTTCGCGTTCTTTTCCAGGGTGGTGACCAACGCGCTGCGCCACCGGGAAAGCGAAGGCCCCGCGCAAGGCGGGGCCGGGGCTTGATGGTCGAAGGCGGCGCGGGGGCGGGCCGTCCCGCCCCGCGCGTCGGCTGCTTATCGGGCCGCCGAGGCGGTCAGCCAGCCTTCTTCGGTGCTCGCAGCCGCGACCTGGCTGGCGATCGAATTGCCCAGGCGCGTGGCATCGGCGGAGATCGAGTCATGCGTCATTTCCGTGACACCGTGCACACCGGCGCCACCGGCTGCCGCCATCGCCACATGCCCGGCCGCGGCACCGATGCCGGCGGTTTCCGCCACGCCCGGGACATGGCCCGAATCCGCGCTGGCAACAAAGCTCTGCAGCGGGATCGGGGCGCCGTTGGCAGGCTTGTACGAGATGCGCACGTCGGCGCCGACTTCGCTCTTGCCGGCACCCAGGCCGATCAGCAGGCGGCGGCGGCCGCTGCCTTCATCGATCTTGCGGAAATCGCCCTCGACGATCAGCGCATTGGCACCAGCCGGCGCCGGCGCGTCGGAACGCACCGCGTTCAGGCCCATGCCGCGCAGTTCGCGCACGATCTCGTTGGCAACCTGCTCGCGCGCTTCGACCGCGGCCTGGCCCTGCGCGCTGGCCGACGAGCCGCCGGCGGCCATCATCTTGACCTTCTGCGCGAGGCCGCCGTCAAGCTTCACCTGCCCGGCATCGGCGTCGAACGCGTGGACGTAGATCACGTCGGCGTGCACCGCCTGCGTCAGGCCCATCTGGTTGATGCCGGTGACACCGGCATTGGCGTAGCCGGCACCCAGCATGGCGGTGGCGGCGAGTGCGGCGATGGTCAGGCGCTTGGTTTGCTTGGCGATGGTCTGGAGAGCGTTGCGCATATCGGTTCCTTTGGGTTGGCGAGTGGTGCCGTCAGTGGTCTGGAAGAGCTGTCACCGACATCGTTGCATCAGGGGATCGCAAACCATCGGGAGCTTCTTGCCGCGCTGCCTGCTTCGGTGTTTCCGTGCGTGGCATCGCGGTGACGGAAGTATGGGAAAAACCCGCGCGCAGCGCCATGCGGCAATTATTTCGCGCCATGTCACGGCGCGGCGTGTGTGGGCGGGGTGGCGGGACGGGGGGCGCTACGCCGCCGGCGCCTGCAGCGGCAGCGCCACCACCGCTTCAAGCCCGCCACCATCGCGCGGGCGGAACTGCAGCGAACCGCCGTGCAGCCGCGCAATGCGCTCGACGATGGCCAGACCGAGCCCTGTGCCGCCCGCGTGGCCGCGCGCGTTGGCGCCGCGGCTGAAGGGCGCCTTGAGCTGCTCCAGCTCGTGCGCGGCGATGCCGGTGCCGCGGTCGCCCACGGCCACGTAAGCGCACGCGGCATCGCGCCACGTGCGCACGCTGAAGCCAGACTTGCCGTAGACGACAGCGTTCTGCATCAGGTTCATCAGCAGCCGCATCAGGCTGACCGGGCGATAGGGAACCGGGGGCAATTCCGCCAGCGACAGCTCGAACTCATGGCCCAGGCCGGCGAAGTCGGCGGCGAGTTGCGACACCAGCGCGTTGACGTCGCCGGGCTGCGGCTGCTCTTTCTCGCCGCTGCCGGCGTAGTCCATGAACTGCTGCAGGATGGTCTCGATGTGGTCCAGGTAGCCCTCGGCCGAAGCCACGAACGCGTCGTCGGCGCCGCGCGGAATCGACATGGCCATGGCCAGGCGCAATTTGGTCAGCGGCGTGCGGATGTCGTGCGAGACACCCGCCAGCATCAGCGCGCGCGTCTGCTCGGCCTGCTGCAATGCCTGCGTCATCTGGTTGAAGGCGCTGCTGACTTGGGCGATCTCGGTCGGGCCGTCGGTCGGCAGCGGCGGCGGTGTCGAGCCCGCGCAGATGTCCTGCGCGGCACGCGCCAGGTCCTGCAGCGGCCGGTTCAGATGGCGCTGGATCAGGTAGCCGGTCAGCGCCGCCAGCAGCGCCAGCGCGGTCGACAGCGCCAGCGCCGTGGTGATGCCGCCGGCGCGCACGTCCTCGTTGATCGGCAGGCCGATCCAGCGCGGCGCGCCGCCCACATGCATGCGGATCCAGAGCTGCTCGGCCTCGCCGGTCTGCCATCGCACCGGCATGTCGGCGGGAAGGTGGCGGCGCAGGGCTTCCATGAACACATCGCGCTGCCAGCTGCGCAGCAGGTGATGCAGGTCTGGCGCCGGCTTCTCGGCGGCGTGCGCGGGTTCCTGCGCCTGCGCGCCTATGCGCGTGGCCGCGGCGCCACCGGGATCAAGCGGCAGCGCCGCCACCACGCGGTCGAGGGTGCGCACGTAATCGGCGAAGACGATGGCGGCGCGCTCGATGCGCGGGCGCTGCACGTAGTGCATCAGCACCGTCAGCGAACACACTTGGGTGATGGCCACCAGCGCCACCAGCAGCGCGATATTGCGCGCCAGCAGCGAGCGCGGCAGCAGGCGCCTGAGCATGGGCGACGAACGGGTCACGAATCCACGCCGGCGACCAGCATGTAGCCGACGCCCCACACGGTCTTGATAAAGCGCGGCTTGGACGGATCGTCTTCGACGATCTGGCGCAGCCGCAGGATCTGCACGTCGATGCTGCGGTCGAGCGCATCATGGTCGCGCCCGCGCGCCCTCGCCAGCAGGTTCTCGCGGCTGACCGCGCGGTTCGGCGACGATCCCAGCGCGTGCAGCAGCAGCATCTGCGCCGAATGCACTTCGACCGGCTCGCCGCCGCGCAGCAGCGTCTGCTTGCCGACATCGAAGGTGAAGTCGCCAAAGCGCAGCCTCTGCGTGGTCACGGTGGGGTCGCCGGCCGACATCTTCTGCCGGCGCAGCAGCGCGCGGATGCGCGCCACCAGCTCATCCGGCACGAAGGGCTTGGCGAGGTAATCGTCGGCGCCCGTTTCCAGGCCGGCGACGCGGTCCATCGGGTCGCCCTTGGCCGTCAGCATCAGGATCGGCAGGGTGTGGCCCTCGGCCCGCAGGCGCTTGCAGATGGTGAGGCCGTCCTCGGGCTCCATCATCAGGTCGAGCACCAGCAGGTCGTGCGGCTCGCGCTGCAGGTACTTGTCGAGCTGCTTGCCGTCGGCCACCGCGCGCACGCGGAAGCCGTGCCCGGTCAGGAAGCGTTGCAGCATGTTGCGCAGCTCGGCTTCATCGTCGAGCACGACAATCCTGTTCACCTGTTCCATCACGGGTCTCCGGCGATGCCGGCGTGCCGCCGCCGGCTTGCTGTCCCAACTTCGGCGCCAGGCTTCGGCGCATCAGCGCGATAGCATCTTCTGCTTCATGAAGGCCTCGATCTGCGGCAGCGTCACGTAGCCCAGCCGCTGCGTGTCGATCTGGTCGAAGTGGCTCGCGACCATCGGCATGCCGGCCTGCGCCTGCTCGCGGGTCAGCTTGCCGTCCCGCGTGGTGTTCGCGCTGGCGAAACGCTCCTGCAACTGCTGCAGCGCACGCTCGGCCCGTACTCCACCGGCACCGGCTGCTGCCGGCATCTCGGCACTTTGCGCATAGGCGCCTGCAGAAACAATACACAACATAAGCACTGCAATCATCTTCTTCATGATGGACTCCGTGGGACAGCCGGCCCTTGCCGGCGATTGGTAAGGAAAAATCGATGGGGAAACGCGTCGGTGCGCTCAGACCACGTGGGCGGGTACCCACACGCCGCCGGCCCAGTGGCCGGGGACCATGACGGCCGGACGGGCGACGTAGACCGCGCGCGGCGCGACATAGACCGTGCGCGGCACCGGTGTGGCGATCACGACGCGAACCGGCGGCGGCGGCGCAACCACGACCTTCGCGGGCGGCGGGACGTACACCGTGGCGGGCGCCGGGGCCGGCACGTAGACCGGCGCCGGCGGCGGGGGCGGCGGCGTCACCACCACCGGCGGCGTGCTGACCGCCACCGTCGTACCCACCGTGCCGACGGCAGCCACCGTACCGACCGTTCCGACCGTGGTGACGGTAGTGCCGCCCGTCGTGACCGCCGCGCCGTGGACCACGGTGGAGCCGCCGCCGGTGGTCACCACGCCGGGCGCCACGCTGGTGGCGCTGCCCGAGTGTGCAACGGTGCCGCCCTGCGCACCGGTCACGGTGCCCGAGCGGTAGCAGGTCGAGCCGGCGCAACTGGTCGAAGCGGCGTGCCCGTAGGAGTTGCCGTTTGCGCCAGTGACGGTGCCCGACGACGAGTACTGGCCCACGCCATCGCGGGTCACGCTTCCCGACGTCGTGGCGGTCTGGCCATTCGGGCCGGTCAGGTCGCCGCTGTGCGAGCAGGTGCCGCCGGCGCAACTGGTGCTGCCGTCGTGCTGTACCGAGCGCCCGTTGGGACCGATGGCGGTGCCGCTGTTGCTGAACTGGCCCGGCGCGGTGCGTGTGACGGTGCCGGTATTGGTGGCCAGGCCGCCATGCGGGCCCTCGATGCCGCCGGCGTGCGAGCAGCTGCCGCCACCGCAGGCGCCGATATGACCGCTGTTGAACGTGCCGCGCGGGGTATAGGCCGTGCTGTGTCCGCCGAATGCGGCGAAGGCGGGCGTGCTCGCCAGGATCACCAACGCGCCGCCGGCGATGCCAAGCAGGCGGGGCAGGCGCAATCCGCGCGTCGGGCGCAGGGAGGTTTCGGTTTCGGTATTGGCAGGGCGTTTCGTCATGGCAGATCCTTCTGGTTCGGTGATGCCGCGCAACGTGTCGCGGCGACGGTCGAACTATAGGAAAGGCATGGCGGCTTTTCGCGGTAGAAAAATGTCGCGGTGTTACACCGCCCGGCGGGCCGCCGGACATGACATACGGCGAAATAATTGCGGATGGCGCCGCACGGGTCCAGCCACTACATTTGCCTAACCGACGCAGCAAGCCAATCCCGCAAGCCAAGCGTCCCACCTCACCGCACCGGACCCGACATGCACAACCTCGGCAAATTCACCCTCTACGTCACGGCGTTTATCGTGGCGGTCTCCCTGGTCGAAGCCTTCGTGCTGGCACGCAAGGCGAACCGCCAAGGCAAGGCCTATCCCTGGCACGAAGTCGCCCTGTCGCTGGCCGACCTGGTCGGCCGCAAGCTGCTGGCGCTGTTGCCGCTGTCACTGGCCACGCCGGTGTTCGCGTTTGCCTGGCAGCACCGCATCTTCACGGTCGAGATCAACAGCGCGCTGGCCGTGCTGCTGCTCTTCCTCGGACAAGAGTTCTGCTACTACTGGTACCACCGCGCCTCGCACCGCATCCGCTTCTTCTGGGCGACGCACGCGGTGCACCACTCGCCGAACGAACTGACGCTGGGCACCGCCTATCGCCTGGGCTGGACCGGCAAGATCACCGGCACCGCCATCTTCTTCGCGCCGCTGGTCTGGCTTGGCGTGCGTCCGGAAGTGGTGCTGGCTGTGCTGAGCCTGAACCTGCTGTACCAGTTCTGGCTGCATACCACGTGGATCCCCAAGCTGGGCTGGCTCGAATACGTGTTCAACACCCCGTCGGCGCACCGCGTGCACCATGCTTCGAACATCGACTACCTGGACGCCAACTTCGGCGGCGTGCTGATCATCTTCGACCGACTGTTTGGCACCTATGTGGAAGAGCGTGAAGAGGAGCCCTGCCGCTACGGCCTGGTCCACCCGACCACCACGCACAACCCGTTCGTCAACCAGTTCGAACACTGGATTGGCCTGGGCAAGGACATGGCCAATGCCGGCAGCCTGCTGAATGCGATTGGCTATCTGGTGATGCCCCCGGGTTGGACGCCGGACGGGTCGGGGCAGACCACCGAAAGCCTGCGGCTGCAGGCGCAAGCAGAGCGTGCGGTGGCGGTGGAGCTCAGGTAATACCTGCAGGATGCAGGATTGGAAAGCGCGGCAAAGGCCGCTCTTTTTCTTTGCTTTCGAGAACGCTTGAGCGCCGGCTTGCTCCCCTCACCCACTGCGGAGAGTGGGGCCTTCGCTGGCGGCGGTGGTTTCCGCCCAGCACTGTCAGTAAGGCAACCCCACATAATTCTCCGCCAGCACCCGGCACGCCGCTTCCGAACCCACCAGGTAATCGAGCTCGGCGCGCTGCATGCGCAGCGCAAACGGATCCGCATCCGGGAAGCGATGCATCAACGAAGTCAGCCACCATGAAAAGCGCTCGGCCTTCCAGATGCGGCGCAGGCAGCGCGCCGAATAGGCATCCAGCTCGCGCTTGTCGTCATGCCGGTAGGCGGCGATCAGTCCGTCGGCCAGGGTCAGCACGTCGCTGGCCGCCAGGTTCAGCCCCTTGGCGCCGGTAGGCGGCACGATATGCGCGGCATCGCCGGCCAGGAACAGGCTGCCGAAGCGCATCGGCTCGCACACAAAGCTGCGCAATGGCGCGATGCTCTTCTCGATGCTCGGGCCCGTCACCAGCGACTGCGCCGACCGCGGATCGAGGCGGCGGCGCAGTTCGTCCCAGAAGCGGTCATCGGACCAGTCCTCCACGCGCTCGCTGGATGGCACCTGCACGTAGTAGCGGCTGCGCGTGCGCGAGCGCATGCTGCACAGCGCAAAGCCGCGTTCGTGGCTGGCGTAGACGAGTTCGTCCGCCAGCGGCGGTGTGTCCGAGAGAATGCCAAGCCAGCCGAACGGATAGACGCGCTCGAACAGCTGCGTGGCGGCACGCGGCACGCTCTGGCGGCTGATGCCATGGAAGCCGTCACAGCCGGCGATGTAGTCGCAGCGGATCTCGTGCGCGACGCCGTCCTTGCGATAGCGGACCACCGGACTCGCACCGTCGAAGTCATGCAGGCTGACATCCTGCGCCTCATAGACCGTGGTGATGCCCGCTTCCTGCCGTGCCGCCATCAGGTCGCGCGTGACCTCGGTCTGGCCGTAGACGGTCACGCTGCGGCCGACCAGCGCGTGCAGGTCGATGCGATGCCGCTGGCCATCGAACGACAGCTCGATGCCGTCGTGCACCAGCCCTTCCTCATGCAGCCGCGCCGCCACGCCCGCGCGTTCCAGCGCATCGACGGTCACGCTTTCGAGGATGCCGGCGCGGATGCGCCCCAGCACGTATTCCGGACTGCGTTGCTCGACGATAACGTTGTCGATGCCCGCCTTGGTAAGCAACTGCCCGAGCAACAGGCCGGCGGGGCCGGCGCCGATGATGGCAACCTGGGTGCGCATGTCTTGTCTCCTTGTGCATAGCGAACTGCTGGCGCTAACGATAGTCGCCGGACGTCCGCTACGGAATGGACAGACCGAACCGATGACAGGACAATCGGAACATTGCTGGTAAACACTGACGCCCCCGTGAAACCCGTCCCGACCTACTCCCTGTACGGCGTGAATTCGTCCGAGCCGCTCTCCGACCAGCTGCATTTCGAGTCCATCGCCGCGCGCAGCCGCCTGCACGGGTGGGAGATCAAGCCCCACCGGCATGAGCGCTTCCTGCAAATTCTGTACATCCATGCGGGTGGCGGGGAAGCCTTGCTCGAAGAGCGCCGCGAGCCGTTGCGCGGCGGTTCGCTGGTGACGATGCCGCCGCGGCACATTCACGGCTTCGTGTTTACGCCGGACACTGACGGCATGGTTGTGACCATGACCGACAGTCACCTGCGCACGCTGCTGGCTGGGGTGCCGGATGCGCTGCCGCTGTTTGAACAGCCGCGGCACGACCGCGTGCGGCGCGGCCACGCGCTGGCGGATGCGCTGGCGCTGTTTCGCGGGGAGATGGAAGCAGTGTCCGCCTGGCGCGGGGCGTCGCTGTCGGCGCTGCTGACGCTGGTGCTGATCGGTATCGCGCGACTGAGCAATGCCGACCAGCCGGCGGCCGCGCGCAGCAGCAGCCGCCCGGCGCGGCACTTCCAGCACTTCCAGCAACTGCTGGAATCGGACTACCGCGAACAGAAGGAGATCGGCCACTACGCCAGCGCGATCGGCATCACGCCCACGCAGCTCAACCGCGTGTGCCGCCAGGCCTCAGGGCTGTCCGCCCTGCAGATGATCCACGCGCGCGTGCTCGCCGAAGCGCAGCGCGACCTGCTCTTCAGCGACCTGGAAATCAAGCACATCGCGCTGTCGCTCGGGTTTTCCGATGCGGCGTATTTCTCGCGCTTCTTCGCACGGCAGGTGGGACAGGCGCCCACGGAGTTCCGGCAATCGGGGCGGGCGCGGCTGCCGGCCTTTGCCGTGCGCTGATCGATCAGGCTGGCTTGTCCATCTGGTCCGTCCCGGCGAAGATTTCCTCGGCCATGTGGAAGGCCGAGTTTGCCGCCGGAACACCGCAATAGATCGCCGTCTGCAACAGCACTTCCTTGATCTCGTCGCGCGTCACGCCGTTGTTGGCCGCCGCGCGCAGATGCAGCTTCAGTTCTTCGGCGCGGTTCAGCGCCACCATCATGGCGATGGTCAGCAGGCTGCGCGTATGGCGCGGCAGGCCCTCGCGCGTCCAGATCTCGCCCCAGGCATAGCGCGTGATCAGGTTCTGGAATTCTTCGTTGAGCGGCGTCAGCCGCGCCAGCGAACGATCGACGTGGGCGCTGCCGAGCACCTCGCGCCGCACCGAGAGGCCGGCCTCATAGCGAGCGTGGTCGTCGCTCACGGGCAGCCGGCCGCGCACGAAATCGATGAGTGCGGCGGTGAAGCGGCCCGGCTGCTCGAAGCTGGAGATATGCGCGGTGGGCAATTCGATAAAGCGCGCGCCGGGAATCGCATCGGCCAGCGCGCGGCCCTCCTGCGCCGTCGTCGATGGGTCGTGGCTGCCGGCGATGACCAGCACCGGCACCATGATCGACGACACCGTCTCGCGGAAGTCCGCGTCGCGCACCGCCGCGCAGTTGGCCACATAGCCGCGGGGATCGAGCCCTGCCAGCACGCTGCGCAGGCCGTCCAGCGCGCGCTCTGCCGTGGCGGCAAACCCGGGGGTGAACCAACGCTCGACCGAAGGCGCGACCATCACGCCCATGCCGTCGCGCAGGACGGTGTCGATGCGCGTGTTCCATCCCTCCGCGTTGCCGATCTTTGCGGCGGTATTGGCCAGCACGATGCGTGAGAAGCGCTCGGGCGCATGGATGCCGAGCCACATCCCCGTCAGGCCACCCATCGACAAGCCACAGAATACGGCCTGGCCGATGGCCAATGCGTCCAGGATAGCGATCACATCCTGACCGAGCTGTTCAACCGTGAAGGCATCGCCGGGTGCGCTCGAGCGGCCGTGCCCGCGCGTGTCGTAGCGCACCACGCGAAAGCGCCCGGCCAGCGCCGCGGCCTGTGGCTCCCACATGGTGTGGTCGGTCCCGAGCGAGTTGGAGAAGACGATGGCCGGTGCGGATTCGGGGCCGTCGACGGTGTAGAAGAGGCGGGCGCCGGCGTGGTCTAGATAAGGCAAGGTGGTCTCCCTGGATACTGGTTATTGGTGAAATTGGCGCGCGACGGGCTTGGCAGGCGCCTGCCCTCTCCCCCACCCCTCTCCCGCAAGCGGGAGAGGGGAGCGTTCACGACGGGTGAGGGCCAACTCGATGACCTCCGCATACCGGCCGGTTTGCTCCCCTCTCCCCCGCGCGGGAGAGGGGCGGGGGAGAGGGCCGGCGCTACCACGCCGTACCGCCCTGCCAATACCCGAAAACCCGGCAACCCTGAGCCGACACAGTAGGCGGTCGTGCGGATCGCACATCAATGCCTCGCCACCGTTTCCCGCCACGCCGCCACCGCGGCATCCGCGAACTGCGCCGACTGCCCCGCGTAATTGGCGGGGTCGGCCAGACGGTCCAGCGCGGCCGGATCCAGCAGCCCGGCATGCGCGGGATCTTCTTGCAGCATCGCCGCCAACGCGTCGCGCAGGCTCGTGCCCTGCTCCACCGCGCGCCGCGAGGCGTTCTCCACCAGCTTGTGCGCCGGCAAGCGGCCAATGCGGGCACCCAGCGCCAGCATCGCAGCCTCGCCGAGAATCAGCCCGCGGGTGAGATCGAGATTGGCACGCATGCGTGCCGCATCGACCTGCAGCCCTGCCACCACCTCGCCCATCCGGCGCAGCGCGCCCGCGGCCAGCGTGACGATCTGCGGCAGCGTGTCCCATTCCGCCTGCCAGCCGCCAAGTGCGCGCTCGTGTTCCTGCACCATGCCTGACAGCATGGTGGCCACCAGCGGCGGCACGCGCACCGATGCCGCCAGTACCGCCGCGCAGCCGACCGGATTGCGCTTGTGCGGCATGGTGCTGGAACCGCCGCGGCCGGGCCCGGCGGGCTCGGCCACCTCCGCCACCTCAGTCTGCATCAGCAGCGAGATGTCGCGTGCCATCTTGCCGAGCGTGCCGGTGAGCATGCCGAGCGTGGTGGCAACTTCGACCACGCGGTCGCGATGCGCATGCCACGGCACTACGGGTGCGACCAGGCCCAGCTCGCGGGCCAGTGCGGCGGCCACGGCGGGCGCGGCGTCGCCGAGGCTGGCCAGCGTGCCCGCGGCGCCGCCGAACTGCAGCGCGCAGGCCTGCGCGCGCGCCGCATCAAGGCGGGCGAGGTCGCGGCGCAGCGCGTCGAGCCAGCCGGCGGCCTTGCAGCCAAAGGTGGTCGGCAGTGCATGCTGCAGCCAGGTACGCGCCACCATCGGCGTGGCGCGATGCGCGGTGGCGAGCGCGGCGCAGGCTTCGCCGAGGCGTACCAGGTCGGTATCGAGCACGCGCAGCGCGTCGCCAAGCTGGAGTACCAGCGCGGTGTCGATGATGTCCTGGCTGGTGGCGCCCCAGTGCACGAAGCGCGCCGCATCGGCATCGCGCGCAGCCACCGCGGCGGTCAGTTGCTTGACGAAGGGAATGGCGAGATTGCCGGCGGCGTCCGCGGCCTGTGCCAGCGCATCGCGGTCGATGGCGCCGACGTCGCGGCAGACTTCGGTGATGACTGTCGCGGCGGCGGCCGGGATCACGCCACATTGCGCTTCGGCACGCGCGAGCGCGGCCTCGACGGCAAGCATGCGTTGCACGGTGCCGGCGTCGGAGAAGATGTCCAGCACAGCGGGGCTGCCGGACATGGGATCGGTGAGACGCGTGACGGTTGGCATGGGGGCGATCGGTAGGGGTCGTGGCGATAGCGACCACCTGGTTATGCGTCTGTCGCCGGCGGCCCGGGAGATTCCCCCGCCGCCGGCGCGGCGTTTCAGATATCGAAGAACACCGTCTCGCTCGGGCCTTGCAGCACGATATCCCAACGCAGCGTCCCGTTGCCGGCATCGTTGCCAACCAGCGTGCCGCGCCGCTCGGCGGGCACCAGCGCCAGCACCGGATCGGCCTCATTGGCCGCGGCCTCGTCCGGGAAGTACATGCGCGTGGCGACGTGCTTGACCAGGCCGCGCATGAACACCGACACCATGATGTGCGGCGCCTGCGGCCGGCCGTCGGCACCGGGCACGGCGCCCGGCTTGACGGTGACGAAACGGAACGAGCCGTCAGCCTCGGTCGGCACGCGGCCGAAGCCGGTAAAGCCGGGCACCAGCGGCAGCTCGCGCGCGTCTTCGGCGTGGCGGTAGCGGCCGGCGGGATTGGCCTGCCAGATCTCGACCATGCCGTCCGGCACGGGCTCGCCGTTGCCGTCGGTCACGCGGCCTTCGATCACGATGCGCTGGCCGGCCAGTGCCGGTGCACTGGCGGTCAGGTCGGCGCAGTTCAGCCCGCTCAGGCCGATATGGAGGTAAGGACCGACGGTCTGGGATGCGGTGGCGTAAAGCATGGTCTTACTCCATCGGCGTGGCGTCGCGGCCACGCAGCACGATATCGAAACGGTAGCCGAGCGCGTATTCGGGCTGGGTGGTCTCCCAGTCGAGGCTGGCGACAAGCCGGTCGCGCGCCTTCTCGTCCGGCACGCAGTTGAAGATCGGGTCGAACGGCAGCAGCGGATCGCCGGGGAAGTACATCTGCGTCACCAGCCGCGTGGCGTAGGCGTTGCCGAACAGCGAGAAGTGGATATGCTGCGGCCGCCAGGCATTGTGGTGGTTGCGCCAGGGATAGGCGCCGGGCTTGATGGTCTTGAACCGGTAGTGCCCGTTGGCGTCGGTGACGGTGCGGCCCTCGCCGGAGAAATGCGGGTCCAGCGGCGCGTCATGCTGGTCGCGCTTGTGCACGTAGCGGCCGGCGGCGTTGGCCTGCCACACCTCGATCAGCGCGTTCGGCACCGGCCGGCCATTCTCGTCCAGCACGCGGCCGGTCACGAGGATGCGCTCGCCGATGGGCTCGCCACCGTTGCCGACGGTGAGGTCGTTATCTCCTTCGCGGACGAACTCGGCGCCGAAGGTGGGACCGGTCACTTCGGACAGCGACTGCGGCAGCGCAATCAGCGGTTGGCCAGGCGAGCGCTTCTGCGTGGAGCCGTAGGGGTCGAAGCGGTATTCGGGCTGGGTGTCCCAGTAGGGACGGCGATACTGGGCAAGGCGGGTCATTGCGAAGTCTCCTTGTCGTTGGCATGGCATTGACTTTAAGCAACACTTAAAGTCATGTAAATTGAGATTTCTCAGAATTACGATAACTTTTCAGCATGAAAGCCCCCGCCCCGCCCGCGCTCGAAATCTTCCGCAACCGCGTGCGGCTGCGGCATCTCTATTGCTTCGTGGCGGTGTCGCAGACCCAGCACCTGGGCCGCGCCGCCGACCGCCTGGGGCTGACGCAGCCAGCCGTGTCCAAGACCCTGACCGAGCTGGAGGAGCTGACCGGCACACGCCTGCTGGTGCGCCAGCGCGCGGGCACGGAACTGACCACCGCCGGCACGCGCTTCCTGCGCCACGCCCTGCGCATCCTCGCGGATATCGATGCCGCGGCCGACAGCATGGCCGGCGAGCAGGCGCAGCCACAGGAGCGCATCCGGCTGGGCGCACTGCCCAGCGTCGTGCCGGCGGTGCTGACCGATGCCTTGCTGCGCTTCCGCGCCGCGCACCCCGAGGTCGGGCTTGCCGTCCAGACCGGCATGAACCGCAGCCTGATCGACCAGCTCAAGGCCGATGTGCTGGATCTTGTCATCGGCCGGATGGATGACCCGGTTGCCATGGAAAGCCTGTGGTTCGAATCGCTGGGCCCGGACTCGCTGGCACTGGCGGTGCGTCCCGGGCATCCGCTTGCGGCCATTGCCGTATCGCGGCGGCCGACCTTGCTTGACGTGCTGGCATGGCCGCTGGTGATTCCCGCCGCGGGCTCGATCCCCCGCCACAACACCGAAAGCCTGCTCGCCCGCCACGGCCTGCCCCTGCCGGGCGGATGCGTGGAAACATCGGATGCCTACCTCGGACGGCTGCTGGCCCGCAACAGCGATTGCGTGTGGGCAGCGCCGCTGTCCGCCGCGCAGCGTGCGGTGGCCGAGGATGAGCTGATCCTCCTGCCGCTCGATACGCAGGGCACGGAGGAGCCGATCGGCCTGCTGCGGCACGGCGACCGCGCGCTCAGCCCGATGGCCGAAGCGCTGGCGGACTGCATCCGCGCCGCGGCCCGGCCGCCTATCGCTTAGTGAATGCTCAGTGAATGTTCAGTGAGCTGCCACGCCTGCGTTGCCGGCGGCGTCGGCATCCGGCGCGCGGCTGCCGCTGAAATGCTTGACCACCAGCGCACCGGCGGCGAGGAATGCCGGCACCGTGAGCAGCGTGAAGATGGTGTCGAAGCCGAGATGCAGGCGCAGCAGTTCGGCACCGAGCAACGCCCCGGCTATGCCGCCGAAGCGCCCGATGCCAAGCATCCACGCCACCCCGGTGGCACGGCCCTGCGTCGGGTAGAACGCCGCGGCCAGGGAAGGCATCGACGACTGCGCGCCGTTCATGGCGGTGCCGGCAAGGAAGATCAGCACGCCAAGCAGCACCTGGCTACCGGTCCCGTGCCCCACGGCGTAGATCAGCACGCCGGTGGCTGCGTAGGTGATGGCAATCACCTTGTTCGGATTGAAGCGGTCCATGAACCAGCCGGCCGCGATGGTGCCGATGCCGCCGCCGAGCGGGAACAGCGCCGTCAGGAATGACGCGTGCTGGATCGAGAATCCGGCGTCCTTCATCAGCGTGGGCATCCAGCTCGTGAGCAGGTAGAAGATGACCAGGCCCATGAAGTAGGTGCACCACAGCATCGCCGAACCCAGGCGATAGCCGGGCGCCAGCACGGTGCCGACGGCGGAGCGGGTCGCGGGCGCCGGTTCGCCGATGATGAAGGCGTTCGCCCCACCCACGTCCGCGCCGGTCACGCGCCGCAGCAGCTGGCGGATCTGGTCGGCCGGATAGTTGCGCAACACCATGTAGCGCACCGACTCAGGCAGCAGCACCACCAGCAGCAGCGCGAGCGCAAGCGGCACGATGCCGCCAAGCAGCAACACGCTGTGCCAGCCGAAGTGCGGGATCATCGCGGCGGCGACAAAGCCGCCGGCGGCGGAGCCGAGCGGAAAGCCGCAGAACATGGTGTTCACGAGCACGGCCCGGCGGCGTTGCGGCGCGAACTCCGCGGTCAGCGTCACGGCATTGGGCATGGCGGCGCCCAGACCCAGGCCGGTCAGGAAGCGCAGCGCCGTCAGCCAGCCCAGCGTCGGCGCGAAGGCCGTGGCCAGGCTGCAGGCGCCAAAGAAGAAGACCGACAGCACCAGCACCTTCTTGCGGCCGATGCGGTCAGCCATCGGACCGGCAACGATCGCGCCGAAGGCGAGGCCGAACAGGGCCGCGCTCATGACGGGGCCGAGGGCCGATTTCTCGATCCCCCAGTCTTGCACCAGCGCCGGCGCGATATACCCGATGGCGGCGGTATCGAAGCCGTCGACGGCAACCACCAGGAAGCAAAGCACAAGGATGAGCCACTGGTAACCAGTGAATCGCTGTCCGTCGATCAGGGCCTGGACGTCGGCGACGCCAGCCTTGGATTGGAGGGATTGGGGCACTGTTGTCTCCGTCTGCCTTGGAATTCGCGCGCTTCACCTGCAAGCAGGCGGTACGGCGCGCGACGATTCTGTTCTAACAGCGAACTCACGTTCTCTGAATGAACGAATCTTAGGCAACGGGCATCAGGGCCAAGAATTGGCGTTAACCCGGCAAAAATGCGTGGTCCGACGAGACGGGATTCACCAGGGTTTGTCTTTTACCCCGTTCTCTAAACACGTTTCAACGCGCCTCAGGATACTTTCTTCCAAAAACACGCATATTTGTGAAATTTTCCAGACAACTCATGAATATGAATAAGGAAATTTCATATAAAAACCGCCAACCTTCAATTTACATTCCAGAATCCCGGGAAATCCCAGAGTGTTGACCTGCCGGGCGCTCGCAGCAGGCCGGAATCAATGCGTCGATCCGCCGGTCAAACGCCCAAAGATGACCTCGTCGACCTCCATCCCATGCAACGCCTGCTCCTCATCCTGGGCGCCGTGCTGCTTGCCGCCGGCGCCGCCTGGCCCTGGCTGTCCAGGCTGCCGTTTGACCGCCTTGGCCGCCTGCCCGGCGACATCCATATCGTCCGCGAAGGCTTCAGCTTCTACCTGCCGATCACGACCTGCATCCTGGTGTCGGTGGTGATCTCGGTCGTGATCTGGCTGCTGCGGCGCTGACCTGTGCCAGCGGCATCAGGCGGTCAGGCCGCCTGCGCCTCAGTGCGGAACACCGCCATTGCGCGCTGCATCTGCTGCGCCTGCGCCTGCAGCGTTTGCGCCGCGGCCGCGGCCTCCTCCACCAGCGCGGCATTCTGCTGCGTGACCTGATCCATCTGCGCCACCGCCTGGTTGACCTGCGCGATACCGCTGCTCTGCTCGCGCGAGGCGTGGCTGATCTCGTCCATCATCGCCGTCACGCGGCGGATCGATTCCACCGTGCGGTCCATGCTGGCGGCACCATCCACCGCCAGCGACGTGCCGGATGCCACGCGCTGCGCCGACTGCGAGATCAGCGTGCCGATTTCCCTGGCCGAATTACCGGCGCGCTGCGCCAGCCCGCGCACCTCGGTCGCCACCACGGCGAAGCCGCGCCCGGCCTCGCCCGCGCGCGCCGCTTCCACCGCGGCGTTGAGCGCCAGGATATTGGTCTGGAAGGCGATCGCATCGATCACCGCGATGATGTCGACGATGCGGCGCGAATCGTCCTCGATGTCCTGCATGGTCTGCCGCATGCGCCCCACCGCGGCCCCGCCCGCCAGCGCGATCTCCGAGGCCTCGCGCGCCAGCTCGCTGGCCTGCCCGGCACTGCCGGCGTTCTGCTGCACGGTGGCGGTGAGTTGCTCCATGCTGGCCGCGGTCTGCTCCAGCGACGAGGCCTGTTCCTCGGTGCGCTGCGACAGGTCGATATTGCCCTGCGCGATCTCGCCGGCGGCAGCCAGCACGTTGTGCGCGCCGGCCTTGGTGTCGCCGATCAGCCCGCGCCAGCTGTCCACCAGCGACAGCAGGTGGCGCTTGACCTCGCTGAACTCGTCGCGCCCGTGCACGGCCATGCGCAGGCTCAGGTCGCCGGCATTGATGCGGTCGACCATGTCTCTCACGGCGCGCACGTCGCTGCGCATGCCGCGGCTGAAGCCGCCGAACAAATAGAAGGCAAGGGCCAGCGCGACCACGCCCAGTGCCGCCAGCAGCGCGAACTGGCGCTGCTGCGCGGCAATGCGCTGCGCCAGCATGGCGCCGGCAATTGCCGAGAACTCCTTGTTGGTGGCCAGCACGCCGTTGATCGCCGCGGTCGCCTCGTCGAAATAGGTCCTGGCATCGATGCTGATGCCGCTCGCCCCAAGCATGCGGTCCGTGAGCGTGCGGTGGAAGTTGTCCATCGCCGCCAGCTGCTGCATGGCCGCATCGAGCTGCGGCTGGAGTGCCGGCGCATTCCTGCGCACGCGCGCGGCATCGCGCCGGACGGCTTCCAGTCCCTCCCGGATCTGCTCGGCAAGCGCCCCCAGGCCGGCCTGCTGCGCGGCATCCGCATAGCCGCCCTGCGCGATGATGCCGGCGCCGCGCCCGCGCGCCAGCGCGCTATGCTCCGCCAGGCGCGGCATCGGGCCCACCATCAGGCTGATCAGGTAGTAGGCGCCGGCCTCGCCGTCGAGCGCGAGCTCCGAGCGGTCGGACACGTCGGCGATGAACAGCTGCGTCTGCTTCACCAGCGCGCTGTGACGCTCGAACAGTGCGCCGGACGTGGTGTTCAGGCCGAGGCCGCGGATGTGTTGCCAGTCCTGCTCCAGCTTGCGTGCCGCCGGCTCGAGGGCAAAGCCGGGATTGGCGATGGTGGCGCGCAGCAGTTCGGCGAGGTTGGCCGCGGCCTTGCCGTCGGCCGCGTCGAAGGTCGGCCGGAAACCGGCGTTGCCGGCGAGCACGGTATTCGCGGCACCGCGCCGTACCTGCGTCTCGCGCATGAAGTCAAGCGCGTGGCCGACGATGACCAGACCGCGCCGTTCGCTGTCGGTGGAGCTGATCGACTGCGCCGAGCCATGCAGCACGACGTACATCGCGCCGCAGAGCGGCACGAGGAACAGCACCGCGATCAGGATCAGCTTCTGGTTGATGTCAAGGCGCGCCATCAGGCGCTCGGCGGGGCGGAAAAAGGCGGTCATCGGCTCGGCTGGACTGGCGGGAAATGGACTGGCGAGGGATAGGCTTCTCCCCGGCTATCGGTTGCGTTTTCCAGCCCTGAAGCACGAATTCCGATCGTTTTGACGATGCGCAAATAGGGTGCTGAAAATGCCCTCCATCGGGGCAAAATGCACGCGCAGGGGGCAGGAAAATCGTGCTTGCACACGCAGCGACGGCGATGCCGCCGGAGTCCGTTGCGCAGTTGCCATGAGCTAACGCCCATCGCTTTCCGGTCCTGGCATGCAGCCACCGCGGCAAGATCATGCGGCGGGTGCCAGCCCCTCCCCCTCCTCGCCGTCCGCCTCTTCCCCTGCCGGCGCCGCCAGCGGCACCTCGATCGTCAGCGTGGTCCGGCCCGGCACCGATTGCAGCGCCAGCCGCCCGCCGATCGCCGCCGCACGCACCTGCATATTGCGCAGCCCGCGCCCGCCACGCGTGGCGGCGAGGTCGAAGCCGCGCCCGTCATCGGCCAGCGCGATGCGGATCATCTGCGCCGCCGGGTCGGCATGCGCCGCCAGCGTGATCGCGCTGGCGGCGGCGTGCTGCAGCACGTTGGTGATGCCCTCGAGCAGCAGGTACTGCAGCTCCTGGACCTTGCGCGCGGTGAAGTGGGGCAGCACCGGCAGGCGCTCGACCTGCCAGTGGATGGCGATGCCGGCCTCTTCGATACGCGGCCCCAGCCGGTAGCGCAGATTGCCCAGCACCGCCGCAAGGTCGCCGCCGGTGTCCTGCATGGCATCGATGGAGAGCTTGAGCGAGTCCAGTGCATGCCGCACCTGCCCGGCGATCTCGGCGCGGCTGGGCTGGCCTGACTCCAGCATCGACAGCGTGGTGACCAGCTGGCTGCCGAGGCCGTCGTGCATGTCGCGCAGGATGCGGCTGCGCTCGCGCAGCGCGGTCTGCTCGGCGGCGACCTTCTGCGTGCGTGCGAACACCGCGCGCAACTCGGCCTCGCGCTGCGCCACGCGCTCGCTCAGCACCTGGTTGGCGCGCTGCAGGCTGCGTACCGCGCTGGTGTAGCGCTCCACCAGCATCCACGCCATGACCACGCTGAACGGCACCGAGACATAGCGGGTCATCGAATGCACCCAGTAGTAGTCGCCGGTCAGCCACACGCGCAGCCAGTCGCCCAGGAACAGCACCGCCGACGCGCCCACGGTAGCGGCCAGCAGCCTGGCCTCGCGGCTCGGATGCCGCAGCGCGGCCCATACCAGCGCGACCGCCACCGTCAGGATGATGCCGACCTTGGCCAGCCAGCTCAGCGGGAACACCAGCGGATGGCTGGACAGCGCGGCCAGCGGCGCCAGCACCGGCAGCGCCAGCCACAGGTAGGCGCTGAGCGTGCGGTGCAGCCAGCGCCAGGGCACGCGGATCACCAGCAGGCAGAACTTGCCGATGGCGCCGAGAAAGATCTCGCGCGCGGCGGCGACGATATAGCCGCGCAGTTCCGGCGGCAGCGCGAGGTCGTCGACGAAATAATCGAGCAGCCGCACGCTCCAGGCGACCTCGGCCAGGCCGTACAGGCCGAACAGCGGATCGCGCTGGCGCCACCAGATCAGCAGCGCGATGGTGCCAAGCACGGCGCTGAGCACGGCAACGATGAAGGGGCCGGCCACGCGCACCATGAATGCGTCCTGGTAGCGCGCGCGCACCGCCTTGGCCGGCCCCACCGTGACCGGCAGCAGCCCGGCTCGTGAAAACGCGCGCGCCGCCACCGTGATGCGCAACGTATTGCCATGCTCGCGCACCAGCTCCGGTGGCAATGGCACATAGTACGGGCGCTTGGCCAGCGCGGATGACGGCGCGCTCAGGCTGCCGCCAGCCGCCACCAATATGCCGTTCAGCCGCACCTCGTAGCTGCCGCCTGCCCACGGCACGAACAGCCCTGCCGCTGCCGCCGCCGGCCACGCGCGGTCGAAGCGCAGGTCGTAGACCGCCATGCCGGACTTGCCCGGCAGCGCGCGGTCCCAATAGTCCGGCAGCGTCAGCGGCTGCGCCGGCAGCACGCTGCCGTCGCTCAGCGTGGCGCTGCGCACGGCCTGCGCCAGTTCTGCCAGCCCTTCGCTGGCGGCCGGCGCGGCACCACGGGCCGGCGCCGCCAGCCACGACAGCGGCAGCAGTACCGCAAGCACGGCAAGCACGGTACGGATGAGTCGCAGCCAGGTTGGCGGCATGGCGCGGGAAGCTACAGGGACTTGAGCAGGCCGAGCTTGGCGGCCTCGTACACGGCTTCGCCGCGCGAGCGCACCGCGAGCTTGCCGTAGATGTTCTTGATGTGCGATTGCACGGTATGCACGCTCAGGCCGACATAGCGCGCGGTCTCAGCATAGGTATAGCCGCGCGAGATCAGGTCGAGAATTTCGCTCTCGCGCGCGGACAGCGTCACGCCGCGCTGGGCGGCATGGCCGCGCCCGGCGGCTTCGGCAGGTTCGCCGCGCAAGCGGTTGACCACCTGTCGCGCAATCAGCGGGCTCATCGGCGAGCCGCCGGCACGCAGTTCGCCGATCGAAGCCGCGATGCGGTCGGTGGTCTCGTCCTTGAGCAGGTAGCCGATGGCGCCGGCTTCGATGCTGGCGAGCACGTGCTGGTCATCGCCGAACACCGTGACCACCATGCATTCGCACGCGGGATAGCGTTCGCGTGCCTGGCGTATCACCGCGATGCCGCTGCCGTCCGGCAGGCCCAGGTCGCACAGCAGCACGTCGGGCTGGTGCAGCGCCAGCCAGGCAAGCGCGTCGGCGACACTGCCGGCGCAGCCGGCCACGGTGGTGGCGGGCGCATGTATCTCGACGGCCTGCACCAGGCGGCTCTGCGCTGCCGGGTCATCCTCGACGATCAGGACTCTGGTTGTGCTTGTCATGCCAGTGTGGTTGCGAGGCCCGGACGTTGCGTCGGCGCGACGAGTTGCCGGCGGATTCTGACATATCCCCGGGGTCGCTGGCGTGGCACGGGCCGGTTTCAGGGTAAACACAAGCGCCGCCGCAGCGTGCCTGCACCAGCCGTATCCATGGCACAGCCGACGGCGCTTGCCCATCCCATGTTCTGGGGAGGCGCGGCCGCGCCCTGACCCACCGGGCCTGTGGAATCAGGCCACGAGCGCGCTGGCTTCCGCTGATCCGGGCTGTGTGGACATTGCGCAATTTTTTCCGGTTTCGCACCCTGCATCCCTTACAAGGTCTGCAAGGCTTGCACGGCCCGCGGCGTCACCTGCACCACAGGCGCGCGTCTGCCGCACGGTATGAATCTTGCCGCTACTGGAAACCCGCCGGCGGAATGGGGCCATCCTTGTGCCCGTCCGCGTACGGCGCCATTCACATATCAGGAAACCAGCATGAGCTATTACTACGACGAACGCCAACGCCGCCAGGCGTGGGACGACGACGACTGGCAACCGGAATCCGATCGTGAGCGCTGGCAGGCGCAGCGCCGTCGCCAGCAGCTGACGCCGGGCCAGACCAGTTATGGCGGCCCGGCACGCCAGGACCGCGGCTACAGTGACGAGTACGGTGCGGGCCGGTATCCGGAGCGGCCGCCGCAGGGCCAGTATGGCAGCGGCGGAAATTACGACAGCGGTTACGGCGGCGGCTCTTATGGCGGCGGCTCTTATGGCGGCGGTTACGGAAGCGATTACGGCAGCCGCGGCCAGCAGCGCTCCCGCGGCGCCTTGCGCAGTGGCCAGAACTATCCGGGCCAGCAGGGCTATCAGCGTTCCCAGGGCTACCAGGGCTATGAAGGAGGCCGGTATGAACGCGATGAGCGCGGCCAGCGCGAACAGGACGCAGAGCGGTATCGCCGCCGTGCCGGCAGCAGCCTGAGCTACGGCCTGAACGGTGGCTATGGCTGGGAACGCGCCGGCGAATGGCGCGATCCGCAAGCCTGGCAGCGCGATGACGACTACGCCGAGCGCCAGTGGCGCGAAAGCGCCGAACGCGCGCGCGATCCCTATGAATCGGCGCGCGAGCGCAACCGCGAGCGCTATTTCCGCGACCTGCGCAGTGACACCCGCTACTGGACCGAGGAGCGCGACGAGGACGACGACCAGAAGCGGTACCGCCAGCGCTACAGCCGCGAGGCAGCGCGCCAGCGTGGCTGGGAAACCGACGACCGTGAAGACTATCGCGACGACGACCGCGAAGACCACGGCGTGCTCTACAACCTTGGCCGCCGCATCGGCGAGGCCGTCGGCGACCTGTTCGGCACCGACCAGCATGAGCGCAAGGCCGGCCCGCGTGGCTACCAGCGCAGCGATGACCGCATCCGCGACCAGGTCTGCGAGCGGCTCAGCTATGCACGCGGCATCGACGTCAGCGACGTGAGCGTGGACGTAAAAGATGGCGTGGTCTCGCTGACCGGCACGGTGCGCGAACGCGGCCAGAAGTACTACATCGAAGACCTGGCCGACGGCACCTACGGCGTGAAGGAGGTCAACAACGACATCCGGGTGCGCCGCGAAGGTTCCGGCACCACGGCGGGCAGCATGGGCAGCACCAGCGCCTCCGAGGCCACCGGCAGCACGTGGCGGGCTTAAGCTGCTTCATCGGCGCACCGGCGTAGCGCCGGTGCGCGCAGCAGATGCCCCGGCCGGCACTTGTGCCGGCCGGCCTCGTTCCAACGCGCAAGGTGCCCATGCCCGCCCTCAAGATCGCCACGTTCAACATCAACGGCATCCGCAGCCGCATCGGCGCGCTGCGCCACTGGCTGGAGCGCGAGGCGCCCGACGTGGCCTGCCTGCAGGAACTGAAGACCGCCGACGAGAGCTTTCCCGCGCGCGAACTGCGCGAGGCCGGCTACGGCGCCATCTGGCACGGCCAGAAGTCATGGAACGGCGTTGCCATCCTGGCGCGCGGCGCCGAGCCGGTGGAAGTGCGCCGCGGCCTGCCGGGCGATCCCGACGACAGCCACAGCCGCTACCTGGAGGCAGCCGTGCACGGGATCCTGGTCGGCTGCCTGTACCTGCCCAACGGCAATCCGCAGCCCGGGCCCAAGTTCGACTACAAGCTGGCCTGGTTTGCGCGGCTGATCGAACATGCGCAGTCGCTGTTCGACAGCGGCCACCCGGTGGTGCTGGCGGGCGACTACAACGTGGTCCCCACCGACGAAGACATCTACAACCCGCGCTCGTGGCGCAAGGACGCGCTGCTGCAGCCGGAAAGCCGCGATGCCTACGCACGCCTGCTGGCGCAAGGCTGGACCGATGCGTTGCGCACGCACTATGGCGAGGAACGCATCTACACCTTCTGGGACTACTTCCGCCAGCACTGGCAGACCAACTCCGGGCTGCGCATCGACCACCTGCTGCTGAGCGCGGACCTGGCCCCGCGGATGCGCGACGCGGGCGTCGACACCTGGGTCCGCGGCGAGGATCATCCCAGCGACCATGCTCCGGCGTGGGTGGTGCTGGACCGCCCCGCCGCCCGGCGCAAGCGCCCGGCATAGGCCAGCGCGGGATTCAGGCCGCCGCGCCCATCTCCGCCGCAAGGCGCTCCCGGGCGAAGCCCAGGAAGGCGCGCACGCCCTCCGGCAGCGTGCGGCCAGCTAGCGTCTGCAACTCGACCGCACGGCTGCGCATGCCGCGCTCGCGGATGGCCGCGGCATGCAGTTCGCCGCGCCGCAGGCGGTCGCCTACGGTCAACGCGCCCGAGATCGACAGCCCGCCGCCGTGCAGCACGAAGCTGGTCAGTGTCTCGAAGTGGTTGGTCACCAGCACCGGATCGAACACGATGCCGCGCTCGCCGCAGGCAATGTCAAACAGCTGGCGCACGGTGTTGTCGCCTTCCGGCAGCGCCAGCGGGTACGGCTGCATCTGCGCCAGCGTGATGCTGCGAAAGCGCGCCAGCGGGTGGTCCGGCCGCATGATGGCGATGACCGGCGCGGGCTGGCGATGCTCGATGCGGATGCCTTGCTCGGCCGCGCGGCTGTAGGTGATGCCGATGTCCGCGTCTCCATGCAGCACGATGCCGGTCACCTCCGCCGGCGCCGCAACGCGCACATGGAAATGCAGCCCCGGATAGCGCTGGCGGAACTCGGCGATGATGCGCGGCAGGAAGTCGATGGCAAACCCGGCGGAGCTGGCAACGCGCACGCGGCCACGGCGCAGCCCCTGTAGCGCGGCGATCTCCGCCACGACGCGGTCCGCTTCCAGTGCGCCGCGCAGCGCATAGGCGGCGAGCAGTTCGCCGGCCGCGCTGGCGACCATGCCGCGCGGGCGCCGGTCAAACAGCGGCACGCCCAGCAATGCCTCCAGTGCCGCGACCTGCCGGCTGACCGCCGACACGGTCACGCTCAGGCGCTGCGCCGCCTCGGTCAGCGAGCCGCTGCGCACCACCTCCAGGAAGTAGCGCAGCGAAGTGTCCTGCAGGCGGTGCGACAACATGGGGGCAGCTCCGTGGGATGCGGCAGTGCAGCGATCCGCTGCTTTGCGTTTTACGCAAGGATATTTGAAAAAATCATCGATTGCGTAAAGTCCCGCCGGGCCCGTATGCTTTTTCCCGACACCACAGGAGACACCGGGAGAACTCATGGCAAATACGCCTTCCACCGCGCTTTCCACCGACCCGATCACCGAACTCGATGCCGTGGCCCTGTCGCGCGCCATCCATGCCCGCGAGGTTTCCTGCGTGGAGGTGCTGGAGGCCTTCCTCGCCCAGGTCGACCGCCACAACCCGCGCGTCAATGCCATCGTCGCGCCGGCCGACCGCGACGCGGTGCGCACCCAGGCGCAGGCGCTTGATGCCGAACTGGCGCGCGGCGACAGCCGCGGCCCGCTGCACGGCTTTCCGCAAGCGCCCAAGGACATCAGCCCGGCGGCGGGCATGGTCACCACCAAGGGCTCGCCGATCTTTGCCGGGCAGGTCACCCAGAGCGATGCCGCGATCTTCGAGCGCATGCGCGCGGCGGGCTCGGTCTTTATCGGCCGCACCAACTCGCCCGAGTTCGGCCTCGGCGGCCATACCTACAACCCCGTCTACGGCACCACCCGCAATGCCTTCGACCCGGCACGCTCGGCCGGCGGGAGCTCCGGCGGCGCCGCGGTGGCCGTGGCGCTGCACATGCTGCCGGTGGCGGATGGATCGGACATGATGGGCTCGCTGCGCACGCCCGCGGCGTTCAACCAGGTGTACGGGCTGCGCACCTCGGTCGGCTGCGTGCCGCACGGGCCCGCCGACGAGGTCTTCTTCCAGCAGTTCAGCGTGGCCGGGCCGATGGCGCGCAACGTGCCCGACCTGGCGCTGCTGCTGTCGGTGCAGGCCGGCTTCGATGCGCGCATGCCGCTGACGCGCCGAACCGAAGCGCCCGGCGCCTTCACGCTGCCGCCCGCGCGCGACTGGAAGGGTGTGCGCGTGGGCTGGCTTGGCGACCTGGGCGGCCACTTGCCGACCGAGCCCGGTGTGCTCGAAACCTGCGAGCAGGCGCTGGACCACTTCCGCGCGCTCGGCTGCGACGTCGATGCCGCACTGCCGGATTTCGAGCTGGAGCGCCTGTGGCATGCGTGGATCGACCTGCGCAGCTTTTCGGTGGCGGGCGCCAATGGCGCGCTGTACCGCGACCCGGCCACGCGCGCATTGCTCAAGCCCGAGGCAGCCTGGGAAATCGAGCGCGGCCTGGCGCTGCCCGGCACGCGCGTCTACGAAGCCCTGTGCGAGCGCAGCGCGTGGTACCAGGCGCTGCGCTCTCTGTTCGAGCGCTTCGACTATCTGGTGCTGCCGGCCGCGCAGGTGTTCCCGTTCGATGCCGAATTGGACTGGCCGCGCACTGTCGGCGGCCGTGACATGGACACCTACCACCGCTGGATGCAGGTCGTGGTGCCGGCCACCATGGCCGGGCTGCCGGCGCTGGCCGCGCCCGCCGGCTTTGGCCCGCACGGGCTGCCGGCCGGCATCCAGATCATCGGACCGGCGCAGGCCGACGCGGCGGTGCTGCAGCTGGGCCATGCCTACGACCAGGCCGGCGGCTTCTCGCGCGTGCGCAGCCCCTGGCTGGACCGCGCGGCCTAGTTCCACACCACACCATCACAACACCATCACAGCACCACGCGGCCCGGGCTGATCCCGGGCCGGCGCCCACGCTTCGCTTTCCCACAACTGCCGGCAGGAGTGATTCCGATGACCGCAATGCCCCCGAAGCTGTTCCTCGCCTGTGCCGCATTCAGCGCGGCGATGGCCACGGCGCCCGCCATGGCGCAAGCGCCGGCCTGGCCCGAGCGCCCGCTGCGGCTGGTGGTGCCGTTCGCCGCCGGCGGCGCCACCGATCTCCTGGGCCGGCTGCTCGCCGTCGGCCTCGGCGAAAAGCTGGGCCAGCCGGTGGTGGTCGAGAACAAGCCCGGCGCCAGCACGGTGGTCGGCGCCACCCAGGTCGCCAAGGCCGTGCCCGACGGCTACACGCTGCTGCTTGCGGCCAGCACCACGCTGACGCTGAACCCGGCGATCCGGCAGCACCTGGGCTACGCCCCGATCAAGAGTTTCACGCCGCTGGGCCTGGTCGCCGACATGAGCCTGGTGCTGGTTGCCAATCCCGATGCGAAGATCGGCTCGGTGAAAGACCTGGTGACGCAGGCCAAGGCCAATCCCGACAAGTTCTCCTATGGCTCGTTCGGCACGGGATCGTCGGTGCATTTCGGCGGCGAGATGCTCAAGTCCGCCACCGGCATCCGCATGGTCCACGTTCCCTTCAATGGCAGCGCGCCGAGCCTGACCGCGCTCACCGGCGGGCAGGTGCAGGTCGCGGTCGATACCGTGGTGGCCAGCCTGCCGCTGATCAAGGGCGGCAAGATCCGGCCGGTGGCGGTGCTGTCGCCGCAGCGGCTGCCGGCGCTGCCGCAGGTGCCGACGGTGGCGGAAAGCGGCTATCCCGGCTTCCAGATGGGCACGTGGTTCGCTCTGCTGGCGCCGGCGGGATTGCCCGCGCCCGTGCAGCAGAAGCTGGAAAAGGCGCTGGCCGAAGTCGCCAATGCGCCGGCCACGCGAGCGCGCATGGTCGAGCTGGCGCTGACGCCGGCCTACGGCAACGGCGCCGCGGTGCGGGCGCGAGTCGAGAAGGAGCTGCCGGAGATGCGCGCGGTGGCTGCGCGTGCGGATATCCGCGCGGAATGACGGCGGCGGGCGCCACTTGCCTGCCATTGCCGCGCGCGGCTTATGCGATGTGCGCGGCAAATCCTGCCAGGCCGGGCGCCACGTCTTCGCGCAGCGTCAGCGCCGGAATCCGATAGTCGCCGGCGTTCTGCGGCCGGAACGGGATCGGCGCAGTGGCCGCCAGCGTATCGAGGCGCTGGCCCAGCTCTTCGCGGATCGCGGCGAAGCGCGCATCGTCGACCCGGCTGGTCCGGTACACCACGTACGGCGGCAACACGTCGAAGCCAGGGTAGTACAGGATGCCGTGCTGGATCGGGAACAGGACGTCGTCGATAGGCCCGTTGATGCCGCGCGCGCTGTAGTGCGATGCCCAGCCGCCGGTGGTGACGACCAGCATCGCGCGCTTGCCGGCGAGCATGCCTTCGCCGTAGCGGTCGCCCCAGCGTTCGTCCGAGTGCTCCCCCACGCCGTAGGCGAAGCCATAGGCATAAACGCGCTCGATCCAGCCCTTCAGGATCGCAGGCATCGAGAACCACCACAGCGGGAACTGCAGGATCACCGTATCGGCCCATCGCAGCTTGTCCTGCTCGCGTGCAATATCGTCGCTCTGCAGGCCGCTCTCGAATGCATGCTTTGAATCGAGCGACGGATGGAACGGCGCGTCGCCGCGGCGCGCCTTGCTGTCGGCGGCATCGAGCTGCGCCTTCCATTGCATCGCGTACAGGTCGGACACCTGGACCTGGTGGCCGGCATCGCTTAGCCGCTGCACCGCGAAATCGCGGATGGCGCCGTTGAGCGACGTGGGTTCGGGGTGGGCATAGACGATCAGAACGTTCATGACAGCGGCTTCCTTGCATAAGCATTGTTCGGGAAAGCCAGCTTAGGCCGTGGCAAGGTATATTGGAAATGAATATCCAATATCACAGGTATTGTCATGACTAATCTCAGGCGGCTCGACCTCAACCTGCTGGTCACGCTGGACGTGCTGCTGTCCGAGCACAACGTGACCCGCGCCGCGCAGCGCCTGCACTTCTCTCAGCCATCGGTCAGCGTCCACCTGGCCAAGCTGCGCGACTACTTCGGCGATCCGCTGCTGCTGCCCGGACCCCGCGGCATGCGGCCCACGGCAAAGGCCGAGTCCCTGCGCGAGCCGCTGCGCGAAGCGCTGGCCGCGCTGGAGCACGCGGTGTCGCCCGACAGCCCGTTCGATCCCGCCGCCTCCACGCATACCTGGCGCGTGGCGGCAACCGACTACGGCGAATCGACCATCGTGCTGCCGGCCATGCAGACGCTGCGCACTGCGGCGCCGGGCGCGCGGCTGGCGGTGCTGGAGATGGTGCCGTCACGCATCGCCCGCCAGTGCGAGCAGGCCGAACTTGACCTGGCCTTCCACACGACCGAAGGCTCGCCGCCCGCGCTGCACCGGCGCGCCCTGTTCACCGAGCGCTATGTGCTGGCAGGCCGCGCCGGCCATCCGCGGCTGAAGCGGCGGCCGACGCTGGCGCAGTTCTGCGCGCTCGAGCATGTAATGGTGTCGCCCGACGGCGGCGGTTTCTCCGGCGTCACCGACGACGCGCTGGCACTGGCCGGCATGCAGCGCCGCGTGGTGCTGTCGGTGCCGCACTTCCTCTTCGTCACCGCCGTGCTGGCGAACACCGACCTGGTGGCAATGGTGCCGCAGCGGCTGGTGCGCGACGCGCCGGGACTGCGCGTGGTCGAGCCGCCCGTCGAGGTGCCCGGCTACGAGATGTCAATGCTGTGGCACGAGCGCGTGCATCGCGACCCGGCGCACCGCTGGCTGCGGGAGCACATCGCAGCCTCGCTGTGACACCGCAGATCGCGCGCAGATTTTTGCATACAAAATTGGAATACAATCAATGTTTTCAACATAGCGGCCGGGTGCTTTCCGCGCCGCCCCAGTCTTGGAGGAGACCCATGACCTACAGTGCAACCGGCCTGACTTCCCGCCACACCGCCGCGCTGGCCCCGATCGAGGACTACCTGCAGGGCCACGCCACCGGCAACCCCGAGGTAATGCGCCGCGCCTTCCATTCCGACGCCCGCATCGTCTCGTTCCGCGACGGCAAGCTGCATTCGCTGACGGTCGAAGACTTTATCGCCGCGCGCTGCCCCGGCCATCCCGCGGCCGACGAAGCGCAACGCCAGCGCGCCATCACCCAGTTCGACGTGGTCGGCAATGCCGGCGTGGCCAAGGTCGTGCTGGAGCATCCGGACGTGGTCTTTACCGACTACATGACGCTGCTGCAGATCGACGGCGCGTGGAAGATCGTCAACAAGACCTTCAGCGCGGCGCCGCGCGCGCAGCAGTAACGCACGCGGCGGCTGCCCGCGCAACTCAGCCGGGCAGCACCGCGGTGGCTTCGATCTCGAACAGCATGTTGTCGAGCGCCAGCCGCGGCACGGGGATCAACGTGCAGGCCGGCGCCGGCCGGTCGCCCCACATCTCGCGCAGCGCGGCGCCGAAGGTGCGCAGGCGGTCGTGCGAGTGGTCGACCACCAGCACCGTGAGCTTGGCGACATCGCCAACGTCGGCGCCCGCGGCCTGCAGCGCAATGCGCAGGTTCTGCATGGCACGCGCCACCTGCCGCGGGAAATCCGCAGCCAGGCAGCCGGCCGCATCCTCGCCGCCTTGTCCGGCCACGTAGACGATGCGGGCTGGCCCTTCCACCACCGCCATGTGCGAATAACCGTTGGGACGCGGGTCGTACAGCGCGGGGGGATTGATCAGGTTCAGCGAAGCATTGGAGCGGGCAAGCGTCAGCATGGTCATCAACTCTGTGTTGAGCAAAGGCGAACAATGGAGCCGCAAGTATCAAACCTCAAGTTAGGTTAAGGTCAAGCGCGGCCATGGTGTTAGCATGGGCATTCCCGCCGCCGCCTGCCGCCACCTACCAGCACTTCGCGCCGCCACCGCTCCCAGCCCATGCCCAAGACATCCAGACCCGCTTCCGCCGCCCCTGCCGCGCCTGCCGCGGCCGGTGCGCCGCGCCGGCGCCGGCCAGGACCTGCCGAAGAACAGCTGTCGGTCGGCCAGGTGGCCGAACGCACCGGCATCGCGGTATCGGCGCTGCATTTCTATGAATCGCGCGGGTTGATCGCCAGCACGCGCAGTGGCGGCAACCAGCGCCGCTATGCGCGCGCCGTGCTGCGGCGGCTGGCGGTGATCCGCGTGGCGCAGCGCATGGGGCTGCCGCTGGCGGTGATCGCGGCGGCAATGCAGAAGCTGCCCGACGGGCGCGCGCCGACGGTGGCGGACTGGCGACGGCTGTCGGCCAGCTGGCGCGATGACCTGGATGAACGCATCCGTACGCTGACGATGCTGCGCGACCAGCTCGATGGCTGCATCGGGTGCGGCTGTTTGTCGCTGAAGGCGTGCCCGCTGCGCAATCCGCACGATGCGCTGGCCGGAGCAGGGCCGGGGCCGCACTTCCCCGGCGAAGAGGATTAAGCGGACGCCATATAAGCGGACGCCCTAGCGGAATGTCTGCAGGTAGCCGAGCAGGTCTTCGATCTGCTTGTCGTTGCCCATGCCCCAGAACCGCATTTTGGTGCCCGGCACGACCTTGGCCGGAGAACGCAGGAAGGCGCTCAACGTGTCGTGCGACCACACCACCCTGGATGTGCGCATCGCTTCCGAATACTGGAAATCCGTCGTGCTGCCCGCCTCGCGCCCGAAGATGCCGTTCAACTGCGGCCCGAACGCGCCGCGCGCATTGCGGCCGACGTAGTGGCACGACGCGCAGCGCGTGGCAAACAGTGCCTTGCCGGCCTGCAGGTCAGGCGCGGCGTGCGCCACGGCGGGCATTGCGGCAAGGATGGACAAGACCAGGGCGGGGGCGGCGGGCAAGACGGTACGGCGCATGGGCAACACGGGGCAATGAACTGCGAGGCTGCATGATACAGGCGCGCGGGTGGGTGGACAGGTTACACCACGTCACATTTGCAACACTTCGAGCGCCCAATATTACGGACCCTGCCCCTACAGTGAGCCCATGTCCAACGCCCCTTGGGAGGCAGCCATGAAACGAATCCTTGCAATGGCGGTAGCAGGCGGTGCCTTGCTGGCGGCGAGCGCCGCAGCCCATGCCGGCGTCAGCGTCGGCATCAATATCGGCGCGCCCGCCGTTGTGGTGGCCGAGCCGGCGCCGGTGTACCGCCCGGCCCCGGTCTACGCGCCGGCGCCGGTTGCGTATGCCCCTGCCCCCGTCGCCTATGTTCCGGCGCGCCCGGTGGTGGTGGCCCCGGTGCCGGTGCGCTATCGCCCCGACTATCATGCCGGCTACCACGCCGACTATCGTCCCGGCTATCACCGCGCGGAATACCGTGAAGCCCGCCGCGAATGGCGCGAGCGCGAATGGGCCCGTCGCCATGACGGCCACCACGATCACCGCGGCGGTCCGGGCCGCCACTGGGACTGACGCGCTGCTGCCGGCCGGGCCCGCTGGTCCGGCCGCCGCGGAAAGACCCTTCCAGCAAAGATCCGCAAGTCGGGCTACCCTGTCGGCCAACATCCCGTTTGAGCCTGCCAGGAAACCGCCGTGACCCAACCCCTGAGAATCGACTTCGTCTCCGACATCGCCTGCCCATGGTGCGCCATCGGCCTGTCTTCGCTCCAGCTGGCGCTGCAGCGCCTGGGCGACGATGTCGACGCCGAGATCGTGCTGCATCCCTTCGAGCTGAACCCCGACATGGGTCCCGAAGGCCAGGCCATCGTCGACTACCTCGGCAAGAAGTATGGCCGCACGCCCGCGCAGATCGCCGAAACCCAGGCCATGATCCGCGAGCGCGGCGCCGGCGTGGGCTTCACCTTCGGCGAGCGCGCCTTCGTCTACAACACTTTCGACGCGCACCGGCTGCTGCACTGGGCCGGCCTGGAAGGCAAGCAAGTCCCGCTGAACCTGGCGCTGCTGCGCGCCTACCATACCGATGGCAAGGATCCGAGCAGCCATGCCGTGCTGCTTGAGGCGGCGGCGTCCGTCGGCCTGGATGCGGACGCTGCGCGCCAAGTGCTGGAAAGCGGCCAGTACGCCGACGAGGTGCGCGCCGAGGAGCGCCAGTACCAGCAGATGGGCATCCAGTCGGTGCCCTCCGTGATCTTCAACAACCGCTACCTGGTAACGGGCGGGCAGCCGGTCGAGGCCTTCGAGCAGGCGATCCGGGAGATCGCGGCCGAGGCGCAGGCGGGTACGGCCGGCTGAAGCGACGAGGGCGCTGACCGGCCGACCTGGCATGGCCCGCAGGCCGGGGAGCTTGCGGGCTAAGAACTGCGCTTGTGTCCGCGCCGTTCATTGACCGCTTCGCCGAGCAACTCCAGCATTGCCAGCGAATCATCCCAGCCGATGCACGCATCGGTAATACTCTGCCCGTAAGTCAAGGCGGACGGGCTGTGCTGCCCCGGGGTGAACTTCTGCGCGCCGGCCACCAGATTGCTCTCGACCATGACCCCGAAGATGGAGCGGCTGCCGCTGCCAATCTGCTGCGCCACGTCCCGCGCCACATCCAGCTGCCGCTCATGCTGCTTGCTGCTGTTGGCGTGACTGAAATCCACCATCAGGGCATTGCCCAGCCCTGCCGCCTGCAGCTCGCGGCAGGCCGCCGCCACCGAATCCGCATCGTAGTTGGGAACCTTGCCGCCGCGGAGAATGACGTGGCAATCCGGATTGCCCTTGGTGTGCACCGTCGCGACCTGGCCGTTCTTGTGCACGCCCAGGAAATGGTGCGGACGCGATGCGGCCTGGATCGCGTCGATCGCAATCCTGATGTTCCCGTCGGTGCCATTCTTGAATCCGATCGGCGCTGAAATACCCGAAGCCAGCTCGCGATGCACCTGGCTTTCCGTGGTGCGGGCGCCGATCGCGCCCCAGCAGATCAGGTCGCCTATGTACTGGGGCGAGATCACGTCCAGCAGCTCGCCGGCCGCCGGCAGGCCGAGGCGGTTGATGTCGACCAGCAGGCTGCGCGCAATGCGCAGGCCCTCGTCGATACGATAGCTTTCGTCCAGATAAGGGTCATTGATCAGCCCTTTCCAGCCGACCGTGGTCCGGGGCTTCTCGAAATACACGCGCATCACGATCTCGAGCGTCCCGGCATGGCGCTGCCGTTGCGCCAGCAATAGCCGCGCGTACTCGAGCGCCGCCTGCGGATCGTGGATCGAGCAAGGTCCCATGATCACCAGCAGCCGGTCGTCCGCGCCATGCTGGATACGCGTAATGCGCTGGCGCGTCTGCGTGATCAGCGACTCGACAGCCGTGTTCCGGATCGGGAAAAAGCGGATCAGGTGTTCGGGCGGCGGCAGCGGGATGATGTCTTCGACATGCGCGTCGTCAGTCACGCTGGTGCGGTCCGGCGGTGACTGCCAATCATTGGCAATGGTGGACGAAGGCTTGAGAGGATCGTTCATGGCGAGGTCGACCTGGTTTTGCTAGCAATCGATGGTGCTACACCAATGGCGGGGGCGTCAAGGCAGGCACAGACCGGTCGATTCCCGATCTGTGCTGATGGGCACAGACGGCCCGCCTTCGCCACCCTGGTCCGCAGGTGCCTGCCCCTTCCGCTGCAGGGACAGCGTTGGGGACCGCCCCTCGCTCCCTTCGAAAGCTGGTTGAGGCAGACCGATCGCAGCACGAACGCAACGTGCTGGGCATGATCGCCTTCTTCTGCTCGATCATGCCCGGCACGGGTTGCGGCAGTGGCATCACGCCCTTCATGCCGCCGGCGGAGAACAGCGCCGCGACCAGCAACTCTCATCACCGCACCACGTAGACCGGGCGAGATGCGACGTAGACGGTACGCGGCAGCGGCGTGGCCTTCACGACCACCGTCGGCAGCGGCGCCGAGGCAACGACCACCCTGGGTGCAGGCTTGACCACCACCTTGGGCGGCGGCGCGACCACCACCGCCGGCGGACGGACATAGACGCTGGCCGGCGCGACCACCACGGTGGAGGCAAAGGCCTGGCTGCTCGCCAGCAGGATCAGCGTACCGGCGGCAGCGCCAAGAAAGCGGGGGATTCGGGGGAGTCGGGGGAAGCGCGAGGTCATCACAAGTCCTTCAGTTTCGGTTTCAGCCGGGCGGTGCAGCGCGGCAACGGACCGAACTATAGGTCGGGGGCCGGCGAATTTCGACGCGGAAAACATGTCGCGGTGTTACACGGCGGCGGCCCCGCGAGGCATGACATGGGGCGACATATTTCCCGCATGGCGCCGGCCGCGATCGATCACTACATTTGCCTCACCGACGCAGCAATGCCCGCTCCCCCGCAAAGCAAGGCGTCACCTCTCACCACACAGGACGATCATGCACAGCCTCCACAAGATCACCCTTCTCGCCACAGTCTTCGTCGTGGCGGTCTCACTGGTCGAAGCCTTCTTCCTGGCGCGCAAAGCTCGCCAGCAAGGCAAGGCCTACCCCTGGCACGAAATGGGACTGTCGCTGGCCGACATGGTCGGACGCAAGCTGATGGCACTGCTGCCGCTGTCACTGGCCACGCCCATCTTCGCGTTCGCCTGGCAACACCGCATCTTCACGGTCGAAATCAACAGCGCGCTGGCCGTGCTGCTGCTCTTCCTCGGACAAGAATTCTGCTACTACTGGTACCACCGCGCCTCGCACCGCATCCGCTTCTTCTGGGCCACGCACGCGGTGCACCATTCGCCGAACGAACTGACGCTGGGTACCGCTTATCGGCTGGGCTGGACCGGCAAGATCCTTGGCGCGTCGATGTTCTTTGTCCCGCTGGTCTGGCTTGGCGTGCGTCCGGAAGTCGTGCTGTCCACGCTGAGCCTCAACCTGCTGTACCAGTTCTGGCTGCATACCACCTGGATTCCCAAGCTGGGCTGGTTCGAAAAAGTGTTCAACACCCCGTCGGCGCACCGCGTGCACCATGCCTCGAATGTGGATTACCTGGATGCCAACTATGGCGGCGTGCTGATCGTATTCGACCGCCTGTTCGGCACCTACGTGGAAGAGCGTGAAGACGAACCGTGCCGCTACGGCCTGGTCCACCCGACCACCACGCGCAACCCGTTCGTCAACCAGTTCGAACACTGGATTGGCCTGGGCAAGGACATGATCAACGCCGACAGCCTGCTGAATGCGATCGGTTACCTGCTGATGCCTCCGGGCTGGGCACCGGACGGGAAGGGTCAGACGACGGAAGTCCTGCGGCAGCAGCAAGCAATGGAGCGCGCGGTGGCGGTCAGCGCGAGGTAACAGGCAGGGCGGACGGAGAAAAGACGGGCAGCGCAGGCTGCCCGTCTTTTTTATTACACTGAGCCTTCGAGCCGTATCCCTTACCCGAATTTCGACACGTCACCCTGCTTCCGGAGAGACACGCATGAAAGCCTGGGTTGCAAAGGCAGTTGGAGCGTTTGGCTGTGCCATGGCACTCCTTGCGGGTCCGGCGAGCGGCGCCGAACCGGCCGCGCTGGTCATTTCGGCTGGTACGCAACAACGCAGCTGGACGGTCGATACGTTGCTGAAGGACCGTCGGCTGACCGACGTGACGGTCGACGATGACAACCTGAAACGCCGCCTGACATTCAAGGCGATCCCCATGGCCTCCCTGTTGCGCGGCATGCCTGCGGAATCCGGCGCGACTGCCACGACGGCAGCCAGCGATGGCTACGTCTCTCACCTGCCCCTGCGGATGCTGCTGGCCGATAGCGCCGACGAGCCGCGGGCCTGGCTGGCGGTAGAAAATCCTGCGAGGCCGTGGCCGAAGCTCAAGGGCCAGGGCATCGGCCCGTTTCGGCTGATCTGGACACTGCCGTCGGGGCGCGCCGCATCCGTGGTCAATGAAAGCCATTGGACCTACAACATCGTGCGCATCGATATCACCGCATCGCCTGCGGAGCGCTTTGCGGCCATCCGGCCCGGCTCCGACCAGCCGGCCGACGGCGCCGTCATGCGCGGCTTCGCGGCCTTCCAGCGCGTCTGCTTCTCATGCCACTCGCTGAACAAGGTGGGCGATGCCCACCTCGGTCCGGACCTCAATGTGCCGTACAGCGCGGTGGAGTACATGGGCGACGACAAGCTGACCAGGCTGATCCGCGACCCGCAGTCACTGCGCTGGTGGCCCGGCGCGCGCATGCCGGCCATCGACCAAAAGACGCTATCGGATGCGGACCTGAAGGACCTGCTGGCGTACCTGCATCATATGGCCGGGCGCAAGGGCTCCTGAAGCGAGACTTGCGTCAGGTCTTTTCCGGCATGGCCGACGAGTGGTGGCTTGTGATCAGCCATTGCGAACCGGTCCAGCGATAGGTGTAGGTATAGCGCGCCTTCACGACGGCTCCGGTTCGCGCGAACGTGAAGGTATAGGTCCCGGCATCCACCGCAAAATTGCAGCCCAGCTCGATGCTGCGAAAGTCGATTTTTCCGGAAGGACGGCTTTGCAGGAACTCCTTGAAATAGTCGAGCTTCTCGGCGGGAGTCATGCGCGGTTTGTTGGATACCGTCGGAAGCAGGATCGAGCGTTCCGCATAATTGGCCACCACCTTGTTGGGGTCGCCTGTCTGCAGGGACTGGTTCCATCGGTCAAACAACGCGGCGATTTCCTGCTCCGAGGCTTGCTTGCAGGATTCGGTGCGTGACGCCTGTGGCGACGACTGCGGCGCCGCCTGTGGACTGGCTGGCGATCCCTGGTTCATGGCGCATCCGGCAAGTATGAAGGCCAGGGCAGCAGTGCAGGATAGCTTCATGGCTAGCTCCTTGGATTTATGGTTAGAGCCGGAATGCACGCAATGCAGTATGGACTATCGGGCAGGCGTTAGCCATGTCCGCATCGTGCCGGCATAGCACGGACAAAGCACCATTTAAGCGCCTTCTTAATATTGGCAGCCGGCGCTAAGCCTGCGCTATCCCCGCCCGAAGGTCGGTCATGATCTGCTCGGCAAGGAAATCGCAAGGAGGCCGCCTGGACTTCGCGCTTCGGGCGAGGATGAGCTCGAGCGGCGGCAGGTCGGGCAAACCATGGGCCTGGCCGAGCACGGTCAGTTGTGGCGGGATCGCGCATCGGGCCAGCGCCGCGACGGCCAGCCCGGCCTCGACCATGCTGAGCAAACCCAGCAGGCTCGGGCTCTCGTACGACGTTCGATGCGCAATCCGTGCGCGATCCAGGCTGCGGATCGCGTTCTCGCGCGCCACGCTCCCTGGCATGAACACGGCGATAGGCAACGGCCTGTCTTCCCAAACCTGCGGCCCGTTCGTCATGGCGGCCCATGCCATCGGCTCGTTCCGGATGAAGTCGCCGGACAAGCCCTTCACCCGCGTGCCGCAGACCAGGTCGACCGTGCCGTCCTTGACCAGTGGCGCCAGCGCGCTGCTGGGCAGGCCGACGACCTGGATCTGCACTTTCGGATACGTCGTCGAGAACTTCTTCAACACCGAGGGCAGCAGCGATGAGGCGTAGTCGTCGGGCACCCCGATCGCTACCTTCCCCGTCACCTCCGGCCGCACCACGGCGGCCCAGGCTTCGTCGTGCAGGGCCAGCATGCGCCGGGCGAAGCCCAGCAGCACTTCACCCTCGTGCGTCAGCACAATGCTGCGCGGCCGCCGCACGAACAGGGCCCGGCCCAGCGCTTCCTCGAGTGCCTTGATTTGCATGCTGACGGCGGACTGCGAACGGTTCACCGCCTCGGCGGCCCGCGTCATGTTGCCGGTCTCTGCGACGGCGACGACCGTGGCCAGGACATCGTGGTCGAGCATCTTCATGGCTATCAGGAAAACTGAATGCAACAATCAATATTATGCGTTTTTCTTCTGGAAAACGGCGTGCGATATTCGGCAGCAACAAACAAAAAACGTGGACTGCAAGCTCGCGCCACGTCTTGACCGCGGGATTTCCGTATCCGCCATCCGAGCATGGACAACAAAGCCGCTTCGCAACTCGTCGACCACCCGCTACGCGCCTCGCTCGTCGCTGAACTGCACGCCCGCCCTTTTCTGCGGCTCAGCGGCAGCGTGTCGCTGACCCACTACGCGATCTACGCGGATGAGGACCCTTCGATCCACGAATTTCTCGTTCGCACCCTGTGCGAACAGACCGGCATGGCGCTGCCCGCGGACGGGGTCACGCACTACGCCGTGCAATCGCCTTTCGGCTGGCATCTGAAATGGGAGCGGCATACCGAGTTCTCCACGTTCACGTTCGTCAGTCCGCGCGACGACACCGACTACTTCAACGACCTCGCGATCCATGGTGTTCCGGCGGACTGGCTGAGCCTGCTGGCGGGCAAGCGGTTTCATGCGGTCCGGATGGAATTGCTCTCGGCAGACGCTGCCGCCGGCGTGACGGCGAACTTGCGCCATTGGCTCGACGGGCCGGTTCTCGTCGGCAGCGATGTCCTCGGCGGCGGCAAGGTCTACTGCGACTGGAATGTGCGGGCCGACGGCTATATGCGCATCCTCGCCATCGATGAGGACTTCCGCGAGGAACAGGGCGGCAGGCTTCTGCAACGGCTTTACGAGATCGAGACGTATCGGATGATGGCGTTGCTGGCGTTGCCGGTCGCACGCCGCCTGGGCCGGGAGCTCGACGACATTCATGCATCGCTCCAGGACCTGATGCGGGCCATGGATACCCGTCGCGCCGGCGACGACGATGCGGAACTGCTGGACAGGCTCACCGAACTGGCCGTGCGCGTGGAATCGCTGTCCGGGCACAGCGGGCGCTTCAGCGCTTCGCGCGCCTATGAGCGGATCGTGCTGGCGCGCATCCAGGAGTTGCGGGAACAGCGCATCGAAGGCATGCCTACGATCTCGGAATTCATGGAGCGGCGTTTCGGACCCGCCATGGAGACGTGTCGCAGCGTCTGGTCACGCCATGAACAGATCGCGGCACGGGTCGCGCGTGCTGTCGACCTGCTGCGCACCCGCGTCAATCTGACCCAGGAACGCGATGTGACCCGGCTGCTGGCCGGACTGGATCGTACCGCGCGGAACCAGCTGCATCTGCAGCATGCCGTCGAGGGCCTGTCCGTCGCCGCGATCTCGTATTACGTACTGTCCATTGCGGCGGCGGGATTGAAGGCATTGCATGTCGTAAAGCTGCCCGTCGATCCCGAGCTGGCGGAAGGCCTGTTGATCCTTCCCGTGGTGCTGATCGTGTTCGGCATCATCAAGCGCAGCCGGACCCATAAATCGCACGATGGCCTTGCCCAGGCAGGCCGCGCCTGAAGAATCGCCGACCTGAAGAGCTTCTTGCCGAGAAACACCTATGAACGCCACTCCAAGCATTGACCCCTCTCCCGAATCGTTGCCGGGCGCCATCCGGCAGGCAGTGCAGATCCGGCCGCATCGGGCGGGCCAGCAAAAGACGCCCACCGAAGTGCTGACGGACAATTCGAACGACCGGCCAGACGTCGCGACGATCGCGGTTCTGGGCTACAACTGATGTAAAAAAACCCGCCCGGAAGCCGGGCGGGCAAGTACTGCCTCTCCTTACCTCTTGCTGCGTCGTTACCGCGCGCTTCAGCGCGCCGCCGCCTTCATCCTCACGGCCGCTCCATCCGCCGCGGCCGGCGTACGATTCGCCAGCCCCAGCACCACCTGCCAGGCAAACGACACCGCGCCGACGATAAACACCACGTCGCCGAAGGTGCGCACCCAGCGCAACGTCTGCAGGATCGGCTGCTGCATGAATTCTTCGCTGCGCGAATACCAGGTGCCATGCTCGACGCTGGCCAGGAACTGGATGATGCCGACGGGCAGCAGGCTGGTGCCGATCATCAGCACCAGGCCGGCGTTCAGGCCCCAGAATGCGGTCTTCATCAGCGCCGGGCTCAGCCGGTACGCCGGCCGCACGTAGCGCAGCACCAGCAGCGTGAAGCCGAGGGCGAGGAAGCCATAGACCCCGAACAGCGCCGCATGCGCGTGGACCGGCGTGGTGTTCTGGCCCTGGATGTAGTACAGCGCGATCGGCGGGTTGATCATGAAGCCGAATACGCCGGCGCCCAGCATGTTCCAGAACGCCACCGCAACGAAGCACATCAGCGGCCACTTCAGGTCGGCCATCCACGGCGCGCGCTGCTTCAGGCTCCAGTTCTCCCAGGCCTCATGGCCCAGCACGATCAGCGGCACCACTTCCAGCGCGCTGAACGCGGCGCCGACCGCCATCACCGGCGTGGTAGTGCCGGCAAAGTACAGGTGGTGGAAGGTACCGGGAATGCCGCCGAGCATGAACAGCGATGCCGAAGCCAGGCTGGCTGCGGTCGCCATCGGGCGCGACACCAGCCCCAGCGTGGCGAAGATGAAGGCCAGCGCGGTGGTGGCGAAGACCTCGAAGAAGCCTTCCACCCACAGGTGCACCACCCACCAGCGCCAGTACTCCATCACCGTCAGGCTGGTGCGCTCGCCGTAGGCCAGGCCCGCGCCGTAGAACAGGCCGATCGCCACCACCGAAGAGGTCAGCAGCGCCAGCAGGTTGCGGTCGGTGCCGCGCGCGCGCAGCGCCGGCAGGATGCCGCGCATCATCAGCACGAGCCAGATCAGGATGCCGGCGAACTTGCCGATCTGCCACAGCCGGCCCAGGTCGACGTATTCATAGCCCTGGTGGCCCAGCCAGAAATTCAGGTGCGCGGGCAGCTTCTGCGCGATTGCCAGGTAGTTGCCTGTGAACGATCCGACCACCACGACCACCAGCGCCCAGAAAAGGACATCGACGCCGAGCCGCTGGAACTTCGGGTCCTTGCCGCCGTTGATCAGCGGCGCCAGGAACAGCCCTGCGGCCAGGAAGCCGGTGGCGATCCAGAACAGCGCGCTCTGGATATGCCAGGTGCGCACCAGTGCGTACGGGAACCACTGCGATACGTCGATGCCGTAGAACTTCTGCCCCTCGACGGTGTAGTGCGCGGTAAAGCCGCCCAGGAACACCTGGAACACGAACAGCGCCACCACCAGGAACAGGTACTTGCCGAGCGCGCGCTGCGACGGCGTCAGCGCCACCGACAGCAGCGGGTCGCGCGCGGGCGCCTGCGGCGGCGTTTCTTCCTTGCCGCGCAGGAAGGCCCACGCCCATACCAGGAAGCCCACGCCGGCCAGCAGCACCACCACGCTGATCACCGACCACACCACGTTTTCGCTGGTCGGATGGTTGCCGATCAGCGGCTCGTGCGGCCAGTTGTTGGTGTAGGTGGCTTCCTGCCCGGGGCGCGCGGTCGATGCAACCCATGCGGTCCAGAAGAAGAAGTGCGTCAGCTGCTGGCGCCGCTCGGCGCTGGGCAGCGTGTTCTCCTTCATTGCGTAGTGATCGCGCGTGGTGTGCAGCGCCGGCGCGTCGGAGAAGAGCTGGTCATAGTAGGCCGCGGTGTTGGCGATGGCCTGCGCGCGGCGCTTCGACACGGTCAGCACATTGGTGGCCGGATCGGTGGCATTGCCGCGGTATTCCGTGCGCAACTGCTCGCGCAGCGCGGCCTGTTCGGACGCGGCCAGCCTGGCGTACGGACGGCCGTATGTGTCCTGCGCCGCCAGCTCGAGCCACGCGGTCAGTTCGCGGTGCAGCCAGTCGGCGGTCCAGTCCGGCGCCTGGTAGGCGCCGTGGCCCCAGATCGAGCCGAGCTGCATGCCGCCCACCGACTGCCAGGCGGTCTGGCCGTCCAGGATCTCGTCGCCGGTGAACAGGGTGCGGCCTTCGGCCGTGACGACCTTGGCCGGTATTGGCGGGGCCTGCCGGTACACCTCGACGCCGTAGTAGCCGAGCAGGGAGAAAGTGACCGCCAGTACGGCGATCAGCAGGAACCAGAGTCTGCGGTAGGAACCCATGATGCGAAGTCGTTGGTTGTGATGGCTGGTGCGCGGCTCAGGCGTGGCCCGCGCAGCCGCAACCGGTGGCGGGCACGGTGGCGGCCACGGTCGCGTTCTCGAACAGCACGTTGTTTTCCAGGTGGATGTGTTCCATCAGGTCTTCGCGCAATGCGCGCAGGCCCAGGTAGAGCGCGCGCCAGGTATTGCAGGCGGCGCGCGGCAGCGTGATGTCGTTGGTCAGCGCGGCGAGCCGCTGCAGCGCGACGCCATGGTCGTCATGCTCCATGCGCATCACCGCGATCGGGCGGCCGGCGGCGGCCTGCATGCCGCGGGTCAGCATCGGGAACAGCACCTGCTCTTCCTTCTGCATATGGGTTTCCAGCTCGCCGAGCATGCCGGTCAGGTGGTCGGCCAGGCCGACCGGGCAATCGGGCCGGTCGCCGTGGACCTGTTCGACCCGGCTTGCGAGCCGGATCAGTTCCGGCAACTGCTCGCGGTGGCGGGCGTGGAAGCGCGTCAGGATATGGTCGATCAGCGCGGCCGGCGTCGCGGTGTTCCAGTCCTGTCCCGCGGGTGCGGCATCGTCGTGCAGGGCACGCAGCCGGGCTTCGATGCTGTCGATGGCGGCGGCATCGAGGCCCATTTCGAGCGCGGCATCGCGCAGGGTCTGCTTGCCTCCGCAGCAGAAGTCGAGCGCGTAGTCATGGAAGATGCGTGTAGCGCCGGGAATGCGGCGGGCCAGCTGGCCCAGAGATTGGTCCTGGAAGGTCATGAGGTGCTCCTGTGTGGGAAGTTGCGTCCGCATGACATGACGCGAGGAGCGTGCCTGAAAAAAACCATTCAGGATCAATAGGTTGCTACACAGATGGTTCTAAATACCCTAGACTGTTCGTGGTACTAATAACCCTGACTGGTGTTTTTCACCATGACAACTTCCGCGATCGTTCACGAGTTGCTGGCCGACCTGGTGGCCGACCTGCCCCACGCCGTGCGCCTGCAGCGCCTGGTCAGCGGCCTGCGGGCGCATTTCCGCTGCGGCGCCGTGGCGCTGCTGCGGCTGGAAGAAGACCACCTGCGGCCCCTGGCAGTGGACGGCCTGGTCGGCGACGCGCTGGGGCGGCGCTTTGCAGTCGGCCTGCATCCGCGACTGGCGGCGATCCTGGCGCGGCGCGGCGTGACCTGCTTCCATCACGACAGCGTGCTGCCCGACCCGTACGACGGCCTGATCGACGAGCGCGTGGGCGAGCCGCTGCCGGTGCACGACTGCATGGGCACCCGCCTGGAGGTCGAAGGGCAGCCATGGGGCGTGCTCACGCTCGATGCCCTTGCCGTTGGCACCTTCGATGTCGCCGCGCAGGCCGAGCTGCAGCGGCTCACCGTGGTGGTCGAGGCGGCGATCCGCACCACCCGGCTCGAGGCCGAGATCCTGGCGCTGCAGGTGGCACGGGGCAAACCCGTTGCCGACGAAGGCACCGTCGGCAACGGCGATATCACCGGCGAAATCGTCGGCCAGAGCGAGGCCATCGCCAACCTGCTGCACGAGCTGGAGGTAGTTGCCGATACCGAGCTGCCGGTGCTGCTGCTGGGCGAGACCGGGGTCGGCAAGGAGCTGTTCGCGCACCGGCTGCACCGCCAGTCGCGCCGGCGCGCGCAGCCGCTGGTGCACGTCAACTGCGCGGCGCTGCCGGAGTCCCTGGCCGAGAGCGAGCTGTTCGGCCACGCCCGCGGGGCCTTCTCCGGCGCCACCGGTGAACGCCCGGGCCGCTTCGAGGCCGCCGACGGCGGCACGCTGTTTCTCGATGAAGTGGGCGAGCTGCCGCTGTCGATCCAGGCCAAGCTGCTGCGCACGCTGCAGAACGGCGAGATCCAGCGGCTGGGCTCCGACCGGCCGCGCCGCGTCAACGTGCGCGTGATCGCGGCCACCAACCGTAACCTGCGCGAACATGTGCGCGACGGCTCGTTCCGCGCCGACCTGTACCACCGCCTGTCGGTCTATCCGATCCCGATCCCGCCGCTGCGCGAGCGCGGCAACGATGTGCTGCTGCTGGCCGGGCGCTTCCTGGAACTGAACCGCGCCCGCCTGGGCCTGCGCAGCCTGCGCCTGTCACCGGCGGCACAGGATGCGCTGCGGCGCTATCGCTGGCCCGGCAACGTGCGCGAGCTCGAGCACGTGCTCAGCCGCGCCGCGCTGCGTGCGGTCAGCCGGGGCGCCGGCCGCAATGACATCGTCACGCTGGAGACGGAATTGCTCGACCTGGACGGGCTCGACGCGGCAGCACCGCCGGCGCTGGCGGAAGCCGCCCGCGCCTCGCTGCCCGCGATCGCCCCCGGCGCCAGCCTGCGCGAGGCCGTCGACCAGACCCAGCGCGCCTGCATCGAGCAGGCCCTGCAGGCCCACGGCGGCAACTGGGCGCAGGCGGCGCGGCAGCTCGGCGTCGATGCCAGCAACCTGCACAAGCTGGCCAGGCGCCTGGGCTGCAAGTGAGGGCATGGGCGGCATCGGCGATGGCAAAGGCCGCCTGGTGTGCCTAAGCTAGTCAGGCGTCGTTTGCAGTGCAACATGCATGTGGTGCCATCACCACCTTGCGTCCGGCGCGCCCTGACCTCACCGTGACCCCCGCACCGACTCGTACCGGAGATGCCCATGATGATGACCGCAACCCAAGCCTTCTGGCCATTCCCCGCCGTCTTCACGGCAGGCTTTGGCAGCCTGCAACAGCTGCAGTCCATGCAGGCAGACCTGGCCGAGAACTGGCGCCGCATGGCCGAGCTGAACCTGGAATTTGCCCGCAGCATGGCCGAGGAACTGCGCTTCGACGCGGTGGGCCTGCTGGTGGAACAGGATCCCGAGACCCTGTATGCGCGCGAGATCGCCAGCGAGATGCCGCTGCTGGGCGGGCCGCTGCACTATGCCTCGGCCATGCTGGAACTGCTGGCGCGCGCCCAGCAGAAATGGATCGACGGCTGGGGCCACCTGTTTATGCAGGGCCCGCTGACCGACTGGACTGCGGGCGCGAAGGCCGTCACCGACATTCCTGGCTGGCTGATCCGCGAGACACCGCGTCCGCCCGCGAACTGAGCCGGCACGAGCGGCTGGCGTTGCATGCCGGCACGCCGCGGCCAATTTTTCCTGCGATCCTTGCCATGGCAACGCGCGCGCGCCGGTATCATGCAAATCATGACACCCCGATCCGCCACCCCTGCCGTCCCGGCTGGCGGATCTCCACACAGGACTGGTTCAGGACGCGCCCCGGTTCATGCCCTCATATCCACTGGTCCTGCTGCTCACCGTCGCCGTCGTCTGCTGCATCGGCATGGCCATTGCCACCTGGCCCCGGCGCGACGACCCCACCGTCCAGGCGTTCCTGGTGCTGGCCTTCGGCGCGGTGGTCTGGAGCGGCGGACGCCTGCTTGAGATCAGTTCGACCGACCTGCCCGGGCGCATCCTGTGGGCCAAGATCCAGTACATCGGCATCGTCGCGGTGCCGATCGGCTGGCTGGTGGCGATGGTGCACCTGAGCCGCCCCCGCTATGTGGTGCCATGGTCGCGGCTGTGGCTGCCGGTGCTCGCGGCGGTGGTGACGGTGGTGCTGGTCTTCACCAACGAGCGGCACCACCTAGTCTGGACACGCATTACGCTGATGCCGCCCGGGGTCGCGCCCGGCGCGGTGTTCGAGCATGGCGCGGGCTACGCCGTGGCGGCCTTCTGGTCTTACTCGCTGCTGGCGCTGAGCTGGTATTTCCTGATGACGGCCGAAGTGCCCAACGACGCCCTGTCGCGCCGCGGCCGCGTCATCCTCGCCGGCGGCCTGGCCCTGCCGCTGATTGCCCATGTCGCTTACCTGAACCGCTGGACCGGCCCGCTGGGCGGCGACCTGACCCCGGCCACGTTTTCGCTGATGGCGGTACTGGTGTGGTTTTGCGCGCTGCGCACGCACCTCGACGATATCGGCCACTACGCCCGGCTGCGCGTGTTCGACGCGCTGCGCGAGGGCTGCGTCATCGTCGACGCCAAGGGCGCGGTCGTGGAATTCAACCCCGCCGCGGCCCAGTTGTGGCCGCAGCTGCATCGCGGCAGCCAGGTGCCGGCGGGCTGGGAGACGGCGCTGGAACCGGCGCAGGCCGCGCCCGGCCTCGCACCCGCCACGCCGTTCGTGCCGCCGGGCGCCCCGTTCGAGCTGGCTGTCGAAAGCGTCGCGCGCCTGGACGGCAGGCAGATCGGCAGCCTGGTGTTCATGCGCGATATCAGCCGCTTCCAGTCGCGCGAGCTGGCGCTGACCGCGCGCCTTGGCCAGACCGAGGAGCAGCTGTGGCAGGTGCAGGCCGACCTCGACGTCGACGCGCTCACCGGCATCCACAACCGGCGCTACTTCCAGCGCGAGTCGCTCGCCGCCGTGACCCGCGCGCATGAGCGCGGCCAGGCGCTTGGACTGCTGATCCTGGATGTCGACCTGTTCAAGCAGTACAACGACCTGCACGGCCACCTGGCGGGCGACGACTGCCTGCGCCAGATCGCCTGCGCGCTGGCCGGCACGGTAGCGGGCGAGCAGTTCTGTGCGCGGCTGGGCGGCGAGGAATTCGCGGCGGTGCTGCCCGGCGCATCGCGCGAAGAGACTCGCGACGTGGCGCGCCGCATGGTCGCGGCGGTGCGCGAGCTCGGCATCGCGCACCGCGGCACCCCGGTGCAGCCCGTGGTGACGATCAGCGTGGGCGCGGTCTGCGCCGTGCCCGAGTCGCCACGGCTGGAGCCGCTGCTGCACCGCGCCGACAGCGCGATGTACCGCGCCAAGCGCGCGGGCCGCAACCGCTACATGCTGGATGGCGAAACGGCCTGACCGGCCGTGGCCTGGCCATTGCGCCCGCTAGCCCGCTAGCCCGCGCGTACCGTCAGCGCGCCCTGCAACGCCACCAGCCGCGCCGCCGCCTGGCTGACCCACGCCGGCCGCGGCGCCGCATCGAGCCAGTACTTGACCTCGAGCCCGAGCGCGGTGTCGCCGCTGATCACCAGCTTGCGCTGGAAGAACAGCGTGTCGGTATCGGCCTCGCCGCCGAGCAGCCGCAGGTAGTCCACCGCGGCGGCGCGCAGCGTCAGCGCCGGTTCGGCGCTGCCGGCAGCGGCGGTGCGGAAGCGCCCGCCTTCGCAGCGGAACGGCACTTCCAGCCCCAGGTCCTGCACCGTCAGCAGGAACACATGGCCTTCCAGCGCGGCCGGCGGCTCGAGCCAGCCGGCGCGGCGCGCCAACTCCAACGCCGCCACCAGCGGCAGCGCGCGCGCCCGCGCCGGCATGCGCCGGTGCACGCCGCTCATCAGCTTGTGCAATGGGCTCAGGTTCGCATTCATGCCCGTGCCTCCCACGCGATGCCCGCGCCGCCGTGCCAGTAGCCGTTGCAGGGCTGCGCCCCCGCCGGGGCGATACCGCTGGGCGCCGGCGCGCGCTCTCCCGCCCGGATCGCCGCCAGTTGTTGCACCACCTCCAGCGTGCCGGTCGAGTGCGGGCTGACGCGCAGCATGTCCACGCCCATCTCGGCCATGGCGAGCGCCTCGCCGCACAGGTCCAGGCAGGTCGCGCTCTGGGTCTGCACGCCGTTGAGCGTGAAGAATGCCTGGCCTTCGCCGGTGGCGGCAACCAGGCCGTCGGGATAGTCCATGCAGCGGAATTCGCAGCTGTCCTTGCGCAGCCGATGGTGGCGCGCGGTGAAGCAGCGCGCCGAGAACGCCAGCGGCATGCGGCCCCAGACAAAGGCTTCCACGCCAACGCCGCCCGGCCGCGACGCGGCCAGCGCGGCCAGCGTGCGGCCGTCCATTTCCACCGGCACGACGCAGCCGGCCGCGCCCAGTCCGGACAGCCAGGCCAGCGTGTCGGCGTGGTAGACGTTCAGGTGCGGGCCGGCGATGAAAGGCCGTCCGCCCATGCAGCGCACCGCGCCAAGGTCATTGGCCTCGACCAGGTAACCGTGCTGCTCGCAGGCGCGGCGCATCCAGGCGATGTCGGTATCGGACTCCACCAGCACCGGGGTGGACAGCACCACCTGCTTGCCGGCATCGCGCAGCATCTGGGCGATCTCCAGCCATTGCGCGCGGCGCAGTTCGTGGCGCCGCGTGCAGACGGTCTCGCCGAGGTAGACGCGGTCCACCGGGGCATCGGCGACGGCGGCGTAGAACTGCAGCACGCGCTCGCGCGGCCAGTAGTACAGCAGCGGGCCGAGGGCGATGCCGAACTGCGCTGCGGCGCGTCGTGAAGCTGGTTGCGGCGCGCTCGCCGCGGCGGTGTCGGGCATGGCAGGCTCCATCGTGGCAAGAGTCGGGGCGGGAAGATCGAGGAAGGTGGCGTCCATCCGCATCACCGCCATGGCCGGTCGTAGGCGCCCTGGGTCACCTGGTCGCCCTCGGCATGGCGGCCCAGCGTGGCCTGCCACTCCTGGCGCGGCGCGAAACGGGCGGGATCGCCGCACGCGTCGTCGATGGCGGCGCGCAGCACACCGACCACATCGGCGACATAGCGCGGGCTGCGCTGCCGGCCTTCGATCTTGATCGCGGCGATGCCCATGCCGACCAGCGCGGGCAGCAGCGACAGCGCGTTGAGGCTGGTGGGTTCTTCCAGCACGTAGCCGCGTTCGCCTTCCACCTCGAAGCGGCCCTTGCACAGCGTCGGATAGCCGGCGGGCTCGCCCGGCGCGTAGCTGTCGATCAGGATGCCCGACAGGCGCGCCTGCATGGTGCCGTCCTGCTCGGTCCAGCGCACCGCATGCGCGGGCGAGCAGACCCCTTTGTTGTTGGGCGAGTCGCCGGTCGCGTACGACGACAGCAGGCAGCGCCCTTCCGCCATCACGCACAGGCTGCCGAAGCCGAACACTTCCAGCTCGACGCTGGTCTGCCGCGCCAGCTTGCCGATCTGCGCCAGCGACAGCACGCGCGGCAGTACCACGCGGCGGATATTGAAGCGCTCGCGCATCAGCTCGATGGCGTCGGCATGGGTGGCCGAGCCCTGCACCGACAGGTGCAGGCGCAGCCCGGGATGGCGTTCGCAGGCGTAGGCCATCAGCCCGGCGTCGGCCATGATGACCGCGTCGGCACCCAGTTCCGCCGCGGCGTCGACGGCGCGGTGCCACTGCGCCACCGCGCCCATCTGCGCGAAGGTGTTGATCGCGAACAGCACTTCGGCGCCGCGGGCGTGGGCTTCCGCGACGCCGGTGCGGATGTCGGCCTCGGTGAAGTTCAGGCCGCCGAAGTTGCGCGCATTGGTGGCGTCGCGCAGGCCCAGGTAAACCGCGTCGGCGCCGTGCTGCAGCGCCATGCGCAGCGCCGCCAGCGAGCCGGCGGGCGCGACCAGCTGGGGCCGGCGTGGCGCGCAGGCGGGCGCGACGGTGGCCGCATCCGGGCCAGTACAGGCAGTTGTCATGGTGTGGGAAGCAAGACAAGGGGACAGGACAAGAACAGCGGCAGATGCTAGCCACGCGCTGGCCGAAGGGGCTTGATCGAGCGCAAACGCATACCAACGGCGCATGAGCGGCGCCGGCGTATGCCAGTCGGCGTAGGCCGATGGCAGGCAGCGCCCGCGGGCTTGACCTGCGGCAAACGCCGGGGCTTTCCGCTGTGCCACGCTTCGCCAGTCACCCCCCGCGCCAGGCCGGCTGCCGGCCACACGCGATTCACCTTCCGGAGATTCCTTTATGAACGAACACTGGCTGAAGCTGGCCGGCCGCCGCCTGTTGCCCATCGTGCAGGGCGGCATGGGCATCGGCATCTCGGCGCACCGGCTTGCCGGTGCCGTGGCACGCGAGAACGGCGTGGGCACCATCGCCAGCATCGACCTGCGCCACCACCATCCCGACCTGATGGCGCGCACCCGCGGCGTGCGCGACAAGGCGGGCATAGAAGCCGCCAACCTCGAGGCGCTCGACCGCGAGATCCGCGCCGCGCGCACGCTGTCGGAAGGCCGCGGGATGATCGCGGTCAACGTGATGAAGGCGGTGGGCTCGCACGCCTCGCTGGTGCGCCAGGCGTGCGAAAGCGGCGCCGATGCCATCGTGATGGGCGCCGGCCTCCCGCTGGACCTGCCCGAGCTGGCCGCCGGCCATCCCAAAGTGGCGCTGATCCCGATCCTGTCCGAGTCGCGCGGCATCGGCCTGGTGCTGCGCCGCTGGATGAAGAAAGGCCGGCTGCCCGATGCCATCGTGGTCGAGCACCCGGCCCATGCCGGCGGCCATCTTGGCGCCGCGACGATCCAGGACCTGTCCGAGCCGCGCTTCTCGTTCTCGCGCGTGCTCGCCGAATGCCGCGAACTGTTCCAGTCGCTGGGCATCGCCTGGGACAGCATCCCGCTGATTCTCGCCGGCGGCATCGACAGCCATGCCAAGGTGCGCCACTGGCTCAACGAGGGTGCCGCCGCGGTGCAGCTCGGCACGGCCTTTGCCGTCACCGAGGAATGCGATGCGCACCCCGCCTTCAAGCAGGTGCTGGCAACGGCGCGGCCCGAGACGCTGCGCGAGTTCACCAGCGTGGCCGGCCTGCCGGCGCGCGCGGTGCTGACGCCGTGGCTGTCGCGCTACCTTTCGAGCGAGGCCAGGCTGCAGCGCCGCGCCAAGGTGCGCGATTGCCTGGAAGGCTTCGACTGCCTGCAATCGTGCGGCCTGCGCGACGGCATTGCGCGCATCGGCCAGTTCTGCATCGACCTCAAGCTGGCGCAGGCGGTGCGTGGCGACGTGGAACGCGGGCTGTTCTTCCGCGGCAAGGGCGCGCTGCCGTTCGGCGAGGCGATCCGCCCGGTGGCCGAGCTGATCCACTACCTGATGACAGGGGAAAAGCCAGAGGCGCTGGCCTCCGCCAGGGTGGCCGCTACGGCATGAGCCTGCCTGCCGCGTCCGGTTCGCCGGCACGCGGTGCCTGACGCGCCTGCAGAGCCTGCAGAGCCTGTAAAGCCTGCGGCCCGGCAATCACGCCACCGCCAGTTCCCCCACGCCGGCCTGGCGCGCCAGGCCATCCGAATCGATCAGGTAGATCTTGCCGCGCTCGATCCGGACCAGCCGCTCGGCGCAGAACCTGTGCATCACACGCGACAGGGTCTCGGGCGTAATCCCCAGCTTTGATGCAATCACGCGCTGCGTGCAGGCCAGCCAGGTGCGCCGCGTGGCAAACGCCTGCTCGCGCAGGAAGCCCGCCACGCGCTGCAGCGCTGTCTGCAGGCTGATCGCCTCGATATCGCGCATCAGGCCGTGCAACCGGCCCGACAGGTTGCGCAACAGCTGCGCGGCCAGCAGCGGCTCCTGCAGTACAGCCTGCCACAGCGCCGCCTTGGCGATCTGCAGCACCAGCGTGCGCGTCTGCGCCTGGCAGGCCATGCGTCCCGGCACATCCAGGCAGAGCAGGTCTTCGCCGAAGGCCGCGCCCGGGCCGAAGACTTCGATGGCGCGCTCGCCCGTGGCTTCGTCGCCGGCGGGTGGCTGCAGCGCCAGCTTGAGCAGGCCCTCCGCCACAATATAGAGGCCGGCGCACGGCTCGCCGCCGCGGAACAGGTATTCGCCCTTGCGCAGGTAGCGCAGCGTTGCCGCGGCGCGCAGTTGCGCCACCACGGCCGCATCGACGCCGCGGAACAACGGCAGCGCTTCCAGGTTGATGGCTTCACCCATGGTGATGACCTCCTTCGGCATGACTGCGTTCAGCATTCCAGGCCGCATGGCGCGGCGGCAGGCCGCCGCTGCGGCGCATCTGCCGCATGCAGCGCAACGCGGACAACAATTGCCAGCCCAGCCAGCCGTTGGCCGCGGCAAGCAGCAGGCCGGCAGCGCGCGCCATCGGCGCGGGTGCCAGCGGCAGCGCCAGCAGCAGCAGGTAGGCCGCCAGCAGCAGCCACGCCTGGCGGCGCTGCCGGGCGGGCGCGATGATTACCTGCATGGCAGGCGCCCGCGCGCGCGGCGGCAGCAGCCGGCGCAGATGCAGCCAGACCAGGAACGGCACGATCTTGCCGAGCATCGCGGTGACCGGCATCACCCCGGTGCCGACGAGCGCCATGGTGCCGGCCCACCACGCCAGCGGTGCATCCGATGCGGGCCACACGATCGCCGCCGCGCCCAGCACGGCGGCACCCAGCATGCTGGCGCAGGCCACCGGCCACAGCAGCCACAGCGGATCCTGGCGGCGCCGCGCGCGCAGCGTGCCGGCCAGCCCGAAGGCAGCCACCACGGCGACGAACGCCAGCCACGCCAGCAGCACCGCCTGGCCCATGGCAGGCTGCGCGGGCCACAGCAGGGTTGCGCCGCTGAACAGCGCCAGCGGCACCCAATGCGCCATCGGCAGGCCCCGCGCCAGTGCCGCGGGCAGGCGGCGCGTCTGCCAGAACATTGGCAACACGGTGGTGGCCACGCCGGACACCAATGCCGCCAGCCAGCCGCCGAGCGCCCAGGCCACATGCATGCCGAGTACCGGCGCCACCGGCACCTGCCACCAGCCGCCGAAGGTGCCGGCCAGCGCGATGCCACACAGCACCGCGGCCAGCAGCGGCGCGCCGATGCCGGCCAGCGTGCGCGTGGTGGCATCGACCGCGACGACGCGCCGTCCGGCGGTGAGCAGCAAGGCGCCGGCAAGCAACAACAGCACGCCGGCCGCGGCGGCGGCCTGCATCCCTTCCGGCATGCCGCCGAGCAACCCGAAGCCCAGTCCGGCGGCCACGCCGGCACCAGCAACGGCAATAAACGGTGCCAGCACACCGGCACCTGGCACGGCCACGCCCGCCACCACCGGCATCATCTGGAACAACGCGCCCACCATCACCGGCATCAGCATGCCCAGCGCCAGCACATGGACCGCCACCAGCGCCAGTGGCGCAAAGCGGTCCGGCAAGCCGTCGGCGGGCCCCGCCGCGAGCAGCAGTCCTGCCGCTGCGCCCAGCCATGGCGCCGGTACCAGGCAGCCGAACACCACCGCGGGACGCGGTGCGCGCTCGTAGTCGAGGTTGGCGGCCTTCATTCCGGTTGCCCTGCCTCGCCAGCGCTATGCAATGCCGTCGAGCACGGCATCGAGACCCGGCACATGCGCGCGGCACATCGGGAACAGCACGTTCTCTTCCTTGAGGTTGTGCTGTTGCAACAGCACTACCAGCGTGTCGGTCTCGGCCGCGAGCGCATTGGCGTCGCGCAGCGACAGCCACTCGCGCACGTTGTCCATCAGCGCGCGCACTTCATCGTGTTCATGGCGCATCACGGCGGTCGGTCCGCCGGCCATGCCGGTGGCCTGCTCGAAGGCGGGGAACAGCCGCGCCTCTTCCGCGCCGAAGTTGCCGTCAAGCGCCGCCTCCAGCTCGGCGAACGCCGCGGCAGCCTGTGTCCAGTCGGCTTCGCGCAGCGCGCCTTCCAGGCGTGCCAGCGCGGCGTCGCAACTGCGGTGCTGCTGCACCAGGGTGTCGATGACATCGGACATGGTGTGGATTCTCCGGACCGGTATTGACCGGATGCTAGGGCGCTGCCCGGCGTGGGGATTTGATCGGGAATAAGTCGGGCGCCAATAGCCGGTGTAAGGAGATCGGTGTGTCGATATATCACAACGTGACATGTCAGGAGCGTCGCATTCATCACCATCACGCTTGACGCGGGCCGGGCAATGAGGTCCCTCGCGCATATGCGAACCGCCGACCTCGCGTTTTATTGATCTGGCGCAGGTAGTGCGGCACCTGTCCCGCGGAGAATTGCCTTCCAGACGCGCGCGTGACCAACACCCCGGCGTTTTCCTGACAGGTAGCCCCCGATACCGAACCATGCCTTACACCGATCCACCGGCCGATCCCCCGGCCGAAGCGCAGGCCGCCACCCCGCTGCGCCATCGCCTTTCCACGCGCATCATCTCGCTGTCGCTGGCCGTACTGCTGGTGGTGCTCGGCATGATTTCCGGCACCCTGTGGCTGTCGTGGAAGCTCGAAGGCGCCGGCGCCGCCATCAATGACGCCGGCAGCCTGCGCATGCGCGCCAACCGGGTCGCGATCGAGCTTGCGCTGGCGCACGCGCAGCGCGGCAACGCGCTGCCAATGCAGGTGCAGGCGCTGGACGGCACGCTGGCGCAGCTGCGCCGCGGCAACCCGTCGCGCCCGCTGTTCCTGCCCGACGAACCCGCCATCCACGCCCAGCTCGCGCGCGTGACAAGGGACTGGCACACCCAGCTGCGCCCGATCGCCATGGCCGCCGGCGCCGACAGCACCGCGCCGGCGCGCTATATCGCCGCGCTGCCGGGCTTCGTGGCGCAGGCCGACACGCTGGTCGGCATGATCGAGCACGACAGTGCGCGCAAGACCGACCTGCTGCGCCTGTCGCAGACGGCGCTGGCACTGATGGCCTGCGTGGGCACCGTGGCCGTGATCTACCTGCTCTACCTGTGGATCATCCTGCCGGTGCTGCGGCTGCAGGACGGCCTGCTGCGCATGGCCGCGCGCGAGTTCTCGCTGCGTCTGCCGGTGGAGACCCGCGACGAGTTCGGCACCCTCAGCGAAGGCTTCAACCGCATGGCCGGCGAGTTGCAGAGCCTGTATCACGACCTGGAAGCACGCGTGGCGCAGAAGACCGCCGAGCTGGAGCGCCAGAACCGCGACCTGGAGGAGCTGTACGACATGGCGGCGTTCCTGAACCAGGCCCGCGACGCCGACACCATGGCGCGCGGCTTCCTGGCGCGAGTGATGCGGCAGTTCGATGCCGAGGGCGGCAGCGTGCGCGTGCTCGACCCGCGCCACGGCCGCATGCACCTGCTGGCCAGCGCGGGCCTGCCCGCGGCGCTGGCCGAGGCCGCGTCGTGTGCCGCCGCCGATGCCTGCCACTGCGGCGACGCGACGCGCGAGTCCGTGATTACCATCACCGACCTGCGCGGCGGGCAAGGCGCCGCAGCCATGCAGGACGACACGCCGTGCGCGCGCAACGGTTTCCGGGCGCTGGCGGCTTTCCGCATCGAAAGCCAGCGCGGCGCCACCGGCGTGTTCGCGCTGCATTTCCGTGCCCCGCGCGCGCTGCCCGCCTCCGACCGGCAGCTGCTCGAAACGCTGGGCCAGCATCTCGGCACGGCGCTGGAACACTTGCGCCTGTCGGCGACGGCGCGCCAGCTTGCGGTAGTGGAAGAACGCAACCTGGTGGCGCAGGGCCTGCACGACAGCATCGCGCAGGGCCTGAACTACCTGAACCTGCAGGTGCAGCTGCTCGACGACGCGGTCGCGCGCGACGACCTCGCCGAAACCCGCGAGATCGTGCCGATGCTGCGCCACGGCGTGGAAGAGAGCTACCAGGACGTGCGCGAGCTGCTCAACAACTTCCGCTCGCGCCTGGGCAGCGGCGAGCTGCGCCCGGCAGTGGAAGACACCGTGGCGCGCTTCCGCCGCCAGTGCCGCACCGAAGCCACGCTCACCATCGACGAGCATGCCGACGGCAACGGCGCCGGCGGCCGGCCGCTGGCGCCGGAGCAACAGCTGCAGGTCCTCTTCATCCTGCAGGAAGCGCTCTCCAACGTGCGCAAGCATGCGCTGGCCGCGCACGTGACGGTGGCGCTCAGCCACGGCCGCGACTTCCGCCTGGCGGTGGAAGACGACGGCGAAGGCTTCGATCCCGCCGAGCTCGCCACGCGCGCCGACGCGCATATCGGCCTGAACATCATGCGCGAGCGCGCCGCGCGCCTGGGCGCGCAGCTGCACGTGCAGGCAGCCCCCGGCCGCGGCGTGCGCATCGAACTGGTGCTGCCGCGCCGCGCCCCACAGACCACCGAGACCCAGCCATGACCATCCGCATCCTGCTGATCGACGACCATACCCTGTTCCGCTCCGGCATCCGCGCGCTGCTGCAGCGCCAGACCGACTTCGAGATCGTCGACGAAGCCGCCGATGGCGTGGAGGGCATCAAGCGCGCCAAGCAGCATCGCCCCGACGTGATCCTGCTGGACCTCAACATGCCCGGCCTGTCGGGGCTGGAGGCGCTGCAGCTGCTGGTGGAAGACCTGCCGCAGACCGCGGTGATCGTGCTGACGGTGTCCGAGGAGGCCGAGGAACTGGCCGCCGCGCTGCGCAGCGGTGCGCGCGGCTACCTGATCAAGAACATCGAGACCGAGGCGCTGATCGCCGGCATCCGCCGCGCCGCCGCGGGCGAGCCGGTGATCTCCGACAGCATGACGGCCAAGCTGGTGGCGCAGTTCCGCACACCGGCGCCCGCCGCCGCGCCGCGCCACGACGACGCGCCGCGCCTGACTGCGCGCGAGCGCGAAATCGTGCAGGGGCTGGCGCGCGGCGAAAGCAACAAGGAAATCGCGCGCGATCTCGGCGTGGCCGAAAGCACGGTGAAGATCCACGTGCAGAACATCCTGAAGAAGCTCAACCTCGCCAGCCGCGTGCAGGTGGCGGTCTACGCGGTCGAGCACGGCCTGACCGAGGCGGGCTGAGGGCGCAGGCACAACTGCGCCAATGTGCTGCGCGAGCCGTGGTGCAGCGCGTCAAAGCCGCTCGCGGCGCACGGCGTCGTCCGATTCCTACACCGATATCAGTCCCTGCCCGGAGGGACGCGGCCGGGCCTTGACCTAGGCTGAACCTTGAGCAGTGGCCTTTCGGATGCGCGGGCCGCTTCGGTACGGAAGCCCCCGGCTTCCCCGATCCACGAACAAGGAGCAAGCCATGGGAATCGGCACTATCCTTCTGATCATTCTTGTCCTGCTGCTACTAGGTGCCCTGCCGGCCTGGCCGTACAGTTCCGGGTGGGGCTACTGGCCAAGCGGCGGCCTGGGCCTGATCGTCCTGATCGTGCTGCTGCTCGTGGTTCTCGGCCGGATATAGCGTTCCGGCTGTCCAGCGGGCGACAGCGGCTGGCAGGCCCCGGCATGGGCGGCATCGCTGCGGCGTTGGCACCCATGCCGGGGCCGCTGCCGCATCGCCCGGCTTTTCTGCCACCCTGTCCCAAGGAGACTGACATGCCAGCCAAATCGAAGGCGCAACAGCAGGCTGCTGGAGCGGCGCTCTCCGCCAAGCGCGGGGATACGAAGGCCGGATCGCTGAAGGGCGCTTCGCGCTCGATGTACGAGTCGATGAGCGAAAAAGAACTCGACAAGATGGCATCGACCAAGACCAGGAAACTGCCAAAGCACAAATCGGAGCGCTGACGCGTTTCCCGCAACCCGCCGTTCCCGCTGCCGCGGGGACGACGCGGCCAGCGGCGCGGATCTCGCCGCGCCGTTTCAGGTTTTCCCTTCTCCGCTGTTTGCAGGCCCGCCGCAAAATCCGGGCAGCCGCCTGGCCTCGCTGCTGCGCGCCAGCTTGATCGATTCGGACAGCGCCAGCCCGAAGCCGGCGATGCTGTGGAGATCCTGCACCACGCGCTCGCGCAGGAAGCCGGCCCAGCGGAAATCCCCGTAGGCATTGCCCGGCTTGCGGTAGGCGCCCGCCATGCGCGTAAATGCCGCCAGGCTGCGGTACGGATCGTCGCGCATCCCCATCACCGTGGGCGGCAGCGCCTTTGGACCATGGAGCTCGCCGTGCTCATCGTACGGGTGGACGTGGTTGAGCTGGCGCATGCGCTCCCAGAACGCGGACGGACTCAACGCGCTCAGGTCGCGCAGGATGCGCACCGGCCCCCACTGGTATCCCAGCTCCATCCAGGCGCGCGCCCAGTGATGATGATCGACGATATAGAGGCTGCCGCCGGGGCCCGCAATGGTCTCGATGCGATGCCTGCGCATGAAGCGCCGCAGCGCCGCGAGGTCGTCCGAGTCCGCGTGGCACTGCGTGACTTCTTTCTTGTGATTGACGTGGATATAGCCCAGCGTCAGTTGCGTTGGACGCAGCCGGGCGAGTTCGGCAATGGCATTGCCTTTCCTGGGGCCGCCGCGGTCGCCCCGTTCAATCATGCTCGGCACGCTTCTGATTGACGAAGTGCTCCAGCTCGCTGCCGGGATCCTCGTTGCCTGTGGACTGCTCGGCCACCGATTCGCGTGCCAGCGGCCGCGGCCAGTATTCGCCCTCGAAGTCCTGCACCGGCTCGCCATGCACGTTCGGGTCAAAGTCGGTCCACTGCCCGCATTCCCAGCAGCCCTGCGCGCGCTCAAGGTGGCTCGCGCCTGCTTCACGCAGCACATCTACCACGATCGACGACAGGCCGTTGCCTACGCAAGCGGCCAGCATCACGTTGCCGGTACTCTTGTCGGCGTGTGTCTCGGCTTCCGCCCCGGCGTGCGTCTCGTCTTGCGGCCGTATCGACATGATGGAAACGTCCCAGACCGAAAAACCCCGCGAGAACAAGATTCGCGCCGCCTCTTCGGCGCTGGCGATGGAGTCAAAGCGACCCGCTACGATCGGTGACATGGCGGCTCCCTGGTATCGAAGAATGGATGTGGTACTTCCCCACGCAACTCGCAAAAGCCACGCCCGCGCGGATTCTGCCGGGGAGTGGCCCCGACGGCGCGCGGCACGTGCAATTTTTGCAAGCGCCGCACCCGAACTACATGCGCGGCATGCGCGCGGGGCACAAACTCGGCGGCGTGCGCGGACCAGAGCAGCGACTCAGCCATTGACGACCTCGCCGCCGTTGATGTGCAGGATCTGCCCCGTGATATAGCTGGCGGCGTCCGAGGCCAGGAACACGAAGCCCGCCGCCACTTCGAACGGCTGCCCCGGCCGGCCCATTGGCGTCTTCTTGCCGAACTCGGCGACTTCCTCCGCGGTAAAGGTGGACGGGATCAGCGGGGTCCAGATTGGACCCGGCGCAACGCCATTGACGCGGATACCGCGTTCGACCACCTGCAGCGCGAGCGAACGCGTGAATGACACGATCGCGCCCTTGGTCGCCGAGTAGTCGAGCAGGTGCTTGCTGCCGCGATACGCCGTGACCGACGTGGTGTTCAGGATCGACGCGCCCGCCTTCATGTGCGGCAGCAACGCGCGCGTCAGGTGGAAAATGGCAAAGACATTGGTGCGGAAGGTGGCCTCGACCTGGCTTTCGTCGACGTCTTCCAGGGACTTCTCTGGATGCTGTTCGGCGGCATTGTTGACCAGGATATCGAGCTTGCCATATTGCTGCAGCGTCTGGCGGGCGACCCCTTCGGCATGGCTGCAGTCGGCAAGGTCTCCAGCGATGGCGAGGCACTTGCGGCCGGAGGCTTCGACCAGCTCGACGGTTTCGCGCGCGTCGGCATGCTCGTCGAGATAGGAGATGGCAACGTCGGCGCCTTCGCGCGCGAAGGCCACCGCGATGGCGCGGCCGATGCCGCTGTCGCCACCGGTGATCAGCGCCACGCGCCCTTGCAGCCGGCCGCTGCCGACGTAGTCGTCCGCGCCGCTGTCCGGCTGCGGCCGCATGGGTGCTTCCAGCCCGGGTTGGCGATCCTGGTGCTGGGGTGGGACGCTCTTCGGTGTGGACATGGCTGACTCCTGTCGGTGGAGGGCGCGCTGGCCCATGTGGCGTGCCGCGCAAGTTCCATGCCGCTGGAACGCATTCGGAATGCTGCCTCGGCGGCGCGCCGCGCCAACTGCGGTGACGTGGCAGCCGCCCGTAACCCTTACATCGCCCGGCAATCCTTACAGCGCCGCAGCGCGCGTGGCGGTGTGCGGGCACGGTGGCGAAGGGGCACGGATTTTGCGGCTTTGCTGTGCTGCATTTCCCTGCGGAAATCACCGCACTTCAACGGCCCGGCGCCGCAGCCAGCCTTTGCGCAGGCATCGGCAAAGCCGGACCATTCAGCCAGGAGGCAAGCAATGTTCAACTTCCGCAACGACCGCGGCAGCCGCGGCGGAAATCAGGGCCAGCGCCAGCAAGCGGGCCGGCGCGACGAGAGCCGGGGCAGAGGCTCGGAAGACTGGGGCCAGGAATGGGGCGAAGACTGGCGCGGTGACGAGCGCGCCGAGGAGCGCGAGGGCCGCGGCGAGTGGCGTGGCGAGGGCCGCGGCCGCTCCGGAGCCCGAGCTTATGGCAATGAAGCTTATGGCAATGAACGTGGCGACGAACGCCGCGGCAGCGAATCCGCGCGCCACGGCGGTCCGTGGTACCAGCAGGACACGCCCGCCGGCCAGGGCCGCGGCAGCTGGGGCCAGCCAGGCTATGGCGCTTCGGATGCCGGCGGCACCGGCCATCCTTACAGCAGTGCCTACGGCGGCTACCGTCCGTCGGCGCAAGACAGCGGCTATCGCAGCCAGGAGCGCGAATCGGGCTATGGTTACCGCGACGAAGACCGCTTCGGGCCGCGCGGCCGAGGCGGCGAGCGCGATGACCGGGACGAGCGTGGCGAGCGTGGCGAGCGTGGCGGCCGCGCCATGCACTGGCGCGAAGGCATGGAGCGCGACCGCAGCCAGCGCGGCGGCGAGCCGAGCTATGGCAGCGGCTACTATGGCGATTCCGCCAGCGGCGGCCAGTCGTTCAGCGGCGGGCAGCGGGTCTATCCGGACGATCATGGCTATCGCCGCAGCCGGGCCTTCGGCGAGCAGGCGGCCGCGCAGGGATGGAGCCAGCGCAGCCAGCACGCGGGCAGGCGCATGACCGGACCCAAGGGCTACCGCCGCTCGGACGAGCGCGTGCGCGAGGACGTGTGCGAGCGCCTCGCCATGAATCCGTACATCGATGTCGGCGAAGTCAGCGTTGAAGTCGCCAACGGCGTGGTCACGCTGGACGGCACCGTGCGCGAGCGCCGCGAGAAGTATGTCATCGAGGAAATCGCCGACGCGGTGTTCGGCGTGACCGAGGTCGACAACCGGCTGCGCGTGGAACGCGGGCAAGGTGCCCAGGCCGGCCGGGGCTCGGCCTGGGCCACGGGCTCCGAGGTGGGCGGCGAAGATGCAGGCAGCACCGCGGGCGGCACCGGCACGTCGCCGGAGCGCACGCTGAACAAGAGCTGAGCGTCAGACATCCGGCGCGGCGCGGCGCGTGCAAGCGCCAGCCCGCGCCGCGCCGACATGCCGCGCCATCCCCGCAAATTTCGTCCCGACAGCAAGCTGATGGTGCCTCTGGACACGCTGCACCCGACCCAGATCACCGTCGGCGGCTACCACGTCGCGCAGAAGGTCCACGTGACGCGCCGCGTGCCGCCCGAGGCCCGCGCTGCGTTCCTCGACCGGCACCGCGTCCACCTGGTGGTCGGGCCGGAGCAGGCGCTCTACGTGGTCGACCACCACCACTGGGTCCGCGCCTGGCACGACCTCGGCCTGACCCATGTGCCCGCCATCGTCCGCGCCGATGTCAGCGATTTCGACGTGCCGGCATTCTGGCGCTACATGGTCGCCAACCATCTGGTGCACCCGTTTGACGAGAACGGCCGCCGCCGGCCGCTGACGGAGCTGCCCGAGGCCATCCACGACATGCGCGATGATCCCTACCGCAGCCTGGAGGCGTTCGTGCAGCTCGCCGGCGGCTATCGCAAGGTCAAGACCGCTTACCTGGATTTCCGCTGGGCCGACTATTTCCGCCGCACCGTGCCGGGTCCGTTCGACACGGCGCATCATTTCGCCGCCGCGCTGGCGCGCGCGTTCCGGCTGGCGCATGCCGCAGGCGCGCGCGAGTTGCCCGGTTATCTCGGTCCGCTGTAGTACTGCGCTGTAGTACTGAAGCCCGGGCGCCGGATGGCCGCTCGCGCATGCCCATTCAGCCGAATGCCCTTTCAGCCTCCGCGCTGCACCGCGTCCAGCAGGCGCAGCAAGCGCGCTTCGTCAGCGCGCAGCCGCGCCACCGATGGCGCCTTTCCGCCGGTTTCGAGCACGCCGCAAAAATAAGGTTCATCGCCGAATTCCGGGGAAAGCCGCACGGATCTTGAGGAAGAAGTAGTGGTCATCGCGGAAGCCATAGGCCATGCGCTTGATCACCTTGATCCGATTGTTGATGCCTTCGACCAGATTCGTG
>NZ_JAYMRX010000012.1:0-191207 GCF_038900635.1 Cupriavidus oxalaticus | reverse complement strand
GGCACCAAGGATGAGCCGACCTCGTTGCCGATACCAGATGGCATCTTATGCCGATCCAATCGCAAGTCACCAACCGCAAGCGCGCTTCATCCTTCGGGGTCGGGCGCGCCCGATGCACAACTATTGAGCGTCTGCCCAGGGCGGCAGCAATCCGAGCGAGCCACGGCTACAATCCCCACCATGAAACTCCAGTTCACCAAGATGCATGGCGCCGGCAACGACTTTGTCGTGCTCGACGGCATCCACCAGCAGATCGACCTGACGCCCGCGCAATGGCGCGCGCTCGCCAGCCGGCATTTCGGCGTGGGCGCCGACCAGATGCTGGTGGTCGAGAAACCGTCGCGCGGCGATGTCGACTTCCGCTACCGCATCTTCAATGCCGACGGCAGCGAGGTCGAGCATTGCGGCAACGGCGCGCGCTGCTTTGTGCGTTTCGTCAGCGACAAGGGCATGACCGACAAGCGTTCGGTGCGCGTGGAGGTGATGAAGGGCGTGATCACGCTGACACTGCAGGACGACGGCCAGGTCACCGTGGACATGGGCGCGCCCGAGCTGGATCCGGCCCAGGTGCCGTTCCGTGCCGAGGGCCTGCCGATCCGGTCTGAAGGCGTGGATACGATCCACGGCCTGGAGGTCAACGGCCGCACCGCATGGATCTCGGCGGTATCGATGGGCAACCCGCACGCGGTGCAGGTGGTGGACGACGTCGAGAACTTCCCCGTGCTGCAGGACGGCCCGGTGATCGAGCAGCATGCCACCTTCCCCAACCGCGTCAATGCCGGCTTCATGCAGGTGCAGGACCGCAACACCATTCGCCTGCGCGTCTACGAGCGCGGAGCCGGCGAGACGCTGGCCTGCGGCACCGGCGCCTGCGCGGCGGTGGTCGCCGGCATCCGGCGTGGCCTGCTCGATTCGCCGGTCAAGGTGCATACGCACGGCGGCGACCTGACCATTGCCTGGGACGGCGGTGCCGAACCGGTGCGCATGACCGGCCCGGCGACCACGGTGTTCGAAGGCACCATTGACCTGGCGACCCTGCCGGCCTGACCATAGGGGGCAGCGCGCCCCGCGACACCGTCCGCACCTTCCGGCCCAGGCGGAGCGCCCGTTCCCTGATCTTGCAGGTCATACCGATGGAGCGCCCATGCCGCTGGACGATTTCCGCATCACGACGGGCAAGCGATTCCGCCTTGCCGATTTCCCCCCCGGCAGCAAGCCGCTGTCGCGCGGCAGCAAGGCCGAGGACCTGGCCCTCCTTGCCGAACTGAGCGAGGGGCTGGACGCACAGCAGGACATCCTCTACGCCGAACACCGCCGCAAGCTGCTGGTCGTGCTGCAGGGCATGGACACCAGCGGCAAGGACGGCACGGTGCGCGGCGTGTTCCGCAGTTTCGATCCTCTCGGCATCCGCGTGGTCGACTTCAAGGCGCCTACTGCAAACGAACTGGCACGCGACTACCTGTGGCGCATTCACCTGCAGGTGCCCAGGGCCGGCGAGATCGTGGTGTTCAACCGCAGCCACTATGAAGACGTGCTGGTCCCGCGCGTGCACGGCTGGATCGACAATGCCGAAACCGAACGGCGCTTCCGCCAGATCCGCGACTTCGAGGCAATGCTGACCGAGACTGGCACCACCATCGTCAAATGCTTCCTGCATATTTCGCGCGACGAGCAGAAGGCGCGGCTGGAGGCACGGCTGGCAGACCCGGATAAACACTGGAAATTCGATACCAACGACCTCGTCGAGCGCAAGCACTGGAAGGCCTACATGGATGCGTACGAGGCCGCGATCATGGCGACCAGCACGCCGGAATGCCCGTGGTACGTGGTGCCGGCCGATTCCAAGACGCACCGCAACCTGATGGTGGCGGAGATCCTGGCGCGGGTGTTCGAGGACCTGAAGCCCGCCTACCCGCCGCCCAAGCCGGAACTGGCGAAGGTCAAGGTCGAATAGCGCGCCGGCAGACGGCTGGCCGCCTGGCTCAGCCGCCGTTGCCGCGATGCACGTCGTGCGTGACGAACGGATGCTCGCGGCTGGGCATCGCCAGCCAATGCGGATGGCGCAGCGTCTGGCGGATATCGTCCAGGCCGCTGGTCCAGTGCTCGTTCATGGTCAGCAGGCCGAACTGGTAGTCCTTGGCCATGTTCTCGAACGATTTGTCGCGGTAGATCAGCTGGATCACGTTACGGCGCGCGTCGCAGGCCTGTTCGGCGGCGCGCCGGTACCATTCGCTGTTGCGCTTTGACTGCGGCACCAGCGCCATCACCTCGTTGAGCATGCGGCGCATGTTCTGCTGCTCGCGCATGTAGTCCGTAATGGCGCGGGTGCGGCTCGAGTAGCGGATTTCCTTCTCGCGCTCGGCGACGTCGACCAGGTCATGCGGCAGCTTGCCGCGCGCGCTCCAGAGATCGACCTGGAAGATCAGCGCGTCGCGCCGCGGCTGCGCGGTCAGCACCTCGGCCAGCGGAGTGTTGGACACCAGGCCGCCGTCCCAGTAGTACTCGCCATCGATCTCCACCGCCGGAAAACCCGGCGGCAGCGCGCCCGAGGCCATGAAATGCTCGGGGCAGAGCTTGTCGCGGGTGTTGTCGAAATAGGCGAAATTGCCCGTGCGCACATTGACCGCGCCTACCGACACCCGCATCAGGTCGGGGCGATGGTTGATCAGGTCGAAGTCGGCGAAGCGCTCCAGCGTGGCCTTCAGCGGCGAGGTGTCGTAGAAGCTGGCGCGGCCGGGATCGGCATAGCGCATCATCAGCTCCGGCCAGCTGCGTGGCTGGAAGAAGCCGCGCTGGCCTTCGACCATGGCGCGCGTGGCATGCAGACCGTCGAACCAGACCCGCAGCGGCTCGGGCCAGCTCTCGGCGCCATCGGTCAGCCAGGTAGGCGACAGGCTGGGCAGCCACGGCTGCGCGCAGATGTGCTCCCAGAACGCGCGCAGCTGTTCGATGCGGCGCTCGGGCGGATTGCCGGCAATCACCGCGGCATTGAGCGCGCCGATGGAAATGCCCGCGACCCAGTTCGGGTAGATCCCGCCTTCGGCCAGACCCTGGTACACGCCGACCTGGTAGGCGCCGAGCGCGCCGCCGCCCTGCAGCACCAGCGCGCGCACGGCATAGGCTTCATGCGCGGGCCGGTCGGGCGCCTTGGCGTCCTGGCGCACCGGCTTGCGCGGACGCACCTGCGCGCCGCGCTCGGCCAGCGAATCGCCGTTGCCGTTGGTCTTTGCCGTTTCCCTTTCCGCTTCCTTCAATGCCGTCGATGCCGGCTGCCGTCCTGCCCGTTCCTGCCGCTCTTTCGCCGCCACGCCACGCCCCCTGCCGATTGGATAGTCCGCCTGCCCTGGATCGTTGCAGCGCCCGGCGCATCCGCGCGCGGGCGCAAAGGCTCCGTCAGACGCCGTAGCGCTGCCGGTACGCCGACACGGCCTCGCGCGAAGCCGCCAGAGACTGATCCTGCGACGCGTCGAGGTAGGCCAGCAGGTCCTTCAGGCTGGCGATCGCAATCACGGGGATGCCGAATTCACGCTGCACGTCCTGCACGGCCGAATGCGTGCCGACCTGGTCGGCGGTCCCGCTCTTTTCCATGCGGTCCAGCGCGATCAGCACGGCGGCCGGCTCGGCGCCGGCGGCGCGGATCAGGTTGACCGATTCACGCACCGAGGTGCCGGCGGAAATGACGTCGTCGACGATGACGACCTTGCCCTGTAGCTTCGCGCCGACCAGCGTGCCGCCTTCGCCATGGTCCTTGGCTTCCTTGCGGTTGTAGGCGAAGCCGACGTCACGTTCCATGCCGGCCAGCGCCACCGCGGTCGCCGACGCCAGCGTGATGCCCTTGTAAGCCGGCCCGAACAGCACGTCGAACTGCACGCCCGAGGCCAGCAAGGTTTTGGCATAGAATTGCGCCACCTCGCCGAGCATCGCGCCCTGGTTGAACAGGCCCGCGTTGAAGAAATACGGCGACTTGCGGCCGGCCTTGGTGACGAATTCGCCGAACGACAGGACGCCGGCATCGAGCGCAAAGCGGATAAAGGTCTGGCTGAGGTCGGTGTCCTGGGGCCCTGCGGCCGGCGTGTTCTGCTGCGTCATCATTTCTCTCTGAATTCAAAATTTCCCCGAATGTTACGGATTATCAGCGCCAACCTCAACGGCATCCGCTCCGCGTCCAAGAAGGGCTTTTTCGACTGGATGGGCAAGCAGGACGCGGACATGGTCTGCGTGCAGGAACTTAAGGCACAGGCCGCGGACATGACCGAAGCGTCCCTGGCGCCACATGGCTACCATGGCTTCTTCCACTATGCGGAGAAGAAGGGCTACAGCGGCGTAGGCCTGTACACGCGACACAAGCCTGAGCGCGTCATCACCGGCTTCGGCAACGCCGAGTTCGACGGCGAGGGCCGCTATGTGGAAGTGCAGTATCCGCATCTGGCCGTGATCTCGGTCTACGTGCCTTCGGGCTCCAGCGGCGAGGAACGCCAGCTGGCCAAGTTCCGCTTCATGGAGGCCTTCCTGCCCCACCTGCTGCAACTCAAGGCCAGCGGGCGCGAGATCGTGCTGTGCGGCGACGTCAACATCGCGCACAAGGAAATCGATATCAAGAACTGGAAGGGCAACTTGAAGAACTCCGGCTTCCTGCCGGAAGAGCGAGCCTGGATCGGCGAGCTGTTCGACGTCCATGGCTACATCGATGTGTTCCGCAAGCTCGACCCGCGCCCGGACCAGTACACGTGGTGGAGCAACCGCGGCCAGGCCTATGCCAAGAACGTGGGGTGGCGTATCGATTACCACCTGGCGACGCCGAAGATCGCCGACACGGCGCGGCTGTGCTCAATCTACAAGGACGAGAAGTTCAGCGACCACGCGCCGCTGTCGATCGATTACGATTACCTCTGAGCCGTGGTAGTGAGGCCGCCCGGACTTCTTCGCGCAGTTCCGGGTGGCGATCGAGCAGTTTCAGCAGCTTGACCAGCGCCAGCGGGGGCCGCGCACTGTGCCAAATCGCAATAATCCAATCGGTACAAACCCCTGCGACCGCCCCCCATCCCCGCTACAATGCAGGTTCGCCCCTGCGCCCGGCAGGAGACGTTTCGCATTCCCCCGCATTTCATAGAGCGAGTCCGCCATGGTTTTCAAAGTGTTCGTCGATGGTCAGGAAGGCACGACCGGTCTCCGGCTGCTTGACTATCTTTCCGGTCGTTCCGACGTGGACCTACTGCGTATTGCCGATGACAAGCGCAAGGATCCGGCCGAGCGAGCACGCTTCCTGAACGCCGCCGACGTCGCCTTCCTGTGCCTGCCCGACGTGGCCTCGCGCGAGGCGGTGTCGCTGGTGACCAACCCGAATACCTGCGTGATCGACGCCAGCACGGCGTTCCGCACCGCCGACAACTGGGCCTATGGCCTGCCGGAACTGGTGCGCGGCCAGCGCGAGAAGATCCGCGCCAGCAAGCGCATCGCCGTGCCGGGCTGTCATGCCAGCGCCTTCGTGCTGGCGGTGCGCCCGCTGGTCGATGCCGGCGTGCTGCCGCGCGACTACCCGGTGTCGGCGTTCTCGCTGACCGGCTACAGCGGCGGCGGCAAGAAGATGATTGCCGACTTCGAAGCCGGCGGTAACCCGAAGCTGCACAGCCCGCGCAAGTACGCGCTGGGCCTGCAGCACAAGCACCTGCCCGAGATGCGCGTGCAGGGCGGCCTGTCGGCGGACCCGATCTTCAACCCGATCGTCGGCAACTTCCTGAAGGGCCTGGCGGTGACGGTGCCGCTGTTCGTGGACCGCCTGGCGCGCAAGGTCAGCCCCGATCAGATCGTCGACATCTACCGCAAGCACTATGAAGGCGAGCAGTTCGTGCGCGTGATGCCGTACAACAGCGACGACAACCTCGACGACGGTTTCTTCGATGTGCAGGCCAACAACGACACCAACCGGGTCGACCTGTTCGTGTTTGGCACGCCCGAGCGCCTGAACCTGGTCGCGCGCCTGGACAACCTCGGCAAGGGCGCCGCCGGCGCGGCGGTGCAGTGCATGAACGTGCATGTCGGCGCCGACGAGGCCACCGGGCTGCAGGCCTGATACGGCTGCTTCCTGGACACAAGAAAAGCCGGCACTGCCGGCTTTTTTGCTGGCCGGAAACCGGTGTGCTTACACGCGCTGCAGCGCCCGCAACGCATCCACGAGCCCCGCCCCCTGGAATGCGCGCTCTCGCCCGAGATCCGTGGCCGCGTCGCACAGGATGGCCTTGACGGTTTCGGGCTGGCCCATCAGCTCATTGTTGCGCGACAGCAGCAGCGCGGCCACGCCCGACACATGCGGCGCGGCCATGCTGGTGCCGTCCATTGACGCCAGCGTGCCGCCGGGCACGGTGGAGGTGATCTTCTCCCCGGGTGCCACCAGGTCGGGCTTGATGCGGCCATCGCCGGTGGGACCGTGGCTGGAGAAATATGAGATGCCATACCGGTAGGGATCGGTACGATGGGTCGCTCCCACCGTGATCACGGCGCGCGCATTGCCGGGATCGGTGATGGTCTGGCCGCGGAAGCCCGCCCCCATGTGCGCCGCCGCGTATTGCTCGTCATAGCCATAGTTGCCTGCCGCCGCCACCACGATCACGCCGTTGGCCACCAGCCGGTCGCACTCGACGCACACCGGCGTGCTGCCGCAGGCGTAGGTGCGCACGTCATGGCGCAGCGCCACGCTGAGGTTGACGCCGTGCACGTATTGCCGGTCGCGGCTCTGGTTGAGCCAGCGCACGTATTGCAGCGCGCCCAGGATGCCGAACTCGTCGCCCCTGCCCTGCGCGTCGAAGATGCGCAGGTCTAGCAGTTCGATACGCGGGCAGATGCCGCTGACGTCGCCGCTTTCGGCAAGCTCCGGGGGCAGCGGCATGGGCTCCGGCCGCGCCAGGTAGGCCGACGACGGCCAGCCGGCGCCGATGATTCCGGCCACATGCGTGCCGTGGCTGCCGCCCGGCGGCACGTATTGCGCCGGGTCTTCCTGGCCGATTTCCAGCAGCGGCTCGATCACGGACCAGTCGATGATGCGGCTGTTGGCAAGGTCGTCGGCGATCGCCGCGATGCGCTCCCTGAGCTCGGCCTCGCCAGGGCCGCGCTTGCCCTTGGGCATGGGCGGCAGGCGGCCGCTGGTGATGGCCGACAGGCGGGTGAAATCCAGCGTCCTGACCACGCGCGACAGGCGCGGCGCGATCAGGCCATCGCGGACCGGCAGCGCTCCCTCCAGTCTGGCGGGATCGAAGAACGCCGGATGACGCGCATCGATGCCGGAATCGATCACCGCCCAGCGCACGCCCTGGCCGCCGGTATCGAACACGCGGATGGCCGCGTCCGCCTTCACGGTCTTGCGCGAGGCAAACACCGCGTGCTCGGCCGGCCGGTTGACGGAGATGCGCCACAGCGGCGCCACTGCCGCCACCTTCGCCGCATCCGCGGCATCGGCCAATCCCGCTGCCCGCGCGGCCTCTGCATCCTGTGGCGCCGCATGGTCGTCCTGCAGGCAGGCCCACAGCGTCTCAAGCACCTGCCGGCTCGTCTGCCCGATGCGCCGGGTCAGCCCGCCGGGCGGGAAGCTGTCGTCGTCCAGCCCCAGCAAGGTCAGGGCAACATACTGCGCGGCGACATTGACCAGCCGTCCCAGCGCCTGGCCGGCCGGCGCCGCGATGCCGCCGAAGCGCGTCCTGGAAGCGGTGTAGCCGATGTCCTTGAACCTGGCAATGGCTGTCTCGCTGGACACATGGGCGAGCACCGACTCGCCCAGCCAGCGCACGAAGGCGTCGCCGGTGAGGCTGCGCTCGAGCGCGTGGCGCGCGGCGGTTGACCAGCTGACGCCTGCCATCGGCAGCCGTATCTCACGGTGCCACCATGCCGTCAGCGGCAGCAGTCTGAGCATGTCGAAGAAATCGATCTGCGCGAGCAGATGCGATTCATTGGCCGCCAGGAAGCGCTGGCCTGCCGCCGCCGATGCCGGCTGGGCCAGCGCCGGCAGGCGCCGCAGCACTGCCGTGCGCAGGGCGGCAATGCCCGCGGCGTGGTGCGGGGTCAGCAACAGCCCGCGCGGCACCTCGAACGATTCTCCCGACGCATACAGCAGCCAGACTTCGGAGCTGACCGGCAGGTCGCTGGTGAAGCGGTCGGGCTCGGCCTCGCAGCCCGCGAAGATCAGCATATAGGCGGCCCGTTGCTCCGACGGGCTCATGCGGTTCAGGCTCATGCGGGTTCCCCTGCGGTTGTCGCATTGTCCTTCGATCCGGTGGGCCGCCCCTGGCCGCCCTGACTACCGGCGCCAGGCGCCGGCAGCAGCGGCTAGCGCTTCAGCGGCTTGCTTCTGTCGTCGTCGCCCGCGTCGACCGGCGCATCGCCCAGTCCGGCCATATTGGCGCGGTACGGCGGCAGCCTGTCGACCGGGGTATTGATCGCGCGCGCGTAGAGCGGCAGCACCTCGGGCATGTGCTTCTCCAGGTCGGCAATGCGGCTGCGCCCGGACGGGTGCGTCGACAGGAATTCGGTGCCCGATTGCGACATCTTGCCCATCTTCTGCCACAGCGACACCGCGGCGCGCGGATCGAAGCCGGCGCGCGCGGCGATATCCATGCCGATCAGGTCGGCCTCGGTCTCGTCGGCCCGCGAGAAGCGCAGCGTCAGCAGGTGCGCCCCGGTGCCGAGCGCCATGTTGCCCAGGTTGCCGAAGCCGAACAGCTGCGAAATCACATTGGCGCCCAGGTTGGTGATCTCGGACTTGGCGGCGCGCTCGCGCGCATGCTCCTGCAGCGCGTGCGCGATCTCGTGCCCCATCACCATCGCGACCTCGTCGTCGGTCAGCTTGAGCTGGTCGAGCAGGCCGGTGTAGACCGCGATCTTGCCGCCCGGCATGCAGAACGCATTGATCTGCTTCGAGCCGATCAGGTTGATCTCCCACGGCCAGTTGCGCGCGCGCTCGTTCCAGCGCACGGTCTGCGGCAGCAGCCGCTTGCCGATCGCGCGCAACCGCCTGAGCTGCGGGTTGTCGTCGCCGGCCAGCGCGCGCTTGGCGATGGCTTCCTGCTTGAGCTGCTCGTACTCCTGCGCGGCCTGCTGCTCGATCGCCTCGGCCGGCACGATATTGCGCACCGCCGAGCCGCCGCGCTGGACGTTGATGCCGCCCGGCTCGGTTTCCTGCGCCTGCGCGGGCATGCCGGACCAGGCCAGCAACGCCGCCGCCAGCGCGAGCGCGCGGACGAGCCGGACACGAATCGGACGCTGGGCACATTGCTGGGGGCGGAGCATTTTGCGGTTCCTCGGGACGCAGTAGAGGGATCGTGGCGGCGGACCGGTGCGATCCGCGGCAAGCTGCCGCAGCACAACTGGCGGGGCGGCAAACGGGTGATGCAATAATACACGGCGCCCGCGCAGCCGCGCGGCGCTCCATCCCCCGCGCATCCATGACTTTCCAGGCCTATCTCGATATCTTCCGCAACCGCCGCATCGGCGCCATGCTGACCCTGGGCTTTGCCTCCGGGCTGCCGCTGGCGCTCACCTCCGGCACGCTGCAGGCCTGGATGACGGTCGAGGGCCTGGATATCAAGACCATCGGCTTCTTCTCGCTGGTGGGCCAGGCCTATATCTTCAAGTTCCTGTGGGCGCCGCTGATGGACCGCTACACGCCGCCGCTGCTGGGCCGGCGCCGCGGCTGGCTGCTGGTGACGCAGCTGGGGCTGGTGGCGGGCATCGCCGCAATGGCGTTCTGCCCGCCGCGCGAGGCGCTGTGGACGCTGGCGGCGCTGGCCACGCTGGTGGCCTTCCTGTCGGCCTCGCAGGACATTGTCTTCGACGCCTACAGCACCGACGTGCTGCGCCCGCCCGAGCGCGGCGCCGGCGCGGCGGTCAAGGTGCTGGGCTACCGGCTGGCGATGCTGGTCTCAGGCGGCCTGGCGCTGTGGCTGGCCGACCGCGTGCTCGGCTGGCAGCAGACCTACCTGCTGATGGCGGCGCTGATGGCCGTGGGCATCCTGACCCTGCTGTGGGCGCCCGAGCCCGACGTGCCCGCGCGCGCGCCGCGCTCGCTGGAAGAGGCGGTGCTTGGCCCGCTGCGCGATTTCTTCGCGCGGCCCGGCGCGTGGTGGCTGCTGCTGCTGATCGTGCTCTACAAGCTCGGCGACGCCTTTGCCGGCAGCCTGTCGACCACCTTCCTGATCCGCGGCGTGGGCTTCTCGGCCGGCGAGGTTGGCATCGTCAACAAGACGCTGGGGCTGGCCGCCACCATCATCGGCGCGCTGTTCGGCGGCACGCTGATGGTGCGGCTGGGGCTGTACCGTTCGCTGATGGTGTTCGGCGTGCTGCAGGCGGTATCGAACCTGGGCTACTGGATCCTCGCCGTGACGCCGCCGCACCTGTGGACCATGGGCGCGACCATCGCCGTGGAAAACCTGTGCGGCGGCATGGGCACCGCGGCCTTCGTGGCGCTGCTGATGACGCTGTGCAACCGCTCGTTCTCGGCCACGCAGTATGCGCTGCTGTCGGCGCTGGCGTCGGTCGGCCGGGTCTATGTCGGGCCGACCTCCGGCTACATGGTCGAGGCCTGGGGCTGGGCGCCGTTCTATCTCGGCACCGTGGTGGTGGCGCTGCCTGGCGTGATGCTGCTCTGGGCGATGCGCAACACCGTGCACCGGTACGAAGCCCAGGCGCGCGAGGCGATCGCCTGAGGATCGCCTGAGCCCCGGCCTGCTTACTCCTTGTAGTAGACGATCTGGTGCGAGCTGGCCAGCAGCTGGCCGGCCGGGCTCCACAGCTGCGCGCGCTGGTCGAAGTACCCCTGCTGGAACACCTGCGCCTGCGCGCTGGCCAGCACGTGGCTGTCGCCCAGCGCCGCCAGCGTGGGCGCATCGGTGTGGAAATACGTGGTCATCGACACCGTGCCGGCCGGCACGAAGCCGGCGCGCTTGAGGAAAATGCGCGGGTAGAAGCTGTCCGCCCATGACGCCACCGCGGCAAAGTCAGGCGTGCGCGCCGGCGCGTCGCGCAGCCAGAACTGGGTCAGGCTGTCGGGGTGCTCGGTGCCGGCCTCGGCGGTCGGCTTGGCGCCGCGCACCGGGCGCATGTCATAGGACTTGAGCCAGCGCACCGGCGCGAAGCCGCCCATCGCCGGCAGCGTGTCGGCGCCCGGCACCTCGGGCATCACCGCCTCGCCGCAGGCCCAGGTCTCGCGGCGCACCGCGAACACGGCGGTGGCGGTGGTGGCCACGGCATCGCCCTGGCGCAGCGTCAGGTTCCAGTGCTGGGTCGAGCGGTTGGTCCGCACCGGCAGTGCCTCGATCTCGAACGGGCCTTCGGCGATCGGGCCGGCAAAGTTGACCGACAGCGCGATCGGATCGCCCAGCCGTTGCGGGTGCAGCAGCGCCGCCTGCAGCAGCGTGGCGGCGGTGATGCCGCCGAACGGGCCGATCATGTTCCAGTAGGCCGGCGTGGTGCGGCCCAGGAAACGATTTTCGCCGGCGGCTTCCAGGGCGATGGCATCGTCGAACGCATGCAGCGCGACAGGAGCGGAGGCGGACAGGGCAGCGGCGGTAGCAGTCATGGCGGGGAAGCAAATAGAACGGTCGTTCGATAGCTGCCTACACTAACCGTAGTCAGGAGTTCGGTCAACCGATCCGGCACGCAAGCGGCGCAGACGGCGCATCAGCCTTGCACCCGGCGCCGCCACGGCAGGCTCCAGCCGAGCTGGTTGGCGACCACGCCCAGTAGCACCAGCAGCATGCCAGCGACCTGCAGCGGCCCGAGCACGACGCCGAACACCGCCACGTCGATGACGATCGCCACCAGCGGATAGACGAACGACAGCGTCGCGATCGACACCACGTTCAGCCGCTGGAAGGCGCCGTACAGCAAGGTGTACATGACGCCGGTATGGACCAGTCCCAGCGCCAGCAGCGCGGCCCAGGTGCCGGTGTGATAGCTGCCGGCCGCGGGATGGGCCAGCGGTGCCAGCATCACCACGCCCAGCACCATCTGCAGGCCCGCGATCTGCCCGGGCGGAATCTGCTGCAGCCGGCGCGTGGCCATGGTCGTGACCGCATACAGCATTGCCGCCAGCAGCGCCAGGCCGATCCCGGCCAGCATCGCCGCGCCGGTGGCGCCGTGTTCCAGCCCCGTGATCAGCATCACGCCGGCAAAGGCCAGCACCAGCCATGGCAGCCTGGCGAACGGGAACGGCTCGCGCTGCATCGCCGAGGTCAGCAGCAGCAGGAAGAATGGCTGGGTGTGGTAGACCACGGTCGCGATCGCGATGCCGCTGTAGGCGTAGGCCGAGAACAGCGCCAGCCAGTTGAGCACCAGCGTGACGCCGCCCAGTGCCAGCCAGCCCAGTTGCGCGCGGCTCATGCGCACCCAGCCGCGCTGCAGCGTCAGCGTGCCCAGCAGCGCGGCGCCGCCGAAGATGCAGCGGAAGAACACCACGTCCAGCGGCGGCTGTCCGCTGGTGACGACAAACCAGCCGATGGTGCCTGACAGCACCATGGCCGCGACCATGCGCCAGGCACCGCCGGGCAGGGATTGAGGGGAAGGCATGGGGGCACTCCGGGAATGCAATGGCGGCATTGTTCCACCATGCCGTCCGCTCAACAATCCCGCCTAAGCTCAATTAGTATTTGAGCTGTAATCAAGGATCGGAGATCTGGCATGTCGGATACCCCACTCAACGCGATGGCCGTCTTCGCACGCGTGGTCGAATGCGGCAGCTTCTCCGCCGCGGCGCAGGATCTCGGCATGACCCCGTCGGGCGTCAGCCGGCACGTGTCGCGGCTGGAAGCGACGCTCGGCGCCAGCCTGCTGCAGCGGACCACGCGCGCGTTCGCGCTGACCGAACTTGGCCAGTCGGTCTACGCCGCCTGCGCGCGCATGACCGCCGCCGCGCGCGAGGTCACCGCGCTGGCCGGCGAGCACGGCGGTACGCCCCATGGCGTGCTGCGGGTCAGCGCGCCGGTCTCGTTCGGGCAGGCCTGGCTGGCACCGCGCCTGCCCGCCCTGTTGAATAAATATCCTGGCCTCGACCTGCAGCTGACGCTGGCAGACCGCATGGTCGACCTGGTCGAGGAAGGCCTGGATGTGGCCGTGCGCATCGCGCGCGAACTGTCGCCCGGCCTGTCGGCGCGGCCGTTGCGCGAGGTGCGCTACCGGCTGGTGGCCTCCCCGCGCTACCTGGCCCGGCACGGCACGCCCGCTGCGCCGGCCGACCTGCCGGCGGCACGCTGCCTGTACCTGGGCTACGGCAATTTCGGCGAGCGCTGGACGCTGCGCCACCATGCCGGCGGCGACGCCGTGGTGGTGCGCATCCCGCCGCGGCTGACTTTGAACAACAGCCTGGCGATCATGACGATGGTGGAAGGCGACGCGGGTATCGGACTGGTGCCGGACTTCTCGCTGGGCAGCGCGCTGGACGAGGGCCGCGTGGTCACCGTGCTGCCGGACTGGGACATCCTCGAGCCCTATATCGGCACGGCCTATGCGGTGTACACCCCGACGCGGCACGTGCCGCCCAAGGTGCGCGCCTTTGTCGACCACCTCGCCGCCACCGCCGGCGACCCGCCGGCCTGATCAGTCCTGGCCCAGCGCCCGCCGCAGCAGCCAGAGCATGGCTTCGCGTACCTGCGCGGCGTCGGCACCGGCCTCGATCTCCAGTGCGGCACGATCGAATGCCGCGGACAGCAGCGGCGCCAGCGCGCGCAGCGATACCTCGCCCTGCCCGCCCTGCCCGCCAACAGCGGCGGCATCGAGCCCCTCGCGCAGCGTGCGCGCGGCATTGGCCTCGTCCAGCGCCAGCGTTTCAGCCAGGCCCAGCGCGGCGGGCCCCTCGACCAGCAGCAGCCGGGTGCGGCCTGGCACCGTCATCGCGTCCAGGTAGGCCTGCGCGCCGGCTATCAGGGCCTCGGCGGGATCCAGGCCGGCGGGCGCGGCGGCCTCGATATCGGCGGCAACCGCCGCGGCTTCATCAGCCAGTACCTGGCGGAACAGGTCGCGCTTGTCGGCAAAGTGGTGGTACAGCGCCCCGCGCGTGATGCCGGCCGCGGCGCAGATGTCGGGCGTCGAGGTCTCGCCATAGCCGCGTTCGACAAACAGGCTGCGCGCCGCGTCGAGCAACGCCTGCCGGGTAGCCTCGGTACGTTCGCGGTTGGATCGGGCCACGCGGTTTTCTCCTTGCATACATACAGCCTGTATCTTAATATCAAACATACATACATACATGCTGTATGTATCCAGATGGAAAGGAGTCGGGTCGTGAAGGTCACCAGCTACTACCCCGTCATCATGACCGGCGATGTCGCCGGCACCGCAGCGTTCTACCAGCGCCACTTCGGCTTCGTGCCGCTGTTCACCAGCGACTGGTACGTGCACCTGCAGCTGGCCGACGATCCATCGGTCAACCTTGCCGTGCTGGACGGCAGCCACGAGACCATCCCCGCGCCGGCACGCGGCCAGCGCGCGCAAGGGCTGCTGCTGAACTTTGAAGTGGACGACGCGGATGCGGTCCATGACCGCCTGCGGGCGGCGGGGCTGCCGATACTGCTGCCGCTGCGCGACGAGGCCTTCGGCCAGCGGCATTTCATCACCGCCGATCCCAACGGCGTGCTGATCGACGTGATCAAGCCGATTCCGCCATCGGCAGAATATGCGGCGCAGTATGAGGCTGGCGCGCTGCCGCAATAAGGCAGGCGGCCAGGCGCCGCCCGCCATCCGAGGTCAGGCCGCGCAGACCCGGTACACCGCCAGGCTGCCGCGCCAGTTGACGCCCCAGTTCACGGTGATGCCCTCGTGCATCACCACGCGGTCGATGACGCGCAGGCCGACCGTGGGCGCCAGCTCCTCGAAATCGCTGATGGTCAGCACGCGCACGTTGGGCGTGTTGTACCACTGGTAAGGCAGAGATTCCGACACCGGCATGCGCCCGCGGAACACCGACAGCCGGTGCGGCCAGTAGCCGAAGTTGGGGAACGAAACGATGCACTCGCGCCCCACCCGCAGCGTGTCGCGCAGCACCTGCGCGGTGTTGTGGATGGTCTGCAGCGTCTGCGACAGGATCACCGTGTCGAAGCTCTTGTCCTCGAACAGCGCCAGCCCGCCCTCCAGGTTCTGCTGGATGACATGCACGCCCTTCTGCGCGCACGCCAGCACGCCTTCGTCGCGGATCTCGATGCCGTAGGCCTGCACGTCGAGCTCGTCCTGCAGCACGCGCAGCAGGCTGCCGTCGCCGCAGCCCAGGTCGAGCACGGTGGAACTGGGTTCGATCCAGCGCGCGATTGCGCGGAAGTCGGGGCGCAGCGCGAGGATATTGGGATTGGCCAGGGCATTCATGCGCCGATCTCCTCTGCGATGCGGTCGTAGTAGGCGCGCATCAGGTTGTGGTAGCGCGGGTCGTCGAGCAGGAATGCATCGTGGCCGTGCGGCGCGTCGATCTCCGCGTACGAGACCGGGCGCTTGTTGTCCAGCAGCGCCTTGACCAGCTCGCGGCTGCGGCTGGGCGCGAAACGCCAGTCGGTGCTGAAGCTCGCCACCAGGAAGCTTGCCTGCGTCTGCGCGATGGCGCGGGTCAGGTCGCCGCCATAGGCCAGCGCCGGGTCGAAGTAGTCCAGCGCGCGCGTGATCAGCAGATAGGTGTTGGCGTCGAAGTACTCGGCGAACTTGTCGCCCTGGTAGCGCAGGTAGCTTTCCACCTGGAACTCGACGTCGAACGAGAAGCGGATATCGTCGGTCTTCAGTTCGCGGCCGAATTTCTCCGCCATGTCCTCGTCCGACAGGTAGGTGATATGGCCGATCATGCGCGCCACGCGCAGGCCGCGCTTGGGCTTGACGCCATGCGCGTAGTAGTTGCCGCCGTGGAAGTCCGGATCGGACAGGATGGCGCTGCGCGCCACCTCGTTGAAGGCGATGTTCTGCGCCGACAGCTTGGGCGTGGATGCGACCACGATGCAGTGGCGCAGCCGGTCCGGGTACATCAGGCTCCAGGCCAGCGCCTGCATGCCGCCGAGGCTGCCGCCCATGACCGCGGCGAATTGCGTGATGCCGAACGCGTCGGCCACGCGCGCCTGCGCGTTGACCCAGTCCTCCACCGTGACCACCGGAAACGCCGCGCCATAAGGCTGGCCAGTCGCGGGATTCACGCTCATCGGCCCGGTCGAGCCAAAACATGAACCCAGGTTGTTCACGCCGATGACGAAGAAGCGGTTGGTATCGAGCGCCTTGCCGGGGCCAACCATGTTATCCCACCAGCCCAGGTCGCGCGGGTCGTCCGCATAGACGCCGGCGACATGGTGCGAGGCATTGAGCGCGTGGCACACCAGCACCGCGTTGGAACGCGCCGCGTTGAGCGTGCCGTAGGTCTCGACCATCAGCTCGTAGCCGGCGAGGGACGTGCCGTTGCGCAGCTTCAGCGGCTCGGCAAAGTGCATGCGCTGCGGCGTGACCACGCCGACCGAACCGGGCGGCAGGGTAGGCGCTGTGGGCGCGCTGGGCGCGCTGGGCGCGCGGGGTGCGTCGGGCGGCAGGGCGACATCAGTCATGGAATCCGGGCCCGCGGCGAACGGGCATAAAAAAACCCGACCGGCATTTGCGTATGCAGCATCGCAGCCAAGTCGGGATTCGCTGGATTCCTTGCGGGATTCCGCGTGCCGGCGCCGATCATCGTCGTGGTGACATGGGGCGCCGACCCAACCTCTTTAGCCGCATTTATAGTGGCAGCCCGGACCGGGGTCCCTTGGTCCTTGGTCCTTGGTCCCTTGGCTGCCGCGCGCCCGCAAGCCAGTCATCAAATCGGCGCGACCGGGCAATTATAGAGCAATCGGCCCGGCGTGTCGGTTTCAGCCTAGTGTCATGAGTTGGATGTTCGTTGCGGCAATAAGTCTGTCGAGAAGGCGTGCGAGACTAGGAGCGAAGCGCAGCAAGGCTGGAGCCTTGCGAGCATTCGCGACGACGGATCGTGCGTCTTATCGGCAGACTTATGCAACGAACTTGCAACTCATGACACTAACAGCACGCGCAGATGCGCCTCGGCATGGTCCGACGGCGACTTGCGGAAGCCGCTCTTGGCATAGCGGTGCCACTGGCCCTGCACCGTCGCCATGATCAGCGCCGCGCGCGCCGGGATATCGGCATCCGCCGGGAATTCAGCCTGCGTCACCGCCACCTTCAGGCACTGGCGCAGCGAGGCCTCGATGCGGTCCACCACCTGGTTGATGCGTTCCTGCAGCCGCTCGTGCTCGCCCACCAGCGCCTCGCCGGTCAGCACGCGCGTCATGCCCGGGTTCTTCTCGGCGAACGACAGCAGCATGCGCACGATCGCATGCGCCTGGCGCAGGCCGTGCTCTTCCTTGTCCGCAATCTGGTTGATCAGGCCGAACACGGTCTGCTCGATAAAGCCGATCAGGCCCTCGTACATCTGCGCCTTGCTGGCGAAGTGGCGGTACAGCGCCGCCTCGGACACGCTCAGGCGCGCGGCCAGCGCGGCGGTGGTGATCTTTTCCCCGCGCGGATGCTCGAGCATGGTCGCCAGCGTCTGCAGGATCTGGATGCGGCGCTCACCCGGGCGCGGGCGCTTGCGCGCCGGCGCTGCAGGCGCCGCGGGCGTGTCCATGTCATCGGCCCCGCCTGTGATGACTGCCTCCGGCTGGTCCCCGTTGCTTTGCGTCATGACCCGTTTCTCCGCATTCGTCGTTGGAGTTGATGCATCGATTGTACTTTTATGTCCACATAGGCCGGCCGATTCGGCACGCGGGCCCGCACGCGCGGCACATTGCCGGGCCGCTCCTGCGGTGCCTGCGGAACCTGTGATTCGGCGGCCACCAGCGTGACCGACTGCTCCTGCGCGGCGTGGCCGGCGCGGCGATCTTCTTCCGCCTCAAGCGTCGAGCGGACCGCCGCGTCGCGCCGGCTGCCGTTGTCTTGCGCCGAAGCGGGCGCGCCAGGCACGTCATGCGGGCGCGACGGCGCGATGGTGCGCAGGTAGCCGGTCAACCAGGCGGTGCGGATGCCGGTGCCGGCATAGCGCTTGAGGTGCGACACGGTGTCCTCCACCAGCACCGCGCGATGCGGCGCGATGCGCGCCTGCACCAGCAGGCGTCGCAGCATGCGGCGGTCCGGCTTGGGCCGCAGATGGCCATGCACCCACATCTGCTCGATCGCCACCACGCGCTCGAAACAATGGCCGATGCCGGCGATATCCAGCACCGCGCGCGCATAGTCCTGCGGCGCGTTGGTGACCAGGAGCTTGCGCCCCGGCAGGCGCCGCAGGTGCGCCGCCAGCCCGCGCTGCACGCGCACCATCTCGGCCAGCGCCGGGAATTCATGCGCCGCGCGCAGGAAGTCGGCGGGATCGACGCCATGGTGCCGGATCATGCCGAGCAGCGTCGCGCCGTAGCGCTGCCAGTAATCGACGCGCACGCGGCTGGCGGTGGCCTCGTCGCAACCAAGCACGCGCGCCACGTAGGCGGTCATGAGCCGGTTGATCGCCGGGAAGATCGCGTGCGACGCGTCGTGCAGGGTGTTGTCGAGGTCGAACAGCCAGACCGTGCGCCCCGAGTTGTCTCCGGCGGGCCGGCGGCGCAGGCGAGCGCGGACACGGCGCGGAGGAGGAAGACTGGAAGGCACGCCGGGCAACTCGGAAGTTGATGGGGATGCCGGGGCGGCTGGTTGAAGCCTGCGCCGCCCCGGCGGCTCCGCTCAGTGCGAGCGGATCATGGTGCCGAACGCCTGCTCGGTCAGGATTTCCAGCAGCAGCGAATGCTCGATGCGGCCGTCGACGATGTGCACCGAATGCACGCCGCTCTTGGCCGCGTCCAGCGCCGACGAGATCTTCGGCAGCATGCCGCCCGAGATGGTGCCGTCGGCGAACAGCTCTTCGATCTCGCGCGCGGTCAGGTCGGTAAGCAGGTTGCCATTCTTGTCCATCACGCCGGGGATGTTGGTCATCATCACCAGCTTCTCGGCCTTCAAGATCTCGGCCATCTTGCCGGCGACCACGTCGGCGTTGATGTTGTAGGCCTGGCCATCGTCGGAGAAGCCGATCGGCGAGATCACCGGGATGAAGGCGTCGTCCTGCAGCGCCTTGACCACCGCCGGGTTGATCGCCTCGATATCGCCCACGTAGCCGATATCGATGAAGGCACCCGGGTTTTCGCGGTCGGGCATCTGCAGGCGCTTGGCGCGGATCAGGCCGCCGTCCTTGCCGGTCAGGCCCACGGCCTGGCCGCCGTACTGGTTGATCAGCATGACGATGTCCTGCTGGACTTCGCCACCGAGCACCCACTCGACCACTTCCATGGTCTCTTCGTCGGTGACGCGCATGCCTTGCACGAAGGTGCCGACCTTGCCGACCTTCTTCAGCGCTTCATCGATCTGCGGGCCACCGCCGTGCACGACCACCGGGTTCATGCCGACCAGCTTCAGCAGGATCACGTCGCGCGCGAAGCCGTGCTTGAGCTTTTCTTCGGTCATGGCATTGCCGCCGTACTTCACCACAATGGTCTTGCCGTGGAACTTGCGGATATACGGCAGCGCCTCGGCGAGGATCTCGGCTTTCAGTGCGGGAGCGATGGCGGCCACCGCAGTCGCGGCAGGCCCGGGGTTGTCGGCGTTCATGGGGGACATCCGTGAGATTCAACAGGTATGATGGCTAACAGCCGCGTAGCCGGGCAAACGCAACATTGCGCAACAGGGATCGCCCGAAAGTGCACCATCCGGCTATGGCAGGCGCCGATTTTACAAGAAACCGCGCGGGGTGCGAGTCCCGCGGCGCGGGCTGGTCCGGCCATCCGCCGGCAAGCGCCGCACGGGGCACCACGGCGGCCCCCCGGCGTTCCGTTCGCGCAACAGCGCGGGCGGGCCTTTGCCCTTTGTCTTGCCGTGCGCCGTCCAGTTCCCGCCGCAACATGACCGATCCCGCCACCGTCCTGACCGGCCAGCTTCGCCCCGTCGAGCATTGCAGCCAATGCGGCGCCGGCTTCGTCTGCGGCTACGTGGCGGGACTGCGCGAGTGCTGGTGCGCCAGCCAGCCGCTGCTGCCGGCACGGCGCATCGTGCCCGGCCAGCACTGCCTCTGTCCCGGCTGCCTGGCGGCGCGCCAGCGCGGCGATCAGGCGCCGGAGCCCGCCGAAGGCTGAACCGCCGGCACAGGGCCGGACGACGCACCGGCGCTGCTCCACTGCATCACCAGCATCCCCGCCACGATCAGCGCTGCGCCCGCCAGCCGCGCCGGCGTCATGGCCCGCACCGCAAATCCGGCCAGGCCGAACTGGTCGACTGCCAGCGCGGCCAGCACCTGCCCCGCCACCACCGCGGCGATAAAGCCGGCCGCGCCCAGCTTCGGCGCCATCACCAGGGCGGCCGAGATATAGAACACGCCCAGCACCCCGCCGATCCAGGTCCATGCCGGCGCGTGCGCCAGCACCGCGGTCGCGGGCAGCGGTACGCGCAGCAGCCACAGCAATGGCAGCAGCGCCGCCAGGCTGACCAGCAGCGACACCAGCGTCGCCGCCAGCGGATGTCCCAGCGTACGCCCCAACGTGGCGTTGGCACCCGCCTGGAACGGGATCACGGCGCCCGCCAGCACGGAGGTCGCGAGGGGCAACAGCAAGGAAATCGGGAAAGAATTCGGCAACTGGATGCCTGACATGTCACGCTCCGTAGGGCAAACTGCGTGCCTGACAGTTTGAAATATCGCAAAGCGAATTCCCAATTCTGCTTTCATACGTTTAATATTCGCCGAATGAATAGCCTACGCGGAATCGATCTCAACCTGCTGGTGGTGCTTGAAGCACTGCTCGCCGAGCGCCACATCTCACGCGCCGCGCTGCGCCTGCACCTGAGCCAGCCGGCGGTCAGCCATGCGCTGGGGCGGCTGCGGCAGCTGCTCGACGATCCCATCCTGGTACGCGGCAAGGGCGGCCTGGTGCTGAGCGCACGCGCCCATGAACTGTCCGGCCCGCTGGCCGAAGCGCTGTCGCAGGTGCGCATCCTGCTGGGGCCGAGCGGCTTCCAGCCCGCCACCGCGCGCCGCACCTTCCGCCTCGCAATGTCCGACTACGGTGCGCTGGTGGTGCTGCCGCGGCTGCTGCGCGCCTTGCGCAAGGCCGCGCCCAATATCGACCTGGCGGTGTCGCAGGCCAGCCGCGAGGGCATGACGGCGCAGGTTGCCGATGGCGAGATCGACATGGCGCTGGGCGTGTTCAGCTACCAGCCCGAAGGCGTGCAGTCGGCCGAATTGTTCCGGGAAAGTTATGCCTGCGCGGTGGATGCGGCCACGGTGCGGGACACCGGCCGGCTCGACCAGGTGGCCTACCTGGCGCGCTCGCATGTGCTGGTGGCCACGCACAGCGAACGCATGGACGCCATCGACGCCGCCGTCGCCAAGCTGGGCGGGCGGCGCAAGATCGCCTGCGTGGTGCCGCACTGGAGCGTGGCGCCGGCACTGATCGCCGGGACCAACCTGGTGCTGACGACGGCGCGGCGCAGCCTGTCGGCGCTGGAGGAAGACTCGCGCTACGCCATCTTCGATCCGCCGTTTGCGCTGGAAGACTTCACCTTCAGCATGATCTGGCATCAGCGCACCGAAGCCGATCCGGCCCACTCGTGGCTGCGCGAGCGCGTGCTGGCGGCGGCGGCCAGTCAGGAATCGGAAGAGCCGATCAGCTTGCGCGGCTGACGCCGCCGCGCCAGCTTGGCGGCACCCCGCACCGGGGGCTGCGGCCGGGCGTTACGGCGCCCTGTTGGCTGTGCTGGCGATGCGGGCTGTGTCGGCGGCGTGCCGCCGCGGAACACCAGTTTCTGGCGCGTGCCGTGCTGCTTGTTGGCCATGATGGCTGGCGGCCAGGCCTGCGCCCGGCTCTCCCTCTGCGGTTCAGTGCTTGTGGTCGCCGTGGCTGCCGCCCGGCACCATGTCGCGCACTTCGGCGTTGACCTTCTGCTCGGTCACCTTGCCGCCCTGCTCGATCTTCAGCGTGAGGGGCACGGTGTCGCCCTTCTTGAGCTGGCCCTTCAGGCCCATCAGCATCACGTGGTAGCCGCCCGGCTTCAGCTCGACGTTCTGCATCTTGGGCAGGTCCAGCGACTTGATCTGCCGCATGCGCATCACGTTGTTTTCCATCTTCATCTCGTGGATCTCGGCTTCGCCCACCGGCGACGAGACGCCTACGAGCTTCGCGTTCTCGTGCGCATGCAGCACCATGAACGCGCCCGAAGCGGCCTGGGTCGGCACCGTGCCGCGCACCCAGGCGTTGCTGACGTCGACCTGGGCCAGCGCGGCCCCCGACGCCAGCGCCGTGGCCAGTGCGGCAATCGATGCGGCCAGCGGGGCCGCGCGGAATTTCGCTTGCATCGTTGTCTCTCCTGAAAGCAGACATTAGAACATGGCCCCGCGCGCCGCGTGCAGGCATGCCGGAGCATGCGGGCCGGCCAAAGCCGGCTAGTCTGGCAGCCGCGGCGGCGCGCCGCCAATGCGGCAAGGTGTCGCATGCGCAAGGCACCTTCCGGCCGCATTGATACACTCGCGCCATGACCACCGCTGCCGCCGTGTCTCGCCTGCCTGACCTGCCCTTCCTGTCGCCGTTGCCGGCCGCCAGTTCGCCGCGCCATGGCCAGGTGACGCTGCGCCGGCTGTTCTGGCTGCGCTGGGCGCTGCTGTCGGGGCAGGCGCTGACGCTGCTGGCATGCGACCCGATCGCCGGCATCCGGCTGCCGTATGGGCCGCTGATGGTGGTGCTCGGGCTCCAGGCGCTGTTCAACCTGATCACGGCGCTGCGCCTGCGCCAGCACACGCGGCGCAACACCGCACCCGGTGAAGCCGAACTGATGGGACAGCTGCTGGTGGACCTGACCGCGCTGTCGGCGATCCTGTTCTACACCGGCGGCGCTACCAATCCCTTCGTGTCGTTCTACCTGCCCGGACTGGCCATCGCCGCGGCCATCCTGCCGTGGCGGCAGGTGGTCGCGCTGGCGGTGTATGCGCTCGCCTGCTACACGGTGCTGCTGTTCGAATATGTGCCGCTGGACCTGCACAACCCCGACAACGCGGTGAACTATCACCTGGCGGGCATGTGGCTGAACTTCGTCGTCAGCGCGGTGATGATCGCGATGTTCGTGGCGCGCCTGTCGGGTGTGCTGCGCCAGCGCGAAGCGCAGCTGAACCTGGCGCGCGAGCAGTTGCTGCGCGAGGCACGCGTGGAAGACCTCAACGGCCAGGCCGCCGCGGTGGCGCATGAGATCGGCACGCCGCTGGCGACGCTGGCGGTGATCGCCGGCGAGCTGCGCGCCGATGCCTCCGACGCGACGCTGGGCGCCACGCCGATCCGCAGCTACCTGCCCGACCTGCAGACCGTCGAGCAGCAGCTGGCGCTGTGCCGCACCACGCTCGCGCGCCTGCGCGAGGACTCGGCCACGCTGGCGCCCCAGCGCCTGGACGCCTGGCTGCCGGCCTTTGCCGAGCGCTGGCAGCTGCGCCACCCCAACGCCAGCCTGCAGGCAAGCGCCACGCCGGGCGCCGGCGCGCAGCCGGTGGAGACCGCACGCGTCGGCCAGATCCTGACCATTCTGCTCGACAACGCCGCGCGCGCCCAGCAGAATGCCGGCCGCTCCCGCCGGCCGCTGCAGCTGGAAATCGCCATGGAGCCGGGACACGTGGCGCCGTGGCTGTCGTTCCGCGTCGCCGACCATGGCGACGGCATTCCCGAGGCATTGCGCGGCCAGCTCGGCGAAATGCCGGTGGCCAGCCATCATGGCGGCCAGGGCATCGGCCTGTACCTGGCGCAGAGTGGCGCGCGCCAGATGGGCGGCGAGCTGGCCTGGCGCGACCGGTCCGGCGGCGGCACCGTGGCCGAGCTGCGGCTGCCCGCGCTGTCCACGCTATCGGCGCCGCCTGCGCGCAGCGCATCCTGAACCCACGCGCCACTCCTGACCATGACCGACACCTTCCAACCGGTTCCCGAAGCCACCGCACCGGCGGGCACGCCGTTCCTCGTCATCGACGACGACGAAGTCTTTGCCGGCACGCTGGCGCGCGCGCTCATGCGCCGCGGCTACGCCGTGCAAGTGGCGCATGACGGCCGCACCGCGCTCGCGCTGGCGGGCCGCACCGACTTTGCCTATGTCACGCTCGACCTGCACCTGGAGCCGCCACCCGAAGCCGGCAGCACCGCGCCGGCCGAATCCGGCCTGCAGCTGGTCGCGCCGCTGCGCCAGGCGCTGCCTGACGCGCGCATCCTGATCCTGACCGGCTATGCCAGCATTGCCACCGCGGTGGCAGCGGTCAAGCAGGGCGCGGACGAGTACCTGGCCAAGCCTGCCAATGTCGATTCGATCCTGACCGCGCTGATGGCGGGAGTGTCGGAAGACGCGGCGCAGGCCGCGATGGAAGAGCCGGTGCCGCTGTCGGTGGCGCGGCTCGAGTGGGAACATATCCAGCGCGTGCTGGCCGAGCATGGCGGCAATATCTCCGCCACGGCGCGGGCGCTGAACATGCACCGGCGTACCTTGCAGCGCAAGCTGGGGAAGCGGCCGGTGTCGCGGTAGGTTCGGGGTGGTTGCAGGGGCCGCGGCTTAAAAGCGCGGCTTGATCGCGCTTTTAAGTTGGGCGTCTTACAAGCGCGGCTTACAGGCGCAGCTGCACGTGTTCCCAGTCCAGCCCTTCGCTGGCCTCGGCCGTGTCGCCTTGCGCCACAATGCGCATGGCATCGCCCGCATGCCGGTCGGACAGCGAGAACAGCGCGCCGGCATCGAGTGCCAGCGTCGCGGCGGCAGCCTTGGCGGCGCCGCGCGCGTTGGCCTGTACGGCTTGGGTGGTCTGCTTGGCCTGCGTGGCCTGCGCAACTTCGGCTGCCTGCACGGCAGGCACGGCGGGACGGATGCAAAGGAAAGCGGTAGCCGCGGCCAGCGCAGCCAGCAGGCCGCCCGTGGCGAGCACCACGCGGCGGGTCTTGTGGTTGACCATTGGTTTCTCCTGCCAGTGGGTTGAGTGGGATGCGGTGGCTCCCGCACCGGTCAATCGACCGTCAAGGTGCGCAAGGGTCTCATTGCGCGCCGCGTGTGCGCCAGCGTGCTTACCAATGCTTACGATGCTTACCACCATGTGGCAGGCCGATACGCACGGACAACACAATCCCGTCGCGACGGCACAAAAAAAAGGGCGCACCGCGGTGCGCCCTTTTTCCTCCGGCCTGCGTGCCGGCTTACAGCACGTAGCGCGACAAGTCCTCGTTGCCGGCCAGGTCGCCAAGACGCTGGTCGACATAGGCGGCATCGATCGTCACGGTCTCGCCCGACGATTTGGTGGCGTGGAAGGACAGGTCCTCCAGCAGCCGCTCCATCACCGTGTACAGGCGGCGCGCACCGATGTTCTCGACCTTCTCGTTGACCGAGAACGCGATCTCGGCAAGACGGCGGATGCCATCCGGCGCGAACACCAGGTTGACCTCTTCGGTGTTCAGCAGCGCCTGGTACTGCTTGGTCAGGCTGGCATCGGTCTGCGTCAGGATGGCCTCGAAATCCTGCACCGACAGCGACTCCAGTTCCACGCGGATCGGGAAGCGGCCCTGCAGTTCGGGGATCAGGTCGCTCGGCTTGGACAGGTGGAACGCGCCCGAGGCAATGAACAGGATATGGTCGGTCTTGATCATGCCGTACTTGGTGTTCACCGTGGTGCCTTCCACCAGCGGCAGCAAGTCGCGCTGCACGCCCTGGCGCGACACCTCGCCGCCGCCGATTTCGCTGCGGCTGGCGATCTTGTCGATCTCGTCCAGGAACACGATGCCGTTCTGCTCCACATTGGCGATCGCCTTGTGCTTGAGCTCCTCGTCATTGACCAGCTTGGCGGCCTCTTCGTCGATCAGCAGCTTGAAGGCTTCCTTCACCTTCATCTTGCGGCGCGCCTTCTTGCCCTGGCCCAGGCCGGCGAACATCGAGCGGATCTGCTCGGTCATGTCTTCCATGCCCGGCGGCCCCATGATGTCCATGCTCGGCACGCCGGCGGCCAGTTCCAGCTCGATTTCCTTGTCGTCCAGCTGGCCTTCGCGCAGCTTCTTGCGGAACACCTGGCGCGTGTTGGAATCCTTCTCTTCCGGCTGCGAGAAGCCGATGTCGCGCGGCGGCGGCAGCAGCACGTCGAGCAGGCGGTCCTCGGCCGCGTCCTCGGCCTTGGTGCGCACCTTCTTCATCTCGGATTCGCGCGTCTGCTTGATCGCCATCTCGGCGAGGTCGCGCACGATGGTGTCGACGTCGCGGCCGACATAGCCCACCTCGGTGAACTTGGTGGCTTCGATCTTGATGAACGGCGCGTCGGCCAGCTTGGCCAGGCGGCGCGCGATCTCGGTCTTGCCGACGCCGGTCGGGCCGATCATCAGGATGTTCTTGGGCGTGATTTCCTGGCGCAGCGGCTCGGCCACCTGCTGGCGGCGCCAGCGGTTGCGCAGCGCCACCGCCACGGCCTTCTTGGCCTTGTCCTGGCCGATGATGTGCTTGTCGAGTTCGGAAACGATTTCCGACGGGGTCATGGTGTGCGACATGGTATCCGTTCAGTAGGGCGCGCGTTGCCGCCTTCGCTTATTCCAGCGTCTCGATGACGAAGTTGGTATTGGTGTAGATGCAGAGCTCGCCGGCGATGGTCAGCGCTTTCTCGACCACGTCCTTCGGCGGCAGCTCGGTGTTCTCTATCAGCGCCTTCGCGGCCGACTGCGCATACGCGCCGCCCGAGCCGATCGCGGCAATGCCGCCCTCGGGGTCGAGCACGTCGCCGTTGCCGGTGATGACCAGCGTGGTGTCGCGGTCGGCGGTGATCAGCATGGCTTCCAGGCGGCGCAGCGCGCGGTCCGAGCGCCAGTCCTTGGCCAGGTCGACCGCGGCGCGGGTGAGGTTGCCCTGATACTTCTCCAGCTTGGCTTCGAAGCGGTCGAGCAGCGAGAAAGCATCGGCCGTGCTGCCGGCAAACCCGACCAGCACCTTGCCGTTGTAGATGCGGCGCACCTTGCGTGCGGTGCCCTTCATCACGATATTGCCGAGAGTGACCTGACCATCACCGCCAAGTGCGACCTGGTTGCCGCGGCGGACGCTGACGATGGTAGTGCCGTGATACTGTTCCATGGTGGCTTCCGTGAATATGTCACGACCGTAGTTGGCGACGCCCCCGGCCGGTTTCAAGCCCTTTCGTGCGCCGGGCCACACAGGCGGCGCGCCGCGCGGGCGTCTGACCAATATAGGATGCCGGGCGCCGCCCTGCCGCAGCGCCTCGCGCGCCGCCCCCCAATAGCAAAAAAGGCCATGCGTTGCCGCATGGCCCTTCGATGGCGCCGGCGCATCACTTCAGGCGATGCGCCCTGGCGGTCCGCTAAGTCCGCTAAGTCCGCTAAGTCCGCTAAGTCCGCTCAGTCGGCATACACGCCGGCCTTCTTGATCACCGGGGTCCACTTGTTGATTTCGGCGCTCAGGTAGTTGCGCAGCGATTCCGGCGTGGCGCGCTGTGCCGGCACCGCTTCGGCGCCCAGCTCGGCCATCTTGGCGCGGAAGGCCGGGTCGGCCACGGCCTTCTGCAGTGCAGCCGACAGCTTGTCGATCACCGGCTTGGGCGTGCCCTTCGGCGCGTACATGGCGTGCCAGACCTTCACCTCCACGTTCGGCATGCCCTGCTCGGCTGCCGTCGGAACGTCCTTGAACGCTTCCACGCGTTTCGCCTGCATGGCCGCGTACGGCTTGACCGAATTGGCCTTCAGGTGGCCAGCCAGGTTGGTGGTCTGGTCGCACAGCAGGTTGACCTGGCCGCCCAGGATGTCCGTCAGCGCCGGCGCCGCGCCCTTGTACGGCACGGTGGTCAGCTCGGTCTGGATCGCGCTCTGGAACAGCAGGCCGCACAGGTGCGAGGCCGAGCCGATGCCGGCATTGGCCAGCGACAGCTTGGCGGCGTTGGCCTTGATGTACGGCAGCAGCTCCTTGAAGCTGTTCGGCGGCAGCTGCTTGTTGCCGACCAGGATCATCGGCACGTCGGCGATTTCACCGACCATCTCGAAGTCCTTCAGCGGATCGAAGCCCAGGTTGCGGTACAGCGCCGGGGCCGTGGCCATGCCGATATGGTGGATCAGCACGGTGTGGCCGTCGTTCTTGGCCTGGGCCACCTTCTTGGCACCGATGGTGCCACCGGCGCCGCCCAGGTTCTCGATCACGATGGTCGAGCCCAGGTGCTTGGACATAATCGCGGTCAGCTCGCGCGAGACCTTGTCGGTCGGGCCGCCCGCCGAGAACGGCACCACGGCCGAAATGGGCTTGCCGCCCGGGAATTCCTGCGCGTACGCGCCTGCCGCCATGCCCATCGCGCTGACTGCCAGCGCGGCCGCGATCGTCTTTGCCACTCGTTTCATGCTCTCTTCTCCTGGTTCCTTCAATACCCGTCATGCAATGCATTGCCGTCGGCCTGGCCCCTGCTCATGCGGGGGCGCTCTGGCGCGGTCTCATTAGCCGCGCTTGGACCATGACCGGCTGGCGCCGCTGTCCCCTGCCGTAAACCGCAAGGGCGGGGGATGATGTTAGCAACTCCAGACAATGCGCAGGTATAGGGGCTAACCCGCCTGCAATCCGCGGCATATGGCGGGAAATCCGGAAAAGAGGCAGGGATTGGCCACAAAGGCGCGCCTTTGCGACAGGTGGCGCTGCTCAACGGAAAAAACCGAGCATTTCCTCAAGTAGCGGTTCGGGGGCTTCTTCCGGGAGGTAGTGCCCGCACGGCAGGGCCTTGCCGCTGACGTCGGCGGCCACCTCCTGCCAGAGCCCGAGCGGCTCGAAGCAGCGCGCCACCACGCCGTGCTCGCCCCACAGCACGCGCAGCGGCAGCGCCAGCCGGCGCCCGGCCTCGCGGTCGGCGCGATCGTGCTCCAGGTCGATGGTGGCGGCGGCGCGGTAGTCCTCGCACATGGCGTGCACCCGCGCCGGGTCGCGCATGGCCGCCACATAGGCGGCCATCGCGTCCGGAGCGAACGGGCTCGGGCCGGCATGGCGCAGGCCGACCAGCTTCTGCAGGTAGAACTCGGGCTCGGCGTTGATCAGCGTCTCGGGGAACGGCGCGGGCTGGATCAGGAAGAACCAGTGCCAGTAGGCCGCTGCAAAGGCCATGCTGGTGCGCTCGTACATGGCCAGCGTGGGCGCGATGTCGAGCAGCATGGCGCGGCTCACACTGTCGGGATGGTCGGCGCAGAGCCGGTGGGCCACGCGCGCGCCGCGGTCGTGGCCGCACAGCGCAAAGCGCGTGAAGCCGAACTTCGCCATCAGCTCGACCTGGTCCTGCGCCATGGCGCGCTTGCTGTAGCGCTCATGCCCGGCGTTGCCCGGCGGCGCCGAACTGCTGCCATAGCCGCGCAGGTCCGTGGCGATCACGGTGAAGTGGTCGGCCAGCGTTGGCGCCACCCGGTGCCAGATCAGGTGGCTTTGCGGATGGCCGTGCAACAGCAGCAGCGGCGGGCCCGAGCCGCCCTGCACGCCGGCGATCTCGATCTCGCCGATGCGGTGCCGGAAAGGCTCGAAATTTGGGAACAGCAGCGCGCTGGCGTCGTTCAGCATGGCTTGTCTCCGCTTCTGGGTCGCTTGTCGATCATAGGCGCAAACCCCGCCATCGGCGCCGCCAGTGACTGCCAGGCGCATCCATGGACCGTTGCAACTGAATTGCATCAACCGTGGGCCTATGGTTAAATCAGCCCATGACCCGCATTAGCCCGGACGGCCCGGCCCCTGGACCGGCGCCCGCCATACTCGAAGCCGCCCACGAGCGCCTGCGCCAGCTGGGCGCGCGCGTGACGCAGCCGCGGCTGTGCATCCTGGCCTGCCTGATCGGCAGCGACGAAGCGCTGACCCACCAGGCCGTGATCGACCGCCTGCCCGAGCAGGGCGAGACCATCGACCGCGTCACCGTGTACCGCGTGCTCGACTGGCTGGTAGAGCAAGGCGTGGCGCAGAAGCGGGCCGGCAACGACCGCGTGTTCCGCTTCACCCTGGTCGAGCACGAGGCCGCGCGCGCGCAGGAACACCGCCAGCACAGCCATTTCCACTGCACCCGCTGCGACCGCACTTTCTGCCTGGACGACGCCAGCAACCCGGCCCCGCCGGCCGCGCCGCGCGTGCCCAGCGGCTTTGCCATCGAACATGTCGAACTGACCGTGAACGGCGTCTGCGCCGAGTGCGGCAAGCGTACGCCCGCGGCGCACTGACCGGTCCCAAAATTTCCCGGAGAACAAGCAATGTCCAAACTGACCCCGGTCACGATCCTGACCGGCTTCCTCGGCAGCGGCAAGACCACCCTGCTCAAGCGCATCCTGAACGAGCGGCACGGCATGAAGATCGCCGTGATCGAGAATGAGTTCGGCGAGGAAAACATCGACAACGAGATCCTGGTGCAGGACGGCCGCGAGCAGATCGTGCAGATGAGCAATGGCTGCATCTGCTGCACCATCCGCGGCGACCTGGTGCAGGCGCTGTCCGGGCTGCTGACGCGCCGCGACGCCGGCGAGATCGACTTCGACCGCGTGGTGATCGAGACCACCGGCGTGGCCAACCCCGGCCCGGTGGCGCAGACCTTCTTCATGGACGAGGAAATCGCGTCGCGCTACCTGCTCGACGCGGTGATCACTCTGGTCGATGCCAAGCACGCGCACCTGCAGCTGGACAAGCAGGAAGAGGCGCAGCGCCAGGTGGGCTTTGCCGATGCCATCTTCATCACCAAGTCCGACCTGGTCGGCAAGGACGACGTGGCCGATCTGCGCCACCGCCTGCTGCACATGAACCCGCGCGCGCCGATCCGCACCGCCAATTTCGGCGAGACGCCGATCGAGACCATCTTCGACCTGCGCGGCTTCAACCTGAACGAGAAGCTGGAGCTCGACCCTGAATTCCTGCGCGCCGACGAGCATGGTCACGACCACGACCACGATCATGACCACGAGCACGGCGAGCATTGCGGCACCGACTGCGGCCATGACCACGACCACGGCCACCACCATGGCCACGGGCACGACCACCACCATCACCACCACCATACCGACCGCATCGCGTCGTTCGTCTTCCGCAGCGACAAGCCCTTCCACTACGGCAAGCTGGAGGAATTCCTGTCGGGGATTCTGGCGGTGTACGGCGAAAAACTGCTGCGCTACAAGGGCGTACTATATATGGAGGGCGTGGACCGGAAAGTCGTGTTCCAGGGCGTCCACCAGTTGATGGGCAGCGATATCGGCGCCAAGTGGGATGACGAGACGCCGGGCACCAAGATGGTATTCATCGGCGTCGACCTGCCGCGGGACGCCATCCTCAAGGGCCTGGAGAACTGCCTGGCCTGAGTGCACGGGCCGCCGCACGCGCGGCCCTGCCTTCGGACACCGCCTCACGGCCACCCCCGTTCGGGGTACCGGGGAAATACCGAAGTGCCGGCTGGCTTTCCCCCGTATCTCGGAAAAATTTGTTCAAGTACAATAGGCCGGATTTGACACCGGTGGCGCACCTTTTTTCCGCTGCCGGGATCTGGCAGGGCGGCGGATTTGTCGTCAGCATGAGGCAGGCCGCCGGGCAGGTGCGGTCGCAGTGCTTCGTGCGGAGACCGCCTTTCCGCTTGGGGTACCTCGGCACGCGCCGTCACTGACTGACGCGAGAGAGAGGTGTCCCATGACAGCCGCAACGAAGACGAAAGAAAGCCGCAGCAAGACAGGTAGTGCCGCGGCAGAGACGCTCAAGGCGCAGCCTGTGAAGGCCGCGCCCGCTCCCCGCGGCAGTACGGCGAACGCCGAAGCGGGCGCAACGAAGGGAGGCCCGCGAAGCAGCAAGACTGCAGCCAGCCAGAGTGAAACGACCGTGGCGCGCAAGCGCACGGACAGCGAATCCGAGCGGACCCAGACGCCGCCGGCCGCCTCAACAAGAGAATCAGCAGCAACCATGAGCAGCAACAAACTTCTGACTGAAGCTGAAATCCTGAAGATGAGCGACAAGGATTACATGAACGAAGCGCAGCTCGCTTTCTTCAAGAATCGCCTTGAGCAGCTGCGTGACGAAATCCTGAAGAACGCTGACCAGACCACGGAACACCTGCGCGAAACGGTCATCGTGCCGGATCCGGCCGACCGCGCCACCATCGAGGAAGAGCATGCGCTGGAACTGCGCACGCGCGACCGCGAGCGCAAGCTGCTGAAGAAGGTCGAGCAGTCGCTGCAGCGCATCGAATCCGGCGACTACGGCTGGTGCGAGGAAACCGGCGAGCCGATCGGCGTTCCGCGCCTGCTGGCCCGGCCTACCGCGACGCTGTCGCTGGAAGCGCAGCAGCGCCGCGAACTGCGCCAGAAGCTGTTCGGGGACTGAAGCCCGGCACCTGGGCGCGCCAGCCAGGCTGGCGCAGCTCCGATACGACGGCCCGGTTTGTCCGGGCCGTTTGCATTGGTGGCCGCGCGCTTGGCGCCGCTGCACTTGTCGTGGCGCGGCCACGGCCTACCATGGTGAGAATCGTCCCGCTGTCGCCGGCCGGGGCTTTCTGGTAAATTCGCAACTTTGTTGCAACAACCGGCTGCGTGCCTGTCTGCGGCCCCTGCCTGGGCCGCCGGTTTGCCGCCGGTTCGCCACCTTTCCGCTTTCCTGCCATGGCTGATCGCCTGCCCGTCACCGTGCTGTCCGGCTTTACCGGCGCCGGCAAGACCACGCTGCTGAACCACCTGCTTGCGCAAGGCGCCGGCGGGCGCGTGGCCGTGCTGGTCTGCGGCGAGCAGGATGGCCAGACGCTGGCGCCGCTGCCCCCCGGCTGCGAGGCCACCGTGCTGCCGGATGCCGGCACGCTGATGGCCGAAGCCGCGCGGCTGGCCGCGCAAGGGCGCTTCGATGCGCTGCTGGTCGAGGCCGATGGCCGGGACGACCCGCTCGCGATCGCGGAGGGTTTCCTGTTCGAGGCCGAGCACGGCGCCGGTCCCGATGCCGCGCTGCAGCCCGACACGCTGGTGACAGTGGTCGACGCGGCCATCTTCCTCGCCGACCTCAACGAAGCCGATTTCCTGGCCGACCGCGGGCTGGCGCAGGGGCCGGAAGACGACCGCACGGTCGCGGAAGTGCTGGCCGCGCAGGTCGAGTTCTGCGACGTCATCGTGCTGAACAAGACCGACCTCGCCAGTGCCGATGAACTGGCGCGGCTGCGCGCGGTGCTGCATGCGCTGAACCCGCGCGCCGGGATCGTCGAGGCCAGTTTCGGCAACGTGCCGCCGCAGCGGGTGTCCGGCACCGGCCGCTTCGACTTCGCCGCCGCCGCGGATGCTCCCGGCTGGCTGGCCGCCCTGCGGGGCATGGCGCCGGAGCCGGACAGCGGCGTGTCGACGCTGGTGTACCGGCGCCGCCGCCCGTTCCATCCGCAGCGCTTTGCCGACCTGATCCATACCGAATGGCTGCGCGAACACGGCAACGTGCTGCGCTCCAAGGGCCTGTTCTGGCTGGCCGGCCGCATGGATACCGCCGGCGACTGGAACCAGTCCGGCGGCGTGTGCCGCCACGGCGGCGCCGGCGCCTGGTGGTCTGCGCTGGACCCGGCCGAATGGCCGACCGATGACGCGGACCGTGCCGGGATCGAGGCCGACATGCAGGTCGACGGCGCGCCGGCACCGTTTGGCGACCGCCGCCAGGAACTGGTGCTGATCGGCGTGGACCTGGACTGCGCTGCGCTGGCGGCGCGGCTCGATGCCTGCCTGCTGGACGATGCCGAGATGGCGGCGGGCACGCAGGCGTGGGCGGACTACACGGATCCGTTCCCGACGTGGGTCGACGAGCTGGACGAGGACCACGAACACAACCACGACCATGGCCATGATCACGATCATGACCATGGCGACGATTGCGGCTGCGGCGCGCCGCACCATCCCCATGCGCACTGACTGGTTCGCCCGCCTGCGCGCTCACGGTCCGGGCTTGTGGCTCGCGCTGTGGCTGGCGCTATGCCTGCTGCTGGCGCAGCATGCCGGGCTGACCCACCGCATCGTGCACGGCGGGCTGACGGCGACCAGCACAGCCGCGTCTGCCATCTTGGCTGACGCCGACGGCAGCACCGACGCCGATTCCGATTCGCACCCACTGGCGCAGAAATTCAGCGGCCACTCCTGCGTGCTGTTCGACGGCGCCACGGTGGCCGACACGCTGTGCGGCAAGCTGCCGCTGCCGCGCCTCGCCTTCGGCAAGCCGGTCAAGCCGGCCAACCTCGCCTGGCGCTGGCCCGATCTCCCCGCCGCCCACCCCTTCCATTCGCGCGCGCCACCGGCGCCGGCCATCGCCCTCGCCTGATCCGGGACGCGGCCATCGCCGCGTGCCCGGCTTTCGAATTTTCCTGAGCTGAACGCCTGCCGCCCGCCTGGTGCGGCCGTCCCATATGGGACGGCACGCGCCCTGCCCGCGCATGCAGCCGTGCCCAGCCCGGGGCTGATTGCCACTGCTTCGTTACGCGCGCCATGTCCAAACAGAACTGCCCGAAAAACAGCGCCCCCCGCCTGACCCCGCTTGCGGCCATTGCCGCCTCCCTGACTGCCTCGCTCGCTGCCCTCGCGGCGCCGGCGCACGCGCAGACCGCCACGCCTGCGGCCACTGCCGAGCCCGCCCCTGCCACCGTGACCGCCACCGCCACCGGCACGCTGCGTGAAGTCGTCGTCACCGCCAACCCGCTCGGCAGCGAACTGAACGACATGGTCGCGCCGGTCTCGACGCTGGGCGGCGACGCGCTGGCCGTGCGCCAGGCCAGCACGCTGGGCGAGACGCTCGACAAGATGCCCGGCGTGTCGTCGACGTATTTCGGGCCCAATGCCAGCCGCCCGGTGATACGCGGCCTGGATGGCGACCGCATCAAGGTGCTGCAGAACGGCGGCAGCACCGTCGACGCCTCGACCCTGTCCTATGACCATGCGGTGGCACTGGATCCGCTGGTGGCCGAGCGCATCGAGGTGGTGCGCGGCCCGGCGGCGCTGATGTACGGCGGCAATGCCATCGGCGGCGTCGTCAACGTGATCGACAACCGCATCCCCAAGGAGCCGATCGAAGGCGTCGGCGGCGCCGTGGATTCCAGCGGCACCATCGGCGGCGACCAGGCCCGCAATGCCAGCGCGCTGATCGAGGCCGGCAACGGCCAGTTCGCGGTCCATGCCGACGCTTTCGCGCGCAAGACCAGCGACCTGCGCATTCCCGGCTACGCCCGCAGCGACCGCCTGCGCGCCGCCGAGCCGCTGCCCGAGGGAGAAAGCGAGGCCTACGGCCGCCTGCCCAACACCAGCGCCGACCAGCAGGGCGGCTCGCTGGGCGGCTCCTACACCTGGGCCGATGGCTTTGTCGGCGCCAACTACAGCGCCTACCGCAATGACTACGGCACGCCCGCCGAGGACGACGTGCGGCTGAAGATGAGGCAAGACCGCTTCGCGCTGGAAGGCGAGGCGCGCAACCTGGCCGGCAGCACCGGCGGCTGGTTCGAATCGGTCAAGGGCAAGTTCAGCTACACCGACTACGAGCACAAGGAGATCGAGGCCGGAGAGACCGGCACGATCTTCAAGAACCGTGGCTGGGACGCGCGCTTCGAGGCCAAGCACGCCAGGATCGGCAACATGACGGGCGTGATCGGCACGCAGTTCGGCCATACCGACTTCTCCGCGCTGGGCGAGGAAGCGTTCGTGCCGAGCACCAATACCGACAACGCCGCGCTGTTCCTGTTCGAAGAGCTGCCGCTGACCGCGTCGGGCGACCTCAAGCTGAACTTCGGCGGCCGGCTCGACCACAGCAGCATCAAGGCCAGCGCCAACGGCAACGACCGCTTTGCCGACGCCAACCGCAGCTTCAACGCGACCAGCGCTTCGGCCGGCCTGCTGTACAAGGTCAACCCGGCGTGGTCGCTGACCAGCAACCTGTCGTACACGGAGCGCGCGCCGACCTTCTACGAGCTGTACGCCAACGGCCCGCACGTGGCCACCGGCTCGTGGGAGCTGGGCGACCCCAACGCAAACAAGGAGCGCGCCACCTCGATCGACCTGGGCGTGCGCTTCAAGTCGGGCGCGCACAGCGCGAGCGTGTCGGGCTACTACAGCCGCTTTGCCAACTACCTGGCGCTGTCTGCCACGGGCCGCGCGCGCGACGAGGCGGGCGACGTGGTCGCCCCGGGCAGCCCGGATTCGCTGCCTGAATTCCAGTACCTGGGCGTGCCCGCCACGCTGTATGGCTTCGAGGCCGAAGGCAAGACGCGCTTGCTGCAGAAGATGCTGACCAGCAGCGACACGCTCGATTTCGAGGCCCGCGCCGACTACGTGCGTGGCGAGAACCGCGACACCGGCGAGCCGCTGCCGCGGCTGGCACCGCTGCGGCTGGGCGGCGCGCTGGTGTATGGCGCGGGTCCGTGGGGCGCGCGCGTGGATGTCACGTACGCGGCCAAGCAGACGCGCGTGCCGAGCAACGACACGCCCACCGATGCCTATACGCTGCTGAGCCTGGCGCTGACCTACAAGTTCAAGGTGGCCGGGACGCAGACGCTGGTGTACCTGCGCGGGGATAACCTGACCAACCAGGATGCGCGCAATGCGACGTCGATGCTGCGGGATATCGCGCCGCTGGCGGGCAGGAGTGTGAAGGTGGGGTTCAGGACGTCTTTCTAAGGCTGGCCTGCGCCCGCCAATTGGGTGCTCCCTCTCCCGCTTGCGGGAGAGGGTTGGGGTGAGGGCCGGGCATGTCGACGAAGTTTAGCTAGTGGTATGCGAGGGCCTGCCCTCACCCCCTGCCCCTCTCCCGCACGCGGGAGAGGGGAGCAAACCGGCAGGGTAGTGAAGGCCTCAATCCTTATTCACCACCCACTCACCCTCCACCGCCAGCGCCCCGGCGCCCGCCAGCGCCCGCACCGTCTGCGCGGAAATCTCCGCCATCTCCTGCCCCGGCATGAACCGGTCGCGTATCCGCACCATCAACGGCGCCTGCGCCATCCACTGCGCCAGCGCCCCCTGCTTCATGCGCTGCTGCTCCAGCAGCTTGAACTTCACCAGCACCTTGACCCCATGGCTGGCATTGCGCGCGGGATCGGCGCTCAGGTGACGCAGCCGCGCGATGGCGCGCTCGACGGCGGCATCGACGTCGGTGAACATGCGTCCGTGGCCGGGAATCACCAGCCGCGCATCGAGTTCCGCGATGCGCGCCAGCACCGCCGCCTGCTCGGTAAAGCCGCTCTCGCCATCCAGCTCGGGAAAGATCACGCCGAAGCCGTTCTCCCACAACGCATCGCCGGAAATCAGGATGCGCGGCCCCGGTGCGAACAGCATCACCGCATGCGGATCATGGCCTGGCGCGGCCACGACCTGCCAGTCGATGCCGCCCAGCGTCACCGCATCGCCATCGTGCAGCACGCTGTCGAAGCCGAAGCGGTCGCACTGCTGTCCGGTGGCACGATAAGTGAGCGCCTCGGTATCCCACGCGGCCACCGCCGCGGCTTCGGCTGCCGGAATCGCGGTGCGCGGCTGCCAGCGCGCCTGCAGCGCGGCGTTGCCGCCGCAATGATCGGAGTGCAGGTGGGTGTTGAGGATGCGCGCCAGTGGCCGGTCCCGCAGCGCGGACGCGACCAGCGCGACGGTCTGCGGCGCGTGCGTGACGTAGCCGGTGTCGACCAGCGCGGTATCGTCGCCATCGACGAACAGGATGTTGTTGGCCGACAGCCAGCCGCGCTCGAACACGCGCATGGTCTCGGGCAACTTGGGCATCGATGGTTCGCTCAAGGGGGTGTCTCCTCGCCCGCCAGCCAGGCGGCGCGCCCAGGCAGTTGCGCCCAGATGCGGCGCTTGTCTTCGTCGCTGGCCGACGACCAGCCGGCGATTTCTTCGATAGTGCGCAGGCAGCCCTCGCAGTAGCCACTGGCCGCGTCCATGCGGCAGACGTTGCGGCACGGCGAGGGCACCGGCGTTGCCAGCCGGGCGGCCTGTGCCGCGAGCTCCGCGGCCAATGCCGCAAGCGTGGCTGGCGCGCGCGCTTCAGGCATGCTTCAGCTGGCGCGCCGCCTTGGCCGCCACCTTTTCGTTGAAGCGGCCCGCGTCGATCAGGTGGCGCTCGTGCACGCCCTCGGAAATCTTGTCCTCGCCGTCCCAGGCGCTCAGTTCGAAGCGCAGGCGGCGGCCGTCGACCTCGACCAGCTGGCCCTTGACCGTCACCGTCATGCCGGGCGGCGTCGGCGCCAGGTGCGAGAAGCTGACCAGCGTGCCGAGCGACTGCTCGCGCGGCCAGTCCAGGTGCTCGCGCAGCATCTGCAGGCAGGCGCATTCCATGATGCCGACCATGTAGCCGGTGGCAAGCACGTCGGGCATCTCCGGGCAACCGGGGATATCGTCGTAAAGGCGCGGCACGGTGGCCTTGGGCGGCACCGTGTATTGCCAGCTGAAAGCAAGCCCTGGCCGCAGCCCCGATGGCTGCCCGGCGCTCATGCCGGCACTCCGGCGGCCACGTCGGCAATCTCCGCGCCGGTCATCTGCTGCAGTTGCTGCGGCGTCAGGTTGAACACCGCATGCGGATGGCCGGCGGCAGCCCACAGGCTGTCGTAGCGGAACAGGTCCTGGTCGAGCAGCATCACCGGCGCGACCGCATGGCCGATCGGGCAGACGCCGCCGATGGCATAGCCGGTCTTCTCGCGCACGAAGCGCGCATCGGCCTTGCCCAGCGCACCCACGCGCGCGGCCACCTTGGCCTCGTCGACGCGGTTGCTGCCGCTGGCGATCACCAGCACCGGCGCATTGTCCTCAACGCGGCGGAAGATGATGGACTTGGCGATCTCCGCCACGCTGCAGCCGAGCCCCGCCGCGGCTTCGGCGGAGGTCTTGCCGGTGGCGGGCAGCATCACCACCGGGCGGTCGTGGCCGAGCCCGGCCAGCAGGTCCGCCACGCGCTGCGCGGATTCGGGCAGCGCTTCGCTACTTGCCGTCATGCGTTCTCCTTGTTTTTCGAGCTCAAGCGCAGGCCGGCGCCGCATCGCTGGCGGCGGCCCATTTGGTCAGCAGCGCCCGGCCCACGCGCGAGCTGTTGGCGCGGCCGATCGCCTGCGAGATGTAGTCGCCGGTGCGCACCACCGCTTCCAGGTCGATACCGGTATGGATGCCCATGCCGTGCAGCATGTACAACACGTCTTCGGTGGCCACGTTGCCGGTCGCGCCCTTGGCATACGGGCAGCCGCCCAGCCCGGCGACCGAGGCGTGGAAGATCGAGATGCCCACTTCCAGGCTGGCCAGGATATTGGACAGCGCCTGGCCGTAGGTATCGTGGAAATGGCCGGAGAGCCGGTCCAGCGCGAACTCGGCGGAAGCCGCCCGCATCACTTCCTGCACGCGCACCGGCGTGCCCACGCCGATGGTGTCGGCGATATCGATCTCGTCGCAGCCCAGCTCGCGCATGCGGCGCACCACGTCGACCACGGCGCTGACCGGGACCTCGCCCTGGTAGGGACAGCCCAGCGCGCACGAGATGCTGCCGCGCAGGCGCACGCCCTTCTCTTTCGCGGCGGCGGCGACCGGCTCGAAGCGCTGGATCGATTCGGCGATCGAGCAGTTGATGTTCTTCTGCGAGAACGCCTCGCTGGCGGCGCCGAAGATCACCACCTCGTCGGCGCCGGCGGCGACGGCGCCTTCGAAGCCTTTCATGTTCGGCGTCAGCACCGAATACAGCGTGCCGGGCCGGCGCTGGATGCGGGCCATCACATCCGCGCCGTCGGCCATCTGCGGCACCCACTTCGGCGAGACGAACGAGGCGGCCTCGATATTGACGAAGCCGGCGTCGGTCAACTGATTGACCAGCGTGATCTTGACTTCGGTCGGCACCATCGCCTTTTCATTCTGCAGGCCGTCGCGCGGGCCGACTTCGACGATCTTCACGTAGTTCGGGATGGTCATGGCCGTCTCCTGTCTGTTATGCGTTGTGGAGTGCCGTGGCGCTCAGTACCCGCGCTGCAGGTCGACCACGCCGGCGATGGGCTGGCCCGCGCGCAGCGCGCGGATCTTGCCGGCGATCTGGGCGATGCTGTCCTCGCGCAGCGTCAGCGCCGAGATATGCGGCGTCACCGTGATGCGCGGCTCCTGCCAGAACGGATGCTCCGCCGGCAGCGGCTCGGTGCGGAACACGTCCAGCGTAGCGCCCGCAATCTGGCCCGACTGCACCGCGGCCACCAGGTCTTCCTCGACCAGGTGCTGGCCGCGCGCCACGTTGATCACATAGGCGCCCTGCGCCAGCCGCGCGAACAGGCCGGCATTCAGGATGTTCTCGGTCTGCGGTGTCAGCGGCAGCACATTGACCAGCACGCGCAGGCCATTCAGGAACGGTGCCTGGCCCGCATCGCCATAAAACCCGCTGACGCCTTCGATCACGCGCGCGGTGCGGCTCCAGCCGCGCACCGGGAAGCCGAAGCCGGCCAGCGTGCGCGCGATATGCGTGCCGAGCGTGCCCACGCCCATCACGCCAATGGTGAAGTCGGCGCGGCGATGCGGCTTGAGGAATTTCCAGTGGCCGGCGCGCTCCTGCGCCTCATAAGCGTCGAGCTTGCGGAAATAGCGCAGCACCGCGTAGGTGACGTACTCTGCCATCTGCGCGGCCATGCCGGCATCGTCCAGCCGCACGATCGGCACGCCGGCGGGCAGCGCATCGGGCGCCTCGTCGCGCAGCCGCAGGATGCCGTCGACGCCGGCGCCGAGGTTGAAGACCGCCTTCAGGTCGGTGCGGCCACGCAGCATTTCCACCGGCGGGCGCCAGACTACGGCATAGTCGGCTGGCTGGCCGCGGCTGTCCTCCCAGGTCAGGCATTCGGCTTCGGGCAGGGCCTCGGCAAAGCCTTCGATCCACGGATCATAGCGGCCATCGGGCACGTACAACTGCAACTTCATTTTGTCTCCAGGGAGTTGCGGGGGCGGGGCGACCAACGGGCGTCCATTGCCGTTTCCCCGTGCGCGGGACCAACGGCAGGCGTTGATCGCTCAAAAGCCTATTTTGGCAGAGGAATGCGATCGGGGTCAGGCCTCGGGCCGGACCCCGTCCGTGCGCGCCCTTACCTGGCCCCTTACCTGGCCCCTTACTTGGCCCCTTACTTGGCCCCTTACTTGGCCCCTTACTTGCCCTCGAACGCCAGCAGTTGCGCCCCTTCGGCCACCTGCTCGCCCACCCCGTAGAGCACTTCGCTGACCACACCATCGGCCGGCGCGCTGATGGTGTGTTCCATCTTCATTGCTTCCATCACCAGCAGCGGCGTGCCGCGCGTGACCGTGCTGCCCGCCTCGACCATCACTGCGATGACCTTGCCGGGCATCGGCGCGGTCAGCTTGCCGCCCTCGCTCTCGGATTCGCCGGCATGGGCCAGCGGGTCGAGCCACGCCAGCGCGACATGCCGCCCGGCATAGAACACATGGAAGGTCTCGCCATCGCTGTGCACCTGCCCATGCGCACGGCGGGTGCCGAGGTTGACGCGCAGGTCGTCGGCCTGGCAGGTGCTGGCGAAGGGCGCGGCCTGGTCGGCGTAGATCAGCGTGCTGCCGCGCGCATTGGTGTTCAGCGTCACGTCGAGCACATGGTCGCCGTAGCCGAAGCGCAGCTGGCGCGAGACGCCGCCATTGAGCCGCCAGGCGCCGCCGTGGGTCCACGGCGAGTGCGGATCGGCGGCGTCGATGCGCAGTTCGCGCGCCTCGCGGTCCAGCAGCGCGGCGACGGCCAGCGCGATGATTTCCATGCCGACTGGCGCCGGCGGCGGGAACAGGGTCTTCTCGTTGCGCTCGATCAGTCCGGTATCGAGGTCGGCGGTGCGGAACGCCTGCGATGACACCAGCCGCTGCAGGAACGCCACGTTGGTCGACAGGCCCACCACGTGATAGGCGGCCAGCGCCTGCCGCATGCGCGCCAGCGCCTCGTCGCGGTCCTTGCCCCACACGATCAGCTTGGCGATCATCGGGTCGTAGAACGGGCTGATGGTGTCGCCCTCGCGCACGCCGGCATCGATGCGGATGCCGGCCGGGCCATGAGCATCCTCGCCGCGCATGAACTGCACCGCCGGCGGCGTGCGCAGGAAGCGCAGCTTGCCGGTAGAGGGCAGGAACTGCTTGTCGGGGTTCTCGGCGTAGATGCGCGCTTCCAGCGCGTGGCCGTCGATGCGCAGCTGGTCCTGCGTCAGCGGCAGCGGCTCGCCGGCGGCGACGCGCAGCTGCCATTCGACCAGGTCCTGCCCGGTGATCATCTCGGTGACCGGGTGCTCGACCTGCAGGCGCGTGTTCATCTCCATGAAGTAGAAGGAACCGTCCTGGTTGGCGATGAATTCGACGGTGCCGGCGCCGACGTATCCTACGGCCTTGGCGGCGGCCACGGCGGCCTCGCCCATGGCGCGGCGGCGCGCTTCGGTCATGCCCGGCGCGGGCGCCTCTTCCAGCACCTTCTGGTGCCGGCGCTGCACCGAGCAGTCGCGCTCGAACAGGTAGACGCAGTTGCCGTGCGTGTCGGCAAACACCTGGATCTCGATATGGCGCGGGCGGGTCAGGTACTTCTCGACCAGCACCTTGTCGTCGCCGAAGCTGGCGCTGGCCTCGCGCTTGACCGACGCCAGCGCGGCCTCGAAGCCCTCGCCCGACTCGACCACGCGCATGCCCTTGCCGCCGCCGCCCGCGCTGGCCTTGAGCAGCACGGGGTAGCCGATGCGGTCGGCCTCGCGGCGCAGCAGCGCCGGGTCCTGGTCTTCGCCGTGGTAGCCGGGCACCAGCGGCACCGACGCCTTTTCCATCAGCTGCTTGGCCGCACTCTTGCTGCCCATCGCGTGGATGGCGGAAGCCGGCGGGCCGATGAAGACCAGCCCCGCCGCCGCGCAGGCCTCGGCGAAGGCTTCGTTCTCGGACAGGAAGCCGTAGCCCGGGTGGATCGCCTGGGCGCCGGTTTCCCTGGCCATCGCGATGATGTGGTCGGCGCGCAGGTAGCTGTCGCGCGCGGCGGCGCCGCCGATATGGACGGCCTCGTCGCAGAAGGCGACGTGGCGCGCATCGGCGTCGGCATCCGAGTACACCGCGACGGTGCGGATGCCGAGCCGGCGGCAGGTAGCGGCGACACGGCAGGCGATCTCGCCGCGGTTTGCGATCAGGATCTTGCTGAACATGGCTCCCTCCTTGTTATGCCGTTATCGGCATCTTACGGCGGGGAGGTGTCCAATGGGTTAATTCCGCGTCGCTATCCGGCGCAACCATGCCGCGCAACCATGCCGCGTAACTATTCCGCGCAATTATCCCGCGTACCCCTCCGCGCGGATGTCCAGGCGGGCCAGCAGGGCGCGATCGCGGTCGGCCTGCGGGTTGCCGGTGGTCAGCAGCTTTTCGCCGTAGAAGATGGAATTGGCGCCGGCCATGAAGCACAGGGCCTGCAAGGCCTCGTCCATGGCCTCGCGGCCGGCGGAAAGGCGCACCATCGCCCCGGGCATGGTGATGCGGGCCACGGCAATGGTGCGGACGAACTCGAACGGGTCCAGCGCCTCGGTGCCGGCCAGCGGGGTGCCTTCGACCTGCACCAGGTTGTTGATGGGCACCGATTCCGGGTACGGGTCCATATTGGCCAGCTGGGCGATCAGGCCGGCGCGCGCCTCGCGCGATTCGCCCATGCCGACGATGCCGCCGCAGCAGACGTTGATGCCGGCCTCGCGCACATGGCCGATGGTGTCGAGCCGATCCTGGTAGGTGCGCGTGGTGATGATCTTGCCGTAGAACTCGGGCGAGGTATCCAGGTTGTGGTTGTAGTAGTCCAGCCCGGCGTCCTTGAGCTGCTGCGCCTGCTCGGCCTTGAGCATGCCCAGCGTGACGCAGGTCTCCAGGCCCATCGCCTTGACCTCGCGCACCATGTCCATCACCGGCTCGAGGTGGCGGTCCTTGGGGCTGCGCCAGGCGGCGCCCATGCAGAAGCGGGTGGCGCCGTTGGCCTTGGCGGCGCGCGCGGCGTCGAGCACCTCGTCCAGCGCCATCAGCTTCTCGGCCTTGACGCCGGCGTCGTGGTGCGCGCTTTGCGGGCAATAGCCGCAATCCTCCTCGCAGCCGCCGGTCTTGATCGACAGCAGCGTCGACAGCTGCACGGTGTTGGCGTCGAAGTTCTCGCGATGCACCTGCTGGGCGCGGAACAGCAGGTCGTTGAACGGCAGCGCGAACAGCGCGGCGACGTCGTCGACACGCCATTTGGCGTCGTCGGGCAATGCGTGCTGGCGTGCGGTCTGGCGCAGCGATTCGGCGGAGATGGTGGTAACGGTGTGGGCTTGGGTCATGTTTTTTTCAGTCGAATTGTGGTTCAGGCAGCGAGGCCGGCGGCCTCGGCCTGGGATTTGGCGGTGGCGGCGAACAGCGGCGCGAGGTCGAGCCGCATCGCGGCGGAGGCGGGCTCGAGTTGCCAGGGCAGCTCGCCCAGGCACGGCGCGTCCAGCGACGCATGCAGCGTGGCGATGTTCTCGTCGGCGAGCAGCATGTCGGGGTCGACCCGGTTGGCGATCCAGCCGGCCAGCACCAGGCCGCGCGCGCGGATCGCCTCGGCGGTCAGCACGGCGTGGTTGAGGCAGCCCAGTCGGATGCCGACTACCATCACCACCGGCAAACCCATCATCACGGCCAGGTCGGCGGTGCTCCAGCGCACCGCGCCGGCGTCGAGCGGAACGTGGAACCCGCCCACGCCCTCGACCACCACGGCGTCAGCCTGGCGGCGCAGCGCGTCGAACGCGTCGCGGATCGGCGCGCGCGTGATGCGCACCCCTTCCTGCGCGGCGGCCAGGTGCGGCGAGCAAGGCGTGCGCAGCAGGAACGGGCAGGTAAGGCCGAGCGGCACCGTCACCGAACTGGCGGCGCGCAGCTGCGCCACGTCGTCGTTGTGCCAGTGGCCGTCGCGCCATTCGCTGCCGCTGGCGACGGGCTTCATGCCCGCGGTGCGGTAGCCGGCGCCGTTGAGGGCGTGCAGCAGCGTGGCGCTGGCGTGGGTCTTGCCGACGCCGGTATCGGTGCCGGTGACGAAGCAGGCGAAGCTGCGCGGCGCGGTCACGCTGCCTCCTTGCGCGGCATTGCCTCGGACAGCGCGTCGAGCAGGCGGCGCACGTCGGCCTCGTCGTGCGCGGCGCACAGCGTGATGCGCAGCCGCGCCGTGCCCTCCGGCACAGTCGGCGGCCGGATCGCGCCAACGCGGATGCCGACGGCTTCCAGCGCCGCCGACAGCGCCAGCGACGCGGCGTTGTCGCCGATGATCAGCGGCTGGATCGCGGTCTGGCTCTCGCCCAGCGACCAGCCGGCGCTGGCGGCCAGCCGGGCCAGGCCCTCGCGCAGCAGCGCGATGCAGCGCGCCAGTTGCGCACGGCGTTGCCGGCCTTCCTCGCCTTCGATGATTGCCAGGCTGGCCAGCAACGCGTGCGCCACCGCCGGCGGCGCCGCCGTGGTGTAGATATACGGCCGCGCGGTGTTGACCAGGTGCTCGATCACGGTCTCGTGCGCGGCGACGAAAGCGCCTGCCACGCCGGCGGCCTTGCCGAGCGTGCCGATGTAGATAAAGCGCTCGGACGACAGCCCCAGCGCTTCCAGCACGCCGTGGCCCTGTTCGCCCAGCACGCCGAAACCGTGCGCGTCGTCGACGATGATCCACGCGTCGTAGCGCTCGGCTAGCTCCAGCAGCCGGCGCAGCGGGGCGACATTGCCATCCATGCTGAACACGCTGTCGGTGACGATCAGCTTGCGCTCGCTGGTGCTCGCCGCCAGCAGCGCCCCCAGCGCGGCGGTATCGCAATGCGGATAGCGCTGCACGTCGGCGCGTGCCAGCCGGGCGCCGTCGATCAGCGAGGCGTGGTTGAGCGATTCGCAGAACAGCGTCGCGCCGGCCGTGCCCAACGCGGTCAGCACCGCCATGTTGGCCATGTAGCCGGTGCAGAAGTACAGCGTCTGCGCGTGCGGGATATGCGGCGCGAACCAGCGTGCCAGCTCTTCCTCCAGCTGCGCATGCGCCAGCGAGTGGCCGCTGACCAGGTGCGACGCGCCGCTGCCGGCGCCGTAGCGGTGCGCGCCTTCCGCCAGCGCGGCGATCACCTTCGGATGGTTGGCCAGCCCCATGTAATCGTTGCTGCAGAAAGTCAGCAGCGGCTGCGGCTGGGCATCGACGGCACCCACGGCCTGGTGCGGCGCGCACGCGGTGTGGGCGATGCGGCGGCGGCGCGTCAGCGCCAGTTGCTGGCGCTGCGCGGCGGCCTGTTTCAGTTGTTCAAGCAGCATGGCGGACCTCGGCGCTGGTGGTGACATCGTCGAGCGTGGCCAGCAGCTGCTGGCCCAGCCAGCCTGCCTGCGCGGCATCGAAGACATAGGGCGGCAGTACGTACAGCGTATTGCCGATCGGCCGCACCAGCAGTTCGCGCGTGCGCGCGGCATGGTGGAAGCGCGATGAGAAATCGGCGCCGGCCACGTCGTCGCGCACGTCGGCGGCCCAGACCAGGCCGCGCTGGCGCACGTGCTGCAGGCGCGCATCGGCAGCCAGCGGCGCCATCGCGTCGGCCAGCCAGCGCGCGCGTTCGCGGTTCTGTTCGATCACGTTGTCCTGCTCGAACAGGTCGAGCGTGGCCAGCGCGGCGCGGCAGGCCAGCGGGTTGCCGGTGTACGAGTGCGAATGCAGGAAGCTGCGCGCCAGTTCGTCGGCGACGAAGGCACGCTGGATTTCCGGGCGCGACAGCACCAGCGACAGCGGCAGGTAGCCGCCGCTGATGCCCTTGGACAGGCACAGGAAATCGGGCCACGCATGCGCGGGCAGCGGTGTCTCGGCCGATGCCTCGCCGCGCGACTGCTCCCATGCGAAGAAGGTGCCGGTGCGTCCGCAGCCAACCGCGATCTCGTCGGCGATCAGGTGCACCCGGTAGCGATCGCACAGCGCGCGCGCGCCGTCGAGATAGGACGGGTCATGCATCGCCATGCCGGCGGCGCCCTGCACCAGCGGCTCGACGATCAGCGCGGCGATCTGGCCGGCGCGCTCGCGCAGCAGCGCTTCCAGCTCCGCCAGCGCGCGCGCGGCCACGCCGGCGGCGGATTCACCGCGCCCGGCCTGGCGCGCGTCGGGCGACATCACGACATGGGCGCGGCGGATCAGCGGGTCGTAGGCGTCGCGGAAGATCTCCACGTCGGTCACCGCGAGCGCGCCCACGGTCTCGCCGTGGTAGCCGTTGCGCAGGCAGACGAACTCCCGCTTGGCCGGCAGTCCGGTGTTGCGCCAGTAGTGGAAGCTCATCTTCAGCGCGATCTCGACCGCCGAGGCGCCATCCGAGGCGTAGAACACATTGCCGAGCGCGCCGCCACTCAGCGCGGACAGGCGCTCGGCCAGCTCCACTGCGGGGGCGTGCGTGCAGCCGGCGAGCATCACATGCTCGAGCGTCTCCAGCTGGCTCGCCAGCGCGGCGTTGATGCGCGGGTTGGCGTGGCCGAACAGGTTGACCCACCACGAGCTGGTGGCGTCGAAATAGCGGCGGCCATCGGCATCGAACAGCCACGGGCCTTCGCCGCGCACGATCGCCAGCGGCAGGGTGTCGTCATCCGGGCGCAGGCGGGTGCAGGGGTGCCAGACCGCATTGCGGCTGCGCTGGCCCAGCGACTGCGCGCCGCCTGGGGAAAGGGACAGGTGATCCAAGGTAGCCCTCCTTTGTTGGCCGTCCGGGGTGCCTGGCGTTGCCGGCTGGGCCGGGGGTGCGCGGCGTGGGCGGACGGGTTCGGGAGGGTCATGTTATGAATGTCCCATCGGGGTTGGCAATGTCCCCGGTTTTTTTGATTTGGCGGATAGTTGACTGGAGTTGACGGATGTTATCAGCCAGAAGTACTGGTTTTGCGCCTAGCGTGCTGCGATCTTCACGCAAAATTCCGCAAGCTTTTTTCGGTGCTGCAAGCGTCCGGTGTGCTGCAGCATGACTCCCCTCTCCCGCCTGGCGGGAGAGGGGAGCAAACAAGCGGGGTAGTAGAAATCCTGCCTCAAGCCGGCCGCCACGACGGCGTCCGCTTCTCCAAAAACGACCTCACCCCTTCCTTCCCTTCCTCCGATGCCCGGATCTTCGCGATCCGGTCAGCCGTATCCGCCAGCAGGTCGTCGTCGATCGCCCGCCCCGCAATATCCTGCACCAGCCGCTTGCTCTCGCGCACGGCGTTCGGGCTGTTGCCGACCAGCGCGGTCGCCAGTTCGGCCACCTTGGCGTCGAGCGCTTCGGCCGGCACCACCGCATGCACGAAGCCCAGCCGCAGCGCCTCGGCCGAGTCGAATCGTTCGGCGGTGATGAAGTAGCGGCGCGCCGCCTGCTCGCCCATGGCGCGGATCACGTAAGGGCTGATGGTGGCGGGCAGCAGTCCCAGGCGCGCCTCGGACAGGCAGAAATGCGCGTGCTCGGCGGCGACCGCGATATCGCACGCGGCGACAAGCCCCATGCCGCCGGCGTAGGTGTCGCCCTGGATGCGCGCGATCACCGGGCGCGGGCACGACCACACCGTATGCAGCATCTGCGCCAGCGTCAGCGCGTCGGCGCGGTTCTGGTCGTCGGAGTAGCCGGCCATCTTCTTCATCCAGTTCAGGTCGGCGCCCGCGCAGAAGGCCGGGCCGTTGCCGGCCAGCACGATGGCGCGCACCTCTTCCATGTCGCCGAGCGCGCGGAAAGCGCCGGTGACTTCGGCGATCACGGTCTCGTTGAAGGCGTTGCGCACATCGGGCCGGTTCAGCGTCACAGTGGCGACGTGGTTGGCGATATTGACGGTGAGGGTGGTGAAATCCATGGTTCGCTCCGTTGGCGGATGTCTGAATGGTTGGCGGATGGCTCAGGAGCCGGCCTCGAACGGCAGGCCGAGAGAGTGGAAGAAGGCGGCGACCTCGGGCAGCCACAGCGGGATGCCTTCGCGCGCGCTGAACAGCCGGTGGGAGTCGTTGCCGAAATCGCCCACGTCGACCAGCCACGCCCTGGCCGCTTCTCCCTTGGCCCGCGCCTTGTATGCGTTGAACATGCGGCCGGGCAATGGCACCGGCCAGTAGCTGTCGTTGTCGCCGTACACCCACAGCGACGGGTAGCGCGCCGTGCTGCCATAGCTGGCGAAGGCGTCGACCAGCCGGTCTTCCCAGTCCGCGCAATTCAGGTTGCGCAGCCCGCCGGCAAAATTGACCACGCCGCGCACGCCGGGATAGCCGATGGTGCTGAAGGCCATCGTGGTCAGCCCGCCGTGCGATTGCCCGATCACCACGATGCGCTCCATGTCGATATAGGGCAGCGTGGCCATGTAGTCGAGCGTGGCGACCACGTCGTCGGCCTGCATCATGCCATTGCCCTCGATGTCGCAGCTGCCGCCCACATAGGCGCCGCCCGAGCGTGCGAAACCCTGCCGCATCGGCAGCACCACCGCGTAGCCGCGACGCAGGAACTCCGCGCTCTGCGCCGCAAAGCGCGCGCGCCCTTGCATAAAGGGCCGGCCCGGCGCCTTGCCGTGGTTGATCACCACCAGCGGGAACGGCCCTTCTCCCGGCGGCTTGAACACCGTCGCTTCCAGGTCGATGCGCGACGGGATCGCGGCCTTGGGCAGCATCACCACCTGCTCGGTGAAGCGCATGCGCGGCGCGGCTTGCCCGCTGCCGACCCCGGTCTGCGCCGGCGCCGGCAGCGCCGGCAGCAAGGCCAGCACCGTGGCAAGGCAGGAAAGCAGACGGGTCACGCAACGCATGGAAGTAGCAGCCAAAAAACCGATGAAGCCGATGAAACTGATGAAGCCGATGAAACCAGTAAAGCAGACGGCGCCGATGCCGTAACGGCGCTACATACGGAACACGCCGAACTTCATATCCTCGATCGGCGCGTTCAGGCTGGCCGACAGGCCCAGCCCCAGCACCGTGCGCGTCTGCGCGGGATCGATCACGCCGTCGTCCCACAAGCGCGCGCTGGCGTAGTACGGGTGGCCCTGGTGCTCGTACTGGTCGCGGATCGGCTGCTTGAAGGCGTCTTCCTCTTCCGCGCTCCACTTGCCGCCCTTGGCTTCGATGCCATCGCGGCGCACCGTCGCCAGCACGCTCGCGGCCTGCTCGCCGCCCATCACCGAGATGCGCGCGTTCGGCCACATCCACAGGAAGCGCGGCGAATACGCGCGCCCGCACATGCCGTAGTTGCCGGCACCGAACGAGCCGCCGATGATCACCGTGAACTTGGGCACCTGCGCCGTCGCCACCGCGGTCACCATCTTGGCACCGTTGCGGGCAATGCCTTCGTTCTCGTACTTGCGCCCCACCATGAAGCCGGTGATGTTCTGCAGGAACACCAGCGGGATCTTGCGCTGGCAGCACAGCTCGATGAAGTGCGCGCCCTTGAGCGCCGACTCGGAAAACAGGATGCCGTTGTTGGCGACGATGCCGACCGGGTAGCCCCAGATGCGCGCGAAGCCGCACACCAGCGTGGTGCCGTAGCGCGCCTTGAACTCGTCGAACTCTGAGCCGTCGACGATGCGCGCGATCACCTCGCGCACGTCATAGGGCTTGCGCGTGTCGGTGGGGATCACGCCGTACAGCTCTTCCACCGGATACAGCGGCTCGACCGGCTCGTGCAGGCGGATCTGGTCCGGCTTGCGGCGGTTCAGGTGCTGCACGATATTGCGCGCCAGGCTCAGCGCGTGATGGTCGTTCTGCGCGAAGTAGTCGGCCACGCCCGACAGGCGCGTATGCACGTCGGCGCCGCCCAGGTCCTCGGCGCTGACTTCCTCGCCGGTGGCGGCCTTCACCAGCGGCGGGCCGCCCAGGAAGATGGTGCCCTGGTTCTTGACGATGATCGACTCGTCGCTCATCGCCGGCACATAGGCGCCGCCGGCGGTGCACGAGCCCATCACCACCGCGATCTGCGGGATGCCCTGCTTGGACAGGTTGGCCTGGTTGTAGAAGATGCGGCCGAAGTGGTCGCGGTCGGGGAACACGTCGTCCTGGTTGGGCAGGTTGGCGCCGCCGGAATCGACCAGGTAGATGCACGGCAGGTTGTTCTGCTCGGCGATCTCCTGCGCGCGCACGTGCTTCTTGACCGTCATCGGGTAGTAGGTGCCGCCCTTGACGGTGGCATCGTTGCACACGATCACGCATTCCTGCCCGGCCACGCGGCCGATGCCGGTGATGATGCCAGCGCCCGGCGCGGCATCGTCATACATGTCGTAAGCGGCGAGCTGCGACAGTTCCAGGAACGGCGTGCCCGGGTCCAGCAGCATCTGCACGCGGTCGCGCGGCAGCAGCTTGCCGCGCGACAGGTGCTTGTTGCGCGCCTCGTCCCCGCCGCCCTGCGCCAGCCTTGCGATCTTCGCCTTGAGGTCGGCCACCAGTTCCCGCATCGCATCGGCGTTGGCCTTGAACGATTCTGAGCGGGCGTTCAGTTTGGTTTCCAGCGTGGGCATCGTATCGTCTCTTCGTGCTTGGGTCTTGGTGGGGATCCGTTTAGCCTGCGCTGCGTGCGTGGTGCGCAGGCCGCGCTATGTGGCGATGCTCATGGCGCTTCCCCGATCATGTCGCCATCCACATAGAGCCAGCGCGCGGTCTCACCGGGCGCGCGCGGCTCGTGCACGAAGCGGCTGCGCTCGTGCAGCCGCCAGGCGCGCCCGCCGACCTTGTAGCGCGCGACGAACTCCACTTCGGCATGGGTGTCGTCCTGCTGCGCGTGCGCCTTCACCGACAGCCCGAGCCAGCGCGTGGCGGTGTCCGGCGCAAGATCCGCCGGACAGGTGGACGGATGCCAGGTCTGGCGCAGCCAGTCGGTGTCGTTCAGCACGTAGGCGCTGTAGCGCGAGCGCATCAGCGCCTCGGCATTGGGCGGCAGCGCCTCGCCGCGATGGTAGCGGCCGCAGCACGCGGCATAGTCGGCGCCGCCGCACGGGCACGGAACCGGACCGGCCTTGGGCGGGCGGCGCGCTGTCATCCCACCAGCTCCGGTAGTTCGCGCATGTCGGTGAAGAGCGAGTGCGCACCCGCTTCGCGCAGCGACGCGGCGTCGTTGCGCGCGGCGTAGCCGAACACCGTCATGCCCGCGGCCACCCCGGCTGTGACGCCGGTTGGGCTGTCTTCGACCACGGCGCAGCGCGTCGGCTCGACGCCCATGGTGCGCGCGGCCAGCAGGTACACGTCGGGCGCGGGCTTGCTGCGCGCCACTTCGGTGGCGGAGAAGATATGTTCGCGCTCATCCTGCTGGAACAGTTCGACCAGCCCGGTCTTGATCAGCTGCAGCTTGACCTTGACGCGGTCGGCGCCGGACGCCACGCACACCGGCATGCCGGTGGCGGCGATCTTGCCGATGGCGTCGCGCACGTGCGCCACGGCCGCCACTTCGGCCTCGAGCACCGCGTTGCGGCGCGCCAGCCAGGTCGACAGCCAGTTCTCGGGCAGCGGCGAGCCGCGCATGCGTTCGATCATGTCAAGTTCCTCGCGCACGGCGCGGCCGAGGAACAGGCGCGTGGAGTCTTCCAGCGAGATCTCGATGCCGAGTTCGTTCAGCATCTGGTTGAGCACGCGGTTGACGATCGGCTCGCTGTCGACGAGCACGCCGTCGCAGTCGAAGATCACGCAATCGAAGCGGCCGGAATGGCCCTGGGTTACTGCGGTCATGCGGGTTTCTTTTCCTTGTTGTCCAGGCTGGCTACACCAGGTACGGCCCGGAGTTCGGTCTGGCGGCGCGCCTTCAGGTGCGCCTCGACCTGTTCGAAACGGTCGAAGCCCCAGAAGGGCTCGCCATCGACGATGACGAAGGGCGAGCCGAACACGCCCTTGGCCATCGCCACCTCGATCTCGGCCTTGAGCTGGTCCTTGATCTGGTAGCTGGTGGCGCCGGCATCCATGGCCTGCACGTCGATGCCCAGCGGCTCGGCCAGCTTCATGATCTCGGCCGGCTCGGCGATATTGATGTCGTCGACGAACAGCGCGCGGTACACCGACTTGGCGAAGCCCGCGGCGATATCGTCGCCGTGATGGTTCTGCAGCCACAGCATGGCGCGGGCGGCATGCGTGGTCGGCAGCGGGAAATGCGTGGGCCGCTTGTACTCGATGCCGTGGAAGCGCGCGGTGCGCTCGAAATCGCGCCAGCTGTAATCGCCCTTGAGCGGCAGCTGCGGCAGCGGCGATGCGCCGGTGGTCTTGAACACGACTCCCAGCAGGATCGGATGCCAGGCGACGATGCGGCCGTACTTCTGCGCCAGTTCATCGATGCGGGTGCTGGCGAAATACCCGTAGGGCGAGGAGAAATCGAAGTAGAAATCGATCGCTGCGGTCATGTCGGGGGCCTTGTTCTTGTGTTGGCGGTTCGGTTGGCGAGACAGGAGTCGGGAGTCGTGCCGCCTGTTGCCGGGGGCGCCGGCGGCACTTGGCATCATCGTACGCTGTTTAAGCCATGATCAGGCAAGTGCGCGCGCAATCAGGATCTTCTGGATATCGCTGGTGCCCTCGTAGATCTGGCACACGCGCACATCACGGTAGATGCGCTCGACCGGGAAATCGCTGACATAGCCATAGCCGCCGAACACCTGGATCGCGTCGGAGCAGACCCGCTCGGCCATCTCGCTGGCAAAGAGCTTGGCCATCGCCGCTTCCTTCAGGCACGGGCGGCCGGCGTCGCGCAGCGCCGCGGCGTGCCACACCATCTGGCGCGCGACGTCGATGCGCGTGGCCATTTCGGCCAGCCGGAACTGCACCGCCTGGTGCTGGAACAGGGGCTGGCCGAAACTCTCGCGTTCCTTCGCATACGCCAGCGCCGCATCGAACGCCGCGCGCGCCATGCCGATGCTTTGCGACGCAATGCCGATGCGCCCGCCTTCCAGCCCGGACAGCGCCATCTTGTAGCCGCCGCCCTCGTCGCCCAGCAGGTTGGCCGCCGGCACACGGCAGTCCTCGAACAGGATCTGCGCGGTGTCCGACGAATGCTGGCCGAGCTTGTCTTCCAGACGCGCCACTACGTATCCCGGCGTCGACGTCGGCACGATGAACGCGCTGATGCCGCGCTTGCCGGCGGCCTTGTCGGTCACCGCCAGCACGATCGCGACGTCGGCATTCTGGCCGCTGGTGATGAACTGCTTGACGCCGTTGAGCACGTAGTCGTCGCCGTCGCGGACCGCGGTGGTGCGCAGCGCCGACGCGTCGGAGCCGACGTGCGGCTCGGTCAGGCAGAATGCGCCGAGCATCTCGCCGCGCGCCAGCGGCACCAGCCACTGCTGCTTCTGGGCTTCGCTGGCAAACGACATCAGCATGCTGCACACCGGGCAGTTGTTGACGCTGATGACGGTGGAAGTGCCGCCGTCGCCGGCCGCGATCTCTTCCAGTATCAGCGCGAGCGACAGGTAGTCCAGGCCCGCGCCGCCGTACTCTTCCGGCACGGCCACGCCGTAGGCGCCCAGCGCCGCCAGTTCGCGATGCACGTCCTTGGGGAAGGTCTTGTCGCGGTCCCACTGCGCGGCCTGTGGCGCGATCACCTCCTGCGCGAACTGGCGCACGGCGTCGCGGATCATTTCCTGTTCGGGGGTCAGCAGCATGTCGATGGTCGGTTGTTCGTGCGCGCCGCGATCACCAGGGGATCGGCGTGCCGTCGTAGTTGTGGAAGGTGCCGTTGTCGCGACGCTTGACGCCGGCCAGCACCTGGCGCATGCCCTTGACGCTCTGCTGAACGCTCAGGTCGGCTTCCTGGCCGCCCATGTCGGTCTTGACCCAGCCCGGGTGCAGCGCGACGCAGGTGGCATGGCGCGCGTCGAGCGAGACCGCGCGCAGTGCGGCGTTGGCGCCGGCCTTGCTGACGCGGTAGAGCCAACTGCTGTTGTGCTCCATGCCGCCGATGCTGCCCATGCGCGAGGACAGCACCGCCAGCACACCGCCATGGCCGGACTGGCCGGCTTCGACATAGGGCAGGACCAGCGGCAGCGCCATCATCGGGCCGAGCACGTTGACGTGCATCACGCGGTCGAAGTCCTGCGGCGTCACGGGCTGCGCGCCTTCGGTGCGCGGGCCCATCACGCCGGCGTTGTAGATCGCCACGTCGAGCGCTTCGCCATCGAGCTTCCAGCCCAGGCCGGCGACCGCGCCGGGATCGGACAGGTCTACGTGGTGTGCTTCGGCGCCAAGCGCCTGCAGCGCGCCCACGCCTTCAGGGGTGCGTGCCGCCGCGATGACGCGCCAGCCGTCGGCGCGGTACTGGCGGACAAATTCCAGGCCGATGCCGCGGGAGGCACCTAGGATGAGGGCGGTTGGCAAGGGTTGCTCCTTTCTCAAACTGGCCGGCGCGTCGAACGGTACGGCTGGCCACGGTTCAGCAAACTGCCACTGTCTTGCTCCCTCTCCCGCTTGCGGGAGAGGGTTGGGGTGAGGGCGGGCGTTACCACGAAGTGCGGCGTGTCATGCTTGGCACGCGCCCGCCCTCACCCCCAGCCCCTCTCCCGCACGCGGGAGAGGGGAGCACACAAGCGGAGAAGGAGACGTTACAGAAGCTCGATCCCCACCGCCGTCGCTTCCCCGCCGCCAATGCACAGGCTCGCCACGCCACGCTTGCCGCCCGTCTTGCGCAGCGCGCCGATCAGCGTGGTCATGATGCGCGCGCCCGAAGCCCCGATCGGATGGCCCAGCGCACACGCGCCGCCATGGATATTGACCTTGTCGCGCGGGATCTTCAGGTCGTGCATGGCGGCCATCGGCACCACGGCAAAGGCCTCGTTGATCTCGAACAGGTCGACATTGTCAGTGGTCCAGTCCAGCTTGCGGTACAGCTTGGCGATGGCCTCCACCGGCGCGGTGGTGAACCAGCCGGGTGCCTGCGCGTGCGTGGTGTGGCCGAGCATGCGGGCGATCGGCTGCAGGCCCAGCCGCTTCGCGGTGGAAGCGCGCATCATCACCAGTGCCGAGGCGCCGTCGTTGATCGACGACGACGATGCGGCGGTGATGGTGCCGTCCTTGGCAAACGCCGGCTTCAGCGACGGGATCTTGTCGAGCTTGATGCGGCGCGGACCTTCGTCGGTGTCGATCACCGTGTCGCCGCCCTTGCCCGATACCGTCACCGGCGCGATCTCCCAGCGGAAATCGCCCTTCTCGGTGGCCTCCTGCGCGCGGCGCACGCTTTCCATCGCGAATTCATCCTGCTGCTCGCGCGTGAAGCCGTACTTGGCGGCGCAATCCTCGCCGAAGGTGCCCATGGCGCGGCCCTTGTCGTAGGCGTCTTCCAGGCCGTCCAGCATCATGTGGTCGTAGATCATGCCGTGGCCGATGCGGTAGCCGCCACGGCCCTTCGGGATCAGGTATGGCGCGTTGGTCATGCTTTCCATGCCGCCGGCAATCGCGATGTCGAACGAGCCGGCGATCAGGCCGTCATAGACGGTCATCGCCGCGCGCATGCCCGAGCCGCACATCTTGTTGACGGTGGTGCAGCCCACGCCCAGCGGCAGGCCCGCGCCCAGCGCTGCCTGGCGTGCCGGCGCCTGGCCCTGGCCGGCGGGCAGCACGCAGCCGAACACCACTTCTTCGACCTGCTCCGGCTTCAGGCCGGCGCGCTCGACCGCCGCGCGGATGGCGACGGCGCCGAGCTGCGGCGCGGTCACGCTGGCGAATTCGCCCTGGAACGCAGCCATCGGCGTGCGGGCGGCTGAAACGATGACGATCTCTTCCATGTCGGGTCTCCTGGATCGGTGGGTATGCGTAAGTGGTGTCTGGTGTCGGAGCAGCGCGTCAGCGGATCGACGCCTGCGGCGGATCGCCGTACTGGCGGTAGGCCGCGGCCAGTTGCTCGTGCAGCTCGTCGTTGTTGCTGGCGGCCATGCCCAGGTCGCGCAGCAGGCCGTCGGACACGCCGTAGATCCAGCCGTGCACCGTGACAGCCTGGCCACGGTCCCAGGCGTCCTGGATCACCGTGGTCTGGCAGATATTGCTGACCTGTTCGATCACGTTCAGCTCGCACAGGCGGGTATGGGCATCTTCCTCGCGCAGGATGGTGCCGAGATAGGCCTCGTGCTTGTCGGCCACGTCGCGCACATGGCGCAGCCAGTTGTCGGCCAGGCCGATGCGCTCGCGCTTGAGCGCGACCTTCACGCCGCCGCAGCCGTAGTGACCCACCACCGTGATATGGCGCACCTTGAGCACTTCCACGGCGAACTGGATCACCGACAGCGCATTCAGGTCGCTGTGCGCGATCACGTTGGCGATATTGCGGTGGACAAACACCTCGCCCGGGGCCAGCCCCAGGATCTGGTTGGCCGGCACGCGCGAATCGGAGCAGCCGATCCACAGGTATTCCGGCGCCTGCTGGTTGGCCAGGCGGGTGAAGAAGGCAGGGTCTTCCGCGTTGACGCGGTCCACCCACTCGCGGTTGTTGCGGAACAGCTGGGCGATGGCGTCATTCATGCGACTCTCCTTGCAGGGTCGGCGGCAGGCAGTTCAGCGGCAGCGCCGTAGCGGTTGATGAATCGCTCGGTAGGGTGATAGGCAAAAAAGTCATGGACATGTCCGGCCAGCAGCCGGTCCTTGTGGCCCTGCCACATGGCAGGGTCGAAAAAATCCGAGTGGTGCCGCAGGAACGCCGCGCGCACGCGCGTGTCGCCCAGCAGGAACGTGCGGAACGTCTCGGGAAAAATATCGTGCGGACGCACCGTATACCAGACCTCGCCCGACATCTCCTCTTCCTCGTTGCGCGGCTGCGGCACTTCGCGGATATTGCAGTCGGTCAGGTACTCGATCTCGTCGTAGTCGTAGAACACCACGCGCCCGTGCCGCGTGACGCCGAAGTTCTTGTACAGCATGTCGCCCGGGAAGATGTTGGCGGCCATCAGTTCCTTGATGGCGTTGCCGTATTCCAGCACACCGTGCTCGACCTGCTCGTCGGAGCCTTCCTGCAGGTAGATGTTCAGCGGCGTCATGCGGCGTTCGATATAGACGTGGCGCACCACGATTTCCTCCCCGCCCTGCTTGCCGCGCTGGTATTCGATCATCGACGGCGCGTGCTGCTCGAACTCGCGCACCAGCGCTTCGTCGAAGCGCGACAGCGGGAAGGCCACGTCGGAGTACTCCAGCGTATCGGCCATGCGGCCGACGCGGTCGTGCTGCTTGACCAGCTGGTACTTGGACTTGACCAGCTCGCGCGTGGTGTCCTTGGGCGCCGGGATAATGTCCTTGATGACCTTGAACACGTACGGGTACGACGGCAGCGTGAACACCAGCATCACCAGGCCGCGGATGCCGGGCGCGACGATGAACTTGTCCGACGAATGCTGCAGGTGGTGCAGGAAGTCGCGGTAGAACAGGTTCTTGCCCTGCTTCTGCAGGCCCAGCGAGGTGTAGATCTCCGCGCGCGGCTTGCGCGGCATGATGTCGCGCAGGAAGGTCACATAGGCCGACGGGATCTCCATGTCGACCATGAAGTAGGAATGCGTGAACGAGAACAGGATCAGCAGCTGTTCCTTCTTCAGCAGCACCGAGTCCAGCATCAGCTTGCCCGAAGGGCCGTGCACGATCGGGATCGCCAGCGGGAAGGTGCGGTCGCCGTTCAGGATGCGGCCGATGATGAAGGCCGACTTGTTGCGGAAGAACAGCGACGACAGCGTATGGACCTGGAAATTCGGCGCGATGCGGAAGTCGCCGAAATGCTCGCTGACGGCGCGCACCACATAGCCGATATCGCGTGTGAGGTCTTCGAACGGGCGCTCCAGCTGGAAGTTGTGCACGATGCGCTCGAAACACGCCGCCATGCCCTCTCGGCTGCCCGGATAGTAGGCGCGGAAGGTCGGGCGCGTCGGCGATTCCTCGTTCTCGATGTATTCGGTCGAGATCGCCGGGCGCACGAAGATGAAATCGTTGTTGAAATACGAGCGGTGCAGGATGCGCGTGCAGACCGAATTGAAGAAGGTCTCGGCCAGTTCGGGCTGGTGGTGGTTGGTCAGCAGCCCGATGTAGTGCAGCTTGATCTGCTGCCAGATCTCGTCGTCGATGTTCTCGGCGTCGTATTCGTCTTCCAGGATGATGCTCGATTCGCGCACGCGCTCGTTGTAGAAGGCAATGCGGTCGCGCTGGATCTGCTGCAGCCCGTGCCAGTCGCCGGACTCGAACTTGAGCTTGGCCTGGTGGCTGACCTCGCGGAACAGGCGGTAGTGCTTGTCGAACCCGTCGAGCATCGTTCTCGCCACATCGAAGGCAATCTGCGAGGAGAGCAGTTTGGGGAAGTGGGACATGGGTCGACGGGGGCGACTGCGTGACGGTCTTGCGACAGGTAGTGAGATTGTAAATGGGTTCCGGGGAAGCGCTCCGGATGTCCGGGGGCGCCGCAGGTGATTCCGGCGCCCCCGGCACACCGTTACATCGTTTCCGCGAACAGCTCGCGGCCGATCAGCATGCGGCGGATCTCCGACGTGCCCGCACCGATCTCGTACAGCTTGGCGTCGCGCCACAGGCGCCCGGCCGGGTACTCGTTGATGTAGCCGTTGCCGCCCAGGATCTGCACGGTCTCGCCCGCCATCCAGGTGGCCTTCTCGGCCGTGTACAGGATCACCGCGGCGCAGTCCTTGCGCACCTGGCGCACGTGGTCGCTGCCGAGCGCGTCCAGGTTCTTGCCGACCGTGTACAGGTAGCTGCGCGCCGCCTGCAGCGTGGTGTACATGTCCGCCACCTTGCCCTGGATCAGCTGGAACTCGCCGATGCTCTGGCCGAACTGCTTGCGGTCGTGGATGTAGGGCGTGACCACGTCCATGCACGCCTGCATGATGCCGACCGGGCCGCCCGACAGCACCGCGCGCTCGTAGTCCAGGCCGCTCATCAGCACCTTCGCGCCGCTGTTCTCGGTCCCGAGGATGTTCTCGGCCGGCACTTCCACGTCCTCGAACACCAGCTCGCCAGTGTGCGAGCCGCGCATGCCCAGCTTGTCCAGCTTCTGCGCCACCGAGAAGCCCTTCATGCCCTTCTCGACGATGAAGGCGGTCATGCCGCGCGCGCCCAGCTCGGGCTCGGTCTTGGCGTAAACCACCAGCACATCGCAATCCGGGCCGTTGGTGATCCACATCTTGGTGCCGTTGAGCACGTAACGATCACCCTTGAATTCCGCGCGCAGCTTCATGCTGACCACGTCCGAGCCCGCGTTGGGCTCGCTCATCGCCAGCGCACCGATCCATTCGCCCGAGACCAGCTTCGGCAGGTACTTCGCCTTCTGCGCCGGCGTGCCGTTGCGGTGGATCTGGTTCACGCACAGGTTGGAATGCGCGCCGTATGACAGGCCCACCGACGCCGACGCGCGGCTGATCTCTTCCATCGCGATCATGTGCGCCAGGTAGCCCATGTTGGCGCCGCCATATTCCTCGGCCACGGTGATGCCGAGCACGCCGAGGTCGCCCATTTTCTTCCAGGCGTCCATCGGGAACTGGTCGGTGCGGTCGATCTCGCCCGCGCGCGGCGCCAGTTCGGCCTGGGCCCACGTGCGCACGGAATCGCGCAGCATCTCGATGTCTTCGCCGAGGTCGAATTTCAGGCCGGGCAGTTCGGTCATGTCGGTCTCCTGTTGGATGCGGTATGTATGAGTGCTTCAGACGTGGTCCAGGGTCTTGACCACGCACAGCGTCATCAGCATGGTGGCCACCTGCTTGCGGCGGCCCTGCTGTTCGACGTAGACCTCGCCCTGCGCCACGATCAGTGTGCGCCCGGGCTTCAGCACCCGCCCCACCGCGACCAGGCGTTCGCCTTGCGCGGGGGATAGCAGGTTGATCTTGTATTCGGCGGTCAGCCCCGCCTCGCCCTCGCCCACCATCGACAGCGCGGCATAGCCGCAGGCGCTGTCGGCCAGCGCGCCGACAGCGCCGCCGTGGAAGAAGCCATGCTGCTGGGTCACGCCGTCCGACCACGGCATCGCTATTTCGACTTCGCCGCGCTCCACCCGCTGCAGCGAGGCGCCGAAGCTGGTCATCAGCCCCTGGCGCGAGAAACTGGTGGCGATGGCATCGGCGCGCGCGGCGGACAGCGCTGCGGGTTCGGCGAGTTCGGCTCGTTCGGCGGGGACGGCACTGGCGTTGGCAGACGTCATGGCTGGGTTCCGGTGTGGAGGCGTTGGGGTATTCTATTTACGTTTACGTAAACGTCAATCCGAATCGGCACGAAAGCGGTGCCAGGTGATGCATCAGGCGGATCGCTTCCGGACCGGCGCATCGCTGCCTTCCGTTGCCGCGGGCTTGGCGCCGGTCTGGGCGGCAAGCAGGTCCCGGCAGTGGCGCTCGTGCTGGTCGATCTCGGCGAGTTGCGCCTGCAGGTCTTCCATCTGCCGTTCCAGCGCGCCGCGGTGGGCGGCGAGCGCGTCCAGGAAGCGTTCGAGTTGCGGGGCGGTATCGCGCGGCGACTCGTAAAGGTCCAGGATCTCGCGGATTTCGTTGAGAGTGAGCCCTAACCGCTTGCCGCGCAGCGTCAGCTTCAGCCGGGTCCGCTCGCGGCTGTTGTAGACCCGCTTGCGGCCGCCCGGGCCTTCGCGCTCCGGCGACAGCAGTCCCTGGTCTTCGTAGAAGCGGATGGCACGAGGCGTGACATCGAACTCGCGGGCGAGGTCGGTGATGGTGTAGGTTGCGGAGGCGGGAGATTGCGTGACTGCCATGGATGCGCCCAGTAAAGTGAACGGTCGTTCGTTGCGAAGTCAAGTTTTCGCTTAAGATGGAGACAAACCGCCAGAGTTGACGTTTACGTTAGCGTCAACCCCGGCGACTGGCAACTGGCGCGAACCGACGCATTGGCGCCCGCGCGCCTGGCAACGAGAAAGCCCGCCTTCCCCCGCCCGCCGCCACCCGACCCGGCGAGGCACAAGGCTTCGAACAAGAGACTCCTCATGAACGCACTCGAACACCAGCTCCAATACCCGTTCGGCGACACCATGCCCGAGCCTGGCACCAAGCAGGAAGTCGCCCCCGGCGTCTATTGGCTGCGCATGCCGCTGCCGTTCGCGCTCGACCATATCAACCTGTGGCTGCTGCGCGACCGCCTGGACGGGCGCGACGGCTGGACCATCATCGACTGCGGCATCACCAACGACACCATCAAGGCCCATTGGGAAACCATCTTCGCCAACGAGCTGGAAGGCCTGCCCGTGGTGCGCGTGCTGGTGACGCACAGCCACCCCGACCACGTCGGACTGGCGCACTGGCTGTGCAAGCGCTTCGACGTGCGGCTGTGGATGAGCCTGGGCGACTACATGAGCGCGCGCGTGATGGGCACCGGCACTGGCGCCGGTTCCAGCGCCGGTGGCGACGCGGCCGCCGCGCACTTCGCGCGGCATGGCCTGACCGATCCCGACAGCCAGGAAAAGCTGCGCGCGCGCAAGACCTACTACCCGTCGCTGGTGCCGGACCTGCCTGCGCAGTACCGCCGCCTGATGGAAGGCGACACGGTGCGCATCGGCACCGATGCGGCCACCTCGGGCTGGCGCGTGATCACCGGCTTCGGCCATTCGCCCGAGCACGTGGCGCTGTACAACGAAGCGACCAACGTGCTGGTGTCCGGCGACATGGTGCTGCCGCGCATCTCGACCAATGTCAGCGTGTTCGACATGGAGCCGGAAGGCAATTCGCTGCAGCTCTACCTGGATTCGCTCACCCGCTACGAGCCGCTGCCGCAGGACGTGCTGATCCTGCCGTCGCACGGCCGTCCGTTCCGCAACCTGCATACCCGCATCATGCAGCTGCGCGAGCACCACGCCGACCGCCTGGCCGAAACGCTGGAGGCCTGCCGCGAGAAGCCGTGCTGCGCGCACGATATCGTCAGCGTGATCTTCAAGCGCCAGTTCGACATCCACCAGATGACCTTCGCCATGGGCGAGTCGCTGGCGCACCTGCACTGCCTGTGGCACCGCGGCGAACTGGTGCGGCAGCTGGATGACGACGGCGTGTACCGCTTCCGGGCGGCCTGATATTGCCGACTGAAAAAGCCGGCTAGTTGGCGGCCGCCAGAGCCGCCATGTAGCGCACGCCGTCCACCGCGCGGCTGCCGTACCACGACAGCATTTCGCCGTCGACCAGCAGCACCGGCTTGCCGAGCTGGCGCTCGAGCGCGTCGGCGTGGTCTTCGGTGAAGCGATAGGGCTCGGTCGACAGCAGCACCAGGTCGAGCTCGCGCACCAGCGCATCGCTCCAGCGGAAAGTGGGATAGCGTTCGCCGGGCGCATTGGGGCGGCTGCAGTCGCCGCCCGCGCACGCCTGCACGGCGCCTTCATCGCCCGCATCGCCCGGCCAGGTCTGCCAGTTGGCCAGCGCCAGCATGCGGCTGATATAGGTGTCGCGCGACACCGTCATCCATGGGTCCTGCCAGATCGCGTACAGCACGCGGCGCGCCGGCCAGGCATGCGCGCGAATGGCATCCAGCTCGGCCTGCAAGGCCGCGCACAGCGATTCGGCCTCGGTATGGCGGCCAAAAATGCCGCCCAGCAGCCGGTACAGCGGCAGATTGTCTTCCGGCGCGCACGGATGCGTGACGATCACGTTGGGCACGAAGGCGCGGATCTCGTCGACGGTCTCGCGCCGGTTCTCGTCGATATTGACCACCACGTGCGTGGGTGCCAGCTCGCGCAGCCGCGCCACCCTGACGTCCTTGGTGCCGCCGACCTTGGGTACCGCGCGCACGGCCGGTTCCGGATGGATGCAGAAGCCGGTGCGCGCCACCATCTGCGATGCCAGCCCGAGCGCGAACAGCAGTTCGGTCACCGACGGTACCAGCGAGGCGATGCGCACCTCTCCGCTCGCGGCAGCGTGCTGCTGGCCAATGGCATCAGTCCACATCGTCAGGGCTCCTTGCTTTCCCCGCGCCGCGGCTTGCGCGGCGCGCCGGTCGCCAGCATGTCGTACAGCCAGCGCGGCATCACATGCATCAGCCCCGCCACCACGCCCATCTGCCACGGAATCACGCGGAAGCGCCGGCCGGCGGCGATCACGCGCGCGGCCTTGCGCGCAAACACGTCGGCATCGGTCAGGAACGGCATCCGGTACGGGTTCTTCGCGGTCATCGGCGTGCGGATATAGCCCGGCGCGATCGTAACCACGCGGATGCCAAGCGGGCGCTGCTCCAGCCGCAGGCTCTCCAGCAGCTTGATCACTGCCGATTTCGACGCGCTGTATGCACCGGCACCCGGCAGCCCGCGCACGCCGGCTACGCTGGCGATGCCGACCAGCGTGCCGCGCCGGCCGCCGGGGCCGGGTTCGCGCTGCTGCATCGCGTGCAGGAACGGCTGGAACGTGGTCAGCACGCCGAACCAGTTGGTGTCCATCACCTGGCGGAACGCATCCAGGTCTTCGCGTTCGCTGGCGACGGTGCCGACCGAGACGCCGGCATTGGCGATCACCACGTCCGGACAGCCGAAATGGCCGAGGAAGTCTTCCGCCGCGCGCGCCATCGCGTCGGCATCGCGCACATCCGCGCCATAGATGCGCACCGCGCCCGGGTTGGGCAGCGTCGCCACGAATTCGCGCAACGCATCCTCGCGCCGGGCTACCAGACCGAGGATAGAACCCTGCGACGCATATTCGCGCGCCAGCGCCTGGCCGAGTCCGCTGGAGGCGCCGGTGAGGAAGACTTTGAGGGGACGCATTGGGGCAGTCACAAATGAAAAAACGGCTGGTACAGCATACCAGCCGTTTGGCGCAGGCCTTGGCAATCCTGCCTGTGTGCTCACTCTCCCGCGCGCGGGAGAGTGAAAAAAACCGGCGGCTCACGGAAGGCCGCCAGTCACATTTACATCTTCTTCGCCTTCACCTGCTCGACCAGGTAATCCATCGCCTGGATCGCGCCCTGCTTGTTGCCGGTGATCGACGGCGAGGTCACGTACTTGCCCTGCACCACCACGGTCGGCACGCCGTCGATCTTGTAGGCGTCGGCGATCTTGTTGGCGCGTTGCGCGTTGGTGGTCACCGTGAACGAGTTATACGCGTCCAGGAAGGCCTTGCGGTCGATGCCGTTCTTGGCCATGAAGTCGGCGATCTCGTTGCTGTCGAGCAGGCGCTTGCGCTCGGTGTGGATGGCGTTGAAGACCTTCATGTTCATGGCATCAAGCTTGCCGATGGCTTCGAGCGCATAGAAGATCCTGGTGTGCGGCAGCAGGTCGTCGCGGAAAGCGACCGGCACGCGCTTGAACACGACATTGTTGCCCTGCTTCTTGACCCAGGCTTCCAGGTCGGGCTCGAAGTCGAAGCAGTGCGGGCAGCCGTACCAGAAGAACTCGGTGACCTCGATCTTGCCTGGGGTGACCGGCTGCGGCGCCTTCAGGACCTGGTATTCCTTGCCCTCGGTGGGCGCAGCCTGGGACGGCGCGGACATCAGCAGGCCGCCCACGGCGGCGAACATGGCGAACAGTGCGGCGAGTTTCTTCATCTTGGTGCGGCCTTGCGGTTGGGTCGATGAGCATATGACCGCAGTGGCGGCGTCCGGTTCAGCCCGGGCGCCGGCCGCGGCGGTGACAAGGGTGTTGCGTTGGTTACGGCGTATTTATGACGCTTTCGTGGCCGGGTGTGCCCCGCCCAGGCGCATAACGCCTGAGCCGGGGTTCCAGCCGACGGTCACTGCTTGGTGAAGCGGATCACGGACGCCTCGAAGCCCTGCGTCTGCAGCCGCTCGCGCGTCTTGTTCATGTCTTCGATGCGGTTGTACGGGCCCATGCGCACGCGGTACATCTTGACGCCGTTGACGTCGCGTTCGGTGATCCGGGCCTCGAAACCCTGCATCGCCAGGTTGGCCTTCTGGCGGTCGGCGTCGTCGGCCGAGCGGAACGCGCCCACCTGCAGCAGGTAGCCGACCTTGTTGGCGTCGGCCTGGGCGATCTCGGCGATCGGGTCGGACACCGGCTTCTCGGCCGGCTTGGTGGCGACAGGCTTGTCGGCCGGTTTTTCAACCGGCTTTTCAACAGGCTTCTCCGCCGGGCGGGTGACCGCCACCGGCGGCTCGCCGTTCTGGCGGCCATTCTGGTGCCCGTTCTGCTGGCTCTGCTGGCCAGGCTGGGTGCTCGGCTTGGGCTCCGGCTCGGGTGCCTGACCCACCGGCTTGGCCGGCGTCTTGCTCCACAGCGGCTTGTTCGGGTCGGTCGGGCCCTGGTCGGCGCGCTGCGCCGGCGGCGGCAGCTGGCTGGCGACATTGCCCGGCTCGCTCGGCCGCGGCGCGCCCTTCTGCTGGAACGGGGTCGGCGACTTGGTGATGTAGAGGGCGACCACCACGGCGATGGCCAGCCCGACGATCAGCCCGAGCACAAGGCCCAGGAACGTCCCGCCGCGCTGCTGGCTGCGGCGGGCCTTGCGCGCATCGCGCTTGCGTTGCTGTTGCATGAAGTCCTCTTAGGTGATGCCGGGATTATAGGGCCACCGCCGGGCGGCCCTGTGGGTCCCACTGCGGGCCCCACTATGCGCCCCGCCGGGCGTCCGACCGAACGCCCGGCGATTACCGATTACATGCGGCGCGGCGCCGATACGCCGATCACCGCCAGGCCGTTGCGCAGCACCTGGCGCGTCGCGGCCAGCAGCGCCAGCCGGGCGCGCTTGACCGCCTCGTCGTCGACCAGCACGCGGTCGGCATTGTAGAAGGCGTGGAAATCGCCGGCCAGGTCGCGCAGGTAGAAGGCGACCGCATGCGGCGCCAGCTCGGAGGCAGCGGCCGACAGCATGTCGGGGAACTCGGCCAGGCGGCGGCCCAGTGCCTGCGCCTGGGCGCCGGCCTCGGGGCCGGTGACGGCCGACAGGTCGGCGCCGGCCAGCTCGGGCAGGCGGCTTTCCCAGTCGGCGCCGCCCCACGACTCAAAGATCGAGCAGATGCGGGCGTGGGCGTACTGCACGTAGTACACCGGGTTCTCGTCGTTCTGCTTGAGCGCCAGATCGACGTCGAACACGAACTCGGTATCGGCCTTGCGCGACAGCAGGAAGAAGCGCACCGCGTCGCGGCCGCGGGTGAAGTGCTCCGGCCAGTTGGCGACGCCCTGCTCCAGGCAGCCGCGGATGGTCTCGCAGGTGTCATCCTGGCCGTTGGACCATTCGATCAGGTCGCGCACCGTGACGTACGAGCCGGCGCGCTTGGAGATCTTGACCTCCTCGCCGTTCTTCATCACGGTGACCATCTTGTGCAGCACGTAGTCGGGGTAGCCCTTGGGAATATCCATGCCCAGGCCCTGCAGGCCGGCGCGCACGCGCGCGATGGTGCCGTGGTGGTCGCTGCCCTGCACGTTGATGACCTTGGTAAAGCCGCGCTCCCACTTGGTGGTGTGGTAGGCCACGTCCGGCACGAAGTACGTGTAGGTGCCGTCGGTCTTCTTCATGACGCGGTCCTTGTCGTCGCCCTCGTCGGTGGTGCGCAGCCACAGCGCGCCTTCGCTCTCGTAGGTCTTGCCCTTGGCGACCAGCGACTGCACCGCGGCTTCCACGCGGCCGTCGCTGTACAGCGACGACTCCAGGTAGTAGCGGTCGAACTTGACGCCGAAGGCCTGCAGGTCGATGTCCTGCTCGTTGCGCAGGTAGGTCACGGCGAACTTGCGGATCGAGTCGATATCGTCGACGTTGCCCGACGCGGTCACCGGCTCGCCGTCGGAGGCGCTGACGGTCTTGCCGGCGAGGAAGTCGGCGGCGATGTCGGCGATGTAGTCGCCGTTGTAGGCCGACTCGGGCCAGCTGGCATCGCCCGGCTTCAGGCCGCGCGCGCGCGCCTGCACCGACAGCGCCAGGGTCTGGATCTGCACGCCGGCGTCGTTGTAGAAGAACTCGCGGTGGACATGGAAGCCCTGCCACGACAGCAGGTTGGCGAGCGCGTCGCCCAGCGCCGCCTGGCGGCCGTGGCCCACGTGCAGCGGGCCGGTCGGGTTGGCCGAGACGAACTCGACCAGCACCTGGCCCTGCACGCCGCGCTCGCGCGCGCCGTAGTGGTCGCCCTCGGCCAGCACCGCGCGCAGCACGTCGGCCTTGGCGGCGGCGGTCAGGCGCAGGTTGATGAAGCCGGGACCGGCGATCTCCATGGCCTCGACCAGGCCCTGCGCGCGCGCATCGGCCTGCACCACGGCGACGATGCGCTGCGCCAGCTCGCGCGGATTGCTCTTGAGCGCGCGCGCGACCTGCATGGCAACGTTGCAGGCGAGGTCGCCGTGGGCGGCCGCCTTGGGCCGCTCGAAAGTGACGGCGGGCAGGGTGGCATCGGCCGGGGCGAGCGCACGCACGGCATCGGTGAACGCGGCGGCGAGATTGGAGGTCTGAACAGGCAGCATGGATGTCGGAAGCCCTGTGGGCAAGTATTCAGGCGCCGCGTAAATGCGGCACCAGCGTGCGGCACCAACGCCCGAAGCGGCATGTGACGGCAAAGGTACGCCGCGCCGCTCAACAGGCATTGAAACAGGCATTGGAATCGGGAACGCGGAATTTTATCAGGTGCTATGCTGACATCATGCGCGAAGATGGCCCCGGGCCACAATCCATGCGGCTTCCCGCGCCCGGGAACGCCGTGCCCTGCATGTCAGGAAAAGGAAACCACACCATGCTGATCACCTTCAAATCCCACGCTGCGCAAGACCTGATCATGATGAAGGATCTGGCCATCACGCTGCTGGGCATCATCGGCAAGCATCTCGGGGAACGGGGGGTGATCACCGTCGAAGAACTGCCACGCGCGATCCAGAAGCTGGAAGCGGCGGTGGCCGACGCACGCCGCCCCCATCCGGCCGACGCCGCCGTGGAAGGCAAGCCCGAGGCCGACGAGGACGAGGAAGAGCCGCTGCACCTGGGGCAGCGCGCCTATCCCTTCCTGGACATGCTGCGCGCCTCGCAGCGGGAAGGGACCAACGTCCTGTGGGGCGTGTAGCCCGACGGCAAGTCAGCCCCGGATGCGCCGCCGCACGCACGGCGCGCACAAAAAAAGACGCCCGGCACCGAGTTGGGCTGCTGGGCTTCCGGACGAGGGCGCCGGAAAGGGGGGAATACTTTCTGGGGCCCCGCCACGCGGGGCCCGGTGCCGCCAGGCCTACTCTTCTTAGGCCTACTCTTCTTCGTGGTGGCGGCCGTTGGCCAGCAGCACACCGAGCAGCGCACCGATGACAGCGGCGATCGCCACCGCCTTGAGCGGCGATTCGACGACCCGCTGGCGCGAGTGTTCGACCGCACCGTCCATCCGTTCGCGCGCGCGCATCATGCCGTCGGTGGTCTGATCGCGCAGACGGTGCGCCATCTCGCTGGCACGGTCGCGCAGCCGCTGGCCGGCACGCAGGCTCTCGGCCGAGCCTTCCCGCGCCAGCACTTCGATGGTGTGCTCCAGCTGGGCGATCAGCGCCTTGACCTCGCCGGAGACCGGCGCGGCGGCCTCGCGGGAATCGCGCGCGGCGTGCTTGATATGACGGATGGCGCTGTCGGCACTATCGGACAAGTGGTTCAGTTCCTTCCGGATTTTGGGGTTCTGGGTCAACATGGGGTCTCCTCAGGTTGCGATTGGCACAGGAGCCGGCGCGCGGCCGGCGCTATCGCCTGCGGACCAGGCCCATCACCGCGGCCACCAGTGCCACGACCAGGAAAATGAAGAACAGGATCTTGGCGATTTCCACGGCGCCGGCAGCGATACCGCCGAAGCCAAAGATCGCCGCGATCAGGGCGATGACGAAAAATACGAGTGCATAGTGCAGCATGGCTAGGCTCCCGAAGATGGCTGACCGGGCCGGCACTGGCCCGGAGCCCAAGTGAAGACTTGCGCCACAAGGTGCAAGCTCATAGCCTCATCGTAGGAAGCCAGCCGCCGCGCCAATACCGACAGCGAGCCGATTCCGCTGTCAGCCGAGTCCTACACCATGGCAGTACGGGTGCGGCACGTCCGACGCATCAAGGTTGACCCATGCGGATCGATGTGATTCCATGAGCGCTCCCTGGCGCCGCACGGGCAAGCAGCGCACCCCAACTACAGGAAATCTGCGCCCATGTTCAAGCAGTCATTTCTTCCTCACACGCTGTTGCTCGCGGGCGGCATCGTGCTGACGCTGGCGGTGCTGGTGGCGTCGGAAACTGGCAATATCCGCCTGCGCGAGAGTTATACCGACGTGATCCGCTCGCAGCGCGTGCAGACCGAGCTGGCCGCGCTCAACGGCGAGCTGGTCAACGCCGAGGCCGGCCAGCGCGGCTTCCTGCTGACCGGCAAGGAAAGCTACCTCGAGCCCTACTACAAGGGGCTGCCGCGCATCGCCGAGCTGATGGCGCAGATCCGCGCGGACTACGCCAACGACCCGGAGGGGCTGAAGATGTTCGGCGACACCTCCAAGCTGATCAACAGCAAGCTCAACGAGATGGCGCTGACACTGGTCTACGGCAAGCGCGACCTGGAAGTGGCGCTGGACCTGGTCCGCACCGACTATGGCAAGGAGACCATGGACAATGCGCGCCGCGGGCTCGACCAGCTGCAGGCGCGCGAGGCGGGCTCGGTCTCGCACCGGCTGGAAGGCGCGGAGAACGATGTGCAGCTGTCGCGCTATGGCATCGGCCTGCTGACCGCGATCAACATCATCCTGCTGCTCGCGGTCGGCGCGGGCCACGCCAAGCGCCTGTCCATGGCCGAGGCGGTGCGCGCCCAGCTGGAAGAGGAAAGCGCCAAGCTGGACCGCAAGGTGCGCGCGCGCACGCGCCAGCTGTCGGCGCTGGCGGGCCACCTTCAGCGCGTCACTGAGGACGAGAAGACCCGGCTCGCGCGCGAGCTGCACGACGAGCTGGGTGCGATCCTGACCGCCATCAAGCTCGACCTGCACTGGGTGCGGCGGCAGATCCAGGAGGCGCATCCGCAAGGCGCCGATCGCCTTACGCGCGTGATGCTGCACGTCGACCAGGGCATCCAGATCAAGCGCCGCCTGATCGAGGACCTGCGCCCCACCGTGCTGCTCAACCTCGGCCTGCGCGCCGCGGTGTGCCAGCTGGTGGAGGAGGTCGGCGCGCGCAACGGCTGGGAAACCGACGTCAGCGTGCCCGAGGACCTGCCGGCGCTGCGCGACGAAGCCGCGATCGCGCTGTACCGGATCGTGCAGGAATCGCTGACCAACGCCAGCAAATACTCCGAAGCCAAACGCGTCGAGGTCTGCCTGGCGTGCCGCGGCGAACTGCTGACGCTGACCGTGCGCGACGACGGCAAGGGCCTGCCGCCCGACTTCGACGCCGGCAGCACCGCCGGCCACCACGGCCTGCTGGGCATGGAGCAGCGCGTCACCGCGCTGGGCGGCAGCATGCAGATCGACTCGTCGGCGCACGCGGGCGTGCGCATCCACATCGAGGTGCCGCTGACGGCATCGGTGCTGGCGCCGGCGGAAGAGCCGGAAGGCGAGGAGCCTGCGCGCGCCTGATGCGTGCTGCCGGATGCGTGCTGCCGGATGCGTGGTGCCTAAGGGGTAGCCAGGCGGGTCAGGACGACATCGCAGCGTGTTCCTCGATCACGCGGAACACCTGCTCCAGCTCGAGCGACTTGTCGAAGAAATAATCGGCGCCCGCCTCGGCGCACTGGCTGCGGTACATCTGCACCTGGGCGTGGTTGGTGTAGACGATGCGCACGGTGTCGGTGCCTTTGCGCTGCATTGCGCGCAGCACGTTGATGCCGTTGCCCTGGCGCAGCTGCAGGTCGACGATGGCGACGTCGTACTTGCCGGCATCGAGCAGGCGCAGGGCCATGGCCTCGGTGTCGGCCCAGTCCACGTTCTCGATAAACGGGAAATCCTTCAGATATTCGAGCAGCATGCCTCGCAGGACCGCCGAGTCTTCGATCAGCAGTATGCTCAGCGCCCGGTAGGAAGTGTTCGAAGCCTGCTCCGACATGTTCTGGTTTGCGGGCCCGGTCCGGTGCGATCCGACCGCAGGCCGCGATGCGGCCCGCGGCGTGCCGCTACTCGACCAGGCCGTTCTTGATGGCGTAGTAAGTCAGGTCCGCGTTGGTCTTCATGCCCATTTTCTCCAGGATGCGGGAACGATAGGTACTGACGGTCTTGACGCTGAGAAACAATTCGTCGGCGATCACCGACACCGACTGCCCGCGCGAGAGCTTGCAGAAGATCTGGAACTCGCGCTCGGACAGCATCTGGTGCACCGGCTGCTCGGTCGGCTTGTCGAGCCCGCCGATCAGCAGGTCGGCCACCGTGGCGCTGACATAGCGCCGCCCCTGCGCCACCGTGCGGATGGCCTTGACGAGATCGTCGGGGGCGCTTTCCTTGGTCAGGTAGCCTGAAGCCCCGGCACGGATCAGGTTGATGGCGTACTGGTCTTCCGGGTAGGTGGACAGGATCAGCACCGGCAGCTCAGGCTTGCGCTGCCGGATCAGCTTGAGCACGTCAATGCCGTTGCGGTCGGGCATCGAAATATCCAGCACCAGCACATCGAACTCGGCGTCGCGCAGCCGCGCCATGACTTCGTCGCCGCTGGCGGCTTCCCCGGTGACCTGGATATCGGGCTCGTCGGAAATAAACTGTCGCAGCCCGGCGCGCACAATCTCGTGATCGTCAGCGATCAGGACGCGGATCATGTGGGGCTCCACGGGTTGAACGGACCGGCACATTGCCCGGTGCAGTCGGGTGCAGGCGGAACCGCTTGCGTTGCTGTCATTGTAGTGCCGGCCGCGCGCGCGGGCTGTCGGTGTCAGGCTGACATGACGCGCGGCCACAACGCGTTGGGCGCACATAAGCGGGTCCGCGGGCCAACGGTACGAGGCATGACGTACAAAAGCAAAGCGGGACGGCCTGGAGTCCGTCCCGCTTTGCTGCGGCGCGTCAGGCTCTGAGGACCTGAAGGCCTCAGGGCCTGCGCGCCAGTGCCGGCTGGCGGCGAGCTTACTGCACCTTGGCGCCCGCCTCGGCGCCCGCGCCGACGCTGGCATCTGCCTTGGACTTCTTGGCCGACTTGGTGGTGTGCTTGTCGTGCTTGGCCTTGCTGCCGGCTTCGGCCTTGGCATCGGCCGACGTGCTGGCACCCTTCTCGACCGCCGCGCCGGCGGTGGACAGCCCCTTGTCAGCTGCGGTGCCCGCTGCCGACATGCCCTTGTCGGTTGCCGCACCCGCGGTCGACAGGCCCTTCTCGGCGGCGCTGGTGGCGCCGGTGGCGGCGCTGCCTGCGGTATTCAACGCACCCTGCGTGGCGGCAGAGGGCGACGGCGTGGTCACCGATGCGCCGACGTCGGCCTTCGCGCCGGCGCCCACACCGGTACCTTGTGCCATGGCCAGCGAGGAAGCGGCGGCGATCGACAGGGCGGACAGGGAGAGCAGCAGTTTCTTCATGGACAGACTCCTTTCAGGATGCCCCGCGGCGAAACATTCGTCGCGGTGTTCACGCGCTGGTGTTTGCGTGAATCGAGCCCTCAGTCTAGGGAGCGCACCGGCGCCGGTCTGTGAGGGATTGAAAGGCTCTGTAAGGAGTTGTGAGGCGCCGGATACGCCGCCGCAACCAGGCCGGCGAGCCGTCGTGCGAGGAAATTCCCTGTGACATCAACGGGCTGGCGGCAAGGTCGCGCGGCCGTGGCCGGCGCCCTGCCGTCGCACCCCGTTACAGGTTGGGCGCGAGCGCGCGCTCCAGCGTGGCGCGCTCTTCATGCCGGCGCGCCACCATGTCGTCCAGCTGGTCCTGTCCGATCTTGCCGATGGTGAAGTAGGTCGACTCGGGATGCGCCAGGTAGAAGCCGCTGACCGAAGCGGCCGGCGTCATCGCCAGCGACTCGGTGATGCCCATGCCGATCTCGGCCGCGTCGAGGAACTCGAACATCGGGCCCTTCACGGTGTGTTCCGGGCAGGCCGGATAGCCGGGCGCGGGCCGGATGCCGCGGTAGGACTCTGCGATCAGCTGCTCGTTGCTCAGCTGCTCGGCGGCGTCGTAGCCCCACAGATCCTTGCGCACGCGCTCGTGCAGGCATTCGGCGAAGGCTTCGGCCAGGCGGTCGGCCAGCGCCTTCAGCATGATTGCGCTGTAGTCGTCATGGTCGGCTTCGAACTGGGATTCCTTCTTGTCGACGCCGAGGCCCGCGGTGACGGCGAACATGCCCACATAGTCGGCAATGCCGCTGTCCTTGGGCGCGACAAAGTCCGCCAGGCAGCGATTGGGCCGGCGCACGCCGTCGACCACCGGGCGCTCGCTCTGCTGGCGCACGTTGTGCCAGGTCAGCGCGACCTTGCTGCGGGTCTCGTCGGTATAGATCTCGATATCGTCGTCGTTGACGGTGTTGGCCGGCAGCAGCGCGATCACGCCGTTGGCGCTCAGCCAGCGGCCCTGGATCAGGCGCGACAGCATCGCCTTGCCGTCCGAGAACACCTTGCGCGCCGACTCGCCGACGATCTCGTCGTTGAGGATGTCGGGGAATTTGCCGGCGAGGTCCCAGGTCTGGAAGAACGGGCCCCAGTCAATGTAGTTGGCCAGCTCAGCCAGGTCATAGTTGCGAAACACGCGGCGGCCGATGAACTTGGGCTTCGTCGGCACATACGCGTTCCAGTCGATCGGCGTCTTGTTGGCGCGCGCCTGCGCCAGCGTCACCATCGGCGTCGCCTTCTTGTTGGCGTGCTGGGTGCGGATGCGGTCGTAGTCGGACTTCAGCTCGTCCAGGTACTTCGCCGCGCCTTCATCGGACAGCAGGCTCGACGCCACGCTGACCGAGCGCGAGGCGTCGGGCACGTACACCACCGGCCCTTCGTAGTTGGGCGCGATCTTGACCGCGGTATGCACGCGCGAGGTGGTGGCACCGCCGATCAGCAGCGGGATCTTCTTTACGCGGAAGTAGTCGTCGCGCTGCATCTCCGACGCGACGTAGGCCATTTCTTCCAGCGACGGCGTGATCAGCCCGGACAGGCCCACGATGTCCGCGCCCTCGACCTTGGCCTTGGCCAAAATCTCGTTGCACGGGACCATGACGCCCATGTTGACGACCTCGAAGTTATTGCACTGGAGCACCACCGACACGATGTTCTTGCCGATGTCGTGCACGTCGCCCTTCACGGTGGCGATCACGATCTTGCCGCGCGCGCGCACATCGCCGCCGGCCTCGGCCATCAAGCGCTTCTCTTCCTCGATGAAGGGCAGCAGGTGCGCCACCGCCTGCTTCATCACGCGCGCGCTCTTGACCACCTGCGGCAAAAACATCTTGCCGGCGCCGAACAGGTCGCCGACGATGTTCATGCCGTCCATCAGCGGGCCTTCGATCACCTCGATCGGGCGGCCGCCGCGCGCTTCTACCTGCTGCCGGACTTCCTCGGTGTCTTCGACGATGAAGGTGGTGATGCCATGCACCAGCGCGTGCGCCAGGCGTTCGCCCACGGGCACTGGCTGCTCGGGCGTGCCGCGCCAGGCCAGGTTTTCTTCCTTCTTTGCGCCGCCGCCCTTGTAGCGGTCGGCGATTTCCAGCAGGCGATCGGTGGAATCCTCGCGGCGGTTCAGCACCACGTCTTCCACGCGCTCGCGCAGCTCGGGATCGAGCTGGTCATACACGCCGAGCTGGCCGGCGTTGACGATGCCCATGTCCATGCCCGCGCCGATCGCGTGGTACAGGAACACGGTGTGGATCGCCTCGCGCACCACGTCGTTGCCGCGGAACGAGAACGACACGTTGGACACGCCGCCGCTGACCTTGGCGTACGGCAGGTTCTGCTTGATCCAGCGCGTGGCATCGATGAAGTCCACGGCGTAGTTGTTGTGCTCCTCGATACCGGTCGCGACCGCGAAGATATTCGGGTCGAAGATGATGTCCTCGGGCGGGAAGCCGACTTCATTGACCAGGATGTCGTAGCTGCGCTTGCAGATCTCGGTCTTGCGTTTAAAGGTATCGGCCTGGCCCTTCTCGTCGAAGGCCATCACCACGCTGGCCGCGCCGTAGCGGCGGATCAGCTCGGCATGGTGGCGGAACTGTTCCTCGCCTTCCTTCAGCGAGATCGAGTTCACCACCGGCTTGCCCTGCACGCATTGCAGCCCGGCCTCGATCACGTCCCACTTGGACGAGTCGATCATGATCGGCACGCGCGCGATGTCGGGCTCGGAGGCGATCAGGTTCAGGAAGCGAACCATCGCGGCCTTCGAGTCCAGCATGGCCTCGTCCATGTTGATGTCGATGATCTGCGCGCCGTTCTCGACCTGCTGGCGGGCCACCGCCAGCGCCTCGTCGAACTGGCCGTTCAGGATCATCCGCGCGAAGGCCTTGGAGCCGGTCACGTTGGTGCGTTCGCCGACATTGACGAACAGCGTGTCGTCGTCGATCGTGAAGGGCTCGAGGCCGGACAGGCGCATCGGGCGCGGGGGCAGTTTGTTCTCGCTCATGTTCTCGGGCTCCGGCTCAGGCGGCGTCGCGGTACTGGCCGGGCCAGGTGCGGGGTTTCTTGTCGGCCACGCGCTGGGCGATGGCGGCGATGTGCTCGGGGGTGGTGCCGCAGCAGCCGCCCACCAGGTTCACCAGCCCGGAAGCGGCGAATTCCTCGACCAGCGATGACGTGACTTCCGGCGTTTCGTCGAAGCCCGTGTCGCTCATCGGGTTCGGCAAACCCGCGTTCGGATAGCACGACACCGCGGCATCGCACACCTTGGCCAGCTCGGCGATATACGGGCGCATCAGCGTGGCGCCCAGCGCGCAGTTCAGCCCGAAGGTGACCGGCCTGGCGTGGCGCAGGCTGTTCCAGAATGCTTCCACGGTCTGGCCCGACAGGATCCGGCCGGAGGCATCGGTCACGGTGCCGGAGATCATCACCGGCACGCGTTCGCCGGTGTCCTCGAACAGCTGGTCGATGGCGAACAGCGCGGCCTTGGCATTCAGCGTGTCGAAGATGGTCTCGACCAGGAACACGTCGGCACCGCCTTCGAGCAGCGCCTTGCCCTGCTCGTAGTAAGACTGGCGCAGTTCCTCGAAGGTGACGTTGCGCGCGCCGGGGTCGTTCACGTCGGGCGAGATGCTGGCGGTCTTGGGCGTCGGGCCGAAGGCGCCGGCAACGAAGCGCGGCTTGTCGGGCGTGCTGTACTTGTCGCAGGCGGCGCGCGCCAGGCGCGCGGCCTCCACGTTCATCTCGTACGCCAGCTCGGCCATCTTGTAGTCTTCCTGCGCCACGCGGGTGGCGCCGAAGGTATTGGTCTCGATCAGGTCGGCGCCGGCGGCCAGGTATTGCTCGTGAATCTCGCTGATGACCTGCGGGCGCGTCAGCAGCAGAAGTTCGTTGTTGCCCTTCACGTCCACCTTGTGTTCGGCGAAGCGCTCGCCGCGGTAGTCGGCCTCGGTCAGCTTGTAGCGCTGGATCATGGTGCCCATGGCGCCATCCAGGATCAGGATGCGTTCTTGCAGCAGCCGGGGCAGCTCGGCAGCCCGGGTGTAGGGGCGCGGTGCGGCCGCGCGGGATTCAGGGGCACTCATGGCGGGGAACTCTGGAAAGGCGGCCGGCGCGATCGGCGGCGGGCGCTGCTGGGGCCGAAGCTGGCCAAAGAGGAGCGATTTTATCAGGTGTATCAAGGCCTTGCGGTTGCCTGTCGGGTCGATGGCCGCCTACACTGAGAGGCGTAACCGTCACCATTCCGGCCATTCCGCGTCCTTTGTCACCGCCGACCATGCAACACCTGTCCCCTGCCGACGCCAACGACTTGCTGGCGCAATCGCCCGAAACGCTGTTTATCGACTGCCGCAGCGAGATGGAATACCTGTTCGTCGGCCATCCCAAGGGTGCGCACAACGTCCCCTGGAACGACGGCCCGGACTGGGAGGTCAATCCGCATTTCGTGCAGATGGTGAAGAAGCTGGCCGGGCATGTGTCGGCGCGGCCGGTGCTGCTGATCTGCCGCAGCGGCAACCGTTCGACGGCGGCGGCACGGGCGCTGGAGGGGGCGGGCTTTGCCAACGTCTACAACGTGCTGCACGGTTTCGAGGGCGACCTCGACGGGCAGCGCCACCGCAATACACTCAACGGCTGGCGCCACGCCGGGATGCCGTGGGAGCAGTACTGAACCGTCGCACAATAAAAACGCCCGCCAGGGCGGGCGCGATGGCAATACCGCCGGCCGCGGCCGGCGGTCATGGAAAGCCGCTCAGTGCATGACCAGTGGATGCGTCATCACGTTGTCGAACTTGGCGAGAAAGTCATCGACCTCTTCCACTGATGGCTCGCTTTCGATCAGGCGCTTGACGTCGGCGCGGAAGCTCTCAGCCAGGTGCCCGCCAAGGAAAATCTCGCGCTTCAGGTTCTTGTCGACGATTTCATAGCCGCCGAATTCAAGCGGCGCTTGCTCGACATCCGCACCGAACTCGACGATGCAGTAATTGTCGCTGTTGTAGATCATTTGCATGGCACACCTCCTGGGCGTCATGGTTGGGCGGCATGCCCTTGTGATTCTTGCCTCGTCGATGTTGCCGTGAGGGGGGCGCCGCGGCTTTACCTACAAACTTGGGGTGACCCGCGCGAAATCAAGGATTGGCAGGATTTAGCCGGTCACTGCGTTGCCACGTCTTTGCTGCCTACATAGTTTGGGCATCGTCCTTTGCAACAAGTTTCTTGAGCCTGGTGCATCAGTGTGTTGCCTGTCACGGAACGTCGCACTGGCCGCCGCACGCCGCATTGCCAAGGAACGCGTCCAGCGCCGCGTGGAAGCGCTCGGGCTGCTCCACGTGCACCAGGTGCGCCGCCTGCGGCATCACTTCCAGCCGGGCGCCTCGGATGGCGGCCGCAATGCTCTGCGCCATCGCCACGGTCGCGCCCTGATCGTTCTCTCCTGCTACTACCAGCGTAGGACAATGGATGCGGGAAAGCGCGCCGGCGAGATCGAAAGCCATGATCGCCTCGGCAACGCCCACGTAGCCGCGCACCGGCGTGGCCACCAGCATGGCGTGGATGCGTGCGACCGCATCGGGATGCGCGGCCCGGAATTCCGGCGTCAGCCAGCGCTCCAGCGTGGCATGGGCCATGCCGACCATGCCATGGGCCTCGGCCTGGCCGATGCGGTTATGCCACATCGGGTGGGCTTCCATCGGAGTCTGGCTGTTGGTGGCGACCAGCGCCAGCGACAGCAGCCGTTCCGGATGGCGCAGCGCCAGCGTCTGCCCGATCATGCCGCCGACCGAAATGCCGCAGAAATGGGCCTGCGGGATTTCCAGCGAGTCCATTACCGCGATCACGTCGTCGGCCAGCCGCGTCATGGTGTACGGCCCGAGCGGGGCCTCGCTGCCGCCATGCCCGCGCAGGTCAGGCCGCACCACGCGGTAGCGCGACGCCAGGTGGGCGGCGGTCTGGTCCCACAGCGCATGGCTGGCGGCCAGTGCGTGGGCCAGGATCACCCACGGTCCATCGTTGCCGTCGATGCGCACGTAAAGCTCGGCGCCGTCGGCATGGACGCGGTGCGTTTCGGCGGGTGGCGTGGCAACAGTCATGGCTGGGCTCCTGTCAGTAAGAATGCGCCAAACGCGGCGGCGTTGACCCGGGCGAGACATCTTTTAACGATTGTTAACATTCGCCCGGCCGGTTACCGGTGCTCGATGCGGGCGGCGCGGCCAGTGGCTATTGCCCGCCGTTACCGCGGTACACCAGTTCGATCTGGGTGCCGTCGGGCTCGGTCTGGCGCAGCCGCACCGGCATCCAGCCCAGCGATTGCGCCAGCCATAGCTCGACCCGGCGACGGTCATTGGCACGGCGCGGCAGCCTCACGAAGTGCTTCGCACGTATCACGCCATTGCCCGTGTCGAAATCCTCATCTCCAACATACTGCACTTGCATCGGTTCCACATCACGCGTATCGGCAACCTGGAACGTTTCCGTCACACCGGGCGTGACATAGCGTTGCGGATTGCCACGCACCAGGCCCACCAGCTGCAGGAACACGCTGAAGCGATCCTGAGACCCGGGCGGGAACGGCGACTGCGCGCCGTTGCGCAGCGTGGCGGTGCCGGCGGCGGTGTCGAAGCGCGATGACTCGGCCTTGTTGCGCCGGTGCTCTTCGTAGCGTTCCGGCAACAGTCCCTGCTCGGACAGCGCCCCGCTGCTCTGGAACGCAAAGCGGAACCACAGCACGCGCGTTTCCACCGCGAGCCGGTAGCGGCGCCCGTCGTGCTCCCAGCGGATCAGGCCATCGGGGTTCTGCACGCCGTTGACGAAGCTGGCGTAGTGGTACGTGGCAGGGGGCGGTGCGCTGTAGACGACGCCGTCTACGCCGCCCTGCGGACCGCCCGAAGGCGCCGGCGCGGGCGCGGCAGATGGCGCCGGCGCCGCTCCGGTGCCGCCGGGACCCGTCGCCATCTCGGCCGGGCCCTGCGGGCTGGTCGCCAACGGCGGGGCCGGCGCTTCAGCTTCGGCCTGGGGCGCCGGGACCGGCGCCGCGGGCTTCTGCCGCGGCTGCGGCGCGGGGCGCGGCCGCGGCGGGGCAGGTGGCTTGGGCGGCGGCAGCAGGACCGCCTCCAGCGAAGGTGTGTTGCTGACGTCGAGCGGGATCAGCGGCCCCGGCATGCGCAGGAATCCCACCACGGCGAGCACGTGCACCAGCAGCACCAGGGCAACCACGATCACCCAGCGCCGGCGGCGCCAGACGGTGGAATCCGCGCCCGGGCGGGCGCGAGGACTAGGGCTGGCCGGTTTCTCCGGCCGGGGGGGCGGCACCAAGGTAGCCGAGTTCCGATGAGAGCTGTTGGGCGATATCGCGTATGCGACGATCCATCGTACCGCCCCATTCTGCATCGAACAGGCTCTGCGCGCCCAGTACGATTAACCCCATGGCGAGGTGGCCGTTGGCATCGAACACCGGCATCGAGAACGCATTGATGCCCGGCAGCACGCCGCCGCGCGTGCGCGCGGCGCCATGTGCGCGGACTTCGGCGCAGATCGCGTCATATTCCGCCAGCGAAGCCGGCATGTCCGGCACGGCGCCGTTGCCGCGCGCGCCCAGCTCGCGCTCGATCAGCGGCAGGGTCTGCTTGCGCGGCAGGTACGCGCCGTAGAGACGGCCGGTGGCAGAGTTGAGCATCGGCATCACGTCGCCCAGGCGCAGGCTTACGGTGACGGGGTGGCTGGATTCCTCCCAGTGCACGATGGTCGGGCCGTGGTTGCCCCACACGGCGATGCCGGCGGTCAGGTCCATCTCGTCGCGCAGTTGCGACAGGATCGGCCGCGCCTTCTTCACCGGATCGAGCCGGTTAAGGCCGGCCAACCCCAATTGCAGCGCAAACGGGCCCAGGTCGTAGCGGCCGCTGACCGGGTCCTGCGCCACCGCGCCCAGCCGCATGAAGCTGACCAGGTAGCGGTGCGCCTTGGCCGGGTTCATGCTGGCGGCTGCGGCGAGGTCGCGCAGCATCATCGCGCGCGGCGACGCCGCGAGGGCCTGGAGCAGCTTGAAGCCCACTTCGATGGACTGGATGCCGGAGCGCAGCTTGGCGTCGTCTTCTTCGTTTTCTGCAATGCGTGACATGGCCGGCGGCAGGAGGATCGGCGCCCGGAGACCCGGGCAAGTTCGTAAGTAAATTTACTATAGCGAAATCGATTTACCAATTTTTAAGCCGTCGGTAGACTTCATTCGCAACAGACCCGGCGGCGCACGTGTCGATGCCTGCCGAGCCGGGCCCCTTTTTAACACGGAGACTACCGATGCGCCCCCTGCGTCCCTTCCTTGGGCGTCGCCATGCCCATTTCATGTTCGCCGCCATGGCAGCCGCCGGTGCCCTGTTCACCGCCAGCGCGCCCGCGCACGCCGATGACTGGCCCGCCCAGCCGATCCGCTGGGTCGTGCCCTACCCGGCCGGCGGCGGCACCGACGTGGTGGCGCGCACCGTCGCCCAGGCCATCACGCCCGGGCTGGGCAAGCAGGTGGTGATCGACAACCGCCCGGGCGCGGCCACCATTGTCGGCGCCGATGCCGTCGCGCACGCCAAGCCCGATGGCTACACCGTGCTGACCGCCGACACCGCCACGCTCGCGGCCAATCCGTCGCTGTACAAGAAGCTGCCGTACAACCCCGAGAAGGATTTTGTCTACATCGGCCAGCTGGCGCGTTTCCCGCTGGTGCTGGTGGCCAATCCCAAGTTCCCGGCGCGCACGCTGAAGGAAGCCATCGAGTACGTGCAGAAGAACCCCGGCAAGGTCAACTTCGCCTCGCCCGGCGCAGGCAGCCCGCACCACCTGGCCATGGAGCTGTTCATGGACCAGGCCAAGGTCAAGATGACGCACGTGCCCTACAAGGGCGCGGCGCCGGCGGTGCAGGACCTGCTTGCCGGCCAGGTCGACCTGATGTTCCTGGACCTGGCCTCGGGCCAGCAGAACGTGAGCGCCGGCAAGCTGCGCGCGCTGGGCGTGGCCACGCCCAAGCGGCTGGCCGTGCTGCCCGGCGTGCCGACCGTGGCCGAAGGCGGCGTGAGCAACTTCGAGGCCTACGCCTGGCAGGGCATGGTGGCGCCGGCGGGCACGCCCAAGGCGGTGGTCACGCGGCTGAACGCCGAGCTGGTCAAGGCGCTGAAGACGCCCGAGGTGCAGAAGAAGCTGGAAGGCGTCGGGGTCGAGGCGGTGTCGAGCACGCCAGAGGAATTCGCTGCCTACGCACGCGCCGAAGCCGAGCGCTGGGGCAAGCTGATCAAGGCCAAGGGCATCACGGTCGACTAAGCCAACCGCGCAGGGGCGCGCGGCGCGGCGCGGTAGACTAGCGGGCGCTGCGTCCGCCGCGCGGGCGCCCCGCTCTCTACCGCATCGCATTCCATGAAACTCGCAACCCTGAAGGACGGTTCGCGCGACGGCCAGCTGGCAGTCGTGTCGCGCGACCTGAAGCAAGCCCACTTCGCCACCGACATCGCCGGCAAGCTGCAGACGGTGCTGGACGACTGGCACTTCTACGCGCCGCAGCTGCAGGACCTGTACGAGGCGCTCAACGCCGGCCGCGCGCGCCATCCGTTCGCTTTCAACGCCAGGGACTGCATGGCGCCGCTGCCGCGCGCCTACCAGTGGGCCGATGGCTCCGCCTACGTCAACCACGTCGAGCTGGTACGCAAGGCGCGCGGCGCCGAAATGCCGCCCGAGTTCTGGACCGACCCGCTGATGTACCAGGGCGGCTCGGACGACTTCCTCGGCCCGCAGGACGACATCGTGTGCGCCAGCGAAGCCTTCGGCATCGACTTCGAGGCCGAGGTCGCGGTTATCACCGGCGACGTGAGGATGGGCGCCACGCCCGAGCAGGCCGGCGAAGCCATCCGCCTGGTGCTGCTGGCCAACGACGTCTCGCTGCGCAACCTGATTCCGGCGGAACTGGGCAAGGGCTTCGGCTTCTTCCAGAGCAAGCCGGCCACCGCCTTCTCGCCGGTCGCCGTCACGCCCGACGAGCTGGGCGAGGCCTGGCGCGAGCGCAAGGTGCACCTGCCGATGACGGTGCACTGGAACAGCAAGAAGGTCGGCCAGCCCGACTGCGGCACCGACATGGTGTTCGACTTCGGCCAGCTGGTCGCGCATATCTGCAAGACCCGCAATGTGCGCGCCGGCAGCATCGTCGGCTCGGGCACGATCTCCAACGTCGACCGCAAGAAGGGCTACTGCTGCATCGCCGAGAAGCGCATGCTCGAGACCATCGACGACGGCAAGCCCGCCACCGAGTTCATGAAGTTCGGCGACGCGGTCAAGATCGAGATGTTCGACGCGCAGGGGCATTCGGTGTTCGGTGCGATCGACCAGCTGGTGGCCGCGCCCTGAGCCGGCAGCGCCTGTCGGCAAGGGTCCGCCGGATGTGCATATAATTGACCGACCGCCCGGTTGGTAAATCCACGATGCACCCGGCGCGGCTGCGCCCCACTCACCTGACAGGCCACCCATGACTGCCCCCAACGACGCGTCTTCCACCGAACTTTCCGAACGCTACGCGCGCTACCGCGCGCTGACGCTGCGCCGCCACGGCCCGATCCTCGAGATCATCATGGGTGCGGCACAGTCGGCCAACCAGAAGCTGGCCACCGCAGACGCCAGCATGCACCGCGAGCTGGCCGAGATCTGGCGCGACGTCTCCGCCGATCCGGACATCCGCGTGGCGCTGATCCGCGGCGAGGGCAAGGGCTTCTCCGCCGGTGGCGACCTGGCGCTGGTGGAAGACATGGCCAACGATTTCGAAACCCGCACGCGCGTGTGGCACGAAGCGCGCGACCTGGTCTACAACGTCATCAACTGCGACAAGCCGGTGGTCTCCGCGATGCACGGCCCGGCCGTCGGCGCCGGGCTGGTGGCGGGGCTGCTGGCCGATATCTCGATTGCGGCGAAGACCGCGCGCATCGTCGACGGCCACACCCGGCTGGGCGTGGCGGCGGGCGACCATGCCGCGATCGTGTGGCCGCTGCTGTGCGGAATGGCCAAGGCCAAGTACTATCTGATGTTGTGCGAGTCGGTCAGCGGCGAAGAGGCCGAGCGGATCGGCCTGGTCTCGCTGGCGGTGGAAGAGGACGAACTGGTGGCGCGCGCCTTCGAGGTTGCCAACCGGCTGGCGGCGGGGTCGCAGACAGCGATCCGCTGGACCAAGTACGCCCTCAACAACTGGCTGCGCATGGCCGGTCCCGCTTTCGATACCTCGCTGGCGCTCGAATTCATGGGCTTTGCCGGCCCCGACGTGCACGAAGGCATGGCGAGCCTGCGCCAGAAGCGGCCGCCACAATTCAGGTAACGACGACGCAGCCGCGCGGCCCGCATCCGGGCGCGAGGGCTGCGCCGCACACGGAGCACGCGACCATGTTCGGACAGATTCCCGATTTCTCCAACGGCTTCGACTTCATGCGCCGCCTGTGGGGCGGCAGCGCCGGCATGCCCGGCAGCCTCATGCCCGGGCTACAGGCGATGACGCCGCCGATGGACCTGGATGACCTCGACAAGCGCATCGCCGACCTCAAGGCGGTGGAGAGCTGGCTGCAGTTGAACACCAACCTGCTGCGCACCACGATCCAGGGCCTGGAGGTGCAGCGCGCCACGCTGGTGGCGCTGCAGACCTTCGGCAATGCGCTCTCGCCCGACGCCATGCAGGCGGCAATGGAAAACGTGGCGCGTGCCGCCAATGCGCCCAGCGCGGCGCCGCCGCAGCGCGCCGGCGCCGACACCGGCACCGGCACCACAGGGCTGCACGAACAAGCGCATGCGGCGCAGCCCGGCGCCGAGCCGGAGCCGGCTCCCGAGCCGTCGGCCGAGGCAGCGCCAGACGCGGCACCCGAGGCCGCACCCAAGGCCGCGCTGTGGTGGGACCTGCTGCAGCATCAGTTCAGCCAGATCGCCAGCAGCGCCGCCGCGGCCAGCATCGCGCCGTTCAATATGGGCGCCTTCGGTGCCGGTGGCAAGCCGGCACAGCCGGGCGCCGCGCCGGACGCCGGTGCCACGCCCGCCGCCGAGGCCACGCCACGCAAAACCACTGGCAACGGCAACGGCGCCAGGGCGAGCGCCACGGCAAAGAGCGGTGCCGCCAGCGCGGCCAAGTCCGGGACCAAGTCCACGGCCAAGCCCGCTGCGAAGAAGCCCGCGCCAAAGAAGCCCGCTGCCGGCAAGACGGCCAGCGCCACGCCCACCGGCAACAACCCAGCCAAGGACGGCAACGACGGCAACGAATGACGGCTCACCGCACTGCCTGACCTGTCGCTACGCCGCGCCCCCGCCATGCACCGCGATCTCCTGCCAGGACACCATCCCGCCCCGCACAACGGCCGCAGCATCCCTGGCGCCAGCGGCCCCAACCCCGCCGCCACCGCGCTGATCATGATGGGTGGCGGCGCGCGCGCCGCCTACCAGGCCGGCGTGCTGTGCGGGCTCGCGCGCATCGCGGCGCGCCACGGCAAGGCGCATGGCGGGCTGCCGTTCGGCATCATCGCCGGCACCTCGGCGGGCGCGATCAACGGCGCCGGGCTGGCCGTCAACGCCGGCGATTTCCAGGCCGCCACGCAAAGCCTGGGCGCGCTGTGGCACAGCATCCATGCCGACGATGTCTACCGCACCGATGTGCTGCGCGTGGGCGTGTCGGGGGCGCGCTGGCTGTCGACGCTGGCGCTGGGCTGGGCCACGCAGCGCAAGGCGCCGCGTGCGCTGTTCGACAACACGCCGCTGGGCAGCATGCTGGGCGAGCTGTTCGATCCCGCTCGGGTGCAGGCCAGCCTGGACAGCGGCGCGCTGCAGGCGTTCGCGGTCACCGCGCTGTCATACAGCACCGGCCGCCACGTCACCTTCTACCAGTCGCACCACCGCATCCATCCGTGGCACCGCAGCCAGCGCATCGCGGTGCCGGCGCCGATCACGGTGGACCACCTGCTGGCCTCCGCGTCGATACCGTTCCTGTTCCCGTCGATTCCGCTCGAGATCGACGGCCATCACGAGTGGTTCGGCGACGGCACCATGCGGCAGATGTCACCGCTGTCGCCGGCGATCCACCTGGGCGCGTCACGCATCCTGGCGATCGGTGCGGCCTCGCGCCAGCGATCGGGCTGGTTCGACACCGTGCCCGCCGGCGGCTACCCGTCGCTGGCGCAGGTGGGCGGCCAGGCGCTGGCCAGCATCTTCCTGGACGGCCTCAATGCCGACCTGGAGCGGCTGCTGCATATCAACCGGCTGCTGGCGCGCATGCCCGAGCTCGCCGGCGACCGCGAAGGCTGGCGCCCGGTGCAGGTCATGACGATCGCGCCCAGCGAGCCGATCGAGGCGCTCGCCGCCGAACACCAGAAGCAGCTGCCGCGCACCGTGCGTGCGCTGCTGGCGCCGCTGGGCGGTACCGAGGCACGCGGCGCCGCTTTCGCCAGCTACCTGCTGTTCGAGCCCGAGTTCACCCAGGCGCTGATGGCGCTAGGCGAGCGCGACGCAGAAGCGCAGGCCGCCGAACTGGCCGCGTTCCTGTACGGCGTAGTGCCTGATACCGCACCCGCGGCATTGCCGGAGAGCGCGGTCTCGCCCTGAGCGCCGGCTCGCCAGGCGCCGCGGCTGGCACTTGGGCCGCCCGGCGCGCCGCTTATCGCCCGCAATATGCAGTTGGCTGCGCCAGACCTTCGCAAAAGTCGTTGCATTTGTCCCCATGCGCCCTAAAAAAGGAGAAGAGAATAATTCGCATCTGGTAGAATCTGCCCGTAATTTCAAAGGCTTACCATGCTCTACCCCGAACTGTTCAAATCGTTGGAAGCCGTCCGCTGGCACATGGACAAGGACATCCCCTGGGATAGCTTCGACGCCAGCCTGCTGACGGACGACCAGGCCAAGACCATTCGCATGAACGCGATCACGGAATGGTCCGCCCTGCCGGCGACCGAGATGTTCCTGCGCGACAACCGCCACGATTCCGACTTTTCGGCGTTCATGAGCATCTGGTTCTTCGAGGAACAGAAGCACTCGCTGGTGCTGATGGAGTACCTGCGCCGCTTCCGCCCGGACCTGGTGCCGACCGAGGAAGAACTGCACGCCGTGCGCTTCGAGTTCGACCCGGCCCCGCCGCTGGAAACGCTGATGCTGCATTTCTGCGGCGAGATCCGCCTGAACCACTGGTACCGTCGCGCCGCCGAATGGCACTCGGAACCGGTGATCAAGCATATCTACCGCACCCTGTCGCAGGATGAAGCCCGCCACGGCGGCGCGTACCTGCGCTACATGAAGAAGTACCTGGCCCAATTCGGCGACAACGCGCGCGCAGCGTTCGCCAAGATCGGCGTGCTGATGGCTTCGGCGCGCCGCACCGAAAAGCCGCTGCACCCGACCAATCTGCACGTCAACAAGGCGCTGTTCCCCAACGACACCGTGCAATCGCGCCTGCCGGACCCGGACTGGCTGGAGAAATGGCTGGACGAGCAGATCCGCTTCGACGAAGGCTGGGAGAAGAAGGTCATCGAACGGATTCTGCACAATATGTCGCTGCTGTTCGAACGCACCTTTGAATCGGTGCAGGACCTGAACCGCTACCGCAAGGAGCTGAACGCCCGCCTGCCCGGCGCCGGCGGCGCCCAGCCGGCACAGGCCTGATCCGGCGGCTCGCTGCCGGCCCGACAAAAACCCCGCTGCGGCGGGGTTTTTTCATTGGCGCGCCAGCGCCGTCAATTTCCGGCAATCTGGCAGCCCGCACCGGCACTTGCCAGATTTTCCGGCGGGCCGGGTGGTATCCGGTTACTACAGCGCAGGAAAATCACCGGTTTATCTGGACCCAAACAATCGCATTGGCCGCAATGCCAGTCGTGGCGCGCCATTCCTAAACTTCTTAATTCTGAAAATAAAATACTTAAATCACCTGGCGCGATTATCTTTTTTGCCTCATGTGTTATTGATCGGACTTTGATATTAGCGCAATTCATTTTGTAATAGACGGTCATTCCGATAACATCCCCTGAAAATCCGCCAGTCGCGGCTGGCGATTATCCACAGCGCTGCTCGGTCTCGCCGGCAAGGTGCCGCCGGGATTCCCGGCGCGCCCCTCGCCGCGCTCCCGCAACGTACGGGCACAGGGCCAGCGACGACAGCGCGCGGCAACGTCTTGGCAGGGGTAAAGATTGCGTCATATCGATTTCAAGGCCCTGGGCGTCTTTGTCCAGGTCATGCATTACGGCGGCATCGGCCGCGCCGCGCAGGCGCTCGGCGTGCGCCAGCCCACCGTGGCCTACGCCATCCGCAAGCTGCGCGACGTGACCGGTGACGAGCTGTTCTTCGAGCGGCGCGGCGGCCTGGTTCCAACCGCATACGGGCTGAAACTGGAACGCGCCGCTGCCGGCATGCTGGAACGCTGGAACGGGCTGGTTGCAAATTCAAGCGAACGCTCGCCGCGCGGCGGCGGGCCGCGCCAGACCCTGCGCATCGGCGTCTCGATGGCGCTGGGCGACCCCGCGCTGACGCAGGTGCTGGCGCGGCTGTCGGCGGCGCTGCCGGATGTCCATATCGCCTCCAGCGTGATCGGCAGCGGCCGCCTGGCCGGACAGGCCATGGCAAAGGGACAGATCGACTGCGCCGTCACCGTGGACGCGCCGCCGGGCACGGGCGGTGTGCTGGCCGAGCACGTGACGATGGCGCAGCGCAGCCTGATCCGGCTGCCGCCCCCGCCATCCGTGGAGGCGGAGCCCGCGGGCAACGACGTCACCGTGCGCGAGCACTGGACCCTGCTCAGCGACGATGCCGACGTAGAAAGCCCGGTGCGGCGCTACCTGGCCGACAGGTCCGACCAGGTACGCCTGACCGTGGCGCCGTCATGGAACGGCCAGGTCGCGCTGTGGCGCTCGCGCGGCGGCGTCACGCCGGTGCTGAAGTTCAACGTGCCGTGGATCGATGGGGCCAGCAGCGCCTACGTGGCGCAGGTGCCCGATGGCTTTCCGGCCTGGGCCGACGTCAGCCTGCTGTACCTGGGCGGACGCGCCGGGGCGGCCCATGTCGACGCGGTGCGCGAGGCACTGGTCTCGGTGATGCGCGGCATTGCCGCCGCCACGGTGCCGCTGCCCGCCAATGACGCCGCGGTGGCGCTGGTCGGGTAAGCAGCGCTGAACGAGCGGCGAAACCTACCGGACGGGGTACCATTCGGACAAGCGTGCCGGCGCCGCCAGCGCCGGCCTCCACCATCCGATCCCTGACCCATGTCCGTACCCGCCTTCGAATCCAAGCTGACTCCCGCCGACAACTCCGCCGAACTGGCCGCGCGCATCGCCGCGCTGCCGCGCCCGCTGGTGTTCACCAACGGCGTCTTCGATATCCTGCACCGCGGCCATGCCACCTACCTGGCGCAGGCACGCGCGCTGGGTGCGAGCCTGGTGGTGGGCGTCAACAGCGATGCCTCGGTCAAGATGCTCGGCAAGGGCGACGACCGCCCGCTCAACCATGAATCGGACCGCATGGCGCTGCTGGCCGCGCTGGCGTCGGTCGACCTGGTGGCGATGTTCCGCGAGCAGACGCCGGTCGAGCTGATCCGGCTGGTGCGCCCCGACATCTACGTCAAGGGCGGCGACTATGACATCGATACGCTGGAAGAAACCCGGCTGGTGCGAAGCTGGGGCGGCCAGGCCTATGCCATCCCGTTCCTGCACGACCGCTCCACCACCAAGCTGCTGACCAAGGTGCGCCAGGCCGGCTGAGCTCAGCCCTGGCGCCGGGCCACCGGCAAGGTGCCGCGCGGCGCGGCGTCGCCCGCAGACGGCGCGGCCGGCGGCAGCAGCTGCATGCGCTCGGCGCGCACCTGCTGCCCGAGCCGGTTCGGCTCGCGCGGCGTGCCAAACCACCCGCCCAACGGATTCGTGCCAAACAGGCCCGCCAGCGCGGCCACCATCAGGACGTTGGCGAGCAACAGCGACAGCAGGGCGATGCGCAGTGGGGCGGACATGGAAGGGCTGGGGGAGCGTGCGTGACGGCGTGAGGAGGGCGTGGTGAGGGCGATGGCCGCTAGGCCTCGGCCGACGCCATCGCATGCAGGCCGAGCAGCACCAGATTATCGTGCATCTCGAAGGGCACCGCGAGCGCGCCGGCCAGCGCGCCGCGTGCGCCGCCAGACAGCAGGCAGCGCGTCGGCCCGCGTTCGCCCAGCGCGCGCCAGGTGCGTTCGATCGCGCCCGCCTGCGCGGCCAGGCAGCCGGCGGCAATGGCGTCGTGGGTGTTGTCGGCCCAGCCCAGGTGCGCGCCGGCCACGGTGCCGGCCTCCTCCACCTGCTCCACCTCCAGCGCCGGCAGCTGCGCGGTATTGCGCGCCAGCGTGCCCAGCATCAGCGCCAGCCCCGGCAGGATCAGACCGCCCTCGAAGCGTGCGCGGCCGTCCGCGCCGACGGTGACGATATCGATTGTGGTCGCGGTGCCCGCGGTCACGACCAGCAGCGAGTCGTGCGGCAGCCAGCGGTGCGCGCCGATGGCGCCGACCCAGCGGTCGACACCCAGCTGCGTGGGCTCGCGGTAGCCGTTGGCCAGGTTGCCGTGCGCCGCGCTGCTGCGCACCCACTGCACCGTCGCGCAGCCGCCGAAGGCGTCGGCCAGCGCCGCATCCACGGCGGCGGCGATCACCGGGCCGGCGACGTTGGTGATCCAGACCGCCGGCATCGGGCCGCTGCCGCGCAGCGCGCGCAGGTCGGCGGCCAGGGTCTTCAGCGCATGTTCATCGGCATGCGCGACCGCGCCGCCATGCTGCCACGGCGTGGGCAAACCCGTCCCGGCCGGCAGCGGCGCGCCGGCCTCGCACCACGCCCATTTCAGGCGCGTGTTGCCGATGTCGATCAGCAGCTGCGGCACGCTCATGCGCCATCCTCCTGGCCCGGCGCGGGGCGCAGCGACAGCTCGCCGCTGGCGATCCGCTCCAGTCCTGCCGGCGTTTCCAGCATCAGCTGGCCGGTCTCGTCGACGCCGCGCGCGATGCCCTCCGCGATCACCTTGCCGTCGTGCAGCAGCCGCACCGGCTGGTCGCGGTAGGCATCGGCGGCGGACCAGCGCCGCGCCATCGGCCCGAAGCCATGGGCCAGGAACGCGGTGCGCATCGACGCCAGCCGCTCCAGCACCGCGGCCAGCAGGCGCGTGGCGTCGCGGCTGGCGTCGAAGCCCGGCACAGCCTCGGCCACGCCGGCCAGCTCGCGGCCCAGCGCGGCTTCCATCTGCGCATCGCGCACCAGGTTCAGGCCGATGCCGATCACGGCCCAGATTCGGTTCTGCCCGGCGCGCACCGATTCGATCAGGATGCCGGCCAGCTTGCGGCCGTCGATCTGCAGGTCGTTCGGCCATTTCAGGCCGACGCGCGCACCCAGGCGCGGGTCGACATCGCCAAGGGCCTCGGTCAACGCCAGCCCCACCGCCAGGCTGAGGCCGGTGAGCTGTGCCGGCGCCAGCGCGAGCGGCAGCGCCACCGAGAAGGTCATGCCCGCCTGGCCCTGCCACGGCCGTCCCATGCGCCCGCGCCCGGCGGTCTGGCGGTAGGCCAGGCGCAGCCAGCCGGCATCCGACCAGGGTGCGTGGCGGCACCCGGCGGTCAGGTCGGCATTGGTCGAGCCGGTTTCTTCGACCAGCTCCAGCGTCCAGTCGCGCAGCGCCGGCGACAGCGCGGCACGCAGCGCGGCGGGGTCGATGCGCCAGGAGTCGGACGGGCCCGATGCGGGCGTAAGGGAGGTGTCAGGGGCGTCTGGCATGGGAAGCTGCGCTGGTGGCAATCGGCGATGCGGTGGTGGTGCGTACGTAGTGCAAGGGTGCTGCAAAAACCGGCAGGCATGGCGCCTGCCCGACTGCCGCATTGTAGCCGCGCAGCACGTTTTCACCGGGCCCGTCTCCCTGACCGTGCCTGCCCATCCCCTGCCTGCCCCCTGCCCGGACATGGCCGCGGTCGCGCCAGCCGGGCGGGTGGCTTAGAATCGGGACTCGGCCATCACATCGCTAGCCCTTGGAACGCCAGACGACGCCAGACTTCCATATCACGCGCGGGGACGGGACCGTCAGCGTAGCGCTGCGTGGCGACTGGACCGCGCTGGCGCTGGCCGGCTGCCACCAGGCGCGCCATCTGCGCGCCCAGTTGCACGAACTGGCGCAGGAGCCGGAGCACGCGCAATGGTCGCTAGCCGAGGTGCAGCGGCTGGACCACATCGGCGGACAGCTGCTGTGGCAGGCGTGGGACGGCAAGATGCCGCAGCAGATCGAGGCCAGCGAGGGCCAGCGCCGTGTGTTCGAGCGCATCGCAGCGGTGCAGGACGAAGGCTGGAAGAAGCACATGGTGGACCGCTTCAACCCGGTTACGCTGTTCGGCGCCAACGTGCTGTCGTTCGGCGTGCAGCTGTCCATCGGCATCACCATGCTCGGGCAACTGGCGTTCGACCTGCTGCGCTTCGCGCGCATGCCGCAGCGCGGCCCCTGGCGCGAGGTCTCGGCCAATATCTACAACGTCGGCTACAAGGCGCTCGGCATCACCGCGCTGGTGGGGTTCCTGATCGGCATCGTGCTGTCGTACCTGTCAGCGAACCAGCTGCGCGTGTTCGGCGCCAGCACGTTTATCGTCAATATCCTCGGCATGGCGGTGATCCGCGAGCTGGGGCCGGTGCTGGCGGCGATCCTGATCGCGGGCCGGTCCGGCTCGGCCATCACCGCGCAGATCGGCGTGATGCGCGTCACCGAGGAACTCGATGCCATGCGCGTGATGGGGATCTCGCACGGCTTCCGGCTGATCATGCCGCGCGTGATCGCTCTGGCCGTTTCGATGCCGCTGCTGGTGGCGTGGACCGACGTGATGGCGCTGGCCGGCGGCATGGTGGCAGCGCGCATGCAGCTCGGCATCAGCGCCGCGTTCTTCCTGCGCGAGCTGCCCGACGCGGTGCCGGTGGCCAACCTGTGGCTGGGGCTGGGCAAGGGCGTGGCGTTCGGCATCCTGATCGCGCTGACGGCGTGCCACTTCGGGCTGCGCATCAAGCCCAATACGCAAAGCCTGGGCGAAGGCACCACCGCTTCGGTGGTGACCTCCATCACCATCGTGATCCTGGCCGACGCGGTGTTTGCCATCCTGTTCAAGGACGTGGGGATATGAGCGCGCCAACGGAAGCGGCAGCGCCGCCCGCGCCGGCGCAGCGTACTGCGGTGATCGAGGTGCGCGACCTGGTCAAGCGCTTCGGCAAGGCCGTGGTGCACGACCACGTCAACCTGGACGTGTGGCGCGGCGAGTTGCTGTCGATCGTGGGCGGCTCGGGCAGCGGCAAGACCGTGCTGCTGCGCCAGATCGTGGGGCTGGAGCGGCCGACTTCGGGCTGCATCAAGGTGTTCGGCGAAGACCCGACCAAATTGCGCCCGGCTCAGCTGCAGGCGCTGCGCAACCGCTGGGGACTGCAGTTCCAGCGCGGTGCGCTGTTCTCGGCGCTGTCGGTGATCGACAACATCGCGCTGCCGCTGCGCGAGTTGCGCGCGCTGCCGGACAATCTGATCTGCCGGGCAGCGCTGCTCAAGCTGCAGCTCGTGGGCCTGTCCGCGCGCGATGCGGACAAGATGCCGTCGGACCTGTCCGGCGGCATGATCAAGCGCGTGGCACTGGCACGCGCGCTGTCACTGGAGCCGGAACTGCTGTTCCTCGACGAGCCCACCGCCGGCCTCGATCCGATGGCGTCGGACGACTACGTCGCGCTGATCCGGGAACTTAGGCGCGAGCTGGGCCTCACGGTAGTGATGATCACGCACGACCTCGACACGCTGGTGGCGCTGTCCGACCGTGTCGCGGTGCTGGCCGACCACAAGGTCATTGCCGCCGCGCCGATCCCCGAAGTGGTAAAGGTGGACCACCCCTTCGTCCGCGAATATTTCCTGGGCGAACGCGCCCAGCGCGCCTTGCAGGCGCTGCCGCAGGCGGGGCAACCCGCGGCGCCCCCCGGAGAAGCATGATGGAAAACAAGTCATACGCGTTCCTTGCCGGCGTGTTCACCATCGGCCTGGCCGTGCTGGTGCTGTTCGCGCTGTTCTGGTTCAGCAGCGACCACGCCGTGCGCGTGCCGTACGACCTGATCACGCGCTCCACCGTCAACGGGCTCGGGCCGCAGGCGGACGTCAAGTACCGCGGGCTGGCGGTGGGCAAGGTGGAGTCGATCAAGTTCGATCCGCAGGTACCGGGCCAGATCATCGTGCGCATCAGCGTCAACCAGGACACGCCGATCACGCGCACCACCTACGCCACGCTGGGCTTCCAGGGCGTGACCGGCATCGCCTACGTGCAGCTGGACGACACTGCCGCGCATGCCGGCGCCGAGTCCTCGCCGCCGCTGCGCACCTCGCCCAAGGCGGTGGCACGCATCGCCATGCGCCCGGGCTTCTTCGAAGAGCTGGAAAAGCGCGGCGATACGCTGCTGACGCAGGCCGAAACGCTGATGGCCTCGCTCAACGACATGTTCCAGACCGCCAACCGTAATGAGCTGATGGCCGCGATCCGCTCGGTGCGCAAGACCGCCGAGGACTACTCGAAGCTGTCGGACTCGGTGACGCCGGCGGCCAACCGCCTACCGCGCGTGGCCGAGAATCTCAACGCCACGCTGGAATCGACGCGGCGCCTGACGCAGGAGCTGGCCAGCCCCAACGGCACGGTGCTGCGCACGGTCGACAGTGTCGGGCACGACCTGCAGGGTGCGGCGGCGTCGGTGCAGACCGCGGCCGGCAACTTCAACCAGGAAACCTTGCCGCAGCTTAACGGTCTGGCGCGCGATGCGCGCCAGACCGCGCGCAGCTTCGAGCGTGCCGCCGGCCAGTTCAACGACAGCCCGACCAGCGTGCTGTTCGGCGCGCCGGCGCCCGCGCCGGGGCCGGGCGAGCCGGGCTTCAGCACGCCCTGACGTCACCGACGACGCGCAACGACGTGACGACGACATAACGACGACCCATCGCCATGCCAGAGAACGACAACCGCCGAGGCCTCGCCGTGATCCCTGCCACCGAGAATTCACGCCGGACCCGCCGCTCCCGCACCGCCGCCACGCTGCTTGCGTTGGCCGGCGCCGCGCTGGTGCTGTCCGGCTGCGCGCTGTCGCGCGGCGCGCCAACCGTCACGTATGACCTGGGGCCGTCCGCCGCCCTGGCCGGCACGGCAGGGAACAGTGCCAGCGCTGCCAGCGCCGCCCCCGCGCCGCTGCCCAGGCTGCGCGTATCGCAGACCGACGGCCCCGACTGGCTCGAAGGCAATGCGCTCTACTACCGCCTGCTGTACGCGCAGGCGCAGCGGCTGCAACCCTATGCCACGCAGCGCTGGGTGATGTCGCCGACGCGCCTGTTCGACGAGCGCCTGCGCGAGTCGGTGTCGGCGCGCGGCGGGCTGGCCTGGTCCGGCGACGCCAGCGTGCCGGGGCTGAAGGTCGACCTGCTGGCATTCGAGCAGGTGTTCGACAGCGCCACAACCAGCCAGGGCGTGGTACGGCTGCGCGCCACCGTATTCCATCGCGGCCAGCTCGGCCAGCAGACCTTCGAAGTGCGCCGGCCCGCGCCCAGCGCCGACGGCGCCGGCGGGGTCAAGGCACTGGCCGAAGCCAGCGACGCCGCCATCGCCGCGCTGCTCGACTGGACCGCCACGTTGCCGCTAAAGTAAGACAGACAAGGAGATTTGCCATGGAGCCGGCTGCCCCGCCGCCCTCCGCACCGCCCCCGGCGCCAGCCGCGCAACCGGTGGCGCCTCCGGTGGCGCCACCCGCGGCAATTGCGACCGTGACCGAACCCTCCGGCCCGCAGTATTCGCCGCTGGCCCGCGTGGGGCTGCTTTGCTTCACGCTGCTGGTGGTGTATGCCAGCCTCTACCCGTTCTCCGGCTGGGTCGACAACGGCATCTCGCCGTTCGCCTTCGTCACCGCGCCCAAGCCGCGCTATATCACCGACTTCGACCTGCTGACCAATGTCATCGGCTATGTCCCCTTCGGGGCGCTGGTCGTGCTGTCGCTGCATCCGCGCATGTCGGGCGGGCGCGCGACGCTGGTGGCGCTGTGCGCCGGCGCGCTGCTGTCGGCCTGCATGGAAGCCTTCCAGACCTGGCTGCCGAACCGGATCTCGTCCAATATCGACCTGATCACCAACGCGCTGGGGGCGCTGCTGGGCGGCGCGGTGGTGGCGCCGTTCACGCATGCGCTGATCGACGACGGCCGGCTGACGCGGCTGCGCCATGCCTGGTTCGAGCCGCATGCCAGCTTTGCCATCATCCTGCTGATGCTGTGGCCGTTCGCGCAGATCTTCCCGCAGGAGCACCTGTTCGGCATGGGCGGCATCGTGCGCGAATGGCTGACCGATCCGGAATCCTGGCCGATGCAGGTGCTGGAAATGCTGTTCCCGCAGCTGGAGGCATGGCAGGTCCACATCGGCCTGCGGCCCGAGGACATGCAGAGCCAGCAATTGCTGGAATCGCTGGTGACCGCCAGCAGCTGGATCGGCACCGGCTTGTTCGCCTCGATCGCCATGCGCCGCAATGCGCCGATGCTGCGCATCCTGGCTGGCCTGCTGGCCGCCGCGCTGCTGATCAAGGCCACCGCGGCCGAACTGCAGTTCCCCGCCGACAGCGCCTTCAACTGGCTGTCCGAAGGCGGCCGCTTCGCGCTGCTGACCAGCTCGCTGGTGCTGGCGCTGCTGCTGTACCTGCCGCGCTGGCTGCGCGCGGTGCTGGCAATGGTGGCGCTGCTCGGGCTGGTGGTGCTGACCAACGTGCTGCCGTCGAATCCCTATGCATGGATTTCCGAGCAGGGCTGGCGCATGGGCCGCTTCATCCACTTCAACAGCCTGGCCCAATGGCTGGGGTGGCTATGGCCGTTCCTGGCGTTCTGCTACGTGATCTGGCGCTTCGAGCAGGTCAGCCTGCGCCGCCACGCCATGAAGAAGGCTGCGGCGCGCCGCGAGTCGGCGGCGGCCGGTACGCAAAAACCGTGACGAAGCGCGGCGCCGTCAGTTGTCGGCGCAGATGGCGATGCCCTCGGCGGTGAGCCGTTCCCGGATGCGGCGCGCAAAGGCCAGCGCATGGGCCCCGTCGCCGTGCAGGCAGACGGTCTCGGCCTGGATCGGCACCCAGGTGCCGTCGATGGCGCGCACGCGCTTCTCGCGCACCATGGTCAGCGTCTGGTTCAGCGCGACTTCCTCGTCCTCGTGCAGCGCGCCTGGGGTTCCGCGCCTGACCAGCGTGCCGTCGGGGTTGTAGCCGCGGTCGGCAAACACCTCCTGCTTGACGCGCAATCCGGCCTCCCTGGCGATGTCGATCATCTGGCTGCCGGCCAGGCCGAAGAACACCAGGTCGGCATCGAAATCCCGCACCGCGCGCACGATGGCGCTGGCCAGCGCCGGGTCGCGCACGGCCTGGTTGTACAGCGCGCCGTGCGGCTTGACGTGGTGCAGCGCGCCGCCCTGCGCGCGCACGATCGCGTCGAGCGCGCCGATCTGGTACAGCATGTCGGCATAGACGTCCTCGGGGTCGCGCTGCATCTCGGTGCGGCCGAAATTCTCGCGGTCCGGATAGCTGGGGTGCGCGCCGATGGCGACCCCATGCTCGAGCGCCCACTTGACCGTTTGCACCATGGTGGCGGCGTCGCCCGCGTGCCAGCCGCACGCCACGTTGGCGGAACTGATCAGCGCCAGCAGCGCCTCGTCATTGCCGCAGCCTTCGCCGAGGTCCGCGTTCAGGTCGATCTGCATTGCCATTCTCCCGGGCGGTGCGGTGAGGGGTCCGCGCTGCCGCCTGCTGTCGAGGTGTACAAGGTACAAGTACGCGCGGCCGGCTCAGGCCGCCGCGCGGGTCAGCGTGCGCCGGCGCGCGGCGATGGCCATGCCGTCGCCCTGCCATTGCAGCGCCTGGTCGATCTGGCGCAGGTAGCGGTCCAGCTCAGCCTGCGCCGCGGCGGCCTGTGCCAGCGTCACCGGCACGAAGCGCACGGCCGCGCCCAGCGGCACCTGCGCCAGCCGCCACAGGTCGGCGCCGATCACCACGCCGATCTTCGGGTAGCCGCCGGTGGTCTGCGCATCGGCCATCAGCGCGATCGGCTGCCCGGCCGGCGGCACCTGCATCACGCCCGGCACCACGCCGTGCGAAAGCAGGTCAGCGCTGCGATCGGCGCGGCGCGCCAGCGCGGGGCCGTTCAGGCGCAGGCCCATGCGGTTGCTGTTGGGCGTGACGATCCAGTCGGACTGCCACAGCGCCTGCTGCGATGCCGTCTCGAAGTCTTCATACTCCGGCCCGGGCAGCATGCGCACCGGCGTGGCCTTGCCGTCGAGGTCGGCCGGCAGCGCCCACGCCGGCGCCTGCACGCCGATCCAGTCGCCTTCGGCCGGCAACCCCGCGCGTCCCACCGGTAACCGGTCGCCCTCCTGCAGCGCGCGCCCGTCCAGCCCGCCAAAGGCGGCCTTCAGGTCGGTACTGCGCGAGCCCATCACCGGCTCGACATCGATGCCGCCCGCCACGCACAAATAGGCATGCGTGCCGCCGCGCGCCGGCGGCAGCACCAGGATCTCACCGGCGTGCACGTCGAAGGCGTGCCAGGACCAGACTGGCGTTCCATCCAGCGTCGCGCCACACTCCGCGCCAGCCAGAGCGACGCGCATGTCCGCATGGAAGCGAACCGCGGCGCGTCCCAGCGTGAATTCAATGGCGGCGCACCCGGGCGCATTGCCCAGCAGCCGGTTGCCGACCGCCACCGCCAGCGTATCCATCGCCCCGCAACTGCCCACGCCAATACGGCGGAAGCCGGTACGGCCCAGGTCCTGCACCGAGGCGAGCGCGCCAGGTCGGATGATTTCGATCACGCTATGATTTCCTCGGCGACAAAGCGCACGGTATCGCCGGGCGCCAACAGGGACGGCGGATTGCGATCCGCGACGAAGAGTGCGATATCGGTGTGGCCGATCAGCTGCCAGCCGCCCGGCAGCACCGCCGGATAGATGCCGGTCTGCTCGCCGCCGATGCCGACCGATCCCGCCGGCACCGCCACCCGCGGCTCGCGCCGGCGCGGCGTGGCCAGCTCGGGCGCGAGCCCGCCCAGATAGGCAAAGCCAGGCTGGAAACCCAGGAAATAGACAACGTACTCGCCGGCGGCATGGCGGTGCGCAACTTCGCGCGGCGATAGCCCGGTATGCGCGGCCACATCGGCCAGGTCCGGCCCATGCCCGCCGCCGTAGCGCACCGGGATCTCGACCACCTTGCCGGTGGTGTTGCGCGCCTCGTTCGAGGCCCAGGCCTGCTTCAGGCTGCGCTCCAGCACTTCGACGTCGGCACTGCCGTCGAAGATCACTGTCAGGTTGTTCATGCCCGGCACCACGTCGACCACGCCGCGCCATTCTTCGGCCCGCGCCGCCATCGCCCAGATGCGGCGCTGGACCTCGAGCGATGCGGGGGGCGCCACGCTGTAGAGCAGCGCTTGTTCGGCGAGGCGATGGATGGTGCAGGGGCTCATGGGATTCCTGGTAGCGCACTTTTTACCAGTGTAGGCTGGCGGCCGGGGGAATGCGATGCGCAAAGCAGGCTCCAAAGCAAAACGGCCGGGATTCATCCCGGCCGCCTTGAATACGCATGAACCCGATGCGGATCAGGCAAACCCCGCCTGATGCGCCTGCTGGTCAGCGTGGTACGAACTGCGCACCATCGCGCCCACGGCAGCGTGGGTGAAGCCCATCTTGTAAGCCTCGTCCTCGAACATCTTGAACGTGTCCGGGTGCACGTAGCGCAGCACCGGAAGGTGGTGGTTCGACGGCGCCAGGTACTGGCCGATGGTCAGCATGTCGATGTCGTGCGCGCGCATGTCGCGCATGACTTCCAGGATTTCCTCGTCGGTCTCGCCCAGGCCCACCATCAGTCCGGACTTGGTCGGCACGTTGGGGTTGCGGCGCTTGAATTCCTGCAGCAGCTTGAGCGAGTGCGCGTAGTCCGCGCCCGGACGGGCCTGCTTGTACAGGCGCGGCACGGTTTCCATGTTGTGGTTCATCACGTCAGGCGGGCAGGCCTGCAGGATGTCCAGAGCCTTGTCGAGGCGGCCACGGAAGTCGGGCACCAGCACTTCGATGCGGGTGTCGGGCGACAGCTCGCGCGTCTGCGAGATGCAATCGACATAGTGCTGGGCACCGCCGTCGCGCAGGTCGTCGCGGTCGACGCTGGTGATCACCACGTAGTTCAGCTTGAGCTGGGAGATGGTGCGTGCGAGGTTGCCGGGCTCGTTCACGTCCAGCGGATCCGGGCGGCCATGGCCGACGTCGCAAAACGGGCAGCGGCGCGTGCACTTGTCGCCCATGATCATGAAGGTCGCCGTGCCCTTGCCGAAGCATTCGCCGATATTGGGGCAGCTGGCTTCCTCGCACACCGTCACCAGGTTGTTGGCGCGCAGGATGTCCTTGATCTCATAGAAACGCGAATTGCCGGTGGCGGCCTTCACGCGGATCCAGTCCGGCTTCTTGAGCTTTTCGGCCGGCACGATCTTGATGGGGATGCGTGCGGTCTTGTCGGCCGACTTTTGCTTGCGGGTCGGGTCGTACGCCTCCGCGGGGGACTGCGGGGCTTCGCTGGAAGATGCGATCGGGGCGATCAGGGCGTCGCTCATACATTTCTCCGCACGCGCTCAGCGTGCATTTCGCTTTTGACTAGGAGGCCAGGGCCGGGTCGGCATTCACGTCGGCGGCTTCAGCCGCCAGCACGCGGGATTCGTGCGCTGCCAGCACCTCGCACAATGCAGCCGCCAGGCGCTGTGCGATGTCGGGTTGTCGTGCCGCGCTCACGGGCAAGGGTGCGCCATCGGCATCTGCCACCGGGCAGGTGGCGCCCGCGGTGGCCATGTCGACCGTTTCCAGTCCGGCATAGCCGCAGGGATTGATGCGCAGGAACGGCGACAGGTCCATCTGCACGTTGAGGCTGACGCCGTGGTAGCTGCAGCCGTTGCGGATCTTCAGGCCGAGCGCGGCAATCTTGGCGCCCTGGTGCGGCCCGTCGGACAGGTAGATGCCGGGGGCGCCGGGCTTGCGTTCGGCTGCGAGATTATACGCCGCGAGCGTGTCCAGCACTGCCTGCTCGATGGCGTGAACCAGCTCGCGCACCATCAGGTGGCGGCGGCGCAAATCGAGCAGCAGGTAAGCCACTACCTGGCCTGGACCGTGATAAGTGATCTGGCCGCCACGATCGATCTGCACCACGGGGATGTTGTCGTCAGGCGACAGCAGGTGTGCGGGGTCGCCCGCCTGGCCCAGGGTGTAGACCGGCGGATGCTCGACCAGCCAGACCTGGTCGGGCGTCTCGGGCGTGCGTGCGGCGGTGAAGGCGCGCATCGCGTCGAAACACGGCTGATAGTCCTCGCGGCCGCGTTCGATGATCTGAATCGGATGCATGGCGAGAGTGTAACGAAAAGGGCCGGCTTGTGCCGGCCCTGCCATTGTCACTGTCAGCCTTGCGGTGCCGGGGACTCGTCGGTTGCGTCACGCGACCAGGCCAGGCGCAAGTGCGCGCGGCGCGGGTGTGACGCGGACGATGCCCCGTCCGTTTCCGTGTCGGCTTCAGGATGCGGCGGCCTGGTCCTGGCCAGGCGTCCATTCCGTGCCTCGAACCAGCCGGCGCAGGCTGCGGTACACCAGGTGCGGCACATCCGCCAGCGCCAGCGCCGGACGGCGCGCCTCGGCGATCAGCGCCAGGCGTACCGGTTCCTGCGCGCGCGGGTCGATGCTGACCACCACCTCGTCGCCGGAGCGGAGCAACAGGCTGCCGCCACAACGCAGCCAGTAGTCCTCCGAATCGCCTTCGCGCGTCAGCCACACGTCCATGCCATTGGCTTTCTCGACATGCAGGCGCTGGGCGGCGTGCACCGACAGCGCGGTGACTTCGCCAGGATTCAGGGTGAACACGGTCGTTGTGAGCACGATTTTCATGGAGGTTCTCCGTTCAGCCGGCCCGGAGGCAGTTGCGCCACGCTGTCGCTTATGGGGAACGAATCCACGGCAATTGGCCCGGTAAAGGGACCATGCCAGTTAAGTCTTGTGGAATTCGCCGTTAAGTGAATCGCTACAGCGGGGGGCCGGTGAAGGAATATTAGTGATTGCCCGGACACTATCAAAACGATATATTTTCTTTGTTCTTGTTAGCCAAACTCACATAAACCCGACTTCATCGGAGCCTGCCATGGCCTGGAAAAGCGCCTGGGAAAAGGACCTGCCGCGCGGCTGGCACCGCGAGCTGCCGCGCCTGCCGGCGCTGACCGCCCTGCGCGCGTTCGAGGCGGCGGCGCGTCATGAGAGTTTTTCGCGCGCGGCGACGGAGCTGTTCGTCACCCACGGCGCGGTCAGCCACCAGATCCGCGCACTCGAAGACGAGCTGGGCCTGCCGCTGTTCGAGCGCCACGGCAAGCGCGTGGCGCTGACCCCGGCCGGCCGCATCTACGCCGAGCGCGTACGCGACGCGCTGCTGCAGATCGCCGATGCCACGCGCGTGCTGCAGGCCGGCAACCGTGACAAGCGCCTGACGATCAGCACCATGCCTTCGTTCGCCGCGCGCTGGCTCACACCGCGCATCGGCAGCTTTATCGAGCGCCATCCGGAGCTGGACGTCGAGCTGCTGTCATCGAACACGCTGGTCAACTTTGCCCATGAGGAAGTCGATATCGCGCTGCGCATGGGCAGCGGCGACTATCCCGGCCTGTATGTGGAAAAGCTGCTCGACGACGTCTTCTTCCCGATGTGCAGCCCCAGCTTCAATGGCGGCCGGCTGCCGCAGAAGCCGGAGGAGATGGCCGGCCTGCCGCTGCTGCGCGGCGAGGGCGATCCGTGGAAGCCGTGGTTCGAGGCCGCCGGGCTGGACTGGCCCGAGCCGCGCAAGGGCCTGCTGATGGAGGATTCGTCGCTGCTGCTGCAGGCCGCGTCGGCGGGCCAGGGCATCGCGCTGATCCGCTCGTCGCTGGCCTACAACGACCTGCTGGCGGGGCGCGTGGTGCGGCTGTTCGATGTCAGCATACCGTGTCCGTGGCTGCTGTACTTCGTCTGTGCGCCGGGCTCGCTGAACCTGCCCAAGGTGCAGGCCTTCCGCAGCTGGCTGATGCCTGAGATCGAGGGCTTCCGTGAGGTGCTGGCGCAGTGGGAGTGAGCTAGTCTGCGGCTTCGTCGGTCTCGCCGGTCTCGCCGGAAGCGCCGGCCTCGTCGGCCGGCGCTTCCGGCGCAGGCGCCGGGCGCCGTCCCGCGCGCGGGTGCGCCTTGTCATAGACCCGCGCCAGGTGCTGGAAATCCAGCGCGGTATAGATCTGCGTGGTCGAGATGCTGGCGTGGCCCAGCATCTCCTGCACCGCGCGCAGGTCGCCCGACGACTGCAGCAAGTGCGTGGCGAACGAATGCCGCAGCATATGCGGATGCACATCGGCCGGCACGCCGGCGCCCAGCGCCTGCTGCTTGAGCCGCAGCTGCACCGCGCGCATCGACAGCCGCCGCCCGCGCGGCCCCAGGAACAGCGCGTGCGCATCTTCGGGCGCCGCGCCGGGACGCAACAGCGTGTCGCGCACCGCGATCCAGGCGCGCAGCGCCTCGATAGCCTTGCTGCCGACCGGCACGGTGCGCCGGCGCGCGCCCTTGCCGGTCACCGTCACTTCGGCGCCGGCCAGGTCGAGCCAGCCGCTGGACCGGTAGCCGTCGACAGCGGCATAGCGCAGGTCCAGCTGCACCAGTTCCGACAGCCGCAGCCCGCTGGAATAGAACAGTTCATACACCGCATGGTCGCGCACGGCCTGGGCATCGGTGCCAGCGGTGTGGGCAACCAGCGCCACCGCATGCTCGACCGACAGCGCCTTGGGCAGCGCATGGCCGGAGCGCGGCGCGCGCACGCCTTCTACCGGATTGACCGTCACGCCATGGCCATGCCGCGCCGCCCACTGATAGAAGCCGCGCCACGCCGACAGCGTGCGGGCGATGCTGGTGCCGACCAGCCCGCTGCCGTGCAGCCGGGCGGCAAAGTTGCGGATATGGGGGGTCTGCAACGCCAGCAACGCGACGCCGGGCGCGTAGCGCACGGCATGCGCCTGCAGCACGCGCAGGTCGCGGCTATAGCTGGCAAGCGTATGGTCGGCCAGCTTGCGGCTGCCGCGCAGCCAGTCGAGATAGCGTACGACCAGCGGATCGGCCGGCGCTCCCGCGCCGTCATCCGCCGGCGCGGGAGCGGGCTGGCGCGGCGGCCGGCGTGCGCTCACGGCATCGGCCTCAGTCGCGCAGGCGGTTCAGCGCGGCGCCGGCGACTTCGCCGATCTGCGCCAGGTAGGCGGTGCCCATGCCTTCGTGGAAACGGCGCGGGTCCGGCGATCCCAGCACCAGCAGGCCGAACGCGGCGCCCTGCACATCGGCGGCGGCATCGTCCGCGCGCACGGGCACGCGCAGCGCCACCATCGCCAGCGAGACGATATCGTCGCGCTCCAGCAGCGCCGCCGCCTCGAAGCCGCCGTTGGCGCCGCAGTACGGCGCGCGCAGGCCGTCGGCAAACAGGCGCATATCTTCGCTGGCGCCCTGCGCGACTTCCATGTGGGCGTACTGTTCGGCCACGTTCCACAGCTTGAGCGCCACGGCAGGTACGTCGAACACCTGCTGCAGGCCGTCCTGCACGGCGTACGGCAGCGCGTGCGAATCGGCCTCGGCCAGCAGCCGCAGCTGCCAGTCGTGCAGGCGCTGCTGGGTGCGGTCGTTGTCGTGGCCATGGCGCACCAGGTCGGCCAGGCGCAGCTCCAGGCCCTTGTTCTTCTCGCGCAGGATTTCCATCTGGCGTTCCTGCAGCGACACGGCGCGGTGGCTGTGCGGGCTGGTCAGCTGCACCGCGGCCAGCAGCTCGGCGTGCTCTTCGAAGAATTCGGGATGGCTCTGCAGGTAGGCGGCAACGTCTTGGGCGTTCATGGGGCTTGGACCGGTAGAGGAAAATTGGGTGGCAGTTTAGCAAAGGGGGGCGTCGCCCCCCTTTTCCTGTGCCGCCCGCGCTACGTCTGGATCAACCGCTTCTGGCGCGAAATGCTCAGCAAGATGCCGATGCCCGCCCCCAGCGTCACCAGCGCCGTCCCGCCATAGCTCATCAGCGGCAGCGGCACGCCCACCACCGGCAGGATCCCGCTGACCATGCCCATGTTGACGAACGCATAGGTAAAGAAGATCAGTGTGATCGACCCCGCCAGCAGCCGCGAAAACAGCGTCGGCGCGTTGGCTGCAATGAACAGGCCGCGGAAGATCAGCAGCAGGTACAGCACCAGCAGCAGCGCATTGCCGATCAGGCCGAACTCCTCGGAGTAGACCGCGAAGATGAAGTCGGTGTGCTTCTCGGGAATGAATTCGAGATGGGTCTGCGTGCCCTTCAGGAAGCCCTTGCCCTCGACTCCGCCCGAGCCGATCGCGATGATCGACTGGATGGTGTGGAAGCCCTTGCCGAGCGGGTCGCTGGTCGGGTCGAGCAGCGTGCACACGCGGTGCTGCTGGTAGTCGTGCAGCACCGGCCAGTTCACGCCCGGCGCGCAAATGTCGTTCTGGAACGTGATCAGCAGCGTGATCGCCACCACCAGCAGCCCCAGCAGCGGCAGGATCAGCCTCCACGACAGCCCGGCGAAGTAGATCACGTACAGGCCGGCCGCCATCACCAGCAGCGCGGTGCCCAGGTCGGGTTGCTTGGCGATCAGGCCGACCGGGATCAGCAGCAGCCCCAGCGCGACGATGAAGTCGAACCACCTGATCACGCCCTCGCGCTTCTGGAAGTACCACGCCAGCATCAGCGGCATCGAGATCTTCATGATCTCCGACGGCTGGATCACCATGCCGACATAGAGCCAGCGGCGCGCGCCCTTGCGGATCAGGCCGAACATGGCCACCGCGATCAGCAGCGCCACGCCGACCGTGTAGATCGGCACCGCCACCCGCATCAGCGTCTGCGTGGGCAGGTAGGCAATCACGAACATCACCACGTACGACAGCAGGATGTTGCGCAACTGGTCTTCGACGCGGCCCGGCATGTCGATGGCGGCCGAGTACAGCGCGACAACGCCGGTGGCGAACAGCAGGAAGACGATCAGCGAAAGCGGCTTGTCAAAACCGGTCAGCGCGGTCTTGACCAGGGACATGACGCGGCGGCGATCCATGCGCGTCTCCTTCAGCGGGTGGCGTCGGCACCGCTGGCCGCCTTGGCGGACACGGGCTTGACGCGAGGTTTGGGCGCGGGTGCCGTGGCGGGCTGCACGGCGGGGGCGGAGGCCGGCTGCGGCACGGGCTTGCTGTGGCCAAGGGCCTGCAGCATGCGCTGGTCCAGCGTCTCGACGGCCGAAGCCGGCGCGATCGCCTCGGCGTTCAGCGCGGCGGCAATCGCCTCCGGCGTCACCGGCTGCGCGCCGGAGGCCGCGGCCACGGCGCTGGCGGCGGCGCCGCTCGCGGGCGCGGCCCCGGTGGACATCACCGTGGCACTGGCGATGCTGGCGGTCTGGCCGGTGGTGAACACGCTCGGCGTCTCCACGGGCGGGCGGCCGGCCACGCGCTCGCCGGCCGGCGGCGCCATTGCTTCCAGGTCGGCCGGCCACTTGCCGGTCAGGTAGTAGTCCATCAGCTTGCGCGCGATGGGCGCGGCCACCGCCGCGCCGAAGCCGGCGTTCTCGACGATCAGCGCGATCGCGATCTTCGGCTGGTCAGCCGGCGCGAACGCGGTGTACAGCGAGTGGTCGCGCTTGTGCTCGGCCAGCGCATGGTGGTTGTACTTCTCGCCCTTGGACAGGCTGTAGGTCTGCGCCGTGCCGGTCTTGCCGGCCGACTCGTACGAGGCACCGGCGAATACGCGCGCCGCCGTGCCCGAATGCGTCACCGCGACCATGGCGCGCTTGATCACGTCGATGTCGGCCTGCTTGAGCGGGATCGTGTAGCTTTCCTTGGGCACCGTCAGCGTGCGCTTGCGCGTGACCGCGTCCTCGACCGCCTTGACCAGGTGCGGCTTCATCACCTTGCCGTTGTTGACGATCACCGAAGTCGCCTGCGCCAGCTGCAGGATGGTGAAGCTGTTGTAGCCCTGTCCGATGCCCAGCGAGATGGTCTCGCCGTCATACCACTTCTGCTGCTCGGGCTTGCGGTAGGCCTTGCGCTTCCAGTCGGTCGACGGCAGGATGCCGCGGCTTTCGCCCTCGATGTCGATGCCGGTGATCTGGCCGAAGCCCAGCGGCTTCATGAAGTCATGGATGCCGTTGACGCCCATGTCGCGCGCCAGCGCGTAGTAGTAGGTGTCGCACGAGTGCACGATCGACGCCTGCATGTCGACCCAGCCGTGCCCGCCCGGCTTGTCGTCGCGGAAGGTGTGGTTGCCCAGCGTGAAGAAGCCCGGGTCCGACATGCCCCAGGCCGCGGTGCGCTTGCCGGTGGTGAGCGCCGCCAGTGCCATGAACGGCTTGTAGGTCGAGCCCGGCGGATACGTGCCGCGCAGCGGGCGGTTCAGCAGCGGCTTGTCGGGCGAGCCGTTGAGCTCGTTCCAGGTATTGGTATCGATGCCCTCGACGAACAGGTTGGGATCGAAGGTCGGCTTGGAAACGAACGCCAGGATGTCGCCGGTGGTCGGCTCGATCGCCACCAGCGCGCCGCGGCGGTCGCCGTAGAGCGCCTCGGCCAGCTGCTGCAGGCGGATATCGAGCGACAGGATCAGGTTGTTGCCCGGCGTGGCGGGCGAGGTCGACAGCGTGCGGATCGGGCGCCCGCCGGCGCTGACTTCCACTTCCTCGAAGCCGGTCAGGCCGTGCAGCTCGGTCTCGTAGCTCTGCTCCAGGCCGATCTTGCCGATGTAGTTGGTGCCCTTGTAGTTGTCGGCATCCTTGCGCGGATCGTACTTGGCGCTGTCGGCATCATTGGCCTCGTCCATCGCCTCGATCCGCTCCTGGTCGCGCTGCGAGATGCGCCCCAGGTATCCGACCACATGCGAGGCCGACTCGCCCAGCGGGTACTGGCGGAACAGCCGCGCGCGCACGTCCACGCCGGGGAAACGGAAGCGCTGCGCGGAGAAGCGCGCCACTTCCGCATCGGTCAGCTGGCTGCGGATCGGCAGGCTTTCAAAGCTGCGCGACTCTTCCATCAGCCGCTTGAAGCGGCGCCGGTCGCGCGGCTGGATCTCGACCAGCCCCGACAGGCCCTCGATGGTGTTGTCCAGCGTATCGGTCAGCTTGGACGGCGTGATCTCCAGCGTGTACGCCGAATAGTTGCGCGCCAGCACGATCCCGTTGCGGTCCATGATGATGCCGCGGTTGGGCTCGATCGGCGCCACCGAGATGCGGTTGTCCTCGGCCTTGGCCGAGTACTGGTCATGCTTGTACCACTGCAGCCACAAAAAGCGCGCGAACAGCAGGCCAAAGCAGATCACCGTGAACAGGGCCGCGGCCGCCACGCGGATGCGGAAGCGGCCGATTTCCAGTTCGACGTTGCGGATTTCGGTCATGGTACTGCGCGGGGCCTGTTAGGGATGAGTGGCGTCAGATCGGTCGTCAGATCGGACGCGTCTCGTCGACATCGCTCGAACGGCGCTGCGGCGCCAGCAGCAGGCTGGTCGCCAGCGGCCACAGTAGCGCCTCGATCGCCGGCGCCAGCAGCAGCGGCCAGCCGGGCAGCGGCGCGCCCATCGCCAGGCGGATCAGCACCGGCACCGCGTGCACGATGAACAGCAGCGGCAGCACGTGCAGCGCCTGGGTGTAGACCGTGAACCACAGCACGCGGCGGTGGATGGTGATGGCAAAGTAGGCCAGCAGCGTATAGGCCAGCGCATGCTCGCCCAGCAGGCGCGCGTCATGCACGTCCATCAGCAGGCCGAGCGCAAAAGCCACGCCCATGCCCACCTTGCGCGGCTGGTGGATGTTCCAGAACACCAGCACCAGCGCCACCATGTCGGGGATCCACAGCGTGTCGCCCCACGGCATCAGGTTGAACAGGAACGCCAGCACGAAGCTGAGCGCGATGAACGCGGGATTGACCGGTCGCAGCAGGTATTGGGAGTTGGTCACCGTTGGCCCTCCTTGGCGTCCCTGGCCTCTTTGGCGGAAGGCGCCTTGGCCGCCGCGGCGCTGGCCGCGGCCGCGCGCGCGGCGGCGGACTTGGCGCCCTTGACCGGCGCCTCGGGCTTGGACTCGACGGTCTCGCGCGCCGGGATGGCGGAGTCGTAACGCACCACCAGCAGCTGTCGGTGCGCGCGCACGCCGGCCACCGGCTCACAGTAGATGCGCGAGAAGGCGGTGTCGGCCTTGCGCTCGATATGGACGATCTTCGCCACCGGCAACCCCGGCGGGTAGGTGCCGTCCAGCCCCGACGTCACCAGCAGGTCGCCCTGCTGCAGGTCGGCGGCGGCGGCCATGAAGCGCAGGTCCAGCTGGCCCGCGCGCGCGCCACCGAAGGCCACGCTGCGCAGGCCGTTGCGCACCACCTGCACGGGGATCGCCTGGTCCTTGTCGGTCAGCAGCGTCACCTCGGACTGGAACGGCGACACGCGCGTGACCTGGCCCACCACGCCGCGTTCGTCGATCACCGGGTAGCCGGCGCGCAGGCCTTGCTGGCTGCCCTTGTCGATCACGATGCGCTGGCTGTAGGGGTCGCGCGCGTCATAGAGGATCTCGGCCGCCGTTACCGGCGTGGCCGATTGATGGGCCAGCCCCAGCAGCTTGCGCAACTGGTTGTTCTCGGCCTCGAGCTGCGCCTGCCGCACCGAGGCCTCGGCCTGCTGCACGGCGTTCTGGCGCAGCTCGCGGTTCTCGGAGGCGAGGATGGCCGAAGACTGCGCGTAGTCGAACACGGTGCGCAGCGCGTCGCGCGGCACCAGCACCAGGCGCTCGACCGGCATCAGCACGGTGGCGGCCACCTGCCGGCCCACGCTGAGCGCGTTGAAACGGGCGTCGACCACCAGCAGCGCCAGCGCGATGCCCACGTAGAGCACCAGCCTGGCGACAGCCGAGGAACCTTGCTTGAAGAGCGGCGGAGGAGAGTAATCCATTTACCCGAACGCAGGCCGGTGCACGCATGCGAATGCCGCAAACACCGCGCCGCCCGCGGTGCCGCGCCCGGCGGGGGCACGGCGCCGCAGGGCGGCGGGCGTTGCCGGGGCAATCCCCCGGCCGATGCGGCGCCGCGACACCGCCCTGATCCAACGATCCGGCAGGCCACGCATCGCCACGTGCAGTTCCTGGTGCTTACTCGTAGGAGAAGATGCTGCCCAGCTTGTCCATGCGTTCCAGCGCCATGCCGGAGCCGCGCACCACGCAGGTCAGCGGGTCTTCGGCGACCAGCACCGGCAGGCCGGTTTCCTCGGCCAGCAGGCGGTCCAGGTCGCGCAGCAGCGCGCCGCCGCCGGTCAGCATCATGCCGCGCTCGGCGATGTCGGCGCCCAGTTCCGGCGGGGTCTGTTCCAGCGCGATCTTCACCGCCGACACGATCTGGTTCAGCGGATCGGTCAGGGCTTCCAGGATTTCGTTGGACGAAACGGTAAAGGCGCGCGGGATGCCCTCGGACAGGTTGCGGCCCTTGACTTCCATCTCGCGGACTTCGGAGCCCGGGAAGGCCGAGCCGATTTCCTTCTTGATCGCTTCGGCGGTCTGCTCGCCGATCAGCATGCCGTAGTTGCGGCGGATGTAGTTGACGATGGCCTCGTCGAACTTGTCGCCGCCGACGCGCACCGAACCCTTGTAGACCATGCCGCCCAGCGAGATGATGCCCACCTCGGTGGTGCCGCCGCCGATGTCCACCACCATCGAGCCCGACGGCTCCGACACCGGCAGGCCGGCGCCGATCGCGGCCGACATCGGCTCCTCGATCAGGTACACCTGGCTGGCGCCGGCGCCCAGGGCGGATTCACGGATGGCGCGGCGCTCGACCTGGGTCGAGCCGCACGGCACGCAGATGATGATGCGCGGGCTCGGACGCAGCAGCTTGCTGTCGTGCACCATTTTGATGAACTGCTTGAGCATCTGCTCGGTGACGGTGAAGTCGGCGATCACGCCGTCCTTCATCGGGCGGATCGCTTCGATGTTGCCCGGCACCTTGCCCAGCATCTGCTTGGCTTCCTTGCCCACCGCCGTGATCGTCTTCTTGGCGTTGGGACCGCCTTCCTGGCGGATCGCGACGACCGAGGGCTCGTCCAGCACGATGCCCTTGTCGCGCATGTAGATCAGCGTGTTGGCGGTGCCGAGGTCGATCGCCAGGTCGTTGGAGAAGTAGCTGCGGAGAAATCCGAACATCAGGAATCCTGTCTGTGATGGTGTTCGCGGGTAGGCGAAGCGGCCGGCGCCGCGGGGGCCCGGCCACGAAGTACTTGGGTGTTGAATACGGAACGGTTCTCGGCTTCCCGGCCCGCCCACGCTCCGGCGCGGGGTGCCCGGCCGGGGTGCTGGATTGGAGTCGGGGTCGGCACCGCCGCCGGCATGCCGCGCGGGCCAGCCCTACGGGAACCTTTGATTAGGCCTCGCAAAAAAGTTCGCGAGAATGCGCACGAAAAGTGCAGGCACCGGCGCGTCAGAACCCGTGGAATTCGGGCATGTCGTGGCCGGCGGCAAAGGCCTAATCAGAGGACCCAGGTTTGCCCTTCGGGCACCTTCGGCCGCCAGGCACGGCGGGCCAGCCGGGGACCGGCTTGCGGCAAAGTGACGAAGGCGTTGCCAAAGGTCGGGAGCACGCAATGATACCTTATAATTCCTGCTGCTTCGGGCGTTTACGGCCTGAAAAACCCTGTAATTCCGACGACTCCGTTGCGCCGTTGCAGCGCTCCGGAGACGCCCTGTCCGACCGCGCGACGTCACCGCCGCACGGCCGGCCGCCGGCCGCTGCCGGCACCTTCCGCATCCGAGCATCCGAACCACCACGCCATGGCCCTCGACCTATCCGACGTCAAGCGCATCGCCCACCTGGCCCGCATCGAAACCAGCGATGCCGAGGCCGAACAGACGCTTGCGCAGCTGAACAACTTTTTCTCGCTGGTCGAGCAGATGCAGGCGGTCGACACCACCGGCATCGAACCGCTGGCGCACCCGCTGTCGGCCGTACGCGACATGGTGCAGCGCCTGCGCGACGACGCGGTCACCGAGAACGACCGCCGCGACGATTACCAGCGTCCCGCCCCGGCCACCGAGAACGGGCTGTACCTGGTGCCCAAGGTCATCGAGTGACCTGCGCCGGCCGCGTGCGATGCCATAGCGAATCTTGCAGGACCTCGCCGCGCCGGCCGCCCCAGCCAGTACGCCACCCCGAATGCCAACCCGACTGTCATGCCCTTTTCCGCTGATTCCGTGACCTCCCTGCGCCAGCTCGCCGACGCCCTGGCCGCGCGCACCGTCTCTGCCGAGGAACTCGCGCGCGAGTACCTGTCCCGCATCGAGCAGGCCGCCGCGCTCAACGCCTTTATCCACGTCGACCCCGAGCGCACCCTGGCGCAGGCGCGCGCCGCCGACGAGCGCCGCGCGCGCGGCGAGGCCGCGCCGCTGACCGGCGTACCGGTCGCGCACAAGGACGTGTTCGTCACCCGCGGCTGGCGCGCCACCGCCGGCTCGAAGATGCTGGGCAACTATGAAAGCCCGTTCGACGCCACCGTGGTCGAGCGCATGGCCGCCGCCGGCATGGTCACGCTGGGCAAGACCAACATGGACGAATTCGCGATGGGCTCGTCCAACGAGAACTCGCATTTCGGCCCGGTGCAGAACCCGTGGGACACCAGCCGCGTGCCCGGCGGCTCGTCGGGCGGCTCGGCCGCTGCCGTCGCCGCCGGCCTGGCGCCCGCCGCCACCGGCACCGACACCGGCGGCTCGATCCGCCAGCCGGCGTCGTTCTCCGGCATCACCGGCATCAAGCCGACCTACGGCCGCGTGTCGCGCTACGGCATGATCGCGTTCGCCTCGTCGCTGGACCAGGGCGGCCCGATGGCGCACTCGGCCGAGGACTGCGCGCTGCTGCTCAACGCCATGGCCGGCTTCGACCCGAAGGACTCGACCAGCATCCCGCCGGAGCAAGGCGGCGTGGACGAGGACTACACCCGCCTGCTGGGCCAGCCGCGCGCCGGCGCCAGTGCCGAGCGCCCGCTGGCGGGCCTGCGCATCGGCCTGCCGAAGGAGTACTTCGGCAAGGGCCTGTCGGCCGACGTCGAGCAGGCCGTGCGCGCCGCGCTCGCCGAATATGAAAAGCTGGGCGCCACGCTGGTCGAGGTGACGCTGCCCAAGACCGAGCTGTCGATCCCGGTGTACTACGTGATCGCGCCGGCCGAGGCTTCGTCGAACCTGTCGCGCTTCGACGGCGTGCGCTACGGCCACCGCGCCGCCGAGTACCGCGACCTGCTCGACATGTACAAGAAGTCCCGCGCCGAAGGCTTCGGCGCCGAGGTCAAGCGCCGCATCATGGTCGGCACCTACGTGCTGTCGCATGGCTACTACGACGCCTACTACCTGCAAGCGCAGAAGATCCGCCGCATCATCGCCGACGACTTCCAGCGCGCCTTCGCCCAGTGCGACGTGATCATGGGCCCGGTGGCGCCGACGGTGGCCTGGAAGCTGGGCGAGAAGACCTCGGACCCGGTACAGATGTACCTGGCCGATATCTTCACGCTGTCGACCAGCCTGGCCGGCCTGCCCGGCATGAGCGTGCCGTGCGGCTTCGGCGATGGCAATATGCCGGTAGGCCTGCAGCTGATCGGCAACTACTTCGACGAAGCGCGCCTGCTGCAGGCCGCGCACGCGTTCCAGCAGGCGACCGACTGGCACCTGCGCCGCCCCGCCAAGGCCTGACCATGAACCCGACCTTCCTCCGGCTGCTTGCCGCACTGGTATTCGCCACGCTGGTGGCGGGCTGTATCCAGCTGCCGATCATCGGCAAGCCCACGCCTATCGCCAGCCGCGACATCGACCTGGCCGGCGACTGCCGCCGCACCGAGGAAGACGGGTTCCGCGAGGATGCCCAGCTGCGCGTCTCCGACAACACCGTGCAGCAGCTGTCGTGGAAGCTGTGGGTAGGCCGGCGCGGCTCGTGCACCTTCAACCTGGCCGACTTCCGCCAGGTCCAGAAGAAACCGCATATCGAACTGCGCGCCAACGACGGCAGCGGCTGCAAGCTGATGGTCTGGCAGGACCCGCGCCGCGTCACGCTGGCGCATGCCAACTGCCAGCAGCGCTGCACGGCCGGCATCTATGAACAGGCCTGGCCCGTGATGTTCGAGCCCGGCAGCGGCGGCTGCGCCGCCACGCGCTGATACCGCGACCGCCATGCCGCGCACGCCCGCCTTCCGGCCTCAACCCCATAGCACCGACAGCGCCATCCGCGCCGCGCGCCGCGCTGCGGCAGCGGTGCTGGCGTTCGGCCTGGTTGCATGGTCGGGCGGCGCCGCGGCGCATACACCCGAGCTGCCGGCGCCGGCGCTGGTGCAGCCGCCGCTGCTGTCGCCGGCCGGCGCGCTCGCACCCGGCACGGTGACGCGCCAGGGAGCCGCGCCGGCAACGGCAGCCCCCAGTTCGGCTCCGATGCCCGCGCAGCGCGTGCTGCTGCGCGGCGACGCCGCCACGCCGGCGCTGACCGCCTACTGGTTCGTGCCGCGCGAAGGCGCCACGCCGCGCGCGCTGCCGGTGGTGGTGGCGCTGCATGGCTGCGGCGGCCTGCTGTCCCCGCACGACCCCATGGCCACCGGGGCCGCGGATTACGGCGTCGACGCCTCGGCGCTGCTGCAGCAGCGCTACCGCGAATACGCCCAGTGGCTGACCGCGCGCGGCTACGCGGTGCTGATGCCGGACAGCTTCAGCGCTCGCGGCAAGCCGCATGGCATCTGCACCGAGCCGATCGACAACCGCGGCATCGACGACCGCACGCGCCGCGCCGATGCGCTGGCCGCCTTGCGCTGGCTCGGCAGCCAGCCGGGCGTCGACCCCGCCCGCATCGTGCTGCTGGGCTGGTCCAACGGCGCGCAGGCGGTGCTGGCCACCGTCGACGCCAGCCGCCCGTGGCCGGCCGGCACGCCGCAGGTGGAGCGCGCCGTTGCGTTCTATCCCGGCTGCAAGCGCGCGGTGCGCCAGCACGATTACCGGCTGCGCACGCCCATGCTGCTGATGATCGGCGGCGCCGACGACTGGACGCCCGCGACGCGCTGCGCCATGCTGCAGTCCGCCGTGCTGGCGCGCCAGCCCAACGCGCGCTTCCGGCTCGAGATCTACCCCGGCGCCCATCACGGCTTTGACGGCACCAGCGAGCTGCACGTCCGCCACGACGTGCCCGCTGCCGGCAGCGGCGGCGGCGTGCGCAAGGCACGCGCGGTCACCGTCGGCGGCGACGCGGTGGCGCGCGCCGCGGCGCTCGCGCAACTCGATTCCTGGCTTGCCAGCCCCGACCCTTGAAACCGCACTGAGGCGCACCGGGGCCCGCAGCCAGACAGACCGAACCCGGGGCGGCCCGCCGCCCCGCCGCAACAGACAGAACGAAAGAACCGAACAGGAATACCGCCATGCAATGGGAAGTGGTGATCGGCCTCGAAACGCACGCGCAGCTTTCGACGGCCTCCAAGATTTTTTCCGGCACCTCGACCGCCTTCGGGGCCGAGGCCAACACGCAGGCCTCGCCTGTGGACCTGGCGCTGCCCGGCGTGCTGCCGGTGCTCAACAAGGGCGCGGTCGAGCGCGCCATCCAGTTCGGCCTGGCGATCGGCGCCACCATTGCGCCGCGCAGCATCTTCGCGCGCAAGAACTACTTCTACCCCGACCTGCCCAAGGGCTACCAGATCAGCCAGTATGAGATCCCGGTGGTCCAGGGCGGCACCATCACCATCCAGGTCGAAGGCAAGAAGGGCGAGGTCTACGAGAAGACCGTCAACCTGACGCGCGCGCACCTGGAAGAAGACGCGGGCAAGTCGCTGCACGAGGACTTTGCCGGCATGACCGGCATCGACCTGAATCGCGCCGGCACGCCGCTGCTCGAGATCGTCACCGAGCCCGATATGCGCAGCGCCGCCGAAGCGGTGGCCTACGCCAAGGCGCTGCATTCACTGGTGGTGTGGCTGGGCATCTGCGACGGCAACATGCAGGAAGGCAGCTTCCGCTGCGACGCCAACGTGTCGGTGCGCCCGGTCGGACAGAAGGAATTCGGCACGCGCCGCGAGATCAAGAACCTGAACTCGTTCCGCTTCCTGCAGCAGGCCATCGAATACGAAGTGCAGTGGCAGATCGCCGAGATCGAGGACGGCCGCAAGATCCAGCAGGCCACCGTGCTGTTCGATCCGGACACCGGCGAAACCCGCGCGATGCGCACCAAGGAAGACGCACACGACTACCGCTACTTCCCCGATCCGGACCTGATGCCGCTGGAGATCGAGCCGGCCTGGATCGAGCGCGTGCGCAATGGCCTGCCCGAGCTGCCGGCCGCGATGCAGGCGCGCTTCGTGTCGCAATACGGCCTGTCCGCGTACGACGCGACCACGCTGACCGCGACCAAGGCATTTGCCGCCTACTACGAGGCCGTGGTCACCGATGCCGGCGCCGCCAACGCCAAGCCCGCCGCCAACTGGCTGATGGGCGACGTGTCGTCGCAGCTGAACCGCGAAGGCATCGCCATCGACGACGCACCGGTCAAGCCGGCGCAGCTGGCCAGGCTGCTGGCGCGCATCGCCGACGGCACGGTATCGAACAACACTGCCAAGAAGGACGTGTTCCCGGCCATGTGGGCGGGCGAGCACGACGGCGATGCCGACGCCATCATCGCCGCCAAGGGCCTGAAGCAGATGTCGGACAGCGGCGAACTGGAAAAGATCATCGACGACGTGCTGGCGGCCAATGCCAAGTCGGTGGAGGAATTCCGCTCGGGCAAGGAAAAGGCGTTCAACGCGCTGGTCGGCCAGGCGATGAAGGCGACCAAGGGCAAGGCCAATCCGGCACAGGTCAACGAGCTGCTGAGGAAGAAGCTGGGCTGAGGCCAGACGCTTGCAAGCGCTCCCGGTTTGCTCCCCTCTCCCGCTTGCGGGAGAGGGGCCGGGGGTGAGGGCCGGCGTGTCAAAGGCTGATGCCCGCGGGTTAAAACCGTAGGCCCCGCTTGTTGTGGTACCTAGCTGGCCCACCCCTCACCCCAACCCTCTCCCCATGAGGAGAGAGGGAGAACACCTTGCTTAGGCTAGCCCGGGCAACTCCGGAGCACCCAAAACCGCCCTCCTCTTTGTGAGGATTTGGCCGTTTTTGCCTACATCCCCGCCCTTCCCTTCACCGTCTCCTCCAGCAGCGACCTCAGCTTCGCCAGCGCTCCCGGATCTCCGCGTGCCGCCGAGCGCGCGTACCAGATCTTCGCCTGCTCGATATCCCTGTCGACCACGCCCGGCTCGCCGTGCTCATAGAAGCTGCCGACGATGTACTGCGCGCCGCCATCCCCCGCACTCGCCGCACGGCGGTACCACGCGAACGCCTGCGCATAGTCGCGCGGCACGCCACGCCCCGTGAAGTAATTCGTCGCCAGCTCCATCTGCGCCTGCACGTGGCCGCCTTGCGCGGCGCGCTCATACCAGCGGTTCGCCTCTTCCAGCGATTTCGGCACCAGCTGGCCGCGCTCGTAGAGATCGCCCCAGGTGTACTGCGCATGCGTCATGCCGTTGTCGGCCGCCTTGCGCAGCCACACCAGGGCCTCTTGCGGCCGCGCGGCGGTGCCTTCGCCGCGCAGCAGCATCATGGCGTAATTGAATTGCGCGAGGCGGTTGCCCTGGCGCGCGGCGCTGGAGAAACCCTGCAAGGCCTGGTCGAAGCGGCCCGACTCATAGGCGGCAACCGCGTCGCGGGTCTGCGCCTGCGCTGGAGCGGGCGGCTGGGGTGCGGCGGCAGCGGGCGGCAGGCACAGCCATGCGCAGAGGATGCCGGCCAGCACGGCGGCATGCGGGGAACGGGCTTTCGACATGGCGGACTCCGGGCGCGGCGCCTTCTTCGTTCCAGTGTAGGAGTCAGCGAGGGCGCCCGGTAGGCGGCAAATTTATCGGCGCGAATAATCAACAGCAGACAAAATAATTAGCAATCATTCGTCGCATCGATAAATCAACGGAAGGTCATATCCATCCCGCGCGGTGCAGCCGCCGCCATAGCAGTCCGCATGCCACCGCCGTCACGCCGATCACCGCCGGATAGGCATAGTGGAATTTCAGCTCCGGCATGAAATTGAAATTCATCCCGTAGAGGCTGAACACCACCGTCGGGATCGCCAGGATTGCGCCCCACCCGGCAAGCCGCTTGACCACCTCGTTCTGGCCCACCGTCACCAGCGCCAGGTTGACCTGCACCGCAGTGGTCAGCATTTCGCGGACCACGTCGAGCGTGCGCACCAGCCGGCTGGCGTGGTCCTCGATGTCGCGGAAGTAGGCGCGCAGTTCCTTTGGCACCAGTTGCTCGTGCAGCCTGATCAGCTGGCTGCACATGTCCTCCACCGGGCTGACCGCATTGCGCAGGCGCAGCACCTGGCGCTTGACCCGGTACAGGTTCTCGATCGCCCCGCGGTCGAACTCGTCGCGGAAGATGCCCTGCTCCAAATCCTCCAGCGTGTCTTCCAGCCGCGTGACGATCGGCATGTAGTGGTCGACCACGAAGTCCATCAGCGCGTACAGCACGTAGCCGGGTCCGTTGGACAGGCCTTGCGGATCGCTTTCGCAGCGCTCGCGCACCGGGGTGTAGGCGCTGCTCGCGCCGTGGCGCACCGAGACCACGTAGTTGGGACCGACGAACAGGTGCGTCTCTCCGACCACCACTTCGTCTTCGGCCAGCTGCGCCGTGTTGAGCACGACGAAGACGGAATCGCCGTAGGCCTCGAGCTTGGGCCGCTGGTGCGCATCGAGCGCGTCTTCCACCGCAAGGTCGTGCAGGCCGAAGGCCAGTTGCACCTGGCGCAGCAGTGTCAGGTCTGGCTCATGCAGCCCGAGCCAGACAAAGGTGCCGGGTACGCCCAGCACCGAGGGGATCTCTTCCATGCCGACCGTGCCGAGCCGCTTGCCCTGCCGGTAGGCCACGCAATTGACGATGGCGCCCATGGAACCTCCGCTGTCAGATGGCGCAATCGTAACAAGGCTTTGCCAATTGCTACCGCGGCGCGTGCCGGCGCTGCGCGTCGCCCGTCACTCGGCGCCTGCATCGCGAGCCGCGTGATGCACAACGCCGCTGCAGATGGAACGCGCAGGACACCTATTGCGGCTCGATCTCACGGATCGCGCCAATTGTTACAGTTACTGAGTAAGAGAACGTTAGAATGTGGCATTTCCACGGTCACCCGGCTATGTCCCAGAAGAAATCGCCACGCTTCGAGCTGCGCAGTGGCAACGTCGACGCCCTCCTTCTCGCCCTCCAGACCGCCGACATGGCAGCGCTGCGGGATGACCTCCTCACCCGCTTCGAAGCCACTCCCGATTTCTTCTCCAACGACGTGATCGCACTGGACCTGCGCGCGCTCAAGGACGATAGCGAAGTCGCGCTCGGCACGGTGATCGAGACCCTGGCCACGCTCAAGGCACGCGCCATCGGCGTGGTGGCCCGTGCGGGCCAGCGTGATTGGGCCGAGCGCTTCGGCCTGCCGCTGCTCGACAGCCAGAGCCGCCGCGGTAGCGGGGCCGGCAGCGGGGCCGATCGTGCGGCCGAGGCCAGGGCCGCCGCCGAGGCGGAGCAGGCAGCCGCACAAGCCGCGGAACAAGCCGCCGCGCAAGCCGCTGCCGAGCAGGCCGCGCGCGAGGACGCCATCCGCGCCGCCGCGCAGGCCGCCACCGACGCCGCGGTCGCCGCCGCGGTGCGCCAGCACCAGACCCTGCTGATCGACAAGCCGCTGCGCTCGGGCCAGCAGGTCTACGCGCACGGCGACGTGGTGATCCTCGACGTGGTCAGCTATGGCGCCGAGGTCATCGCCGAAGGCAACATCCATATCTATGCCCCGCTGCGCGGCCGCGCGCTGGCGGGCGTCAAGGGCAACACCGGCGCGCGCATCTTCAGCACGTGCATGGAGCCCGAACTCATTTCCATCGCCGGCATCTACCGCACCGCGGAGCAGACGCTCCCGGCCGATGTGCTCGGCAAGACGGCCCAGGTGCGCCTGGCCGAAGAAAAACTGATCCTCGAGGCGCTGCGGCTCAAGTAACCGCACCGGCATCGGGGACCCCAATCAAGCAGCGCAAGCTTCAACCTAATTACTGGACCAAAGAGCCATGGCAAAAATCATCGTTGTGACCTCCGGCAAGGGAGGCGTCGGCAAGACCACCACCAGCGCCAGCTTTGCCACCGGCCTGGCCCTGCGCGGCCACAAGACTGCCGTGATCGACTTCGACGTCGGCCTGCGCAACCTCGACCTGATCATGGGTTGCGAGCGCCGCGTGGTGTACGACCTGATCAACGTGGTGCAGGGCGAAGCCAACCTGCGTCAGGCGCTGATCAAGGACAAGAAGTGCGAGAACCTGTTCATCCTGCCGGCCTCGCAGACGCGCGACAAGGACGCGCTGACCAAGGAAGGCGTGGAGAAGGTCATCAACGGCCTGATCGAGATGGACTTCGAGTACATCGTGTGCGATTCGCCCGCGGGCATCGAGTCGGGTGCGCTGATGGCGATGTACTTTGCCGATGAGGCACTGATCGTCACCAACCCAGAAGTGTCTTCGGTGCGAGATTCGGACCGCATCCTCGGCATCCTCTCGTCCAAGACCAAGCGCGCCAGCGAGGGCGGCGACCCGATCAAGGAACACCTGCTGATCACCCGCTACAACCCCAAGCGCGTGCACGGCGGCGAGATGCTGTCGCTGACCGACATCCAGGAAATCCTGCGCATCAAGCTGATCGGCGTGGTGCCGGAATCGGAAGCCGTGCTGCATGCATCCAACCAGGGCACGCCCGCCATCCATCTGGAAGGCAGCGACGTGGCCGACGCCTATGGCGACGTGGTGGACCGCTTCCTCGGCAAGGACAAGCCGATGCGCTTCACCGACTACCAGAAGCCGGGGCTGCTCTCCCGCATCTTCGGCAACAAATAAACGGTCCGGAGGCACATCCCAATGTCGATCCTTTCCTTCCTGCTGGGGGAGAAGAAAAAGTCCGCGTCGGTCGCCAAGGAGCGGCTGCAGATCATCCTCGCCCACGAGCGCACCGGCCATTCCGCCCCCGCTGACTACCTGCCCGCGCTGCAGCGCGAGCTGGTGGCGGTGATTTCCAAGTACGTCAAGATCAGCGACCAGGACCTGCGCGTCAGTCTCGAGCGCCAGGACAACCTGGAAGTGCTCGAAGTCAAGATCGAGATCCCGCAAGGCTGATCGCGGCCGGCCCGCGACCGGTCGCGCCGGTCGCCATCGCCCGGTCTCCATCCGTCCCGCTACAGGCCAGGGCGCAGTGTCTGCGCCCTGGCCTGTCGTCTTTTTGCGCCCCGCCGAAATGCGCCAGCCCAGAGCCCAAGCCGCGTGGCGCCAATTGCGCATCGCACCAAAACTGGAATTTGTAGCGGCGCGACAACGGATTCGCACCAAAATCCTGCTTGAAAGCCGGGCCTGCCGGACATTTGTGTCCTTACTGCTTACGTTTTGTTAAATTTTCGCCGGCGTTTACACGAAACGTAGACCTCGTCCCTGCTGTGATCCGGCAGAGAACAGTACAAGACAGAAAAGGAGCACCATGAAGAAATCGGCCATCGTCCTCGCAGCCGGCAGCCTGTTGGCAGGTTCGGCATTCGCCCAGTCGTCCGTCACCCTGTACGGTATTGTTGACCAGAGCATTCGCTTCCAGACGAACTCGAGCGCCAACAACGACAACCTGTGGGAACTGACCAACGGCGCAGTGACCAACAGCCGCTGGGGCATCAAGGGCAGCGAAGCCCTGGGCAACAACCTGAAGGCGATCTTCCAGCTGGAAAACGGCTTCGATCCGGACACCGGCCGTGCCAACCAGGGTGGCCGCCTGTTCGGCCGTCAAGCCTATGTGGGCCTGTCGGGCGACTTCGGCACGATCAAGCTGGGCCGCCAGTACACCGAAGGCTTTACTTTCTTCGGCGACTACGATCCGCTGACCATCGGCAACTACACCAACAACGCCTGGCCGTTCTTCCTGACCAACTTCCGTAACGACAACGTCGTCAGCTACGGCGGCAAGTTCGGCGGCCTGGACGTTGGCGCCAGCTACGGCTTCGGCGAGCAGCCGGGCAGCATGAGCCAGAACCAGTACTGGGGCGCGCGCGCTGCTTACACGTACGGTCCGTTCGGCGTCGGCGGCGTGTACCAGGAAGTCCGCAACACCACCGGCCAGAAGCAGCAGATGTGGGGCGCTGCCGGTAAGTACTCGATCGGCCCGGCAAAGATCTTCCTGGGCTACATCGGCGGCCAGGACCGCACCGGTTCGGTCGACGCTTCGCTGAACTTCACCGGCGGCGCGACGCAGAACCCGATCCCGGCTGGCGGCAACTTCGCGGCTAACCCGCGCAAGGACACCATCGGCTACATCGGCATGACCTACCAGGCCACCCCGGCCCTGGCCCTGACCGGCGTGTTCTACGGCGACTACGTCGAGAACGTCAACGGCGTGAACGACAACAACGGCCGCCGCTACACCGGCGTGCTGCTGGCCGAGTACTCGCTGTCCAAGCGCACCCAGGTCTATGGCACCGTGGACTTCAACAAGGTCTCGGGCGGCACCATCACCGAAATGCCGGGCCGCAACAACCAGACCGGCGCTGCCGTCGGTATCCGCCACATCTTCTGATCGTTACCCGATCAGCAGTCCCTGGCGAAAGGCACCTTCGGGTGCCTTTTTTCATGGGCGCGCGCTGCCCTCATGCGGCAGCGCGCTCGATCCGTTCCAGCCGGTAGCCATGCGTGTAGACCGGCGTCAGGCGCAGCGCCTGCGACGCCTGCAGGCCGAGCTTGCTGCGCACGCGCGACACATGGGTATCGATGGTGCGCGATAGCGAAGAGATCTCGCGCCCCCAGACCGCGGCGGTGATATGGTCGCGCGTGACGATGCGGCCCTCGTTGCGGAACAACAGCACGGCGAGGTCGAACTCCTTGGGCGTCAGGCAGACGGGATGCCCGTTGCAGGTGGCCCTGCGCATGGCGCAGTCGAAGGCGTATTCGCCCAGCCGCAGCGGGGCATGCGGCGAATGCACCGGGGGGTAGGCGCGCCGCAGCAGGCATTCCACGCGGGCTGACAGTTCGGCGGGACGCACCGGCTTGACCATGTAGTCGTCGGCGCCGGCGGCGAGCGCGCTGATGATGTCCTGCTCGGCATCGCGCCCGCTGAGAAACATCACCGGCACGCGCCGGTCGAGATGCGTGCGTACCCACGCCAGCACCTCGCGCCCGGACAGGTCCGGCATCGACCAGTCGAGCAGCAGCAGGTCGAAGCACGCGTTGCGCAGCGCCAGCAGCAGCTTGCGGCTTTCGGTGAAGGTCACGCATTCATGCCCGCCGCCGGCGATGATCCGGCGGATCAGTGCCGCATCGGCGGGCGCGTCCTCTAGCGATGCAATCTTCTTTCCCATGTGTGGTCTCCGGCGACGTTGCCGGCCATGCAGCGCACCGTGGCTGCCGGCCGTAGCGGGTCATTTAAGACCGCGCGACCGGCGGGGCGAATAGGAAAGACCTCAATTCAGGCTTTCAACAATCTTTTACTTCTTGCCTCAGCACCGTGCCCATAACATGGCTTCGCCGCGGTGCCGGGCAGCCGGTGCCGTGGGGAACAGCCATGTTCTGCATCAGCGTTTCCGCATTCCCGTTCCCTGCCCGCATTCTTTGCCGGTGGCACCGCCCCGGACAGGAGCCATGACCGTGAAGATTGCCTCGCTGCAGGCCGATCCGACCCTCGCGATCCGCATCGAACAGACGCTGCGCCTGGACGGCCACCAGTGCCGGCGCTACCTCAGCGGCCGCACGCTGCTGGGCGCGCTGCACGCCGAGCCGTTCGACCTGCTGATCCTCGATAGCGAAACGCCCGGGATTCCGGCGCTGGATGTGCTGGCGTGGGTACGGCGTTCGCTGGGCCATGACCTGCCGGTGATGCTGACCGGCGGCTCGAATGACGAGGACTTTGTCGCGGCCTGCTTTGCGCAGGGCGCCGACAGCTACCTGCCGGGGCCGCTGCGGCCGGGCGAGCTGGCTGCGCGCGTGCAGGCGCTGCTGCGGCGCGCGCGGCCGTCCACGCAAGCCTGCGACGTGGCGCATGGCGCGTTCCGCTTCGCCCCGGCCGAGCGGCGTGCCTGGGTGCATGGCAGGCCGGTGCCGCTGGCGCCGAAGGAGTTCGACCTGGCCGTGTTGCTGTTCCGGAATCTCGGCAGCGTGGTGCCGCGCCAGACCATGGTCGACCAGGTGTGGCGCTACCACGTCGAGCCGGCCTCGCGCACGGTGGACAGCCATCTGTCGCGCGTGCGCACCAAGCTGTCGCTGTGGCCGCACAACGGCGTGCGGCTGTCGTCGGTCTATGGGCTGGGGTGCCGGCTCGATACCGCCTGAGCCGGCGGTCGCCGGATCAGTCCGCCTTGATGCCGGCTTCCCTGACGATGCGCGCGTTCTCCGCGTACTCCTCGCGGATCGCCTTGGCGAATTGGGCCGCAGTGCCGCCGGTCGGCACCTCGCCGCCCTTGAGCAGGCGTTCGTGGACTTCCGGTTCGGCCAATGCCTTGTTCAGTTCGGCATTCAGGCGCTCGATGATCGCCGTGGGAGTCTTGCCCGGCGCGAAGACGCCGAAGGTCGAAGTCAGGTTGGCCTTGGGATAGCCAAGCTCCGCCAGCGTCGGCACCTGCGGCAGGCTTTCCAGGCGCCTGGGCGCGCCGACCGCCAGCGCGCGCAGGCGGCCGGCCTGCATATGCTGGGTCAGCGCCGGGCTGGCATTGGTGCTCATCACCTCGAACTGGCCACCGAGCGCATCGTTCATCTGCTGGCCAGCGCCCTTGTACGGGATCAGCGTGATGTCGGCCTTCGACTTCTGCCTGATCTGTTCCAGCACCACATGGCCGACCGTGCCCAGGCCCGAAGTCGCCCAGCGCACCGAACCCGGCCTGGCACGGGCCTGGCCGACCACGTCGGCGAAGCCCTTGCCGCTGAAGCCATTGGTGGCGATCACCAGCACCGGCGAGTACATCACGCTCATCACCGGCGCCACGTCCTTCTGCGGATCGTAGTTGACGTGGCCGACGTGCGGGTTCAGCGTCAGCGGACTGGTTGAGGCGAAGCCGAGCGTATAGCCGTCCGGCGCCGCCTTGGCGACCGCGTCGATGCCGATGCTGCCGCCGGCGCCGGCCTTGTTCTCGACCACCACCGAGGTGCCCATCTGCGCCGACAGGCGCTCGCCGAGCGCGCGCGCCACGGTGTCGCTGATACCGCCGGTGGGATAGGCGACGATCAGCCGGATCGGGCGGCTGGGGTAGTTGTCTGCGGCGGCGGCAGGCAGCGCGGCGGCCAGCAGGCCGGCAGCAACGGTGGCTGCCAGCAGGGTCGGGCGGAACGGGAAGGCCATGGTGTCGGGAATACGGGAGAGAGTCTGGAGCGCGCCTTCGCCGGGCAGATCTGCCAGCCGGCGCGCGACAGCCGCAATCTTAGCCGATCGGTTGCGCGCTCAACAGTGCTCAGCGCACCAGCGGGCGCTCCGGTACCCAGGAGACAAAAAGCTCGTTGGCGCGGTCATAGAGGCGCCAGACCGTGCCGCAGTCGCGGCAGGCAAAGGTCAGCATGCTGAACGGGACGCCCGCGGCGCTCTGGCTGACGAGCGGCGCGGTATTGCGCAGCGCCAGGCAGGCAGGCGGCTCGCGCCGGCGCGGGTCGGCGGCCAGTTCCAGGCAGCGCTCGCAGGCCGGCGCGGCGTTGGACGGCGTCGGGACAGGCTGGGAGGCGACCGGAGTAAGCGGGGGCTGCGGGGGCATCGTGGGCACGGCGGACTTCATGCCCGCCATGATGCCGCAAAACGGCGGCCGGCAGCAGTCCGCCGCGGCCGCGGCGCTGCCCATGCAGTCAGTTTGCGGTGCGCTGCCCCAGCCAGACACTCGCCAGCACCAGCAACGCCCCGACCGCCTGCACCGCGGTCAGCGCCTGCCCCAGCACCAGAAAGCCAAGCACGGTGGCGCTGACCGGGCTCAGCAGGCCCAGCGCCGACACCGCCGACGACGGCATGCGCCCTACCCCGCGGAACCACAGCGCATAGGTCACGCCCGCGCCGACGATGCTCAGCCAGGCGTAGCCCAGCCAGTTGGCCAGCGTGAAATGGCCGGGCAGCGGCTCCAGCGCCAGCGCGATCGGCAGCAGGAACAGGCCGCCCGCGCACAGCTGCCACGCGGTCAGCACCAGCGGCGACACCGGCGGCTGCCAGCGCCGCGTCAGCACCGTGCCCACCGCCATCGATGCCGCGCCTGCGGCCGCCGCGGCCACGCCGATGGCGTCGAGCCGCGCCGCCGGCCCCAGCACCAGCAGCGCCACTCCCAGCAGGCCGCCCACGCCGGCCAGCCAGGCCGCGGTGCGCGGGCGCGCGCCCAGCCAGGCCCACGCCAGCACCACCACGATCAGCGGCTGGATCGCGCCGACCGTGGCGGCCACGCCGCCGGGCAACCGGTACGCGGCGATAAACAGCATCGCCTGGAAGAAGCCGATATTGAGCACGCCCAGCACTGCCGCGCGCCACCACCAACCGCCCTTGGGCAAGGTGCGGCCCCAGGCCAGCATCAGCAGCCCGGCCGGCAGCGCGCGGATCACGCCGGACAGCAACGGCTGGCCCGGAGGCAACCATTGGCTGGTGACGAGGTAAGTGCTGCCCCAGATCGCGGGGGCCAGGCCGGTGAGCAGGATGTCCCGCAGCGGCAGCCGGCGGGGTGGGGAGGACGCCGGAGCCGCAGACGTTACGCGGGCAGCAGCGGGAGCAGATGCGGGAGCAGAAACTGTGGCCGAACTATTCGTCTTCATTTCAAGTTTCTTGATATCAAGATAAATCCACTTTACGAAGCAGATCGTTTGATGTCAAGATACTTCCCTCCCTGCCAGAATGTGCCGATGCCCGCCCGCCGCAAACCCCAGCCCGCCATCCCCGATGACGCCCCAGACCACGTCGACACCATCCTCGCCCAATGGGCGCGCGAACGTCCTGACCTGGATGCCTCGCCGATGGGCCTGATCGGCCGCGTGGCCCGGCTAAACCGGCATACCGGCAAGTCGATCGAGTCCGCGCTGGCGGAAACGGGGCTGCAGCCGTGGGAATTCGATGTCCTGGCGACCCTGCGGCGCTCCGGCCCGCCGTTTGCGCTGTCGCCGGGCGCGCTGATCGGCTCGCTGATGATCACGTCCGGCACCATGACCAACCGGCTCGATCACCTGGAGCGCGCGGGCCTGGTGCGGCGCCGCCCCAACCCGGACGACCGGCGCGGCCTGCTGGTGGAGCTGACCGACGCCGGGCGCGAGCGCATCGACCATGCCGTGGCAGTGCACGTCGACAACGAGCACCGCCTGGTGGAGGCGCTCAGCGCCACGGAGCGGGCCCAGCTGGCCACGCTGCTGCGGCGCTGGCTGCGCCAGTTCGAACCGCCGCCTGGCGACGGCGAGACCAGCGACGCCTGAGGTTTGCCCGCCCCGGCGCCCGGGAAGCCAGCCGCGTCAGGCGTGCGCGCGCTCGCGCAGGTCCGGCAGGAACACCGTCAGCAGCCCCAGCAGCGGCAGGTAGGCGCAATACTCGTACACCGCGCGGATGCCGTGGGTATCCGCCATCCCGCCCAGCACCGCGGCGCCGATGCCGCCCATGCCGAAGGCAAAGCCGAAGAACAGCCCCGACACCATGCCGACCTTGCCGGGGATCAGCTCCTGCGCGAACACCAGGATCGCCGAGAACGCCGACGCCAGGATAAAGCCGATGATGAAGGTCAGCACCGTGGTCCAGGCCAGGCCCACGTGCGGCAACAGCAGCGTGAACGGCGCCACGCCCAGGATCGATGCCCAGATCACGCGCTTGCGCCCGATGCGGTCGCCGATCGGGCCGCCGAGGATGGTGCCGGCCGCCACCGCGAACAGGAACAGGAACAGGTGCAGCTGGGCGTTCTGCTGCGCCAGCCCGAAGCGCTCCATCAGGTAGAAGGTGTAGTACGAGGTCAGGCTGGCCATGTAGAAGTACTTCGAGAACACCAGCACCATCAGCACCAGCATCGCCCGCATCACCACGCGCGTCGGCACCGGGCTGGCCGCGGCGCCCGCGGCCTTGCGCTTGCGCGCGCCCTGCGCCAGCTGGCGCGCATACCAGCCGCCGATGCGCCACAGCACCACGATGCCCACCAGCGCCGCCAGCGAGAACCACGCCAGGCTGGCCTGCTGGTGCACGATCAGCGCCGCCAGCAGCGGTCCCATGGCGCTGCCGCCGTTGCCGCCGACCTGGAAGATCGATTGCGCCAGCCCGTGCTGGCCGCCCGACGCCATGCGCGCCACGCGCGACGACTCGGGATGGAAAATCGACGAGCCGGTGCCGACCAGCGCCGCCGCCACCAGCAGCACGCCGTAGGTCGGCGCCACCGACAGCAGCAGCAGGCCGCCCAGCGTAAAGGCCATCGCGACCGCCAGCGAATGCGGCTTGGGATGCTTGTCGGTGTACAGGCCCACCACTGGCTGCAGCAGCGAGGCGGTGACCTGGTAGGTCATGGTCAACAATCCGATCTGGGTGAAGCTCAGGTTGAAGCCGCCCTTGAGCATCGGGTAGATCGCCAGGATCAACGACTGGATCATGTCGTTGAGGAAGTGGGCGAAGCTGATCGCCGACAGCACGCGGAAACCGGTGCGTTCGGCCTGCGCCGGCGTGGTGGAGGTGCTGGAAGCGGAGGCGCCGGACGGCGCGGAGTCGATGGTTGTGCTCATTGGCGGCTCTCGACAAACGGAACGCGGCCAGCGGGGGCGCTGGCCAGTCAGGACTGTGAGCCTGGATGCTAGCTGGCGCACACGCGCCTGTCCTGCGAGAATGGGTCCGCAACCTTGGAGAAAAGGACATGCCGCGCGCGCCCCGTGCTCCCGTCGACACCGCCTCGCCCGGAGCCACCTCCCGGCGGCGGGTCCGCGATCTGCCGGTACCTCCCGTCGCCACGCCTGGCGACACCTACAGCAATCCCCCGCGCTACGTCCGCTACGACCGCAGCCCGATGCCGGTCGCCGCGATGGCCGCCGACTACCTGCCCGGCGAAACGACCAGGCCGCACCAGCACCCGCATGCGCAGCTGATCCACGCGGTGCACGGCGTCATGGTGGTGGCCACCGACGAAGGCCAGTGGATCGTGCCGCCCACGCGAGGCATGTGGATGCCGGGCGGCACCATGCACTGGATCCGCATGGTCGGCCACGTGCAGATGCGCACCGCTTATATCCGCCCGGATGCCGCGCCGGGCCTGCCGCAGCGCTGCACCGTGCTCGGCATCTCGCCGCTGCTGCGCGAGCTGATCCTGGCCGCGATCGACATCCCCCTGCCCTATGAACCGGATACGCGCGATGCGCGGCTGATGCGGCTGCTGCTCGATGAAGTCCTGCTGGTGCCATCGCTGCCGCTGCACCTGCCGCGCCCGGCGGACGCGGGCCTGCGGCAGATCTGCGACGCGATCGTGCAAACGCCCGATACCGGGCTGACACTGGCGGACTGGGGCGAAAAGCTGGGTGTGGATCCCAAGACCATCCAGCGCCGCTTTGCGCGCGAGACCGGCATGACCTTCGGGCAATGGCGCCAGCAGGCGCGGCTGCTGGCGGCACTGGAAAAGCTGGCCGCGGGCAGCAAGGTGGTCGACGTAGCGCTGGACCTGGGCTACGACAGCCCCAGCGCGTTTGCGACGATGTTCAGGCGGCAATTCGGCGTGCCGCCGAGCGCGTTCTTCCGGTAGGCGTTTGCTTTCTCCCCTCTCCCGCGCGCGGGAAAGGGGTTGGGGGAGAGGGGGGAAAATCCCCTCTCAACGCCCCAGGTACCGCTCCACCAGCCGCGTCCAGTACGCCGCCCCCACCGTCAGGTTCTCGTCGTTGAAGTCGTAGCCCGCGTTGTGCAGCAGTGGCTGGTTGGCCCCGTTGCCCATCCGCACAAAGCAGCCCGGACGCTGCTGCAGGTAATACGCAAAGTCCTCGCTGCCGGTAATGCGCGCGGCCTGCGCTACCACCTTGTCGGCGCCGACCAGTTCCTCGGCCACCTGCCGCGCGAACTCAGTCTCTCGCTCGCTGTTCACCAGCACCGGATAGCCGCGCACGTAGTCGACTTCCGCCACGGCGCCATAGCCCTCGGCCTGCGAGATCGCCAGCTGGCGGATGCGGTTTTCCAGCGACGCGCGCACATCGGGGCTGAAGGAACGCACGCTGATCTCCATGCGCGCGCTGTCGGGGATCACATTGGGTGCGTGGCCGGCGTGCAGCGTGCCGATGCTCACCACTGCGGCCTCGTTCGGGTCAACGAAGCGCGACACCACGGATTGCAGCGCCATCACCAGGCTGCCGGCCACCAGGATCGGATCGACCGACTGGTGCGGACGCGCCGCGTGGCCGCCCTTGCCGCGAATGGTGATGGTGACGGTGTCGCACGCCGCCATGAACGGGCCCGAGCGGAACAGGAAGGTGCCCTGCTCCACGCCCGGATGGTTGTGCAGGCCGAAGATTGCGTCGCACGGGAAGCGCTCGAACAGCCCGTCGGCCAGCATGCGCTCTGCGCCGCCGCCCGCGCCGATTTCCTCGGCCGGCTGGAAGATCAGGTGGACAGTGCCGTCGAAGTTGCGCGTACGCGCCAGCTGCCGTGCCGCGCCGAGCAGGATCGCGGTGTGGCCGTCGTGGCCGCAGGCATGCATGCGCCCCTCATTGACGCTCGCGTAAGGCAGCCCCGTGCGCTCGTGGATCGGCAGCGCGTCCATGTCGGCGCGAATGCCGATGCTGCGCGTGCCTTCGCCACATTGCAGCGTCCCGACCAAGCCGGTCCCGCCCACGCCACGCGTGACCGTGAAGCCCCATGCCTCCAGCAGGCTGGCGACCAGGCCGGAAGTGCGGACCTCGTCAAAGGCAAGTTCGGGATTCTGGTGGATGTTGCGCCGGATCGCTTCGAGTTCGGCGCGGCTGTCCAGGGTATCGGCCAGCCCGCAGTAGCGGCGCTTGAGTGTGGTGCCGAGGTAGGACTCGATCTCGGGGGCGTGCTCTGACATGACGTTTGCTCTCTGGCGAAACTGTATAACCAGTATTTCACGCAGAAAACGCAAGCGAAATGCCAAGTGTGTGAATTCGTGTAAATCGAGGCGATCCGGGCGTTTTCGCCACCGGAACCGTTGCGCGCACGGCACGCTTTGTATGGAAACCCAACGCTTTGTGTGAAAGCGTTTCGACGGGGAACCATTGAAACGGGCGCTTTTTACCTGCGTTGCAGCATTGCGCAACGCGCGGCGGCGTCACCTTGCCGGGTGACGCCGCGCCCTGCCCCGGATTGCGCCGGGATTTTTTGATCAGCGCTCGCCGTATGCGACCACGCGCTGACTCTGCACACCGAGCCCTTCCACGCCCAGGCGCATGGTGTCGCCTGCCTTCAGGAAGCGCGGCGGCTTGAAGCCCATGCCCACGCCCGGCGGCGTGCCGGTCGCGATCAGGTCGCCTGGCAGCAGTGTCATGAAGCGGCTGACATAGCTGACCACCGTCGCCACGTCGAAGACCATGGTCGCGGTGCTGCCCCGCTGCACGCGCTCGCCGTTGACCTCCAGCCACAGGCCCAGCGCCTGCGGGTCGGCCACTTCATCGCGCGTCACCAGCCACGGGCCGGCCGGGCAGAAGGTGTCGCAGCCCTTGCCCTTGTCCCAGGTGCCGCCGCGCTCGATCTGGAACTCGCGCTCGGACACGTCGTTGACCACGCAGTAGCCGGCCACGTGGTTCAGCGCCTCCTCGCGCGAAACATTGCGCGCGACCGTGCCGATGACCACGCCGAGCTCGACTTCCCAGTCGGACTTCTCCGAGCCGAACGGCAGCATCACGTCGTCGTGCGGGCCATTCAGCGAGCTGTTGGCCTTCAGGAACACGATCGGCTCGGCCGGCAGCGGCATGCCGGCCTCGGCGGCGTGATCGGCATAGTTCAGGCCAATCGCGACGATCTTGCCGATACCCGTCCAGGGCACGCCGAAGCGCGCGCCCTCGACCACGGGCAGCGTCGCCACGTCCACCTGCGCCAGCCGCGCCAGCGCCGCGGGCGCCAGTTCGCCCGGGCCGATCTCGGCCACCACGCCGCTCAGGTCGCGCACGCGGCCTTCCGCATCGATCACGCCCGGGCGCTCGGCGCCGGGATTGCCTACTCGAACCAGTTTCATCGTCGTTGCTTTCGTCAGGGATTGGGTCAGGGATGATTCATGCGCTCTGCTTCAGGCCGGCGTCGCGCGCCCCGGCTTCGGCCAGCGAAGCCGCCACCACGGCGAGTACCTCGGTCGCGGTGTTTTCGGAATGCCGGCGCAGCACCTGCGCCAGGCGCGGCCTGCCGGGCTCGCGCAGCGCGGCCATGATTTCTTCATGTTCCTCATGCGACTCCTGCCAGCGCAGGATGTCGGCATTGGCGGCGCCGCGCGCGCGGTGGACCTTGCTCATCAGCGTGGCGTAGACGCCGGCCAGCACCGGGTTGGCGGCGCCATCGATAATGAGCTGGTGGATTTCCTGGTTGATGCGGAAATAGTCGGTGCGTCGCCCCGCGGCATGCGCGTCGATCATGGCCTGGTGGCGCCGCTCCAGCTTCGCCATGACGGCGTCGCCCAGCCGCTGCGCCGCCAGTTCGCCGGCCAGCGCCTCGAGCCCGTGCAGGGTCTCGAAGGTGGCGCGCAACTCCTCCAGGTCCAGCGGCGCGACGCGGTAGCCGATGTACTGCCGGTGCAGCACCAGTCCCTCGGAGACCAGCACCTTGAGCGCCTCGCGCAGCGGCGTCTTGGAGACGTCGAAGGTTTCGCAGAAGGCGCGTTCGTCGATGCGCGCGCCGGGCGGCAACTCGCCCTCTTCGATCATGGTGCGCAGCCGGACGGCAATCTCGGCCGACATGCCGAGCGTGCGCAGGCGCGTGGTTTGGGGAAGCGTTTGTGTCAAGGACGTCACCAGAATGGGGAAATGCACCACGAGAAGGCTATCACATCCCAAAATTGTGCATGCGCAACATCGTAAAATCAATAACTTACGAGCGTTGTAATTACAGATTACGTATCTTATACTCCGGCCTGTTGCGCGACACCCATTAAAACCGCCCACCCAAGGACCGAGACAAGGAGACGCCGCCATGCAAACGACAAGCCAGGCGACGGTGTTGACGGAGGCCAAGACCTCCGTGCGCTGGAAGATTTTTTTGATGATGCTGTTCCTCATCGCGATCAACTACATCGATCGCGCCTCGCTTTCGGTGGCCATGCCACTGATCGCGAAGGAGTTCGACCTCAGTCCCACCATGCAGGGCCTGATCCTCAGTTCGTTCTTCTGGACCTATGCCCTGATGCAGGTGCCGGGCGGCATGCTGGCCGACAAGTACAAGCCCCGCATCGTGATCGCCTGCGCCACCGTGTTCTGGGGGCTCGCCCAGACCATCGCGGCGTTCACCACCAATGCCACGTCGCTGATGCTGACCCGGCTCGGCCTGGGCGCCGCCGAAGCGCCGATCTACCCGGCCGGCGGCAAGCTCAACGCGATCTGGATGACGCAGAACGAACGCGGCCGCGGTGCCACGCTGCTTGACGGCGGCGCGCCGCTGGGCGCGGCCCTGGGCGCGATCATCATCACGTGGCTAATCGCCTCGCTGGGCTCGTGGCGGCTGGCCTTTATCGTGGCCGGCGTGGGCACCGTGCTGGCCGGCTTCATGGCCTGGTACTACGTGCGCAATTCCCCGCGCGAGCACCGCGGCGTGAACGAGATGGAAGCGCGCTACATCGAGGAAGCGCAGGCCAACGAGCACCGCGCCGAGCCGGCCAACCTGTCGGGCCGTTCGCTCGATTTCTTCAAGTACCGCTCGGTGTGGTGCATGGCGATCGGCTGGATGTGCTTCAACACCGTGTTCTACGGCCTGCTGACGTGGATGCCCAACTACCTGAACAAGGTGCACGGCTTCGACATCAAGCAGATGGGCGGCGCCAGCTTCATCATTTTCTTCAGCGGCTTTATCGGCGAACTGATCGGCGGCTGGATCGCCGACAAATGGAAAGAGGCGGGCGGCCGTCCCAACGTGGTGATGCGCACGCTGTTCGGCATTGCCGCGGTGGTGGCCACGGCGTCGATCTTCTCGGTGGCCTATGTCAGCGACCCGATCATCGTCGTGGTGCTGCTGTCGTCCACGCTGTTCTTCCTGCGCTGGTGCGGCCTGTTCTGGTGCGTCCCGTCGATGCTCGGCACCCGCAACAAGATCGGCTTCCTGGGCGGCGTGATGAACCTGGGCGGCAATATCGGCGGGATCACCGTGCCCATCATCGTCGGCATGATCGTGCAGTTCACCGGCTCGTACTTCCTGGCGCTGATGTTCTTCGCCGCCGCGGGCGTGGGGCTGCTGCTGGCCTCGACCGCCATCGACTACGAGACCAAGATTCCGGTCTGATCCTCGCGGATCGCCGCGATCATCGAATTCCGAGAATTCCAAGACGAGCAGGGGGCCGGCAACGTCCCGGCCCCCGCGTTTACTCCTGAGAAAACAACATGACCAAGCAAATCCGACTCGGCATGCTCACGCCGTCGTCCAACACCGCGCTCGAGCCCATCACCAGCGCGATGGTTGCCGGCCTGCCCAACGTCAGCGCGCATTTCTCGCGCTTCACCGTGACCGAGATCTCGCTGCGCGACCAGGCGCTGGGGCAGTTCAACCTCGACAAGATCCTGGGCGCCGCCAGCCTGCTGGCCGATGCGCGCGTCGACGTCATCGCCTGGAACGGCACCTCGTCCGGCTGGCTCGGCTTCGACAAGGATGAAGCGCTGTGCAAGCAGATCACCGAAGCGACCGGCATCCCGGCCACCACCTCGGTGCTGGCGCTCAACGAGATCCTGGAAAAGACCGGCGCGCGCAACTTCGGCCTGGCCACGCCATACCTGGACGACGTGCAGCAGCGCATCATCGCCAACTACGAACGCAGCGGCTTTCACTGCGTGGCGGAAAGCCACCTCGACCTGCACGTGAACTACAGCTTTGCCGAAGTCGAAGCGGACACCATCCGCGACATGGTGCGCGGCCTCGCGCAGCACGGCCCGCAGGCGATCACCACGTTCTGCACCAACCTGCGCGCCGCGCACCTGGCCGAGGAGCTTGAAGCCGAGACGGGGATTCCGCTGTACGACACCATTTCGACGGTGGTATGGAAATCGCTGCGCCTGTGCGGCGTGGATACGCGCGAGCTGAAGGGGTGGGGGCGGTTGTTCCGCGAAGTGGAGTAAGTTTTCTGCAGGTTTGCGCCCCTCTCCCGAACGCGGGAGAGGGGCGCAAACCATCGCACGGCGAGACGCTGTGCAAATCTGCAATCGCCCTCCGCAAGCCCGCGCATTGCCGCACCGAACCCGCGATCCTAGACTGCTCCCACGGCCCCACAACGGCGTGGCGGCCAGCCAACCCCAAACAGGATCGCGATGAAGCTCTACTACTCCCCCGGCGCATGCTCGATGTCCGTCCACATCGCGCTGCGCGAAGCCGGCCTGCCCGTCACGCTGGCCCGTGTCGACCTCCAGCATCACAAGCTGGCGCAGCCGGAGCACGGCAGCGATGACTACTACGCCATCAACCCGCGCGGCTACGTGCCGCTGCTGCAGCTGGATGACGGCTCGCGCCATACCGAAGTGGCGTCGTTGCTGCAGTACATCGCCGATCTCGTGCCCGAACGCAACCTGCTGCCCGCCGCCGGCACGCGCGAACGGCTGGAAGCCAACGGCTGGCTGACGCTGGTCTCCACAGAACTGCACAAGGTGTTCAGCCCGTGGCTGTGGCACAAGGAAACCGCGCCAGACACGCAGGCAGCATGCAAGGCCAAGCTGCAGGCGCGCTTCGGCGAGCTCGACCGCCATCTGCAAACCCGCCAATACCTGATGGGCGACCGCTACACCGTGGCCGATGCGTACTGCTTCACCATCCTCGGCTGGGCGCGCATGCTGATGATGCCGCTGAGCGCGTACCCGTCGCTGCAGCAATACCTGTCGCGCGTGGCGGCACGGCCCGCGGTGCAGGAAGCGATGCGCGCGGAAGAGCTGGTGCGCGACTGAGCCGACGGGATCAGGGTGCTGCTCAGCGCTGCGCGCCGAGCAGCGATTCGATCTTCGCCACCAGTTCCTTGTCGTCCGGCCTGGTGCGGCTGTCATAGCTGGCCACCACCTTGCCGTCGCGCCCGATCAGGTATTTGTAGAAGTTCCACTTGGGCGCGGTGCCGGTCTGTTTGGCCAGCAGCGCGTACATCGGATTGGCGTCGCTGCCGCGCACGTGCGACTTGCCCAGCATCGGGAACTTGACGCCGTAGGTGTTGTAGCAGAAGTCCGCGATCTGCTTCTCCGAGCCCGGCTCCTGCGAGAAGTCGTTGGACGGGAATCCAAGCACCACCAGGCCGCGCGCGTTGTATCTGGCGTGCAGCGCTTCGAGGCCTTCATATTGCGGCGTGAAGCCGCAATAGCTGGCCGTGTTGACCACCAGCACCACCTTGCCGGCGTACTGGCACAGGTTCTGCGGCGCCTCGTCCTGCAGGCGCGGGAAGGTGAAGTTGAGTGATGCGGGGCAAGCGCCAGCCTGCGTCGCAACAGCGGGCGCCGCGGGCTTGTCGGCGGCGCGAACAGGCGAGGGCAGCAGTACCGACGCGGCGAGCGCCACGGCGGCGAAGGCGAGGGAATGGGTAATCACGGAACGACGGAACATGGCGACGGGGCTCCAGGGGTCGGCTCGCTGTATCGGGTACGCGTAGTCTACGCCGTTGCCGGGCCCCCTGCCGCCCGCCGCTTCAGTCCATCGCCAGCGTGGCCGCGTGCTCGGTGACGCTGCCGCGCAGCTCCAGGTCCGGCATGCTGCGCACGACCAGCAGCGCCAGCACCGACGCGGCCGCACCGGCCGCAAAGATCAGGTGGAAGCCCGACTCCACGCCGCCGGCCAGCACGTGCCGCACCGCCGGCGACAGCTGCGCCAGCGCTTCGCTGCCATGGCGCAGCGCGCCCAGGTCGAGCGCCTGCTTCACGCCCGAAGCCGCCAGCGCATGGCGGAATTCCAGCGTCAGCAGCGTGCCCGCCAGCGCCCCACCGAGCGCGCTGCCGAGCGAGCGCAGCACCAGCAGCGCGCCCGTGCCGGCGCCGGTATCGCGGCGCTCCAGCACGTTCTGCACGCTCATCAGCGTGGCCACCATGGTAATGCCCAGGCCCACGCCGGCCAGCGTCATCGCCATCAGCACCACGGCCAGCGGCACCGCCGGCGTCACCAGCGCCAGCACGATCAAACCGAGCGCACCGGCGACATATCCCGCCGTCAGGATGCCGCGCATGCGGCCCACGCGCGGCGCGACCCAGGCCACGATAAAGTTGCCCGCTACCGTCGCCAGCAGGAACGGCATCACCAGCAGGCCGGAGGTCGAGGCATCGGCACCACGCACCAGCTGGAAGTGCAGCGGCAGCGCAAAGATGCAAAGGAAGATATTGAGCGCCGACAGCGCCGATGCAGCCACGCCCATCACATAGGCGCGGTTGCCGAACAGCCGCGGCGGCAGCATCGGGTCGGCGGCGCGGCGCTCCTGCCATGCCAGCAGCGCCACTGCCACGGCCGCGGCGAGCAGCAGCGCGGCCAGTTCCGGCGAGAGCCAGTCGTAGACATCGCCACCCCAGCTCATCGCCAGCAGGAAGGCGACGATGGCCACCGCCAGCAGCAGCGCGCCCAGCCAGTCCACGCGCGCGCTGCCGCCTCGCGGCGGCAGCATCGCCAGGCCGCGATAGCACATCACCATCGCCAGCAGGCCCAGCGGCACGTTGACCCAGAACAGCCAGCGCCACGACATGTGGTCCGACACCCAGCCGCCCACCAGCGGCCCCGCGATCGACGCCACTGCCCACACCGTGGCCAGGTAGCCCTGGTAACGCCCGCGCTGGCGCGGCGCGACCACGTCGGCGATGGCCGCCTGCGCCAGCGACATCAGACCGCCCCCGCCCACACCCTGCAGCGCGCGGAACAGGATCAGCTGCCCCAGCGTCTGCGCCAGCGCGCACGCCACCGAGGCGCCGATGAACAGCGTGATCGCCACCATCAGCAGGCGCCGCCGCCCGAAGCTGTCGGAAAGCTTGCCGTACAGCGGCGTGGTCACCGTCGACACGATCAGGTACGCGGTCACGATCCACGACAGGTGGCCAAACCCGTTCAGGTCGTTGGCGATGGCCGGCACCGCGGGAATCACCACGGTCTGGTCCAGCGCGGCCAGCAGGATGCACAGCACGATGCCGCCGATGACGCGCATGATGGCGCGATGGTCGTGGACGGGCGTTGGAATGGCTTGGGCGGCGGATGCGGACGACGACATTGCAGACACGGGTACGCGGCAAAGTGCCGCGAGGCAAACATGAGGAAGGGGAATTGCCGGCCGGAAGGTCCGCCAGGGACGGCTGGGATGCCGCAGCAGAGTGACCGTAATTCAGTAACCGCATAATTATATGCGGTTAGCGCATATCGCGCTGAGGGGAGGTTCCGGGGGGGCTGTCGTCCGACCCTACTGCTTTCTCCCCTCTCCCGCCCGCGGGAGAGGGGCCGGGGAGAGGGCCGGCGCATCAATTCGCCACCAGCCCGATCAATGCCTAATGTCCGCCACCATGGATGTAATGCTCCAGCTGCTCGATGATGAACTGCTGCTCGGAGATGATGTCCTTTACCAGGTCACCGATCGACAGCATTCCGATCAGTTCATCGTTCTCCATCACTGGCAGGTGGCGCAGCCGGTGCTTGGTCATCAGCGCCATGCATTCGTCGGTGCTCTGGCTGGCGCTGACGTAGATCACCGAGGTGGTCATGATTTCGCGCACCAGGGTTTCGCGCGAAGTGCGCTGCATCAGGATCACCTTGCGCGCATAGTCGCGCTCGCTCAGGATGCCCTTGATGTCCCCGTGCTCGATCACCAGCAGGGCGCCGATCCCTTTCTCGGCCATCAGCTGCAGCGCGGCATAGACCGTCGCCGTCGGCGGGATGCTGTAGATGGCCTGAGTCGGCTTGGATTCCAGAACCTGGCGTGCGGTTTTCATCACCAACTCCTCTTCCGTCTAGAAATCATGCGGCTGGCGCTACCTGCCTTGCGACCAATGGAAACAGAGTAGCAAAGGAATGCGCCGGCTTACAGGGTGACTTACGCTAATCTTTGTAAGCAACGTTGTGGCGCAACCACTACTGCGGACGCTCCGGTTACTCCGTCATCAGGCGCACCTTCACCTTCTTGCCCTTCACCTTGCCCGCGTTGAGCCGCTTCACCGCCTCGCGCCCGATGCTGCGTTCCACCGCGATATAGGTCGACATCTCCAGCACATTGATCTTGCCGATCTGCTCCTTGGCAAAGCCGGCCTCGCCAGTCAGCGCGCCCAGGATGTCGCCCGGGCGGATCTTCTCCTTGCGGCCGCCCAGCATCTGCAGCGTCACCATCGGCGGCAACAGCCGCTCGTTGCTCGCGGGCGTCAGCTCGGCCAGCGCATGCCATTCGAATTCACCGCCGTGGTGCTGTTCGAGGTTACCCACGCGTCCCATCTCGTCCATGCTGACCAGGCTGAACGCCCAGCCCTCCTGGTCGGCGCGGCCGGTGCGGCCGATGCGGTGCACGTGCACCTCGGGATCGGGCGTGATCTCGACATTGATCACTGCTTCCAATTGCGCGATATCCAGCCCGCGCGCGGCCACATCGGTGGCAACCAGCACCGAGCAGCTGCGATTGGCAAACTGCACCAGCACCTGGTCGCGATCGCGCTGCTCCAGGTCGCCATGCAGGGCCAGTGCCTGGTAGCCCTGCGCGCGCAGCAATTCCACCAGCTCGCGGCAGCGCGCCTTGGTATTGCAGAACGCCAGCGTGCTGGCCGGGCGGAAATGGTCGAGCAGCCGCCCGACCGCGCCCAGGCGCTCGCCTTCTTCCACTTCATAGAAGCGCTGGCGGATGGTGGTGTTGTCGTGCGTCGCTTCCAGCTTCAGCGACTGCGGCTTGCGCAGGAATTTGTGGGCAAGCTTGTCGATGCCTTCGGGATATGTCGCCGAAAACAGCAGCGTCTGGCGTTCCTTCGGGCAACGGCTGGCGACGTACGCGATATCGTCGAAGAAGCCCATGTCGAGCATGCGGTCGGCTTCGTCGAGCACCAGCGTGTTGATCGCTGCCAGGTCCAGGCTGCCGCGATCGATGTGATCGAGGATGCGGCCCGGCGTTCCCACCACGATATGCGCGCCGTGAATAAGGCTGTCCACCTGCGGGCGCATCGGCGAGCCGCCGCACAGCGCCAGCACCTTGATGTTTTCTTCGGCGCGCGCGAGGCGGCGGATTTCCTGCGTGACCTGGTCGGCCAGTTCGCGCGTGGGGCACAGCACCATGGCCTGCACGTCGAAGCGGCGCGGATCGAGCCGGTTCAGCAGCGCCAGCGCGAACGCCGCGGTCTTGCCGCTGCCGGTCTTGGCCTGCGCGACCAGGTCCTGGCCAGCCAATGTGATCGGCAGGCTGGCCGCCTGGATCGGCGTCATCTCGTCGTAGCCGAGCTGCGCCAGCGTGGCGAGCATGGCGGGCGACAGCGGGAGGGTGGAAAAAGCGGGGCCGGCTTGCGGCTGCGGTTGTGCTGAGACAGGGGTCGAGTTCATGCGGGATTATAGCGATCCGGCGTCAGGCATCCGCGTCGGCGGGTGGCGTCCAGCCCAGCCGCTCCAGCAGCGCCTGCGCGGCGGCCGGCGCGCGTTCCTTGGCGCCGTTGATGAAGAAGACAAAGACCTCGCGCTTGCGTGCGGCGGGCTTGCGGTCTTCGAGCACCGGCAGGTCAGCCGGCTGCGCGCCCTGCGCCCACGACTGCGCGCGTTCGGCCCATTCGTCAAGCGCCTTGGGACCATAGCCGGTCTTCAGCTTCTCGCTGCTTTCCATCAGGCGCGCGTAGACAAAATCCGCGGTCAGGTCCGCCATCGACGGGAATTTCGGCGAATCGGTGAACACCGTGGCGGCCTTGTACTTGCGCGCGAGCCTCAGGTAGTCCGGCGACATGAAACTATCATGCCGCACCTCCAGCACGTGTCGCAGTTTCACCCCTTCGACGGAATCCGGCAGCAATTGCAAAAAACCCTCAAAGTCCTCCGCATCGAACTGCTTGGTCGGCGCGAATTGCCATACCAGCGGCCCCAATTTGGAGCCCAGTTCGGCGATGCCGCTGTCGATAAAGCGTTCGATCGATTCGGCCGATTCCGCCAGCACGCGCCGGTTGGTGGCAAAGCGCGACGCCTTCACCGCAAACACGAAATCGTCCGGCGTTTCATCACGCCACTTGATAAACGACGAACGCTTCTGCGTGCCGTGATAAGTGCTGTTGATTTCGATCGCGCTGAGGTGCCGGCTGGCGTAGGCCAGTTCGCGCGATTGCGGCAGCCTGGCCGGATAGAAGTTGTCGCGCCAGGGAGCGAAATTCCAGCCGCCGATGCCAACCCGGAACAGGCCGCCGGACTTGCGCCGCGCTGCTGGCGCCGCCGGGGGCGCAGGCGCTGGCTCGGCTGCTGGCTTGGGTGACGGCTCAGGTGCGGACTTGGCCGCGGTGCGTGCTGCCATGGCGCGAACTCCCGGGACGCGAGAGTGCAAGTCTAGCGGGAAACCGTGGCCAGCGGTGGCGCCATGCCGAACCGCGCAGGGCGCCAGAAACGAAGAAGCCGGAAGCAGGCTTGCGCCCGCTTCCGGCTGGTCCCCCGCTAAACGACCGCTAACCCGGTCCGCTCAGAACGACAGGTTCTGGATCACGTCTGCGGTATTCACATCGACCTGCTGCGTCACCACCGCACCGCTGTTGCTGGTGGCCTGCACGCTGTACTTGCCGCCCGCGGCGCCATCCGGCTGCAGCGGGATCGGCAGCACGGCCTGGTAAGTGCCGATCATGGGCGCGGCCACCGGCAGCGCCGGCTCGGTCGCGAACAGGCTGTAGGCACCGGTATTGGTGGCCGCGGCGGTCGCCGCGATCTCGAAGGTGCCGCCGTTGACCAGTTGCAGCGCGCGCAGCGTCGCTTCGGCGGAAGCCGGCGTCACCGTGCCCGACACGCGGCGGTACGCGGAAGTCGGCAGCGACATCGGCGACGCCGCATTCGAGATCGCCGTGCTGCCGCCCGCCACCACCGGCACGCTGCGCACGATGCCCGTGCCGCGCCCGTTGGCGGCGCCCGGCACCACCACCACGTCGACCGTGCCGGCGGTGCTGCTCTGCTCGATCGGCGACAGCGTGAAGTTGCCATTGGCATCGGCCACCGTGGCCTTCACCACCACGCCGTTGCGCTCGGCATAGACGCGCGCACCCGGGGCCGAGGACACCACGCCGGTGACCGCGCCGCTGACCACCGTCGGGATCGCCGTCACAACCGGCTTCAGGCCGTAGGTGCCATTGCCGCGCGTCACCACCGACTTGCACGCATCGAAGTCCAGCACCAGGTCGGTCAGCGTGCCGCGCGCGACCGTGAACGGACGGTTGATCTTGATGCCTGACTGCACCGCGCTCGGCGTGTCCAGCGACTGCTCGGTGCCGCCCGTAGGCACCACCGAGTTGGCCAGCGCGCTGGAACCGCCCCCGCGGTTCGCGTCGAGCACCAGCCGTACCTGCTGATAGTTGCCGGCCGGCAGCACGGTCTGGCCCAGTGTGGTCAGCACGCCATTGGTCAGAGACAGCAGGTCGATCTTGCGCGCGGGCACCACGTCGATATCGACCCAGCCGCCGCCGCCGGGATCGGCGTTGGCGTTGCTGTGCACGCGCACCTTGTTGACGGTCACAAAAACATTGTCGTAGCCGCAGGCGGGCGCATCGGTCATCGAGACCTTCAGCGTCCCCTGGCCGCCATCATCATCGCCGCCGCCGCCGCCGCAGGCGGCCAGCGCGAGGGCGCCGCTCAGCGCCAGGATGCGCAGCGGCGTGGATGTGTGAGAAAGGTTCAACACGGTTTTCTCCGCTTGTTGTCGTGGGGTGATCGCAGAATATGTTGCGAAACACATACCCGGTGTAAGCCTTTGTAAAGCGTTGTAAGGAAGCTTCGCCCTTAATACCCTGAGACGCTTCGATCACACCGCAAGTTGACACGTTGCGTCGTCAACTTCGGCGAATTCCCGAACATCTCGCATTCTTCCCTCAAGTCGGCAAGCGGCGCACCGTATACAGCGGAGTGGAAATCCCACAGACCAACGCGCCCCCAACGATTCCCTACGAAGGAACTCCACAGATGTTCACTACCCTCCGCGCCCGGATCATGGCCCTGTGCGTGGCCATTGTCGTGGCCGCGCTCGCCATCAATACGGCGCTGAACCAGTTCGTCGCCAACCGCTATAACGAAGACGCCATCGACAGCAGCCTGGCCGCCGTGCAGAGCGGCCACACCAGCGCCATCGCGGAGTGGGTGGCGTCGCACAGCCAGATGATCAATTCGCTGCAGGACGCCGTGCTGCAGCCCGAACCCGACGCAGCGCTCAGGCAGATCGCCGACGCCGGCCGCTTTGCCAACGTCTATGTCGGCTATGCCGACAAGACCGCGAAATTCTCAAAGCCCGAAGGCATCCCGCCCGACTATGATCCCACCGGCCGCCCGTGGTACAAGCAGGCCGCCGCCGCCGGCAAGCCGGTGGTCACGCCGCCTTATGTCGATGCCGGCACCGGCAAGCTAGTGGTCGCCTTCGCCGTGCCGGTGGTCCGCGACGGCGGCGTCAAGGCCGTGGTCTCGGGCGACGTCGCCGTGGACACCGTGGTCGCCAACGTCAAGGCGATCCATCCCACGCCGGCGAGCTTCGGCATGCTGGTCGCCAAAACGGGCGAGATCGTCGCGCATACCGACGACAAGCTCACGCTCAAGCCCGTCACCGATCTCATCCCCGCGCTGACCGCGGACAAGCTCGGCACGCTCGCCGGCGCGCAAACCCCGCTGCGGGTCGATGTCGGCGGCAGCGCCAAGCTGCTCGGCGCGCGCGCCATCCCCGGCACCGACTGGATGGTCATCGTCGCGCTCGACCAGGCCGAGGCCACTGCCGGCATGCGCTCGGTACTGATCGCCTCGGTGATCGCGCTGGTGCTGATCGCGGGCGTTGCCGCCATCGTGGTGTGGGGCGTGGCGACCATGTCGCTGCGCGGCCTCGGCACCGTGCGCGACGCCATGGACGCCATCGGCTCCGGCGACGGCGACCTGACCCAGCGCCTGCCCGCGCACGGCACCGACGAAGTCGCCCAGATCGCGCGCGCCTTCAACACCTTTGCCGACAAGCTCTGCACCACCATGCGCCAGATCCGCGACGTTAGCGAATCCGTGCGCGCCGCCTCCGACGAGATCGCCGCCGGCAATATCGACCTGTCGCGCCGCACCGAATCCGCCGCCGCCAGCCTGGAGCAGACCGCGGCGTCGATGGAAGAAATCACCGCCACGGTCAGCCAGTCGGCCAACTCGGCGCAGCATGCCAACGAGTCGGTCAGCGCCGCCTCGCGCGTGGCCGCCGACGGCGGCGTGGTGATCGGCGAAGTCATTGCCACCATGGGGCAGATCGAGAACGCCTCGGTCAAGGTCTCCGACATCATCGGCGTGATCGAAGGCATCGCCTTCCAGACCAACATCCTCGCGCTGAACGCCGCGGTGGAAGCGGCGCGCGCCGGCGACCAGGGGCGGGGCTTTGCCGTGGTGGCCGGCGAAGTGCGCGCGCTGGCCCAGCGCAGTGCGCAGGCGGCCAAGGAAATCAAGACGCTGATCGAATCCACGGTGGGCAGCGTCACCTCCGGCTCGGGCCAGGTCCGGCGCGCCGGCGAGACGATGGACGAGATCGTCGGCAACGTGTCCAAGGTGACCGGGATTATTAACGAGATCACTCACGCCGCGATGGAGCAGACACGCGGCATTCAAGAAGTGAATAAGGCGGTCAGCCAGCTCGACGAGATGGTGCAACAGAACGCGGCGCTGGTGGAGCAGTCGACCGCTGCCGCGGCGGCATTGCAGAACCAGGCGGGCAGCCTGGCGGGGGCGGTAGGGCAGTTCAGGCTGGGGTGAGGGTGCTGGCCACGCGCCACCTTCGCGCCAGCTCAGGCGGCGGCCGTACGTTTGCGGCGCCCGCCAATCGCCCCGGACGACGCCGCCCCCAGGATCCGCCGGAACGTCGGGCATTCCATGTGGCTTGGCGCCGGGCACGCCGCCGCATGCCGCAATCCATCCCGCATCGCCGTCAGCTTGCGGATGGTCCGGTCCAGTTCATCGGCCTTGGCGGCAAGCAGCTTCCGGTCGATCTTCGGCCCGCCTTCCGGCGAGAACATCCGGGCGATGTCATCCAGCGAGAACCCCGCCGCCCGCCCCAGCGCGATCAGCGCCAGGCGTTCGAGCACGCCGGCGTCATACACACGCCGCATGCCGCGCCGGCCGATCGGGGCGATCAGGCCTTTTTCCTCATAGAAGCGCAGCGTCGACGCAGGCACGCCCGCCTGCTGCGCCACTTCGGCGATATCCAGGCTTTTCACCGCTTGACCTCAAGTTGACTTGAACTGGCACAGTGTAGCTTCGATGCCATGAAGGCGAGCAAGGAGAGGCAACCATGGGTGACAAGCAAGCAGAACGCAGCGATGGCGGCGAACAGGCCGCGCTGTGGAACGGCCCGTCCGGCCAGGCCTGGGTCGCGCAGCAGGCGCTGCTCGACCGGATGCTCCAGCCGCTGGAAGCGCTGCTGGCCGGTGCTGTCGATGCCGGCACGGCGCGGCATGTGCTCGACGTAGGATGCGGCGCGGGCGCGACGACGCTGGCACTCGCGCGGATGATCGGTGCGCGCGGGCATTGCACGGGAATCGACATCTCCGGGCCGCTGGTGGACGTTGCGCGATCGCGCGCGCAACGGGAAGGCGTTACGGCGGCCTTTGTCCATGCGGATGCGCAAACCCATGCCTTCGCGCCGGGCAGCTTCGACGCCATCGTGTCGCGCCTTGGCGTGATGTTCTTCACCGACCCGGTCGCGGCCTTTGCCAACCTGAGGCGTGCTGCGAGGGCCGGCGCCGAGTTGCATTGCATCGCATGGCGCGGCGCGGCGGAAAACCCGTTCATGACCACCGCCGAGCGCGCCGCAGCGCCACTATTGCCGAACCTGCCGCCACGGCAACCCGGTGGCCCCGGCCAGTTCGCGTTCGGCGATCGCCAGTTAGTGCTGTCCATCCTCGCGGACAGCGGCTGGACCGCCATCGACATCAAGCCGATCGACGTGGCATGCGCGCTGCCGGCGCGCGCGCTGGAAGACTATTTCACGAGCCTGGGCCCCGTCGGCCTGGCACTGCGGGACGCAGACGCAGGCACGCGTGCGCGGGTTGTCGAAGTCGTCGGCAACGCCTTCAGGCCTTATGTGCAAGGCGAGACCGTACACTTCACCGCTGCCTGCTGGATGATTGCCGCGCGCTCGCCCGCTGGCCCGCAGGCAGGGGAGACAGGCGGTCATCGCTGACGCCGTGGCCTTCGGATTGCCGCACGTCCACCGCAGGAAACGCTTGTGTTCTGTGCGCTAACGCACGGAGCATCCGGTGCGCAGGTCGAGAATAGGAAGCCTTCGGCGCGCCATCGCGCACCGCATCCCGCTACCGCGGGGCAATAGCATGGCAAGGCTTCCCGGCCAACTGGCCGCCTGCATCGCATTCAGCCTTCTGCTCATCACCGGTGCGCAGGCTTCGGATATTGCCTGCCATCACGCGCTCGCTCCGCAGGCGGCCCGCTGCGACGGCCAGCCGGCCACAGCGAACACGTGCAGGCATGCGGACAAGCCGCCGAGTGGGGCCGCCCTGATTTGCGATTACACGATGCTCCGCGGCACATATGAACGCGTCTACGCCGAGCAGTTGCAGCTTCTGCGCACCGGGGAAATTGGCCCCGACGACATCGCCGCATGGCGAAGAGTCCGCGATGCCTGCACATCGGTGCCGTGCCTGGACAGGGTCATTGCCAACTGGCGCGAGTACAAAAGCCAGAAGCCGATTCCCACCGCTGCCGAGTCGCCGCCGTCGGTGCCCGCCAAGACCGCGCGCGATGCCAGAATGAGGAAGCCGGATGCCGCACGGCAGACGGTTGAGGTCCGGCATCCTCCGCCTGTCGTGAAGACGGTACCGCAGGAGAGGCCGAAGGAAAAGCAGCAGGAAAATAAGCCGCGGGACAACACGCCGCCGGCAGCGGCGCGGCCCGCTTCTCCAGTCACGACGCAGCCTTCGCCTGAGGCCGTGGTGCCTGTGGAAAGCCGGGGACAACCCGTCTCCGCCGCCGCGAAAAGCCAGCCACTCCCTGATACGACCCCGCTACCTGCGGCGCAGCATCAGCCCGAGCTGGTGGCCGACAGGAAAATCAAGGAGCATCCCATCGCTCCGGCCATGATCGAGCGGCCGTCCCCGGATTCCGCTCCCCAGCCCGCGCCGCAGCCTCCGCCCCGGGCCGTAACCGAAAAACAAACCCCAGAGCGTCCCGTCGCCCCGGCATCGATCAACCCGCCGCGCCCCAGCCCCGCCACCCGATGGACCCCCGTCTACCCCATAGAGGGCTCCTTGCCCGGCAGATGGGAACCACTTGGCGCGCTGGCACTGTTGAGCCTGTGCGGCGTTTGCGTGGCACGGTGGTGCCAGAGGAGACGGGTTGAATGGCTGCCGGATGCCGCGCGCCAGCGCGAGCGGGCGCGGACCGCGACGCGGATCGTGCTGGTATCGGCGGGACTGATCGCCGTGAACAGCATCGTATTGTTCTGGATCCTGGCGTAACGCCAGCCGTTGCCTTGCGCTCAGGCCGGGGCACCTTCCCACGCCTGGCTGGCCGCCGTCTTCCACCAGCAGGCCAGCAGGCTTGCCAACAGCCGCAGGCCACTGAGCGGATGCATCATGCATTGCCGCACCTGCTCGCTGCGGCTTTCGCCATAGAGGCACCACGTGCAGAAGTGCTCGCAGTTGTTGGTCAGCAGCCGGTAACGGTCTTCGCCGAGGCGCGAGCGCGCGCGCCTGACGGATTCGGCGACACCGTAGCGCGCCATCGGCGTGGCCAGCACCGTAATGCCGCGCCCGGCGGCAAACGCAGCCAGGCTCAGTTCCTCCACCGGGCCTCGCTGCTGACGGTGGCAATAGCCAGCGTAGTGGACCACCTTGCCATTGCCGACGTAGATGCCGTGGTGGGCGTAACCGTGGCGCGGCGTGACAAGGTGCGCGCCGAGTGGCGGTTCGGCGTCAGCAGCGAACGGCAATGACGGGGACGGTGAGGCTTCGGCTGGCAGGTAGCAAGCAGACCGTGCCGTCGCCATCCCTGTTGCGCTGCAGAGCCTCATTGCCGTCTCCCCTGTTGCCGGCCGCTAGCGGCGGCCATGCCCGGTAACTGCATGGGGCATGCCAGTAGCGGCACGGCGGCGAGCCAGGTGCAGCGGGGAACGCGTGGAGCTTCCGGATGCGAACGCGGGGAGACAAAGCCGGCTCGGCGCGGGTTGTACGCCGCCGCATGCGGACGGGGCGGCTTCATGAAATGATCAAGCGTCCAAAAGGCTTTTGATCAAATGAGCAAGCCTCGCCGGCATGCCATCGCAAGGCCTGGATGTGGGCAGATGCAGTCCGCGGTGCGCCAGTGCCCGGGACACATCGCTGCCGTACCGTGTGCGACCGCACCGAATATCCGCCACCGAGCCCCAGAATAGGAGCCCTCGACGCCCCGCTTGCGCCGCCTCCCTCGGCATGCCCCCCCGGGGCGACAGGATGAAACGGCTTCCGGCCCATCTGGCCGCCTGCATCTCGCTCAACCTTCTGCTCACCGCCGGTGCGCACGCGTCGGATATCGCCTGCAAGAAGGCGCTGCGTCTTCCGGCCGCCCGCTGCGACGATCTGTTTGCCTCAGGAAGTCCATGCAGGGAAAACCGGCAGCCAAGCGCCGCCACCCTGATCTGCGACTACGCGATGCTCTATCGCAATCACGAACGCATTCATGCACAGCAGCAGCGACTGCTGCGCGCTGGCGTAATCGAGCAAGACGACGTCATCGCATGGCGACGGCGCCGGGATGCCTGCACGTCGGTGGCATGCCTGGACAGCGTCTTCGCCAGCTGGCGCCCGCACAGCATCCGCAAGCCGGCGCCTCGCGCCATCGCGCCGCAACCCAGCGGGCCCGAGGCGCCGGTGCACAGCATTGCGAAGAAAGAACCGCAAGCGGCGCCTAGGATGGCGCCCCAGCCAACGCAGCCGAGCCGACCGCAACCCGCTCCACCGGTCATCGCGCCGCAGCCGCCGCCTGAGCCCGTTGCCGAGGCGGAAATTGTTGAAGATCGCCTCCCCAGTGTCGCGATCGATCGTCCGACTCCGGCTTCCATACCGCTGCGTACATCGCCGCCTCGCGCGCAGGCGCCGCGGCGAACCGGATGGGAATCGCTTGGCACGCTGGCGTGGCTGGGCATGTGCGGCGCGGGCATTTGCTGCTGGTCCCGCAGGACGCGGGGAGAATGGCTGCCGGGCGGGCACCGCCTGCGCGAGCGCCTTCGCGATGCGTCTACCATGACCCTGACGGTCTGCGGGCTGGCGATGCTGAATGCAGTGTTGTTCTTGTGCATCCTGGCGAAAGGAACAGCCGCCTCATGAGGCCAAGCCGGCGTCAGGCGATGTCACCCGTGCCTGCGCTTCCGGCGTCAGTTCATCCAACCCGCTTTCACTCGGGCAACGGATACTTCCGGGCATTCATCTCCATCTTGGCGCGGACCGCGGCGTCAAGATCGACACCCAGCGCCGTCACCAGTTGCGTCAGGTAGATGGTGATGTCAGCCAACTCCTGCTCCACGTGCTCGCGCTTGTGCGTCGACATGACCTGGCGCGACTCATCCTCGGTCTGCCACTGGAAGATCTCGACCAGCTCGGCCACCTCCACGCTCAGCGCCATCGCGAGGTTCTTGGGGCTGTGGTACTTGCCCCAGTTGCGGGCCTCGCCAAAGGCATAGGCGGCTTGCTGGAGGTTCTGGATATCGATCAGTGGCATGGCGGGATGGCGTTGGCGCTTCATGGTGCCCCGGTTGCGGTGGTGCGTCGGCGCATCGGCAGCAGGGCGAAACCCAGAATTTAAGCACGACCACGCCCGCTCGACAGCCCGCCATGCCGGGCTTACGCTACACAGGTGCATCGATCGTCGCAGCGGAGGTCTCCATGCGCCCGACTCCCGGCCTGTCATTCGCCACCCTTGCCGGCACCGTTGCCTACCTGGCCATCGCGATCGCAGGCTGGGGCGGCATCGGCGCCTTCTTCGCGCATCCCGCGCGCGTGGCCCTCACCATCGTGCTGTTCGCACTGGCCGTGGCCGCGCTGTTCTCCGGCGGCAACGTCAGCAGCGGCATGCGCGAAGACCGCGGCAACCGCTGGGTGCTGGGCGCGTTCGGCGTGCTGGGGCTGCTCGCGGCGTACCTGCCGGCCTATACCGACCGCATCGGCTTCTGGACGCTGGACGGCGATACCGTGCGCTGGATCGGCGTAGTCTTGTTTGCCGCCGGCGGCGTGCTGCGCTTGTGGCCGGTGTTCGTGCTCGGGCATCGGTTCAGCGGGCTGGTGGCGATCCAGCCCGGGCATACGCTGGTGACGACCGGCATCTACGGCGTGATCCGGCATCCGAGCTACCTCGGGTTCGTGGTCAGTTCGCTGGGGTGGGTGCTCGGATTCCGCTCAGGCGTTGGTGTGCTGCTGACGCTGGCGATGGTGCCTGTGCTGGTGGCGCGGATCCGCGCGGAAGAGGCGTTGCTGCTTGACCAGTTTGGCGAGGAGTATGCGGCGTACTGTGCGCGAACCTGGCGGATGGTGCCGGGGGTGTACTAGACAATCCGCCTCGTCGTACAGGCGTGCCACGGCACGCCCCAAAGCTTATGCCGTCATCATGCGCCTGAGGCTCATTCACTGGCCTCGCCCATCCATGTCCACACCACCAACGCTTCGTCGGCTGGCAATAGCCCGAAGCTGACCATCGGCATCCCCTGCTTCCGGACGATGCTCGACTTGCTGGCCACCCACGCCGCCTGCGGATGCCCGGACGGAAGCGAGGCGCGCCACATGCCGGACAAGGGAGTGACCTCGCCCGAACGCACCGTGACCGGGGCACCGGTCTGCGTCGGCGGCGCGTTGACGCGAAAGCGCACGCCATCCAGCAGCCTGTTCCAGAGGGCAATGGCCTCGTCGTCGCTCAAGGACGCCGTGTCCGCGGCGCCGATACGATTGGCGGCCACCTTCGAGAACATCTTCGCGTTGATCCAGGCGGGGTGCAGCGTGGAGCGTTCCTTGCCAACGGCCTCCCATTCAAAATCGTGCGTGCCGTCCGCACGGCGGACCAGCGATTCCTCGCCCTGCCAGACGCCTACCGTACGCTTGCCTTCTCGCAAGGTCGTCAGCTTCGGATAGCGGGCGCCGAGGTTTTTCTTTTGCTCGGCGATCGAGGCCAGCAGTCCCACGCCATTGGTGTCGTCCACGGTTGCCCGCTTGTTGGAGTCAACCGAAAAGCTGACATCGGGGAAACTCGGCAAATGAATACCGGCGCCGAAGATTTCCTGGAATGTGCCGGAGGCGTCTGCGACGAAGCCGTGGTCGATGCAGGCGCCGGGGGCGGTAGGAATGTCGGCGTTGTCGCGTGCGCGGATGCCAGCCAGCAGAGGGGCGAGCTTTTCGCCGCCGGTGAACCATTCATACAAGTTTGATCCGGCTGCTACGAAGACGTGCTTCCGCTCGTTACCGTAGCCCCCAGACTTTCGCTCACTGATGAGTGTTTTCTCGCTGGCTACTGTCAAGCGATGTTCACTGGCCTGTCTAAGTCGGGTAACACCAGGTCCCACAAGCGGGGCAAAGGGGGTGTTTAAAATTAATTCGTTTTGCCAGCGAAGACGTTATTTTATTGGTTGCTGGCGCGCGGTCAATGATTATTGCCGTATTTTTTTGCGAATCGCTCGTATTGAATGACACTCGCAACGCCTTGAAAAACCCGGCAAATCTTAATGCCTCTTGCACAACTTTTCACTAGTGCGATGTGCACATTTATTGCATTAAAATTGGCTGGTTTTGAAGTGGCGAGAATTGTGGTGCCCTCCCAAAAAAACAGAAAGCCCGGAGGACTCGGGAAGTCAACCGGGCTACAGCAATGGCCTAATTTTCCACGATCACTGAGAAATTTTTTTCATCTCAGTGACACGTTTTTCATGATCTCTGACAACTGTGAGGAACCGGAATTAGCTGGACTGCATTTTTCGAGAAATCAATGACTTAACAGCTAATTCCGTCGCCGCTCGGCCGTCTTAGAACCGGAATTACCTGGACTGCAGTGAAAAGAAGCGCGAATTAGCTGGACCGCTCCGAATGCGCCTTTTTACGCACAATTCCTAGGCATCCATCCCACCCGTCTCGAAATCTCCGATCTGCCACTACCTCGACTGTCGCGCAGAGCGCGTCCCGATAGTCTGGGAGAATCTCAAGATAGCCTGGGCCAGATGACTTAAGTATCTGGCTAACTAATAGGGCTGTGCCACGGTGAACGTCGCGATGCCTGCCGTCCCCCCGTTTGCCGCCGGCGGGGAGTGACGTATGAAAATCGTCAGGCAGTGCCAGGCGTGCGGACTGCCGTTCGAGGTCCGCCCCCAAACGCCCGGGCAGCGCTTTTGCCCAGCGCCCGAGTGCCAGCGGCGCCGGCGCCGCGAATGGCAATGGCGGCGCTTAACGACAGACGCTGACTACCGCGAGAACCAAGCGCGGGCCCAATGCAACTGGGTCGCGGCGCACCCAGGGTATTGGCATGAGTATCGTGAGCTTCACCCCGCGTATGCCGCCCGCAACCGAGAACAGCAAAAGCGGCGGAATGTCACGAATCGCATTGCAAAGATGGACGTGTGGAAACGGCTTACCGCCGTCCGCTCAGGCATCTACGCCCTGTCTCCAGCGCCACAAACGCTGATTGCAAAGATGGACCCGTGGATCGTCCGAATTACAGTCCTGGCGCGGGAGAGTGCAGATCGCGTCATGATTGCAAAGAGAGGACGTGTCACGCCAGGCGTTTGGACCTGCTAAAAATGACGGTGTGCACGTCCCAACGATCGCCAACTTGGGGGCTGGCGGAGCATGGGCACGGCACTCGATTTGGACAGTGAGTCGAAATCATGCTGACAGTCCCTCCACGCAATGGCGAAACGCCATCGAGCGCCGAAGTACAAGCGGCCGAGTACGTCCGCATGTCGACTGAACATCAGCAGTACTCGACTGAGAATCAGCGCGACAAGATCCGGGAATATGCTCAACGGCGTGGCCTTCGCATAGTCCGTACCTATGCCGACGAAGGAAAGAGTGGCTTACGCATCGACGGCAGGCAGGCGCTCCAAAACCTCATTCATGACGTCGAATCCGGCACGGCGGATTTCCAGGTCATCCTGGTCTATGACGTGAGCCGGTGGGGCCGCTTCCAGGACGCCGACGAAAGCGCGTACTACGAGTACATCTGCCGGAGGGCTGGCTTACAGGTGGCCTATTGCGCCGAGCAGTTCGAGAACGATGGTTCTCCTGTGTCCACCATCGTCAAGGGTGTAAAGCGTGCAATGGCTGGCGAGTACAGCCGCGAACTCTCATCAAAGGTATTCGCTGGGCAATGCCGCCTTATTGAGATGGGTTTTCGCCAAGGGGGTCCTGCGGGATATGGGCTGCGGCGGGTACTTGTGGACCAGCACGGTGTCATGAAAGCGCCGCTGGCACGGGGCGAGCAAAAGAGCATTCAGACTGACCGCGTGATCTTGATGCCTGGCCCGGAAAGTGAGGTACGTACCGTCAATCTCATCTACTCGTGGTTCATCGAGGAGTCGCTAAATGAGCACGAAATCGCTGCACGCCTGAACGCAATGCGAATCGAGACGGAACTCGGTCGGCCTTGGGGTCGATCTACAGTGAGGGAGGTCCTGACGAACGAGAAGTACATTGGCAACAACGTCTACAACCGCGTCTCATTCAAGCTGAAGAAGACTCGGGTCGCGAACACCCCCGATATGTGGATTCGGAAGGAGCATGCCTTTGAACCAATAGTCCCAAGCGATATCTTCTACACCGCTCAAGGCATCATGCGCGCAAGGGCTCGCCGCTATTCGGATAGCGAGCTTATCGACAGGCTACGCGCACTGTATAAAAGCCGCGGCTATCTATCCGGCCTAGTTATCGATGAAACGGAGGGAATGCCATCGACCTCTGTCTACGTTTATCACTTCGGGAGCCTCATCCGTGCTTATCAGACGGTTGGCTTTACGCCAGACCGTGATTACCGGTACGTAGAGACCAATCGTTTCCTACGCCGCCTTCATCCAGAGATGGTGACCGAGACGGAGCGCAGAATCGCCGCGCTTGGTGGCACCGTAGTTCGCGATCCAGCTACGGACTTGCTTATGCTCAATGGTGAGTTCAATGCGTCGATCGTGCTTGCCCGATGCCAATCTCCCGCGACCGGCCATTACCGCTGGAAGGTACGATTCGACACAAGTCTCGCCCCCGACATTACTGTCGCAGTCCGCCTAGGCCAAGAGAACGGATCGATACTGGACTATTACCTGCTCCCACGCCTCGACTTCTGTAGGCCACGTATCAACCTGGCCGAACGTAATCCGGCCGAGCTGGAGAGCTACCGATTTGACAATCTCGACTACCTCTACGGCATGGCGGCTCGCTCTAAGCTTAGGAGAGCAGCATGAGCGAAAGGCGACAACCAGGCGAAGTTCGCATGATTCCAATCGATCGTGTCGAGGTCCTGAATCCACGTGAGCGCAACGGAAAGGTTTTTGGCGAGATCGTTGAGAACATCAAAACCATTGGCCTGAAGAAGCCAATTACTGTCACCCCGCGCATGGCTGCAGATGGCGGAGAGAAGTACATGCTTGTCTGTGGTGAGGGACGCCTCAAAGCATTCCGGTCTCTCGGTGAAACAACGATTCCGGCTCTCGTCGTGCACGTTAGCGATGAGGATGCCTTCCTCATGAGCCTAGCTGAGAACATCGCTCGCCGCCAGTGTCGTTCACTAGAACTGCTAGCAGGCATTCGCCAGCTACATGAGCAAGGCTACACACCGAAAGTCATCGCCGAAAAGACGGGACTAACTCAACAGTACATCCAGGGCATCCTGACGCTGCTTCAGCAAGGTGAAGAGCGCTTGCTTGTCGCTGTCGAGAAAGGCAGCATCCCGCTGAACGCGGCACTTGCGATTGTCGGTGCTGGCGACGATGACAAGGCGATTCAGGCGGCTCTACAGGAGGCTTATGAATCAGGCAAGTTGAGAGGCAAGCAACTCATGGATGCGCGCCGTGTTATCGAGCGTCGCCAGACACTCGGCAGGACAAGCTCCCGTAGGATGCCGCGGCAAGCTAGCGACGTCTCTTCGTCTAGCCTTATCCGCACATACCAGAATGAGGTTGAGCGCCAAAAGTCCATGGTCCGCAAGGCCGAGTTCGCGCAACAACGGCTGATGTTCGTTGTGGGAGCTCTACGACAGCTCTTCGCCGATGAGAACTTCATCAATCTTCTGCGTGCCGAGGACCTCGCCACGCTCCCGAAGTACTTATCAGAACGCGTGTGGTCGGGAGGTGCGTTGAGATGAGCGGCGTAACGCTAGGCTTCATTCCTGAGCCGTTGAACGTTCCTGTGGTCTGCATTCTGCCATCTCGGCGCACCCCAGAAGGCATTGCCACGTCCAGAAAGTTCAATCAGATCAAGTCATCGATAGAGGAAATCGGACTGATAGAGCCACTCTCAGTTACGGCAGCCGACCAGCAGTCTGGTCAGCATGTGCTATTGGACGGGCACATCCGACTGATCGCCCTTCGGCAGCTAGGCTTCGTCGAGGCTTCCTGCCTTGTTGCGACCGACGACGAGAGCTTTACATACAACAATCGCATAAATCGCCTCTCGACCATTCAAGAGCACCTCATGCTGAGGCGAGCGATAGATCGCGGTGTCTCACCGGAGCGCCTCGCCAAGGCGCTCAGCGTCGACGTAACTCACATCCAGAAGAAGGCCAACCTCTTGAACGGAATTTGCCCAGAGGCGACCGAGCTACTTAAGGATCGGCAATTTTCCCCAGAACTCGTTCGCGCCATCAGAAAGATGAAACCAACCCGGCAAGTGGAGTGCGTCGAGCTGATGGCTTCAGCGAACAATCTCACCATCTCATATGCCGAGGCTTTGCTTGTCGCAACACCAGCCAGCCTACTCGTCGATGGAAAGAAACCACGAAAGCTCACCGGCGTCACGCAGGAGCAAATGGGGAAGATGGAACGGGAGATGACGAACTTGCAGGGGCAATACAAACTCGTAGAGCAGACCTACGGTCAAGACATCTTGAACCTTGTCCTGGCGAAGGGCTATCTGGCGAAGCTACTCGAGAATGAGTCGGTGTCTGCCTTCCTTCGCCAGCGACATCGAGATCTACTCGCAGAGTTCGAGCTGATTGCGCAAACCGTCTCACTGGACCAATAACTCCGCCGGGACTTGCGCCATCATGTCAGGCTTTTCGGCAGCGTAACTCGATTCAATCCCGACCTGGTGTCGCTCGAGCAAGACTACTTTCTGTGACACGGGGCAGCGACGATCCAAACAAGCAAGTTGGAAAGTACCTGGAAGGTAAGCGTCTCGCCGCCCCACCTTGCCGGTTAAGAGCGATTGTGAGAGAGCAGACGCGCTCAGCGTGCGGGATGCCAGTTGTGGGGAAGCAGCTCGTCGATGCGGCTGTTCAGGTGGGTAGGCAGGCGGGTCAACACGTCATTGAGGTAGGCCCACGGATCGTGCCCGTTGAGCTTGGCTGATTGCACCAGGCTCATCACGACCGCGGCGCGCTGACCGGCCAGTTCGCTGCCTGCGAACAACCACGAGCGCCTTCCCAAGGCCCAGGGTCGGATCAGGTTCTCCAGACTGTTGTTGTCCACGCTTACATCCCCATCGAGGAGGTGGTGCGTCAACGTCGGCCAGTTTTTGAGACTGTAGTCGAGTGCCTTGGCTGTGATGCCGCCATCGGGCACACGTGACCGCTCCAGTTGCAGCCAGGCATGCAGTTGCTCCCACAGCAGCTTAGCGTCGCTGTGCCTTCTGGCCAGACGTTGCTCGCTGCTCAGGGTGGCGAGCTCCCGCTCAAGACGGTAGATCTGCGCAATGCGACGCAGTGCCTCTGGCGCGACCGTGCTGCTGCCCTGGTTTCGTAGCAGTTCGTCGTACCGACGCCGGGCATGGGCCAAGCATCCCGCGGCTATGCGACCGGGGTGCGCTTGCAACACGCTGTCATAGGCAGCGTATTCGTCGCGCACCAGCGTACCTTGCCAACATCGCTCGTTGCCGTCTTCACTGGTACCTCCCAGGAAGGCAATCGGGTACTGCGCGCCTCGACCAATACAGAAGTCGTAGATCACGCCCCGTTGTGGGTCGAAGGTGCCACGCGAATAGGCCCAGACGTAGGCTCGCTTGGTCTTGCCGGCTCCCGGGTCGAGCATCGCCACCGGCGTCTCGTCGGCGTGCAGAACCCTTGCTGCAAGTACGAAGCGCTTGTGCGCTTCATAGAGCGGCTCCAGTGCTGCACCAGCGCGCCCGGACCAGGCAGCCAGTGTGGAGCGCGGCGTGTGTACGCCCGAGCGGGCGTTGATCGTCTCCTGCCGGTAGTACGGCAGGTGATCAACGAAGCGGCTGATCAGCGTGTGCGCCACCAGTCCGGCTGCGGGCAGGCCACCGTCGATGATCTGTGGGTCAGCGGGCTCCTGCATCAGGCGTTGGCAGCCTCGGCAGGCCCACTTGCCGTAGATGTGGCGGTGCACGAAGAACTCCGCCGGCACGATATCCAGCTTCTCGCTAACGTCCTCACCCACGCGTACCATGGTCCGTCCACAGCCCGGTGTTGGGCAGTGAGTATCCTCGGGTTCGTGGTGATGCTCGACTCGGCGCAGGTGGGCTGGCAGTGGCTGGCGACGGGGCTTGCGCTTGGACTTGGTGTTGTCTTCAACAGAGGGCTCGCCCTTGGCCTGCTGCAACTGCGCTTGTAGACTGGCCTCGTCCTCGGCCAGGGTCTCCTCGAACAGGCGGCGCTGCTCGGCGCTCATCGCCTCGGTCTTGGCCCCGAACTTCCAGGCCTTGAGTCGCGCCAGCTCGAAGGTGATCTTCTCGATCTTGACGTCCTTGAGCTTGATCTCGCGTTCCTGCTGCTGGATGTGTGCGAGCATCTGCTGCGCCAGTGCCAGGACGTCCTCCGGCGCGAGGTCCTGAAGGCCTTGGTCTTGTAGTTGGCGCAGGTTCAGCATGGAACCATCGTGCCTGCCACCGGGCACTCACGCCATACGGATTTATGCTGTCAACGCGCCGTGATCATCGTCATATCCGCGTAATGGCCCGCAGGTCCTCGAGGCGCTGCCAAGGCAGGCCGAGGATCAGGGCGTCGAACTGTGCCTGCGTCAGTTGTGCGCCGATGGCGCCGACCTGTACGGCAGGCCAGGCAAAGCGTCCCTGGTTGAGGCGCCGCGCGGCGCACCATACGCCAAAGCCGTCATGCACCAATAGCTTCATGCGCGTGTGGCGAGCATTCGCAAACAAGTAGGCGTGATGTGACTGGGCTGCGCCGAAGACCTGCACCACGCGTGCCAGCAGCCGCTCGCTTCCGGCGCGCATGTCGATGGGCTCGACGGCCAACCACAGCGCGTCAATGCGGATCATCGCAGCCAGTCCCGAAGAAGTTGGGCACATTGCTGTGCCGCTGACAGAGGCCAGTGCACAAGCAGCGTGCCGCCTGGGCGCTGGATCTCTATGCGGATGGTCTCCGGCGTTGCAGCCGCCGGCGTGTCACACGGAAGCACCTCACCTGTGACTGCGGGTAGGGCTTCGACCTGCAGCGGAACAAACGCATGGCGCTCGCTCAGCGCAGTCAGCATCTGCCGCTGACGTTCCTCGCGTATCCATCGGTGCACCATGTTCGGGTTCAGCCCGTAGCTGAGCGCAACCCCCGCCACCGAAGCTCCTGCCTGGCGAACCTGTTCCAGGACCATGGCCTTGAATTCGGCGCTGTACTCCCGCCGGCGCGGCCGCTCAACTGTCGACACTTTATCCATCGTCTCCACGATCCTCCTTCGTGGGGACGATGCTTCATCGCTTCAATCGATTCAAGGTGGAGGAACTGGTCGCTTACCCTGGAAGTCCATAGGGAAGTCGGTGGCAAAGGCGCAAGCTCACTCTGCTCTTCGCATTCATTACTCTCTCATTTGTAGCCATTGCGGTGCACCCGCTCGAACATACTCTAGCTGCACCGCAGGGGCGTCAAAACCTAACCATGTGCACGCCAATCAGTCGTGCCCAAGTATGAGTTTGATGTTGGCGAGAATCGCGTTCAGGTCTAGTCCCTTGCCTTCGTGTTCCTCAGTTACCAGCAGAGTGCCGGCCCTTCCATCGTCATTTTCAGGCAACGGCAAAGGCAGGATTTTCGCCTTGCGGTACGCTGCCTTTTTGCGCTCCCAACGTTTCAAGTACTCGTCATCGGTGAGCATGCCGTTATGCTCCCAATACCAGACCGTACCGGCATCGTCGTCGCGAATCGTGAAGTCAGGCAGACGCTCAACACCGTCCAGAACGAGTGGCTGCTCGTACTGGTACTTGATGCCAGCAGCCTTCAACTTGTCGGCGATGATCCATTCCGACTTTGACCGGACCAACTCGCCGTTTTCCGTCAGGTAGATCAGCTTCTCATCCAGGAAGAGTGACTTGTTTCGTACCTTGATTTCTACCGGTGACGACGGCACGAAAAGGTTCGTCATCCGACGGTTGATCTCCGATGCTGCCTCTTGGCTAAGGTGCTGTAGGTCCCTGAAGTCCCCTTGATGGAGGATGATGATCTTGTCCCTTTGGCGCGTCAGCGCGGTGTAGAGCATCTCACGCGTCAGGTTGCGACAGGGGTTCGGAATCACAACGAAGGTCTTGCCGAACTCACTTCCCTGAGTTTTGTGCACAGTCAAAGCATAGGCCAACTCAAGTGGTGGCGTGCTCTCCTGCGAATCGAACTCCCACGGCTTGTACTTGTACGAAATGCCCGGTTGCGAGGCCAACTCAACTTCGACTTCGTAGGGCGACCAATTTTTCGCCTTGGTCTTGCGGTGCCCAGTAACGATGCCGATGTCGCCGTTGGCAACGTAGGCATCATCCGTTTCCGGGTAGGTCTCGCGCCCGCTCTTGTTTATGACATTGATAACCTTGTCGCCGTAGATGATTCCCTCTGGGCCCGCCGGGCTTGGGATCTTCTTCGTCCAGCCTGTTTGAGCAGCCATCTTGAGGAAGGACTTCCTAAACTGCTGCTGCAGCGCGCGGTTGATAGCGGTGACGCCAGCTTGATACTGCTTGATTGGCGAAAGGATTTGCCACGCCTCGGCTTTCTTGGATGCTCCTGGTCGATCCTTGTACTGAGTATTGAAGAAGACGGTTGAACCACCGTCGAACTCCGAATAGACGCCGCCCAAAGACTCCTCGAAGGTCGCTTCATCCGTGATCGACTTCAGCTTCAACTCAGCCTTTAGCTCATTGAGCAGCAACTGTTGAAGCTGATCAGGCTTGTTCCACCGAACCAGCTTCACGTAGTTCGACTTCCCAGACGCCACGGTCTGCCAGATCTCGTCAGCGCCCGCGTCCAGTGGTCGGCCGCTAAAAGCCTGAGCAAGCAGTACGTCTTCGCGAACGGCGCCCTCCTCGGCACCTTGACGCATCGTGACGGTCAGTTCTGCGAAGCACGGCGCAACCCGAGTTCTCAGGCTGTCAATATTGGCCGGCTTCAAGAAATTGACGATGTCCACGTAGGGCCGGCCTGCGCCGATCGGCGGCAGCTGCTTAGGGTCGCCAACCAGAACCAGCCGATCTACGTTCTCGACCGCATCCAAAAGTGCCGCGAGTTGCTCCTCAGTTAGCATGGAGCATTCATCAATAATGACTGTGGCGTGCACGGCCGAGCGGTCGGCATCCATATTGACGAAATACCGGCCAGTCTTGCCGTCGTATCGGTCCAGTCCATTCAAGAACTGGGCGACTGTCTTCCCTTGCCCAGCCATGCCGCTCGTCTGCTCTAGCCTCACGCGAGCTTTTCCAGTAGGCGCGAGGAGCAGGATTCCCTTGTTCCTCACGCTCTCGATGCCGCACAACGCCTTGAGTAGGGTGCTCTTCCCCGTGCCAGCGGCCCCCATGAGCACCGAAACTCCGGATTTGTAGAGCACCTCCAAGGCTGCCGACTTTTCCTTGCGCGCAGCGATGTCGCGGTTGCTCGGCTTTGACTTCGGGGTGCCCTTGTCCCTCGACGAATCAATTGCCGCATCGACCAGTGCAATCCAGTTGTGTTCCCCGGCGTTGGCTTTCCGGGATCTCCGCTTGCCAATCTTGGACTTGATCAGTGACGAGGTCTCGACGTAGCGGTCCAACTGAAACGCCTGGAGGCTATCCTTGACTTGAATGCTCTCGATTTTGGGCGCCAGACCGTCTTCCATGATCAAGAGCGTATCCATGTCCAGCGGACAGCCTGGCTTCAACGCGCGATCGCGAATCCGCTGGACCACCCATGTGGCCATGAGGTAAGTATGCCCCTCAGTTCGAGCTGCCTCTTCAAGCGTTAGAAGCATTGCCGCACGTACCCGTCGTTCATCGATGGCTTCGCGCACTAGGCTCGGTTCGGGCAGCGGAAATGCTGTACGAATCGACTCGGGAGGGAAGATGCCGCGATCCACCATCTCAAATGCCACTGGATCGGCTTGCAATCGGTCATTCTCATAGACCAAATAGGGATTGGCCAGGATTTCTGTGTCGCTCAGATCAATCCCGGCTTTCGTACGCTCCGTCGGCTGATACCATCGCAGGGCTTGAGCATCGGCCAAATTGAACCGAGCCAGCAGCATCAATAGTGCGCGCCGCTCTGGCGGCAGCTTCTCCCACTTCTTTCGAAGGGTGTCGCCGATACCGTCGCGCAGGTAAGCAGGCAGACCTTCCGGCTTCGTTAGTACATCTGCCAAAGCTCGCCAAGGGTCTAACTTCTCGTCGCCCTGACTGCCTATATACCAAGCCAACAAGTTTCCATGTGGAAAGCCGAACGCGTTCAGGGCGGCGCCCAGTCCAGGGAAGGCGCCACGCACTTCCCAGAGCCGGTTCAGCTCCGCATCAATCCACGCCAGATGTTTGTCCCAGGGCTCGTCTGCCAAGTGCTGGCGCATCGCCTTGATGGCCTTCTCAATGGCCAGCAGTGAAGAAATGGCGCCGTCGTGTGCGAGATGTTCGGTGCCGTAGGAATAACTACCAAAGTACTCGTCAGGCGCAAACGCAGTGCAGTCAGCAAGGTCAATGGATTCATCTGCCTCCGCAGCTTGCAGCAACTGCTGATAGGGCAGCAAGAAGCCGTCCGAGTCCTTCGGTCGGATCGAATGCTCGATGTTACGTTCCCAGAGATAGCCGCTAATGCTGTCCTTCGGCTTCTGCCCGGCCAAATAGTGATACTCGATTGGCGCACTCACCGACTTCACGCGTCCCACACCGATGATCACGCGGCGTACATCCTCAACCAGCGGCGTGCGCTTGGCATAGAAGAACACCAGCGACTCATTCGGCTTGGCCACGCTGAAAAACGTGTCAAGGATGATGCGCTGGTTGACGCCTTCTTGAACCCAGGTCTTCTTGTCTTTCTCCCAACCCTTGTTGACGGTGAGATCTGGCTCGCGTTCTGTCTGGTAGCCCAGTTGGAGGATCTCCGTCAGACTAGGCACGCCCCGCTTCTTATTGCCTTCCATCTGCTCGCGCAACATCCAGCGAAACGGAATGGCTGCGGCCGAGTAAGGACGGATGGTGTAGGGCGTTTCGGCGAAATGCCCGTGTGTCGTCTTGGCGCTCTCTGAGTATGGATGCTTCTTTTGCATCGACAGCGGAAACTGCGCCATGAAGGTTCCATGTTCATCAACGCACGGCGGATGCTGCGAACGATCAAGCGACTCAAAGCTATCGCCAGCACGCAGCATTTCAAAGGCGTCGTCACGACCGGTCGCGATACGCGGAAGCACCGTACAACTGGTGTTAGCGGTGCAACTTTGGCAGAAGGTGCCCTTCCAGCCAGAGTCATGCCACGGCACCCGAACAGTTAGGTGTCGAGCAGGCAAAATTCGTGAACCTTGAATCACTTTACTGTCCCCCACAACTGAATATCAAAGATGATGTCGCTTTGGGCCGTCAATGCCTGGTGCTAATTGCCACCGGTGCCTTGTTTGTCATGCGCCCACGTTCCACGCATCAAACGTCGAACTCCATCGACCACGATCCGACTCGTTCGAAGCTCGCGTCCTCGCCGTCGTCCGGATGCATTTGCGCCACGCGTCGCGCACCACGGCGATAAATACCCCACTGCGTTCCGCAAGCCTCGCAGCGTGCGGTGAAGTCGCCGTTGCGCGACGTGAATTTCGCCGGCTCAATGCAATGGCGACAGAGAGCAAGCAAGTTTGTCCGATCGACAGACAGCGCGATCTTGTTTTTCGTCTCCGAATTGAGCGCCGCGTCTCTCAACCACGCGTGCAACGCTTCTTCGTCGCTGGCACTCAAGGGCACGTCGGATCTCCAGTGCCGGTTTTCCACCACGCCGAGGGACTTGCTTTCGAGCCATGCCAGCGCCTCGCGGGGAAGCGGACCGATTGGATGTCCGTAAGCTGCAAAAGCCGGAAACCACAGAAAGCGTTCAACACTCAACGCAAGTCGCTCTTCCCCGTAAAAATCGAACGGATTGATCACGCGACTTTCCGCGTCCGGCGCCGAGGGTTCCAGTGCATCTTTATGGGAGCCCGCGAACAGGCACGCAATCACGATGCGACCGCTCGCATCCGGCCTCAACGCGGTGGAATTGTCCGGCTCGGTCATTGTCGGCACGATGACCAGTTCCCTCTCCTCTAGCCGAATCCTGATTTCATCGTCAACAAATGACACTCGTCCTCGCGCCCGCCCGAAGGTGAAGCCGATCGCGTCCGCTTCCGGCTGCGCGTCAGCCAGCGCCATATTCGTCATCACGCGATGAATCATCATGCGCAGATATTGTGCGAAGTCGGCAAGCGCCCGCCTGTTATCCGCCAGCACCTGCTCCGGCTTGGTTTGCTTCTTCATGGAACGCGTCTGGTACTTACCCCACAGCGTCCGCAGATGCCGGTAATGTTGGTCGTGCATGAGGATGTTGGTGTTGCGCAACTGCGTGGGCACGCGCGCCGAACGCGGCACATTCCGATACAACTCGCTCTGCCTAAGCGCGCCAACACGCATCTTCGCGGACCGGAGTAACTTGATGGCCTCGCACGAATCCTTTAGGCCTTGCTCCGTCGCTGAAGTGCCCATTGCGCCGCCCCAAAGCTTGAAGAGGCGATCGCGCAGTCGGTGATGGATATGTTCGGCCTGCTCCAGCTTGCGCTTCTCCTCGTACTTGTCGTTGATCTCTTTGGTCTCGGTGAGGCGCCAGCACAAATAGTCGTAAAGCTCGTCCAGCAAACGTGTATAGACCTTGTTCTCGTAGATCGACCACTCGTCCTCGCTCAGCAACGCGAGCAGCCTCTTGGGCAACACGCCGAACACGGTCTGACTGAGCCAGTCCTCCGAATGCGCGGCCAGGTGTTCGATGGCCTTCGGTGCCATGCGTCGTACGCGATGAATCTGCGCGACTTCCGCCTGGTACTTCATGGCGTAGCGTGGCCTACGGGCGATCTCGTCAAGATGGCCCTTGTCTATGACACGCTTGAGTTCCTTGTCTCGATCGTCGAGTTTCACCGAATCAGCTAGCTCGCTCGGGATCAGCGGCGACGGCGGCTCGGACGGCTGCGCTCGGTACTGCATGGCCAACGTTTGGACTGAACGAAGGATGAGCGATGCAACCGGATCATCGTCGCTACGGCGAGCGCCGTCGCGGAACCCGTGCGACTCGCCATCGAGCAGGCAGCGCTCCCGTCCGTCGCTCATGATCAACTCGTTCTTTTCTAGAACGAATTGCCCGTTTAGCGTCGCTCGCTTCAGCAGCCTGTAGCGCCCCGGCTCGACTTCCTCAGGTAAGGTGACGATCTCGCCGAGGTAGCGATCGAATACTTTCACGCTCCGCGCTCCCGCTCCAGGCGTTTGAAGTCGCGTTCGATAGCCATCAGACATCTCTCGGGGAGTGCGCCGTCCGTGACCGCACCGAACATGTCTATCAGGGCGTGCTGCACGACTTCGAGTGTTTCGGCATTCATGCCGTAGCGCCCAATAACCTTGCCGCTGCGGAAAATGCGCGTCGACAACAGATGATCCAGCCCCTGCGCGACGCTGCCGCCGGCCGCCTCAACGACGGGTAGAAACTTGCGCGCCTGCCGTTCGAAGCGATTGCCCCAGCCGATGTCGAACAGGTCCGCAAGCACCTTGGTGAGACGGCTCTTGCTGATGATGCCCAGGCGCTCGTCGATTTCTCCGCGCGCCGAAGCCTGCGCCGTTTTGAACGCCTTGTCGAGCGAAGCAAACGAAATGGTTTTCGGATGCAGCGGTTGCGTCAGCTCGAAACGATCCTCGTGACGCGGCAGTTCGAGCACAAAGGCTCGATCGTGCGTCTTGTCCGCGAGTTCGTTGGTGGTCTCGTCCTGATTGGCCGTGCCGATGAACCAGAGATTTTCCGGCAGAGCAATTTCGCGCCCGCCACGCAGTTCGCGCGGTGCATTGGGTGGGCTCGTTTCGACGAGGCGGATCAGGCGATCGTCACCTTCCTTTTCGAGCGCCGAGAGGAAGTCGGCGAAATATTGCTCCGGACGCGATAGATTCATCTCGTCGAGCAGGACGATGTTGACACGGTCCCTCGCCGAGGGTGTCGACGCGCGATACAACGCCTGCAGACACTCCTTCTCAGCGAAGCGTCTCTCGAACGTGTTGTAGTGCCCCAGCAGATCACTGCGGTCGCGCCAGCCCGCCTGTACCGCGATGTCCTGACACTCGCCCCGGACGACCTTCGCGAAGGCCTTTGCCAAGCTCGTTTTGCCCGTGCCGCTGATGCCCTGGAACACATGCAACTGACTCATCGCTAGGCCACCAACAAAGAGCTGCAAGTCTTGCGTGCGGAAGAACAACGGATTGTCTGGCTGTACACACGCTAGCCGGATTCTCAATTCGTCGGTGAAGGCTTTTAGATCTCGTACCTTATCGACCGGCCGCTCGGTCTGGAACTCCGGCTCGGCATCCATTCTGGCCAGTTCGGGAAAGGCCGTGGCGGACTGGCGAGAGTCCGTCAGCTTACCGATACGCGTTTCGAGCTCGTCCAGATGCAGCTTCATGGCCTGGTTCTTCCGCTGCATGACGTGTAGTTCATCAGCCGCCCGCTCGCGCTCCAGCGCGGCCATTTTTACGATGTGCGCACGCTGTCGGTAGCCTTCGACTTCGATGCGCAAGCGATCCAGCTCCTCCAGCGCCCGATCTCGCTCGTCGCGCACTGTTCCGATCTCGTCGAGCGTAGCATGCGTTTCGAGCTCACTCACCTTGCGCTTGAGCGTACTGTTCGCATGCTTGAGATCTTCCATGTCGCGCAGCAGGTCCGATGGCGCACGGCTTCCCAGCATGTCGACCAGATCGGCATAGCCGTCGAGCTCGTTGCGCGCGCCTTCGAGTTCCCGCGACAGGGTCTCGTTCTTCTGGCGAAGCTTGTCGATGGCGCGATCACGTTCCGCACGCTCCGCCTCGAATTCGCTTTCCAGACGCTTGCGCAGCATGCTTTCCATCTCTTCGCGCGTGCGCTTTTGCGAATCCATTTGCAGCCTTCGTGCCGCAAGCTCGTCTTCCAGCGCCGCGAGCACGGCTTCCTGCGTCGCCAGCCGTTCCGCGCGCTCGGCGAGGCGGCTGCGCGTCGCATCGCTTTCCTTTGCGAACTGCTCCTGGCTCTGGATCAGCCTTTGTTCGATTTCCACAGCGATGCCGCCCCGGCGCGTCTCCAGCTGCGCTATGTCCGCCTTCAGATCACGCAGCGCCTGCTGGTTCTGTTGCGTGAAGCCGCGGCGGGCATCGAGTTCGCGGAGTTCGATGTCGCGCTCGCGTTGCGTGAGCGTGGCGTCCTTCGCGCTCAGGCTTTCCTGTCGCTCGGCCTGTTGCATTTCACGCCGCCCGAACTCCGCTTCCTTCGCCGTCAGCGCCGTATCGCGCGCCTGAAGCTCCGCAGACTTCGCGTCGCAGGTGCGGCGTTCATTTTCGAGCTGCTTTTGTTGATCGCGCAGCGTGACGGCGAACGCTTCCAGCTGGCGACGGTCCGCGTCCGACTCGTCGAGTTGTGCGGGCAACAGGCTCTCTGCCGCCTCGATGAGAATCGCCTGCGCTTCCTTCGGTTCCTTAGAATCCTGTGGGATCTTCGCCGACTCGTAGAGGTTGTTCAGCAAGGGCGACCCCTGCGCCCTTCCGCCAGCCGCCCTCTGACCGTTATGGCCCTGGCCGCCGATGACTTGATTCAGAGCGGGCGGGCCGCCGCGATTGAGCTTGTTCTTTTTCGCCATGTCAGTACAACCGTTTGAAAAGTGCCATCCAGTGGACAGCGAATTTGGCATATTCGAGAGCTTCGTCGCGATCGGCCTGCCGGCCCGATGCGTGTCCGCCCACTTTGTTGCGGTAATCAGTGAGGCGCGACAAGCAGATGAGTTGCAAGGCATCCGAGCCGACTTCATGATATGGGTGATCATCGCGCTCATGGGCGGCGAACAGCGTCGCAGCGAGCAGCCCCTTGAGCGGCTGATTCATCATCTTCATAGCGCGCGCGATAACGCTTCTACTCTGCCCGGCCAGCGCGTTCACCAGATCCGCGTCGATGGCGGCACCGCCGATCCGCAGCGTCGCGAATTCCGCTTTCGCCTCGTGGGGAGACCAGTTCGCGTTCTTCGGCCAGTCGGGCGGCGACGCCGTCCATTCGCGCAGCAGCCATTGCAGAACCGTCTCGATGAGGCTGGCCGATTCGGTCATCAGCGCGCCCAGCTCCTCGGGTTGCGTCCGCTCCTGACTTTCGACGCGCTCGGTCAGCCGCAGCACACGCGCCAGATGATCGCGGATCAGCGTTTCGCCGATGAGATACGGATGGCTTACACTGATTTCCACGTTGACACTCTCCTCGATCCTTTCAACCCACTCCTGGGCCGACAGGCCATCGGCTGCCACTTCCGGCAAGAGGCGTTGCATCAATCCGGCCAGCCGTGCGTTGCCCATGGCCAGTTCGATGAACGGCTTTCTCAGCCACGTCACCGCGCGTCGGATGCCGAACGGATCGCTTATCAGCCAGCGATCGACGCCAGTTTCGTCGCGGTACAACTCGCACCACAGGTACATCGGGATCGGCTCGTCGGCGATGCATTCGATGGCATCGAAGTTGACTTCTGGATTGACCTCTCGCCACTCGCTCTCCGCCGCCCCGACATCCCGCCGGTACTGCCGGTGCGCGCGCAACAGACGGTCAAGATCGAGTGAAGGCGGCGCGATGTCGCGCAACACGAACGGATTACGCTTGCGCCCGGAATCACGGTCGAGAACGAAGAAAGGCCGGTTCTTCGCGTCATGACCGGTCGGAAGAATCTCGGACAACTGTGTCGTGAAGCGCGGAATCCATTCGCCGCTGACGGCATCCTGGAACGCATAGCCCGCCTGCAACGAACTCCGCACCTCTTCCGCGTCGTCAAGAAGGCGCTCGCCTCTTTTTGTCACTCTGAGGCCGACGTCGAGCCAGCCGCTCGGCTGAAGCTGAACCGCGATGATGAAGCGCACGAGCTCGGGATCCAGCGCCATCAAGGCAGCGAGTTCGTCGACGTCGCGCACGCCGGCACGAATCATCCCAAGCATGGTCTCCTGAAACAAGTTGAGACCCGAACGCCGCCGTTCATCCGGATAGAGAACCTTCCACGCATACACCGGCCAGAGCAGGTCTTGGCGGTTTCTGGACGACGGCGCGTTCGCGGCGCGCATATGACAGTAGCGATCAGAGAACATGGCCGTGCTCCTCCTTGCAGAGTTGCAGGAATGCGCTCAGCGCCGGCACGGCCTTGTCCGCACCGTCGCACTCCGCCATCGCTCGGTCGCCTACGGCGATCAGAAGCGAGCGCTGCCGGCTCATCGCAACATTCATGCGGTTGCTAAGGCGCAAGTGCCCGTACTTCTTGTTGGCGCTGCTCTCGAAGGATGCCTCACCCACTTCCGCTTTATTAAGCCAGTGCTTGTTCGAACGCACCACGGATAGCAGGACGATATCGAACTCCTTACCCTGGAATGCATCCACGGTGCCAACTCGCAAGCGCTCCTCGCCGTCACGCGTGGTACGGTAATTCTCCTCGATCACCCACTCGCCGGTTTCCTCATCGCGTCGCGCGAGCCCGCTGCGCGCCATTTCCCGGAAGATTTCATCACGCTGGGCACTGTAGAACGTGATCACGCCGACGCTGACCTCGTCGCCGCAGGAATCGAGCAGGCGCTTGGCCTCGCGTGCGACCTTGACGGCCTCGGACTTCCTGCGCCAGCTCGGCACGCCTTCCCGACTCTCGCGACTGTCGCCGTCGCCGGCCGGCACGTCGATCCAACAACACACTCGGCCTTCGTGGCCCTTGACGTCCGAGAGGAACGCGGACGCCGGCCGGCCCGATGTGACCGGATCTAGCCCTTCCTTTTCGTAGAATTCGCGACTCACGAAGTTCCCCAGTACTTCGTGCATGCGGAACTGCACGTCCAGCATGACGACTCGCGTGACCTCGTCCTGTTGCTCTCGCTGCTTCAACTGCTTCCACAGCCTCTCAAACAAGCTTTCTTTATACAAGTCGCGCTGGTCATCGGTCAGATCATGCGCTTGAGCGACTTCTTCCTCCACCTGCGGTTCGAGCAAGTGAGGCAGCTGACGATGATCGCCGACTAGCACGATGCGCCGTTGCGCCATCGACATTGGAATGAATAGGTCCAGCGGATTAGCGCGCGCGGCCTCGTCGATAATCACGGAGTTGAAAGTGATGCCGGAATCGCCAATGCCACTTAGGCTTTTCAGGTTGGCCATGTGCTGACTCGCGGCCTGCTGGCACGTAGCGCCGACGATCATCGCGTACTCACGCACGGTATCTGCGGTCCGCACCGGATCAAGCGCGAGCGCGTCGCGATAGCGCGATAGCACGCCGGCCTTTCCGAGGCGCGACTCCTTCAGACGATCTTCAATCGCCGTTTCGATCGCCCGCAGCAGGCTCTGGCCACGCGCGTCGAGACGATGCCTGATGCTCGGCGGGCGGTAATCGGTCAGGGCGTCTAGCAATGCGTCTTTCGCGTCCTTCAGGTCTTGCAAGACCCGCGAATCCGCTATCGGATCGATCGTCCCGATAGCGCGCAGCCGCTCCACGAGTTGCTCCGGCATGCCGCCGACCCACTCGCACGCCGCAATGAGATCGAGCAGCCGCTCCCGTCCGTCGTCTGCGAACCCGGCTGCCGTCACGCGCAGGCCGCGCACCTTTCGCAACAATAGCGCGGCGTCCCGTCTGCCGCGCCGGACGACAGCGGGCGTCTCGGCGACGTACTCGCGCCAGTCCTCCATCAGATTCGGCGAAATGCGGATACCGGTGCGCGACTTCGTGAGCGCATCGAGACAGGCGCTCAGTTTCTCTAGCTCCGCGTGGCGTTGTTCGGGCGCGAGGGCTGCGAGACGCAGCGTGGCAAGGGATTCGTGCAAACGCTTGAGCGTCGCGAGTTGCGGCTCGTCGGACTCGTAGCCCGCCAAGCTCGTCTCGACCGCAGCGCGCGTGTTCCTGCACCATTGCTCGATGCGATCGTTGCCGTCGGCCGCCTTGCGTCCGCCGACCTTGATGCCAGGCAAGCCAAAGACCTCGGTCCGATGCAGGGCGTTCTCCACAGCATCGTGCTGGAAACTGGAAATCAGCACCTGATGTTGCACGTTCTGCTGCTCCCCCAGTTCGCTAATCCGCCGCTCCAGCGCCGCAATCACCTGGGTCTTGCCCGTGCCCGGCGGCCCGATGATCAAGGCGATATCCGGTGTCTCCAGCGCAACCTTAATGGCCTTCTCCTGGCGCGACGTCGGCTTGCCGTGCTTGAAGGAGGCTCGCGCGCCAGGCGTCAGCGGCTGGTGCGTCTCCTTTCTCGAAGGCGGCACTGGCACGTTCTGCAGCAGATAGCGCAGTTGCGGCAGACGCCGTCCGCTATCGATCTCCGCACGCGCCTTCGCGCGGCGCTCCTGCACCGAGCGGTCGCCGGCCAGCGACAGGGACAGATAGCCCTGCTGCGGCGGATTGCGCCAGGAACGGATCAGCAACGGGCCGCGTCCGTCCTTTCGGATTTCCGGGACACCCCGGAAGCGCCGCGACTGCGCCACCTTGTCCAGATCTATCGTCCAATCGGGATGATTCGCAGTCGCCTCGAGTTCCAGGCCGCCGCCCGTTTCTAGCGCACGCCATGCGTCCATGAAACGGCGCAGTTCGTCCGGCGCCACGTCGAACCGCCAGACACCGCCCTCGTCGCTCGCCTGCTCGGCACGGCTGTATTCCAGCACGCCGAGCGTTGCTGCCTGACGCTGGCTGCGTTGCCATTCCTGTTCGCTGTACTTGCGCCACAACGCCAGATAGCTGCCGTTGTTCTGCACCGACTGGTCAAAGCTGGCGCGCGCCGTCGGACTCAGCAACTGGCTTGCGGCGGTGGCCTCGACGAACTCGAATACGCCGTCCAGCCGCGTCCATTCGAGACCCTTCGCGCGCATGCGCTCCAGCCGTCGCACGACGACGCGCCCGCTCGTTTCGGCTTGCAGATGCAGGCGCCACGACTGCCCGATAAGCTTCCAGTCGCCGGGTTGAGATTGCGCGTCGCGCTGCACCGCCATCCATTGCTTGCGTCCCGCGACGATGAACTCCTCCTTCAGCCAGGCGAGCGCTTTGTCCGCGTCGTAAATATCGATTGCGTTGCGTTGCGCAAGGCTCGCGATGACCTGTTCGTCCACCGCGATCTGCACGGGTTCGTCGAGCGGCGTCCAGCCGGACGGCAGAATCGTCTGGAGCTGGAAGCTGTCGTCCATCTGCTTGAGCAGCAACCAGACGAGCTCGCGCCGGTCAGCCGAAGACAAGAAGCTCTTTGAACAACTGTTCCGGTCCAGTTCGATGCGCTCGTCTTCGTAAGCGAGCCAGAGGAAGCCGTCCACATCGCGCGACACGGACACTTCGATGTTACGACGCAGCGGCATAGCGGGCACGCCAGTCGCCGCCCGAACAAAATGGACCTCGGGCTCGAGCAAGGGAAAATCAACGAGTTCCATCGGCGCTCACCACTGAAAAAACCAGACATGGCGGCGTTCGGCGTCGCCGAGATGAAGCGCGTAGGTTTCTCGTACGCGTCTCGGCGCCCTGATTTCGCGCCTCTTCAACAGCTTGAGATTCGCGTCGCTTTGCGTTTGCAGTTGCACGCTCATGCCGCGAACGGGATCGATACACAGACCGTCGTCCGTGATCGTCAACGTGCAGTAGGCATCGCTCTGCGCGTAGGTGGCGGTGCCAGGCGGCGATGCGCACAGTTCGATGGGCGCGTCGTTCAGGACCTGGTGATAGCCCGTGCGGATCAGGCAATCGCCTTGGACGCCAGGCTCGTCCTTTAGTTCGGGCGCGTGCAGGAAGTGCCGCAACAGCAGGTGCTGCCCCGCCGATTCGACGTGATCGCAGAAGCCGCATTGCCAATCCGCATTGAAATAGAACATGCTCCCGCAATTGCCGCAGCTCACCAGCATGTTCAGCGCGAGTTCCAGCGCCGCACGCCACTCGGACATGGTCGGGCGCTCGAGCGGCGCGTTGCGTCCAGGGCCGAAGCATTGTTGAAATAGGCTGGCGAGCTTGTTCGAGACCACCCAGTTTCGCGGGATTCCCGACGAAGCCCGATTGCTGCCGTCATCGGCATCGTCGATCCAGGGCAGCTCACCGCGCAGCGCGCGCTGCTCCACATCTTCGTCGCCATCATTGACGAGGTCGCCCTTCAGTGGATGCTGCAGTGTCAGCAACTGGAACGCGATGACTGCAAAGCTCCAGGCGTCGGTGAGGCTATCTATGCCCGACACGCCACGCACGATCTCCGGCGCGCCATAGTCGGGCGTGTAGACCGGATGAGCGCTCGTCTGCGACAAAACGCCGATGTTGTCGCAGTCGATCAGCCAGACTTCCGAATGCTCGGTGGAGCGGGACACGAAGACATTCCCCGGCGAGAGGTCACCGTATGCGAGACCACGGCCATGCAGTTCGGAGAGCGTTCCCGCCAGTGCCGCGAGCAGACGCAAACGCCGCGACAGCCCGCCGGTCTCGAGGAAGCCGTGCGTGCCGCGCTCCGCTGGCGCCTCCAGCAGATGATGCAATGGCTCGAGCCCGTCCATCAGCTCCATTACGTAACCGTGACGCGGCTTGACAATCATCGCCTGCGGCCGCGCAACCTTCAGCCCGTCGAGAGGCAGGCGCTTGACGCGCTGAACCTGTTCGAACCAGCTCGCGGAATGGGCGTGTGCTCGTGGAAACTTGCTGACCTTGACCAGTACGCCCGGATACTCCGTGAAGCAGACGACACCCTGGCCGCCCTCCGAGACTTTGTCGGTCAAGCGATACAAGGTGCCGTGCTCGTCCTGCACTTCTCTCTGGCCTTGCGACTTTTTGCTCCCGCCACTGTCATACGTTGGTTTCATCTGCTATCCCGAAAGATCAAGGCAATCGACTTATCGTCGCGGTGCAATGCGGTGGGCCATGCTTCCAGCTGGCGCTCCAGCCATCGCCGGCCCCCGCGGCGGCTGCGTCCGCGCGCCTGCGCGAGCAGACAGCCGAAGAACGCTTCGAGGCACTCAGGACGCAGATCGTCGGCGACACCGTCGGTCATCAGCATCACGCCGTCGCCGGGCTCGGAAAGGGAGATGCGAGCCGTCCGCCACGCGGAGAAGGACCTGGTGACGCCAAGCGCGTCAGTCTCGTTTCCGAAGCCCGTTCGCGCGCCGCTCAGCACGTCGAAGACGCCGGCCGCGCGATACAGCACCAGTCCGTCGCCGAGCTGGATCACGCGGCAAGATCCGTCAGAGCCGCAACGGGCCGCGAGCAAAGTGGTCGCGAAGGCGTCGGGCGCCGCGGCCGGCAGCGCACGAAGCCAGCTCTGATAGAACTGCCGGATGGATTCGCGCGCATCCGATGATGCGCCATCCGCGTCCCACGTGCGCTGCGCGATCCGCACCGCGAGCCGCGATCCGACATGGCTCAGCGCGCGCGATCCCAATCCGTCGGCGACCGCTGCGAACCAGCCGCCGCGTTCGCCGCGAACCCGCAAGGCATCCTGATTAAGTGCGCTCTCGAAGCGGTGCCCGGGTCCTGTCACCGTCGCGCCTGTCGCGCGCAGCATTCAGAAATCCAGATCCAGGTCGTCGTCGCCGGTAATGTCGGTCAGGGCGAACGGTACCGGCGCATTGGGCGTGGCGCTGCGCGAGCGGGCGGTGACGGACATCGTCACCGCGCGGAAGAAGCGTGGAATGTCGCGCGCCTCGTGCGCTTTGAAGAGGGGCGATTCAACATCGTTGGCGAAGCGCTCGAGCATCTCCGTATCGGCGTCGGCGCCAATCGCCAGCGCGAAGCGCGTCGCTCTCTGGGCGCGCTCGGCGCTGCAGAGCATATCGAACGCCGGCCCCCAATCGTCCGTCGGCTTGCCGTCGGACACCAGCACGAGCACCGGCCGATACGCCCGCAAGGGAATGAGATCGCGGTTCTCGATGAGCAGGCGCGCCTCGTTGAATGCCGCGCCCATCGGCGTGCGTCCGTTCGCGTGCAGCGTGGCCACCGACGAAATCTGATGCGCCGGCGCAAGCGGCAGATGCATATTTGCGCCTGCGCCGCCGAAAGTGATCAGGCTCACCTGAATTTCCGCCCTCATGCGGGACTCCGCCGCGAAAGCCTTGATCATCTCCAGCAACGCCTGATTGAGCGCCTCGATCTTACCGTCCTCGGACATACTGCCACTGACATCGGCCAGGACGATGACGGGAAGAGGACGCGCCTCGGCTACGGTGAATTCCTTCAGCTTGCTGGTGTCCATTGTCGTGTTATTGCCTTCGTTCGTGGATTGCGGCCGCGCGCTGCCGGTAATGAATCGGTCGTGCTCCCGTCTGCGGACGATGCTCGTTCCGTAGTAGCGGCTGTGGTTATCTTCGAGGTATTTCGCGAAACCCATGCCTTTCTCTGCTCCAATGCCTCGACGTCGTGCACGGTGTGCGGTGTCGCTTTGCTGACGTCGATGACTTCAATGACGCACGGCGTGCCTGCGCTTGCCCGGCCGAATCTTGCGCAAGTTGTGGTTACGGTAGGTCGTGATCACCGTACCGTTCGACTCAACTAGCACATGAACCCCTTCCGCGCACTTGAGATCCACTCCGTTCCGCGCATGATGCTCGACTTCCTTATGTCCGATCACCCGGAACGACAGACCGCGCTCATACAGGGTGCGGCCATAGCGGAGCACGAGCTCCAGCAGTTGTGCGGAGATGCCGCGCTGCTGCATGCGCAGCTCCGCGTGCGCGGTGACTTGATGGAAACTAGTTTCGTTCGGGCGGTCGATCCGGATGTACATGTTCGTGTCCTTGTCGGGAATGCCTTCTCTAATGCGAGAGGCATGCCAGCCGCACCACGCACCCATTCCATCACTAAATCAATGACTTAGAGCAATTCCGGCCGCCGACAGGAGCGAGACTCACATAAATTTTTTTGTGTTCGATAAAATTTCTTGCTCCTCGTCTACTTCGATCGTATCGTCTTCGATGCCGTACTTGCGCAGCCAGTATGTGAAGGTCTGGTAATTGGCGAAGCCGAGCAGCTCCGCCGCGCGCTTCTTGCGATTACCGCTCAACGTCATCGAGCGGGCGAGATAGTGGCGCGCAACTTCGCCCAGTACGTGCTGCAACTCGAAGCCGCCTCCAAGAGCGCGTCCCATGATTTGATCATCCCGTTTTGGAGTGACCAGCAAGGCTGCGCGTGCGTCGTCGGCGGTGATGACACGTCCCGGTGACCAGAGCGCGGCACGCACGATAGTGTGATAAAGCTCGCGGACATTGCCAGGCCACGTGTGGCTCAACAACACGTCGCGGGCGTGCGGCGCGAGCTCCTTGTGTAACGCTTCCGGGCTCAGTCCGCCGTCCGCGTTGATTTCGGCCAGAAAATAGTCGATAAGCACGGCTACGTCATCGCCACGTTCGCGCAGGGACGGTAGACGCAACACGCCGACGGCGAGACGATGAAACAGGTCCTCGCGAAAGCGTCCTGCTGTGACGTCGGCCTGCAAGTCGCGATGCGTCGCTGCGATGATGCGCACATCCACCTTGACTGGACGCGATTCGCCCAACGGCGTGATTTCCTTTTCCTGAAGCGCGCGTAGCAGCCGCACTTGCGCATCCAGTGGCAAGTCGCCGACTTCATCCAGAAAGAGCGTTCCGCCATCCGCTTCCCTGAAGTGGCCGCTCCGATCGAAATTCGCTCCGGTGAATGCGCCCCTCTTGTGCCCGAACAATTCCGAGTTGGCGAGTTCCCTCGAAATGGCGCCGCAATTCACCGCGAGAAACGGCTTCCTGGCGCGCCGGCTCGATGCGTGAATGGCTTCCGCGAACAGTTCCTTGCCAGTGCCCGTTTCGCCGAGCACCAGCACCGGCACGTCGAACGCCGCGATGCGCCGCGCGCGATCGATCTGCGTAGCGAGCGCCCCGTCTGCGTGAATGATCTTCTCGAAACCGGGCACCGGCTCGCGTGCGTCGGCGAGCCGCTCGATGCGCGCATCGCTACGCTTGAGATATTCGGGAAGAAAGTCACTCGCGAGGTCGAACGAGAAATCGACATGCTCGAGCCCGCGCTGCTTGGAAGTCTGAATCAGGCGCGCCGGGAATCGCGTCTTGGCGAGCATGATCCAGATCGCCGCCATCGCGGGCGTGCCCGGACTGAGATGAAACGTCAGCTCCACACCGCTCTGGGGCAACCGCGCCTGCTTCAGTTCGAAGCTGACCTTTTCATAGATCTCGGCGTAGTTTATCGGGCTGACCAGTTCGACCTCGTGAAGCTGCGGTTCCACGCAACCGGTCTTTTGTTCCAGCCACTCACAATACGCGCGGCTACGCTCGAACGGATAGTTGGTCAGCAGAAGAATACGATCGAACTTCCCGGCTGCGTTAATCGCCGAGGCGATCGGCCCGAATTCGGTGCTCGCGCCTTCCGCGCATTGATAATCGGTGAGACCGATCCAGGAAATGAGCCAGGACTCGGCTTTCATACGCGCGCCCGGTGCGATGCAACGATGTTCGACTTCATGCAGGGCATGGCATCCGAAAACGGCTCACGATCGCACCATTTACGTCGCAATTATTAGAACGCCTACTATCTCCGAATATCTAGCGTTACGTCAAGCGACGCATTTCGTAGGCATTGAATGCATCATCGTTGCACGCCCGCCTGCCGGCACAGGCAGTGCTCACCGCTCTGAAATGGTTGAGGCACCGTGCAATGGCTCGACGTACCGGCGCGGTTGCCCGAGCTCAGTCCTCTTTGCACGGGCTGTGGCACCGCGGCGGGTTCCTGACAACAGTCACCGATACAACAACTGCGCCGCAAATACCGCGCCACCGCCCGCCAGCAGCAAGACCACTGCCTGAACCTTCAAGAGTAACGACTGGCGTTTGCCGAGCGCCGTCAAGCCGTCTCTCAATTGATCGACTTGTTGCGTCAGGGCGGCATTCTCTGTCTCGAGTCGCGTGATCTGCTCAGCCTGAGAAGCCCTGGTCGTGGCTGCCTCTTCCACATGCCCCCGTAACGTCCTGCTGTGACTATCGCTTGCTGCCCTTAGATTGTCCACAGCCCGTCCGGACGCCTGTTCATTTTCTCGGGTAGCGCGCTGGAGCGCTTGCAGCGTCGTGGTCAGCTCGTCCACTCGCTTCTTCTGCTGCGCCATTTCGCTTTCCAGCGCCTCACCGAGATCACCGATCGCCTTGTCGAACACCTGTTCATGGTCCTGCAGCGCCCCTAGCTGCGTCGACAGGTTGAGCAGTTCGTCTGCAATGGCATCGATCTTCTTGCCATGGCGGTCGAGCGTGTCGGTGTTTGCGATCTGCTCACCGATGTACTTGTCGATTTCCTCCAGAAGGAACACTGCGGCGTCCCGCTGATTCTGTTCAAGCGTGCCGGTATCGAGTTTGATCGCGGAAATTTTGTCAACCAACGCACTGTGGAACCTGCGCAGATGGGTGTTCTTTGCGGTCTGAATCTGGATGAGCAGTTGCACCACCGATTGCGTCGTACCCAGGCTGGAGCCCAGATCCTCCACCATATTCGCCAGTTCCTCGTCATTGCGTCCGGTGAAGGAGTGGAACACGGAGCTCAACGTCCCCTTGTTCCTGAAACTGTCGAGCAACTCTTTGGCGTGACGGTTACGCGCAATGGCTTGCTTCAGGTCCTCGAGGCACCGGCTGAATGACTCCATGGCCGACTGCTGCTCGCCGTTCGCCACGAGGGCCGTCGAATAGGTGTGCGCCGCTTCCTTGTCGACGAGTATCTCCAACCGGGCCGGTGCCGCCGTGGGCACGATTTGTGTATTTCGTCCGAATTTGAAGGAAAACATTGGAGTGCCTTAGGAAAGATTGCGTCGGCTGGCGCGAAGCGCCCGCATATCGATACGTTGGACAGGGCGGTGTGCGGACAAGGTCTGCACGTGCTGCTGCATGTCATTGATCAGCGCGCCAGTCGACCTGGCATGCCCTTCAAGCTCCGAGACGAGCTTCCACTCGTTCTCCTCCAGGACGATCAGTTGCAGACAAGCGTCCCGCTTCGCGTCAAGCGCGGCGGTCCAACCCTGCTTGAAGGCAACCAGGAAGTCCACAATGGCCGGGACGATTTTCTGCAGATAGAAGCTGCTGAGGCCGAATCCCATCGCCGTGATGGCGCAGGACACATAGGGAGCAGCTGGCCCGAGCATGGGCAGAAGCTGCGCTTCGATGATCGGATCCAGCGCATCCCAGATGACCAGGCAACCGCTCACGATGATGGTCTCACTGACCTTCTGCACCAGCTCTTCGGTGGACATAGTCTTGGCGCCGCGGAAAAGATTCCAGGCACCGTTCGCTAGGTCGAAGAGGTTGCGAGCCAGGCCGTAGATCTGACTGATGGCCTTCGAGAACGCGTTGACGATGAATTCCACTATGCCGGCAAGCAATTTGAGCGGCGCATCGAAAATGGCCCGGATCGCCGCCCAGATCTGGTGAAAGAAGCGCTCCACGCGCTGGCTGATCCTGGACTTGCCGCCCGCAAGGATATCGACCAGTTCTCCCTTCAGCGCCTTGAGCATCACCGACGTCAGCTGCTCCAGGTTCTGCCAGCCCATGTTCTTGGCTAGTTCGACACCCGCGCCTTTCAGCAGCGAACTCGTGCTGCCGGAAGCGTCCTTCATCTTTTTTGCCTCGATATTGCTGCGCTTCCCTTGCTCCTCCTTGAGTTCCGCACGCTTGTTGACGGATGGCCGGTCGGCCTCGTCCTTGATCCAATGCGCTTCCACCGCAGCTGCCGTTTCGACCGAGTCCATCTTGATAAAGCGGACGGTGCAGCCCTCCTCGAACTGGTCCGCAAGCTTGTACGGCTTGCCGTTCTTCTCACCAAGCCTGTGCGAGTCCATATGGCCATCTCGCCAGCGCTGTTTGAGGTTGCCGCTGTCGCCCACATATGCCACCTTGCCGCTGGCGTCATAGACAACGTAGACACCCGGCTGCTCTGGCAGGTTGTCGAGGCCTTCGGCCTTGCCATTCTTGATCTTGAACTCGCCGTCGAACTGCGCCGTGCTCAGGGACGAGATGCCATGTGACAGGCTCTTCTGAATCATCTCGCGCCAGGCGATCCCCCGATTGGCGACCGCCATGACACTGCTCGCGCTCGTTGCCTTTGCCGTGTCTTCCAGAGACGACCCGACATCGGTGGTCTTGGCATTCGGACGCGAGTTGTCCTTGTTGCGGAATCCGGCAATCAGTTTGCGCTGGGTGTTATCGATGGCGCGATCGACGATGAGATTCGCCAGCGGTGGAAGTTGATGAAGTTCGGGAGCAATCGCCTGCGACATGAATTTTGCCTCGTTATGGGATTTACCGGTTGCGAAGGCTCGCGGAATGCCGGCACAACGATGAAGTACCTGGCGCGCCGCTGACTCGGGCTATATCTAACGGCCCGATTCGTCACTTCCCAACCCCGCTAAAGTGGGGCCGCGCTGTGTCCGACCGTTGGCGGACAGATGCCGGAAGCCGACAGACCGAATCCCTCCACCCGAATGGCCTTCCCCAGATGAGGGACGGAGCCACGATCGCCCTCTCTAAAGGAACCGTGCCAACAGATGCATTGAATCGCAGCATCTGCGCACGCAATGCGCAGATCGCCGGCAACACTCTAGTCTCAGTCAGACATTTACAGGAGGACACGTGTGCATGCCACGCCAATTCTTGCTGCAGCCATTGGTCGCCAACGCGTCATGACGCAGACGCGCCGCCAATGCGTCTTGTTGCGCCACTGGGGCTTCTCCGGGCAAGAGGCCGCCAGCCTGCTGCCAGACTTGCCAAAATTCAACGGACAGCTAAGCTGGACGCTCGATGCCGGCGCCACACCGCAGCCCGACGTCGTTATTCACCTGGTAGACGCCATGCGCCTGAGCGGCGTGTCTGGCGGTGCCCGCTGGAATGCCATGGGCCCGGTCGACGCGATGGACAAGGCATTCCGCCGCGGCATCTGCGAGCTGGCACTGGTACTCGGTTCCACGCAGCATCTGCCTGCACGCCGCCAAGGTTGCTGGATCCTGTCTGGTGAGCGCAGCCTGGCGGCATCGCTGGAGATCATTGCGCGCACAGTGATCGAGCCGCTGCTGGCTGCCCCGGGCGAGCGGTCGTGGAGCGCTCATGACCTGGCGGCGATGCACTCGCTTTGCATCCTCTCCAGGGAAACGTGCCAGGATCCTAATACCCTGGCGCGCCGTGTCACCGCGGCCGTCAGCACCGCGCGGAACTACGGCTATGTCACGCCGGCCTGCCTGCTGATGGCCGCGGAATCGCAGGTGATGGACTACGTAGAATCGCTGAATCCCCTCATGCGTGACCGCATGCGGCTGTTCCGGCGCGGGCAGACGGGTGCTGACCTCTCCGCCGAACTCCTCATCGCCTACCCATGGCTCATGGCCCTGCCGGAGCTGCCCAGCACATGACCCGCGCCTGCGCCGGGCCAACTGCTCATTCGTAGTGGCGGCTGGCCTGGAGCAGGTTCTCAGCAATCTCCTGCCGGAGGCTCGCCGGCGACAGCACCTCCACCCGCGCGCACCGTTCCAGCAGCAGATTACGCAGCTCGACGGACAGCATTACTGTGGCGTTCAGCCGGAAGCCACCTGGCTCGTCGATGATCTCCTGATCCGGCGCAAGCCACTGCTCACGGAACAGGTGACGGATCGCATCATCCTCGCGCACGCGGAGTTCGAGCCGGATCTTTCCTTCTGGGAAGAACGAGAAGACTTCGCTCTGGCGAACATACTCGTTCAGATCGAATCCCGGGTCGGCCTCTCCCGGCGTCTCGGTGCAGGTTGCCGAGACAAACCGGTCCAGTCGCAACTGATAGTGCCTGAACGTGCCGTTGCGGCTCTGCCGGCAGGCGACCAGGTACAGTACCGGCCCGCGCTCCACCAGCCCCAGCGGCACCACCTTGTACGACGCCGGTGCGTCAGTCTCCAGCCGCGAGTTCTTGTAGGCAACCTCCAATACCCGGGAAGTGTAGAGCGCGCGCCGGATGGCATTGAGGATGTCGTCAGCAATGGGCGGCGACATCAGCGGATAGCCGACGTCGATCCGGACAGTCTTGTCAGCCCAGGCGCGCGCCTCGCTCAGCGTCGGGTCGGTGGGGCTCTCACCGAGGACCCTCCTGGCCCCGACGAAGAATGTCTGCAGCTCACTGATGACATGGGCTGGCAGATGGTTTGGCGCATGGCGCTCCAACGTCAGCAGCGCGATGGCGAGCTCCAAAGGCGGGCGACGGGCCAGCTCGGATGGCGCACGTTTGTCCGTGCGCCACCAGACCCTTGCGCGCGCTTCGCCATCCTTCTGGACGAGGCCCTGGTCCGCCATGCGTTCAAGCGCCCGTATGATCGTGTCGCGGCTCGGCGCATCGGCGGCAAACCTCTCCCTGACACTGGCAATGAGGGCGCCAGACCGGATCACCTCCCCTGGCCGTGCGGGCATGCAGGTAAGGATCTCAGCCTCCAGGCGAGGCCACCTGACTGAATTCACCATCTCGATTTAGTAGATCTTCTTGCGTCGGTAGAACCGGGAGTCATGCAAGCGAGGCAAATTCCTCCATTGGCCACATCGCCGCAGCCTCTTCTATGCCGATGTCGCCGTCCACAAATCTAGCCTTGCCCTTAAGTCCTTCCAGAACGCCCCGGATGCCGGGGCCAACGTTCTGTAGATTGACGGTGATGCCAAAGCTCCGCTCAGGCTCCTGCCCGTACTTCACGAACCAGATGTCCAGCAGCCGGTGTGCCTGCTCGAATCCGGCCTTGTCAAGGCTTGCAGCGAGGACGTCGGCGCGTGCCGTCATCTCACGGATCACCGAGGGATCGAGGTAGGCCGCAACAACCTGCTGCTTACTCATTGTGGCAGGCAGCGTCTGCAGCCAGCCCAGTCTAGAGAACAGATAGGTCATGACGCGATCTGGCTTGATCGTCTTCAGGCCGAGGTCCATCATTGTATGCAACGCCGTCAATTGCCCGAGTTGTTGCTCAAAACGGCCTTTCGCCGTCTCAAGCATGCTTCGCTCCTGAACCCATGGCTCGCCGGTCAAGTGCCCGGAATGGAATACGTGGCCACCGGTGTAGTACTCCAGCGGTTGCAGGGCACCTTTGGCGCGGTGCTCGTGAAGAAATCCGGCGACCGTGAAATATTTTTCAGCTTTTGCCGGTAGCGCCGAAAACATCAGTCCTGGATAGGCGTTGTCGTCCTTAGTCAGGATTTGCCAGACCTGCGGCGTTGTCCTTTTAAAATGCGCGGCGGGATTCCAGTCCGGTTGCGTCTTGGATCGCTCTAACCACCGTTGCTTGCCATAGCTGGTCGCCTGCCGGCCTTTCCAATAGTGGACGAACGCGAGCCATTCCTGCTTATCGAAGACATATTGGCCGGGCACGTAGTGATTCAGGTCCCCGAACAAGGGGACGCACGCGCGCATGCTGGCGATCTCAGCAGTTGCCTTTGAGGCGCGAGTGCCGGCGTAGGTGATGCGAGGCCAGATGACCTGCCAGAGGGCGCGGTGATCGAGATCCCTAGGAGCAGCCTCTGCCAGAATGCTGGCTACCGTGGCAGAAAGCTTTGCCTTATTTGACGCATGGTCCGCCGCTGTTCTCGCCGTCGTCCCTTGCTGGATCACGGCATTGCGAACGGCATTGAACATCGCAGGCCCGATGTTGTAGATCTCGGCATTAATCTGTGCGCTGAATCGATTGGTCATACGGTGCAGGGATGATGCTGTGGCGGAAGTGCAATGTAACGGCAGATTGCCCGCATTCCATACCCTTCATTAGAAGGAAGATCACGGCCGCCCCCCGCTCCCCGAGAGCCCTCTCTCGCCCGAAAACAAGCCCAACGAGCCGAGAATCTGGCCAACTAGTTTCGCGCCGCTTGCTTCCTGGTATGGTGGAGGAGTTCAACACCAATCCACTGACCGCCGTGAAATACTCACGGAGCCAGCCGCTATATCGGCGATAGAGCGTCGTTCCGGCCCTGACTCTGGCGACCTCTCCGAATCCTGCGATCCGAGTTATCCGACCACATCTGTAGATGCCAGTCAGCTCCTGTATTGATTTGCTCCGGCGCTATTGGCTATCGTCTACCTCTGGCTCTCAATCCGAATGGCCAGGGCTGCTCTGGCCATCGGAAAACGGGTATTGATCAACAATCTTGTTATCTACTGTATTGTTGGCACGCTCTATCTCGCCTTGCTGAGTTTCCCTGCCCGGCGTAAGAGTTCCGGTATTCCCGCCATTTGCCAGTAAGCCTGTCATTCCGGAGCTTTCGGGGGATCATACCGCACACCCTCTCCTGGGGACGCCGATTCAGTGATTGACCGCACGGAACTTCCAGGTCAGCGTCGATTGTGTCCCCCGCCGTTCGGCCGCTTACGCCAGTAACACCCGCATGGGCAATATCGCCACCAGACTGCTAGTCATTGGCACATCAGCCATTGGTCGTGGTGTGCCTCAGCGTCCGCCACAAGGAGATCATGTCTCGCTTTTTGGCTCTCTGCCCCCCGATCCGCCATATTCTGGTGCAATATTGCAAGGAAATCTATCTGCCAATGCGCAATTGCTGGCAGGCTTCGCTTCCGGATCGGGAACCGGCAGGAGAAAAGAGCGCATGGCGCGAAAACAAGAAGGAATGAAGGTCGAATTCTATGAGGGACGAGGAAGCCAGGACGGAAGTGGAAAACAGCTTTTCACCACGGTGCGCGTCAATCGATCTCGAAGTAGGGATCGAAGATAAGCGCATTCACCAGTTTGCAGCAGTCCGCGGCGACACGGGCGAAGCCCTAGTCCATCGGCGCGGAGATCTTTCGGCTGCGCTGGAAAAGCTCGATACGTTTTCGCAGGCCTGCGCGTTTCTCCTCGGGCATAACCTGATAGCGTTCGACCTGCCTCACCTGGCGGCGGCGAATGCAAACCTGCGCCTGCTTGGCATGCCCGCGGTCGACACATTGCGGCTCAATCCCTTGGCTTTTCCTCGGAACCCATACCACCATCTTGTCAAGCATTACCAGGATGGGCAGCTCAAGCGCGGCCGTCTTAATGACCCGGAACTGGATGCCCGTCTGACCCTGGAGGTGTTCCACGATCAGCATCAGGCTATGCAGCAGCTTAACAGTGCCAATCCTGACTATCTTCTCGCGTGGCATTGGCTCACCACCGCCGACGAACCGGGTTCTGGGCTGAATGCTTTCTTTGCCTCGATACGCCGCGCGCTCCGACCGACCGACGAAGAAGCCACTGCAGCCATCGATCGTCTGTTGGCGAAGGAAAGCTGCAGCACGCATCGCCGCTGCATTGTGGCAGATGCCAAGCGTGAAGGTTGGGGGCTCGCTTATGCCATTGCCTGGCTTTCCGTAGCAGGAGGCAACTCTGTCATGCCGCCCTGGGTGCGTAGCCAATTCCCGGAGGCCGGGAGGCTAGTCAAGCTGCTTAGGGACACGCCCTGTGATGCCCTCCAGTGCGCGTGGTGCCGGGTACGCCACAATCCAGACAAGGAACTGGTCCGCTGGTTCCCCTCATTACCCGGATTCCGACCTGAGCCAGTCGGTGAAGACGGCAAGCCACTGCAACGCAGCATCGTCGAGGCCGCAATGCGTGGCGAACATGTACTCGGCATCCTTCCCACTGGCACAGGCAAGTCAATCTGCTACCAGATTCCAGCGCTGTCGCGCTTCAACAAGACTGGAGCGCTGACAGTGGTCATCTCGCCCTTGGTGGCACTGATGGCTGATCAAGTGTCCAGCCTTGAAGCGAAGGGAATCACGTGCTGCGCAGCGGTCAACGGCCTGCTCTCAATGCCCGAGCGGGCCGACGTTCTGGATCGCGTCCGGCTTGGCGACATCGGCATCTTGATCATCTCGCCCGAACAATTGCGCAACCGGGCCTTGCGCAAGACACTCGCGCAACGTGAAATTGGAGCATGGGTTCTCGACGAGGCGCACTGCCTTTCCAAGTGGGGACATGACTTCCGGCCGGATTACCGCTATGTCGGCCGTTTCATTAAGGAAAGGGCCGACCAGGAGGCCGTTCCCGCGATCCTCTGCCTCACTGCTACCGCCAAGCCGGATGTCGTTGACGACATCATTGGGCACTTCCGCGACAAGGTGGGCGTCGAACTCAAGCCATTCAACGGTGGGGCTAATCGCACTAATCTCGATTTCTCTGTGGTGCCCACCACACCGGAGGCAAAATTCGAGCACATCTCGAAGGTACTTGCCGCTGCTCTCGCCCCACACAGGAAGGATGGCGCAATCGTCTACTGTGCGACGCGCAAGAAGACGGAGGAGGTGGCCTCGGTCCTGCGGGAGAAAGGCATCCATGCCGAACACTTTCATGCCGGACTTTCGCCGGAAGCAAGGAAGAGTGTTCAGGAGCGCTTCATCAGCGGCGAGCTAAGGGTAATCGCGGCCACCAATGCCTTTGGCATGGGCATCGACAAGCCCGATGTCCGACTGGTAGTGCACGCGGACATCCCAGGCTCCCTGGAGAACTACTTGCAGGAAGCTGGCCGAGCGGGACGCGACCGCAATCCAGCTCGCTGCGTGCTGCTGTACACGGTGGACGACGTCGAGCGGCAGTTTGGCATGTCCGCTCGTTCGCGCCTGACACGCGCAGAAATACAAACCGTCCTACGCTCGCTGCGCAGCCTGGACCGCAAGAAGCGGCTCGACGGAGAAGTAGTCGCCACGCCAGGGGAGATCCTAGCGGAAGACCAGGAAGGCAACTTCGAGCGCGATTCTGCCACTGACGACACACGCGTGCGCACCGCCATCTCTTGGCTGGAGGAGGCCATCCTCCTAACCCGCGAGGAGAACCAGGTTCAAATCTTCCCCTCGTCTTTGCGTGTAAGCTCGCTCGAGGAAGCCAAGAACAAACTAGCAGGAACACCGCTGGCCGATGCCTATCGCCAGAAGCTGATGGCGCTGGTGGAGGCATTGCTGGATGCCAGCGCCGACGCGGGTATTTCCACAGACGAGCTGATGGGCATTTCTGGCCTTAGCGCCGAAAAGGTCCGCGGCGCCCTCTTTGACCTCGAGCGTCTGGGCATTGCCAGTAACGACACTGCTTTGACCGCCTTCGTCCACACTGCTGTGGAACGTTCCTCGTCAAAGCGCTTGGAGGAGACGGAGTCCATGGAGCAGACTCTGATCCAAATGCTGCAAGAAGCGGCGCCAGACCTTCATAAGGGCGAGCCCTCCGTGCTTCATTTGAGGCGCGCGGCTCAGCATTTGAAAGACGAAGGTCACCCCAATGCCCTGCCGGAGAAGATCTGGCGCCTCGTGCGCAGCATCTCCAATGACGGTCGCACGGAAGACAACGGCGCCGGCAGCCTGCGTATCCGGCGCCTGGACGCGGAGAGCATCCAGATACAGCTCCAGCGTCCTTGGGACAAGCTAGCCGCGACCGCCAGTCTGCGCCGGGCCGCAGCCAGACACTTACTTGCGCATCTTCTCTCCTGCTTACCACCTACCGCGCGGGGTACAGACCTGCTGGCAGAGACAACGCTGGGCAAACTGCTGTTCGCATTGGAAGCTGACCCGGCGTTGTGTGGCCAGGTCAAGGAACCCGCCAAGCTGCTCGACCGCGCTCTGCTGTGGCTGCACGAGCAGGAAGTCATTCGCCTGAACAAAGGCCTGGCGGTCTTCCGGCCCGCGATGACAATCCGGCTCGAACCGGACAGGCGCGGCTTCCTGAAGGCGGACTTTGCGCCGCTGCAATTGCACTACGACGAACAGGTCACGCAGATCCATGTGATGGGGGAGTACGCGCAGCGCGGTCTGCGCGCCATGCCGGAGGCCTATGAGTTAGCCAACGACTACTTCCGCTTGACACGCGGCGCCTTTCTGCTGCGTTGGCTGCCTAACCAGGAAAAGGAGCTAGCGCGACAGACCACGCCGCATTCTTGGCAGCGGATCGTGGACGCGCTCAACAACCCGGCCCAGAAGCAAATCGTCACCGACGACCGGGAGCAGACCAATGTGCTGGTGCTTGCCGGCCCAGGATCCGGCAAGACGCGCGTCCTGGTGCACCGCATTGCCTACCTAGTCCGCGTGCGGCGCGAGAATCCAAACGGCATCCTGGCTCTCGCCTACAACCGCCATGCGGCCGTGGAGATTCGCAGGCGTCTGGCCAGCCTGATTGGTGACGACGCTAAGGGCGTCACCGTCCTGACATGCCACGCGCTGGCCATGCGTCTGGCAGGCGTGAGCTTCGCCGGGCAGGCCGAAAAGGTCGACGGCGACCGGTTCAAGGAGGTGCTGGAGCAAGCTATCAAGCTGCTCGACGGTACCGACCTGGCGCCGGAGGAAGCGGACGAGCAACGCCAGCGACTGTTGGCGGGCTTCCGCTGGATTCTGGTGGACGAGTACCAGGACATCGGCCCTGAGCAGTACCGGTTGATCTCCGCGATTGCAGGGCGCACATTGCAAGATGAAGACAACAAGCTCACCCTCTTCGCGGTAGGCGATGACGACCAGAACATCTACAGCTTCGATGGCGCGTCGGTGGAATTCATCCGCCGCTTCACAGACGACTACCAGGCCAAGCCGCAGTTTTTGGTCGAGAACTACCGATCGAGCGCCAACATCATAGATGTAGCAAACGTCATCATCCAACTGGCCTCCGAACGCATGAAGGCCGAACAGCCGATTATCATCGACCGTGCCAGGCGCCGGCAGCCAGCGGGCGACGCCTGGGAAGTGCGCGATCCGGTCGCGCGGGGCCGGGTCCAGGTGCTGCCTGCGGGTGAGTCCCCAGCTCAGCAGGCGCTGGCGGCGATCACCGAGCTACAGCGTCTGGCCGCGCTCGACGCTGACTGGAAATGGAGCCACTGCGCGGTGATCGCGCGCGAATGGCGGTACTTGGAACCGGTTCGCGCTTACTGCGAACACCTCGGCATCCCGGTCCAGATGGCAGACAACGAGGCAACCAAGTTCTGGCAGCTGCGTGAAACGCAGGCCCTTTTGACGTGGCTGCGCAGCAGCGAGCGGAAGCTCATTGACAGTCAGGCCATCAGCCTCTGGCTGGACACACAGGCTGACGGCCCGTGGTGGGCATTGCTGCGCGAGGCGGCGCATGCCTACGGACTGGAGACGACAGGAGTTGAGTTGCCAGCCGGCCACTTCATCGAGTGGTTGGCTGAATGGGGCCGTGAAGCCAGACGCCGCCAGAGCGGCCTGCTACTGTTGACTGCACACAGCTCGAAAGGCCTCGAGTTCGAACATGTTGTGGTACTCGACGGCGGATGGGAGAGAGTTGGAAAGAACGAGGATCCGGACGCGCCCCGCCGGCTGTACTACGTCGCCGTGACGCGGGCAAGAAGCCTGCTGGTACTCTGCCGCCTAGCTAGTGGCAACAAACTGATCGATGCGCTTCCAGCTACGAGCGCGATAATGCAGCGCGCGCCGGCGGCTCTGCCAGAGCCGATGCCTGCGCTTTCCCGGCGATATCAGCACCTCACCCCAGCAGACGTGGACCTGGGCTTCTGCGGTCGCCTCGCGCCAAGCCATTCCGTACATCAAGCGATCTCAGCATTGCGTCCCGGCAGCACGCTCGAAGTACGGCGCGACACCGACCGATGGGAATTATTGGATTCGTCATCCAACCTAGTAGTCGGGCGCTTGTCGCGTGGCTACAGCCCGCCGCTGGGAATTGCCGGTGTCTATGCGCGCGTGCACGCCATCATCATCCGTAGATTGGATGATGAAGATGAAGGATTCAGGCGGGCTGTTCGTTCTGCGCAATGGGAAGTCGTGTTGCCGGAGTTGATATTCGAGTCGTAGCTCGGGGCAAACGAACTTCACGCATGGGCCCGAGCTTCGAGCATCGAGATGGCAGCCACCACCCTACAGTAGGGGGTACGAGGCATTCAGATTACCTACGAGTAACCTCCCTGCGAATCCGGATGGACGATAAACTGCCTGCACTCAACAGTCGAAACTAACTCACCGAGGAAACTGGCCTCTTGGAGCCATGAGCATTCATAAGCTGAAAGATCCTGATGCAGTCAAGCTGGCGCTGGACGAGTTTGTGCAGCTCGGGCGGACAGCATTCCTGGAAAAGTATGGGTTCGGCAGGGCACGGGAGTACATGCTTAGAGATTCCCTTACTGGCAATCTCTACGATTCGAAGGCGATTGTGGGAGCCGCCTACGGCTATGCGTTTCCTGACGAAGGACCACTGAGCGCTGACGTCTTTTCCGGCGGCGAAGCGACCGTGGAACGCGTGCTCACAGACCTTGGCTTTGAGGTGGTACGAGTTGGCCAAGAATGGAGCAGAGCAGAGGTGGAGGCCACGGTGCGGGACTACCTCCAGATGCTCTCTTTTGAATCCCAGCATTTGCCGTATAGCAAAAGCGAGCATAACGCTCGTCTTCGGTCACTGCTCAAAATTCGAAGCAAGGGCGCTGTCGAACTCAAGCATCAGAACATCTCCGCGGTCCTGCATCAGCTCGGACTTCCCTATATTCAAGGATATAAACCGCGAACCAACCTTCAGGAGTTGTTGCGCCGGGTAGTCATCGAGTTTATATCGTCCAATGACGGTCCCATGTCGACGGTTTTGGATAACCTGGAGTCGACTACGGATCCCGGCGAGCAACTCTTCACAGGTGTACTGGTGGCACCTCCCGTCGTCGAAGTCCTCCAACCAACACCGAGAAACGCGCGCCTGCCAAGGAAGTACGACTATGCAGCACGTGACGAGCGCAATAGGAAATTAGGTCATAGCGGTGAAGCGTGGGTGGTTGGATTTGAACAAAACCGATTGGAGAACGAACAGCGGCCGGATCTCGCGACGAAGATCGACTGGCTATCCGAGCGGCTTGGAGACGGCACTGGCTACGACATCTTGTCCTTCGAATCATCGGAGCTGGCTCGGTTCATTGAGGTCAAGACAACCAATGGAGGTTCACTCACGCCCTTCGTTGTGAGTCGTAATGAGAAAGACTTCTCCGACGAAACCGGAGATGCCTTCTGTCTCTATCGCGTCTTCCACTTCGCATCTTCGCCAAAGCTTTTCATCCTACGCGGCGGCCTATCCTCAAACTTGCTGCTTGAGCCGATGGACTACAGAGCGCGTCTCAAGGCTATTCGCTCTTAAGGATGGTGTTCAAAACAACGTCCGCAGCGCCGAGTTGACCGTGAGAGCGTGGCCAAGTGAGTTCAATGAGCGATTCCCCTCGACTTCGATGCGAGATTCGGTGCGCGCTTGGGCGTTATCGCC
>NZ_JAYMRX010000011.1:0-202135 GCF_038900635.1 Cupriavidus oxalaticus | reverse complement strand
ATCGTGTCAGGCCAGCACCAGCGCCCGACGGGAACCCCAAAAACAGATCAGATAAAGCTGAAATGACACCGGAAAACCGGACATTTCAACTTTGCTGGCGCCCGGACATTTCAACTTTGCCTGGACATCAGGTATTGACCGTCTTTCCTGATGTCGTAGTTGGAACGAATTCAAATGTCGAACCTTGGCCCAAATCCCCCCTAACTTATTCCAGCGGCGAAATCGTCGTGCTGCCCGCTGCGTCCGGGTCTGACGAATCGGCGTCGATCCAGACACGTGTAGCCCCGCCCACGCGCGACAGGCGCATCTGGTAGGTGTAGCGCTCCGGGTGATACAGGCCCACCAGGTATTGCACACGCCGGCCTTGCCGATCCGTGGCGATACGCGAAACGCGCAGCAGCGGCACCCCGGGACTCAGGCGCAGGATGCGGGCAACCTGAAGGTCCGCCACGGCAGCCCCGAGCGTCTGGTCGGCGGAAACGACATGCACGCCGTGCTGCTCCAGCGCCACCAGCATCGGCGTGTCCTGCAACGTATGCCGGTCGAGCGCGCCGGCGAGGTCGTCGGGCACAAAGACTTCGGTATAGGCGATCGGTTGCGCCTTGAACTTGCGCACGCGCACCACCTTGAGCACCGCGGCGCCAGGCGGCAGGTCCAGCGCCGTGCTGACCGCTGGCGGAGCCGGCATGCGCTTCCATTCCAGGACCGTGACGCGGGTTCGCTTGCTGACGCTGACGATGTTGTCGAGCAATCCGCCGCGCACCGCCGTGGCGGCGGCGGACGCGTGCCGGAAGGTCGGCACGGTGCCCTTGCCGCGCAGACGCGCGACCATCCCCTCCTCTTCCAGCCGCGCCAGCGCCGAGCGTACGGTGACGCGCGCCACGCCGAATTCTTCGGCAAGCTGGCGCTCGCCGGGCAGCGGCATCCCGGTCTCGTAGTAGCCGCCGCGGATACGGTCGCGCAGGATCAGCCGGACTTGCTGGAAGCGGGGAAGATCGGGGTTGGCATCCAAAGGCATGGGCAACAGGCTGACAGGCGTACCGGGGCATTGCCGCCACGGTACGCCGGTGGCGCTACTTGAACAAGCGCGGCTGCCCTATTCGTAGCGCTTGCCCAGCGCCAGCATTTCAGGTGTGCCGATCAGCTCGTTGAGCGCCTGGAACGAAAGCATCCGGTCCAGGTACGGTGTGGTGGTCTGGTGCGCCCCCAGGCTCTGCAGGTAGTCGCGCAGCGCAAAGGCCAGCGCGCGCACGGTACCGCCGGGGAAAATCACGACGCGAAAGCCGATCTCCTCCAGTTCCGGCGCCGGCAGCACGGGCGTCTTGCCGCCTTCGACCATATTGACCAGCAGCGGCGCGCGGGGTCCGAGCCTGGCGATGGCCGCCGACATGTCTTCGCGGCTGCGCAGCGCTTCCACGAACAGCAGGTCGGCGCCGGCCTCGGCGTAGCGCTCGGCGCGTTCCAGCGCCGCCTCCATGCCCTCCACCGCCACGGCGTCGGTGCGGGCGATGACCAGCGTGTTCGCATCGCGGCGCGCGTCGCAGGCGGCGCGGATCTTGCCCGCCATCTCGGCGGCCGGGATCACCGACTTGCCGTCGAGGTGCCCGCAGCGCTTCGGCATCGCCTGGTCTTCCAGCTGGATCGCCGATGCGCCGACACGCTCGAGCACGCGTACGGTCTGAACCACGTTGAGGGCGTTGCCGAAGCCGGTGTCGGCATCGACGATCAGCGGCAGCGCCACGCGCTCGCGGATATTACGCGTGACCGAAGCCACGTCGTCGAGCGACAGGAAGCCGATATCCGGCCGGCCAAAGCGCGTATAGGCAATGCTGGCGCCGGACAGATAGGCGGCCTGGAAGCCGGCCTGCTCGACCAGCAGAGCGGAAAAGGCATCGTAGACACCCGGCGCGGTCACGATGCCGGGTTGTTGCAGGCGTTGCTTCAGTGTCATGCTGGAATCCCGGTCACGGAAAGTTGGCCCGCCGCGATCTTGCGGGCGAGGTGCGGCACGAGGCCGCCGTCATGGATCATGTCCACCAGGTGCGGCGGAATCGGTTCGCATTGTAGCGGCGCGAGGCCTTCGACAAAGACCTGCGCACGCGCAATCTCGCAACCGGCGCGCTGGCCGGCCGCGATACGCGGCAGCGCCGGGCAAGTGAACAGCGGCAGGCCCAGGTTGAAGCCGTTGCGGTAGAACAGCCCTGCGAACGACGGCGCGACCACGGCCGCCACGCCAAGGTGTCGCAGGACCTCCACCGCCTGTTCGCGCGACGATCCCGCGCCGAAATTGCGCCCGCCGAACACGATGTCCCCGGGCCGCACCGCGGCGGCAAACTCGGCATCGACATGCTCCATGCAATGGCGCGCGAGTTCTTCGATGCCGTACTTCATGTAGGCGCCGGGCGCGAGCAGGTCGGTATTGATATCGTCGCCGAACACCCAGGCGCGACCGGTGAAACGCCCTGTGGCTGGCGTCAGCGTGTCGTTCACGACAGCATCTCCCTTGGATCGGCGATTCGGCCGGCGATTGCAGACGCGGCCACCGTGTACGGCGAACCGAGATAAACCTGCGACGATGCCGCGCCCATGCGCCCCTTGAAATTGCGCGCGGTGGTGCTGATCACCACGGTGTCTTCGCCAAAGCGGTGCTCGCCATAGCCGGCGCACGCGCCGCATGCGTTCGGCAGCAGCTCGGCGCCGGCGGCCACCAGCGCGCCCAGCGTGCCCTCGCGCTCGGCCTGTGCCTGGTCCGCGGCACTGGCCGGCGCCACCAGGAGCCGGGTATTGCGCGCCACGCGCTGCCCGCGCAGCACCTGCGCCGCCATGCGCAAATCGTCCAGCTTGGCACCGGTGCAGGCGCCGATGTATGCGATGTCGACCGCCACATTGCCCAGGCTGTCGACGTCGCCCGCATCGGCCGGGGTATGCGGCCGCGATACCTGCGGCGCCAGCGACGCGGCGTCGAAGTCGTGCGTAGCCAGGCAGGCGGCACCGGCATCCGACTGCCAGCGGTCGATGTCGATGTCCGACGGCTCCACGCCGGCGCCGAGCAGCCAGTCGCGCGTAACCCGGTCGGGCGCCACCAGGCCTGCCTGGCCGCCAAGTTCGGCAGTCATGTTCGACAGCGTCATCCGCTCCTGCATCGACATCGCCGACACGGCGGCGCCGGTATATTCGACCGCCTGGTACTGGCCCCCGTCCATGCCGAACTGCGTGCACATGCGCAGCATCATGTCCTTCGCCGACACGCCCGCGCGCAGCCGGCCGTGCCATTGCATGCGGATGGTCTGCGGCACGCGCACCCAGATCTCGCCGGTGACCAGTACGCCCAGCATCTCCGTCGCACCGATGCCGAACATGTACGCGCCGAACGCCCCACCCGTCGACGAGTGGCTGTCGCCACCCACCGCCATCATGCCCGGACGCAGGTAGCCCTTCTGCGGCACCACGACATGGCAGATGCCCTCCATGTCATGGAAGCGCGCCACGCCCTCCTCCCTGACCCAATCGCGCGCGATCTGCACGATCTTGCGGCTGTCGGCGTCATGGGCCGGCACATAGTGATCTGTGACCACCACCACCCTGGACGGGTCCCAGACCCGGGCGCCGATTTTCTCCAGCAGCGGCTTGACACGCCGCGGGCCGCCTGAGTCATGCATCATGGCCAGGTCGACGCGGCAGGTGACGATCTCGCCCGGCGTGACATGCGCGCGGCCAACTGCGCGGGCCAGCAGTTTCTGGGCGAGCGTCTGGGGCATGGCCGGTGGTGCGACCTGTGCGACCTGTGCGGACACCTGCGCCATCATTCCACCCGCGTGCCCGATGCCTGGATCACCTTGGCCCAGTGCTGGATATCGCCGCGGACAAACTGCGCGAACGCCTGCGGCGTCATGCTGACCGCGCTGGCGGCCTCGGTTTCCATTCGCTGCTTGTACGCCGGATCCTCCACCGCGATCTTCACCGCCCGATACAGCTGGTCGGTGGTTGCCTGCGGCAGCCTTGCCGGCCCGAACAGCCCGAACCACGCCGATGACTCGAAGCCCTTCACGGTGCTGCCGATGGTGGGCACGCCCTGGAACTGCGGCAGCGGCTGCTTGCTGCTGACGCCCAGTATCTTGAGCGCGCCGGACTTCGCATGCGGCAGCACGTTGACGGTACTGGCGAACATCAGGTCCACCGTGCCGGCCAGCAGGTCGGTCAGCGCGGGATTGGTGCCCTTGTAGGGAATGTTCAGGATGTCGGTGCCGGTCTGCAGCTTGAACTGCTCGCTGGCCAGGTGCAGCGACGACCCTTGCGCGCCGATGGCAAAGCTCAGCTTGCCAGGGTTGCGCCTGGCATAGTCGATCAGGCCGGCAGTATTGTCGAACGGCGCATTCTTGCGCGCCACCAGCACGCTCGGCACCCGCGCGACCATCGAGATCGGCGTGAAGTCCCTGACCGCGTCGAACGGCAGGTTCTTGTAGAGCGAGGCGTTGATGGTATGGCCGGTAAAGCTCATCAGCAGCGTGGTGCCGTCCGGCGTGCTGCGCGCAACATACTGCGCGGCGATATTGCCGCCGGCGCCGGGCTTGTTGTCCACCACCACGCTGCGCTGCAGCGTTTCACCCATCGAACGGGCGATCAGGCGCGCCAGCGCGTCGGTGGTGCCACCGGCCGGACTGCCGACCACGATCGTGATTGGCTTGTCGGTTGCAGCGTGCACTGCCGGGGCCATCGAGGCCAGGACGGCCAGCGCGGCACTGGCCAGGAACTGTCTTTTGCTGAAAGGCATGTCGGTCTCCACCGCTGTTCTAGCTACTTCGGGTGAGGTGGACTCTATGCCCGGGGCCGGGTGCGTTCAATGGAACCGGGTGGTCCTATCCAGGGGACCACTGGTAGGCCGGCGTGGCTTCTACAGGCGATTTCCTGTATTTTCAAGATACAGCCCACGCCCTGTATTTGTTTGATACAGGCTACAGCTTGTAAAACGTCAAAACAGGCTATATCCTGTACCTCATCGGCAACCCACGGCCAGCCATCCGGAACGGCAGGCGGCGCTATGCAATATCCCATCCATACCCTCACCCAGTTGCGCCCGATCCTGCAGGGCTTCAGGAAATCCAGGGGCCTGACGCAGGCCAATATGGCGGCTTACCTGGGCGTCAGGCAGCAAACCTACGCCGAACTGGAAGCCAACCCCGCCGCGGCCAGCGTCGAGCGGCTGTTCAAGGCACTGCGCGTGCTCGGCGTGGAGATGGTCCTCTCCCCTGCCCCTGATACCCAGCCGGAGCCTGTGCAAGAGACAGTCTCCCAGCCGGCACGCAAGGTTGCCCGACAGGCAACGACGACGGAAAAGCCGAAAAAGCCCGCCGGCGACAAGGCAAGCCGCCCCGCCCGCAAGACCACCGAGCCACAGCGGGAGGACTGGTAGCCATGGCGCGCGGCACGCAAGCGAAGCGTCTCGACCTGTGGATGAACGGATTGCCGGTGGGTCACTGGGAAACCACGCCCGCCGGCGACCGGCTGGCCTATCGCGAAGACTGGATTGCCGACCCGCAAGGCCGGCCGCTGTCCTTGTCATTGCCCTTTACGCCAGGCAACCAGCCACACCGTGGGCCGGCAGTCGCCAACTATTTCGACAACCTGCTGCCAGACAGCGATGCCATCAGGCGGCGCATCGCGGCCCGGTACCAGACCGGCGGGACTGACGCCTTCGCGCTGCTGGCCAAGCTCGGCCGCGACTGCGCCGGCGCCCTCCAGATGCTGCCGCCGCAGGAAGCGCCGACGGCGTTGAAGCGCGTCCAGGGCCGCCCGCTGTCAGGGACGGAGATCGCCACCCTGCTGCACGAGGCCACGGCCGAGCCCGTGCTCGGGCTGCGCGAGCCCATCGATGACCTGCGCCTGTCCATCGCGGGCGCGCAGGAGAAGACCGCGCTGCTGCGCTGGGACGGACAATGGCTGCTGCCGCAAGGCAGTACGCCTACCACGCATATCTTCAAGCTGCCGATGGGACTGGTGGGCAATATGCGCGCCGACATGCGCACCTCGGTGGAAAACGAATGGCTCTGCGCCAGGATCGTCGCCGCCTTTGGCCTGCCGGTCGCTGCCTGCGAGATCGCGCGCTTCGGGGATGTGAAGGCGCTGGTCGTCGAACGCTTCGACCGCAAGCCCTCAGCCGACGGTTCCTGGCTGCTGCGCCTGCCGCAGGAAGACATGTGCCAGGCCACCGGCACGTCGGCATTGCAGAAATACGAGTCGGACGGCGGGCCTGGCATCCAGCAGATCTCCGACATCCTCTCCGGCTCGCGTTCGGCGTCGTCCGATCGCCGCAATTTCTTCCTGGCGCAAATCGTCTTCTGGCTGCTCGCGGCCACCGACGGCCATGGCAAGAACTTCAGCATCAGCCATCTGCCGGGCAGCCGCTATGAAGCGACGCCGCTGTACGACATCCTGTCGGCGCACCCGATCATCGGCAAAGGCAAGAACCAGGTGGCGCCGCAACGCGCACGGCTGGCGATGGCGTTGCACGGCAAGAATTCGCACTACGCCATCCACGAGATCCAGCGGCGGCACTGGTTTGCCCAGGGACAGCGCATCGGCTTCTCGCCCGACGATGTCGAGTCGATGCTCGACGAGGTCGTGTCGCAGACCAGCCGGGCCATCGACGCCGCTGCTTCCGCGCTACCGCCGGAATTCCCCATGGACCTGGCCGATGCGATCTTCGATGGCATGCGCCGGCAGCAGCGGCGCCTCGCCGCCTGAGGCTAGCGCCGGCCCTTGGACTGGTTCAGCGCCACGGCGGCGCGGATCAGCGTCTTCAGCGCCTTCTCGTCGACCTTGTCGCCTTCCTGGAAATCGATGGCGCGCCGGGTGTTGCCTTCCAGGCTGGCGTTGAACAGGCCGGCGGGATCGTCCAGCGCCGCGCCCTTGGCGAAGGTCATCTTGACGACGCTCTTGTAGGTCTCGCCGGTGCAGACGATGCCGTCGTGCGACCAGACCGGGACGCCGCGCCATTTCCATTCCTCGACGACTTCGGGATCGGCTTCCCTGACCAGCGCGCGCAGCCGGCCGAGCATCTGGCCGCGCCAGTCGTCGAGCTCGCGGATCCTGGCATCGATCAGTTCGGAAGCCGGGATGCTGTCCTCCTTGCTGTCCTGCATTTCGCTCTTTTTCATGGCGGATGCTCCTCAAGCGGATGCCGTGCCCGCGGCACATGGCTGGCCCTGCATTGTGCCGAACCCGGCCCTGTATCGCCACTACCGCCTCACCTTGCCACGCCGTCCAAATGTGCCTCTAATAGTCTGAACAGGCGGGTCGGCATGACCCGGTCCGGTCAGGAGGCGAAATGCGCTGCACGCATTGCGGCTTCACGAACCTTGCGGGCGCCAACTTCTGCGAGGAGTGCGGGGCAAGGCTTGCCCGAATTTGCCCACAATGCGGCGCGGAAGCCACGCCTGCCGCCAAATTCTGCCGGTCCTGCGGCGTCGCTCTCACCGACGCACCGGCACCGCCTCCGGCGCCACAGCTGGCGCCGCAACCACCCAGGCCGCCGGCAACCGCCCCCGTCCATTACACCCCGCCCCATCTCGCCGAGCGCATCCTGGCCGAACAGGCCGCCATGGAAGCCCGGGGCGAGGCCGCCGGCGAGCGCAAGACCATCACCGCCCTGTTCGCCGACATGGCCGGCTCGACCGCGCTGACGCAGGACATGGACCCGGAAGATGCGCGCCGCCTGATCGACCCGGTGGTGACGCTGATGATGGAGGCGGTCCACCACTACGAAGGCTATGTCGCCAAGTTCCTCGGCGACGGCATTCTGGCGTTGTTCGGCGCGCCGATCGCGCACGAGGACCATGCCCTGCGCGCGTTGTACGCCGCGCTGCGGATGCAGGGCGCGATGCATCGCCACAGCGACCGGGTCCGGCTGGAGCAAGGCATCCCGCTGCAGATCCGCATCGGCATCCATACCGGCGAGGTGGTAGTGCGGTCGATCCGCAAGGACGACCTGCATACCGATTACGATCCGGTCGGCCACACCATCCACATTGCCTCACGCATGGAAGGGATTGCCACCCCCGCATCGATCCTTGTCAGCGAGTCCACGCACAAGCTCGCCGAGGGCTATTTCGAGTTCACGGCCCTGGGCACCACGCATGTCAAGGGCGTGCGCGAACCGCTGGCGGTGTACGAGGTGGTGGGGCTGGGGGCGTTGCGCACGCGCCTGCAGGTGGCGGCGCACCGCGGGCTGGCGCGCTTCGTCGGGCGCCAGCAGGAACTGGAGCACCTGCATGAGGCCCTGGAGCACGCCAAGACGGGCAGCGGGCGCATCGTCGCCGTGGTCGGCGAAGCGGGCGTCGGCAAGTCGCGGCTGTTCCATGAGTTCAAGACCCGCTCGCAACAGGGCTGCCTGGCGCTGGAGACGTTCTCGGTCTCGCACGGCAAGGCCTTTGCCTACCTGCCGCTGATCGAACTGCTGAAGAACTACTTCCAGATCACCGCGCAGGACGGCGACCGCGCCTGCCGCGAGAAGGTGACGGGACGGCTGCTGACGCTCGACCGTACGCTGGAAGACCACCTGCCCTACCTGCTCTACCTGCTCGGCACCACCGAACCGGGTTCGCCGCTGCCGACCATGGACCCGTCGATCCGGCGCCAGCGCACCTTTGACGCGATCGCCCGGTTGCTGGTGCGCGAGAGCGCCAACCAGCCGCTGATGCTGATCTTCGAAGACCTGCAATGGCTCGATGGCGAGACCGAGGCCTTCCTCAACATGATGGTCGAGCATGTGCCCGCCGCGCGCATGGTGCTGCTGGTCAACTACCGGCCCGAATACACGCATCGCTGGGAAGCGGGGCCGCATTATTCGCAGCTGCGGCTGCAGCCGCTGGGGCCGGCCGAGGCGCAGGGCCTGCTGACCGCCCTGCTGGGCGACGACCAGAGCCTGGTGCCGCTGAAGCGGCTGATCCTGGACAAGACCGAAGGCAACCCGTTCTTCATGGAGGAAGTGGTCCAGACCCTGTCCGAGGAAGGCGCGCTGCTGGGCCAACCCGGCTGCTACCGCATCGAAGAGGCGCCGGCGCTGCTCCATATCCCCACCACGGTCCAGGGCGTGCTGGCCGCGCGTATCGACCGGCTACCGCTGGCGCAGAAAGAACTGCTGCAGACACTGGCGGTGATCGGCAAGGAATTTCCGCAAAGCCTGGTGCTGCGCGTGGCCGGGCTGGAGGGCGACAGGCTGCATCCGCTGCTGGCCGACCTGCAGGCCGCCGATTTCATCCGCGAACGCCCGGCGTTCCCGGAAGTCGAGTACGCCTTCAAGCACGCGCTGACCCAGGAAGTCGCCGGCAATTCGCTGCTGACCGAACGCCGCAGCACCTTGCATGAAGCCACGGCGCAAGCGATCGAAGACTTGTTCCAGGGCCGGCTCAAGGACTATTGCAGCGAGCTGGCGCACCACTACAGCCTCAGCGGCAATGTGCCCAAGGCGGTCGAATACCTGCACTGCGCCGGCCAGCAGGCGCTGCAGCGCTCGGCGCAAGGCGAGGCGATCCGGCACCTCAGCACCGCCATCGAGCTGCTCAAGCGCCAGCCCGATACCGCCGAGCGTGCGCGCCAGGAACTGACGCTGCTGCTGGCGCTGGGACCGGCGCTGATGGCGGCGCGCGGGCAGGCGGCGCCGGAAGTCGAGGCCAACTACCGGCGCGCGCTGGCGCTGTGCGAACAGGGCCGGCAGACGCCCTACGTCTTTTCCGCGCAGCTCGGCCTGTGGGCCTTCTACCAGCTGCGCGCGCAATACCAGGTGGCGTTGCCGCTGGGCAAGCGGCTGCTCGGCCTGGCGCTGAAGTCGCAGCGGCCCAAGCAGCTGGCCGAAGGCCATCGCGTGCTGGGCGCGACGCTGTTCCGGCTGGGCAAGCTCGACGCCGCGCGCTCGCACATGGAGACGGTGCTCGCCCTGCCCCACCCCGATTCTCAGGCCTACGACTTCCTGATGGGCTACGGGCGCGATCCGGCCGTGCATGCGACCAGCACGCTGGGCTGGATCCTGTGGTACCTCGGCTGTCCCGACCATGCCCGCGCGCTGTGCCAGGAAGCCCTGGTGATGGCGCGCGCGCGGCCCGATGCCTACAACCTGGCGCTATGCCTGGTCTTCGCCGCGGAAGTGCACCAGTGCCGGCGCGAACCGAAGCTGGCACGCGAGTATGCCGAGGCAGCGATCGCGATTTCGGGCGAGCAGGGATTCCCGATCTACCTGGCGTGGGGGACCGTCGTGCAAGGCTGGGCGATGGCCGAACTTGGCGAGGCCGAAGCGGGGATCGCCCGGATCCGCCACGGCCTGGCTTCCTACGAGGGCACCGGCGCCGTACTCGGCACGCCCAACCTGCTGTCGCTGCTGGCCGATGCCTGTTGCAAGGCCGGACAGCCGGACGCCGCGCAGGAAGCGCTGGCACGCGGGCTGGCGCTGGTGGAAAAGACCGGCGAGCGGCTGGACGAAGCCACGCTGTGGCGGCTTCGCGGCGACATGCTGTGCCGGCTGCAGCCGCCCGCACACGAGGAAGCGGAAGCCTGCTTCCGGCAGGCGCTCGGCATCGCCGGCGAGCAAGGCGCCAGGCTGCTGGCGCTGCGCGCCGCGCGAAGCCTGGCCCGGCTGTTGCACTCGCAGGGCAAGGCCGAGATGGCGCGCGAGACGCTGGCGCGGCACCTGGCCCTGCTGACCGAGGGCGCCGACACCGTCGACCAGCTGGAGGCCGCCGCACTGCTGGCGCAACTGGAAGGCGAAGTATCCGCCACTGGAGCCGGCGCCGCCAACGGCACTGCCAGCGACACCACAACCCCTGCGCGCCCATGACCCCCCTCCAGGCCAGCCAGCTCCAGGACCGCTTCGTTGCCGTGTGGACGCGCGCGGGCGGTGCGCATGCGCGCGACGCCTATGCCGATCTTGCCGGCCGCTATGGCGAGCCGGGCCGCCATTACCACACCCTCGACCACATCCGCCGCTGCCTGCGCGACCTGGATTGGGCACGCGGCGCCATCGCCACGGCCGATGCCGACGCGGTGGAACTGGCGCTGTGGTGCCATGACGTGATCTATGTGCCGGGCGCGGCCGACAATGAAGCGCGCAGCGCCGGCTGGATACGGCAATGGGGGACCGGCATCGCCACGGCCGGCCGGATCGCCGCACTGGTGCTGGAAACCGTCCACGACGGCATCCCCGCCAGCCCGGCGGGCCGCTTTACCGCCGATATCGACCTGGCGGCGCTCGGCTGCAGCCGGATGCGCTTCCGCCATAACGGCGCCTGCCTGCGCGCCGAGCGCACCGACCTCGACGACCAGGCCTACGACGCCGCCGAGCGCGCCTTCCTGAGTGCGCTGCTGGACAGTCCGCGCATCTATTACACCGAGCTGTTCCACGCGCGCTACGAGGCGCGCGCGCGCGCCAACCTGGCGTGGCGGCTGGCGCAGCCCGGCCCGCCGGGCGTCACAGGAATTCGCCGCTGATGTCGATGCTGGAGCGCCGGCCGATGCTGTCGTAGTGCTGCGCCAGCCAGGCCGTGGCCTGCTTGCGGCCCTGGTCGCGCAGCGCGCACAGGAAGCCCCAGTCGGCGTTGTACTTGGTTGACACGCCGAGCGCCGCCATGGTCTCGTCGGAGCGGATCGAGTGGATCCACATCTCCTTCATGTCGCGCCCGTCCACCTTGCCCTGCTGGATCAGCGAGGTGACAAAGGCAATGGCGCGCATCTCGCGCATCAGCGATGAGTTGAAGCTGAGTTCGTTGACGCGGTTGAGGATATCCGCCGCCGAGGTCGGCACGCCGTGGCGCACGATCGGGTTGATATGGACGATGATCACGTCGCGGGTCTGGCAGTGGTAGATCAAGGGAAAGATCGCCGGGTTGCCGACATAGCCGCCGTCCCAGTAGTACTGGCCATCGATGCATACCGCCTGGAACAGCGTGGGAACGCAGGCCGAGGCCAGCACGGCATCGATGCTCAGCTCCTCCGGCGGAAAGATGCGTATGCGGCCGGTCTCGATATTGGTCGCGCACAGGTAAAGCTGGATCGGGCAATGCTCGCGCAGCGCGGCGAAGTCCACCTGCGTGCCGAGCACTTCGCGCAGCGGGTTCAGGTTGTTGGGATTGAACTGGTACGGCGACAGCAGGCGCAGCGCAATGTCGGCCATGGCATACAGCGGCGAATGGTTGAGCCCCAGGGTATGGCTGGTCTTGAACCAGGGCATCCAGCGGAACGGGCTGTAGCGCTGCGCCGAGTTCGAGATCGCCTGCCAGAACGAGTGCAAGGCCTCGCGCGCGCCGGCGCTGCCGCCTTGCAGCAGCCCGTAGGCCAGCACCGCGCCGTTCATGGCGCCGGCGCTGGTGGCGCTGACGCCCTCGATCGCCAGCCTCCCGTCTTCCAGCAGGCGGTCGAGCACGCCCCAGGTGAAGGCGCCGTGCATGCCGCCGCCCTGCAGGGCAAGCGCCACGGGTTTGTGGTCTGGCTGATCTGGCTGATCTGGCTGGTGGGCTGGCTGGTGGGCTGGCTGGGCTGGCTGGTCCGGCTGCATCCGAGGCTCCCTCCCTGGCGCGCCATGCGGGTGCGCCAGGCTCCGTGCTGCGGGCGGTGATTCGTATCAATCCAGTGTAGGGAATAAGCCGTTTTACGGCACCCCGGTGCGTGGCCCGGCGTGTGTCCCGGCGCGTGTCCCGGCGCGTGTCCTGAAGGGCGGACCGATAGCGGACTTGCCGCTGGCGCCATGCCTGGACATCCGTCAGGCGCTGGCGGCGGCCATGACGACGTGCGCCTGCATCGGGCCGGAGACGGGGCCGTCTCCATATGTCTCCAGGAACGCCCGTGCGCACGCGTCGGTCGCCCGTGCCAGCGCATCGGGACCGCGCCGCTCCAGTTCCGCGCGCAGCGGCGTGCCCTGGCAGTACGCTACCGCGGGAATGCGGGCGGCATCGGCGCGGCTGGTCGAGGTGACGGTCTCGAACAGCGGCGGCGCGGTAAATCCGCCCAGGCGCAAGTCCTGCTCGATCGCCACCTGGCTGTGATAGCCGTGCGGCGTGCGCGCCATGAAATCCGGCGGCGACTCGGGGAACAGGCGGGCCAGCGCCGCTGCGACATTGCGGGCAAAGGCGTTGAATTCAATCCGGTCCCACACGTTGAAGACCAGCGTCCCGCCCGGCACCAGCACGCGGCGCGCCTCGGCGAAGGCCCTGGCCTTGTCCGGGAAGAACATCACGCCGAACTGGCAGGCCACCAGGTCAAAGCTGGCATCGCCGAACGGCAGCGCCATCGCGTCGGCCTCCCGCCAGGTCACGGGTCGCTCCGTGCCTTCGGCCTGGGCCCGCGCCAGCATCGGCGCATTGAGGTCGGTGGCGACGATGACGGCGTCGGGCGCGAGCCGGCGCGCCAGTTCGCGCGTGAGCACGCCGGTGCCGGCAGCCAGTTCCAGCACCCGGCGCGGTTCCAGCGCGGCGATGCGTTGTGCCAGGTCGGCGGCATAGGGCGCAAAGATCATGGGCACCATCAGCGACGCGTAAACGTCGGGGATCGCACCCGCGAACAGGTGGTCGGCATTCGGCTGGTCGGCATTCGGCAAAGCCATGGAAGTCCCCTTGCCCGGCGCGCTGGAAGCCGGGATCGCCTCAGTGGGTGTAGGACACCCCGCCGCGAAAGTAAACCAGCCGGCGCAGCCTGCCGTGGCGCAATGGCGTCAGGGCCGCCCCAGTGCCCGCGCTTCCTTCATCTGCGCATTGGCAAATTCGAGCATGCGCAGCACTTCGTCAAATACCATCAGTGCGTGTTCCCCGGCAGGCACCTCCGGCATGCCGGCGCGGTCGGCGGCAACGCCGCGGATCAGGTCGTCCAGTAAGCCGGGCTGGCTCGCCTCGGCGCGCTGCAGCAGCAGGTGCAGCAGGTAGGCACAGGCATCAAGGCGTGAAACTTGCGTGGCGGTCATGGGACTTACCCCCTTTAGCGTTGGGCACGACGTGCGCACCGCGCGTGGTGCGCCTCATTGCAAAAAATACAGGGCACACTCGGGCAAGGCAAATGATCCGGATCGGCATCTCGGGCTGGCGCTATGACGGGTGGCGCGGCGTGTTCTACCCCAAGGGGCTGGCGCAACGGCGCGAGCTGGAGTTTGCCTCGCGCGCGGTCGAGTCCATCGAGATCAACGGCTCGCACTATGCGCTGCAGACGCTGCGCAGCTATCGCGCGTGGTACGAGGCCACGCCCGAGGATTTTGTCTTCAGCGTCAAGGGATCGCGCTACCTGACGCATATGCTGCGTTTCCGCGACGACAAGGCGCGCCCGGCCATGGCCAACTTCCTGGCGTCCGGCGTGCTGGCGCTGGAGGAAAAGCTGGGTCCGATGCTGTGGCAGTTCCCGCCCAGCTTCGCCTTCGATCCCGAGCGGATGGAGCGCTTCCTCGGCCTGCTGCCGCACGACACCGACAGCGCGCGCGAGCTGGCGCGCGATCATGACAGCCGGGTTAAACAGCCCTGGTGCGAAACGCGGCGCCGGCGCCGGATCCGGCACGCCGTGGAGATCCGGCACGACAGCTTCTGCACGCCAGAATTCCCGGCGCTGCTGCGGCGCCACCGCGTTGCGCTGGTGATCTCCGACACCGTGGCTGACTGGCCTTACGCCGAAGACGTGACCAGCGATTTCCTCTACCTGCGGCTGCACGGCAGCCAGACGCTGTACGGCGGCAGCTACTCCGACAAGGCGCTGCAGCGCTGGGCGGCGCGGCTGGGCAAATGGGCGAGCGGCCACGAACCGGCCGATGCGCAGCGGATCTCGCCCAGGCGCCCGCGCAAGGCGGCGCACCGCGACGTCTACTGCTATTTCGATAACGACAAGAAGGTCAAGGCGCCGTTCGATGCGCAGCGACTGATGCGCATGCTGCAGAAGGAATGAGGGATCGAGGGGGCTTAGTCGGCGTCAGTCACGGATGCGCGGCATCCAGCCGCTGCCGCGCGTGCGCGGGTCCACCGGCAGCTGGCGCTGCAACGCGGCCTTGGACAGCATGTGGGCACTGATCGGCGCGGTCAGGAACAGGAACGCGGTCACCAGCAGCTCATGCAGGCTGGCATCGCCGCGGAAGCTGAAATACGCCACCGATGCCAGCACCACCCCGCCCACGCCCAGCGTGGTCGATTTGGTGGGCCCGTGCAGCCGCATGAAGAAATCCGGCAGGCGGAACAGCCCGATCGCCCCCACCAGCATGAATACGCTGCCGATCAAAAGCAGCGCGCAGACAACGAATTCCGCGACGGGATGCAGCATGGCCGTGGCTCCTTAGTATTCGATGATGTCGCCGCGCTGCAGATACTTGGCCAGCGCCACCGTGCCGACGAAGCCCATCACCGCGATCAGCAGCGCGGCCTCGAAGAACATCGCCGAATCCAGGCTGATGCCAAGCAGCACGATCAGCGCGATGGCGTTGATATTGAGCGTATCGAGCGCCACGATGCGGTCCGGCAGGCTGGGCCCGCGCAGCAGCCGCGCAAGGGTCAGCAGGAAGGCCAGCCCGAGGATGACCAGGCACACCGGTATCACGATGGCAAGCATTGGAAGATCTCCTTCAGCGGGATTTCATAGCGCGACTTGATGCGTTCGACCAGGGCCGCCTCTTCTTCCAGGTCGAGCACATGGACCAGCAGCGCGCGCCGGTCGTCGCTCAGTTCGGCGCACAGCGTGCCGGGACTCAGCGAGACGATGCTGATCAGCGCGGTGGTGGCCAGTTCGTGTTCCACGTCCAGCGGCACCACGATAAAGGCCGGCCGCAGCCGCGCGGTGCGGCCCAGCACCAGGATGGCCACCTCGATATTGGCCATGACAATATCGATCAGCACATGGATGCTCAGGCGCAGGATCAGGTCGGGACGCGACAACCGGAACGCGCCCAGCACCAGCCAGCGGTCGGCAAGGCGGCCGATGGCCCAGCCGAGCATTGCGCCCAGCAGCAAATGGCCGGGCGCAATGCTGTTGGTCAGCATCAGCCACATGAGCAGCAGGATCAGGCTGAGCCAGGGATGCGGCAGCAGGCGGCGCAGCATGGCCTACTCCTTCTGCGCGGGCAGCACGGCCCGCATATAGGCCGCGCGGTCCAGCAGCTGCGCGGCGGCGTCCGCCATGTATTCGGTGGCCGGCCGCGCGTACACGGTCAGCGCGACGTTGCCCGCCAGCAGCAGCGCGCAGCAGGCCAGCTTGCGCGGGTCCGGCCGCACGCGGGAGCGCGCGGCGAAGGGATGGTTCTCGTCGAGATACTCGGCGCCTTCCGGCACCTGCGCCGCCTCATGAGGCAGGCGCCACACCAGCCGCGTACCGGTGCGCGACGCCGCGATCAGCAGCAGCAGGCTCGACCCCAGCACCACCGGCCACAGCGCCGGCATCCACGGCACCGGGGTCGCGCGCAGGATCATGGCCTTGCCCAGGAAGCCCGACAGCGGCGGCAGGCCCACCGCCGCGAGCACGCCGACCAGGTACAGCACGCCGGCCAGCCGCGAGGCCACCGGCGGCGCGCCGTCGCGCGCAGGATCCGGCTCCAGCGCATCGGCCAGCAGGAACAGGCCCGCCGTGCACAGGGTGGTGCTGGGCAGGTAATACAGCGCGGCGGCCCAGCCGGCCTGGGTCTGCATCGCCACGCACGCTGACAGCAAGCCCACGGACGCCACCACCAGGTAGCTCGTCATGGCGCGCAGCGTGCGGGCTGCCACTGCGCCGATGCCACCGATCGCCAGCGTCACCAGCGCCAGCGGAAACACCCAGTCATTCAGGAATGGCGCCAGCAAGCCCTGCGCGCCGCCGAACAGCAGCGCGGTACAGCGCAGCATGGCGTAGATCCCCACCTTGGTCATGATGGCGAACAGCGCGGCGACCGGGCCGGTGGCGCTGGCATAGGCTCGCGGCAGCCAGAAATACAGCGGGAACAGCGCCGCCTTGAGTCCGAATACGAGCATCAGCATGACGCCGGCGGCTACCGCGAGCGGCAGGTCCTGCGCCGGCAGGCCGGCCAGCCGCAAGCCCAGGTGCGCCATGTTGAGCGTGCCGCTGAGCCCGTACAGCACGCCGATCGCCACCAGGAAGAACGACGACGCCACCAGGTTCAGGATCACGTAATGGAGCCCCGCGCCGATGCGCGCGCGCCCGGCGCCGTGCACCAGCAGCGCGTAGGAGGCGATCAGCAGGATCTCGAAGAAGACGAACAGGTTGAACAGGTCGCCGGCCAGGAAGGCGCCGTTCAGGCCCATCAGCTGGAACTGGAACAGCGCGTGGAAATGCCGCCCCTGGCGCGCGGTGACATCACCCGCCGCGGCGAGCGCCGCGACCGCCAGCACCGCGGTCAGCACCAGCATCATGGCGCCGGTGCGGTCCAGCTGCAGCACGATGCCGAACGGCGCGGCCCAGTTGCCCATCGCGTAGACGTCGATGGCGCCCATTGCCGCATGCTGCATCAGCATGACGGCCACCGGCAGCAGCACCAGGGTCGCTGCCGCGCACACGGCGCGCTGCGCGCGCAGGGCATGTGCCGGCATCGCCGTCAGCAGCGCGCCGGCGAACATCGGCAGCAGGATGGGAAGCAGCACGGCGTGATTCATGGCCGTGGCCTCCGCGCTTCATCGTCGCCGTCCGGGTCTGGCACCGTGGCGCCTTCCGGCTCGCCGGCGGCGTCGACATGGTCGCTGCCGGTCAGTCCCAGCGACCGCAGCGCCAGCACCACGGCAAACGCCGTCATGCCGAACGCGATCACGATGGCGGTCAGCACCAGCGCCTGCGGCAGCGGATCGGCATAGCTGGCGCCGGTCACGATCACCGGCGGCCGGCCGATCGACAGCCGGCCCATGCCGAGCAGGAACAGGCTGACCGAATACGACAGCAGCGTCAGGCCCAGCACCACCGTGAAGACGCGCTCGCGCAGCAGCAGGTAGATGCCGCAGGCAGCCAGGATGCCGATGGTCACGGCGTAGAGGGCGGCCATCAGTCGTCCTCCGCAGCACGCGCGGGCGGCAGGTTGCGCACACCAAGGTGCGAGACGATGACCAGCGTAGTCCCGGTCACGGTGCAAAACACCCCAAGGTCAAAGATCATGGCCGTGGCCAGCTCGATTTCGCCAATGCCAGGCAGGTGGAAATGCCCGAACGCCGTCGTCAGGAACGGGTAGCCGAAGGCCAGGCTGCCGAGACCGGTCAGCCCCGCCAGCAGGATGCCGGCCCCGGCAATGGCACGGTAGTCCGGCGCGATGCGCGCTTCGGTCCAGCGCACGCCGTTGGCCACGTACTGCAGCAGCAGCGCCACCGACGTGATCAGCGCCGCGATAAAGCCGCCGCCCGGCAGGTTGTGCCCGCGCAGCAGGACAAACACCGCCACCAGCAGCGTCAGCGGCAGCATCAGCCGCGCCAGCATGGCCAGCAGCAGCGGATGCGCCTGGCTGGTCCACGGCAGCCCGTCCGGCGCGGCCGACGGCGTCGGCAGGCGCATGCCCTTGAGCAGTGCCTGCACCGCCAGCCCCGCGATCAGCAGCACGCAGATCTCGCCCATGGTATCGAAGCCGCGGAAATCCACCAGCAGCACGTTGACCACGTTGTGGCCGCCTCCGCCCGGCACCGCCTGCTCGATATAGAACGCGGACACCGGGTCGTACGGGCGCGTCATCACCGCGTAGGCCGCCACCGCCAGCAGCGTGCCGCCGCCCAGCGCCAGCGCCACGTCGCGGGCGCGCCGCGCGGGGCCGCCCTGCCCGGCCGTCTCGCGCGGCAGGTAGAACAGCGCCAGCACCAGCAGCAGCACCGTCACCACTTCCACCGACAGCTGCGTCAGCGCCAGGTCCGGTGCCGAGAAGCGCAGGAACACCAGCGACACCATCAGCCCGCAGCCGCCGAGCAGCACCAGTGCTGCCAGCCGTTGCCCGCGCGTGGCCACCACGGCAAGCGCCAGCACCGCCAGTATCGCCAGCGCCGCGGCGCCCAGCGGGTCGAGCGCGCCGGCCGGGACGGTGCCGGCGAGCGCGTCGAGATCGGCCAGGAACCAGGCCGGAATTGCCAGCAGCGCCAGCAGCATCCAGGCGATATAGCCCGGCAGCGAACCGCTCTCCAGCGCGCGCGTGATCGCGCAGGCGATGCGCTCCAGCGCGTGCATGCCGCTCTCGAACGAGCGGCGCGCGCTCAGGTGCTCGAGCGACTGCTGCCAGCGGCGCAGCGCATCGCGGCGCAGGAAGAACAGCGCCGCGCCGCCCGTCATGGACAGCAGGCTCATCACCAGCGGCAGGTTGACGCCATGCCACAGGTTCAGGCTGTACGGCGGCAGCGGCGCGCGCAGCGTCGCCAGCGACGCCGCTGCCAGCAGGGTGCCCACCGTGTAGGCAGGCACCAGCCCCACCACCAGGCAGATCACCACCAGGAATTCCACCGGCACCTTCATGAAGCGCGGCGGCTCGTGCGGCGGATAGTTGGGGACGTCGGGCTGCCTGCCGCCGAAGAACACGCCGTAGATGAAGCGCAGCGAATACGCCATCGTGAGCGCGCCGGCCATGGTTGCCGCCGCCGGAATGACCCAGTTGAAGTCGCCCAGCAGGCCCTGCGCCAGGGTCTCGGCAAAGAACATTTCCTTGCTGAGGAAGCCGTTGAACAGCGGCACGCCCGCCATCGACAGCGACGCCACGATCGCCAGCACCGCCGTATGCGGCATGTAGCGCGCCAGCCCGTGCAGCCGGTCCAGGTCGCGCGTGCCGGTCTCGTGGTCGATGATGCCGGCCGCCATGAACAGCGACGCCTTGAACACCGCGTGGTTGATGATGTGGAAAATTGCCGCCACCGTGCTCAGCTGGGTATCGAGCCCGAACAGCAGCGTGATCAGTCCCAGGTGGCTGATGGTGGAATACGCCAGCAGCCCCTTGAGATCGCGCTGCAGCAGCGCCATCGCCGCGCCGAAGATCAGCGTGGCCAGCCCCGTCATGCTGACCAGGTAGAACCAGCCGTTGGTGCCGTCCAGCACCGGGTACAGCCGCGCCAGCAGGAACACCCCGGCCTTGACCATGGTGGCGGAATGCAGGTACGCGGACACCGGCGTGGGCGCGGCCATCGCCTGCGGCAGCCAGAAGCTGAACGGGAACTGCGCCGACTTGGTGAACACCGCCAGCAGGATCAGCACCAGCATCGGCATGTAGAGCGGATGGCGCTGCACGCTGCCGGCCTGCGCCAGCACCGCCGACAGCTCGAAACTGCCGCAGATATGGCCCAGCAGCAGCACCCCGGCCAGCAGCGCCAGCCCGCCGCCGCCGGTGACGGTGAGCGCCATGCGCGCGCCCTGGCGGGCATCGCCGCGCCACGACCAGAAGCCGATCAGCAGGAACGACAGGATGCTGGTCAGTTCCCAGAACACCGCCAGCAACAGCAGGTTGCCGGCCAGCACCACGCCCAGCATGGCCGCCATGAACAGCAGCAGCAGGCAGAAGAAGCGCACCGCCGATTCATTGCGCGCCAGGTAGTAGCGCGCGTACAGGATCACCAGCAGGCCCACGCCGACCACCAGCAGCGCAAACAGGTAGGCCAGGCCGTCCAGGCGCAGCGACAGGTCGAGCCCCAGCGCGGGCAGCCAGCTCACGCGCCAGGCCAGGCCGTCCCAGGGCTGATCGAAGACCGCGCCGCGCAGCTGCAGCAGCAGCACCAGCGCGACCAGCGGCACGCCGACGATGACGGGCGCCACCAGCCGCGGCGCGCGCATGCCGATCACCCAGGTCAGTCCGGCGGCCAGCAGCGGCAGCACGAGCAGCAGCGGCAGCTCCATGGGCGCCGCCTCAGGCCTGCGCAGGCGCGCGCGCCCGCGCGGCTCGCGGATTGACGACGATGACCGGCACCGTGGACAAGGGCGCGGCCAGCAGCGGGCGGCTGGCCAGGCGGCGGGCGGCGGCAACGCTGTCGGGCGATCCGTCCATCGCGAGTACGACGACTGTCATGGGCAATGATCCAGGCTTAACAATGCGGCGGGCAGGCGTGCCCCCTACTCTCCGGATTCTGGGGGTATTGCGCAAGTCATGCGTCACCTGTTCATGGCTGCACGAAAAAATTCATCGTCCTGCATAACATACTGAATGCGCGATACATGTCCGCTATCGCCCGCCAACAAATGAATATTGGACGCAGCCCGCCCGGCTCCCTTAGCCTTGGCGCCAGCACCTGAACCCGATGCCCCCGGAGACCATCATGAGCAACTTCCTCCTCTACGAACAGGACGGCCACATCGTCACGCTGACGATGAACGAGCCCGAGCGCCGCAACCCGCTGACCGGCAACACCGCGGTGGCGGAGTTCCTGGCCGCGATCGAGCGCATCCATGCCGACCGCAGCGTGCGCGCCGTGGTCATCACCGGCGCGGGCACGGCGTTCTCGTCGGGCGGCAACATCAAGGACATGGAACGCCAGGCCTCCGGCCAGGTATCGGGCATGGAGATCCGGCAGGATTACCGCAGCGGCATCCAGCGCCTGCCGCTGGCGCTGTTCAACCTGGAAGTGCCGGTGATCGCCGCCGTCAACGGCGCCGCCATGGGCGCGGGGCTGGACCTGACCTGCATGTGCGATATCCGCATCGCTTCGGAGCGCGCGCAGTTTGCCGAGTCCTTCGTCAAGCTGGGCATCATCCCCGGCGATGGCGGCGCCTGGCTGCTGCCGCGCGTGATCGGGCTGTCGCGTGCCGCCGAGATGACCTTTACCGGCCAGGCGATCGACGCGAAGACCGCGCTGGAATGGAACCTGGTGTCGCGCGTGGTGGCGCCCGAGGCGCTGCTGCCCACCGCGTACGAACTGGCCGGGCGCATCGCCGCCAACCCGCCGCACGCGGTGCGGATGGCCAAGCGGCTGATGCGCGAGGCCATGCACACCCGCCTCGACACGCTGCTGGAATTGTCGGCAGGCTTCCAGGCGCTGTCGCACCAGACTGCGGATCATCGCGAGGCGGTGCAGGCCTTCCTGGACAAGCGCGCGCCGGTTTTCAGCGGCAACTGATCGCACTGGCCAGGCACTGACCTGGAACTGCCCGCGAAACCGACCGAGCCGATCGGCCAGCCAGCGTCAGGCGGATTGCGTTTCCGCCGCCTTGAGCTGGTTGACCAGCGCCACGTAGTCGCGCATGGCCTGCTCGCGCGGCAGGCCGCGCCGGGCCGCCCAGGCGTCGTACTTGGCGCGCCCGACCATGTCCATCATGCCCGGGCGGTCGCCGCTGACGTCGCCGGCGCTGCCTTGCTTGTAGAGCGCATAGAGCGACAGCAAGGTGTCGTTGTCGGGCGCCTGGCGCAGCGTCTTCGACAACGCCGCGGCGGCCTCGAAGGCCTTCTCGGCCGGGCTTGGCCCCTGCACCGCCGGCGTGCCGCCAAAGTGCGCATCCTCCAGCGTCACTTCGTCCGGGAACCACCGCCCCTCCAGCAAGCTGCCGTCGCGCAGCGCAAACGCCAGCACGCCCTGCGAGGCCAGCGTGCCGAAGCGCAAGGTCGCAGGCACCACGGCCATGCCGGTATTGAGCACCGGCGCGCCGAAAGCGGTGAACGCCAGCCCCGCATCCGCCCATTCGCGCAGCCGCGCCAGGCCACGATCGCCACGGTAGACCCCGCTGGTCCGGTTGGCGCCCGGCTGGAACCACGCAAATTCGCCTTTGCCGCGCGCATACAGCGCGGCCAGGTCGCCTTGCTCCAGGTCCGTGCGCGCCGCCGCCAGCAGCCCGGCCATCTGGTCCGGCGTCATGCGCGCATCGTCGCGCTCCGCACCGGCCATGCCAAGTGACGTGCCCACGCTGGCCTCGAAGAATTCCAGCACGTTGCGCGCCACCAGTTCGCGGTCATTGTCGACGCAGACCATGTGGTAGCTGTCTTCCAGCACCAGCATGCGCGCCTGCCCGGCACGCTTGCCCTGCCCGATCTGCTCGACCAGGAAGTTGGCCGAGCGCAGGCTGGTCAGCTCGTCCAGCCGGGCGTGTACCACCAGCGTGGGGCAGGCAATGCGCTGCAGCCCCTTGCGCACGTAGCCGCGCAACCGGTCCACCTCGCGGATGCACGCCAGCGGCACCCACTGGTAGTGGAAGTTCTCGCCGCGCGCGAACTTGGCCTTGACGATCTCGCGCAGCTGCTCGTTCTTGATGCCGAACGGCTCTTCCTCTTCCACCTTCATCCGGTTGGGAACGCCTGGAATCTGGTACAGCAGCGGGCGCAGGCCGCGATACCACGGCGTGGCCCAGCCGTCGATATAGACCGGCGGCGCCAGCGCCACCAGCCGGCCCTTGGTGTGCTGCTCGCGCTTGACCGTTTCCACCGCCAGCAGCGCGCCCATGCACATGCCCATCACGTGCAGCGTTTCATGCTGGTCGATGATCTCGCGGTACTTGGCGCGCACCGCCTCGAGCCAGTCCTCGGCGCGCACGCCGCACAGGTCCTCAGGCTGCGTGCCGTGCCCCGGCAGCGTCAGCGAGTGCGTGACAAAGCCGGCGCGCTTGAGGCGCTTGTGCATCGAGCCCAGGTCATACTGCGTGCCGCCCAGGCCGTGGATCAGGAACACGCCGGGTTCAGACATGCGCGGGCTCCCCGCCGGCGCGGCGCAGCAGTGCCGCCACCTGCTCCACCTTGCCGTCCGCGCCGCGGATGCCCGCCAGCCGCTCATGCACGCGCAGGCGGCCGCTGCCCGGCAGCGTCACGGCGTATTCCTGCACGCTGTCGGGCGCATCGCCGCGCGCCACGGCGGACCAGGTGGCCTGTACCAGCCCGCGGTCGGTGGCATCGATATGGTCCAGCCATTCGTCGACGCTGTTGACCTCGCGGATCGTGTCCCCGAGCAGCGCCGCCGCGTCCTCGCTCCAGGTAGCGCGGCCGGTGACCGCGTCATACTCGACGCTCGCCACCCCCACTGCCTGCAGCGTGCGCGCATAGCGCAGGCGCCAGCCACGCGCTTCCTCCAGCGCGGTGCGGCGGCCCTCGGACAAGGCGCGGCCGAGCAGCATCACCAGCGCCCAGACAATGACGAAACCCTGCACCTCGACCACCGCCTCACCCGGAAATCCTTCGATGACGTTGAACGGGCCCGCGCCGGCCGCGGTGCGGTGAATGATCAGCAGGCAGCCCAGCAGCGTGGCAATGGCACCGCCGCGCGGCCCCCACAGCAGCGCGGTGGCCAGCAGCAGCGGCATCGGCACATAGGCCAGCGTGGGCGCCAGGCCGCCGAAGCGCTGCGCGGCGTTATCCGAGAACACTGCCAGCACCGCCACGATAAAGACCACGAAGGCCAGCCCGCCGGCCGCGAACTGCTGCATCGGCATGCCGCCCGAGCGCCGCACGCGGAAGCCGCGGAACGCCACCGCCAGCGGCCCCACCAGCAGCAGCCCGGCCGCGGTGGAAAAGGCCCAGGCGCGCCATTCGACCGGCAGGTCCAGGCCCGGCCGCTGCCAGCGCCACAGCTCGACCGCAAGCGAAGCGCCCAGCGCCGAGCCGACCAGCGCCCCCGCGATCAGCAGCGTGGCGCCCTGCGGGCTTTGCGGATCGCGGCGGCCATAGGTGGCGATCCAGCCGGCGGTGCCCAGGCTGATGACCTCGATCAGGCCGAAGGCGACCGCGCCGCGCAGCGGCAGGCCGTGCGTGGCCATGCCCCACCCCGCCAGCGCCAGCCCGGCGCCGGCCAGCACCGCCGGCCATGACCAGCGCGCGCAGACCAGCAACGCGGCAAACGTGACGCCACTGCCGAGCCAGACCGGCACGGCCTCGGTCGACGCCTGCGCCAGCGAGCGCGACACCACGCCGGCGACAAGTACCAGCACGGCGACGATTGCCGCCAGGCGTATCTGCTGCATTGGCATACCCCCAGGAAGCTGCTTTTGACGGGTTCCCGACATCCCGTTTGTGACTCAGGATAGTCGCCAGCCCGCCCGGGGGCCAAGCCAGGTCACTCCGCCCGCCCGGGGCTTCCGCGCGTCAGCCGCGTCAACCGGACACGCCGAGGGCCCCCTCCACGTTGCGCACCAGGCTGACCAGCCGCGGGCCGATGTCTTCTTCGATCTGCTTGCTCTGCGGGCTGAACACCGGCACCGACGCGGCAAAGATCCAGGCTTCGCCATCGCGCCGCGCGCGCATCGGCACGGCAACGGATTCCACCTCGCGATGCAGGTCGCGATGGCCGCGGCAATAGCCATGTTCCTGCAGGTCGCGCGCGGCATCGGCCAGGCGCTGCTGCAGCCAGTCGGCGCGCGCGGGATCGGCGGCGCGCAGCTGGGCGAGATAGCCCTCGCGCTCGGGCTCCGGCATCAGCAACAGGTAGCCGCGGCCAGAACCGGTGCGCGAGATCGAGACCCGGGTGCCGACCTCGGGCCGGAACACATGGCTGCCCACGCCCTGGGCAATCTCGACATAGGTCATTGCGTTGCCGTTGCCGACGATCAGCTCGACCTGTCCGGCGATATGGTCGGCCAGCTCCTGCATGGCCGGCCGCGCCAGCTGGCGCACTGTCATCCGCGCCAGCGCGGGCGCGGCCAGGTTGACCAGCCCGACCCCGGGCACGTAGCGCGACAGGCGCTCCGAATAGTGCAGCAGGCCCAGTTCGCACAAGGTGTCGAGCAGGCGGAACAGCGTCGGCTTGGCCAGCCCGGTGCGCTCCATCAGCTCGCGGCTGCTCAGTTCCTGCACCGTTGGCGAGAAGCAGTTGAGGATCGACACGCCCCGCGCCAGCGCGCTGACGAGGCGCGACTCGCCATCCGCCTCGGCGGGCGACGGGGTCGTGGTGTCGTGTGCTTCATTCGGCATAACCGGGGCCTTCATCTGGATTTTTTGATACCAGTGTCCCAAAACCCGGATGTTGCCCTTCGTTGATTCCGAAGTCAAACGCCGGATTTCGAGTTTACATAGCGAATTTCTGACGCGAGAATTCCGATTCATCGTATTGGACGAGCACTTTTTGAAACCGACGTCTCAATATCCCGACTCAACCGCATCCAAGCCTCGCAACCGCTCTGCACCAGGAGACACCCATGCAACAAGCCGTCATCGTCGACGCCATCCGCAGCCCGATGGGCCGCTCCAAGCCGGGATCGGCCTTTACCGAGCTGCATGCCACTGAATTGCTGGCACAGGTGCTCAAGGGCCTGGTCGAACGCAACCAGCTCGATCCCGGCCTGGTCGACGACGTCATCACCGGTTGCGTGACGCAGGCCGGCGAACAGTCCGCCGGGCCGGGCCGCGTGGCCTGGCTGGCGGCCGGCTTCCCCGACCACGTGCCCGCCACCACCATCGACCGCAAGTGCGGTTCGAGCCAGCAGGCGGTGCACTTTGCCGCGCAGGGCATCATGGCCGGCGCCTACGACATCGTTATCGCCTGCGGCATCGAGTCGATGAGCCGCGTGCCGATGGGCTCGGCGCGCATCGGCCAGAACCCGTACGGCCCGTCGATGGAAGCGCGCTACGCGCCGGGGCTGGTGTCGCAGGGGGTGGCGGCCGAGCTGGTGGCGGCCAAATATGAGTTGTCGCGCCAGGACATGGACAGTTACTCGGCGCACTCGCACGAGCTGGCGGCCGCGGCGCGCGAAAGCGGCGCCTTCCGCCGCGAGATCCTGCCGATCAGCACGCCCAACGGCGTGGTCGAACATGACGAAACCATTCGCCCCGGCACCACGGCGGAAAAGCTGGGCACGCTGCAGGCCTCGTTCCGCAACGACGAACTGAGCGAGCGTTTTCCGCAGATCGACTGGAACGTCACCGCCGGCAACGCCTCGCAGATCAGTGACGGCGCCTCGGCCATGCTGCTGATGAGCGAAGCCATGGCCCAGCGCCTGGGCCTGAAGCCGCGCGCGCGCTTTGTCGCCTTCGACGTCTGCGGCGACAATCCGGTGATGATGCTGACCGCCCCCATCGCCGCCAGCCAGCGCGCCATCAAGAAGAGCGGCCTGACGCTGGACCAGATCGACCACTACGAAATCAACGAAGCCTTCGCCTGCGTGCCGCTGGCCTGGCAGAAGGCGCTCGGCGCCGACCCGGCGCGCCTGAACCCGCGCGGCGGCGCGATCGCGCTGGGCCACCCGCTGGGTGCGTCGGGCGTGCGCCTGATGACCACCATGCTGCATGCGCTGGAAGACAGCGGCCAGCGCTACGGCCTGCAGTCGATGTGCGAGGCCGGCGGCATGGCCAACGCCACCATCATCGAGCGCCTGTAAACGCCTGCAAACAACACCTGTGCCGTTCCCGCCGTCGCGGGAACCTGGCGATTCCTTTCCTAGGAGACACCCATGAAACTCGAAAACATGTCCGCCGTCGTCACCGGCGGGGCTTCCGGCCTGGGCCTGGCCTGCACGCGTCGCCTGGTGGAGCGCGGCGTCGGCGTGGTCATCGCCGACCTGAACGAAGAGCGCGGCAACGCGGTAGTGGACGAGTTCGGCGGCAAGGTCCGCTTCGTCAAGGCCGACGTCACCGACACCGACCAGATGAACGCGGTCTACGACGCCGCCGAGGCCATCGCCCCGCTGCGCGCGCTGATCCACTGCGCCGGCCTGGGCGCGCCGGTGCGCGTGGTCGAGAAGGACGGCTCGCCGGGCTCGCTGGAAAAGTATGAGTCGGTGGTGCGCATCAACCTGATCGGCACCTTCAACGCGCTGCGCCTGGGCGCCGCGCGCATGGCCAAAAATGAACCGGTGGACGGCGAGCGCGGCGCGTGCGTGCTGACCGCCTCGGTGGCGGCCTATGAAGGCCAGATCGGCCAGATCCCCTACAGCTCGGCCAAGGCCGGCATCGTCGGCATGACGCTGGTGGCCGCGCGCGACCTGGCGCAGCGCGCCATCCGCGTATGCACCATCGCCCCGGGCCTGTTCGACACGCCGCTGCTGGCGAAGCTGCCGGAGAACGTGCGCACCTCGCTGGGCGCCATGGTGCCGCACCCGGCGCGCCTGGGCGCGCCGGACGAGTACGCCTCGACCGCGCTGCACATCCTGGAGAACCCGATGCTCAACGGCGAGACCATCCGCCTGGATGGCGCCATCCGCATGGCACCGCGCTGAGCCATCGACCCACATCCCGCACTCCGACAAGGACATCTGCATGAGCGACACGCTGCAACTAGAGACCCGCGGCAATACGCTGCTGATCACCATGAACCGGCCCCAGGCGCGCAACGCCATGGATTTCGAGACCGCGACCGCGCTGGCCGCCGCGATCGACCAGCTGGAAAGCCGTGACGGCCTCGCCGTTGCCATCCTGACCGGCGCCGGCGGCACCTTCTGCTCCGGCATGGACCTGAAGGGCTTCCTGGAAGGCAAGCGCCCCAGCCTGCCCGGCCGTGGCTTCGGCGGGCTGACCGAGAAGCCGCCGCGCAAGGTGCTGATCGCCGCGGTCGAAGGCTATGCGCTGGCGGGTGGCTTCGAGCTGGCGCTGGCCTGCGACCTGATCGTCTCGTCGAAGGCGGCCAAATTTGGCCTGCCCGAGGTCAAGCGCGGGCTGGTCGCCGGTGCCGGCGGGCTGATGCGCCTGCCGCGCCGCGTGCCGTACCACATCGCGATGGAATACGCGCTGACCGGCAATATGCTCGGTGCCGAGCAGGCGCATGCCTACGGCCTGATCAACCGTCTGACCGAACCGGGTGAAGCGCTGCAGGGCGCGCTGGCGCTGGCCGAGGAGATCGGCGCCAACGGCCCGCTGGCGGTGGCGGTCAGCAAGCAGATCGTGGCCGAGTCGGCGGACTGGAGCAACGAGGAGATGTTCGAGCGCCAGCGCCCGCTGCTGGCGCCGGTATTTACCTCGGCCGATGCACGCGAAGGCGCCGCGGCCTTTGCGGAAAAGCGCAAGCCGGTGTGGACCGGCAAGTAAGGCGGGGGCAAGCAATACCGCCATAGCGCTTTTCGCCTGGACGGCCGGCAGCAAGCCGGCCGTTTGCACATGGAACCGCAGCACAGATATCACGACATGGAGGAGACCCATGAAAACCAAGCTGCCGCAATCGCTGTGCCATTTGCCTTCCCTGCCGCTTTCCCGATCGCTTTCGAGATCGTTTTCCGGATCACTGTCCCTTCGCGCCGGCCTGCTGGCCGTCGCCGGCGCCGCCACGCTGTCGAGCGTCGCGCACGCCGCGCCCGCATGGCCCGACAAGCCGGTCACCATCATCGTCCCCGGCGCCCCGGGCGGCACCACCGACATCCCGACCCGCCTGGTCGCGCAGAAGCTGTCGGCCATCCTCGGCCAGCCCGTAGTCGTCGACAACAAGCCCGGCAGCGGTGGCATCATCGGCACGCAGGCCCTGCTGCGCGCCGCGCCTGACGGCTACACGCTGGTGGTCGGCAACACCGGTTCGCATGCCATCAACTACAGCGCCTACAAGCAGCTGGCCTACCATCCGCAGGACTTCATGCCGCTGACGGACATGATTTCCTTCCCCAACGTGCTGGTGGTCAACGCGCAGGCGCCGGTGCGCAGCGTGGCCGAGCTGGTGGCGCAGCTGAAGCAGTCCCCGGGCAAGTATTCCTACGCCTCGGCGGGCATCGGCCAGACCACGCACCTGACCGCGGAGCTGTTCCGGCTGCGCACTGCCACCGAGGTGCTGCACGTGCCGTACAAGGGCTCGACGCCGGCCACTACCTCGGTGCTTGCCGGCGAAACCACCTTCATGTTCGACAACCTGACGCAGGCGCTGCCGCATATCCGCGCCGGCAAGCTGCGCGCGTTGGCGGTGACCAGCGCCGAGCGGCTGCCGTCGCTGCCGGACGTGCCGACCATGGAGCAGGCCGGCGTGAAGGATTTCGTGGTGATGGGCTGGCTCGGGGTGTTCGCGCCCGCAAAGACCCCGCCTGCCGTCGCCGCCGTGCTGCAGGACGCGCTGTCCCGGGCCATGCGCGATCCCGAAGTCGTGGCGAAATTCCGCGACATGGGCGGTATCCCCGGCGGCGAGCCGCAGCCGCGCTTCGCCGCGCTGGTCAACGGCGACATCAAGCGTTGGGGCGAGACCATCCGCGCATCCAGGGTCAGCCTGGACTAGCGCGGCGCCCGCCTTCGGCAAAGCGGAAGGCGGGCCGGCCCAAAGCCAAATTGACAGGGTCCCGGCCACCACTTACGCTCGCCCTACCCTGCGGTATATTCAGCGCATGCTTAACATGCCAGGCGCCGCCGCAGGCACATAACGACAACGACAATCCCGGGAGACGACCACCGTGCCTTCCTCAACCGCGCCTTCCCGCCTGGACAGCCTGCGCCCGGCCCTGCCGATCCTCCTGGGCGCCTCCCTGATGCTCAGCCTGGCCATGGGCTTGCGCCAGAGCCTGGGCATCTTCATGCCGCCGCTGACGCGGGACATCGGCATCTCGGTCTCCGACTTCACGGTCGCCATCGCCGTGCAGAACCTGGTCTGGGGGCTGCTGCAGCCGCTGGCGGGCGCATGGGCGGCACGGATCGGCTTCCGGCCGCTGATGCTGGCCGGCTCGCTGTCGTATATAGCCGGGCTGGTGCTGCTGGCGACCGCGCAGGGAATGATCGGCGTCACGCTGGGCGCAGGCGTGGCGATCGGCGCTTCGATGGCCTGCACCGGCAGCGCGCTGGCGATGGCGGTGGCGGCACGGCCGGTGCCGGCGGCGCTGCGCAGCACGGTGCTGGGGCTGGTGTCGGGGGCCGGCTCGCTCGGCGCGCTGCTGGCGGCGCCGATCGGGCAGATGGTGACGCAGGCTTACGGCTGGCGCGCCGGGCTGGCCGCCTTCGTGCTGCTGGCGCTGGTGATGCTGCCGGCGGCCTGGATGGCGGGGCGCGTGGACAAGCTGCCGCTGCCAGCGTTCGTCGGCGCCGACCAGAGCAATGCGCGGCAGGCGCTGGGCGCGGCGCTGCGGCACGTTCCGTTCATCGTCATGGCGCTGGCGTACTTCGTCTGCGGCATGCAGCTGGTCTTCCTGACCACGCACCTGCCGTCGTACCTGGACATCTGCGGCATGGACCCGATGCTCAGCGCGCAGGCGCTGGGCGTGATCGGGGGCTTCAACGTGCTCGGCAGCATCTTCTTCGGCTGGGCCGGCGGGCGCTTCAACAAGCTGATGCTGCTGGGCGGCATCTATACCGTGCGCTCGCTGGCGCTCACGTGGTATTTCTCGTCGGCGCCCACGCCGGGCAGCACGCTGGTGTTTGCCGCGGTGATGGGTTTCCTGTGGCTGGGCGTGGCGCCGCTGGTATCGGGCTGGATCGCCGAGACCTTCGGCCTGCGCTGGCAGGCGATGCTGGGCGGCGTGGCCTTCTTCAGCCACCAGATCGGCAGCTTTACCGGTGCCTTTGGCGGCGGGGTGGTCTATGACGCGCTGGGCTCGTACACCGTTGCCTGGCAGGCGGGCGTGGCGATGGGGCTGGCGGCCGGGCTCGCGCAGATCGCGTTTGCGGTGGCGACGCAGCGCCGGCCACCGTTGATGGCGACGTCCTGACGTCGCGGCGCCATGTCAGAATCCGGGGTTCCTGCATGGAACCCTTTTTTGTTCCCACTTCTTCCGGACCTTGGACCTGCTTCGCATCGCCCTGCTCTTCGCCGTGACCGCCGTTGCCGAAATCGTCGGCTGCTACCTCCCCTGGCTGGTGCTGCGCCAAGGCAAGAGCGCGCTGTTGCTGCTGCCCGCCGCCGTCGCGCTGGGCCTGTTCGCCTGGCTGCTGACGCTGCATCCCGCCGCCGCGGGGCGCACCTACGCCGCATATGGCGGCATGTATATCGCCGTGGCGCTGCTGTGGCTGCGCTTCGTCGATGGCCTGGCACTGACGCGCTGGGACGTGGCCGGCGCCGCCATTGCGCTGGCCGGCATGGCCGTGATCGCGCTGCAGCCCGCGTCGCGCTGATTGCATGCTGATTGCACGCTGATTGCAGTTCGCGGCTCTGATGCCGCCGCTTCAGTGCCAGGCGTTGCCGGCCGGGATATAGAACGCGTTCTGCCTGCGGATTCAACGCTCCTGCGCCACGGCAGGCCACCAAGTCAAATTTGCCAACAGGCTCAACGCAAGGGCTCAAGGGGGCCCTCAAAGGCCTCAAAGCGTATGTCGGGCGCGTCGATGTTATGCCGCGACGGCACCACCCTGCCGAAACGCACGGAACGCGCCTGAATCACGGCAGTGTCGGCCACCGAGGTGTGATGCGCGCGGCCGGCGGCATCACGCCACTCGACGCGGCTCATATCGGCGTTGTCTTCGGCGACATACATCGAGCGCAACATCGCGAAGCCTGACATGCCGTCTGCCATGGACACGCTGGGGGGGCGATAGCTCGGCCTGAATTTCACATCGAGCGCGGTGCGCACGCGGCTCACTTCGATCAGTCGCACGCTGGCCTCGCCGCCTGCGATGAAGCGCAGCCGGATGGACCGCTCCTTGGGGTCGATATCGATACCTGCGATCTCGACGACGGGCCTGACTGCCTCCGTGATCGGGCCAATCAGGAACGATGAGCCGTATGAATTGCCGCTGGTGTGTGTTGCCGGCAATGGCTTGGCCCGCCAGTATCCGTCGGGCGGGTACAACACCAGCACCTGCGTCTCGCGCAATTTTCCGGCATGCGGGTGCTTCACGTAGAACTGCAGCAGATGGAATTCGTCGTACACGCTGCCCCGCACCGTGACTGGCACAGACTGTGGCCGCCAGAACGTCTCGTAGGTATTGCCTTCGATGGCGAAATCAGGCGCGTCGTAGATTCGCACCTTGCGTGGCTCGAAGCGACGGCCCGGATCCGTGCGGGGCGAATTTTCGTCGAAGTCGCAGTTGGAGAAGTCCGCCGGCGGAAAACGGAGCCCTCCAACCTTGCTCAGATATGGCGGATGTAGCGCCTCTATGCGGAAGCGCCGGATTGCCGGCGAACTCATGGCGAACGAGACATTGTCCTCTTCGGTGCATTGGGTCGGTGTGGTGAAGTTACGCACCTCGACGATCACCGGCGCGGCCCGGACTGCGTCAAAAGCAAGCGCACAGACTGTCATGATTCCGGCGGCAAGCGCCGGGAAGCGTAGGGTTGCCATGATAGGTTGCCATCTCCTGCTTTCGCGGTGCGATCGCAGCGTCACAAGCAGAGAATGTGTGCTGCACCCCGAACGGGGGATGTGCTGCCGATGCCAGACAATTAGGATAAACGCTGAGCGGTCCTCTAGCGGATCCTCAGGCCTTTGCGGCCCGCGTTCGCGCGGGCCTTTTTCTAATGGGCCGGCAGCCTCAAGCGGCGCAGGTAAGAATCGCCCGTGGTTGTAATTCTGCCCCTCGTTGCGGGCACTCAGCGGGCATGGCGGCGCCAATGCCACAGCGCGAGGCCGGCAAGTCCGGCCGCCACCGCCGCGCCGGCAATGCGAAACTGGCGCATCCGTTCCGGCGAGCTCCATCCGCCCTCGACGTCCATGTGCCCCAGCGAGGCATGGAACAGATTGCCGTCGGTGACCGGTATCTCGTGCGCCCCGCTGAAATGCCGATGCAGGATGCGGCCGTACGCCAGCTGCAGCAGGCCTGGCGCCAGCAGGTTGGCAACGCGCGCCAGCCTTGCGACGACGCCCACCGTCACCGCCTGCGAGGCTGGCGACGCCACCGCGCGCAGCACGGCGCGCGCGACCGCGCCCGCCTCGACCAGCGGCCGCGGCGGACGCAGTACCTTGCCGGTGTAGTTGGCACTGTGGCGCATGCCCGGCGTGTCGGCGGTGGCCGGGAAGATGTCGCAGATGCGGATCTGCGGATAGTCGACCAGCTCGGCACGCAATGCCTCCGAAAAACCGCGCAGCCCGAACTTGCTTGCCGTATACGACACGCCATATGGCGACGGGGCCCATGCGCCCAGCGACACGATATTGACCAGCACGCCCTTGCGCGCCGCCTTGAAGAACGGCAGCACCGCATGCGCGCCGTGCAGGTAGCCCAGCAGGTTGATGCGGACCACCTGCTCGTGCGCGGCCACCGGGGTTTCGTCAAACAGGCCCACGGCGCCGACACCGGCATTGTTGACCCACACATCGATGCCGCCATCGCCGAACTCCGCCGCGCGCTCGGCCAGCCGGTGCATGGCCGCCGGCTGCGTGACGTCGCCGGGCACGGCCAGTGCCCGCGCGCCCAGTTCGCGGCAGGCCGCGGCGGCGCGCGCCAGCGGCGCCTCGCCGCGCGCGCACAGCACCACGCGCGCCTGGGCGCGTGCGAAGGCCAGCGCGGTAGCGAGCCCGATGCCGCTCGAAGCGCCGGTGATGACAACGGTAAGCGGTCGGGTCGTGGGCATGGTGGACCTCTTGCAGGGTTGGCGGCGCAAGTTACGGCGCATCCCCGATGAAGCAGCATGTTCCGTTCCAGCACCGCGTCGCTGGAATGCAACTTGCTGCCTGACACGCAGACGGACCGTGAGGCCGATATCGGCGCCGGCACGCCAGAACCTTGCACAAGGAGCCCAGCCATGACCTCGACCGAACAGGAAATCCTCGTGTGCGGCCCGGAAAACGGCCGCTGGCACCTCGAAATTCGCACCGGCAACGGCGCACCGGAGCGGCTCGCCGGCGAATTCGATTCCCCCGACATGGCCATTGCCGGCGCCCAGCAGGTCTATCCGTCGATTCCGCTACGCGTGACCGACATCTCCGGCGCGCCGGCACCCTCGGCCCCCGCGCATGAAGGATCGCTGACCGACTACCACTACGGCGGGCACAGCGTGACCCGGGACGAAAAGCTGACCGGGCGCGCGCATCCGTCGAGCGACACCTCGCAGCCCCCGCCCGGGCCGCACCCCTACCAGGCTACCGATCTCGGCAACCTGCCGGCGGGCACGCCGCGGCACGGCATGTACGGGGTCGCGTCCACCCCGGCAGAGGCCGAGGCGGCAGACCGCAAGGACGAGGCGGCGCGGCGCCACCCCGGATCGCGCGACGCCGAAGACTAGGCCTGACGGCACCGCCGGCGGGCGGCACCCCGTACAATCTGGGTTTTCCCTTCGCCCCGCCGCCTTGCCGCCATGACCACCCTCGGAACGCCCCTTTCCCCCTCTGCCACCAAAGTAATGCTGCTTGGCTCCGGCGAGCTGGGCAAGGAAGTACTGATCGCACTGCAGCGCCTGGGCGTCGAGACCATCGCCGTCGATCGCTATGACAATGCGCCGGGCCAGCAGGTGGCGCACCACGCGCGCACCATCGCCATGAGCGACCCGGACCAGCTCAAGGCGCTGATCGAGGCCGAGAAGCCTCACCTGGTGGTGCCCGAGATCGAAGCCATCGCCACCCCCATGCTGGAAACGCTGGAAGCCGCCGGCACCGTGCGCGTGATTCCCACCGCGCGCGCTGCTCGCCTCACCATGGACCGCGAAGGCATCCGCCGCCTGGCGGCCGAGTCGCTCGGCCTGCCCACCAGCCCGTACAAGTTCTGCGATTCGCTCGACGAACTGCAGGCCGCCATCGATGGCGGCATTGGCTATCCGTGCGTGGTCAAGCCCGTGATGAGCAGTTCCGGCAAGGGCCAGAGCAAGATCGACGGCCCCGAGGGCGTGCAGGCCGCCTGGGACTACGCCATGGCCGGCGGCCGCGTCAGCCACGGCCGCATCATCGTGGAAGGCTTTATCGATTTCGACTACGAGATCACGCTGCTGACCGTGCGCGCGATGGGCGCCAGCGGCCAGGTCGAGACGCAGTTCTGCGCGCCGATCGGACACGTCCAGGTCAGCGGCGACTACGTGGAAAGCTGGCAGCCGCAGCCGATGCACCCCGCCGCGCTGCAGAAGGCCCAGCAGATCGCGCAGGCCGTCACCGCCGACCTGGGCGGCATGGGCCTGTTCGGCGTGGAACTGTTCGTCAAGGGCGAGCAGGTCTGGTTCAGCGAAGTCAGCCCGCGCCCGCACGATACCGGCATGGTCACCATGGCCACGCAGCACCAGAACGAATTCGAGCTGCATGCGCGCGCCATCCTTGGCCTGCCGGTCGACACCTCGCTGCGCAGCCCCGGCGCCAGCGCGGTGATCTACGGCGGCGTGGATGCGCAGGGTGTGGTGTTCGACGGCGTGGATCAGGCGCTGAGCGTGCCGCAGACCGAGGTGCGCCTGTTCGGCAAGCCCGAGAGCTTCGTCAAGCGCCGCATGGGCGTGGCGCTGGCCTATGCGGAGGACGTCGACACCGCCCGCATCCGCGCCAAGGAAGCCGCCAGCCGCGTGCGTCCGCGCGCGGTGGGCTGATACATCAAGGAGCGGAAGGCCTCAGAGCACGTAGCTGCCCGCGGCGGCGTGGCCGGGCGGGTGCGATGCTGCCACCTGTGCGGCAGCCTGCGCCGCGGCCAGCACCGGCGCCATGCGCACGCCGCTCAGGTCGGCGCCGGACGGAGCCTGGTACAGCCGCAGGCCCAGTTCCGGCAGGATCGCCAGCAGGTGGTCGAACACATCGCCCTGGATGCGCTCGTAGTCCATCCACGCCGTCAGCGCGGTAAAGCAGTAGATCTCCACCGGGATGCCCTGCGAATCGGGCTCCATCATGCGCACGTTCAGCAGCAGGTCGTGGTGGATTTCCGGATGCGCCTTCAGGTAGGCAATGCCATACGCGCGGAAGGTGCCGACATTGGTCAGCCGCCGCCGGTTCACCGGGTCATTGCCTGCGGCGATCAGCATCCGGTTGGCCTCGTCGACCTTGGCCTGCTTCTCCGCCAGGTAATCGTGCAGCAACTTGTAGCGCATCAGCGCATGGACTTCGTCGTCTTCCAGGAAGCGCACGCTGCTGGCGTCGATGCGCAGCGTCCGCTTGATGCGGCGCGCGCCTGACTCGAACATCTGGCGGTAGTTGCGGTAGCTCTCGGAAAACAGCTTGTAGGTCGGCACCGTGGTCACGGTGTTGTCCCAGTTCTGCACCTTGACCGTATGCAGCGCGATGTCCTTGACGTAGCCATCGGCATTGCATTGCGGCATCTCGATCCAGTCGCCGATGCGCAGCATGTCGTTCGAGGTCAGCTGGGTGCTGGCGACCAGCGACAGCAGGGTGTCCTTGAACACCAGCAGCAGCACCGCCGACAACGCGCCCAGGCCGGACAGCATCCACAGCGGCGAACGGTTGATCAGGATCGACAGCACCAGCACCGCGCACACCAGCCCGAGCCCGAGCCGCCCCACCTGGATGTAGCCCTTGATCGAGCGTGTCTGCGCGCGCCGGCTGCTGGCATAAACGTCCTGCCATGCGCCCAGCACGCCGCCCAGCATCAGGAAAAAGCAGACCCACAGGCAGGAATGGGCCAGGCGCTCCACCAGCAGCGCATAGCGGCCCATATGCGGCACCTCGCCGATGCCGACGGTAATCACCGCGAAACCCACCGCATAGCCGAAGCGCCGGTACGCGCGATGGCGCGTCAGCGCCTTGCTCCAGGGCCCCTTGCCCCAGACCGTCAGCACGCGATGGGCGATGCGCGACATCACATGGCCGAACAGCCATTGCGCGAGTACCGCGATCAGCACCAGCACCACCGAGTACAGCGTGATCTGCGCCCAGGGATGGGCCGGAATACGTTGCTGGAACAGCTCCAGCAGGGCATCGAAACTCATAAGGGGGCGACGTCAAGCCATTGGTTTGGCCAGATAGTGTACAAAACGTGCACGCGCCCCTTCGTAAAACCGCGAACCCGGGGGACCACGTGTCCCGGCCCAATCCTTACTCTGGCTCGCTCAGGTTCGCCAAGTTTCGCTCAGGCAGGCAGCAGCTTCAGCCCCCCGATCCCGACAAATATCAGCGCGATCAACGCCAGCCGCATCGGCGCCGCGCTCTCCCCGAGAAACACGATCCCGATCACGGTGACCCCGATCGCCCCGATCCCGGTCCATACCGCGTACGCCGTCCCCACCGGCAGGTGCCGCAAGGCCGCGCTGAGCAGGAAGATGCTGGCCAGTGCGGCGCCGATCCCCAGCACCGTCGGCCCTGGCCGTGTCCACCCATCCGTGTATTTGAGGGCGAGCGCCATCACGATCTCGATCAGTCCCGCCAGCACCAGCAGCATCCACGCCATTGCGTCTCCCTTTCCGGTTTTGCCGCCCGGCGACCATTGCCGCGCCTGCGAGGCCAATGTAGGCTGTGCGAATCGGCACGAGAACTGGCAATTTTCGCAAAAGGGCTATGCAAACATGCAGGAAGCGGACTGGGATGACCTGAAGTACTTCCTTGCCGTCAGCCAGTCAGGCTCGCTGGCCGGCGCCGCGCGGACGCTGCGCGTCAACCACTCCACCGTGCTGCGCCGGCTCGCCCGGCTGGAAGAGGTGCTGGGCACCCTGCTCTTCGAGCGGCATCCGACCGGCTACGCCCTCACGGCTGCGGGCGAAGCGCTGGCCCAACGGCTTGCCGGCGTCGGCGAACAGATCGATGCCGCGCAACGGCAGTTGTCCGGCCTGGACAGCCAGCTGAGCGGGCCCTTGCGGGTCACCACCACGGACACGCTGCTGACCGGGCTGCTGATGCCGCTCTTCGCCGAATTCCGCGCGCTGCATCCGCGCATCCAGTTGCAGATCGTGGTCAACAACACTTTCCTGAGCCTGAGCCGGCGTGAGGCGGATGTGGCGATACGGCCGGCCAGTGCGCCGCCGGAGTATCTGGTCGGGCGCCAGGTCGGGATGCTGGAAACGGCGCCGTACGCATCGCGCGACTACCTGGCGCGGACCGGTAAGGCCGCGGCCCGGGCAACCACCGCGGCGGACTGGGCCGACCACGACTGGGTGGTCCCGGACGACTCGCTCGCGCATCTCGCGCAGGCACGCTGGGTGGCCGAACACGTGCCGCCGGCGCGCCGGCTGGTGAGCATCGACAGCCTGGTGGCCATGGTCGATGCCGTCAGGCATGGCATGGGTGTCGGCATGCTGCTGTGCCTGCTGGCCGAGCACGACGCGGGCCTGGTCCGGCTCGCCCGGCCCGACCCTGCGCTGGGCACGCCGTTATGGATCCTGACCCATCCCGATCTCCGCCACAGCGCGCGCGTCCGGGCGTTCAACGACTTCCTTTACGCGAAGCTCGGCGCGTCGCCCTGGTTGAAGCCAGCGCCAGCGCTATGAAGCGTTCGTATTGGTGTACATCGCCATCAGTTGCTCGTCCGTGTAACCCCATTCGGCGGCATTCTCAAACGCGACCACCGTCTCCTCGCTGTGCCGCAGGTCGATCAGCTCCGTCGGCACCGGACGTGACTGCGACACCGAATAGAACGCCATCACCAGCGGCCGCAACGGATCGGCTTCGTTCTGACCGCAAACCACCGCCAAGCGGTTGGAGCGCAGCCGCAGCACGGTGCCCAGCGGGTAGATGCCGACGGTGCGCGTGAAGGCCTTGAACACGCGGCGGTCGAACAGCGTGTCGACGCGCACGGCCATGTATTCCATGGCGCGCGCCGGCGACCATTGCTGGTGGCCTGGACGGTCCGAGGTCAATGCATCGTAGGCATCGCAGATCGCGGCAATCCTGGCGTGGATGCTCAGCTCGCGGCCGACCAGCCCGAACGGGTAGCCGCGGCCGTCCACCCGTTCGTGGTGGTGGACGCAGACATCGAGCGGGATATTGGAAACCAGCCGCGCCTCGTTGAGGATGCGGTAGCCCGCCGAAGGATGGCGGCGGTAGCTCTCCTCTTCCTCGGGCGTGCGCGCGGCGGCCTTGTGCTGCACGGACTCGGGCAGCGTCAGCTTGCCGATGTCGTGCACAAGGCCGGCCAGGCCGAGTTCGCGCACCTCGTCGTCCGGCAGGGCCAGCGTCCGCCCCACCGCGATCATCAGCGCGCAGACGGCAAAGGCATGCAGGTAGTTGTAGTCGTCGCGCGCCTTGAGCCGCGCCATCGCCAGCAGCGCCTGCCCGTGGCGCGACAGCGAGCGCGACGCGGCGTCGACCAGCGGCAGCGCGCGCTCGACCTCCAGCGCGCGGCCCATGCGGATGTCGGCGAACATGGAGCCGATCACGGCCTTGCCGGACTGGAGCAAGTCGCGCGCGCGGCCGAGTTCGGCTTCGAGCGAAGCGACCGGCTGCGCGGCCGCAGGCTCCCACGCCTGTGGCGCAGGCTCCGCGACCAGCCCCGGCGGCACCGGCGGCGCCTCGGGCACGGCTGCCGCCGGCAGGTTGCGGCCCTTGAGGATATCGATCCAGACTTCGCGGACGCCCGCGGACTGGATCTGCCGGATCTGGTCTTCGTGGCTGACCAGAAACTTCGCGCGCCAGAACGGGTGGTTGATCCACGGCCCGCCCAGCCTGGCGACAAACATCCCGACCTGTAATTGTTCAGACCCGATTCGTCTCAGCATGCGATGTCCCCCCGGACGCTGGTTTTTCTCTTGTCGGGATGGCTATCGGCAGGCCGGCGCCGGACTTGAGCCCTGTTTTTTGCCTGCCGGAACCGGGCCCGCCGGCATTGTCAAGGGGCGGCCAAATGCCCGGACGGCGCCGTCAGGCATTCCAGGCGGCCCCGGCGCCGGCGCTACAATGGCGCGCCCAGTGCTCACCAGACGCCAGCCAGTCGCCCCCGTTCAACCATGTCCGGAACGTACACGCTAGTCGGCATCGCCCGTGCCAAGTCCCATCGCCGCGAGGCGCTGGTATCCCAGCTCACCACGCTGCAAACGCGCGGACGGAAGGAGCCCGGCTGCCTGGACTACCATGTCGGGCAGGATGCCGAGGACGCACAGGTCTTCGTGATCTATATGGTCTGGGACTCGAAGAATGCCCTGGAATCACACCTGAACCGGCCGTATATGCGCGATTTCCATGCCTCGCGCCGGGAATTCGTCGAAGGCGATTTCAGCTTCCGCTGGCTGAACGCGGCCTGACGCCGCCTCCCTCGTCCCCGCCACCTCCTTGCGCCACAAGGGGCGCCAGGCGTCAGGCACGCCACTTCCACCGCCGCCTTTCCGGCCGCCTCGCCCGCTTGTCATTCCCGCCGCACCGGTCTATCAATCAGATTGACCTTAATCTACGGCCGCCGCCGCGGCCCGGCAGGAGTGCATCATGGAAGTCAGGGACGGATTTGCCGGCACCATCGGCCACACCCCGCTGATCCGGCTGGCGGGGCTGAGCGCCGAGACCGGCTGCGATATCTACGGCAAGGCCGAATTCCTGAACCCGGGCGGCTCGGTCAAGGACCGCGCCGCGCTCTACATCATCCGCGACGCCGAGCGCCGCGGCCTGCTGAAGCCCGGCGGCACGGTGATCGAAGGCACCGCCGGCAATACCGGCATCGGCCTGGCCCACCTGTGCGCGGCGCGCGGCTATCGCTGCATCGTGGTGATCCCCGACACGCAGTCGCCCGAGAAGATGGAGCGGCTGCGCATGCTCGGCGCGGAGGTGCGCCCCGTTCCCGCCAAGCCCTATGCCGATCCCGGCAATTACCAGAAGATCGCCGGGCGGCTGGCCGAGGAAACCGACAACGCGATCTGGGCCAACCAGTTCGACAACCTCGCCAACCGGCAGGCCCACTACGAAACCACCGGCCCCGAGATCTGGCACGCCACGGCTGGCCGCATCGATGCCTTCACTTGCTCCACCGGCACCGGCGGGTCGCTGGCGGGCATCGCGCGCTGCCTGAAGGAGCACAAGCCGGCCGTGCGCATCGTGCTGGCCGACCCGCATGGCAGCGGGCTCTACCACTACGTGAAGCACCGCGAGGTGAAGGCCGAGGGCAGCTCGATCACCGAGGGCATCGGCTCGAGCCGCGTCACCGCCAACCTGCAGGACACGCCGATCGACGATGCGGTGCGGATCGACGACCAGACCTGCGTGGACATGGTCTACCGGATGCTGCGCGAGGAAGGGCTGTTCCTGGGTGGCTCTTCCGGAATCAATGTCGGCGCCGCGGTAGCGCTGGCCCGGGAGATGGGTCCGGGCCATACCATCGTGACGCTGCTGTGCGACCGCGGCGACCTGTACATGGGCCGCCTCTTCAACGAGGCATGGCTGGCCGGCAAGAACCTGCAGCCGATTCCGTTCCGGCGCGTCGGCCCGGGGGTTTAGGCCCCGGGAGTAAGGCGCCGCCAGCGGCTACGCCGCCTTCAGCCGCCGCCACAGTGTGGTCGGGCTGATGCCCAGGACATGGCACGCGGCGGTCCGGTCGCCGCCGCATTCGGCCAGTACGCGGCGGATATGCTCGACTTCGCTCGATTGCTTGACGCGCGCCAGCGAATGGCCGGGCTTGCCGGGCGCTGCAGTGCGCGCGGCGGGTTCGGCCGGCGCTTCCGCCATGACCATCGCCACACCCTCGCCGCCGAACAGTTCCGGCACGGCAGCCTGCAGCTCGCGCAGCAGTGCATCGGCTTCCAGCTTGCGGCCGGCCACCAGCACCGCGATGCGTTCCGTGACATTTTCCAGCTCGCGGATATTGCCCGGCCACGCGTAGCGCGCCAGCCGCGAGCGCGCCACGGCTGGCAGGCGCTGCGCACGCTCGGTGCCCAGGCGCTCCTGCGCACGGCGGTAGAGCAGTTCGGCGAGCTCGGTCAGGTCTTCGGCGCGCTCGCGCAACGGCGGCATCTCGATGCGCAGGATGTTGAGGCGGTAGTACAGGTCCTGGCGGAAGGTGCCGTCGCGCACCATCGCGGGCAGGTCGCGGTGGGTGGCGGCGATCACGCGCACGTTGACTGGCACGGCGTCGAGCCCGCCGATCGGCAGCACCTGTTTTTCCTGCAGCACGCGCAGCAGGCGGGTCTGCAGCGTCGGCGGCATGTCGCCCACTTCGTCGAGGAACAGCGTCCCGTTGTGCGCGGACTCGAACAGGCCGGCCTTGCCGCCGCGGCGCGCGCCGGTGAAGGCGCCCTCTTCGTAGCCGAACAGCTCGCTCTCCAGCAACGCCTCCGGAAACGCGGCGCAGTTGACCGCCACGAACGGGAACGCGCGGCGCGGGCTGGCGTCGTGCATGCCCTGCGCCAGCACTTCCTTGCCGGTGCCGCTCTCGCCGCCGATCAGCACGGTGGAATCGACCACGGCGTAGCGCCGCGCCAGCGTGCGCAATTCGGTCATCACCGCCGAGGTGCCGGCCAGGTCGTCCAGGCTGTAGCGCACGCCAGCGGGCCGGGCGCGGCTGCGCGAGCGCAGGTTGCGGTCCACGCGCTGGATCGCGCTGGCATCCTGGATGGTAAGCACCGCGCCGAGGGTGCCGGCTTCGCTGGCGATCGGGATACGGTTGACCACGACCATCTTGTCGCCGAGCTTGTGGATCGCTTCCAGCTCCTTGTCGCCGCTCTGCATCACGCCTTCGAGCGACAGGTTGGGCGCCAGCGTCTGCAGCTTGCGCCCGACCGCGGCCGCGGCCGAGGTGCCGAGGAAACGCTCCATGGCCGGATTGAACGACTGGATCCGCCCTTCCGCATCGACGGCTGCCACGCCCTCGTTCAGGTGGGCCAGGATGGTGTTGACATAATCGCGCCGGGTGGATTCAATGCGGCGCAGCCGTGCGGCCTCGATCGCGTCTTCCAGCGCCATGCGCACCGAATTGCCCGAATACAGGAACACCCCGGTCAGGCCGTAGCGGTCGGCCAGGTCGGTGACCAGCCCGGGGCCGACCACCACCTGGATGCCCTCCTGCTTGAGCGCCTTGACCCGCGCCACGGCGTCGTCCTCGGTCAGGTAGGTATAGGCCGGGATCGCCAGCGAGAACGCGCGCACGAATTCATCGACCTCGGCAAAGGTGGAGGCATGCGTGACTAGCGCCACCCTGGGCGAGATGCGGCGCGCGGTGGCGAGTGCGCTCATGACGTCGAAGCCCGTCACCTTGACCAGCACCACCGGCACGTCGACGTGCTGCCGCAGGTAGGCGCCGTTGGAGCCGCCGGCGACCACCACGTCGAGCCGCCCTTCGCGCGCTTCACGTGAGACCGCGCTGGCGGCGGCTTCAAATCCTTTGCCGACGATGCGGAATTCCGCGCGCGCGGCATAGGACGGAATCAGGTCGGCAAAGGCACGCGCAAGGCGGCTGATGCCGATGGCCCAGATGCGCGGGCGGGCGGGCGTGGAGGCGGGAGGACTCATGGTGCGGTGCCAGGTGGGAACGGAGCGGGGAGCGGGTGAAACCCCGCCGGAACAGGCGTACAGTGCTGGCACATTGTCCGTCATGCGAGTTTCGATTTCAACTTTGAATTCACGATTTGCGAATGTGAAATGCAAATGTGCTGAAATGATGACATCCGGCCTCGGCGAGAATTCTCCCTGCGACCCGCCAGCCAAGGCCTGACAAGGCTTTGCGGGGATTTCACCGACGCCCGCGCAAGGGCTGGCACGGGCCTTGCGCTTATGGCTCCGTCTTGTTCAACCCGACGCAAACGCCAAGCAAACGCCATGACCTACTCCGCTTCCGACCTCGCGCGCTCCGCAGGCGCCCGTTTCCGCCAGGCGCTTGCCGAAGAGCATCCGCTTCAGGTGGTCGGCACCATCAATGCCAACCACGCCCTGCTGGCCAAGCGCGCCGGCTACCGCGCCATCTACCTGTCCGGCGGCGGTGTCGCTGCCGGCTCGCTGGGCCTGCCCGACCTCGGCATCTCCAACCTGGACGACGTGCTGACCGATATCCGCCGCATCACCGATGTGTGCGACACGCCGCTGCTGGTCGACGTCGACACCGGTTTCGGCGCCTCGGCCTTCAACGTGGCCCGCACCACCAAGTCGCTGATCAAGTTCGGCGCCGCGGCCATGCACATCGAGGACCAGGTCGGCGCCAAGCGCTGCGGCCACCGTCCCAACAAGGAAATCGTCACCCAGGGTGAAATGGTCGACCGCATCAAGGCCGCTGTCGACGCCCGCACCGACGAGAACTTCGTCATCATGGCCCGCACCGACGCACTGGCCGTGGAAGGCCTGGACAGCGCCATCGAGCGCGCCGTGGCATGCGTGGAAGCCGGCGCCGACGCCATCTTCCCGGAAGCCATGACCGACCTCGCCATGTATCGCAAGTTCGTCGACGCGGTGAAGGTGCCGGTGCTGGCCAACATCACCGAGTTCGGCGCCACGCCGCTGTTCACCACCGAAGAACTGGGCAGCGCCGGCGTGTCGATGGTGCTGTACCCGCTGTCTGCCTTCCGCGCCATGAACAAGGCCGCGGAAAACGTGTACGCGGCGATCCGCCGCGACGGCACGCAGAAGAACGTGGTCGATACCATGCAGACCCGCTCGGAGCTCTACGAGAGCATCGGCTACCATGACTTCGAGCAGAAGCTCGACGCCCTGTTCGCACAAGGCAAGGGCAAGTAAGGCAACCAGACAAGGCACGGCCGGGGCGGGTATATCCCCTCCCGGCCGTTCGGCCGCATAGATCCGGCCGATCCCAAACAGGCAACACCAGGCATCACACCAAGGAGACCCAGATGTCCGAAGCGCAACCGCTCGTCACTCCCAAGCCCAAGAAATCCGTCGCGCTGTCCGGCGTCACCGCAGGCAACACCGCGCTGTGCACGGTCGGCCGTACCGGCAACGACCTGCACTACCGCGGCTATGACATCCTCGATGTCGCCGACGCCTGCGAATTCGAAGAAATCGCGCACCTGCTGGTGCACGGCAAGCTGCCAAACAAGGCTGAACTGGCTGCCTACAAGACCAAGCTGAAGGCCCTGCGCGGCCTGCCCGCCAACGTCAAGGCCGCGCTGGAATGGGTTCCCGCCAGCGCCCACCCGATGGACGTGATGCGCACCGCCGTGTCGGTGCTGGGCACCGTGCTGCCGGAGAAGGAAGACCACAACACCCCGGGCGCGCGCGACATCGCCGACCGCCTGATGGCCAGCCTGGGTTCGATGCTGCTGTACTGGTACCACTACAGCCACAACGGCCGCCGCATCGAAGTCGAGACCGACGATGACTCGATCGGCGCCCACTTCCTGCACCTGCTGCACGGCGAGAAGCCGTCGGCGCTGTGGGAGCGTGCCATGCACACCTCGATGATCCTGTACGCGGAGCACGAGTTCAATGCATCGACCTTCACCGGCCGTGTGATTGCCGGCACGGGCTCGGACATGTACTCGTCGATCTGCGGCGCGATCGGCGCGCTGCGCGGCCCCAAGCACGGCGGCGCCAACGAAGTCGCGTTCGAGATCCAGAAGCGCTATGACAGCCCGGACGAGGCGCAGGCCGACATCACCCGCCGCGTCGAGAACAAGGAAGTCGTGATCGGCTTCGGCCACCCGGTGTACACCATTGCCGACCCGCGCAACCAGGTGATCAAGGAAACCGCGCGCAAGCTGTCGAAGGATGCCGGCTCGATGAAGATGTTCGACATCGCCGAGCGCCTGGAGACCGTGATGTGGGACATCAAGAAGATGTTCCCGAACCTGGACTGGTTCAGCGCGGTGAGCTACCACATGATGGGCGTGCCGACCGCGATGTTCACGCCGCTGTTCGTGATCGCGCGCACGTCCGGCTGGGCCGCGCACATCATCGAGCAACGCATCGACAACAAGATCATCCGACCGAGCGCCAACTACACCGGTCCGGAGAACCTGAAGTTCGTGCCGATCAAGGATCGCAAGTAAGACCGGCTGCCGGATTGCCCTGCGTCGGGTTGCATTGATCCGCCTGAGGGCAAAGGGGGTAGTTGGTCGCTGACACGGGGCCACTACCCCTTTTTCATACTTATATAGATTTCCCTACACCATGAATTCTGCAAACCGCAAACCGCTACCGGGCACCAAGCTGGATTACTTCGACGCGCGCGCCGCGGTCGAGGCCATCCAGCCGGGTGCCTACGACAAGCTGCCGTACACGTCGCGCGTGCTGGCAGAAAACCTGGTGCGCCGCTGCGAACCCGCCACGCTGACGGATTCGCTGAAGCAGCTGATCGAGCGCAAGCGCGACCTCGATTTCCCGTGGTTCCCCGCACGCGTGGTGTGCCACGACATCCTGGGCCAGACCGCGCTGGTGGACCTGGCCGGCCTGCGCGACGCCATTGCCGACCAGGGCGGCGACCCCGCCAAGGTCAACCCGGTGGTGCCGGTGCAGCTGATCGTCGACCACTCGCTGGCGGTGGAATGCGGCGGCTTCGACCCGCAGGCGTTCGAGAAGAACCGCGCCATCGAAGACCGCCGCAATGAAGACCGTTTCCATTTCATCGACTGGACCAAGAAGGCGTTCAAGAACGTCGACGTGATCCCGCCGGGCAACGGCATCATGCACCAGATCAACCTGGAGAAGATGTCGCCCGTGATCCACGCCGACAACGGCGTGGCCTATCCCGATACCTGCGTCGGCACCGACAGCCACACCCCGCACGTCGATGCGCTGGGCGTGATCGCCATCGGCGTGGGCGGCCTGGAAGCCGAGAACGTGATGCTCGGCCGCGCCTCGTGGATGCGCCTGCCGGATATCGTCGGCGTCGAGCTGACCGGCAAGCGCCAGCCCGGCATCACCGCCACCGACATCGTGCTGGCCCTGACCGAATTCCTGCGCAAGGAAAAAGTGGTCGGCGCCTACCTGGAGTTCCGCGGCGAAGGCGCGTCGAGCCTGACGCTCGGCGACCGCGCCACCATCTCCAACATGGCCCCGGAATACGGCGCCACCGCGGCGATGTTCTTCATCGACGAGCAGACCATCGAATACCTGCGCCTGACCGGCCGCACCGACGAGCAGCTCAAGCTGGTCGAAACGTACGCCAGGGCCGCGGGCCTGTGGGCGGATTCGCTGCAGAACGCCGAATACGAGCGCGTGCTGAAGTTCGACCTGTCGAGCGTGGTGCGCAACATGGCCGGCCCGTCCAACCCGCACAAGCGCCTGCCGACCTCGGCGCTGGCCGAGCGCGGCATCGCCGTGGACCTGGACCGCGCCCGCGCGCAGGAGGCCGAAGGCCTGATGCCCGATGGCGCCGTGATCATCGCCGCCATCACCAGCTGCACCAACACCAGCAACCCGCGCAACGTGATCGCCGCCGCGTTGCTGGCGCGCAACGCCAACGCGCGCGGGCTGACGCGCAAGCCGTGGGTCAAGTCGTCGCTGGCGCCTGGCTCCAAGGCGGTCGAGCTGTATCTGGAAGAATCCAACCTGCTGCCTGACCTGGAGAAGCTCGGCTTCGGCATCGTCGCGTTCGCCTGCACCACCTGCAACGGCATGTCCGGTGCGCTCGATCCGAAGATCCAGCAGGAAATCATCGACCGCGACCTGTACGCCACCGCCGTGCTGTCCGGCAACCGCAACTTCGACGGCCGCATCCACCCGTACGCCAAGCAGGCCTTCCTGGCCTCGCCGCCGCTGGTGGTCGCCTACGCCATCGCCGGCACCATCCGCTTCGATATCGAGAAGGATGTGCTGGGCACGGACCAGGACGGCAAGCCGGTCTACCTGAAGGACATCTGGCCGACCGACGAAGAGATCGATGCCATCGTCAAGCAAAGCGTCAAGCCCGAGCAGTTCCGCAAGGTCTACGAGCCGATGTTCGCGCTGACCGCGGAAACCGGCGAGAGCGCCGCGCCGCTGTACGACTGGCGCCCGCAGAGCACCTATATCCGCCGCCCGCCGTACTGGGAAGGCGCGCTGGCCGGCGAGCGCACGCTCCAGGGCCTGCGTCCGCTGGCGGTGCTGGGCGACAACATCACCACCGACCACCTGTCGCCGTCCAACGCCATCATGCTGAACAGCGCGGCCGGCGAGTACCTCGCCAAGATGGGCCTGCCGGAAGAGGACTTCAACTCGTACGCGACGCACCGCGGCGACCACCTCACCGCGCAGCGCGCCACCTTCGCCAACCCCACGCTGATCAATGAAATGGCCGTGGTCGACGGCCAGCTCAAGAAGGGTTCGCTGGCGCGCATCGAGCCGGAAGGCAAGGTGGTGCGCATGTGGGAAGCGATCGAGACCTACATGGACCGCAAGCAGCCGCTGATCATCATCGCCGGCGCGGACTATGGCCAGGGCTCTTCGCGCGACTGGGCCGCCAAGGGTGTACGCCTGGCTGGTGTGGAAGCCATCGTCGCCGAAGGCTTCGAGCGCATCCACCGCACCAACCTGATCGGCATGGGCGTGCTGCCGCTGGAGTTCAAGCCGGGCGTAAATCGCCTGACGCTGGGGCTGGATGGTACCGAGACCTATGACGTGATCGGTGAGCGCCAGCCGCGTGCGACGCTGACGCTGGTGGTTAATCGCCAGAATGGCGAGCGTGTGGAAGTGCCGGTGACTTGCCGTCTCGACAGCGACGAGGAAGTTTCGATCTACGAGGCTGGCGGGGTGCTGCAGCGGTTTGCGCAGGACTTTCTGGAGTCGAGCAAGGCGGCGGCTTAACAAGTTGCCGAGTGTTGGCTCCCCTCTCCCGCGCGCGGGAGAGGGGCCGGGGGTGAGGGCCGGCGCGTGCAGTACCGAAGCGCTTCACTTCGTGGGTGCTCCCGCCCTCACCCCCACCCCTCTCCCACTTTGCGGGAGAGGGGAGCGTCCGCCAGGGGTGCCGGCTACGATCGGCTTCCTTCGCATACCTAACCACGACATTCATTCTCATGGCCCACGTACCCCAGATCAAGATTCCCGCCACCTACATCCGTGGCGGCACCAGCAAGGGCGTGTTCTTCCGCCTGCAGGACCTGCCCGAGCGCGCGCAGTCGCCCGGCCCGGCGCGCGATGCGCTGCTGATGCGCGTGATCGGCAGCCCCGACCCGTACGGCAAGCAGATCGACGGCATGGGCGGTGCCACGTCGAGCACCAGCAAGACCGTGATCGTGTCGAAGAGCACGCGTCCGGACCACGACGTCGATTACCTGTTCGGCCAGGTCTCGATCGACCAGTCCTTCGTCGACTGGAGCGGCAATTGCGGCAACCTGTCCGCCGCGGTCGGCCCGTTCGCCATCAGCGCCGGCCTGGTCGATCCGGGCCGCGTGCCGCAGAACGGCGTCGCCACCGTGCGCATCTGGCAGGCCAATATCGGCAAGACCATCATCGGCCACGTGCCCGTCACCAACGGCGAAGTACAGGAAACCGGTGACTTCGAGCTCGACGGCGTGACCTTCCCCGCCGCCGAAGTGCAGCTCGAGTTCATGGATCCGGCCGCCGAGGAAGAAGGTGCCGGCGGCGCGATGTTCCCGACCGGCAATGTGGTCGACGACCTGGAAGTGCCCGGCGTCGGTACGCTCAAGGCGACCATGATCAACGCCGGCATCCCGACCATCTTCGTCAACGCGGAGAGCATCGGCTATACCGGCACCGAGCTGCAGGACGCCATCAACAGCGACACCAGGGCGCTGGCGATGTTCGAGACCATCCGCGCCTATGGCGCGCTGCGCATGGGACTGATCAAGGACGTGGACGAGGCCGCCAAGCGCCAGCACACGCCCAAGGTTGCCTTCGTCGCAAAGCCGGTTGACTACGTTGCATCGAGCGGCAAGAAGGTGGCCGCAGCCGACGTGGACCTGCTGGTGCGCGCGCTCTCCATGGGCAAGCTGCACCACGCGATGATGGGCACGGCAGCCGTTGCCATCGGCACCGCGGCGGCCATCCCCGGCACGCTGGTCAACCTGGCCGCCGGCGGCGGCGAACGCAACGCCGTGCGTTTCGGGCATCCGTCCGGCACGCTGCGCGTGGGCGCCGAGGCGCAGCAGGTCGATGGCGAATGGGCGGTCCGGAAGGCCATCATGAGCCGCAGCGCGCGCGTGCTGATGGAAGGCTGGGTGCGCGTGCCGGGCGACGCATTCTGAGCTGAGCCCCCTTCCGCGAGGCCGATCATGTCTACCGACACGCCGTCCGCGCAACGCCCCGATCCGGACCAGGTGCTGGTCGACATCGTCGACTATGTCACCCGCTACGAGATCAAGAGCGGCCTCGCCTACGATACCGCCCGCAACTGCCTGATCGACACCCTCGGTTGCGGGCTCGAAGCCCTGTCCTACCCGGCCTGCACCAAGCTGCTCGGCCCCATTGTCCCCGGCACGATCGTGCCCAACGGCGCGCGCGTACCGGGCACCCAGTTCCAGCTCGACCCGGTCCAGGCCGCGTTCAATATCGGCACGATGATCCGCTGGCTGGATTTCAACGACACCTGGCTGGCGGCCGAATGGGGGCATCCGTCCGACAACCTCGGCGGCATCCTGGCCACCGCCGACTGGATCTCGCGCAATAACCTGGCCGCCGGCCGCAAGCCGCTGACGATGAAGGCCGTGCTCACGGCCATGATCAAGGCGCATGAGATCCAGGGCTGCATCGCACTGGAAAATTCGTTCAACAAAGTGGGCCTGGACCACGTGGTGCTGGTCAAGGTGGCCTCCACTGCCGTGGTCGCGCAGATGCTGGGGCTGACGCGCGACGAGATCATCAATGCGGTCTCGCTGGCCTGGGTCGATGGCCAGAGCCTGCGTACCTATCGCCATGCGCCGAACACCGGCAGCCGCAAGAGCTGGGCCGCGGGCGATGCCACAAGCCGCGCAGTGCGTCTGGCGCTGATCGCGCGCACCGGCGAAATGGGCTATCCGTCGGCGCTGACGGCAAAGGCCTGGGGCTTCTATGACGTGCTGTTCAAGGGCCAGCCGTTCAGGTTCCAGCGGCCCTACGGCTCGTACGTGATGGAGAACGTGCTGTTCAAGATCTCGTTCCCCGCGGAGTTCCATGCACAGACGGCGGTGGAAGCGGCCATGCAGCTGCATGGCGCGCTCGCGCGCGCCGGGCGATCGGCGGCGGATATTGCAGCCATCACCATCCGTACCCATGAGGCCTGCCTGCGCATCATCGACAAGCAGGGCCCGCTCAGCAACCCTGCCGACCGCGACCATTGCATCCAGTACATGGTGGCGGTGCCATTGCTGTTCGGCCGCCTGACCGCCGCGGACTATGAGGATGACGTTGCGGCCGATCCGCGCATCGACGCGCTGCGCGGCAGGATCGCCTGCCTGGAAGACCCCGCGCTGACGCACGACTACCACGACCCGGACAAGCGCTCGATCGCCAATGCACTGACCGTCACGCTGAACGACGGCACCGTGCTGGACGAAGTGCTGGTCGAATATCCCCTCGGGCACAAGCGCCGGCGCGCCGAAGGCATCCCGCTGCTGGTGGAGAAGTTCCGCACTAACCTGGCGCGGCGTTTCCCGCCGAAACAGCAGCAGGCGATCCTGGCGGTATCGCTGGACCAGGCTCGCCTGGAGGCGATCGCCGTGAGCGACTACCTCGATATGTATGCGATTTAGATTATCGCCTGCGGATTTTCATGCCGAATCGGCATAACCCCTGAAGATTCTCCTAACGTATAGTCTCAGCCCTGCCCGACCGCCACCTGGGCCCAGGCCGCGGCAGGCGGACGAAGACTGAATGCGGATGGCACCGCTGTGCCCATAAGGCATGTGCTGCCGTTACCGCTGCCGTTCCTATACGCGCCTACACGTTCGTATATATACCGAGGAGAATCATGAAACCTTTTGCCCGCGCCACCACGCTGGCTGCCGCCCTGCTGTCGGCCAGCCTGATTACCGGCACCGCCAGTGCGCAACTGGCACCGGCCGCCCAGCCAGCCCAGCCCGCCACTGCCTCCACTGCCGCTGCCACGGCCCCGGCCGAAGCCCGCAAGGCGAACATCGTCATCATCGGTACCGGCGGCACCATTGCCGGCGCCGGCGCGTCGGCCATCAACACCGCCGCCTACCAGTCCGCCGTGGTGCCGGTCGACAAGATCATCGCCTCGGTCCCGGAAATCTCGAAGGTCGCCAACGTCAAGGGCGAGCAGATCTTCCAGATCGGTTCGGAGAGCTTCAACAACGAACGCCTGCTGAAGCTGGCCAAGCGCGTGTCGGAACTGCTCAAGCAGCCGGACGTCGACGGCATTGTCATCACCCACGGCACCGACACCATCGAGGAAACCGCGTACTTCCTCAACCTGACGCTCAAGAGCGACAAGCCGGTGGTGGTGGTCGGCTCGATGCGCCCTGGCACGGCGCTGGGCGCGGACGGCGCGCTCAACCTGTATGACGCGGTGCTGGTGGCCTCCAATCCGGCATCCAAGGGCAAGGGCACGCTGGTGGTGCTGAACGACGAGATCCACACCGGCCGCGACGTCACCAAGAGCAATACCTTCAAGACCGAGACCTTCCGCTCGCCGTTCGGCCCGCTGGGCTACGTGGTGGAAGGCCGCTCGCTGTACTACCGCCTGCCGGCGCGCCCGCACACCGTGCAGACCGAGTGGGATATCGACAAGATCGACAAGCTGCCTGAAGTGGCCGTGGTCTACGCCTACGGCAACGTCAACCCGGCCAGCATCGATGCCGCCGTGAAGAACGGCGCTAAGGCCATCGTCTACGCCGCCACCGGCAACGGCAGCGTCGGCGACTACATGGTCGAGCCGCTCAAGGCAGCGCGCGCCAAGGGCGTGCAGATCGTGCGCGCCTCGCGCACCGGCAGCGGCGTGGTGATCCGCAATGCGGAGCAGCCGGACGACAAGTACGACTGGATCGTCACCGATGACCAGCTGCCGCAGAAGGCGCGCATCCTGATGGCGCTGGCGCTGACCAAGACCAACGACCCGAAGGCGCTGCAGCAGGTTTTCTGGAAGTACTGATGGCGGCGCGGGCGTGGCCGCGTGGATGCTAGACGCGCCCGCCCGTTCCTCCAGCCTCTCCCCCACTTGCGGGAGCGGGGAGCAAGACTGCGCTCCCTGCGTCCTCCCGCTCAAGCCATTGCCGCGGCGACTCTCCCAGCCGCGCCGAGAATGCGCGCGACAGCGCCGACGCATTGGCATAGCCCAGTTCCACCGCCACGGATTTCACCGGTCGGCCCAGCCTTAGCTGCGCCTGTGCCAGCGACAGCCGCCAGTCGGTCAGGTAGTCAGCCGGCGGCTGGCCCACGATGCGCCGGAACGCAGCGGCAAACGCGCTGCGCGACATGCCCGCCCGCTCCGCCATGCGCGGCAGGTCCCACGCCGCGCCGGGATCCTCGTGCAACGCCACCAGCGCGCGCGCCAGGCGTGGGTCAGACAATCCGGCGATCAGCCCGGCCTGGATGCCGGCCTCGTGGTGATGGTCGATCAGCCAGCGCAGCAGCTGGATCAGCACGACTTCAAAGAGACGGTCCGCCAGCAACCGGTGTCCGCAGCGCACCTGCTCGGCCTCGGCGAACAGCAGCGCCAGGGCCTGTTCCAGCCCGGCCACACGCGCCATCGGCAGCGCGATCAGTGGCGGTAATGCGCGCACCACCGGATTACGCGCGCCACCGTCGAAATCCAGCGCCGCGCAGGTGAAATCCGATCCTTCCACTGGCGGGTTGTGAAACATGTGGTGAATGGGGCGCGGATAGAACAGCAGCGTCGGTTCCTCGAAGCGCATTGTCGGCGGCAGCCCTGCGCCGGGCGGATGCAGCAATTCCAGGTCGCCCCGCCGCAGCACGTGCAGGAAGCCGCGGCCGGGCTGCGCCGCGAATTGCGTCAGTCCACACAGTGGCCCCTGATGAAACAGGTGGGCGCGGGCGCGAAAGCGTTCCAGCAGGGCGGACAGGCGGTCGACGGATGCATTCATGGCTGCGTGGACGAATTGGTAAGAATGGAGGACGTTGCGTATCTCATAGTACGCGATGGCCGACCATACTGGGTTCCAGGGCGATCGCAACGCCTGTTCCCTTAAACCAGTACCAAGGAGTCCATCATGTCCCGCGTTCCTCTTGTCACCGCCGCCACCGCGTCCGGCGATGCCAGGGCTGTCCTGAGCGAAATCCACGGTGCCTTTGGCGCCACCCCCAACATGTTCCGCGCCGTTGCCAATTCCCCCGCTGCGCTGCGCAGCATGTGGGGCGCATTTGGCGCGCTGGGCAGCGGCGTCCTGGGCGCCGCGCTCAGCGAAAAGATCGCCGTGGCCGTCGCTGACCGCAACCGGTGCGAGTACTGCCTGGCAGCCCACACTGCACTTGGCCGCAAGGCCGGCGCGACCGCTCAGGAAATGTCCGAAGCGCAGGCCGGACGCGCACAGGACCCGCAGACCGCCGCCGCGCTGTCGTTTGCGCTCAAGCTGGTCAACGACCGCGGCCAGGTCACGGACGCCGATGTCGCGCAACTTCGCGAAGCCGGCTTCAACGATGAACAGATCGTCGAAATCCTCGCGCACGTGGCGCTGAACCTGTTCACGAACTATGTGAACGTCGCCTTCGCCGTGCCGGTGGATTTTCCGAAGATCAGCCTGCGCGCCGCCGCCTGAGCAAACCTGGTGACGCTGGATTCCCGCGACAACGCATATCCAGCGTCATCGATCGCCTGGACGCCCGCAAGGCGGGCAGCCTCGTTTCTGGCAGTGCGTTCGCGCCAGTGCTAGCTGGCGCGCATAGGTGGTGGGATTCGTTCTGGCGGTTAATTGCGTTTTTGAGTACATACCAGCATCCTGCGCTGGCCCTTTTAGCTCAATACATCGCGCTGCTCATCAACGCCTTTGCCACCAGCACGCCCTCATCGGCAGCCTCGGCGTAGACGGACACCTCGGTGGCCACCTGCCGCCGCCCACGCCGCACCACTGCCGCCACGGCGCGCAATGCCGCCCCCTGCGCCGGCGCAAGGTACTGGATCGACAGCGAACTGGTCGCCCCGCCCTTCACTTCGTCGGCGCTGGCGCCGGACGCTGCCGCCGCGGCGCCGGCAATATCGATCAGCGTGGCGATTACCCCACCGTGCACGATGCTGCCATGGGTCACATTGGTCGGCAGGAACGGCATTTCCAGTTCGACATGCTCGGGGGCGAGACTCGCCAGCCGCACGCCCAGCGCCCGCGCGACCGGCGAGCCCAGCAGGATGTTGTCGATCATCGCGCGCATGCGCGGGTCGACGGCAGCCTCGCGGCGCGAGGGGGCGAGAGTGGCAATGGCTTGCGGCATGGAGCGGCTCCAGGGTGTGGTCCTTGCGGGCATGGATGGAGGGTAGTGGCTGCGTTGGCCAGGCTCAATTACGTGCGACGTAGTTGGCTTGCGCTCCGCCCGTGCCCGGCGGGCCACCACCCGGACCCCGTATAATGTCCCCCCGTTTCAGCCCAATCCCGCTCCCGCCACCATGCCGCAGTCTTTCGAATCCGCCCCGCTCCGCCCCGAACCGGACACCGGCAACACGGATTCCACGCTGTCCGAGCGCCCGGACAGCCCCTGCGTCGGCATCTGCTCCACGCTTTTCGATGAAATCTGCCAGGGCTGCGGGCGCACCGCGGCCGAGGTCAGCAACTGGGTGTTCTTCAGCGACGAGGAAAAGCAGGTGGTGTGGGAGCGCATCACGCGCGAGGGCACGGCCCGCCGCTTCCGGCAGGGCTGATACCAGCCCTTCCCGACCGGCGACTCAGCCGCCCGCCAGGCGCCGCTCCATGTCTTCGACCTCGCGCCGCTCCAGGCGCTGCCGCGCGAGCTTGCGCCAGCTTTCCGCCAGCGGATCCAGCCCGGCCATGTCGCCGAGCGCGGCATAGTCGAGCCTGCCGACATACAGCACGTGCAGCAGCCGCTGCAGCGGCCATTGCGGGTACGGGCGGGCCACCAGCGCCAGCGTATCGCCCGCGCTTAATTCACCTTCTTCCAGGACGCGGTAGTACCACCCGGTGCGCAGGCTCCGCTGCACCGCCCGCGACATGCCAGGATAGCCAAAGCGGTGATTGAGCTTGAAGCACGGCTGGCGAGCCTGGGAAACCTCGACCAGCGCCGTGCCGAGCCGGAAACGGTCGCCGATGCAGACATCGGTCTCGGTCAGACCTTGCGTGCTCAGGTTCTCGCCGAACGCACCGGGAGCATCGAGCACATCAATGCCGGCCGCGCCCTGTTCCGCCAGTTCGGCACGCCAGCCGGGATAGTGGTCGCGCGGATAATGGTGAAGCGCCTTTTCCGGGCCGCCATGATGGCGCGGATCGCCCTGCTGGTCGCCCTCCAGCCCGAGCGAGGCGATGCGCACACGCCCGCTGGCGGCGTACTTGGCGATGCCGCTGGGCACGCCCCTGGGCCCGAACGGCCGCACTGCGCCGACAAGCACCGCGTCGACAACGGCGCGCACGAGCGGCACCGGCAATGCAGCATTGCTCATAACCCCGCCTGCTCCAGCCAGCGGGCAAACATGCGCTCGCCTGCCGCTGCCACACTGGCGCCGACTTCCGCCGTGCGTGCACGGATGGTGCGGGGGTCGATGCCGGCCTTGCCGAGTTCCACGGTATGGCCGACCAGCCAGGCCTCGATGTCTCCCGGCATCACTTCGGGATGGAATTGCAGCGCCAGCACCTGGTTGCCGATGGCATACGCCTGGTTCGTCACCGCGGCGGTGGACGCCAGCAGTTCGGCGCCGGCCGGCAGGTCGAAGGTATCGCCATGCCAGTGCAGCACTTCCCAGTTGGCTGCGTGCAGTTCGCCAAGCGCCGAATCCCGTCCGGCCGGCGTCGGCACGATCGGCGCCCAGCCGATCTCGCGCGTGCCGGGATACACGCGCGCGCCCGCGGCACGGGCGATCAGCTGCGCGCCCAGGCAAACCCCAATCATCTTGCCGCCGGCGGCCAGTCGCTGGCCGATCAGCGCGATCTCGCCTTCCAGCCATGGATAGGCATCGGTCTCGTAGACGCCGATCGGGCCGCCCAGGATCAGCAGCAGGTCGGCCGGGTCATCGACGATGGGGCTCAGGTCGTCGACGCCCGCCTGGAATGCCCGCAGAGCATGGCCGCGCGCGCGCAGCGCATTGCCGATCACGCCCGCGTGCTCGAATGCGAGGTGCTGGATGACATGGGTGGTGCGCGTGGCCATGGGCGGCTCCTGCCGATCGAAAAGGGCCCTCATGGTAGCGCCAATGGGTAGCGCCAATGGCCACGCCGCGAGAAAACCACGGCGGGATATCGCCTATCGGGGCGGCATCCCGGCACGGCATGCCGCCATGGTGCGCTAATTTGTCGCAGCCGGGACCAGGGTCATGGCGTCGGCCTGCGCGGGTGCCAGGGGCATGGTCACGTACTCGACCGCCGCCCATTTGCCGGTCCAGTCGCGATAGCGCGGCAGCAACGCGTTGCCGGACTGCCCGGTCGAATCCATGAAGCGCGATGCCGGCAGGTCGGCCAGGTCGTACAGCGCCCGCACGCTGGCGGCATGGGTGTTCTCGAACGGCGCCTTCTCGTCGCGCAGGTTGTGGCGGCCGACGTTGACCGTATACGTGTCGCCGCCGGTCGGCACGCGCAGGTTGAACAGCGGCGACAGGTACGCGACCTTGCCGAACGGCTTGTGCTCGGAGCGGGCCGCATGCGCTTCGCCCCAGCGCCAGCGATTCGGGTCCTCGCCATAGCGGCGCGACAGGTCGGCCATCGCCTGGGTCCAGGCATCGGCAATCGCGTCGTTGCAGCTTTCCGCCGGGCCCGTATGCGGACGGTCGCACCAGAACGCGCCGAGCTTGCCGGGGTCGCGCAGGATATTCAGCATCGGCTGTTGCACGTTGCGCTGGTCCCACAGCCGGACAAAGATCGCCTCGCCGACCTTTTCCTCGAACAGCCGCCGCGACAGTTCGCGCAGCCAGGCGGTGACCACCAGCGGCTCGGCGCGATCGGCGTCCATGGTGCCGTCCCACTTGCGCAGCGCATCGAGCAGCGCGCGCTCGCGCTGCGGCCGTGCGCCGTCGTGGCTGACCGGTGCGGCCAGCAGCAGCGGCAAGGCGTCGCGCACGGCCAGCGACAGCACGTCTTTCTGGATCGCGGCGAAGGTGTCGAAGGTATGTCTGGGCGTGGCCGCCAGCAACGCCTGGATGCGGTCATGGCGGTACGGCACCGTCCATTCGCTGGTGATGAAGTAGGGGTAGTCCGGCGGCACGATGCGCTGGTTGGCAGTCACGATCACGCCTTGCGCCGGGTTGTAGCGCTGCGGCAGGCCCTCGAACGGGATAAAGCCGGCCCAGTCATAGCGCGCATCCCAGCCCGGCGCGGGCGCCAGGCCCTTCAGGTCGTTGTCGGCGCGGCGCAGCGGCACCCGGCCCGGCGCGAAGAAGCCGATATTGCCGTCGACATCGGCGTAGACGATGTTCTGCTGCGGAGAATGGAAGTCGCGCAGCGCGGCGGTAAAGCTGGCCCAGTCGCGCGCCTCGTTCATCATCAAGCCGGCCTGGAAGGTGCGGTCGTCCGGACGCAGCGCGGTCCACTGGAACGCGACCACGTATTGCGCGCCAAGCGGCCCGGCCGCGGCGGTCAGCGGCTCGGCCACGTCCGAGACCACCGGCCCGTGGCGCGTGCTGCGGATCTTCAGCGTCACGTCGGGCGCGCCCTTGACGCGGATGGTCTCGGTGCGGGTCTCGAAGGTAGCCCAGCCGTCCGGCGTCTGGTACTGGGTTTCGCTGCCGGGCCGCAGCCGTTCGATAAACAGGTCCTGCACATCCGGCGCGGTATTGGTCAGGCCCCATGCGATGCGGTCGTTGTGCCCGAGCACCACCACCGGAATGCCGGGCAGCGTGGCGCCCGCCACGTCGAGGCCCGGGGCCGTCATGCGGGCGAAATACCACAGCGCCGGCGCCTGCAAACCCAGGTGCGGGTCGTTTGCCAGCATCGGCTTGCCCGATTGCGTGTGCGCGCCGGAGACCACCCAGTTGTTCGAGCCCATGCCCTCGACATAGCCCGGCGGCGCCTTGTCGCTGACGCTGGCCATGGCATTGGCCAGCGGCGCCAGTTGCTTGTACAGGTGCCCGTAGTCCATGGTGCGCACCGGCTGCTCGCCCGGGTACGGCGCCAGCAGCTCGCTGATGCGCGCCACCGGCAGCACCTGCGCCAGGCGCATGCGCAGCGTTTCCTGGTTCCAGTTGCCGCCCAGGTCCCAGGCCATCATGGTCTGCCAGCCCAGCGTATCGGCCGGCTCCCAGTGCTCCGGCTGCGTGCGCAGCAGCAGGAATTCAGGCGGCAGCGGTCCCTGCCGGTGATCGATCCACGCATTGACGCCGTCGGCGTATGCCTGCAGGGCGGCCCGCGTCTGCGGCGAGGCCTGCGCGAGGATCGCTTCGGCGTTGCGCCGCACGCCCAGCGTGCGCAGGAACCTGTCGGTATCGAGCGCGGACGGGCCGAGGATCTCGGCAAGCCGGCCGGCCACCACGCGCTTGTTCATCTGCATCTGCCACAGCCGGTCCTGCGCGTGGACATAGCCCAGCGCGAACCAGGCGTCGGCCTTGCTGGCGGCACGGATCTGCGGCACGCCGTTGCCATCGCGCACGATGGTGACCTGCCCACGCAAGCCAGGCAGCGCGACAGTGCCGGATGCGGGCGGCTGCGCGGCCTGGCGATACCAGACGAAAATCCCCGCCGTGCCGGCTACCGCCAGCACCAGCAGCCATCCCACAAGCCTGGCCAGACGACCGAACCAGCGCATCGTTGCTCCCCCTTGTCGTTGTCGTTGCATGGTCCCGGCGACGGCCGCCGCTCTTCGGCGGCGATGCAAAAAATGCCCGGACCAGCCGGGCATTTTCCCATGTCGCGCAGGCCTCAGGCCGGCTTCCTCAACTGCAGGGCCTTGTATTCGAGGAATTCCTCCAGCCCGTATTTGCCGGCTTCGCGCCCGTTGCCGGACTGCTTGTAGCCGCCGAACGGCGCCGCCATGTTGAACGGCCCGCCGTTGATGTCGACCTGGCCGGTGCGGATGCGCCGCGCCACGCGGATCGCGCGCGCCTCATCGCCGGACCAGACGCCGCCGCCCAGCCCGTAGATGCTGTCATTGGCGATACGCACCGCGTCGTCCTCGGTGTCATAGCAGATGATCGACAGCACCGGCCCGAAGATCTCCTCCTGCGCCACGGTGGCGCGCGGCTCGACATTGCCGAGCACGGTCGGCCTGACGAAGAAGCCCTGGTCCAGCCCTTCCGGCGCCTCGGGGCCGCCGGCCACCAGTTCCGCGCCCTCTTCCAGTCCGCGGCGGATATAGCCGGTGACACGCTCTTTCTGCACGGCGGAGATCAGCGGTCCGAGCCGGGTGGTTTCCTGCAGCGGATCGCCCACGGTAAAGCCGGCCACCACCTTCTGCGCGATCGCCTTCACTTCGTCGTAGCGGGCACGCGGCACCAGCATGCGGGTATGCGCCGAGCAGGTCTGGCCCGAATTGAGGAAGCAGGCGCTGATCGTGCCCTTGACCGCAGCCGGCAGGTCAGCATCGTCCAGCACCACCGACGCAGACTTGCCTCCCAGCTCCAGCGCCACGCGCTTGACCGTCTGCGACGCCAGTTCGGACACGCGCTTGCCGGCCCGGGTCGAACCGGTGAACGACACCATGTCGACCTCCGGATGGCTCGCCAGCACCTCGCCCACCACCGGGCCGAACCCCGTGACCAGGTTGAACACCCCCGGCGGCAGGCCCGCGGCCTCGATCACCTCGGCCAGCACAAAGGCGTTCAGCGGCGCCACTTCCGACGGCTTGAGCACCACCGTGCAGCCAGCGGCCAGCGCCGGCGCGACCTTCAGCGTGATCTGGTTGAGCGGGAAGTTCCACGGCGTGATCGCCGCCACCACGCCCACCGGCTCGCGCACCACCAGCGAATTGCCGACTTCTTCCTCGAAGGGGAAGGTATCGAGCAGCTTCGCGGCCTGGCCCCAGTTGTAGACCGGGCCGCCCACCTGGATCGCGCGCGCCAGCTTGATCGGCATGCCGACTTCGCCGGCAATGATCTGGGCCAGTTCTTCGCTGCGCGCCTTCAGTCCTTCGGCGACCTTGGCGATATAGCCGGCGCGTACCGACGCGGGCGTCGCCGCCCAGCCGTCAAAGGCAGCGCGGGCGGCCTGGATGGCGTCTTCCGCGTCGCGCGGCGAGCCTTCGGGAATGGTCCCCATCACCGCTTCGGTGCTGGAATGGATGACGTCGATGGTGCCGGTACCGTGGGGCGCGACCCACTTGCCGTTGATAAACAGTTTGTCTCGTTGTTGCATGGCCACAGTTCTCGGTTGGTGCAGAGTTTGACGGAGGGGCAACCCGCAATTTTTTGTTACTTTTATGGTGCACGCACATTGTAGAGCGGTTTGGAGACTATGTTTCCAGCCCCGGCAGCCCCCGCGCCGGCCGCTCCTTATCAAATGGCGATAATCGGCCGCGCCCGCAATACGGGATGCTCGCACGGACGGCCGGCATAAAAAGGGAGCGAGACACATGGTCGATCCGATCTACCGCAAGACGGATGCGGGACAAGACGAGATCAGGACGCGCGCGCGCAAGCTGGATCACAAGCTGCGCGCGCTGCTGTTGATGGTCAACGGCGAACGCCGCGGGCAAGACCTGCTGGCGCAGGTGGCAGGCATGGGCGTCGGGCCCGATGCCATGGACATGCTGGCCGCCCAGGGGCTGGTCGAGCCCGTGCAGGAGTCGGCACCGGCGCTCGCGGCTGCCGCTCCGGAGGTCCCCGCACGTACTGCGAACGCCGCGGCCGATACCAATATGTTTTCGGTGTACGCCATGCGGCACGCGCCGGCAGCCGGGTCCGCGGCAACGCCTGACCCGACCCGGCCGGCGCACTCTGCCGCCGAGATCGACGCATTCCAGCGCCTCTACCACTTCTATACCGAAGTCATCGGCCAGCATCTGGGCCTGCGCGGCTATATGCTGCAAGTCAAGGTGGAAAAGGCGCAGGACCTGCCTGCGCTGCTGATCCTGCGCGAGCCGCTGCACGCGGCGCTGCTCAAGGCCAAGGGCGAAATCACGGCGCACGCGATCCTGCGTGAACTGGACACCATCGCACAAGACCTGCCTGCGGCAGCCGGATGAGCGGCCACCGGTGCACCAGACAACAAAAAGGCCGCCTCGGAAGGCGGCCTTTTCCATGGGCATGAGGCAAGCTCAGCCGTCGATCCCCTGCGACTGCAGGTACTCGTCATACGTACCCAGGTAATCGGTCAGCGTACCGTCGGTGCGCACTTCGATCACGCGCGTGGCCAGGCCGCTGACGAACTCGCGGTCGTGCGAGACGAAGATCAGCGTGCCCTGGAACTTGTCCAGCGCGATCTGCATCGACTCGATCGACTCCATGTCCATGTGGTTGGTCGGCTCGTCCAGCGCCAGCACGTTATGGCGGCCCAGCATCAGCTTGCCCCAGATCATGCGGCCCTTCTCGCCGCCGGACAGCACCTTGACGTTCTTCTTGATATCGTCGGCCGAGAACAGCAGGCGGCCCAGCGTGCCGCGCAGCGATGTTTCATCATCGCCGGCCTGCGTCCACTGGCTCATCCAGTCCATCACGTCGCGGTCCGCGGGGAATTCCTCGTAGGTGTCCTGCGGCATGTAGCCCACGTTGGCGTTTTCCGCCCACTTGATCTCGCCGCGGTCCACTTCGACGCCGCGCTGCACGCCGGTCTGCACCGCACCGTTCAGCAGGCTGCGCAGCAGCGTGGTCTTGCCCGCGCCGTTCTCGCCGATGATTGCCACGCGCTCGCCGGCCTGGATGGCCATCGACAGGTTATTGACGATCTTGCGCTCGTAGCTCTTGGTGACGCCTTCCACCTCGACCGCCAGGTTGTGCAGCTTCTTCTCGAACTCGAAGCGGATGAACGGGTTCTGGCGCGACGACGGCTTGATGTCCTCGACCTTGATCTTCTCGATCTGCTTGGCGCGCGAGGTGGCCTGGCGTGCCTTGGACTTGTTGGCCGAGAAACGGCGCACGAAGTCCTGCAGTTCGCTGATGCGCTCCTTGGCGCGCGCGTTGGCGGCCATCTGGCGCTCGCGGGCCTGCATCGACGCTTCCATGTAGTCGTCGTAGTTGCCCGGGTAGACCTTGAGCGTGCCGTAGTCCATGTCGGCCATATGGGTGCAGACCGAGTTCAGGAAGTGGCGATCGTGGGAGATGATGATCATGGTGGAGTTGCGCTCGTTGAGCACGGTCTCCAGCCAGCGGATCGTGTTGATGTCCAGGTTGTTGGTCGGCTCGTCCAGCAGCAGCACGTCCGGGTTCGAGAACAGTGCCTGCGCCAGCAGCACGCGCAGCTTCCAGCCCGGCGCGACGTCGCTCATCGGGCCCTGGTGCTGCGCGGTGGGGATGCCCACGCCCAGCAGCAGTTCGCCGGCGCGCGCCTCGGCGGTGTAGCCGTCGTATTCGGCGTACTTGGCCTCCAGCTCGGCGGCCTTCATGTAGTCTTCGTCGGTCGCTTCCGGGTTGGCGTAGATGGCGTCGCGCTCCTGCGCGGCGGCCCACATTTCAGTGTGGCCCATCATCACCACGTCCAGCACGCGCATGTCTTCATAGGCGAACTGGTCCTGGCGCAGCTTGCCCAGGCGGATGCCCGGCTCCAGCATGACGTTGCCAGCGGACGATTCGAGGTCGCCACCCAGGATCTTCATGAAGGTGGACTTGCCGCAGCCGTTCGCGCCGATCAGGCCGTAGCGGTTGCCCTCGCCGAACTTGACCGAGATATTCTCGAACAACGGCTTGGGGCCGAACTGCATGGTGATGTTTGCGGTAGAAAGCACGTCTGGAACCTTGTCTGGAGAATGTGGCGCCGCGGCACTGGCCGCGTTGCGCAGATTGTTGCACCGGGGTGCACCCCATGCCGTTCAGGGGCCGGCCCTGCTGGCAGGCATCGCGCCGCCCGGGGCATTCCGGAGCCATGGCTGGCGATGCGGCACGGGCCGCGCCCGGTTCTTGCGAGAACCCGGCAGGAAGTCAGGAAATAACCGCATATTCTACCATCCGGATGCATTCCTTGCACCCGGATGGCCGCACTGATGGTGATGGATGGCCGCATGGCGGCCATGCATGTGGCGGCCGCGCTTCGCGCGCTGCGCTCAGGCCAGCGGCGGCAGCACCGGATAGCCGGAAAACGCCATCGAGAACCCGTCGGCACGTGCGGCCAGCCGCACCTGCGCGCCCACCGGCAGCGTCAGCTTGCGCGCGCAATGGCCGAACGGCAGGCCGGTCAGCACCGGCACCGGCAGCTGGTCGCGCAGGTAGGCCACCACGGCGTCCATGTCGTAGCCGTTGTCGTAGTCGGTGACGCGATAGTTGGAGAAGTCGCCCAGCACGATGGCGCGCTGGTTGCCGAGCACGCCGGCCTGCTGCAACTGGACCAGCATGCGTTCGACCCGGTACGGCGGCTCGTTGATGTCCTCCAGGAACAGCACCCCGCCCTCGACCCGCGGCATGAAGGGCGTGCCGAGCAGGCTGCACAGCATCGCCAGGTTGCCGCCCCACAGCGTGCCGGACACTTCGCCGCTGAACGGCTGCCCACCCGCCTGCGGCGCCGCCACGTCGACCCGGTAGGCCGGGTCGCGCAGGATGCCTTCGAAGTGCTCCCACATGTAGGGATCGACGCTGTCGACGCCGAAATCCGCCAGCAGCATCGGCCCGGCGAACGTCACGCCGCCGGTGGCCGCGAGGTACGCCAGCTGGAACGCGGTGAAATCGCTGTGCCCGACGATGGGCGTGGCGCTGGCGCGCGCCTGCCCGGCGATGCGCGCGAAGTCCACCTGCGCCAGCAGCCGGGCGATGCCGTAGCCGCCGCGCACCGCCAGCGTCAGCTCATGCGGCGCGCCGGTGCCGATGGCGTGCAGGTCGGCCAGCCGCTCCGCGTCGGTGCCGCCGAAACGCAGGTAGCGCCGGGCCAGCACGTCGGGATTGGTGGTGTGGTAGCCGTGCTGCTTGAGCCAGGCAACGCCGCGCGCGGCAACGGCGACGTCGTGCGGATAGCCGGACGAGGCGATCAGTCGGACTTCGGTATGCGGCGGCCTGCTGTTCGGCGTACTCATGCGTCGTTGGCTTTGTTCTGTGTTTTCGGTTCGGGATGGTTCGGACAGGCGCAGCCCGCGCCATTTCCGGCCTCGCTGTTGGCGGCCTCGCTACGGGCGGCCTTCTGCGCGCGGCGCCTGGCGCCGAAGAAATCCTTCAGCATCTGCCCGCAGGTGTCGGCCAGCACGCCGCCGGCGATGGTGGTCTGGTGGTTGAGCTGCGCGTGCTCGAACAGGTTGAGCACGCTGCCCGCGGCACCGGTCTTGGGATCGGTGGCGCCGAACACCACGTGGCGCAGCCGCGCGTGCAGGATCGCGCCACTGCACATGGCACACGGTTCAAGCGTCACGTACAGCTCGCACTCGGGCATGCGGTAGTTGCCGATCACCTGCGCGGCGGCGCGCAGTGCCTGCATCTCGGCATGCGCGGAAGGGTCGACCGCGCGGATCGGCAGGTTGTGGCCGCGCGCGATGATGGTGTCGTTCCAGACCACCACCGCGCCGACCGGGACTTCGCCGGCGGCCTCGGCCAGGCGCGATTCTTCCAGCGCGGCGCGCATGTAGTGCGCATCGCGCGCGGCGGCCTCGGCCGGATCGTCCGGCAGCGCGCGCGGGGCGCGCAGCGGCAGCGGCGGCGTCTCTGGCATCGCCTGGCTCAGTCTTGCGCCGGCCGCACCGCCGGGGAGCTGACTTCGGCCCAGCAATTGGGGGTTTCGAACAGCACCAGCTTCGTCAGCTGCAGCTGGTGGCCGAAACAGTCCTTGAACACCGGCGCCAGGATGTCGAAGGCGACCTGGGCCAGGTTCTCGACGGTGGGGATGGCATCAAGCACCACGGTCTTGTGCCCTTCCATCGATTGCAGGAAGTTCAGCAGCGCGGTGTCGCCGCGATAGATCAGGAAGGCGTGGTCCCACTTGTTGACCAGGTGCTCGTTGGCGAGCGCCTTGATATCGCCGAAGTCCAGGATCATGCCGTCATCCGAGGCACCTTCGCGATGCAGCACCTCGCCCGACAGCGTCAGGTCGAGCCGGTAGCGGTGGCCGTGGATATTGCGGCACTGGCCGCAGTGGTTCGGGATGCGGTGGCCGGAGTCGAACTCCAGCCGGCGGGTAATGGAAACTTGTTTGCTCATGTGTAGCGGCGCCCTTTTCGTGGTCAAGGCCGCCTGCGTTGGACGGGCGCCGCGCGTGCGCCCGCAGCCTCTATTGTGTACGTTTGCCCCGGGTTGGGCAAAACCCCGGAACCCGCGCTCAGCGGATGCCCAGCAGCTTGTGGGTCTGCAGCGACAGCCGCCAGCGCGGATGGCGCTGGCAGAAGTCCACCGCGGCGGCCGTATTCTCGCGCTGCAGCGGGCCGTCCATGGGCTGCACCAGGAAATGCTCGAAATCAAGCTGCTCGTATGCGGCAAAGTCCTGGCCCGCCTGCGGGATCACGACCTTGAGCTCGTCGCCGCGCCTGACCACCAGCTCGGAACCCATCTTGGGACTCACGCAAACCCAGTCGATACCGGGCGGCACGGCGATGGTGCCGTTGGTCTCGATGGCGATCTCGAAGCCCTGCGCATGCAGCGCATCGATCAGCGGCGCGTCGATCTGCAGCAGCGGCTCGCCCCCGGTGCACACGACCAGCGGCTTGCCGCCCGCGCCCTGTGGCCATTCCGAGGCGACCACCGCGGCCAGTTCCACGGCGCTACGGTACTTGCCGCCGCGGGTGCCGTCGGTGCCGACGAAATCCGTGTCGCAGAACTGGCATACCGCGCTGGCGCGATCCTCTTCACGGCCACTCCACAGGTTGCAGCCGGCGAAGCGGCAGAACACCGCGGCGCGGCCGGCGTTGGCGCCCTCGCCCTGCAGCGTATAGAAGATTTCCTTGACGGCGTAAGTCATGCGTGGGGTCTCTCTGGGACCGTAAACGGATTAACGGCAGCGGATTATCGGCAGCCTTCGGGCTGGCCGGGTGTCTTGGTATGGTTGGGCTCGGCCAGGGGCCAGTCAGGGCGGATCGATCGGCGGGACCGATGCCGCCCAAGGCGGCGGACGATCGTAGCAATCGATGGCAGCGCGGGCGGGAAGCACCGGATTTCCGGTGCCGGGGTCCGGGCACTGCCGGAGAATCCGCCCTGCGGCCTGTCGCAGGCTGCGTCCGGCCGTTCCGGACACGGCTCGGACAATAAATAAGTATACCAGAGGGCCTAGGGTTTTCGCTAAGGGCAGGCGCGAGGGGTCGTGAGGTGGCCTGAGGAGCCGGGTGACCCGTGCGTCGCCCGCCGGCGGCACTTATTTGAGGCCGAGATAATCGCGCTTGCCGATCTGCACGCCCTTGTGGCGCAGGATGTCGTAGCCCGTGGTCACGTGGAAATAGAAGTTGGGCAGCGCAAACCCCAGCAGGTACGACTTGCCGTCGAACGTCACCGGCCCCTGCCGCAATTTCAGTTCGATCACGCGCGTTTCGCTGCCCTCGAGCTGTGCCGGCGTGATCTGCTCCAGGAATACGATGGTGCGCGCGATCCGGTCCTGCAGCTCGGCAAAGGAGGTTTCGGTGTCGGCGAACGACGGCACCTCGACTCCCGCCAGCCGTGCCGCGGCCCCCTTGGCAGCGTCGCTGGCGCGCTGGACCTGCGCCGAGAGCGGATCCATGTCGGCGATCAACCGCGTCTGGATCAGGTCGGCCGGATCCATGCCCTGCGCCTGCGCATGCGCGGCACCCTTGTCGAGGATCGCGGCAAGGTTGCCGAGGGCGCGGATAAACGGCGGGATCGATACGTCGTACATCGAGAGTGCCATGAGGTCTCCTGGTGTGGTGTGGCTTGTCTTGTCGCGGTTGTAGTGGACGTCGATGGTCGGCAGGCTGTTCTGGCAACCTGCCGCGCAGCACAGCGAGCATAGAGCGGATTGGCATTTGCTGCAGAGTCTCTCCCCGCGCTTTTGCAGCCAGCGCCGGCGTCTGTTACAGCATCTGCGGGCAACATAACGGTGCGGGCGCCGCGGACCGGCAAGCTGATTTAACATATCCGGCCATCGCCCCGGAATCCGGCGGAGCCACCGCCGCGCCCCCATGAACGCGCCGTTTCCCCTTCGCACGGAGTGCCCGCCAGGCGCCTGCATCTGCGGGCGCGAAGCGCTGTTGAGTGATCCCCACGCCGACCTGCGCGTGCTGCGGCTCACCCGCGCCGAGGAAAAGCGCCTGGTCGAACGGCTCGAGAACCTGACCAGCCTGGCCGAACTGCGCCGCATGGAGGGCCTGATGCAGTCCCAGCTGAACATCGTGCTGACCATCACGCCCAGCGCGCGCGGCGTGAAGACCGTGCGCGGCATCAATATCCAGGTGCAGGAACAGCCGGGCCTGTGCCGCAAGATCCGCCAGTCCATTCCCGCGGCGATCCGGCGCAGCATGGAACAGCATCCGGAGATCGCCTACGCGATCGTCGATGCGCACGACCTGCTGGGCGGGACCTGAACCGCCCGGAACGGCTATTCCGCCCTGCCCGGTTCGTCAAACGGCCGCTTGCCAAGCGCGTCGACCACATGGTCGACAAAGCAGGTGATGCGCGCGGCGAGCGCCGTATTGCGGTAGTAGACCGCGTTGACCGGCTGGCGCACATCCGCCGATTGCGCGTCGAACAGTTGCACCAGCCGCCCGCTGCGCCGGTCGTCGCGCGTCATGAAATCCGACAGGCACACGATGCCGAGCCCGGCCAGCGCCAGCTGGCGCAGGGTTTCGCCGCTGGACGAGGCGATTGTCGGCTTGATATGCACCGCGCCGCCGCTCTCGTCGTGCAGCGGCCAGTCATTCAGCGATTCCGGCTGGGTGAAGCCCAGCAGCGCATGCCCGGCGAGATCACCCGGCGCTGCCGGCGTGCCATGGCGTTCGAGGTAAGCCGGGCTGGCCAGCACGCGCACACGGCTGTTGCCGATCGTGCGCGCATGCAGCGTCGAGTCCTTCAGCGCGCCGATGCGAAACGCCACATCGGTGCGCTTTTCGATCAGGTCGATGATGCCCTCGTTCGAGTTCAGCTCCAGCTCCACCTGCGGATAGCGGGCACGGAAGCCCTCCACCAGCGGCACGATCACATGCAGCATGAACGGCGTGGCGGCATCGACACGCAAACGGCCGACGGGCCGCATCCGCCGTGCCGCCATCTGCTCTTCGGCGGCGTCCACCGAGGCAAGGATCGCGCGGGCCTGCGCCAGGAAGGCGGCACCTTCCTCGGTCAGTTCCAGCCGGCGTGTCGTGCGCCTGAGCAGCGTGGTCTGCAGCTTTTCTTCCAGCCGGCCCAGGGTACGGCTGGCCGCGGAGATGGTCAGCCCGAGCTGGTCGGCGGCCGCCGTGATCGAGCCGGTGTCGACGACCGCGACGAACGCCTGCATCTCATCTAGGGTGGTCTTCATTATTGATTTCAAATCAAATGTATTTGGCTTATACACGGCTTTTTCGGCAAATGTAAAGCCGTCACACTGCGCTCCATCCCTGAACCCGCGAGTCATTCCATGAGCATCCCTTCCTTCGGCGTCGGCACCTTCCGCCTGACCGGACAGACCGTGATCGATTCGGTCCGCAATGCGCTGGCGCTGGGCTACCGCGCCATCGATACCGCCCAGATCTACGGCAATGAAGCGGACATCGGCCAGGCGATCGCCGGCAGCGGCGTGCCGCGCGGCGAACTGTTCGTCACCACCAAGATCTGGGTCGACAACCACGCCGGCGACAAGCTCGTGCCCAGCCTGCGCGACAGCCTGGCCAGGCTGCGCACCGACTATGTCGACCTGACGCTGATCCATTGGCCGGCGCCGGGCAACGGCATTGCGCTGGCCGAGTACATGGCAGCGCTGGCCGAGGCCAGGGCGCTTGGGCTGACGCGCCGGATCGGCATCTCGAACTTCAATATCGACCTGACGCGGCAGGCGATCGCCGCGGTCGGCAAGGACGCCATTGCCACCAACCAGATCGAACTCAGCCCCTACCTGCAGAACCGCAAGCTGACCGCGTTCCTGAAGGACCATGGCATCGCCGTGACCTCGTACATGACGCTGGCCTACGGCAAGGTGCTGGACGACCCGGTCATCGCCGGGATCGCACGCAAGCACGACGCCACCCCGGCGCAGGTGGTGCTGGCCTGGGCACTGCAACTCGGCTACGCCGTGATCCCCTCGTCAACGAAGCGGGAAAACCTCGCCGGCAACCTGCTGGCCCTCGAACTGCGGCTGGACGACGACGACATGCTGAAGATCGCCGCGCTCGAGCGCAACGGCCGTGAAGTGAGTCCCGAGGGCCTGGCCCCGGCGTGGGACTGACTGCACCCAACCCTTGAATCCGCCGGTGCCGCGGCGCCGCGGCACCGGCCACGGAGCCCCATGATGACTGACGAAACTGTTTTCGATCCCTTGTTCCAGCCGCTGCCGCTGGCCGGCCTGATCCTGCCCAACCGTATCGTGATGCCGCCGATGACGCGTTCGCGCGCCAGCCAGCCCGGCGATGTGCCGAACGCACTGATGGCCGAGTACTATGCGCAGCGCGCCGGCGCCGGCCTGATCGTCAGCGAAGGCACGTGGATTTCGCCGCTGGGCAAAGGCTATGCGTGGACCCCCGGCATCCATACCGACGAACAGATCGCCGGCTGGCGCAAGGTCACCGCGGCCGTGCATGCCGCGGGCGGGCGCATCTTCGCGCAACTCTGGCATGTCGGCCGCCTGAGCCACGTCAGCCTGCTCGGCGGGCAGTCGCCGGTCTCGTCGTCGGCGCTGCAGGCCGAGGGCGTCAACGTCTTTATCGCCGACAACGACGGCCGGCCCGGGTTCGTCCAGGCATCGAAGCCGCGCCCGCTCAGCGTGGAAGAGATCCGGGAAATCGTCGGGCAGTACCGGCAGGCGGCACGCAATGCGATGGCGGCCGGTTTCGATGGCGTCGAGCTGCATGCCGCCAACGGCTACCTGGTCAACCAGTTCATCGACTCCGGCGCCAATGACCGCGCCGACGCCTACGGCGGCTCGCTGCCGAACCGGCTGCGCTTTCTCGACGAGGTGACGCGCGCGCTGATCGAGGGCACTGGCGACAGTCGGCGCGTGGGTGTCCGGCTGGCACCGCTGACCACGCTGAACGGCTGCGTCGATGCGGAACCGCAGACCACCTACACCGCCGCCGCGAAGCTGCTCGGCGAGATCGGCGTCGGCTACCTGCACATCGCCGAGGCCGACTGGGACGATGCGCCGCACATGCCGGCCGCGTTCAAGCAGCAACTGCGCGCGGCCTTTCCCGGCGTGCTGATCTATGCCGGCAAATACACCGCCGAACGTGCGCGCACAGCGTTACGCGAAGGCTGGGCCGACATGATCGCCTTCGGCAGGCCATTCGTCGCCAACCCCGACCTGCCCGAACGCCTGCGGCAAGGCGCGCCTCTCAACCTGCATGAGCGCGAGACGCTGTTCGGCGGCGGTGCGCGCGGGCTGACCGACTATCCGGCAATGGCTGCCGCGGCCTGAGGCCCTTCGGTCGGAAAGTCAGCAGAGGTCAGAAAAACTCAGGTCAGCGCCGACAGCAAAATGTTCTGCGCTGCCTCGCCGTCCTGCGCAAGCTGGCGTTCATAGTTCCCGCCAGGCGTCATCACCCACGTGTCGCGCCGGTCGGAAAGGTAGGGCTTCAGGCCTTCGGCAATGACCCGTTCCTTCAGCCGGGAATCCAGGATGGGAAAACAGACCTCGATCCGCCGGGACAGGCTGCGCTCCATCCATTCCCCGCTGGACAGCATGACCTTCTCTGCCCCGCCGTCGCGAAAGTAGAAGATGCGCGAATGCTCGAGAAATCGGCCCATGACCGATTTCACGGCGATGTTCTCCGACAGGCCGGGAACGCCCGGCCGCAGCGCACAGGCGCCCCTGACGATCAGATCAATGCGCACGCCTTCACGTGAGGCATCGTATAGCGCCTGGATCAGCTCGGGCTCCAGCAGCGCATTCATCTTGGCGATGATCCGTCCCTTGCGCCCGGCCCTGGCGTGCTCGGCTTCGCCCCGGATCGCCATCAGCAACTGCTTCTTCAAGGTAAACGGCGATTGCCAGATATGGGTCATGCTCTGCGTCTGCCCGCGTCCGGTCAGCTGGCTGAAGACTTGTGCCACGTCCTGCGTCAGCGATTCATCGCAGGTCAGCAATCCAAAATCGGTATAGGTGCGCGAGGTCTCGAGGTGATAGTTCCCCGTGCCGAGATGGACATAGCGCCTGAGCTTTCCGCCTTCCCGGCGCAACACCATGACCATCTTGGCATGCGCCTTGAAACCGACGACGCCATAGACGACATGCGCGCCAACCGCCTCCAGCTGCGCCGCCCAGCCGATGTTCGCCTCTTCATCGAAGCGGGCCAGCAATTCCACCACGGCGGTGACCTCCTTGCCGTTGCGCGCAGCCTCGATAAGTGCCGACAGCAGGACCGAGTCGTGCCCGGCCCGATACACGGTCTGGCTGATCGCCACGACATCGGGATCCTGTGCCGCCTGCCTGACGAAGTCGACGACCGGTGCTAATGACTGGAACGGATGATGCAGCAGGATGTCGCCCTCGCGCATGGCGCGGAAGACGTCGGCATGCTCCTTCAAGATCTTCGGCACGCCGGGCCGGAAAGGCTTGTATTTCAGTTCCGGCCTGTCGACCTGGTCCGGCACCTGCATCAGGCGGACCAGGTTGACCGGCCCGTTGACCGCAAACACTTCACCGGGCGCGAGCCCGAACTGTTCCTGCAGGAATGTCGTCATTGCCGGCGTGCAGTTGTCCGCGACTTCCAGCCGGACCGCGTCGCCAAGATGCCGGTGCGGCAGTTCGCCCTGCAGCGCCTCGCGCAGGTTCTTGACCTCTTCCTCGTCCACGAACAATTCGCTGTTGCGGGTCACACGGAACTGATAGCAGCCCCGTACCAACATACCACTGAAAAGCTCGCCGACATGGGCGTGAAGGATGGACGAGAGAAAGACAAAGCCATGCTCGCATCCGGAAACGTCAGCGGGCAGTGCGATGACACGTGGCAGCGCCCGTGGCGCTTGCACGATCGCATAGCCGGAGTTGCGGCCGAACGCATCCTTGCCCTCGAGCTCGACCGCGAAGTTCAGGCTCTTGTTGAGCACGCGCGGGAACGGATGCGCGGGATCCAGCCCGATGGGTGTCAGCACCGGCATCAGTTCGGCGAAGAAGAAATCGCGAATCCAGGCCTGCTGCTCTGCGTTCCACGATGGCCGTCGCAGGAAGCAGATCTGCTGCTCTGCCATGGCTGGAATCAGCACGTCATTGAAGAGGCGATACTGCTGATCGATCAATTCACGCACCCGCTGGTTGACCGTGGCATAGACGACCTGCGGCGTCAGCCCGTCCGGGCCGACCACCGGCGACTGCAGCACGCACTGTTCCTTCAGGCCCGCCACGCGGATCTCGTAGAACTCATCCAGGTTGCTGCTGAAGGTACACAAGGCGCGCAGGCGTTCGAGCAGCGGGATGGCGGGATCGGCCGCCTGCTGCAGCACGCGGCCGAAGAACTCCAGCTGGCTGAGTTCGCGGCTGATGTAGAACTCATTGCCATTGGGCAAGCTCTCCTCATCCGCCAGAGGGTCCGTGGGTCCCGCCCTCCGAGCAGCCGACGACCCATTCTGCGTGGAGCTAGATTCGCGTTTCATGATTCCATGCCAAAGGGAAGCCTTTCCAGATTCTAGCTGGCGTATCGCGCATATCGACGCGATTCTCATACCGGTGTTCGTGAAATATGCAATCCTCACGGAACAACCTCGACCTAGAATAATCCGACTTGCCCAATGGAGTTGCCAATGACACCGGAAATACCAAATGCGAGCGAGACCACACCCGAGGGTCTGGCGAGATTGATCGAGCACATCAGGCATGCCGTGGGGCAAGGCGACCTGGACCCCGATTTTGTCCACAAACTGGCCAAGCGCATCTGCAAAGAGTTTCAGGAGATGAAGCTGGCAAGGCCGGGAGATACTGAACTGGCAGACCTCGAATCCGGCATCGAGGCGCTGCTGCTGGCCGCGGACAGCGGACATGGCGCCAGGTTGACCAAGTCCTTGCAAAAGCTGCGGGAGGATGAGGGCGCGAATCCGCCTTCTCACTAGCGGCCGTGATGGCGATTTTGCCGGGGCTTTTTCATTACGCCGTTAATTCATTTCGCCAAACCGTGCCACCGCTAATGTGGGGTCACCAGCGCTGCGCCTTGTCAAAAACTTGCCATCCCGGTTTGGGAGGGGCGCCGGCAACGCCCACACAGAAATTCTAGGCGTTCCCTGCCTGCCGGAATTGGTGGCATCGGTGGCGTGGCATTGGCTTACAAGGCGGTTGCCGGCTCCCACCCGCCGCCCAGTGCCTTGAATGCGGCCACGGCGGCGCGTGCTGATTCCGTCTGGGCCTGCGCCCTGGCATCGGACGTCCGCAGCAGGCTCTCGTCGGCAAGCAGCACCTCGATCAGGCGGACCACACCCTTCTGGTAGGCCGCGAGCGAGGCGTTACGCGCCCGCGTCAGCGAGGCTTCGCCCTGTGCCAGCGTACCGGCCTGCTCTTCACGCTTGATCAGGGCGGAGAAGGCATTTTCGACATCTTCGGTCGCACGCAGCGCGGCCTGCCGGTATGCCGCCAGGGCTTCCGCCTCCTGGCCGCGGGCCAGGTCGATCTGGGCATTGATGCGGCCGAAATCGAACAGGCGCCAGCGCAGGCCCAGCACGCCCGCCGCCTGGCTCGCGCCGGCGGAAAACAGGTTGCCGGCGGCCACGGTCGTGGCGCTGCCCAACAGGGCGCTGATCGAGAACTTGGGGTAGTACTCGGCAATGGCGACACCGATGCGTGCGTTGGCTGCCGCCAGCCGGCGCTCCGCGACGATCAGGTCCGGCCTGCGCCGCAGCAGGTCCGCCGGCGAACCCGTACCGGCGAGCTGCGGTGCCGCGGGAATCGTTCCGGGACCGCCCAGTTCGGCGCGATACGTGCCCGGCGGAACACCAAGCATCACGTCGAGCGCGTTCAACGCTGCATCGAGCCCCGTCTCCAGCACCGGAACGGTGGCGCTGACCTGGGCCAGCGCGCCCTCGGCCTGACGGACCTCGAGCTCGGCGGCAAGGCCCTTGCCGAACAGCAGGCCAACCGTGGAGAGCAATTTCTGCTGAGTCTCCATTTGCCGCCTGGCGATGCCCAGACGGGTCTGCAATCCGCGCACGGTGATGTACAGGTCGGCCGTTTGCGCGGCCACGGCGAGACGCGTCGCGGCCGCGCCCGCTGCCGAGGCCTGGTACTCCGCCAGCGCGGCTTCCCGCCCGCGGCGCAGTCCGCCGAAGACGTCCAGCTCCCAGCCGGCGCCGAGGTTTGCCTCGTAGGTGTTGCCATACCGGTCAAAGCCCGGCGTGGCATTCTGCAGCCTGCCAAGCGGCGTCTCGATCGACTGGTAGCTCCTGCCCGCCTGCGCGCTGGCGCTGCCCGAAGGCAGCAAGGCCGCGTTGGCCGCGCCGAGCCCCGCGCGTGCCTGGGTGACGCGCGCTGACGCCTGCGCCAGGTCCAGGTTCTGTTCCAGCGCCAGCGACACCAGGCGGGTCAGCACGGGGTCGCCGAAACCTTCCCACCACGTCGTCAGTTCGGCCGGCGGCGACGCGCGCCTTTGCTCAACGCCGGACTGGCCCAGGTAGCGTTCCGAAACCGGGACGTCCGGCTTTCGGTAGTCAGGGCCGACGGCGCAACCCGCCATGACGCCGGCACTCAGAAGCAGGGTTAGATAGCGAGGGAAAAGCATGGAATGTTCGTGGCTAAAAGCGATCGGAGTTGTGACTATATTATAAACTGGTCACTAGTTGTCAATGATCATCTACCACGGTAAGCTGGCCGAATGACCGAAACCACACCCTCCGCCCTGCCTTCCCGGGGCCCCGCAGATCACAATGTCCGCTCCCAGATCGTTGAGGCGGCCACCGAGCACTTCAGCCTCTACGGCTACGAGAAGACGACGGTTTCCGACCTCGCCAAGGCGATCGGCTTCTCCAAGGCGTACATCTACAAGTTCTTCGATTCCAAGCAGGCGATCGGTGAAGTGATCTGCGCAAACTGCCTGGGCGCGATCACCAGTGAGGTCGACGAGGCCCTTGCTGCCGTCCCGACAGCTTCCGAACGATTGCGGCGGTTGTTCAAGACGCTGGTCGAAGCCGGCGTGCGCCTGTTTTTCCAGGACCGCAAGCTCTACGCGATTGCCGCGGCGGCCGCGCAGGAGCGGTGGCAGCCGGTTCTCGCCTATGAGGACTACATCCGGAATATCGCCATGCGGATCGTCCTGGAGGGTCGGAAATCCGGTGAATTCGAGCGCAAGACACCGCTGGACGAGACCGCCAACGGCATCTACCTCGTCATGCGCCCCTACATCGATCCGTTGCTGCTGCAGCACAACCTCGACGTTGCCGCAGAAGCTCACGCCCAGCTTTCCAGCCTGATACTGCGCAGCCTCGCCCCGTAAGAAGCACCTGCGCGTCGTTGCAAGCGGCATATTCGTTGCAGCGTTCCTGCGGTCGCTTGTGACCATTGACTAAATTGGTCACAAGAACAATAATTCAGGTTCAGTCTCGCGTAGAGAGGACCTTATGCTTCAGCGCCGAATCGCTTCATCCGCCGCCGCGTGCGTGTTGCCACTTGTACTAGCCGCTTGCGGCGAGCCGCCGGCGCCCGACCCCCGCGTCAAGCCCCCGCTGGTCCGGGTCGGAATCGTCCAGGACCCGGCCGCCGCCACACGCTCCTTCACCGGAACCGTTGCCGCCCGGGTCCAGGGCGACCTGGGCTTTCGTGTCTCGGGCAAAGTCCTGGAGCGGCTAGTCGATACGGGCCAGACCGTCAAGCGCGGCCAGCCGCTGATGCGCATCGACCCCAACGACCTGAAGCTGGCGGCGCACGCGCAGCAGGAAACCGTCGTTGCCGCGCGGGCCCGGGCCAGGCAAACGTCGGAGGACGAAGCCCGCTATCGCGACCTGGTCGGGACCGGCGCCGTATCGGCCTCGGCCTACGACCAGATCAAGGCCGCGGCGGAATCGGCCAGGGCACAGCTCAAGGCGGCGGAAGCCCAGGCCGACGTGGCGAAGAATGCCACCGGCTACGCAGTCCTGGTCGCCGACGCCGACGGTGTGGTGGTGGAAACGCTGGCCGATGCCGGGCAGGTCGTCAATGCCGGCCAGGTGGTGGTGCGCGTGGCGCATGCGGGGCGGCGCGAAGCCGTGGTCCACCTCCCGGAAACCCTTCTGCCGCCGGTGGGTTCGGTCGGCAAGGCGACGCTTTACGGCAATGACACGCTGACCGTACCGGCAAAGCTCAGGCAGCTTTCCAATGCGGCGGACCGGCAGACCCGCACCTACGAAGCGAGGTACGTGCTCGAAGGCGCGCTGGCCGAGGCCCCGCTTGGCGCCACCGTTGTCCTGCAGATCCCGGAAGTCAGCCGCGCTTCGGCGCAAGCCGACCTGCAGGTACCGATCGGCGCGCTCTTCGATCCGGGCAAAGGCCCGGGCGTATGGGTGCTGAACGGAAAGTCCAATCGCGTCAGCTGGCGCCCGGTGAAGGTACGCAGCCTGGGCGACGATGCCGCGCGTGTCGCCGGCGACCTCCGCGCCGGCGACCGGATCATCGCGCTGGGCGCCCACCTGCTGCGCGAGGGCGAGCAGGTACGGATCGCGGCAATCGGGACCGGGGCCGCGCAGGCTTCCGGCCAGGGAGCGCAGCAATGAGTGGTTTCAACCTTTCGGCGCTCGCGGTGCGCGAGCGCTCCGTCACGCTCTTCCTGATCATCCTGGTGTCGGCGGCAGGCGTCATCGCCTTCTTCCAGCTGGGCCGCGCGGAAGATCCCGCCTTCACGGTGAAGACCATGACCGTCATCACGGCCTGGCCGGGAGCGACGGCGCAGGAGATGCAGGACCAGGTGGCGGAACGGCTGGAAAAGCGCATGCAGGAATTGCGCTGGTACGACCGGACGGAGACCTACACCCGCCCCGGCCTGGCGTTCACCACCGTCACCCTGCTCGACAGCACCCCGCCAGCGGAGGTCCAGGAAGAGTTCTACCAGGCGCGCAAGAAGCTGCGGGATGAGTCCGCCGCACTGCCTGCAGGCGTGATCGGCCCGATCGTCAATGACGAGTATTCGGACGTGACCTTCGCGCTGTTCGCGTTGAAGGCGAAGGGCGAGCCGCAGCGGGCGCTGGTCCGCGACGCCGAGGCATTGCGCCAGCGCCTCCTGCACGTCGCGGGCGTGAAGAAGGTGAATATCATCGGGGAACAGTCCGAGCGCATCTTCGTCAGCTTTTCCCATGATCGCCTGGCCACGCTGGGCATCGCGCCGCAGGACATCTTCGCGGCCCTGAACAGCCAGAACGCCCTCACGCCCGCCGGGTCGATCGACACCGCGGGTCCGCAGGTCTTCATTCGCCTCGACGGCGCCTTCGACAAGCTGCAGAAGATCCGCGACACGCCGGTGGTGGCGCAGGGCCGCACGCTCAAGCTTTCGGATGTCGCCACGGTGGAGCGCGGCTACGAGGATCCGGCGACCTTCCTCGTCCGCAACAACGGCGAGCCCGCGCTGCTGCTGGGCGTGGTGATGCGCGACGGCTGGAACGGCCTGGATCTCGGCAAGGCGCTGGATGCGGAAGTGGCAGCGATCAATGAAGCGTTGCCGCTGGGCATGAGCCTGGCCAAGGTGACCGACCAGTCCGTCAACATCAGCGCATCGGTCGACGAGTTCATGGTCAAGTTCTTTGTCGCGCTGATGGTGGTGCTGGTGGTGTGCTTCGTGAGCATGGGCTGGCGCGTCGGCATCGTCGTGGCGGCCGCCGTGCCGCTGACGCTGGCCGCGGTGTTCGTGGTCATGGCGGCGACAGGGAAGAATTTCGACCGCATTACCCTGGGCGCGCTGATCCTGGCGCTGGGCCTGCTGGTGGACGACGCCATCATCGCGATCGAGATGATGGTGGTCAAGATGGAGGAAGGCTACAGCCGCATCGCCGCCTCCGCCTATGCCTGGAGCCACACCGCCGCGCCGATGCTGTCCGGCACGCTGGTCACTGCGGTGGGCTTCATGCCCAACGGCTTTGCGCGCTCGACGGCCGGCGAATACACCAGCAACATGTTCTGGATCGTGGGCATTGCGCTGGTCGTGTCCTGGATCGTCGCAGTCGCCTTTACGCCCTACCTGGGCGTCAAGCTGCTGCCCGAGATCGGCAAGGCCGAAGGCGGCCACGATGCCATCTATGGCACGCCGAACTACAACCGCTTCCGCCGCCTGCTGGGGCGCGTCATCGGGCGCAAGTGGCTCGTGGCCGCGGTGGTGGTGGGCAGCTTCGTGGTCTCGGTGCTGGGCATGGACATCGTCAAGAAGCAATTCTTCCCGACTTCCGATCGCCCCGAGGTGCTGGTCGAAGTCCAGATGCCCTATGGCACGGCGATTGGCCGGACCAGCGCGGCCACGGCCAAGGTCGAGGCCTGGCTAGCCCGCCAGCCGGAAGCGAAGATCGTGACGGCCTATGTCGGCCAGGGGGCGCCCCGCTTCTATCTCGCCATGTCGCCGGAACTGCCGGATCCGTCCTTTGCGAAGCTCGTGGTGCGGACCGACAGCCAGGCCGAACGCGAAGCGCTGAAGACCCGCCTGCGCCAGGCAATTGCCGGTGGGCTGGCGCCTGAGGCCCGCGTGCGCGTCAGCCAGCTGGTATTCGGCCCTTACTCGCCCTTCCCGGTGGCATTCCGCGTCGCAGGGCCGGATCCGGACAAGCTGCGTGCGATTTCCGCGGACGTGCGCCGCGTGATGGAGAGCAGCCCCCTGATGCGAACCGTCAATACCGACTGGGGATCGCGTGCGCCCGCCTTGCACTTTACGCTGCAGCAGGACCGCTTGCAGGCCGTAGGGCTGACTTCCAGCGGCGTCGCGCAGCAATTGCAGCTCCTCCTCAACGGCCTGCCGGTCACCGAAGTGCGCGAGGACATCCGCTCGGTACAGGTGCTGGCGCGCGCCGCGGGAGACATCCGCCTGGACCCGGCGAAGATCTCCGGCTTCACGCTGACCGGGGCGGCAGGACAGCGCATTCCGCTGTCCCAGGTAGGCACCGTCGATGTGCGCATGGAAGATCCGATCCTGCGCCGCCGCGACCGTACGCCGACGATCACGGTACGCGGCGACATCGCCGAGGGACTGCAGCCGCCCGATGTGTCCGCGGCGATCCAGCAGCAACTGCAGCCGATCCTGGCCAGGTTGCCGGCAGGCTACCGGATCGAGCAGGCGGGCGCCATCGAGGAATCCGGCAAGGCCACCAGGGCGTTGCTGCCGCTGTTCCCGATCATGCTGGCCCTGACCTTGCTGATCATCATCCTGCAGGTGCGTTCGATCTCGGCCATGGTCATGGTGCTTGCCACCAGCCCGCTGGGACTGATCGGCGTGGTGCCGACCTTGCTGCTGTTCCGGCAGCCGTTCGGGATCAACGCGCTGGTCGGGCTGATCGCGCTGTCCGGCATCCTGATGCGCAACACATTGATCCTGATCGGGCAGATCCACGAGAACAAGCACGCGGGCATGGCGCCGTTCGACGCGGTGGTCGAAGCGACGGTGCAACGTACCCGTCCGGTGCTCCTGACGGCGCTGGCGGCAATCCTGGCCTTCATCCCGCTGACGCAATCGGTGTTCTGGGGAACGCTGGCTTACACGCTGATCGGCGGCACCCTTGCCGGCACCGTGCTGACCCTGGTGTTCCTGCCGGCGATGTATGCGATCTGGTACCGGATCAGGGTGCCTGCCGATGCGAACGAGAGGGATCCGGGCAAGCCCGCGGTCACGCAGCATCGCATGGATATGGACGACGGTGGCGCGGGCACTCCCGCAAGCACCACATGACGCAGGCGGCCGCGACCGCGATTGCGCGGCCGCGGCCTTTACGCTGGTCAGTCCGGTCAGGCCGGAACGCCGTTACGGCCTGCCGATATCCCGCACGCGCTCATGGTATCCGCCGAGATCTCCCGGAGGGATTTGGCGTGTTCGACCTTCAGGTCATCCGGCAAACGCACCTGATTTCGCGCTGCCACCACCTCGGCAAGGATCGAAATGGCGATTTCCGGCGGCGTGCGGCTGCCGATATAGATGCCGGCCGGGCCATGCAGCCGCGCCAGCTGCCCGCTGTCCAGGTCGAATTCCTTCAAGCGCTCGCGCCGCGCCTGGTTGTTGCGGCGCGAACCCAGTGCACCGACGTAGAAGGCCGGGGTGCGCAGCGCCTCCATCAGGGCCAGGTCGTCGAGCTTGGGGTCGTGTGTCAGCGCCACCACCGCACTGCGCTCGTCCAGCGCCATCTCCATCACCGTATCGTCCGGCATGGTTCGCACCATGGTGATGCCGGGGAGCGTCCAGGTATCGGTATATTCCTCGCGCGGGTCGCACACCGTGACGTCGAAGCCCAGCCCGACGGCGATTTCACAGAGGTACTTCGAAAGCTGGCCGGCGCCGATCACCAGCAGGCGATAGCGCGGTCCGTGGATGGTCGACAGGAACCTGCCGTCGAACGCCAGGCCGTCGGCGGCCGCGGCCGGTCCGAGCGTCGCGACGCCGGTCACGACGTCGAGCGTGCGTGTCACCAGCCGGCCATCCTCCACCGCCTGCAGCAGTTCGCGCAGTCCGCTCTTCGCGGAGACAGCCTCCGCCACCAGCTCGATGGTTCCGCCGCAAGGCAGGCCGAACCGGTGTGCCTCCTCGGCGCTGACGCCATACCGGAGCACCTCGGGGCTACCGTCGCGAATGCCCTCGCGGCGGGTCTGGTCGATGATGTCGTCCTCGATGCAGCCGCCGGAAACCGAGCCCACTACCAGGCCGTCGTCGCGCACCGCCAGCATCGCGCCGGCCGGCCTTGGCGACGAACCCCAGGTCCGCACCACCGTCACCAGCAAACTGCGGTGCCCCTGCCCGCTCCAGCGGACACTGCTTCTCAAGACTTCAAGATCCACGCTTTCCATGATCGTTCCTGCCGTGGAGCCCGCGCCCGCGCCCCCGGGCAAGCGGGGCAGGCTCATGTCTGGGTCAACGCCCGGGGGCCAACAGATGGGTCATGCCTCGTTGGCGACAGCGGCCTGCCGGGACGGCTTCCCCTCCGCCGCGATTCCCTTTGCGGCGACAGCGATGGCAGCGAGAACGGATGGCACGGCGAGGATGCTCAGGATCGCGCTCATGCCGAGACCCAGCTGCAACAGCGTGCCACCGGCAACGGCGCCGAGAATGCCGCCAAAGCGCCCGATGCCGAGCATCCAGCCGACGCCGCAGGCGCGGCCCTGCGTTGGATAGAATGAGGCGGCCAGCGCCGGCATCGATACCAGCCCCGCCCCCATGAACAGCCCCGCGACCGGCGTCAGCATGGTCAGGTATGAGCCACTGGTCGCGTGACCCATTGCCAGCGTGAACACGCCAGCAAAGAAGTAGGCCAGGCCGATGACGCGATGCGGATCCATGCGGTCCATCAGCCAGCCACACGCCATCGCGCCCAGCGTGCCACCCAGCGGGAACAGTGCGGCGATCAGCGCTGCCTCGGCCTGGGTCGCGCCGGTTTCGTTGACCAGCGTCGGCATCCAGCTCGTCACCAGGTAGAAGACCAGGACACCCATGAAGTAGGTGGTCCAGAGCATGAACGTGCCCACCCGGTATTTTTGCGACAGGATCAGCGCGAGCGGCGAGCGCAGCTTGTCGGCCTGGTCATCCGGCAAGGTAAAGCGCGACGCCTGGAATTGCGCGGAACCTGCGATGCGTCGCAGCACCGTACCGATCCGCTGCGCCGGCCAGTCGCGCAGCACCATGAAGCGGATCGATTCCGGCAACGCCAGCACCATGACGGCAAGGACCAGCGGCACCACGCCGCCGACGATAAAGACGCTGCGCCAGCCGAATTCCGGAATCATGACCGCGGCAAGGAAGCCGCCGCCCGCGGCACCCAGCGTAAACCCGCAAAACATGCTGTTCACCAGGAAGGCGCGGCGCCTGGCGGGCGCATACTCGGCCAGCAGCGTGGTTGCGTTTGGAATGGCGGCGCCCAGCCCCATGCCCGTCAGGAAGCGCCAGCCGGACAGTTCGACGGCGGAGGCCGCCGATGCGGTGGCAAGGCTGAACAGGCCGAAGACCGCCACCGACACACCCAGCACGGGCTTGCGCCCGAAGCGGTCCGCGAAGGGCCCGGCGATCAGCGCGCCGAGCGCAAGGCCAACCAGCGAAGCGCTCAGCACATTGCCCATCGCCAGCTTGGAAACGCCCCACTCTTTCGTCAGCGACGGCGCCACATAGCCGATCGCGGCGGTGTCAAAGCCATCCGCCACCACCACCAGAAAGCAGACGATAAGGATCATCCATTGGTAAGGCGAGAATCGCTGGTTGTCGATGAACGCCTGGACGTCAACCGTCCCCGGCGAGCTGGATTGCTGTGGTTTCATGCGCGTTGTCTCCGTTGTCTGTCATGCAATGATGATCGTCATATCAAAGGGCGAACGATCGCAGCGGCCATGACCTCCCCAATGCCGCTCGTCGCGAGATTTCTGCAATGCCCCCGCTGATGTATCCAGCGTCTACATGCTAGTCAGGCGATGCGCCATGGTCAAGGACGATCACCCTGCCGCTGCCTCGGTGCTATCCCTAGTAAAGCGGGTGGCGCGAGCCTCCTGGCAGCCACATTCCCGGCGCAATCGACAGACTTGGGGAAGCGCCCGATGCAATGACGATCGTAATGCTATATATTGCAGAGACTGACCTTCCATCGCTGTCTCCCCATCATGCGCTACTCGCTCGACCAAAAGGCTGAAACCCACAAGCACATCGTCAAGGCCGCCTCGACGCAATTCCGCAAGCATGGCGTCAACGGCATCGGCGTTGCGCAGCTGATGAAAAGCGCCGGCCTCACGCATGGCGGCTTTTACGCACACTTCGAATCCAAGGACGCGCTGGTCGCCGAGGCCATCGACGCGGCCTTCGACCAGACCATGGATTTTCTGGAGGATGCGACGTCGGTGGCATCTTCGCGGCAGCGCAAGCAAGCCGTCGTCCAGGCCTATGTGAACAAGAAGCACCGCGACAATCCCGGCGCGGGTTGCGCCATCGCGGCGCTCGGCGCCGATGTATCGCGGCTTGACGCCAGGACGCGCAAGCGCTTCGAGGCGCGCGTGACAGCGATGATCGACGCCATTGCCGGAGGCGATGACGAGGCCGCGCGCAAGGACGCCATCGTCACGCTGGCGGCCATGGTCGGCGGGATGGTGCTGGCGCGTTCGGTCAGGTCGGAAGCGATGTCCGGCGAGATCCTGGATGCCGTCCAGGCCGGCCTTCACGCCGGCCTGTAGGGCGTACAGGACGTATAGCGCGAACGCCACCTGCGCCAGCATCCGAGCCGACATGAGCCAATCCCGCTTCCTTGCCATGCCATGTCCTGTCGCCCATGCATCGGCAGTGCTGGGCGAGCGCTGGGTCATCCTGATCCTGCGCGAAGCGTATTACGGGTCGACACGGTTCGAGGAGTTCCAGCGCCGGCTCGGCATCGCTTCCAACATCCTGAGCGCGAGGCTCCAGGCAATGACCGACCATGGCCTGCTGGAGCGCAGGAAGCTTGAGGGCAGCACGCGCTGCGCCTATTTCCTGACCGACAGCGCGCGCGATTTCCTGCCTACGTACCTGAGCCTCAAGGCGTGGGCGGAGCGATGGGTGGAGGAACCGAAGCGGCGCGCCAAGCGTTTCGTCGACAAGCAGACCGGCAGCGAGATCGTGGCGCCGCCGCTGTCGCGCGCCGATGGCTCGCCGATCGCCTTTGACGACGTCCAGGTCATCGACGCCCTGGTACGCTAACTGCCCGTTGCCGCCCGCGCCGTCATTGGCCCGCCGGTGCGCAACGACGCGCACTAACACGGCACGGGTTGGCGCTAATATTGAGGCCTGACGATATCGCCACCCGCATTTTCATGACCACCTCCACCAAGCGCCCGGCCCGCCAAAGCTATCACCATGGCAACCTGCGGGAAGAAATGATCCGTTGCGGCCGCGAAATCCTCGCCAGCCAGGGCGTCCATGGACTGACGCTGCGCTCCGCGGCCAAGCTCGCCGGGGTTTCACACGGCGCGCCGCGCAACCAGTTTTCCGACAAGGAGGGCCTGCTGGCCGCGATCGCCGCCGAAGGGTTCCGGGAACTGGTCGCGGTGCGCCGGGCCCGCCTCTCGCCGGACATGAGCGCCGAAGCACGGCTGCTGACGGTCATGGATGGCTACATCGAGTTCGCCGTCAAGCATCCGGCGCTGTTCTACCTGATGTTCGGGCCGCAGATCGAGGACAAGGAGCGGTATCCGGAATTGCTCGAAGCCGGCAGCGCGTCCTACCAGCTGTTGTCGGGCGCCGTGCAGGACTACTTCGGCGAGAACGGTCTTGCCGGGCAGTTCGACGACATGATGGTGCGCTGCGCGTGGTCGGCCATGCATGGTGTCAGCATGTTCTTCAGTGCCAGGCCGGCGGGACCCAGCCCGCGCCCGCGCGTGGCGCTCGGCCAATGGCGGCAGAGCGTACAGGAATTCGTGCTGACCGGCCTGCTGGCCGCGGGCCGGAAAAAAGCTGCGGCGGCTGTTGAAGCCGCCGCAGGCAAGCCGAAGGCGAGGTCACGCAGCGCCGCGCAAGCGTAACCCTCCCCCGGGAGACTCAGTCAGCGCCAGGCGGCTTCAGCGCATCGGCAAGCGCGCGCCTGAGCATCACCCGGCCAAGCTGCAGCCGGTATGCCCCATCGGCAAAGTTGTCCTCCAGCGGGGGCACATTGGCGAATGCGGCTTCGACGATGGCATCGACCTTGTCCGGCAGCTCCGCGAAGCTGCCTTCCAGCAATGCCCCCGCCTCCCATGCGCGGAATGCCGTATCGGCAACGCCGGTGATGGCGATCCGCCCCCAGCTGTAGCCGTCCTTGCCGACATTGATCGCAACGGCCGCCGCGGCGACCGCATAGCCGGACGACGGATGGCGGAACTTGCGGTAGCCGACCCGGGCCGGCGCCGGCAATGGCACGTGGATGCGCGTCAGGATTTCGTCCGGCTCGACGGCGGTCGCCATGAAGCCGGCAAAGAACTCGTGCGCGGGAATGCGCCTGCTCCCGTGTGCGCCCACGACTTCCATCTCGGCGTCCATGGCGAGCACCACGGCCGGCCAGTCTGCCGACGGATCCGCGTGCACCAGCGCACCGCCGATCGTGCCACGGTTCCTGACGGTCGGATCGGCTATCACCGCGGCGGCGAGCGGGAACAGCGGTGCCAGCCGCTTCAGTTCCGCGCTCGCCTCGAGTTCGGCGTGCGTCGTGGCGCTGCCAATGGAGACGGACTCCTCATGGACCGCGATCCCGCGGAGTTCTGGCAGGCGGCCGATGTCCACCAGCAGTCCGGGCCGCGCCAGCCTGAGCTTCATCATCGGCAGCAGCGTATGGCCTCCGGCCAGGATCTTCGCCTCGGGATGCTGGGCCAGCAGCGAAAGCGCCTGCTGCACGCTGCCGGCCCTGAGGTATTCGACTTCGTAAGGAATCATGTCGCGCTCCGGCTCTGTTGGATGGCACGCCAGACCTTCGGCGGCGTCAGCGGCATATCGAGATGGGATATGCCGAATGGCTTCAGTGCATCGCATACCGCCGCCACCACCGCGGGCGGCGCACCGACGCAGCCCGCCTCGCCGATGCCCTTGACGCCGATCGGGTTGGACGGCGCCGGAGAGACATGGAAGCCGGTGCGCATGCGGGGAATCTGCTCGATGCGCGGAAAGCCGTAGTCGAGCAGCGAACCGGACAGCAACTGCCCGGCATCGTCGTAGCTGGCTTCCTCGAACAGCGCCTGGCCGATCCCCTGCGCGATGCCACCGTGCATCTGGCCGTGGCAAAGCATCGGATTGATCATCACCCCGACGTCGTCGACGGCCACATAGTCCAGGATCGTCACGACGCCGGTCTCTGCATCGACCTCCACAACCACGGCGTGGCAGCCATTCGGCGCTCCCAGGGCGACCGGCTCATAGAAGACGCGCTCATCCAGCCCTGCTTCAAAATCCCGGGGCAGCTTGTGCGCCAGGTATGCCATTCTTGCAACCTGCGAGAACGGGATAACGGTGGGATTGGCTGCGCTCGAGAAACGGCCATCTGCATAGTTCACTTCCTCTTCCGGGACTTCCAGCATGAAGGCGGCGATGCGCCTGGCCCTGGCCAGGATCTTGCCCGCTGCGATATAGGCAGCACTGCCGCCCACGGGCATCGAGCGTGAATTGAACGTGCCATGGCCAGCCAGCACGCGGTCGGTGTCGCCCTGCACCACATCGATATCTTCCATCGGCAGCTGCAAGGCATCCGCGACGATCTGCGCGAAGCTGGTGGCATGGCCGTGGCCTTGGGGCATCGAGCCGCTGAACAGCGTGACCTTGCCATCGGAGTGCACGCGGATATGCGCGCTTTCCCAGCCGCCGCGGTTGAACCCGACCTTTTCCAGCATCGGGGAAATGCCCATGCCGACCAGCTCCAGATAGCAGATCACGCCGATGCCGATGTATCTGCCCTGCTCTCGCAGCGCCGCCTGCTGCTCCCGCCAGCGCTGGTAGCCGATCAGCTCGGTTGCCTGGTTCAGGCAGGCTTCGTAATCGCCGGAGTCCCATTTGCCGCGCGCACCGTCGTGCGGCTGATAGGGGAACTGATCGGGCTGCACCAGGTTGCGGCGCCGCAGTTCGACCGGGTCCAGGTCCAGTTCGCCCGCCACCGCGTCCATCAGCCGCTCGATGATGTATGCGGCTTCCGGCCGGCCGGCACCGCGGTATGCGTCGACCGGCGTGGTATTGGTCGTCACCAGGTTCACTTCCACGTCGACCGAGTTGATCCGGTAGTTGCCTGTGATGTAGTTGGCCGTGTTGACGGTAGGAATGCCGGTCGCCATGTTCGACAGGTAGGCGCCGAGGTTGGCGAACGAACGCAAGCGGATGCCCAGCACCTTGCCGTCGCTCGTGACGGGGGCTTCCACATATTCGGTATGCGCGCGGCCATGGGTGGTCGCGACGAAGTTCTCGCTGCGCGTCTCGGTCCAGCTTACCGGGAGCCCGAAATGCCTGGAAGCGAACGCCACCAGCACTTCTTCCGCATAGAAGTGCATCTTCGCGCCGAATCCGCCGCCGATATCCGGCGCCACGATCCGGACCCGGTGCTCGGGCCAGCGCAGGGTTTCAGCCAGCCAGCGTCGCGACATGTGCGGAACCTGGGTCGGGACGATAAACGTGAGGCGCTCATCGACCGGGTCGAAGTTCGCGCACAAGGCGCGGGGCTCGAGCGGGCTGGGTATCAGCCGCTGGTTGACCAGCCGGATCGATACCACGCGGTCGGCCCGTTTCAATGCGTCCTCGTAGCTGCCGCCCTTGAGCCGGAACGTGCCGATATGATTGCCCGGCACGTTATCGTGCAGCTGGGGTGCGCTGTCCGCGAGCGCGGCTTCCGCATCGACCACCGGCTCCAGTTCCTGGTAGCTTACCTCGACGAGCTCGGCGGCGTCCGCCGCGATTTCCCGGCTCTCGGCAACCACCATCGCAACGGCTTCCCCAACGTACCGCACGCGTTCCGCCGCAAGGGCCGGATGAGGCGGCACCCTGGAATTGCCCACCACCCAGTTCGGCCGGATGTCGCCGACCTTGCCGTGGATGTCCGCGTAGGTCAGCACGTCAACCACGCCGGGAAGCGCGCGCGCCGCTGACGTGTCGATGCCGGTGACGCTGGCGTGCGCATAGGGCGACCTGACAAAGGCCGCGTAGACCATGCCAGGGAATTGATGGTCATCGGTAAACCTGCCCTGGCCGCTCATCAGCCGCTTGTCTTCCCGCCGCGTGACCGACTTGCCAATGTAGCGGGTTGCGCTGCCGTTCGGTGCTTCGCTCATCTGGAGGCCTCCTCGTGCATCACGGCCTGCGTTTGCCGCAGCCTGGTCGCGGCGAGCAGCACCGCATCGACGATGTTCTGGTACCCGGTGCAGCGGCACAGATTGCCATGCAGCGCCTCCCTGACATCGGTCTCGGCCGGCGCCGGCTGGTGCTCGAGCAGCGCGCGCGCTGCCAGCAGCATCCCCGGCGTGCAGAAACCGCACTGCAAGCCATGCAGTTCGTTGAAGGCTTGCTTGAGGGCGTCCGTGGTGCGGTCATGCTCCATTCCCTCGATTGTGCGGAGTTCGCAGCCGTCGGTCTGTGCGGCGAGCACCGTGCATGACTTCACGGTCGAGCCGTCCAGCAGCACAGTGCAGGCGCCGCATTGGGAAGTGTCGCAGCCGATGTGGACGCCGGTCAGGCGCTTCTGGTCCCGCAGCATATGCACCAGCAGCCGCCTTGGCTCGATCTCGGTCGTGCCGGTCACGCCATTGATGGTGTTTTCGATTTTCACGGTCGCCTCTGTGTCTCCGTTATCACTTCAGCATCAGCACGCGCGATGCGCATAGTATGACGATCATAATACTAAAGGTCAAAAAAATTTCGGGTGCACCCCCGTTCCGCCAGAAGCCTACTCAGAGCAAGCTTCCAGGGAGGCACTTTGCTCCATCTCCTGCGTGACCCGCTGCTCAAAGCGGGAAAAGAACTCGGCAAGGAACTTGTTCGCCACCGAGCCCACCAGTCGGGAACCGATCTGCGCGAGCTTTCCGCCGATCTGCGCCGCGGCCACGTACTGCAGCGAGGTACCGCCATCGACGTCTTCCAGGCGGACATCGGCGCCCAGCTTGCCGTATCCCGCGACGCCGCCGCTGCCGCTGCCTTCGATGTGGTAGCCGAGGTCCGCTTGGTGGCCGGAAAAACGGACCGTTCCCTTGAAGCGGGCCTTGATCGGCCCGACCGCCGCGACGATGACCGCGTCATAGCTGCCGTCCTCGCCTTGCTCGTATTTCTCGCATCCCGGCAGGCACTGCTGCAAGGTCGCGGGGTCGTTCAACCGCTTCCAGACCTCTGCCCTGGAAGCCTTGATTACCTGTGTGCCAGTGAATTCCAATGTTCGCTCCTTTCGGCTTCTGCTATCCCGTCACCGCATCGCTGGCCATCAATGTATCCAGCGTCTATATCGTAGGGAGCGCATCGGCCAGCGTCAAGGAACGGGAAGCCATTTGCCCTTAGTGCTAACCCTAGCAGCACCTGCGCCACTCCGGCTGACGCCGCGGCGCCAACGCATCGACAGGGAGGTAAACCCGACCTTGCCCAACGACTCCTTGACGTCGCCGCGGCGGCAATCCTAGTATGTAGACAGTGGATACACCAAGTGCCTGCGTCGGGCTGCACTGGCGCAACAAGGCATGCGAAGCATCCCGCCTCTCAACGCTTCCGGATTGTCTAAAGCAACACACAGACCAACAGACACCTCAATGTATCCACTGTCTATATTAGATCCCGCGGGCCATCAGCGCCCCTTCTCATCCACATCAAAGGAGAACCCATGTCGCGTGCAGTGATCGTTTCGTTTGCCCGCACCCCGATCGGCAAAGCCACCCGGGGCGCATTCAACATGACCCATGGCGCAACCATGGCGGGCCATGCCATCCAGCATGCCGTCCAGCGCGCGGGAATCGACGGCGCGGAAGTCGAGGACATCATCTTCGGCTGCGGCCAGCCCATCGCCGCAACCGGCGGCAACGTCGCCCGGCAAGGCGGCATCCGCGCCGGCCTGCCGGTCTCCGTCAGCGGCACGACCCTGACCCGCTTCTGCGCGTCCGGCCTGCAGGCGGTCGCGTTTGCCGCGCAGCGCGTGCTGATCGACAAGGTGCCGGTGATGGTGGCGGGTGGCGTCGAATCCATCAGCCTGTCGCAACCGGTCACGCTGAAGGTCGCGCAGCAGGAAGCGTGGCTGGCGAAGAATCGCCCCGACGTCTACCTGCATATGATCGATACGGCCGAAATCCTGGCCGAGCGCTACGGCATGTCGCGCCAGCGCTCCGACGAGTTCGCGCTGCGCAGCCAGCAACTGACCGTGGAAGCACAGAAGGCGGGCCGCTACGCCGAGGAAATCGTCCCGCTGCCAACGGTGAAGTCGGTCAAGGACAAGGTGACCGGCGAGACTTCGACGGTGGAGTTCCTGCTCGAGGCCGACGAAGGCGTCCGTTCCGACACGACGCTGGCAGGCCTGGGTGCGCTGCCCGCCGTGAAGGGCGAGGGCTACCAGGTGACGGCCGGCAACTCCAGCCAGTTGTCCGACGGCGCCGCGGCGCTGGTGGTGATGTCCGAGCGTGAAGCCGAACGCCGCGGCCTGGAGCCGCTCGGCTACTTTGTCAGCCTGGCCACGGCCGGCGTGGAACCGGACGAAATGGGCGTGGGCCCGGTGCGCGCGGTGCCGCGCCTGCTGGAACGCAACGAGCTCTCCATCGACGACATCGACCTGTGGGAACTCAACGAAGCCTTTGCCTGCCAGGCGCTGTACTGCATCGACAAGCTCGGCCTGCCGCTGGAGCGCGTCAACGTCAATGGCGGCGCCATCGCCATCGGCCACCCGTATGGCATGACCGGCGCGCGCCAGACCGGCCACATCCTGCTCGAAGGCCGCCGCCGCAAGGCCAAGTATGGCGTCGTGACCATGTGCGCTGCCGGCGGCATGGGCGCGGCCGGCCTGTTCGAGTTCATCCACTAAGCATCCCACAGCAATAACGGAGACACCGATGACCGACATCACCGAGTACGACACCGTCTTCATCGACCGCGACGGCCCCTGCGCCGTCGTCACCATGAACCGGCTGGAGAAGTACAACGCGCTGAACACTGGACTGCGCAGCGACCTTTACGCGGCGCTGTCGTCGCTGATGGCGGACCGCACGGTTCGCGGCATCGTCCTGTGGGGCGGCACCAAGGCCTTCGTGGCGGGCGGCGACATTCCCGAAATGCTGGCGCGCCGGCCGATCGAAGCCTTCGTGCCGACCAGCGGCGCGCCCGACCTGTGGGCACTGATCCATCACAGCACCATCCCGGTGGTCGCGGCCATCGCCGGGCCGTGCTTTGGCGGCGGCCTGGAACTCGCCATGGCGTGCGACCTGCGCGTCGCCGCGGACAATGCCCTGATGGGCCAGACCGAAACCAACGTCGGCCTGATTCCGGGACGCGGGGGCACGCAGCGGCTGACCCGGCTGGTTGGCGCGACACGCGCCAAGGAAATGATCTTTACCGGCGAGATCATCAAACCCGACGAGGCCTACCGCATCGGCCTGGTCAACAAGGTGGTGCCCGCGGACGAACTGCTGGCCGAGGCAAAGGCCTACGTGCAGCGCATTGCCGAGAAATCGCCGCACTCCATCGCGATGGCCAAGCTGATGATCAACAACGGCCAGGATGCCACGCTGGATACCGCGCTGATGCTGGAACAGCTGGCCTTTGCCACGCTGTTCAGCACCGAAGACATGCATGAAGGCGGCGAAGCATTCCTCAACAAGCGCCGTCCGGTCTATCGCGGAGTCTGATCATGACGCAACTCACTACACGCGTGCAGGCAGCCGCCGGCCTGGTGCGGCCGGACCCCTACCGACCGAGGCTGACGGTGACGGCGCTTGCCGATATCCGCCGCTTCGAGCAGACACCGCTTGCCGACCGCGGCCTGCCTGACAGCACCTATGAATTGCTGCGCCTCGCGCGCGACCGTGCGCCAGAGGCGCCCGCCCTGCACTATTTCACCTCCGGCGACGAGCTCGCGAAGTCGGTCACCATTACCCATGCGCAGATGTTCGGGCGCATCACGCAGACCGCCAACCTGCTGCACTCGCTCGGCCTCGGCGCCGATGACGTGATCGGGGTGCTGATGCCGGTGACGCCGGAATCGCAATACGCGATCTGGGGCAGCGAGGCAACCGGCATCGCCTGCCCGGTCAACTGGATGCTCGAGCCCGAGATCATCGCGGCGCTGCTGCGCAATGCCGGCGCCAAGGCGGTGATTGCCTACGGCCCCGACCCGGATATCGAAGCCTGGCACAAGGCCATGCTGGTGCGCCGCGAGTTGCCCGGCGTGCAGCACTGGATCAAGGCTGGCGGCGGCAAGGCGAGCGAGGCGGGCATCGTCGATCTCGACGCCGCGCTCGAGCGCTTCGACAGCGAGTCGCTCGACAGCCAGCGGGTGTTCTCCCCGGGCGACACCGCATCGATGTTCCATACCGGCGGCACCACCGGCACACCCAAGCTGGCGCTGCACACCCATGGCAACGAAGTGGCGATGGCGTGGGTCAGCGCGATGCAGATCGACGTGCAGCCCGAGGATGTCCGCGTCTGCGGCGTGCCGATGTTCCATGTCACCGGCGTGCTGACCAATTGCCTGATGCCGCTGGCCCGCGGCGCCTCGGTGGTAATGCTGACATCCAGCGGCTGGCGCGATCCCTCCGTCATCCGCAATCTCTGGCAGATCGTGGAGCACTTCGGCGTCACCGCGCTCGGCATGGTGCCGAGCGTGGTCAACATGGCGCTGAATATCCCGGTCGGCGACGCCGACATCAGCTCGCTCAAGGCGGCCAGCTGCGGCACCGCGCCGTTGTCGGTGGCCGTCGCCGAAGCCTTCGAACGGCTGACCGGCGCGCTGATCTTCGAGGGCTACGGCCTGACCGAAGGGACCGCGCTCAGTGCCACCAACCCGCGCTATGGCCAGCGCCGCATCGGCTCCATCGGCCTGCCCATGGCCTACCAGGAGATGAAGGTCGTCAAGGTAGCGGACGGGCGCATCCAGCGCGACTGCGAGCCGGGGGAACCCGGCATCGTGGTGGTGCGCGGTCCCAACATCTTCGCCGGCTACCTGAATCCCGAGCAGAACCAGAGCATCTGGTTCGAAGGCGGCTGGTTCAATACCGGCGACCTGGGCTATGCGGACGAGGACGGCTACCTCTGGCTGACCGGGCGGGCCAAGGACCTGATCATCCGCGGGGGCAACAATATTGACCCGCGCATGATCGAAGAGGCGCTGTATCGCCACCCGGAGGTCTTCGATGCCGCCGCGGTCGGGCTGCCCGACGCGCATGCCGGGGAACTGCCGGTGGCGTACGTCGCGCTCAAGCCGGGCAGCACCTACCCGCTCGGACGCATCAAGCACTATGCCTACGAGGTGATCCCGGAACGCGCCGCCGTGCCCAAGCAGTTCTACCTGGTCGACGCCATTCCCAAGACTGCGGTCGGCAAGATCCAGAAGAACTCGTTGCGCAGCGACGCCGTGCTGCGTGCGCAACGGCAGATGCTTGCCGAGGTCAATGCGCAGACGCCCGTGCCGCTTGTCGATATCCGCATCGAGGACCGGGGCGACCAGGGGCTGCTGTCCACGCTGGTGCTGCCGTCCGCGCTGAGCGCCGAGGAGCGGGAAGCCGCGGTCGCAAGCATAAGCAAGGCCTTCACGACGCTGACCATCAAGTACGCAGTGGTCTACGAATAGTCCGCTCAGCCAACCTCACCAGAAGCAGTGCCTGCCGGCAGCCGCCCCATCCGGGGATGCGCTGCCGGCTTGCACAATCCATCGAGGAGACAACCATGACTATCCAGCTATCGCGCCGCCGCCTGCTGCAAATGGCCTGCGGCGCCGTGCCGGCCATGCTTGCGCCATCCTGGCTGCGGGCCGACAGCAACTATCCGAGCAAGCCGGTGGTCGTCAAGGTCGCATTTCCCGCCGGTGGCCCGGCGGATGAATCGATCCGCGCGGCAGCCGTCGTGATGAAGAGAAACCTGGGACAGAACGTCCTTGCCGACAACCTCCCCGGGGCGAGCGGTTCGATCTGTGCCATGAACGTGCTGCGCGCCGCCAATGATGGCTACACCCTGCTGGGAACGACCGGCATCGACTTCCTGGTCGCGCCGCTGACCATCGCATCGGCGAAGTATTCGCCGGAAAAGTTCAAGCTGGCGGGCTTCAGCGGGATTTCCGACTTCATCCTGGTCGCGAATCCCTCGCTGCCGTTCCGGAACGTCGACGAGGTCATCGCATACACGAAGAACCCGAAGAACCGCCCGTTGTCACTGGCGCACTGGGGCCCCGGCTCGGCCCCTCACCTGGTCGGCGCCGACTTCCAGGCCCGTACCGGCGTGCGCTTCCTGGAAGTCCCGTACAAGGGCGCGGCACCGGTCACCAGCGATATCGCGGGTGCGCAGGTAGACCTGACATTCATTCCGATGGGCGGCCCGACCTACGGGATGATCAAGGCCGGCCGCTTCCGCCCGATCGGCGTCGCCAGCAAGGCCCGGCATCCGTCCCTGCCCGATGTGCCGGCGCTATCGGAAACCACGGGCCTTGCCGACTTCGAGTACAGCCAGTGGGCAGGCGTGCTGGCGCCGCCGGATACCCCGGACGGTGTCGCGGCACGGCTGGTGGAGGCCATGAATGCCTGGGTGGGCAGCCCGGAGAACCGTACCCGGCGCTCCGTCAATCTGCAGCGCGCGATCGAGCCAATGACGATGGCCCAGGCGCAAGCCTTCCTGAGCAGCGAACACGCCAAGCTGACCCGCATTGCCAGGAACCTGAAGCTCGCCGGGCAGTAATGCCCGGCGGTGAAGCCCGGCGGTGAAGCCGGGCAGTAGAGCCCGGCAACAGAGCCGGGCAGCAATGCGGGCAGCCCCGCGCCGCGGTTAAGCCGGATCGCCGCGGCGCAAGCGGGCAAAGTCCACGGGACGTTTTTCCAGGAAGGCGGCGATGCCCTCGGCGGCTTCCGCGCCGCCCTGGGCCACGGCCATCGCCACCCGTTCCGCTTCGAGCTGGTCATCGAGCGTGCGTTCGTGCGCATGCCGGCACAGCGCCTTGATCGAGCCCAGCGCCTGTTGCGGGCCTTGGGCAAGCCGCGCCGCCAGCGCGATCGCTGCCGCGCCGGCCTGCCCCGCCTCTACCAGCTGGTTGACCACGCCGAACTGCAGCAGCTGCTCGGCCGTGATCCGGTCGCCGGTGAGCGCGAGCTGCGTCAGCACCTGCCGCGACAGGCTCTGCGCCAGCAGGCCCGTGATGCCGCCATCCGGTGTCAGCCCCACTTTCACATAGGCAATCGAGAAGGCCGCGCCGGCGGATGCCACCAGCAGGTCGCAGGCCAGTGCCAGCGAGAAGCCCGCCCCCGCCGCGCCGCCCTCCACCGCCGCGACGATCGGCTTGGGAAAGTCGCGCAGCTTGCACACGACGTCGTGCAGGTGCCCCAGCTTCTCGATGCGCTCGTCGTAAGTGAGTTCGCGCCGCTTGCTGATCAATGACAGGTCGCCGCCCGCGCAGAAGTAGTTGTCGGCGCCGGTCAGCACGATGGCGCCTACCGCCGGATCGTCCGCGGCGGCGGCCAGCGCGGCGCGGATGTTGTCATAGAGATCCGCCGCAATAGCGTTGCGCTTGCCCGGGTTGTTGATGGTAAGCACCCGCACGCTGCCTTCCGTGCGCTGCAACAGGGAGGAAAAATTCGTCATGTCGTGATTCTTCATGGTTTGGGTGAGCGGGGGCATTCATGCAACCGAGGCCGCAGAGGCCGCGGCCTGTGCGGCAGCGCGCTGGCTCTCGTAGACCTGCAGGTGGCAATAGGCCATGCGGCTCAATGGCAGCTCGTTCCCGTGCGCGGCGCCGCGCCGGATCAGGTCGCCGACGATGGCGTCGGCTTCGATGCGTGGCGCGCCCTGCGCAATGTCCCGCATCATCGACGCGGCCCAGGTCGAGGTTTCGTCAAGAAGCCGCGACTGCATGGCAGCCACCACGGGCTCGGGAATGGCATGGCCGCACAGTCGCGCCACCGTGCGGCACTCGGCCATCGCATCAAGCATCAGCTGACGGCCATCCTGTGTCTTCATGATGTCCCCCACCGAGCCGCGCATCAGGCATGTCATGACGGCCCCCGCGGCGATCATGGCCCATTTGTTCCAGAGTTCCTGCCCGATGGCCCCCGATACTTCACGCGTGCCCGCCGCCCGCGACAGCAGCGCGTGGAATTCCGCGGTTATTGCCGCGGTCTGCGCGGCGCGCGCCCCTATCACGAGCCGGTCCATGCGGCCGGCGTGCATGACGGTTCCGTCCGCCGCCAGCGTGGTCGCAATGTAGGCGACCCCGCCCAGCACGCGCTCCCTGCCAAAGCACTGGTCGAGCCAGTCATAGGCGCCAAGCCCGTTGAGCAGGGGCAGCACCGCGGTGTCCCGGCCCACGGCCGGGCTGATCGCCCGGATGGCATCGGCCAGGTCGTAGGTCTTGCATGCCAGCAGGATGAGGTCGTACTGCGCGTCTGCCTGGCCGGCCAGGGCCGTCTTGACCGGGCGATGAAAGTCGCCGAGTTCGCTGCGCATGGCAAGGCCGTGGCGTTCCAGGGCCTGCGCGCGGCCCGGCCGCACCAGGAAGGTGACGTCCGCGCCCGCCTCGATCAGCCGCGCGCCGTAGTAGCCGCCCATGGCGCCGGCACCGAGTACCAGTATCTTCATGGCGCCTCCCGTCTATGCAGTGCCGCCGGGACGGCACTGCACCACCAGGTTGACTACGCCGGCCTGCACCGGTTCGTCATGCTGGTTGAAGGTCGTGATGCGCACCTTCACGATGCCCTGGTCAGGCCGCGACCTGGAAGTCCGCACCTCCAGTATCTCGCTCTCGACATGCAATGCATCGCCGGGCCGCACCGGCTTGGGCCAGCGCAGCTCCTCGAAGCCGGCGCCGATGATGCCGCCCGCGGGCCGGAGCTCGCCATCGACCAGCAGACGCATGGTAAGCGCCGCCGTGTGCCAGCCGCTCGCGGCCAGGCCGCGGAACAGCGTGTCGCGGGCAGCGGCTTCATCGAGGTGGAAAGGCTGCGGGTCGAACTCGGCAGCGAAGGACTTGATCCGCTCGGGCTCGACGGTCAGCCGTCCCGAACCATATTTCTGGCCCGGGGCCAGATCCTCGATATATTGGATGTTCATGGTTTGCTCCTCCAGGTTGTTATTGCGCCGATCCCGACGACCGGCGCGCGCGCAACGACGGCTGACGGATCAGGCCAGGGCCTCAAGCGCCAGCGCAATCCCCTGTCCTCCGCCGATGCACAGCGTGACGATGCCGCGCCGGATGCCATCCGCGCGCATGGCATGCAGCAGGCGCGTCGTCAGCACCGCGCCGGTCGCGCCGATCGGATGGCCGTGCGCAATGGCGCCGCCGTCAACATTGATGATGTCGTGCGGCAAGCCCAGTTCCGCCGCCACGGCCAGCGGCACGGCGGCAAAGGCTTCATTGATCTCGATGCGTTCGATATCGCCCAGCGCCCAGCCGGCGCGCTGCAGCGCCTGCCGCACCGCCGGGACAGGGCCCAGGCCGAACATGCCCGGCTCCACGGCACCGACTCCGTAGGCCGCCAGCCGGCCCAGCGGCTCGAGGCCGCGGGCTTCGGCAAGCGAACGTTCCGCCACGATCATGGCCGCGGCGCCGCTATTGAGCCCGGGCGCATTGCCGGCGGTGATGGTGCCGTCCGGGCGGAACGCCGGCTTGAGCCGGCCGAGCGCTTCCAGGGTGGTATCGGGACGGTTAGCTTCGTCGACCTCGAACAGGGTCGTGCCGCCCTTGCCCTTGACCGCCACGCCGGCGATCTGGCCGGCGAACCGGCCGTTCGCCTGTGCCTGCGCGAAATTGCGCTGCGAACGTTCGGCCCAGCGATCCTGCGCCTCGCGGCTGAGCGCATAGCGGGCGGCAAGATCCTCGGTATGCCATCCGGAATGCTCGCCCGAGAAGGCGTCGTGCAGTCCGTCGTACAGCATGCTGTCACGCAGCACGGAATCGCCCATGCGCTGGCCCCAGCGGCCGGACATCATCAGGTAAGGCGCACGGTCCATGTTCTCCATGCCGCCGGCGACGGCGATGTCGACATAGCCGAGGCGCACCTCGTCGGCGGCCGTGGCGATCGCCTGCGCGCCCGAGCCGCACACGCGGTTCACGGTCATTGCCGGGACCGACACCGGCAGCCCCGCCCCGATGGCAGCCTGCCGGGCCGGGTTCATCCGGTTGCCGGCCTGGACCACATTGCCGAACACTACGCTGCCGACCTCGCCGGGATCGATACCCGCCCGTTCCACGCTGGCCCGGATCGCCGCGGCGCCGAGCTCGGTCGCCGCAATGGACTTCAATGAGCCGTTGTAGGCGCCAATGGCGGTCCGCACCGGCTGACACAGCACGACATCTCTTGCATTCATCGCTTTCTCCCTGCCAAAAACCAAAGATCAATCGGTCATGCGCGCTTCAGTCGTGGCGCCATGTGGCAATCGCCCGGCGGCCGGCTCCTGAAGGTTGCAATACGTATTGCCTGCACGGGCACAGGCCACGCCGGTGTCACGCGGGCGCTCATTGCCGGCGTATGCCAGCGGCGCCCCGCCCGCGATCAGCGCGGCACACAGCAATCGTCTGAACAGAACGGCTTTCATCGCTGCCTCCGATCAATGCGCATCCGCCGACGGGCCCTTCGGCGCCCCGACCTTGCGCATCAGCGGCACCATCGCCGTGGCGATGACGAAGCAGACCAGGATCACCAGGAACGCGTCGCCGAAGGTCTGCGTCTGGGCCTCGCGCCAGGCCAGCCCCCACAGTTGCTTGAGCGCGGCGGTATGCGCATCGAGGGCGTCGTGCCCGGCCGCCACGAACTGTTCGGTGAGACGTTGCAGCACGCTTCCCATGGCTTCATTGCGGATATTCAGGTGCTCCGCCTCGCGCAGGAAATGCAGGTTGCCGCGGTCGTTGAGCACGGTCGCGCAGGCCGCAATGCCGATGGCGCCGCCCAGGTTGCGCATCAGGTTGAACAGGCCGGACGCCAGCTTGAGCCGCTCCGGCGGCAGGCTGCCCAGCGTCAGCGTCACGGTGGGCGCCACGGCAAATTGCTGTGCCATGCCGCGCAGTGCCTGCGGCAGCATCAGCTGCGCCGCACCCCAGTCGTGGGTGATCGGCGCGAAGAACCACATCGATACCGCGAACATCGCCAGCCCGGCCATCATCAGCCAGCGCAGGTCGACGCGGTTCGCCAGGAAGGCATAGAGCGGGATCGAAGCCATCTGGAACACGCCGGTGGAGAACACCGCCAGCCCGATGTCCAGCGCGCTGAAGCCGCGCACCCGCCCCAGGAACAGCGGCGTCAGGTAGATGGTGGCGAAGATGCCGATGCCCGTGACAAAGGAAAAGAAGCAGCCGAGCGCGAAGTTGCGGTCCTTGAGCGCCCTCAGGTCGACGATCGGATTGGCGTAGGTCAGCGTGCGCCAGATGAAGGCCACGCCCGACACGCCGGAAATCCAGGCGGTCGTGAGGATCACGTCATCGTCGAACCAGTCCCAGCGCGGCCCTTCTTCCAGCGTGTATTCCAGGCAGCCCAGGAACAGCGCCATCATCACGATGCCAAGGTAATCGGCACCGCGCACCAGCGACCAGTTGGGGCGGTCGACCTTGACCAGCAGCGGCACCGCGATGGTGACGAAGATGCCCGGCACCAGGTTGATGAAGAACAGCCAGTGCCACGAGAAGTGATCGGTGATCCAGCCGCCCACCGTGGGCCCCAGCGTCGGCGCCAGCGAAGCCAGCCCGCCGACGGTGGCCGCGGCGATCACGCGCTGCGGGCCAGCGAAGAACGCGAAAGCCGTGGTAAACACCAGCGGGATCATCGAGCCGCCCAGGAATCCCTGCAACGCGCGGAACACGATCATGCTGTGGATATCCCACGCCACCCCGCACAGCAGGCTGGTCACGGTAAAGCCGGCCGCCGAGGCAGCGAACAGCCAGCGCGTCGACATCACGCGCGAGAGCCAGCCCGACAGCGGAATGACGATGATCTCGGCGATCAGGTAGCTGGTCTGCACCCATACCGTTTCATCGGCGCCGGCCGACAGCGCGCCGCCGATATCGCGCAGCGACGCGGAAACGATCTGGATATCCAGCAAGGCGATGAACATGCCGACGCACATGGTGCCGAAGGCGAACACCTTGGCGCCGGTGGACATCGCGTCCGGCGTCGTCTCCAGGGCGGCCGCTGGAGTGGTCAGGCTGGCCGTCGTCATCACCGCACCTGCGAGGTGGACTGCGTCACGGGGTGGGTATTGACCTGCGCGATGACCGACAGGCCCGGGCGCAAGACCCCCAGCCTGGCGTCCTGGTCGTCGAGGCGGATCCGCACCGGTACGCGCTGGACGATCTTGGTGAAATTGCCCGTGGCGTTTTCCGCCGGCAGCACGCTGAACTGCGCGCCGGTGGCGGGCGCCAGGCTCGCGACCCGGCCATGGAACACGCGTCCGGGCAGGATATCGGCCTCCACTTCGACCGGCATGCCGGGGCGCATATGCGCCAGCTGGCCTTCCTTGAAGTTCGCGTCCACCCACAGCCCGTTGGCCGGAACGATGGAAAGCAGCTGGCTGCCCGCACCGGCAAAGGCGCCGACGCGTGCGCGGCGGTTGCCGACGGTGCCGTCCACCGGGGCGCGCAGTTCCGTATAGCTGAGATTGAGCTTGGCGATATCGCGCTCGGCGCTCGCCTGCGCCAGCGCGGCCTCGGCCTGCTGCTTCTGCGTGCCGATGACGTCCAGCTGGCGCTGGGCCGCCAGCAGCGCGGCGCGCGCCTTGTCGCCATTGGCCTGCGCCTGCTTGTAGTCGGAGTCGGCCTTCTGCGAGCTCTGGATCGATACCGCCGCCTTGGCCACCAGGCTGGCGTAGCGGACCTGGTCGTCGCGCGCCCGCACCGTGTCGGCATTGGCCGCCGTGATGCTCGCCCTGGCCTGCGCGATAACCGCCTCCTGCAGCCGCGCGGTCGCATCCAGGTTGGCCAGCAGCGCCTTCTGTGCGGCCACGGCGCCCTCGGCCTTGGCCAGCGCGGCGCGATAGTCGCGGTCGTCGATGCGCACCAGCACGTCGCCGGCGTGCACCGACTGGTTGTCGGTCACCGCGACTTCGGCGATATAGCCCCCGACCTTGGCACCGATCACCGTGACATCGCCGCCGACGTAGGCATCGTCGGTGCTCTGCAGGTAACGGCCCGACGTCCACCAGTGGTGGCCATAGCCGATGGCCGCCAGGCCCGCGACCACCACCGCGCCGGCCACCAGCAGGCGCTTGGGGCTGATCCTGGATTTCGACTCGGGAACGGGCTCGGTACCTGCCCGCTCAGTCAGCGTGTTGCTACTCATGGCACTTCCTTTCTGCTTTCTGCTCTTGGCTTTCGGGGACCTGCGCCGCCTGTGGTGCGGCAGGGTCGGGAAATCGGGATCAGGATTCGGCCGAGCGGGACAGCCGCTGGCGCACGCGCTCGCTGGCGGCGGGGCCGGGCGCAATGTGGTAGTCGGCACCGGTGACGGGGCTGCCGGTGGCGGGGTCGACCAGCACGGGTTCCACGCGTGCGCCGGTGCGCCGGTCCGCCAGCAGCACGCTTTCGCCTTCGGGCGCGAGATGCTTGTTGCCCCACGCCAGCATGGCCAGCAGCACCTGGCGGAAATCGCGCCCGCGCTCGGTCAGGATGTACTCGGATCGCGGCGGCCGGTCGCAGTATTGGCGGCGCTCCATCATCCCTTCCTCGACCAGCGAGTTCAGGCGGCGCGTGAGCATATTGGGAGCGATCGCCAGGTTCTGCTGGAACTCGTCAAAGCGGGTTACGCCATAGAAGGCCTCGCGCAGGATCAGCACGCTCCAGCTGTCGGCAACGCGAGCCGCGGTGCGTGCAATGGGACACGGCAATTCAGCAAGTGGCTTTTTCGACATGATCGGCGTCCTCGGAAAATCTAGTTGCTTTCAATTTGCAAGTTAGTCTAGAGTAGTCACTATCATCATGCAAGTTAGTTTTTGGTTTGTGCAGCATCCGTCGCTGCCGAGTCGTTGAACGTCGCCGTTGAAAGGTGTTAGCAATGCCGCAAGATCCCTCCCGTTCCGCTTCCCGTTCCCACGCTCGCTCCCGTATGCGGCGAGCCGGCGCCGGCATTGCCCGTGCCGTGCCGCTGCTGCTGGCGACCGCGCTCGCCGCCTGCGCGGTGGGGCCCGACTACCAGGCCCCGCCATCGGACCTGCCCGCCGCCTACCCGCACGCCGTGGCATTGGAAGCCCGCGACGCCACCCGCGCAGCGCCGGCGCTGGACAGCTGGTGGCAGGGTTTCGACGACCCCGCGCTGACCCGGGTGATCCAGCGCGCGCTGGAACAGAACCTCGACCTGGCAGCAGCCATCGCGCGCGTCGACCAGGCCCGCGCGGCGGCGCAGTACGCCGGCGCCGCGCTGCTGCCCGAAGGCTCGCTGTCGGGCAGCGTCAGCAGACAGCATCAATCGCTGGAAGGACCGCTAGGCAGTCTTGCCAGGAACCGGCCCGGCTTTGACCGCAACAACACGCTGTACAGCGTGGGCGCCGGCGCGAGCTGGGAGATCGACGTTGCTGGCGGCCTGCGGCGCGGCGCCGAGGCCGCCAGCGCGGAAGCGCAGGCCGCCGAAGCCGAGCACATGGGCGTGCGCGTGCTGGTGGCCGCGGAAGCCGCCGATGCGTATTTCCGCGTGCGCGGCGCGCAGCAGCGCATCGCGATTGCCCAGCAGCAGGTGCGGACCAATGCCAGGCTGCTAGAACTGGTGCAGTTCCGGCTGGCCGACGGCGTCGGCGCGGAGCGAGAGCGGGCCCAGGCGGAAGCACAGCTCGCGCAGACCCGCGTGACCATCCCGCCGCTGCAGATCGAGCTGGAGACCCAGCTGAACCGCCTCGATGTACTGATGGGCGCGCCTCCGGGCACGTATGCGGCGGAACTGCTCGCGCCTGTCGAGCGCGCCACGGTCCCGCGGATTTCCGTGGCGCAAGGTCCCGCCAACCTGCTGCAGCGCCGCCCCGACGTGATCGCCGCCGAACGCCGGCTGGCGGCATCGAGCGCCCGCATCGGCGTGGCCACTGCCGAGTACTACCCGAAGCTGTCGCTGTCGGCGCTGCTCGGGTTCGAAAGCCTTTCGGCCGGCAAGCTGTTCACCGCCTCAGCGTTCCAGCCTGCCGCTGCCGCCGGGCTGCGCTGGCGGCTGTTCGACTTCGGCCGGGTGGACGCCGAGGTAGCGCAGGCCAAAGGCGCCAACGCCGAGGCCCTGGCTACCTACCGCAAGGCCATGCTGCGCGCCACCGAGGACGTGGAAAACGCGATCATCGCGCTGACCCAGCTGGAATTGCAGAGCAAGGACCTCGCCGTCGAAGTGGCGGCGCACGCGCGCGCTCGCGGCGCGGCCGAGGATGCCTACAAGGGCGGCGCCGTCAGCCTGTTCGAAGTGCTCGAAGAAGACCGCCTGCTGCTGGCCGCGCGCGACCAGCAGGCGCGGGTGCGCGCCGACAATGCCCGCGCGGCGGTGGCAACGTTCCGGGCGCTGGGCGGCGGCTGGTAGTCGGGTAGTGAAATAGTCCGGTAGTCCGGTAATCCGGTAGTCCGGCGGCGAAGGAGAGCTCGGGAATGAAGGTCGACCGGCAGCAGGTTGCCGCAAACCACGCAAGCGAGGCCTGCTCCCTCAGCCCAGCCTGAGCTGCGCCTCGAGCCCGCCGCCCTCGCGATTGCGCAGCGTCAGCGAGCCGCCGATCGCCAGCGCCAGCTGGTGCGCAATGGCGAGGCCCAGGCCGGTGCCGCCGGTCTCGCGGTTGCGCGATTCCTCGAGCCGGACAAAGGGCTGCACCACGGATTCGAGCTTATCCGCCGGGATGCCGGGTCCGCGATCCAGCACGCCGATCACCACCGCTGCGCCGTCGCGCCGCACGCTCAGCTCCGCCGCCCCGCCGAACTTGATGGCGTTGTCGGTCAGGTTGGTCAGGATGCGGCGCAGGGCGTGCGGGCGCGTCATGATGGCGCCGCCGATGTTCTGCAGGATCGTGACGGCCTTGCCGGTGTCCTGATAGTCGTAGACCAGGCTCTCGACGAATGACCCGATGTCGATCCGCGATGCCTTCTCGCCATTGCCATGCATGGCGCGCGCATAGGCCAGTCCCTCTTTCACCAGCGTCTCGATCTCGGCGAGGTCGTGCACCAGCTTGCGCTTGTCTTCGGAGTCGTCCGCCATCTCGGCGCGCAGCTTCATGCGCGTGATCGGCGTCTGCAGGTCGTGCGAGATCGCCGCCAGGATCTGCACGCGCTCCTCGACAAAACGTGCGATGCGCTCGCGCATGGCGTTGAACGCGCGCGCGGCACGCATCAGTTCCGTCGGACCGGTCTCGGGCAGCGGCTCGCTCGCGGCGTTCGGGTCGAGCGCGTCGGCGGCATTGGCGAGCGCCACCACGGGGCGCAGCGACAGCCGTACGGCCAGCCAGCAGCACAGCACCAGCAGCAGCAGCTGCAGCACCAGCACATAGGGCAGCCATTGCGCGATGGCGGGCGGCTTCGGATGGACGTCGATGGTCAGCGGGCTGCCATCGCTGAGGGTGAGGTGCGCCTGCAGGCGTTTGCCTTGCCCCGGGATCGATTCGACCCTGACGGGGAAGCGGCCACCGCTCGCTTCGGTAATGCGCTCGGCGATCTCCTTGGCCTGATCGCTCATCTCCGGCACGCCCGGCAGGCCCGTGCCGAGCATGTATTGGTAATTGCCGCGATTGACGTGCCGCAGCCACTGCGGCCGCTCCGCCGCGGGCACACGGTCGAGGATTGCAATCGACGTTGACACGTCGGTTTCGAGCGTGCCGAGCATCACCTGCCGCGCGGTGATGTAGCGCTCCGCAAACAGCACGGCGAACGACAGCCCATAGGCCACCAGGAGACCAGTCAGCAGGATCAGGAACAGCCGCGAGCCCAGCGTGCGGGGCCACGGCAAGGCGCGGAAATTCACAGCCGGGCCTCCCGGATCTCGACCGGCACCGAGAACACGTAGCCCTCGCTGCGCACGGTCTTGATGTAGCGGGGCTCGCGCGCATCGTCCTTCAGATGCTGGCGCAAGCGGCTGACCAGCAGGTCGACCGATCGCTCGAACATTTCCGCCTCGCGGCCTTGCGTGAGGCTGAGCAGCTGGTCGCGGTTGAGCACGCGCTGCGGATGGTCGACAAACACTCGCAGCAAGCGGTATTCCGCGCCGCTCAGCGCGACGATGATGCCATCACGGTCGATCAGGTGCCGTGCCGTGGTATCCAGCTGCCAGTCGCCGAACGCCAGCAGCTGGCCTGCTTCCGTGATCTGCAGGTTGGGCGGCAGCATGCGCGTCCGGCGCAGCACAGCCTTGATGCGGGCCAGCAGCTCACGCGCCGCGAACGGCTTGGGAAGATAGTCGTCGGCACCCATTTCGAGGCCGAGGATGCGGTCGGTCTCGTCGCTGCGCGCGGTCAGCATCAGGATCGGGGTGGTCTTGTGCTTGCCGGCGCGCAGTTCGCGACACAGCACCAGGCCATCGTCCCCGGGCATCATCACGTCCAGCACGATCAGGTCGACAGCATTGGCCTCCAGGATCGACCGCATTTGCCTGCCATCCTGCGCCACGGTCACACGCAGGCCATTCTTGGTCAGGTAGGTCGATACCAGTTCGCGGATTTCCCGGTCGTCATCGACAACCAGGACATGGTCGACGTGTGCATCCATTTCTATCCCCTCAGAAGAGTCAGGTGAACCGCCAGGTCTGCGTCGACGCCATTGTATGGGTGCCGGCGCTTGTCCGTGTATCTCACTGTATCCGGCGCAGCACACGCCACAATCCGGTACATATCCGTCTGCCCGCCCGGTACCCGCAATATCGGCGGATGCCGTGCCGTTCATACGGGCTCCCTCGGTGCAGGGAGCCCGCCGCCGGCAGATGGCAGAAAAGGTGGCATCAATGACATTGGCGCCATGCCTTTGTGCCCCTACTCTTGAGTCCAAGGCAGCCGGCCAGTCCGGCCACGGCTTCCCCCTCTTCCAAGAATCCCGGAGCTCAGACATGACCACTCAAATCCACGCCGGCACCGCCGTCATCACGGGCGCATCGTCCGGCATCGGTGCGATCTATGCGGATCGCCTCGCGCGCCGCGGCCACGATCTCATCCTGGTGGCGCGCAACCGCTCCCGGCTCGAAGCGTTGGCCCGCCGCATCACCGACGACACCGGCCGCTCGGTCGAGATCGTGACCGCGGACCTTGGCCAGGCTGCCGATGTCCGCCGCATCGAAGACCTGTTGCGCAGCGACGCCAGCATCACCACGCTGGTCAACAACGCCGGCATCGGCGCCGCGGCACCGTTGCTGGCGTCGGACGTCGACAAGATGCAGGCGATGATCGAGCTCAACGTCACGGCGCTGACTCGCCTGACTTACGCCGCCGCGCCTGCATTCGTGGCGCGCGGCGAAGGCACCATCATCAATATCGCGTCGATCGTCGCGGTGGCGCCCGAGATCCTGAATGGTGTCTATGGCGGCTCGAAAGCGTTCGTGCTGGCCTTTACCCAGTCGTTGCAGCATGAGCTTGCCGGCAAGGGCGTGCGCGTGCAGGCCGTGCTTCCCGGCGCAACGCGGACCGAGTTCTGGGACACCGCCGGCCAGCCGGTCGAGAACCTGCCGCAAGGCATCGTGATGAGCGGCGACGATCTGGTCGATGCCGCGCTGGCCGGGCTCGACCAGGGTGAAGTGATTACCGTGCCATCGCTGCCTGACGAGGCAGACTGGAAGGCATTCGAGGCTGCGCGTGCCGCACTCGGCCCCAACCTGTCACGTGACCAGCCCGCGGCCCGGTACGGCGTGGCGCGGTAAGGACGCTGGCAGTCCTCTGTAGTCCTCTGCAGTCCTCTGGCTGTTCCTCGTGTGCCCTGTGTTCCCTGTCTCCCCTGTCTTCCCTGCCCCGGGTGCCAGATCGGCGCCCCGAAGCCGGGAAGGCGGGAACCGGCACGCACGCCCGATTCCGAAAAAGCGCCAAACCCGGCTCATCTTCCGGGGAACTGTCGCGCATCGCTTTGTATCGCCTTGTATCCAGCGCGGGGAACGATACACGCGCTGACAGAAATGGGGTTCCAGCGCCAAAGCACAGATACACCGCTTCCTTCTAATACGTCTCGCGCCTCGGCGGCGAACGGAAACCACATGCGTAGCACCCCACGCACGGCGTTCTTCCAGGGCGCCGTGCGTTTCTGGTTCATGGTGCCGTGGTGGCCGTCTGCTCGGCCCGAAGGCGCTGATACAGCGCAAAGCGCTTCAGATACTCTGGACTGTCGAAATTGGGACCGCGGTTGCCACGCCAGTACTCCGACAGACCGGCGCGGTGCCAGGCGTCGAGGTCCGCGCGCACTTCTTCGCGGGTCAGGGCGCGGCTGGCGCCATTCGTATCGGCTGCAGGCGCAGAGAAAGCGAGGCTCGAAGCCATCAGCGCCGAAGCAAGGAGAGAGATCGTGATGGGTTTCATAGTCTTTGAGATCCTGTTCAGACGTACCGGGCGTCGCCAATGACACCCGCCGGCGGCCACGCTCAGGGGCGCATCCGGATGCTGACATTGCATCGCGCCTGTGTATCCCGGTTGTTTCCGGCAAGCGGGGTCTTTGTATCGCAGCTTGTCAGCGCCGCGCCGCTACAAATTTCAAGACGCAAGAAAAACTGGAGAAATGATGAAGAAGATGTTCGCGGCGTTTGCCGCATCCGTGGCGGCCAACGCTGCCTGCGCCCAGTCCGGCGTCTCGCTGTTCGGCATTGTCGATGCCGGCATCGAGTACAACAGCAACTCCGGCCGCGACGGCGACAATCTGTTCAGGCTCAGTTCCGGCAATCAATCCGGCTCGCGCTGGGGCGTGCGCGGCACCGAAGACCTGGGCGCCGGGCTCAAGGCCGTGTTTTTGCTGGAAAGCGGCTTTGATATCGATACGGGCAATTCCGGCCAGGGCGGGCGCCTGTTCGGACGCAATGCCTACGTTGGCGTGGAGAGTCCCTATGGCAGCCTGCTGCTCGGCCGGCAGCAAACCGCCTTGCGCGACTTCAATAATCTCTACGATCCCGCAGCGACGGCCGACCGCTACGGCATCCTGGCCATCGCGCCGGAGTTCGGCGCGCGGGCAGACAACGCCGTCAAGTACGTCGGCAAGTTCGGTGCACTGACCGGCGCCGCCTTCTATTCGTTCCAGGCCAATGGCAACGAAGTCGCCGGCAGCAATGTGTTCGGGCGCGAGTACGGCGCCTACCTCAGCTACGCCAGCGGCCCGTTTTCATTGGGCCTGGCGTACGACGACCTGCACACCGGGACGCCGGCCAACCAGGCACCGGTGCTGCGGCGCTACGCGGTTGCCGGCACGTACGCAGTTGGCCCTGCCAAGATTTTCGCCGGGTACCGCCTGGCAAAGGCGCTCGACGGCGCCCGGCTGCCAGGCGCTCAGGCCGCGAACGCCGGCGCCAATCTCTACTGGCTTGGCGTCAATTACAAGCTGACGCCTGCCTTCTCGCTGATGGGGGCGGCCTACTACCAGGACTTCCGCCAGACCGGCGCGGATCCCTGGCAGTTCGTGGTCACGGCGGACTACACCTTCACCAAGCGTACCGACCTTTATGCATCGGTCTCCTACGCGCTCAACAAGGACCAGTCGAACCTCGGGGTCAACGGCTACAACACTGGCACTGGTGCGACGGCTGTCTTTAACGTGCAGCCTGGCAAGAACCAGCTCGGTGCCGTGATGGGCGTGCGCCACCGGTTCTAGCCGGCCGGGGAACGGGAAAGCAGGCTTGAGGCCACGGATAGCGCACCTGGCCTCATCGGTTTACTTCGCACGCGAATTATCTATATACTTCGCATGCGAAATTCATTCCGCTGCTCGCACAGCATCCTGCAACTGACCCGGAGACCGACTCATGACCCCCGATATCCGCATTGACCTCACCGGCGGCGTGCTGACCATGACGCTTGCCCGCCCCGACAAGAAGAACGCCCTGACGAACGACATGTATGGCGTACTCGCCGACACGATCGAGCAGGCGCAACAGGACCGGAGTATCCGCGTCCTGCTGGTCCAGGGAGATGGGGACATGTTCACTTCCGGCAACGACATCGGCGAGTTCGCCGCGATCGCGGCAGGAAAGCACAGCGGCGAACGTCACGTGCATCGCTTCCTGCACGCCCTTGCCAACTCGACGGTGCCGACTGTCGCCGCCGTCAACGGCAAGGCCGTCGGCGTCGGGACCACCATGCTGCTGCATTGCGATTACGTCGTGCTGGGCCAGGATGCGCAGCTGATCACGCCTTTCGTCAACCTTGCACTGGTTCCCGAAGCGGCATCGAGCCACCTGCTTCCGCTGCGGATCGGCCACGTCAGGGCCTTCGAGATGTTCGCGCTGGGCGAGCCGCTCGACGCGCAGACCGCGGTGGCCTGGGGCATCGCGAACAAGGTTTGCAGCAACGACCAGTTGCGGGCGGAAGCGCGCCGGATGGCCGAGAAGCTTGCCACCCGCCCTGCCGGCTCGCTGAGCGCCATGAAAAAGCTGATGCGCGATGCGGAAAAACTGGTAGCGCAGATGCAAAGCGAAAGCGCCCGGTTCGTGGAGCGGCTGGCCAGTGCGGAAGCCAGGGAAGCCTTCCAGGCTTTCGCCGAGAAGCGCAAACCGGACTTCACCAGACTTGACGGGCAGTAAGCCGGACTGCCCCGCTGCCTCGCTTCCGCGCCGCCGCCCCGGTTACACCTGATCCTCGTCGGCGGCCGGAAACTTCGTCTGCAAACTGCCCAGCCAGCGCGCCACCACGTCGATCTCGTCCGGGGTGAAGCCCTCGGTCAGTCTGGCATTCAATACCTTCATGCTGGCCTTGGAACGCAGGCGCGCCTTGCGCCCCGCTTCCGTCAGCCACAGGCGCCAGGCACGGCGATCGGTATCGTCCGGCCGGCGCTCGATCAGTCCGGCCCGTTCGGTCCGGTCGGCCAGCCCGCTCATTCCGGGCGCGCCCAGATCGAGCGCGGCGGCGGCCTCGCTCATCAGCGCGCCATCGTTCCTGCCCAGAAAGAACAGCAGCCCGGCCTGGGCGGAGGTCACGCCACCGGCGGCGGTGCGCGCTTGTGACCACCGCTGCAGGCGCCGCTGGCCCACGTTCAACAGGTAGACGAGGCGATGTTCCATGTGTTCGACGGCATTGTGGTTTTGTTCGCATGCGAATATATCATGGAGCCGCCCGGCAATGGCGCAGCCGGCCGAAAGACGTACGCGATCGCATCCGGCGCTGACCGAATGCGATCGCGTTGCAACCACGGCATTACTGATCTCGCTGTGATCACTGGTATCGGCGCTAGCGCGCCAGCCGTCCCTGCAGCACATTGCTGATGCCGCCGCCAAGCGCGCCGAGCACCCCCGCCGCGACCAATCCGGCCAGCAATGACGGCGACGGTGGCTGGCTCGCGGCAAAGAAGCTGATCAGCCCGAGAAAGTAGGCAAGCGGGTTGTTGATGCCGGGCACGGCCCGCAGGCTGAGCACGAGCACCACATCGGCGAATACCGCAAGCGGCGTAGCAAGGTCCCCGACATGCGGGGTCAGCCATCCGATCAGCAATGCCGTCCCTGCGCCAAACAAGATGCCGAGCAGGAGTGCCACAAGGTTCGCCAGGCCTTCGCGTACCGTCTGCCCGCGGGAGTTGTACCCGACCCAGCCAAGAAACATGGCCCAGGCCGGCAACGCCGCGGCAAGCGTCACGAAGGTTGTCAATGCGGCCACCACGGCCCCGACCAGCGTAATGCCATGGAACGCGCCCGGCGAGATGGCCATGGCAGCGGGAGTGCTGGTGTTCGACATGGGTACCTCCTTCTGTTAGCGGGACCGCCTGGCGAACTCAGGCAGGTCCCCGGGTCTTCAGATCAGATTGGTTTCGACATGGATGTTGCCGCGCAAGGCTTTCGAATACGGGCAGGTCTGGTGCGCGGTATCGACCAGTGCCTGGGCCACGTCGCGTTCGATGCCGGGAATCCGGACATTGAGGCGGGCCTGCAGCAGATAGGCTTCGCCGGCCGTGCCCAGGTCGACTTCCGCGTCGACGGACAGGTCCGACGGCAGCTTGATCTTCATCTTGCCGGCAGCCAGGCCGATCGCGCCGATAAAGCATGCCGACCATCCCGTAGCCAGCAATTGCTCCGGGTTCGTACCGGAGCCCCTGGATCCCGGCGACGACAACTGCAGGTTGAGGCGGCCGTCATCGCTATGGGCTTCGCCGTCGCGGCCACCCGCGGTGATATGGACCTTGCCGGTGTACAGCACTTTTTCGATTCGGGTCATGTTTTGCTCCTGGATTGACGATGGGTGGTTGGTGTGGGTTCAGGCGTGCGCGCCGTCGAGGTAAGGGTCGGCGCTGCGCGCCGGTTCCGCGGAAACGCCGGTGCGGTCACGGCCGGCCAGGGTCCGGGCTCCATCGGTAAAGGGATCGAAGCTGCGAGCGCCGTCGCTGTACGGGCTGCGTGGTTCCTGCACCGAACGCGCGCCGTCGCTGTACGGGTCGCGTGCATCCAGCACCGAGCGTGCGCCGTCGGTGTACGGGTCGCGCGCGCCCACATGGGACAGGCTCGCGGCCTGGGCACCTGCCGCTGCGGCAGTCAGGGCGATGGCCAATACGAAACGGCGGGCGATGTTGGTAGTCATGATTGGTTTCCTTAAGAATTGACATTGAACCGTGAGCGCCCGGTGCTCGCTTTCGCTGGATTTCGGCGCCGGGCCACGGAACGTATTTAAGGAGACCGGTGTATCGCGCGTGTAGTGCAGCAAGGCCGATGCTGTCAGCAAGCGTATCGCCCTGGCTGCGCAATACAAAGACATACAAAATCGCTGTCAGGTCCTGGTTTGGCCTGCGCCGCCATCCCGACGCCTGCAGAGGTCCCGGCGCTGCAACGCTGTTCGCCGCGCTGAACGCGGCCAGGTCGCGCGCGCTTCACCTCAGCGCCGGAACCACAGCAGCGACAGCCCGCACGCCGCCATCAGCAGCAGCGCCGAGGCCGCCGCCAGCAAGGCGCTGATCTCGATTTCCTTGCGCTCGAGCGCGAAACGGGCGCTCAGCCGGCGATACACCTGTGTCAGGTCCGCGGCCGAGCCAGCCTGGAAGTACTCGCCGTCAGTGAGCGCGGCCACCGAACGCAAGGTGGGTTCATCCAGCTGCATGTAGAAAGACAGGCCCGACACCGCCGCACCCGCATCCTGCGGCGTACCAAAACCCACGGTATAGACGCGCACGCCGCGCTGGGCCGCCATGCGCGCGGCGTCCAGGGGGTCCGGGCCGGTGGTGCGGCGGCCATCGCTGAGCAGGATCACCGCACCGTGCCGGTAAGACCCGGGCTGCGCCGCCGGCTGCTCCTGATCGCGCTTGCGGACAGCGTCGGCCGCGGCGGCCTCCGTCATCGATCTGCCCCCCGGCCCGGGTGCGAGCGACTCGCCACTGAAGAGGATCGATTCCAGGTCGATGCCATCGTCGGGGAACAGCATCGCCAGTGCCTGAATCAGTCCGCTGCCTGTCGCCGTGCCGCGCTGGAGCTGGAAGCGGTCGATCGCGTCGAGCATGTCCTGCCGGTTGTCGGTGGGCGGCAGCACCACGGTCGCCGTGGCGGCAAAAGAGACAATGCCCAGGCGCACGCTGGCCGGCAGCCCGACGATGAGATCCCGCGCGGCCTGCTGGGCGGCGCTGATCCGGGTCGGCGCGACGTCGGTCGCTTCCATGCTGCGGGAAGTATCCATGGCCAGCACCAGGGTGATGGTGTCCGACGGCAGCGTGACGGTCGCCGTAGGACGGGCGCAAGCCAGCAGGGCCGCGCCCAGCGCGAGCAGGAAGAGCAACGGCGGGATGTGACGCCGCAGCCGTTGCTTGCGGCCCAGCGCGGCGCGCGGCAGCGCAAGGCTGGAATACAGCAGGGCGATTTTCTTGCGCCGCGCAAGCAGGTACAGGTAGGCGGCCGCCAGCAGGGGGAGCCAGAGCAGCAGCCATAGCATTTGCGGCCAGAGAAACTGCATGCCCTGCTCCTTGGCGCGTGGGTAGGACGATGTTACTACTGTAGTTTCCCGGGCGAACCGGATCGCGGAGCGATCAGACCGGGTAACGGGCAAATGCCATTTGCCGCACAATTTCATCCACGGCAAGGCACACGCGCCTGCCAGGCATCCAGCCGCTTGCTAACGCCCCCACCCGCAGAATCGCTCCAGCAGTTCCGCCTCGGTTTCATGAACTTCAACCGGCAGGCTGCTTGCGCCGGCAAACGCCAGATAGCGGGCGCGATGCTGGCCGTTGCGAAACGACACTACGCCTTCGGTGGCAATGCCAATCAGCCCGGATAACGTACGGCGGCGCCGGGTTGTGAACGTGACATAGGGGACTTCCGGGATCCGTTTCTGGCCGGGGGCAAGGAACTCGCGAATGCCACGCACCTTGCCCGCATGCCAGTACTGCGCAGCCTGGAGGACATAGTCCGTCGTATCGCGATCGGCGCAAGCGAGCAGCTTCGCCAGGTTGATCACGACCACCTTATGGCGCGAGTCGGGGGCGTCGAAACCGCATTTCATGCGGGTGAACGTGTAAGGACTGTGACCGGGGATAGGAACTATCCAGTTCCCGTCAGGACCCCGTTGCACCTGATCTATTGACAAGGCGACTCCGATTTCTTGTTATCCCGAAGCTTTTATCGGGGCCGGATTCAATGCGGCGCGGCTTCAACCGCCGCTGCCAGTGCTATCCGTATGCACTGGGATTATGCGTCAGCGCCAGGCCCTTGTGAACTCGCCAGTCACACGCCGCAGTCCCGCATCGGCGTCCGCAACGCCTGCATTGCGGGCGCTTCGGTCCGCGCTCGCACAGACGCCAAACGCCAGGCGCCAGCACTGCGATGCCGGATAGCGTTCCAGTTCTGGAACATGATTTCCATTCCGGGTTGTCTTGTTCCTCGGTTTACCCGCGCGCACACTGTCCTTGCCGGCCCGCAGAGCCGGGCCCCGTCCAGCCCCGGACGGGCGCATCTTTCGCTTCCTGCCGGCCCATGGCCCATGCCGCGGCCTTCCAGCGAGGCTGAATACTCATCCCAATCTCACGGAGACTCGCATGACACACGGATTCAGGCGCCTCGGCTTACTGTTTGCCGCACTTGGCCTCGCGCTAGGCTGCGCAGCGGCCCAGGCCCAGGCCAGCCGCCAGTACCAGAAGGTCCGGTTCTCGCTCAATCCGGCGCAGATCATCTACCTGCCGCTGTTCCTTGCGGTCGATCGCGGTTACTTCCGCGCAGAGGGCCTCGATGTGCAGGTCATGCCGTACAAGGGGTCCGCCAACAGCCAGATGCCCTTGCTCGCACGCGGCGACGGGGATATCAGCGCGGTGATCGCGGGGCCTGCGATGTTCAACCAGTTCTCCGAGGGCTTCAATATCAAGCTGATCTCGACCCTGACCGAGCCGAAGCAGGGCTATCGCGATGGCGCCGTGCTGGTCGTGCGCAAGGATCTCTGGGATGCCGGCGCGATTCGCAAGCTGCAGGACCTCAAGGGCCGCAAGGTCGATGGCGCGGTCGAAGGCAATCCGGTCGATTTCCTGCTGCGCAGCGCGCTGAACAGCGCAGACCTGAAGAAGTCTGACGTAACCCTGTCGTACAAGCCGCGCACTCCCGGCGACACCCCTGAGATCCTGCGCCAGAAGGTGGTCGATGTAGCCGGCGTCAGCGAGCCCACCGCGACGCTGATCGAGAGCCGGGGCATCGGCGTTCGCTGGCTGTCCTACAAGGACGTGGTGCCGTGGTACCAGGAAACCTACCTTGCCTCTTCCGAGGCCTTCCTGCGCGATCACCCGGCCGCGGTCGGCAGCTTCCTCACGGCGTATCTCAAGGCCGTGCGCGAAGTTGCGAAGGCCAAGGGCCAATGGACGCCCGAGTTGCTGGCCCTTGCCGCCAAATGGACCGGGTTGCCGGAGGATCTGCTGCGCAGCGTCGGCGGCATTCCCTACTGGAACGAAAAGGCGGCGATCCAGCTGGATTCGCTGGCGCGCGTGCAGCGCTTCTGGGTCGAGTCCGGACTGGTCAAGAAGCCGATCGATCCGGCCAAGGTCGTGGACATGACCCAGCTGCAGCGGGCGCGCCAGGCTGCGGGCGCGCCCTGATACGGAACCCCTTCTCAGCCAACCGCGGGCCTTACCCTGCCCGCACCATGCACCCAATCCGTCGGCATCGGGACGAATCCCGCCATCCCGACGGGCTACGACCCACGGAGACCATGCACATGAATGCAAGCACCCCCCTGGCTGCCGCACCGCCGGCAGGCGGCGCAACGCTGGCCGAGATCGGGCGGCGCGGCGGCCGCATCGAACTCAGCAACCTCACCAAGGTTTTCGAGACAGCAACCGGCTACATGACGGCGCTCAGCCGGGTGGACCTTACCATCCACGAGGGCGAATTCCTCTGCCTGGTCGGGCCGAGCGGCTGCGGCAAGACCACGCTGCTGCGCGTGCTGGCCGGGCTTGAAACGCAGTCGACCGGGACCATGCAGTGCAGCATCAGCGCCAAAGGCGGCTCCCTGCGCTCGATGGTGTTCCAGGGGAACGGCGTGTTTCCGTGGATGACCGTGCTCGACAACGCGGCCTACGGCCTGGCCGCGCGCAAGGTTGGCAGAAGCGAGCGCAATGCCATCGCGCGCGAGTATCTCGACAAGCTCGGCTTGCTCGCATTCGAGAACGCCTACCCGCGCGAGCTGTCCGGCGGCATGCTCCAGCGCGTAAACCTGGCGCGGGCGTTTGCGAACGATCCGGCGATCCTGCTGATGGACGAGCCGTTCGGCGCGCTCGACGAGCAGACCAAGATGCTGGCGTATGAAGACCTGCTTGCGCTTTGGGAGGGCAGCCGCAAGACCGTTGTCTTCATCACCCACAATCTCGATGAAGCCATCATCCTCGGCGACCGCGTGGCCGTCATGGGCAAGCGGCCCGGCCGCATCAAGGACATCATCGACGTCAGGCTGCCCCGCCCGCGCAATGTGCTGGACATGCAGAACGACCGCGAGTTTATCGAGGTACGGCGCCGCATCTGGGACAGCCTGCGCGAAGAGGTCATTTCGTTGCGCACCGAGTTGAAGGTAAAGGGAGCAGGCCATGAGTGAAGCCCTCGGCAACAACCCCGTCAAGCCGCTGCCGCCTACCACGCGAGGCATCAGGCTGCCCCGGCCGGAGCTGATGTTCTCGATACTGAGCCCGCTCGCCCTGCTTGTGCTGTGGGAGCTGTGCTCGCGGCTCGGCGTATTCGATGAACGGATCCTGCCGGCGCCGACCGTCGTGCTCGGGACCCTGGCGGAGCTCGCGCGCGAAGGCGGCCTCTACGAGCATGTCGGGCAGACGGCGTGGCGTTTCGCGCTGGGCATGCTGCTTGGAACGATACCGGGCATCTTCCTCGGGCTCAGCATGGGCATGTTCCGCTGGTGCCGCGTGCTGGTCCAGCCGATCGTTACGGTGCTCTACCCGCTGCCGCGCATTGCGCTCTTTCCGCTGTTTCTGATCCTGCTCGGCCTCAACGAAAAGTCGAACATCCTGATGATCGCGCTCGGGCCGTTCTTCACCATGGTGATCTGCACCATGGCGGGTGTGCTGAGCATCGACACGATCTACAAGGATGTTGCCAGGAGCTTCGAGACGCGGCCGCGTGACCTCTACCTGCGCGTGATGCTTCCCGCGGCGATGCCGGTCATCATGAGCGGCGTCCACATCTCGGTCGGCCTGGCGCTGATGAGTACCACCGCGGTCGAATATCTCAATGCCGAAAAGGGCCTGGGCTACCTGATCTGGCAGTCCTGGCAGATCCTGTCGCTCAAGCTCTCGCTGGCGGCGCTGCTTGCCGCGGGCATCATGGGCGCCGTGATCTTCGCGCTGTTCCAGCAGCTTGAGCGGCGCCTGATTCCGTGGCAGCCGCCCAGCCGGTAAGTACAAGCAGCGCAGTGAACTGGCCGGCTCCCGGGATGCCTCCCGGGAGCCGGCATGTTCATTCCGGCAGGACAGCAGAACAGCGGCGCCCTTGCCGTCAGGCGGCAGTCTGGTATCGGCTGGCCGCAATGGTCTCCGCTTCGTTCAGGGATTCCTGCAGCACAAAGTCGAATCGGACATGGGTGAACGGCCCTGTCACGCCGAGCGACGCATATTCCGCGGAACGCTCGACCTTCTCCAGCGACACGATCAGGCCGTCGCGCGTGGCAAAGGCGAAATCGTCGTCCAGGAAGGTATCGCCGGGGATATTGACCTGCGTTGTCAGCGCCCGCTTGCCCTGTCCCGAGACCAGGAAATGGATATGGGCGGGGCGGTTGCCATGCCGGCCCAGCAGCCCGAACAGCTCGGATACGGGGCTGTCCGGCGGAATCGCGTAGCCCGGCGGCAGGAAGCTGCGGAAGCGGTAGTTGCCTTCGGCGTCGGTCTCGATGCGGCGGCGCAGATTGTAGTCCGGCTGGCTCGGATCGAAGTGCGAGTACCGGCCCTGCTCGTTGCAATGCCAGACATCGACCACCGCGTGCGGCACCGGCTTGCCGTCCAGCCCGAGCACGCGGCCTTCCATGACCAGCGTCTCGCCCTTGCCTTCATTGCCTTCATCGAGCCGTACTTCGCGCTGGGACAGCGGCGCGCCGGCCACGTATAGCGGCCCTTCGATCGCGCGCGGCGTGCCCAGCGCCCGCGCTTGCGCCTCGTCGGCCTCCTCCTCGAGAATATCGAGCAGGCGGTCAAAGCCCAGGCCGGCGGTAATCAGACCGACCATGTCGGCCTGGCCCAGGCGGGTCAGCCACTTCATGGCAGACCAGAATTCGTTTGGCGTGACCTCGAACTCTTCGATGGTCCGGAACAGGTCTGCAACGACGCGGGCGGTAATGGCGCGCACGCGCTCATCGCCGGCGCTGACCTGGCTGTCATTGACCAGCGCGAGAAGTTCGGAAGGGGTGTACTCGGCCATGGTGCATGGTCTCCTTTGGTGTGGGACTAAGTGTTGGGACTAGGTGTCGGGACTACGTGTTGGAATTTGCGGGTTGTTGCGGGACATCGGCCAGCGCGGTGCCGCCGGCGGCCTTGCCCTGGCCGGCGACGGCCGACGCGGACCGGCCGTGATCGATCATCATCACAGCCAGCGCCGCGACCAGCCCGGGCACGGCAATCGCCATGAAGTTCAGTTCGAGCTGCAACTTCATCGCAACCAGGATGCCGATCACGATCGGCGCGAGGATGGCGCCGCCGCGGCCCATGCCAAGGGTCCAGCCGATGCCGGTGGCACGGATGCGGTCGGGATAGAACTGGCCCGCATAGGCGCAGCCGACGATCTGCGTGCCGATGGTGGAGGCCCCGGCCATGCCCACCAGCAGATACAGCCAGCCGGTCGGCAGCGGATGCCCCAGCAGCGTGATCGACGCAGCCGCGAGCACGTACATGCCGATCAGCACGTACTTGATGTGGAACCGGTCCGCGAGCCAGCCGCCGCCGATGGCGCCGATCATGCCGCCCAGGTTAAGCACCAGCACAAAGGTCAGCGCGGAGCCAAGGCTGTAGCCGGCATTGGCCATCAGCTTGGTCAGCCAGGAGCTGAGCGCGTAGACCATGAACAGGCACATGAAGCAGGACAGCCAGAACATCAGCGTGCTGCGCGCGCGCCCTTGCTGGAACAGCTGGCGAATCGGCGCCGCGTCCACGGCATCGGCACCCATGACCACAAAGCGGTCGCTGGCCTCAGGCCGGTAGCTCGGGTCAATACGGCTGGCCAGGCGCTTGAGCTCGTCGGTGCGTCCGTGCCGGATCAGGAACGATACAGACTCCGGCATCGATTTCAGGATCAGCGGGATCAACAGCACCGGCAAGCCCGCGGCGAGAAACACCGACTGCCAGCCATAGCTTTCGATCAGCCCCTTGCCCAGCACGGCCGCCAGCATGCCGCCGACCGAGTAGCCGCTGAACATCAGCGTCACCATGGTGCTGCGCACGCGCCGCGGTGCGTATTCGGTCATCTGCGCGATCACGTTCGGCATGACACCGCCGATGCCGATGCCGGCCAGGAAACGTGCCGCGCCAAACAGCAGCGGGTCGCTGCAAAGTCCGGCGGCGGCCGTGAATACGCTGAACAGCGCGATGCAGAGGGCAATGGCCCAGCGCCGGCCGATCCTGTCGGCGACCGTGCCCAGCAGGATATTGCCGAACATCATGCCGAACAGCGCCGTACTGACCAGCAAACCCGCCTGTCCCGGCTCGATCGCCAGCTCTTTCATGATGGACGGCAGCGCGATGCCGGCTACGGCCAGGTCATAGCCGTCGCAGATGATGATCAGCGCGCACCAGCCCAGCACGCCGTAGTGGAAGCCATTGAGCCGGGCCTCGCCGGCCATCCTGTGAATGTCGATGTTCCGCACGTTCTCCTCCGTTTCTGTATGTCTTGATTGCGCCTGGACCGGATGGGCATCGATGCCCGAAATCCGTGGTCAGAGCTTTGCCAGCGACACCGCCGGGTCGGCCAGGTCTTGCGCGCTGACCGGCGTTCGCCTTTCGATCAGTCGCCGGGCAAAACGCAGCTCACGCGCCGCATTGCCGCCCAGCGCGGCCATCACCCGCTCGCCTTCCAGGTAGAAAAACACGAAGCTGCCTGCCGCCGGGTCGCCGCGCACCACCACCTGATGCCGGGGCGACGGCACGCCGTAGATCTGGAGGTTGGTGCCGTGCTGGTCCGACCAGAACCACGGCAGCGGGTCATAATCGACATCGCGCCCGAGCGCCGACCTGGCGGCCGCGATCCCCTGGTCCTGCGCGTTCTGCCACGACTCCAGCCGCAGCCTGCGCCCGGCCCAGCTGTTGCGCGCGACGGCCACGTCGCCGGCAGCGAAGATGTCGGGGTCGGAGGTGCGGCATTGCGCGTCGACGAGTACGCCGCCTTCGCAGTCGAGCCCCGCGGCGCGGGCCAGTTCGTCGTTGGGGACCAGGCCGATGCCGACCACCGCGGTATCGCAGTCGATGGTCCTGCCATCGCCCAGCATGACTTCCAGCGGGCCTTGCGCAGCGCGCGCGAAGCCCGCCACCGCCGCGCCCAGCAGCACGTCGACGCCTTGCGCGACATGCATTCCGTGCAGGTGCGCTGACAGCGCCTCGGGCACGCTGCGCTCGCACAGCCTGCCCATGGTCTCGATCACGGTTACCGCGGCGCCGCGCTTGCTGGCGGTTGCCGCCACTTCGAGCCCGATCCAGCCGCCGCCCACGACCACGATGCGCGCACCGGTCCGCAGCAGCGGACCCAGCCGCTGCGCGTCGGCGATGGTGCGCAGCGTATGCACGCCAGGCAGGGTGTTCCCCGGCACATCCAGCTCGCGCGCCCTGCCGCCGGTGCAGAGGATCAGCTTGTCATAGCGGATGGCGCGGCCGTCGGCGAGGATCACGCGGCGGTCCGCGCGCTCGATCCGCGCCACCGGCGCCTTGGCCAGCCATTCGATCGACAAGGCGGTCAGCGCCGCGGCATCGAGGATGTGCAGGCTTTCGGGAGCCGCTTCACCGGAAAGCACCGCCTTGGAAAGCGGCGGGCGCTCATAGGGCGGATGGATTTCATCGCCGATCAGCAGCACGCGCCCTGCGAAGCCCTCCTCGCGCAGCGTGCGCGCGGCCCAGGCGCCGGCCTGGCCGGCTCCGATGATGACAATGGTCGATTGGTCGGTATGCATGGTTGCCGCCTTCATTCAGGACAACGCCACCACCGGCGGCAGCACCTGGATGTGCACCCGCCCCTCTCTGACCTGCAGCGGATAGGTCTGCACCGGCGTCACGCAGGGCGCCTTGCGCGCCTCGCCGGTGCGCAGGTCGAACAGGCCCTGGTGCAGCGGACACTCGACGCAGCCGTCCTCGACAAAGCCCTCGGACAGCGGCACGCGCTCATGCGTGCACAGGTCATGCAACGCAAACAGCTCGTCGCCGACGCGGAATACCGCTATCGATATCCCGGCCGCCTCAACGGCGCGCGGTTCGTCTTCGATGAATTCGTCGGCGCCGCCGACATCGTGCCAATGGCTCATTGGAGTTGCTCCTAGATAGGCGTGGCCAGCAGGGTCTGGACCCGGGACGTGTCGTAGATGACCCGCTTCTCGCGGTAGCACCATGCGCCGCCTTGCTTCACGACGGTGTCGCGGTAGACGCCAGCCTGGTACACGATGGAATCGCCTGCCGCACCGGTGTTGACGACGATATAGCTCGACACCGTGCGTACCTCGTCCGCAGTCACCGATTCGATCACCAGCCCGCCCAGCGCATGCCGGTAACCGTGCGCTTCGTAGATGCTGGCATGGCGCAGCGCGACCACGCGGTCGCGCATCATCTTCTGGTTGCGGCAGTGGATGATGGGTGCGGGCAGGCCGCGGTCCGCGTTTTCGCGCGAGATGATGGTGTACGTCCCGTCTTCGGTGAAGAACGTCGGCCAGGTCTCGAGCAGGTCATTGTCGATGGCATGCACGTAGCGGCTTTGCAGCGCGCTCAGTTCCAGCCAGAGCTGCATGTTGTTGTCCATTTCAGTACCCCATTGCACGCTGATAGCCGGCCCAGAAGCGGCGGATCAGGTTTTCCGTGATATTGCTGTTGGTCTGCTCGGGCGCATCGAGGCCCATGCCCATGTATGACGTCTTGTCACCGTCGCGTACGGTGCCGCGCTGCACCAGTTCGGTCGCCTCGGTGTCTTCCATCGAGATGTAGCCGGCCGGCCCCACCAGGTTGGCCTGCAGCAGGCGCAGCTCGCGCATCTCCGGGGTATCGTCCTCGTAGCCGAAGAAGTGGAACACCAGCTCGAAGTTGTTCGGACCCTTGGGCAGCAGCTGGCGCGCGACCAGCGTGTTGTGGATCTGCTGGATGACCAGTTGCGGAAAGATCGGCTGGATGTGGTTGGTGCAGTCTTCCTCGAACTCCGGGACCTGCGCCAGCACGTACGGGTCTTCCAGCTCGAAGCCGTCCTGCATCGAGCGGATCTTCTGGTCGGTGTAGGCCGCCGCGGTATTGGTGTCCACCTTCGGCTTGGTGACCGTGATCAGGCTGTGCAGGCCATGCGCGGCATCCGGGATCGAGCGCGCGCTCATGCCGACGCGGAAGATATTGAACGTCGTGTGGAACAGGTGCAGCAGGCTCGCGTGGTACGGGTCCTTGACGTTCTCGAAGTAGAGCTTCCAGTTCGACTTCGAGTACTGGCGCGTGCACCCCAGGTAGACGATGGGCTTGTGGAACACGCGGTCCACCCACGGACGCATCTCGGGGCCGATGTAGTCGGCCAGTGGCGGCGCCTCGTCGCTGAAGGTCGCAAACAGCAAGCCCCGGTACTCCGCCACGCGCAGCTTCTGCAGGCCGTGCTGCGACGGATCGAAGGCCTTGGCCATGCCGGTAAGCATGATGGCGCCCTGCTTCTGGCCGCGGCGGAACGGCACGCCCTGCAGGTCGCCCTCGCACGAGTAGTTCCACTGGTGGTAGACGCAGGTATGCGATGCCGCATTGCCATGCTTCTCGCGGCATACCATTGCACCGCGGTGCGCGCAGCGATTGACCCAGCACGAAAAGCCGCTGGCCGTGCGCGTCACCACCACGGGCGTGTCGCCGACAAAAGTGCTCTTGAAGTCGTTGAGATTGGGAATCTCGCAGGCCAGGGCGACGAAACTCCAGTGCGGCCCGCGATAGATGCGCTCCTGCTCCCGCTCGTACACCTCCTGCGAACTGAAGACACTGTAGGGAACGCATGAGCCATCGGGCTGGGGGAATGCCACCTGCCGGCTGCCGGTGTGCGCGGTGATTTGGGGGGAATCTGACATCGCTGTCTCCGCGAGGGTTGTGGTGTAGGGATGGACGCAGTGTAGGTAGCGGCTGCCCCGCCCCACTATCCGGAACTGGTGAAGTTTCCGGGTGTCCCGATCCGCTTCTGGCGGCCGTGCCGCTGCCTATCCGAAAATGGAAGCCAATCCGTCTCCGGCCATCCGGTTCACGCAGGTGTGGCGTGCATGGCGCCTCGCCGCGCTACCCATGCCACCGACGCTATGGCAAGATGAAATGCAAAGGAAAGGGGCGACCGACCCCTGCAGACCAGTCCGGGTCTTCAAGGCGATTCGAGCGCAATGGCGCAAAAAGCCGGAAACGCTGCCAGACCGGAACAGGGGACAGACGATGCCACTTTCACCACGAACGCCCGCCCTCGCCGCGCTCTACAGCAACCCGGTATTTCAATCGGATGTGCGGGTAGAAGCGCATGACCAGGTCGCCCAGGAACTTACCGATCACGAGCTGCGCTGGAAATCCGGCGCGCCCGACGCGGCGCTGTTCAAGGGCGAACTCGACCGTCTCAGAATCTATGCGCTGCGCTACGGTCCCGAGGTGTCGGTATCCGCGCGACCGTTCGAGCAGTTCTCCCTGGTGCATACCTCGCTCGGCGCAGGGGCGGAGATCGAGTGCGACGGGCAACGGCTGTGGGTCGCCGAAGGCCGCACGGCGGTGCTCTCTCCCAGGGAACGGATCCGCCTGCGCTGGAGTCCCGGCAGCCAGCAACTGATCGTGCGGGTCCCGAACAGCCTGCTCCTTGAAGCCGGCGGCCTGGAAGCCGACAGCCGCCCGCTGCTTACGTCCGGATTCCTGCTGCCGCGCGCGCTGGAATCGCAATGGGACCTGATCGCGCATTCGCTGCTGAATGTGCTCTCGTGCGCGGACAACGGCTCCGTCCATGCCAACTGGGTAGGACATCTCGAGCGCAATCTCGCGCTGTTCCTGCTGCTGCACCAGCCGACGGCTGACACACCGCTGCCCGCGCCGCTGCAGGCCGCCCTGCACAGCCCCTCGGCATCCGAACCCGCGGCCGGCGGCACACGCAGGATCGACGCACTGGTTGCCTACATCGAGTCGCACCTGAGCGCACCGGTCTCGCTCGAGGACCTAGCGCGTGCGGCGGGCACCAGCGGCCGCACGCTCAACGCACTGTGCCACCGCCATTTCGGCATCTCGCCGATGGAGCTGCTGCGCAATGCGCGTCTCGACGCCGTGCGCTTGCGCCTGTTCCTCGATCCTTCGGCGAGCGTCACCGAGACCGCGCTCGAGTTCGGCTTCGGCCATCTTGGCCGCTTTGCCGGCTACTACGCGGCGCGTTTCAACGAGTTGCCAAGCGATACGCAGAGGCGGCAATCGTAGCTGACTCCGGAACGCAGAGATGCGTTCCAGCACTGCAACATGGTTTTCGATCCGACGCGCATTGCACGGCTTCATAACGTTGCATCATGTGGCGACTGCCAACGCAGTTCTGCCAACTTCGAAAGGACGGAAGACCATGCAACATGTCACTCACGTTTCCGATACGCCCTGGATTTCCCACCAGATCGAGGGCTCCAAGGGATTTGAATTCGTCTTCAATATCCTGGGCGTGGAGTACACCGACGCGTACTCGATGGATATCGTCCGGGTCGCCCAGGGTGGCTACTCGCCGCAGCACATCGACCCCGACAACCACGCCTTCTTTATTGTCAGCGGCGAAGCCGATATCGACATTGCGGACGCGTCCCATCGTGCACGCGCCGGCGCGGTCGTGCGCATTCCCAGAGGCGTCGTGCATGCGGTCCGCAATGCCGGCGACAGCGAGCTGGTGCTGCTGACGATCTATGACCCGCCGCGGGTACGCACATCAAAGGATGGGGTCGTACTGCCCGTGGATCATGTCGAGGCAAGCTAGCGGGCGGCCGCGGGTATTGCATCGCTGAAGGAAAAAGGGACGGGCATCAGCCCGTCCCGAGGTTGCTGACAAAGCCAGAACGACGATTGTTGTCTCCCCTCTCCCATTTATGGGAGAGGGGGTGGGGGAGAGGGCAGGAGTCTCCACGAAGTGAGGCAACACAATGCTTGCCATGCGCCTGCCCTCTCCCCCGGCCCCTCTCCCGCAAGCGGGAGAGGGGAGACAACCGGCGGTATGGCCCTTTGTCAGCTACGTCGCAGTTGCAGGGGCTGGCTTGTCCGAGTGCACGATATTCTCCCAGCGCTGCGCCCGGTGCGACCCGTCGCAATAAGGCTTGCACGCGGATTTCCCGCAGCGGCACAGCGAAAAGATTCCCTTGTGGGGATAGTGCACCCCCTCGGCATCGACGAGCTCGAACTCTCCGGTGACATGGAGAGGGCCCGAATTCATGACACGGATCTTGGCAGTCGGCATTGAATTCTCCGGACGCTTGCGGCGCCCTTAATGGTTGGCGTCCTCCGCGGGAGCACGCGGACAACTGTTGAAACCGGCCTCGGCGTGGGACGCATCGCAGAATGGCGGGCGCCTGGTATGGCCGCAACGGCAAAGCAGGCACATTTTCCGTCGACGGAACGGCGCGCCGGCATCGTCCACCATTTCGAAGTCGCCGGAAACCTCCAGTGGCCCATCGTCTTGCAGCGTAATCGTGGTGATCATGTGTCAGTGCTCATGCAGGAATGCCAGGGTCTCAGGCAGCGCCGAAGGTGTGCAGGCTGTCCGGATGGACCACGTCGACCTTGCCGCCAAGCGCGTGAAACTCGCCGCGGCTGCAAACCAGCGGCCGGTCATCGGTGCGCCGGATCCTGAGTGCTTCGCCAACCAGGATGGTGTGGTCGCCGCCGTCATAGGCTGCCCAGCGCCGGCACACAAACCAGCCCATGGTGCCGGCCAGGACCGGGGCGCCCGCCTCCCATTCGTAGGGAGGCTCCCATTTCTCGCTCATGCGGTTGGCGAAATAGTGGCCGTGAAATGCCTGGCGCTCGCCCAGGATATTGATGCCATAGGGTCGATCGGCGGTCAGCAGCGCATGCGACCTGGCCGTCTTTGCAATGCTCACGGCGACGAGTTGCGGCGCAACGGATACGGCGGCGAAGGAACTCGCGGTCATCGCGTGCATGCCTCCCATGCCGTCGGCCATGGATACCACGGTCACCCCGGTGGTAAACGCTCGCAGGCCCTTGCGGAATTCCTCCGGATCAATGTGCAGCGGTTGAATCACATCCCCTCCTTGTGTCTGTCCAGTTCCAGAACCCAGAACCCTGTGCCTATCGTCGCAACTCGCGATGGGTCCCACAAGCCGGGGCCATGGAAAGCGACGTTCCATGGCGGGAACAGCGCGGGAGCAGTGCCCGCTAACGCGGGCCGCGCGTCATGGCAAACACCGGTTGACGCTCAGGATCGAGGCCGGTATAGACACGGGAGGCGGCACCACAACGGCGTGACCGCTATTGGAATGGCGCTTGCCGGCTGCCGCAGCGCAAGCGTTAATGACGTCCAGACAAGGCCCCTCCCTCAAGATGGAATTGGTCGACATCAGAGTATTTGCAAAGATCAGCGAGCTGATGAGTCTCAGTGCGGCGGCCAATGTGCTGGGCATGCCGAAGTCGTCGGTCAGCCGCAGTCTCACGCGGCTGGAAACACATCTCGGCGTCGCGCTGCTGTATCGCTCCAACCGCAAGCTTGCATTGACCGAGACCGGTCTGCTGTTCACCGAAGACGCGCGCCGCATCCTCTCCGACATCGAGGAGGCCGAGCAGAAGGTTGGGCAGATCCGGCACACGCCGAAAGGCCTGTTGCGCGTCAGTGCGCCTGTCACGCCAGGGCAATGGATGATCGCGCCGCTGATTGCCGACTACCTCGCGCGCTATCCGGAAATGAATGTGTCGTTGACGCTGACGAGCAACAAGGTCGAACCCATGGCGGAGGAGATCGACGTCGTCATTCGTACCGGCGCCCTTGAAGACAGCCGGCTCGCGGCAAGGCGCCTGGGAACCGTAGCATTGAAGCTGGTGGCAACGCCGGCGTATCTGCACGCCAACGGTGCGCCCCAGGTGCCGGCCGATCTGGCGGAGCATATGCTGGTGGATATCTTCGCCGGCGCGGTCGAATGGCGCATGTATAAGGGCTCGGATGAGGTCGAGACCGTGCAGGTGCATATGCGCTTCTCGGCCAATGACACCAGCACCCTGCGCACGGTGGTGCTGGACGGCGTCGGGATCGGCTGGCTTCCCGATTATCTGTGCCGGGCCGATCTGGAAGCCGGCACGCTGGTGCATGTGCTGCCGCAATGGGGCCGCGGCAACCGCGATATCCATGCGGTGTTTCCGCGGCATAGGACCGTGACCCCGAAGGTGCGGTCCTTTGTCGATTTCCTGTGCGAGCGTTTTGATGAATTTAACGCTGCCAGCGACCGTCAGCAGCGCGCCGGGCCGACCCTCAGTCCACGCTGATTCCACGCGTCTGGATCAGGGACTTCCAGCGCGTGACATCGCCCTGCACCGTCCTGGCGAATGCTTCCGGTGTCGAGGCCACGACCTCCATGAACTGCGTGCGTAGTTTTTCGCGAGTTTGCGCCTGAGTCAGCGCCTGCGCGATCTCGCTACGCAAGCGATTGACGATCGCTGGTGGCGTGCCGGCAGGCGCAATGATACCCATCCAGGAATCCGCCTCGATGCCGGGCATGCCTAGCTCCTTCAGCGTCGGCACCGCGGCCAATACGGCGGAGCGCCTGGCCGAGGCAATCGCAAGCGCGCGAAGCTTGCCGGCCCGCACTTGCGCCGCGACCGCCTGCTCGGGAAGGCAGGCCATATCGACCTCGCCGCTGACCACGGCCAGGATGGCCTGAGGTGTGCCCGCGTAGGCGACCCGCGTCATCTTCGTGCCGCTCTGCTGGATGACAAGCTCCATGCACAGGCGATTGACCGAGCCGGCACCGATGGCCGCGTACGTATATTTGTCCGGATCCTTTTGCAGCGCGGAGATCAACTGCCCCATATCCTGCGCCTTCAACGAATCGCGCACCACCAGCACATTGGCCTGCGTGACCGCAAGCGTCACCAGGGCCAGCTCCCTGGCCGGGTCATAGGGCAGGCGCTTTTGCAGCAGCGTGTCGGCACCCAGCGGGCCGGGAGGTGTGATGCCGACCGTATAACCGTCAGGAGGCGCTTTGGCCACGGCATTCACTGCGACCGCGCCGCCGGCACCAGGCTTGTTATCGATGACGATGGTCGCGCCCATTCCCGCGTGTAGCGCGTCGGCGAGAATCCGCGCGAAAACGTCCGGCGTCGAGCCCGCCGTGGAAGGCACGACCAGCTTTATCGGCCGACTCGGCCAGTTCTCGGCATGCGCCATCATGCTGCCGCACAGCGCCACGATCGCACCTGCGGCCTTGCAGGCCCGGGCCAGCCTTTCACGCTTGCTCATCGCATCTCCAGCTTCGTTGTTCCGCACCCTTGCGAGCGCGACCGGGTCGAATCAGCTTGTCTTGCGTCGCCGCGGCGGATCGTAGATGGTGAGGAACACCAACGAGTCCGCGCCATGATTGCGCAGCTCATGCAGCGACCCCGGCGGGACCTTGACGATATCGCCTTGCTGGAAGCGGAACGTCTGGCCGTCGATCGTGACGTGGCCCGCTCCCTCAAGAATGACAAAGGCGTGCCTGCCCTGGTCCGTGTGCGCGTCCGAAAATCCGCCGGGCGCCACGCGCATCAGATCAACGCTGTAGGCATGGGTCAGTTCGTCGCCAATGATCGTGGGCTTCAGTTCATAGCCTTGCACGCCAGCGGCCTCAAAGGCCTTCCAGGCGACAGCTTCGGCCGAAAGGACTTCGGCTTGCGACAATTGCCGTGCCGGCAGCGACTCGCCGGCGTCGGCGCGTGGCTCCGGCGCGGGATCGCAGATGATGAACAGCCACAACGTCGACGAGCCTGCGTTGCGCAATTCAGTCTCTACGCCGCACGGCACCTTGACGAGAGAACCGCGCGAAATATCGCGTTCCGCGCCTGCGCACAAGACCACGCCCTCACCGTCGATCACAAAATATGCCCGGTTACCTGCGCTGGCGTGTGCGGGCATGCCGACACCGGGCTCGATGCGGGCAAGCCGCAGCGAATAGGCGTCGGTGTACTCGGGACCGATCAGTCCCGTGCTGATGTCGTAGCCTGCAGCCGCGGTGGCGGACGACCGGTACCAGTCTGAAGTTGCTGTGATGACATTCATGGAGTCGGACTCAGAAGACATGCTTGATGCCAAGACCACCCGCGGTCGAACGTGGATTGCCTGCGCCCACCGAATTGGCCGGCTGCTGCACACCACCGCTGCCTAATGCATACATGGATCCGTTCCGGTTATCGATGGTGCCGATGGAACCATACAGTGTCGTGCGCTTCGACAGCGAATATTCGCCGCCCAATGCGAACCACGTCGCATCCCTGCTGCCGGGATCCACCTGATAGTTCGAGCGGTCGTCGACCCTGACCACTTGTGCGATCGCGGTAAACCGTCCGATCGGAACCCGGACGCCCAGATTGGCCAACCTGAACTCGCTGACGGTCGCCCCCGTGTTACGAGCCAGGGCCCCGGTACAAGTGGAACACGAGTTCTTTTCGTCGGTAAATCCAAGATAGATCTTAACAAGCTTCAGATCATAGCTTCCGCCCAGGGAATACGAAGTGATCTGGCCCGTTGCGCCCGTGCCGCTGTCCTGCCGGCCCCAGGCGGCATTCAGATCCCATGGCCCCTCCAGATAGCGAGCCGAAGCGCCGTAGGTATTGCCGAGCTGGGGCGATTTCTCGCCCGGCGAAAACAGCAGCGTGAACGACACCGCCTTCCACTCCTCGGGTGAGTAGTACTTGATGGCATTGTCGGCACGCGCCGACACGACCTGCGGAATCACTTGCTGCACCGCCGTTGCGCCGCTGCGACTCAGGGAAATCAGGCCACCACTGCCCATCCAGTAAAACGCATCGACAAAGGAGTTTGTCAGCGAAACCGGCGTTGGCTGCCGGCCCAGCAGCAGGCTGCCGGCGCCGCGCTTTACCAGGCCTACCGCCGCCTCACGGCCAAACAGCCGTCCGCCCTGCCCGGCCTGGCCGTCGTCCGCGCCGAAGCCTCCGACGAGGCGAAAGGTGGCCTTGAGCCCCTGGCCCAGGTCCTCCGTCGCGTCTATGCCCCAACGACTGCCGGCGGAGCCGCCGGAGATCATCCGCGCCTCGGTGCCCTTGCCTGCACCGCTGATTTCGATGCCCGCGTCGACGACCCCGAAGACGCGGGCCACCGGTTCCGCATGCGCCTCATTGAGGCAGGATACGGCTGCGAGCAGCGAATACCGCAAGACTGCTCTTGTCCTGATTTTCCTCAAAACCGTCTCCTCCTTTTATATTCGCCTGTTTATATTTATTGATCGCAACGGCACCTCGCCATGGCGAGCCGATACAGATGATTTCTGCTGGCCCATTCCCTGTATGACGTGGGCAAAGTCTAGGGCCCGCCTGATTCCCCGGACAAGACAGCACGGCGGTTCTCCATGTTCCCGCCCGGGAACGATTCATCGAGTAGCGCCTGATGGATTTGAATATCCGGCGCTCTCATGAACGCAGTGGCGTGCGCCCACGGAAAGCCGACCCGCGCCTTGCCGCGCTGCGGGGAGAAAACCAGAAATCAGGAGGAGAAAGACAACGGCGGGCCAGGCGCAATGCGATGCGCGACAGCACGGCACGGCTCGCAATTTGTGGAGGGACCTCCCGGCCGGACCAGGCGCAGCCGAGGCGCCTTTCTCCAGCTGGGAAGAAGTCTAGAAGTGGCGAGCTGCCCCCCCAAAATCAATGATTCACAGCCTTGTATTCCAGATTGGAATAGCAGTCTTGCCGCGCAAGCGGATCCCGCGACGTCATGCCGCCCGGAACGAGATTGTTTTGGTGTAAGTGAACTCGCGCATCCCTTCCATGCCGAATTCGCGGCCGTATCCTGATCGGCGGATGCCGCCAAACGGCGGCGCACTGAGCATCGCGCCAGCGCCACCATTGATGGAGACCCCGCCCGTGCGAATCTGCAGCGCAAGCTCGTAAGCGCGGCCTGCATCGGCGGAATAAACGCTGCCGCTCAGGCCGAAGCGGCTATCGTTGGCGATTGCGATCGCCTCGGCATCCGAATCAAACCCGATCACGGCGCCAACCGGGCCAAACACTTCCTCCTGCGCGATCCGGTAGTCCGCGCGGACATCGTCGAACAAAGTGGGCCGGTAGAAGAAGCCCTTCTCGAGATCGCGCGGGCGCTCCCCACCAGTCACCAGCCGCGCGCCCTCTGCGCTCGCAATGGCGACATATTCCTCGGTGCGTGCGCGCTGGGCGCCTCGAATCAGCGGGCCCATCTGCACTGTCGGATCGGCGGGATTGCCGATCCTCAACGCTCGCGCCATTGCCGCCACGCGCTCGACATACGCCGGCCTGACCGAGTTGTGGACAATATGCCGCGTAAGCAGCTGACAGCCCTGTCCGCAGTGCGCAGTAAACCCTTGCAAGCCTGCGCGAGCGGCCGCATCGAGATCGGCGTCCGCGCGAACGATCAGCGCGGATTTTCCCCCGAGCTCGAGCACCACGCGTTTGAGCGTACCGGCGGTCTGCCGCTGGATGGCTTCGCCAACCACGTCGGAACCCGTAAAGCTGACCATATCGACCCGCGCATCGGTGGTCAGTACCTCGCCGACATCCTTTCCGCCGGTCACGACATTCAGCACACCCCGGGGAAGACCCGCTTCGTCTGCGATCTCGCCGAGCAGCAGTGCCAGCATCGGCGTGTAGGGCGAGGGCTTCAGCACCACGGTGCAGCCCACCGCCACGGCGGGCACGACCTTGCCGAGATTCAGGAAGAAGGGCACGTTGTAAGGGGTGATGGCGACCACAACGCCGACAGGGTCCCGTACCACAGCAGCGGTGCCGAGCGCCTTGCCGCCACCAGGCAGCGCGTTGATTTCCGGGCCGACGCCGGTGACGGCATCCTGCTCGCAATGATCGATCATGTACTGCGCGTGCTTGACCGGTACGGCGAACTGGAGCGTCTGCGCCAGCGCGACCGTGGCGCCGGCCTCCGCGACAAGCAGCGCGCAGATTTCCTCGCGCCTGCCGCGCACGAGGTCAAGAAACTGCTGCAGCCTGGTGCGTCGCTCAGACGCGCTCAGCCTGGGCCATGGTCCGTGGTCGAATGCATGCCGCGCCGCGGCAACCGCGTCGCGCGCATCCGCGACGCTGCCTACCGGCGCATAGTGAATGATTTCTTCCGTGGCCGGATTGAAGATCGCCTCGGCATCGGACGTCTCGCGCCACTCCCCTCCAATGAAAAGTGAGCGAGGATGCTTCAGTACTGGCATGGGGATGCTCCTTGTTGGCAATGCAGGACTCCGCAACACCCGTCAGCGGACTTATTCACGCCGCCCGGATTTTTTCTGCCGCGACTTCTCCGATCAGCACGCACGGCGCCATGGTGTTTCCGGTGGTGATTTCTGGCATCACCGAGCCATCGGCGATGCGAAGGTTCGAGATGCCGTACACCTTCAGGTTGCCATCGACCACGGACATCGAATCCCGCCCCATTTTGGCGGTACAACTGGCATGGCCATAAGAGGTCACGCCGTTGCGGATAAAGCCGTCCAGATCGGCACCGTAGACCGATGCGGGCAGGACTTCGCGCTGCGCAAACGGGCGCATTGCGGGCGCGTTGCCGATCTCACGGCACAACTCGGTCGCAAACTTCAGAACCCGCATTTCCTCCGGATCCCCAAGCGGGTTCCAGTCGAGTCCGATGGCATCTGCCCGGTCCGTCGAGCGCAGCCTGAGACGACCGCGACTTCGTGGCCGGATAATGGATGGCGACAGCGACCAGGCGTTAGGCAAGGATGAGGAAAGGTGTGGCTCCGTCAGATGCGGAACCTCGATCAGGAAGGGCTGGATATCGGGAACACTCAAGCGGCTGTCACTACGCCAGAATAAGGTGGCTTCCGCCTTGTTGTTGCTTGGTGCGACGGGCTGTGGAGATTCCCAAAGACAGGTAGCGACCAGGGTGTGGTCCTGGAAATTCCGTCCGACCCCTGGCAGATGCGCCTCGACAGGAATTCCAAGCCGCTTCAGCTCGGCTTCGTCGCCGACGCCCGACAGCATCAGGGTGCGCGGTGTATTGAACGCCCCCATGGAAAGCACGACTTCGCGCGACGCACGAACCGTGTGAATCTTCCCGCCGTGGTCGAACTCCACGCCCACTGCCGCCCCGTTCAATATGGTGACGCGCCGTACCGTCGCCGCGGTCAGCACCGTCAGGTTAGGCTGGTCCATCACGGGGTAGAGATAACTCGTCACCATATTCCGGCGCCGCCCGTCCTTGACGATCAGGTTGGCGATTGCAGCCCCACCGCCGCCCTCCATCATGGCTCCGTTATGGTCGTCGAAGCTCGGAATGCCCACCGAGGCAGCGGCTTCGAGCATGGCAGGAGCCAACGGGCACGGATCCTGGGCTGGCTGCACCCAGACCGGCCCGCCCGTACCGCGGCGTTCAGGGTCCGGCCTGCCGCGCCAGTCCTCCGCCTTCCGATAGCATCGCAAGGCGTTGGCGTAGCTCCAGGCCTGATCGTCGACCGCATGCGCCCAGGCATCGAAATCGGCCTGATGGCCCCTGGCCCATACCATCGTATTGACACTGCTTCCGCCGCCCAGCACCTTGCCCATCAGCTGGTGAATACGCCGTCCATGGAGATTCGGCTCCGGACTTCCCCTGAATTGCCAGAAGAGTTGCCGGAACCGCGAAACGGGATAGGAACTGGCAAACAGGATGCTGGCCAGGTCGTCAGTCCCCCCTGCCTCCAGCAGCAGTACCGAAACTTCAGGATTCTCGGCCAGCCGCCCCGCCACCACGCAGCCCGATGACCCTGAGCCGCAGACGATATAGTCGTAGCAGTCGCGCAGGTTGGCGCGTAGCGAGCGCTGGTTTTCTCCGATGGCTATGGCCTTGCCGGCCAGCTCTCCGGCTTCGGCGGCCGAGGTGTCACCGAGCGAAAGCGATGCCGCAACAAACTGTTCTCGCGTCACCGCCCCGCGAATTGCCCATGCCTCCAGTTCGTCAGCCGCGCCTGGGTGCCTGCCATATGCGTCTGCTCTCAAAACCGTTCCCTCCTTCGTGCCGGAGGGTCGCCTCCGGCGGTCGAGATATTGATTTCACGTCAGCGTTTCGGCTCCACGCTCGCTCGCGAGGGTGCATGTCATCATCGCTCGAATAAACCGGCCATGGCGGACCAAACCGGGAAGACTGTGTTCCGGAAATGAAACGGGAGGAATGGAGGAGGAGTTCGGCTTGCAGCGGACAAAGGGCCCGCAAGCAACGCCGAAGCTCAGATGCAGGACCTTCTGCAAGGCCTCATCGGGGCACCGCGGCGATAGGCTTGCCGGCGGCAATGCACGTTTGACTGGCCGCCGGCGCCACGGACATGCGCTGCGGCTTCAACGGCCTGGCAGCGGGGGCGCAGGCGACGCTTTACGATGCCGCTTCTCGTGCGCCGGGCTTGCCGTGCATCGGTCTTCCTGGCGTCGAGCAGCTTTTTTGGGGGGCTGGCCAGTTGAGATACCGGCCCGAGGGTCAGCGTCTTCCGACGGCCATTGAGAGGGTTTCGCAGCGAAGCGCGAAGGTACCTGTCGGCGGCGTACCACCAGAGCCCAACGACACGTCTACTGACCCGCGAGCACCACAGTAGGATCCAGCTCAAACCCTGGGTAGTTGAATGCGCCCACCAGCTTGTCACAATCCACGGGAGTCACCCCCTGCTGACGCAGAGTTGCATGCCATCGTGCGGTCACGACTTGTTGAATCTGATCGACGATGGCTCTCGCGCGTTCAAGCGAGAGCCTGAACTGGCCATGTTGCGAGAGCAGATTGGTACGGTTTGCATAGCGGTTGCAGGTTCCGCAGGTCATCGCTAGATCGCGCTTCTCGACGCTGGTCAGCGGGTTGGGCGTCAGGTCGTAAGCCGGTGACAACACCCACTTGGCCGTCGGCGCAATCAACGCATGATTGCGGGGATGGTCATCGGTATTCGAAATGAGCGCGTTGAACACCATGCGCCGGAATAACTCTTCAAGGTCCTGAGCGGAGTGTGCGCTTCGCCGTCGCAACTCATCGGCCAGCAACAGGTACGACCACTTAGCCCGGTCTCCATGCGAGTCCTCGGCGCCCAGCGCAGTCAGGCCGCTAACCATGCGATGGCGGAAGTACCCGTCAGTTGTCAGCGTGCGGTCGAAACGCTGCACGAGCAGCACGTCCTTGCCAGCGACGGTTTCGATACGATGCCTGGCAACGTGCAGACCGCACTCCCGTGCCAGCACGAGCATCGCGCCTTCGACACGAGCGTTGTTCCACTTGTCGCCTTTATCTGGGAACTTGGCGAGCCATAGTCCCTCGCCATCTTCGACCACGTTCTTCGGTCGGGCACCGCCCATTGAAGTACCTGGCTGCAAGAGCTCGAACATCTGCTCTGGAACACCAGGCTTGCCCGCGGCCTCGTCATCCATGAACTGCTCGGCTACCTCAAGCAGCGCCTCCAGTTGAATGACCTGGTTGAACTTGCGAATGGGTGCGGGCGGAATCCTGTCACGTCCGAAAGACAAGGCACCCGCGCGATCCTCCGGCGAATGCAGCAAGTAGTCGATCTCGGTGAGGTCGGTGCGTCCGGTGTGTTTTTCGATGATGCGGCGGCCCCAGGCATCGGGCGACGCGTCACGCAGAGGACCGAAGATTCCCTTGAGTTTCACCGTCTGCACACGGCGCGGCGCCAAGGGCAGCTCATACGGATCCAGCGGGACGGCATCGGCACGCTGCAGGTAAGCCGGGTTGTAAACGAACGAGCCTGTGGGTACTCCCTGCGCGAAGTCCAACTCATAGAACCCCGCCGTCACGACCTCCAATGACTGCGGCAATTGCAAGTAGACGTAGACGCGTTGATCAGAACTCGCCATCGAATTGCTCCTTGGAATGGCGAACCCGTTGCGGCAGGCGCGTAAGCTCCAGTTGCTTGCCTTCCTCATCGCGTTCTGGGTCGGCAAACGCCTGAATCTCGGATTCCAGACCCATCGCCCACAGCATAGCCAGGTAGGCCCCCAAGCCGGTTTGCAGGTTACCCGCCTCCACGGCACGCGCGGTGTCGTAGCTGATGCCCGCCTTGGCGGCCAGCTCGCGCAGGGTCAGCCGGCGGCGTTTGCGGGCTGTCGACAGCCGCTCGCCGATGCGCTGAGCGCCGTTCTTCACAGCGAACGGGGCGGTCTGATTCAACTGAAGTGGACGAGGCATCCTGAAACCATCTAAAATCCCTATAGGAACGGCTTCAGTATGCTTTTTTAATGAATCCAAGTCAAGAAAAACAGACTAAATCCTTTCTAATGTGATTTAACGACGGTTTCAGCAGTCCAACCAGAAACCGCTCTGGCACAGTGATCGAGGGTAGCGCACCGGACTTCCGGGTATCCCTCTTTACCAAGCCTGATAGCGAAAGCACGCCGCGCACCGTCCGTGAGCATCGAAAGTAAACGTGTCTACTTTTTGTTCGTACACCTTTTCTTAGGAGGGAGCTGTGCCGCACCAGGAGACGCCATCGTTGGACTCAGAACAGGACTTTGCGTCGCACAAGATAGTGCCGGCGGAGCCTGAGCCGCTGGCATCCTCCGAAGGCAGCATGGAACTGGATGGTGGTTCCGCAGACCTGCTTGACCTATCGCGTCAGCAGCGCAACTTGCTGCTCCTGCGGCCCATCTTCCAGCTCGAGCGCTACAAGACGATGCTTGGTGATGAAGGCAGCGCGGATAGGACGCTGTTCCATGGCATCGACACCCACTACCTCGCGTTGTCTGCCCTTGACCTGATGATGGAGGCGACGACGGTCTCCAGCGGCAGCACCTCGGTCGAGGTTGTGGTTCACCTGGGGTACATCGCCAGTCGCATGAAGCCTGGCCTCACGTCGTCTCAGGCGCGCCGCATCGCGGAGGTTGTCCTCGACGCGCTCGACAACAAGGCCAACAACCACAGGGAGTTCACAGCGGAGTTCTTCGACGCGTCTACAGGCACGACCAAGTCGCTCCGATACCGACTGGTCCGCTTCGAGCCAGACGCTGATGACGTCTACCGCTACCGTCCCACCGCCGAAGGCTACCTCGTATACCTGGGAATGCTCGATCTCGCCCCGGAGGACTCACAAGAGCTGATGGAGAAGATGCTCGACCTGCTCGTGCACCGCGGCCGGTTCGAAGCAGCTGTCGAGATTGCCCGGCGAGCCCGGAAGTACTCCATCGAGTACCGCCAGCTAATTCGTGACCGGCTCTATCAAGCTTATCGAGCGCCAGGCAGCGTCAACTGGAGCCGCGACATGGCCGGGCGGCTCGATGAGGCACGGACGCACGTTCGTCAGCGCCAAGCCGAAGATGCCCGGATGGAGGAAGCCGTTGGCGAAGCCCTGCTGAACGCCGATGAGCCGAAGACGCGCGAGAGCCTCGTACAGTTGAAGGAAACCATCCGTAGCGCCAGCCTCATCCGACTACAGCTTGTCACCGATATCAACATAGCACCCGAGCGTTTCATCGAGGCGCAGCGCGCTGTCTTCCGCGCACGCAGGCCCACCGGACTCCCAGACCTTGAGCCGCAACTCCTTCCGCAGCTCGTCAACCTGCCGACCCGAGCACTCTCAGCAGAGGCGGACGCCTTCATCAGTGCGCTGTACCCACCGGTGTGGCCGAGGGTGTACGACTTGAACTCGGTGTTCGCCCTGCTACTGGAGCAGCGAGGGGAAGACTCAGAGGTCGAGACCGACCCAGGCTCGATTGAGAAGCTCGACCCGCTGCCCGACCAGTTTTCAAAGGAACTCGTGCAGCGCGCGAACGACTGGCTGGCAGGCAAGTTCTCCACCGGCCAACGGCTGCGCATCGACCAACTGCTGGATACCGCCGAAGATGAAGGCCTGGACCGGACGACGCGGCGGTGCCTCGTTCTCATCCTGTTCCGCTCGTTCGCGCGGTCCGAGAGCGAGTTCAAGAGCGTGAGCGTCGAACTCACGGGAGACACTTTTCATCTCGACATCGCTCAGGGCAGTGCGCTCGAGTTCGTTCCCCAGGGAGAGTCCGAATGAATGCAGAACCTACCGTGCGCAACGCCGCGCGCCTGACCTACAAGGCGCTGCACACGACATTGTCGCCTATCAACGACTCGGAGTACCGCGAACTACTTGCCCTATGCAGGGCGGACCCGACGTTCAGACGGCACGTCGAGGATGTCGCGGCGGGCATGGAGCTGCAGATTCTCGACTTGAGCGAGCAGCGTGGGCTCATTGTAGTTCCGTCCTCCAAGGACAGCCGCTTCGCAGTGCGTCTCACGGATATCCGCAGCGGCATGACTCCAGACCAGAAGGCCGCACTCGTGCTTGCTCACGTCGCCATTGCCGCGGTCTTCTTCCCAACGACTGATGGATTGGACGACGACAACTATTCCCCGCCCCCGGCGTCTGTTGCCACCTGCCGCGACACGCTCTATGCACTGGCGCGACGCCTGAAGGAGACATCCGACGTTCCGCCGGATGTGCCACCTGAGCTCGCTCCTGGTTGGGAGACGATTTCAGCTCTGCCAGTAGCAATTCCGTCCGGCCAGCGAGCGTCGCATGCCTCGGTCGTCGGCGTCGTCAAGATTGCGCTGAACCAGATGGCGCAGAACGGCCTTGTTCGGCTTGACCGCGATGCGGAAGACGAGGCGGCTGCGACCTACACGCCCACCTTCCGGCTGCGTGTGCAGCTGCGAGAACTGGCGTTGCGGCGACTCTACGAGATGGCGCAACTGGCTACGACCGAGCACAAGGCGGTGTGACCATGCAGAAGATTTCCCGCATACACCTGGGTAACTGTGGCTACCGCACCGCATGGTACGAAGGGATGACCTTCGAGCTGACCGACCCGGACGGCGGCCAACCCACCGACACGCTCATCAACCTGGAGAACGGCGGGGGCAAGACCACGCTCATCGGTCTTGTGTTCTCGTGCTTCGAGACCGCTCAAGAGAGGTTTCTCAAGCACATCCAGAGCAAGCACAACACCTTCTCTCAGTACTTTACTCACGATGGCACACCCGGTTTCATCATCGTTGAATGGCTCATGCCGTCCAGAACGGCAGGAGGCAGCCCCTACCGTCTGGTGACCGGTCAGGCGGTCGCGGTACGGTCACACACCGAGCCACCGGAAGTCGACCGCATGTTCTTTTCATTCGAGGAGCACGCCGGCCTCGGCCTGGTGGACATCCCTGCCCCAGGTCTGGCGCAGCCCACGCCGTCCTCCATGCAGGAGTTCTCTCGCTGGCTACACACCCAGCAGAAGAAGTACCCTGGTGACGTTTTCATCAGCCACAATCGCCAAGCGGAATGGCAGCGGCATCTGAAAGACGAGCGCCTCATTGACTTGGATATGCTGCGCATGCAGGTCAATTTCTCGGCCCAGGAAGGCGGTTTCGACACGGGTTTCCTCGACTTCAAGACGGAAGGCGAGTTCCTGCGCAAATTCCTGCACCTAACCAGCGACACCACGAAGGCTGACGAGGCACGCAAGCTAGTAGTTGCGGTATGCGAGAAGCATCGCCGCAAGCCTCAATTCCAGAAGCGTCGTGATGAGCTGACCAAGTTCCGGGCGTCACTGAACGCTTTCGCCGAAGCTGCCCAGCTGTACCTCGAGACGCTGGCTGCGCAGCGCTCAATGTTGATTCGGGGCGCTCAGATGGTCCAGGCTCTGCAGGCCCGCGCCGTCTCGTTGCACCTCGACCATGACCGAGAGGCGGATTTTGAACAGACCCAGCGACAACTGGCTTCGGTTGCGCTTGCGGACTCGGCGTTCCATACGAAGGAGCAGGCGACGGTCACCTGGGCTTGGCATCAGAAGCGGAGTGCGCAGGCAAAGGCGCGCAAGGAGGCTGCCGATGGCCGGGTAAAAGACCTGGAGCGAGACGAACGGCTCATCCGGGCCGCCCGGCTCCAGAAAGAAATTGCCGGCATCGCCGAAGAGCTCAAGGGCCTCGACGCGCTGGCCGAAGCCGAGCGCGCGAATCTCAAACCGACGAAGGACCACGTCGAGATTCAAGGGGCGCTGCTGCGCCGAGCACTGTTCAACGAAGAGCAGCGGCTGAAGGCAGCGCTCCGAGCGCTCGATGAGCGAGCTACCGCGCGGGGTGAAGAACAAACAGTCCTTCGCAAGCAACGAACTCAAGCTGAAACTGATGAGCTCCGCCAGGTAGGAGAACGCTCGAAGCTTCAAGCGGCCGAGGAGTCCTACACGCGTCGTAGGCAAGCTCTTGAATTGGATGGGACCTTTCTCGGATCCGATGAGACAACTGCGGAGGCGCTCGAACGACTGAATACCGAAGCTGCGACTGCGGCTTCCGAGCGTGACCTGCGTCGAGCATCGCAGCAACGCTGCGCTAAGGAGGCGCGAGAGTATCGACAGGCCGCTGCAGCGGAGAACGTCCGAGCAGCCGAGTTGGCTGGCAAGGGGCGGGCACTCGGCGAGTTCATCGCACGAGGGGAAGCCGAACTCGAACGCCTGGCACAGCTACCTGCTCTTCTGAACGCCGTTGAATCTGACCACGTCGACCCGTTGTCCGCAGCCTTGCCTGCCCGTCTGCGCGAGGTCGTCTCTGAGTCGGCAAGACAAGTGTCTTTAGGAGACGTTCGCCTGGCGGAGCTGCGCGCCACCAAGCAGGCCATTGATGAGACCGGGGTTGCTGGCTACAACATCGACGTTGCACTCGTCGTCGAGACGCTTCTACAGGCGGGAGTGCGCTCGGCCAAAGCCTATAACGAATACATCTCACGAGCCCTGCCGGATGCCTCCAAGGCGCGGGCGCTCGTCGCCAGTGACCCCGCCCGCTTCCTCGGCGTCTCCGTGGCATCCGCGGAACTTGACAAGGCCAGGGCCATCGCCTGGGAGGCACGACGGCCTACGCGTCCCGTGGTTGTATCAGCGGCAACCCTTGAGCCTGCAGCGCAACTGTCGGAGCGTCTGGTCGTCCCTGCCGAGGACGATTCGGCCTTTAACGTCGAGGCTGCCGCCAAGCTGGGCTCGAATCTTGAGCTCCGCGTCACCGATGAAGACGAGCGTCGGTCCGCGTATCGGGAGCGCCACGACCAAACGCTGAAGGCCATCCACGAGCTGGATACGTACGCGAAAGCATTCGGCGACGGAAAACTTGGACAGGCACGAGCCGGAAAGGTAGCACTCGAAGAAGACGCAGCAGCAGCGACAGCACGCGCGGAGTCCCTCGAATCGCTCGCGCTTGAGCTGGATGAGAAAGCACAAGAGCTGGAGCTGCAAGCCCAGACCGCTGATGCGAGACGACAGGCTGCACTTCTGTCTTCCGCAGCAGTTCTCACGTTCCAGAACGAACACGAAGCCGGCCATGCGGAGCGCGTCCACCGACTGGTGGACGTAGCGCAAGGCATCATCGCAGCACAGGAAAGCAAATCCGCAGCCGATGAGGGCCTTGAGCGACTGCAGGGTGAACACGACCACGACCATGGTTTGCGCGTGAGCACTGACCATGAACTCAAGGTCGCGGGCGAAGAGCGTGCGGGCGTTGCACACTATGACAAGGACTATCCGGCTCACGAACAGCTGTTGCAGAACCCGCGACCTGTAGAGACGTTGCGCCGCATCTACAGCGATGCAGAAGCGGCTTATCTGGCCGAGGAAAGGGAGCGACTAGGGCTGTTGGCCCACAAGCTGGAAGATGCTCGAAGCCGCCGAGAGGACAAGGCCAAGGAGTTCACCCGCGAATTCAAGGGGGTCCAGATGGCGGACCTTAAGCCCTTCATGGATGCGAACTATGAAGAAGCGTTGGCCAACGTCGCGACCGCGCTGGAGGCGGCCAAGCCAGAGCAGGTAAACGCCGCCTCGAATCTGCAGGTCGTGAACGGCGAGTCAAAGAAGTGGTTTGACTCGAATAAGACAGACCTCGGCCCCGCAGTACCCGTTCACGAGGCTTTGGACCTAAATTCCCTGGCTGCGCTCATGACGGAGGCCGAGAACCGCGTGAACGCGGCGTTGGAACGGATGCGTGCGGCCAACGAAGCCGCGAACCAGGCCGCGGACCGAGCCAATCGGAAACGCATGGCCGCGGAGGCCGACGGAAAGGTTGAGGTGATGCTGCGCAGCAGCATGGGATTTGAAGACAAGCCCGATCCTATGCTCATCGCAGCGGAAATCGGCGCCCAAGTGGGAATGACCTTCGAGGTGCCTGATTCTGACAGCCTTGTTCTCGAGGCCGACGCCAGCAACCAAGTCAACGCGCTGCTGAAGGACTACACGGGTAAAAACCAAGGCGTCAGCAATCTGCAGGCGAAGGCCCGCAATGTCTTCGAGCTCGTCAAAGCGGCTGCGTCGGAGCAATCGTTCCGCGAGGTCGACCCTGATGTTGCGCAGCAGATGGTCGCCAACGAGTTCGGTGCCGCGTGTACGGACGCAAAACGGCTTCTAGAGCATCTAGACGATCGCATCGCGACAACCGAGGCAACGCTGCAGTCGATGCAAGCTGATTTCGATGCCTGCGTCGAGGAGATTCTCGCCATCGTCCGCTCGGCCATCACGACGCTCAATCGCGCGACGAGCAAGGACAAGTCAGTACCGGTGGGCGCCCCATACGTCGGGGGCAAGCAAGTCCTGAAAATGCGAGCAAACTTCAGCTCGGTACCGGTCGAGACGCGACGCCAGACCCTCAGTGCCTATCTCGACATGTTGGTTGATACGAATGTGTTCCCTCCGCGCGGTACAGACCTCATCGCCGATGCTGTGACGCGCATCTATGGGCGCCCGCTGGGACTGCAAGTCCTGAAGATGTCCATTGAGGAGACCGAGCAGTACGTACCGGTTGAGCGAGTTTCGAACTCCGGTGGCGAAGGCGTCGTCATGGCGATGTTCCTGTACCTGGTCATCAACCAGTTGCGGGCGGAGAACCACGCGCAGGTACATCGCATCGCCGGTGGGCCGCTCATCCTCGACAACCCATTCGCGAAGGCCACCAGCCCCACCATGTGGCGCGCCCAACGGCTGCTGGCCGAGGCCATGGACGTCCAGTTGTTATTCGCCACGGCACTTCAGGACTTTAACGCTCTCGGCGAGTTTCAGCGATTCATCCGTCTGCGCCGTGCAGGACAGAACAGCAAGACGAGACGCTGGCATCTCGAGTTCGCGAACCTAAAGCTTAACAACGTACCCGAGGAGTTGACGGCTTGAGTGAGTTTCTTGAAGCGCTACTATCGTCGCCGCGCAAGCGTGTGCCACTCGAAGAGCTGCGCCGGCACTACTTCTCGCTGTACCCAGATGTCCAGAACAGCCCGGACCGCGGTGTGATGCTGCTGAGGGCGCTGAAAGAGCTGGAAGCTGACGGCGCCATCTCGCTGCCTGCTGCCAGAAGTTGGGAACAGACCGGCTCGCCAGCTCTTCCACTTTGGATCACGTTGAAGAGCTCGCCTCGCCCCAAGGTTTCTGTGATCCATGTCGACGTGACCTGGGCCCCGGAGCTGGGGTTCTGGCCAGAGTTGAGACCATCGCAGTTGTCAGCGCTACGGCCCATCAATGACTTCCTACTCCGACGCAGAGGGACTTTCTCCTCTGTTCCGATCAAGGAACGTTCCTTGGAAATCTTCGGCGACGAGAAGCGGCTCGACAACATGTCTGCCGGGGATTTTCTCTTTGGCGGCCGGCTTCCACTCTCCGTCATCGGTTGCTTCCGGGTGCCTCAGCCGCTACCGTATCGCAAGGTTGATGCGCCTGGCAAGGCCGTACTCGTTGTCGAAAACCACAATACGTACTGGAGCTTCGCCGAATGGAACGAGACCACGCGACGATACACGGCGGTCATCTATGGCGGAGGTGAAAACTTCAGGCTCACTGGGCGAGCGTTGCACCAAGCGATGCAGGAAGCAGGAGCTTCTTCAGCGGAATACTTCGGCGACTTGGACCCGAAGGGCTTGTCGATTCCCGTGGACTTCAACCGTTCCGTCGAGCCAGGCTATCCGACTGTTTCTGCGGCACTCTCGTTGTACCGCTGGTTGCTTTTGAACGGGGTGCGGCGTGAAAAGCCAGAATGTGCAACCTATGCAGCGGGACTGGCGGCTGCCTGGCTCGGCGTAGAGCTGGCCACAGAACTAGAAGCAGTTTGGTCTGCGGGCACGTGGTTGCCTCAGGAGGCGTTGGGCACTGAGCAACTCCATGCCGGTGCCATTGGCATCAATGGCTGCACCCAGCCTACGACGCACCGGCTGTACACGTCGAGCACGACAGCCAGATAGTAAAAGCCGGCAGCGGTCGGAGTGTACGTCGCATCGGCGACCCACAGCTGATTGGGCGCCTCGGCACAGAAGTGCCGCTGCACCAGATCAGGTGCGGGTCTGCCTGTTGGCGCGCGGTGGGTGGTGCAAATGAAGCGCAGCGGGCAAGCCCCCAATGGCCGACGCGAAACGCTGACCGAGATTGTTTCAAAGCACTAAATTCGACGGTATCGGCGAGGGTAGAAATAGCGCTCTCAGGCTATCGGCCGCCAAGCGGCTGGGCTGCGGTCAAAAAATACCCCGCAAGCTGCGGTGCTGGCGGAGCATGACTCCTCCGTGACGGCCATCGCGGGGGGCCCGCTGTTGATGGCAGCCGTTAAAAACCCTGGATGCCGCCTCTGCATCGGAGACGGTTTGACCTTGCAGTCAAGGGGTCAGCCAAGAGGTACCAGCGCTGCAATTGCTGCATTCCGTCATGCGACGAACGGCAGGCTGCGATACCGCTTGCCAGTAAGCGCCGCCACCGCGTTAGCCAATGCGGGGGCGATCGGCGGCACCGCGGTCTCACCGATACCCGTCGGCGGATCGGCCGAGGGCACGACGTGCACTGAAACCTGCGCAGGCATGTCTGCATGCGTGGCCAGCCGGTAATTGTTCCAGTTGCTTTGCTGCACCACGCCGTCCTTTAGCGTGATTTGCGCGCCCGGTAGCGTGGTGCCCAGCCCCATCAACAGGCCGCCCTAGGTTCGCGCGTATCGCAAGGTGCGCCATTGCGGATCCACGTGCGCACCTGCTCGTCAAAAGCTGCCTTGTCCAGCGGCGGCAAAGTGCGGCCCGGCCCCGGCTGCCATCCCCAGGCAACAAGGTGGTCTGTGACCATATGTTCTTCGAGCATCGCGAGCGAACGTCCGCCGTTGGTTTTTGGATCGCGGAACACCTTGCACAGCGCAGGGCCGTTGAGTCCAAGCCAGGACATCTTCATCTTCGCCGGTGGCATGTGCCATCCTGACTGGCCATCGGTATCCAGCCCGGGTGGCGCATTGCAGCGGTGCAACTCCTTTGCCGTCGGCGCCGCGCTGCACCACGGGATAGTGCGTCGCCTTCGCGTCGCCCTGCAGTGGGCCGTCGGGCACATGGCAATTCAGGCAGCGGGGATGTAGTAGGACGCGTTCGATGTTGGCAAAGGCTTGCAAGCCAGCATTGCGATCGGGCGCCGCCGACACCTGCGTGGGCTGGAATGTGCCGCCGGGGCCTGCCGCGCAGAAGTGGACATTGCCATGGCATAAACGGCCGTAATGCGGCAAAGGGAGACCGGATGAAAGCCCATGCGAGAGATTCCCTCCATATCTCCTCCTTCGGCGTCCGACTCGATTTGTTGTAGTGCCTGATGCGAATCTTGGCAAGACGCGGGACCATGGCGTGGCTTTTGATGTCCGGTGTGCTGGGCATAACGGCGTAGTTGATCTGCAAACCGCCTACCGCCAACTTGGGCACAATGAGCGAGTCCGCTCCTCGGAGCCGTCCCTAGAGTCCCTCAGCGTTGCGGCGGCAAACCCCACCACCGGCGGACGCTGGTGGCACCTGCTCGCGCCCCCCGGAAGTGGCCAATCGCGGGGGCGCAGTTCAAGCTTTACTGTCGACAATCGCAGACCCTCGTCGGCGCTGACGGCCGACAGGCTGCCGTCCTGGTAACAGCTTGCGCACAGTGGAAAAGCCGGTTGGGATTCACGCCGTGCCGGCGCGCACCATCGACACCGTCTTGCCCGGCTCACAGCAAGCACGCGAAACCCCGATGAGCGCTTTGCCCTCCTATAGTGCGCCACGGCGCGCGGCCTGCTCATCGGCGGTCCGTGTCAGATCAGGCCTTGAGCTGGTCCCGGATCGGCAGCGTACGGATGCGCTTGCCCGTGGCAGCGAAGATTGCGTTGCACAGCGCCGGTGCAATGGTTGGCGTCGCCGGCTCGCCGACCCCGCCGAGCGGCACGTCAAAGCGGCTCGGCAGCAGGTGCACCTGGATCTGCCGCGGAGCGGCCGGCGCGCGCAAGACCTCGTACTGGTGGAAATTGTCCTGCTGAGGGCGCCCGTTCCTGAAGGTGATCTCGCCGCTGGTGGCCAGGCTGAGGCCCATGATGCAAGCGCCTTCGACCTGGGAGCGGATGCGATCCGGGTTCACCTGGGGACCGCAATCGACCGCAACGTCGATGCGCGGTACGCTGATGCTACCGTCCTGGCCGACCACCACTTCCACCACCGCGGCCACATAGGTCACGAAGCTGTAGCAGACCGCCAGGCCCAGGCCGCGGCCCGACGGAAGCTTGCGGCCCCAGCCCGCTCCGCGCGTCGCCACTTCGATAGTCCTGCGCAGCCTGCCCACATCCAGCGGATATTGCTGCGGCGACTCGCCGTAGTTCCAGGTGTCACCCATCTGGCCAGGATCGATGCGGCGATCCCGCCCCAGCAGCGCCAGGAGGTAGTCGCGGTGATCCTTGCCCGCCGCCGTCGCCAGTTCAGCGACAAATGACTGCACGGCGAAAGCGTGCGGAATATTGGACACGGAGCGGAACCAGCCGATGCGGGTATGCGCCTCCACCTCGGGATTCTCGACGCGCAGGTTAGGGATGTCAAAGGGCACATTGATTGCGGACATTCCCAGCTCCACCGCCGATTCCGACCTGGAGCCTGCCGTAAAGGTCGAGCTGATAGACGACGCCGCGGTCCGGTGCAGCCACGCAAGCGCCTTGCCGTCCCGGCCCAGCATGGCCTCCAGATGCTCCACCGAGACGGTATGGAAGTAGTCGTGGTGAAGATCGTCGTCCCGTGTCCAGGTCACCTTGACCGGCTTGCCGCCCATTGCCTTTGACAACAGCGCAGCCTCCGCGACGAAATCCGGCTTGGACTTGCGGCCGAAGCCACCGCCCAGCAGCGTCACGTGGACGGTCACCTTCTCCGGCTTGAGACCGAGAGCCTTGGCAACGGTCTCGCGCGTGGCCTGGGGCGCCTGCACCGGCGCCCACACCTCGCACGTCCCGTTGCTCACCCTTGCGGTAGCGACCGGCGGTTCCATCGGCGCGTGCGCGATATGCGGCAGGTAGTATTGCGCCGTGATCCGATTGCCGCTGCCAGCCAACGCTGCCATCGCGTCGCCCTGGTTTCTCACCACCCGGCCCGGCCGCTTGGCTGCCGCTTCCATGCTGGTCTTGAAAGCAGCCGAATCGTAGCTGGCGTTGGGGCCGTCCTGCCATTGGATCTTCAGCGCTTCGCGGCCCTTGATGGCGGCCCAGGTATTGCTTGCGATCACCGCAACTCCACCCAGCGGATTGAACAGGGCCGGCGCCGGGCTGCCGGCAAGTGGCACGACCTTGACCACGCCGGGCACCTTTTCGGCCTGCGCCGCGTCGAAGCTGGCCACCTTGCCGCCAAATACCGGAGGACGGGCGATCACGGCGTACAGCAGACCGTCCATGCGCACGTCGATCCCATACTGCGCGCGGCCGGTGGCGATATTGCGGCCGTCGATATTGCGCGTGCTGTCCTTGCCGATATAGCGGAACTCGGCGGGATCCTTGAGCTTGAGACTCGCGGCCGGGGGCACGGGCAGGCGGGCCGCGTCGCGCGCCAGCGCGCCGTAGCCAAGCTTCCTGCCGCTTGCCGCATGCACCACCTCATGGTTACGCGCCTGCACTGCGCTCACCGGCACGCCCCAGCGCGCGGCAGCGGCAGCTTCCAGCATGTGCCGCGCACTGGCGCCGACGCGCCGCATCGGCTCGAAGAAATGCCGGATGCTGCGTGAGCCGTCGGTATTTTGGTTGCCATAGCGCGCTTCGTCGCCCAGGGCCTGCACTACCGCCACGCGGCCCCAGTCGGCTTCCAGCTCGTCGGCCACCACCATCGGAAGGCTGGTGCGCACGCCCTGCCCCATCTCGGATCGATGGCACACGACCGTGACGCGGCCATCCTCGCCAATCTGCACGAAGACAAGTGGATCGTCCACCGCGCCACCCGGCATCCCGTCGCGGCCATACTTCTTGGCCTCCTGCGCCAGCACGACGCCGTCCAGGCCGACAGTCAGTGCCAGTCCTGTCATCGCGCCCATGCCCTTGAGCCATCGGCGCCGACCTGCCGACGCGGGCGGGCCGGCGGTGGCGTCCTGCGTCGTTGCCAGCGTCGTTGCCAGATCAATACCGCTCATCCCGCTCACTGGTGCCTGTTTCATTTTGCGCCCCCTTTGCCTGTTACGTTCGACTTCGCCACATGCTGGATGGCGGCGCGGATGCGCGTGTAGGTGCCGCAGCGGCAGATGTTGCCACTCATGGCGCCATCGATATCGGCTTCACTGGGATGCGGATTCGCCTTCAGCAGCGCCGTGGCGGACATTAGCTGGCCGGCCTGGCAGTAGCCGCACTGGGCTACGCCGAACTGTTCCCACGCCGCTTGCAGCGCCTGCCCGACCCTATCGGCCGCCAGGCCCTCGATGGTGGTGAGCTTCTTGCCTGCTGCCGCAGAAACGGGCGTGACACAGGAGCGGATCGGCTGCCCGTCCAGGTGCATGGTGCAGGCGCCGCACAGCGCCATGCCGCACCCGAACTTGGTACCGGTCATCCCGAGGTGGTCGCGCACCGCCCACAGCAGCGGCGCTTCGTCGGGCAAATCGATCTTCCGGGGCTTACCGTTGATGGTGATTGTTCTCATGTTCTCTTGCGGGGCGTGCCAGTGGGAAGGGACGGCCTTTACAAAGCCGAGCGCGGCGAATACAAGAGAGATTCTGGTGCGCGCGCGGCGCACCCGGAATGAAATTCTTGGGAATTCATAATTCCAGGCGTCGGAATTCTTCGTTGTGCCTGGAAGACCGGCAGCGCGGCAGCGATGCCGCGAGGGACCATGCGCACCGCCTACGCGACGCCGGACGCTCTGCACCTGCCACCCTCTCCGCTGCCGGGAAACAGGTCGGGATCGGTGAAATGCGCAACCAGTGCATCGAACACCAGCCGAACGCGCTTGGGTACCGGCGCGCGCCGCGGACGGAATACGTAAAGGCCCCATGGCTGCGGCGTGTGCTTTTCCAGCACGCTGACGAGCCGGCCCGCGCGGAGGTACGCGCCGACAAGGTAGTCCGGCAGCTGGCCATAACCGAGTCCGGACAGCAACGCGCTGAGCTCGGTTTCCGGGTCATCGGTGAGGAACGCCGGGGTGCGGGGAATGAACTGCTCACCCTGCGCAAAGTACCAGGGCCAGGGTCGGCGGGTGCCGCCCGCCACCAGGCCGGTGGTGGGCAGCCCGTGGAGATCCGCGGGCACCACAGGCCTGCCGACGCGTGCCACCAGCTCCGGCGTCGCGACCACATGGAACGATATCCGCCCCGTCATGCGGGCAACGAAGCGTTGGTCGCGAAACATGCCAAGACGCACGCCGATGTCGATTTCCTCGTCCACCACGTCGGCAACCTGGTCCGACAGCCGCAGGTCTAGCATGAGGCCCGGATGATCGAGGGCAATTTGCCGCAGGGCCGGTAGCAGGTGTTCGCGCCCAAGCGTGTACGGCGCTGTGATTCGCACAGCGCCGCTCAGCTCGGTCGAGGCGCGCGCCGAAGTCTGGGCGAAGAGGCCGTCAACATCCCGCATCGTCTGGCGTGCGCGTTCGGCCAGTCGCTCTCCTGCTGCGGTAATTCGCACACTACGCGTATTGCGGTGAAACAGGGGCTCGCCAACCAGATCTTCCAGCTCCTTCACCGCGCGCGTGACGGTCTGTGGCGAGGTGCTCAGACGAGCTGCTGCCGTCTTGAATGAAGGCGATTCCGCGGTTACACAGAAAATCCTGAGCAATTCGAGTCGGTTCAGCATGCGCCCTCGGCAATATCGATTGACGTACAACGCCGGAATCAGAGCTAGACGTGCTTGTGCAGTCCTGCATCGTTCAGCGCGCAAAGCGCCATGGCCGACCAGTCATGCTCGGCACCGATGCCTTGCGCGCGCACGGCAAGAAAGCGATCGCGAACCAGGCTGGCAAGCGGCAGTGGGACCCCGAGTGCCTCGGCAGCCGCCAGCATCAGCCGATTGTCCTTCTGGCCCAGCGGCAGCGAAAAGCCCGCCGGCTGGAACTGCTGCGACGCGATCATGGAACCATAGATCTTGTAGGGCGGCGCGTTAAAGTTTGCATTGGTGAGGAGCTCGACAAAGTGCTTCGGGTCGATTCCCCCCTTGTCCGCCACCGCGCAGGCTTCGCCCAGCGTCTCGATAATCACCGACAGCATGAAGTTGCCGATCAGCTTCACGAGATTCGCCTGCGAAGGATCGGCCCCGACTATACCGACGGACTGCCCCAACTGCTCAAGCAGGGGCACCGCAACTTTCAGGTGCTCGTCGACGCCTGCGGCCATGATGAAGAGTTTGCGCGCCGCCGCCGCGTTGGGCCGGCCAAACACCGGTGCCGAGACGAAGCCCACCCCGGCTTCACGATGCCGGACCGTGAGAGCCTGGGCGGTATCAACGCCGATCGTGCTCATCGAGATATGCACCGCGCCTGGACTGAGTCCCGCGAGGATTCCCGTTTCACCGAGCGTGACCGAGGTGAGCGCGGCATCGTCGGCGACCATCGAGAAAACGACCTCAGCGCGATGTGCAGCCTCGGCTGGACTCGCAGCGACCGCGGCCCCTGCCCTGCGAAGCGGTTCGGTACGCGCCGGGTTGCGGTTGAACACTTGCACCAAGTGCCCGGACTCGAACAAATTCTTGGCAATCGCGGCACCCATTGCGCCGAGCCCGACAAATCCAATCTGCATGATGAAACTCCAAGGAACGAAATGTAGACAAGGCAGCGCCCTGGCAATGCCGCGGTAACGGAAGAAGCTTGCCCGTCCGCTGCCACGCCGTGCTATCGCAGCGACGGCGCCATGAATTCCGGACCGACCGGGTCGGTCACATGCTGTGCGAGCAGGACATCGATGTCCTCCATGTCCTGTGCGCTCAGCCTCCATCCGAACGCGTCGCCGACGCCGCCCAACTGGTCCGGGCGACGGGCACCCCACAGCGCAATCGTCGGGCCCTGGTCGAGGATCCAGCGGATCGCCAATGCAAGCATCGATTTGCCATGGCGCTCGCGGGCAAATGCCGAGAGCGCCTCCACGGCCGCCAGGTACTGTGCGAAACGCGGCTGCCGGAACTTCGGGTCCGCATTGCGCAGGTCATCTCCGTCGAACGTGGTGACCGCGCGCATCCGCCCGGACAGCAGCCCGCGGCACAGCGCGCCATAGGCCAGCACGGCAAGTCCTTGCTCGCGCGCGTATGGCAGTACGTCAGCTTCGATCGCGCGCTCGAACAGGTTGTAAGGGGGCTGGACTGCCGCAAGCCGTGTAGCGACAGAGAACGCGTCCATCTGCCGGGGGGAAAAGTTGCTGACGCCGACAGCCAGGATCTTTCCTTCGACGCGAAGTTTCTCCAGTTCGGCCGCGGAATCTTCGAATGGCACTCGAGTATCAGGCCAGTGCACCTGATACAGGTCAATATAGTCAGTGCGCAAACGGCGCAGTGAATCCTCGATCTCCTGCCGGATACGCGCCGGGGTGGCGTTGCGCCGCACGCCACCATCGCCCCATTCGAGCGCCACCTTGGTCGCAATCACTGCATGGTGACGCATGCCGGCCAGCGCCTTGCCCACTACTTCCTCTGAATGGCCGAAGCCGTACACGGGAGCGGTATCGATCAGATTGACGCCTTGGTCGAGCGCGCTGCGGATCGTCGCCACGGAGGCGGTGTCGTCGGTTCCGCCCCACATCCAGCCGCCTATCGCCCATGTGCCTAGCGCAATGCGCGATACCGCAATCGGGATGCCTTCAATACGTATCGTCTCGACATTCATGCTCAATGCTCCAAGGGTGGTTGCTGCGAGCGCTGAACAGCGCGTTGAGACTGCGCTCGGCCAGCGACTCGAAGCGTACAATTTAGCTCATATATCATTGAGCTGAATTCAACGAACCGTTGAGGCAAGCCACATCACCTTTTATGCCATGCCCGCCTTCACCCGCACCGAGCTTGCCGATCTCAATGTGTTCGTCACCATCTGCCGCCGCCGCAGTTTCCGCCAGGCGGCGGTCGAACTGGGGGTGTCGACGTCAGCGCTGAGCCACGCCATGCGCAATCTCGAAGCGCGGCTGGGTGTGAAGCTGCTCAATCGCACCAGCCGCTCGGTCGTGCCGACCGCGGCCGGCAGCGCGCTGGCGGAACAGCTTGACCAGGGCTTTGCGACCATCGGCGCGGCAATCGACCAGCTTGATCGCTACCGCACCTCGCCGGTCGGCCGCCTGCGCATCAATGTGCCGCGTGACGCGTCACGCCTGCTGATCGGTCCAATCCTGCCCGCTTTCACCTCCGCGTATCCGGAAATACAGCTCGACATCACGGTCGACGATCGGCTGATCGACATCATTGCCGACGGTTACGACGCCGGCATTCGCTATGGCGACACGGTCGCGCGCGACATGATCGCAGTGCCGCTGACGCCACCGTTGCGCTGGGTAATCGTCGGCGCTCCCGCATACCTGGCGCGGCACGGGCGGCCGGCGCAGCCAGCCGACCTGATGCGCCACGCGTGCGTCCGCATTCGCATCGGCGACAACTCGCTGTATCGGTGGGAGCTTGGCAACGGACGCCGCGCACTCGAACTCGACGTACCTGGCCCGGTCAGCGCCAACGAGACGGACACTGCCGTCGATGCCGCGCTGAATGGCGTCGGGCTCGCGTACTGCCTCGAACGCCGCGTGGCCGACGACATCGCCGCCGGCCGCCTTGAAGTGGTGCTGCCGAAATGGGCAGTCGCCGGTCCACCGATGGTGATGTACTACCCAAGCCGGCGGCAGACGCTGCCCGGCCTGCGGCAACTGATCGACATGATCCGCGCGGCCAACACCTGAACCGGCGACGGGCGCACGCGTGCGCCATGACAACTGGATTTCTTTGCCTTGACGAATCGTCTAACACTGGATATTCTGTCCATATGACGAAACGAACCAAGGAGCAGCAAGCGCTGCTCGATCAACTCGAGCAAGTGGCGCAGGGTCTCGGCGAGACGCTGGCGCCGTTTTGCGAGGTGGTTGTCCACGACCTCCTGCACCCTGAGCACGCCATCCTGGCGATCCACAACAATCTGTCCGGTCGGCAGCCCGGGGATCCCGCCACCGAACTCGGTCTGGCCCGTATTGCCGATCCGCAATATCAGCAGGTGATCGCGAACTATGCGAACCAGTTTGCCGATGGCCGCCAAGCGAAAAGCACGTCCATTGGCATCAAGGATTCCAGCGGACGATATATCGCGGCCTTGTGCCTGAATGTGGACCTGACCCTTTTCCGCGGTTTGCAGAGCATGCTGGGACAATTTGGCAGCGTTGGCGCTGCCGCGGGTGTTACCGAATCGCTCGATCCGATCAGCGCGGACGGTATCAGGGAGCGCATCGACCAGTTTGCGGCGCGGCTTGCAACCACGCCTCGTTCGCTGAAGGCGACCGAGCGGCGTACACTGATACGCGAACTCAAGGAAGCGGGCTGCATGGAGGTGCGCCGGGCGATGGAGATCGTCGCGATGCACCTGGGCGTATCGCGGGCAACGGTGTACAGCGATGCCAAGTGACGCCCGCCTGCTGCTCCTCGACAAGAACGAGGTCGAGGCACTGCTGCTGCCTGACGATGTCATGCAAGCCGTGCGCGAGGCCTTCGTGCTGCATAGCCAGGGAGATGGCCGTGTTTTCCCCGTGGTGCGCGAGCCGCTCGCGACCGGCGGTGTATTCGGCATCAAGTCGGGCGATGTGCAGGCGCAAGGCTTGCTCGGCTTCAAGGCCGCGGGATTCTGGCCGGACAACCGCCGGCTGGGTGGCGAGCCGCACCAGGCCACGATCATGCTGATCGATCCCGCTACCGGTCGGCCGGTCTGCATCATCGACGGCAATGCGGTCACCACCATGCGCACCGGAGCCGCGGGTGGCCTGGGGCTGAGGCAGCTTGCGCGAGCGGACAGTACCCGCTTGTGCCTGTTCGGCACCGGTGTGCAGGCGCGCGTGCAGCTGAGCTTTGCGCTGCAGCTATTGCCGGCACTGTGCCAGGTCCGCTATGCCACCGCGGACGGCAAGCCCGACCCAGCGTTTGAAGCGCACTTCGCGCACCGCTGCGACGTCTTGCATGCCGACGACCGCAATGTTGCGGTGGCCGAGAGCGATGTCGTGATCACCGCAACACCGGGCGGCGGTGCATTGTTTGAAGCGGAGTCGGTACAACCCGGTACGCATCTGAATTGCGTCGGCGCCGACACAAAGGGCAAGCGCGAGCTGCCACAGGGCCTGCTGGAGCGGGTGCGTCTTTTTGTCGACGACCGGGCGCAGGCGCGCCAGATCGGTGAAACCCAGTGGGCTCCCGATACGCCGTGCACCGAACTAGGCGATCTATTGACCGGAAAGGCAGCCGTGGACCGGCACCCGACCGACATCACGGTATTCGACATGACTGGTCTTGCCTTGCAGGACCTGACCGTCGCACGCCTGCTCCATCAGCGCGCTGGCGCGGCCCGCGTGGGCTCCAGCATCGCGTGGTCCTGGTAATGCGCGCATCGGAGTCTGCACTATGTAGGACCACATTGCTTTCGACGATCTCACCGCAGCCGCTACGCGGCTTCGGCGCCTTGCCTACCGCGTGCCAATGATGCGATTCCGGACGGTCAAGGACCCCCATTCCTTCCCTATCGTCTTTTTTGTCTTTGATTTTCCGGAGATTGTTTCATGCGCCCCACCACTGCCTTCACGGCTCTCGCACTGATTGCCGCCTGTAGCTTCACTGCGCCTGCCCGCGCCGCCGACAACGCCTGGCCGCAAAAGCCGGTGACCGTCATTGTTGCTTCCGCAGCCGGCGGATCGGCCGACGTATTGACCCGCGTCGTGCTGACGCACCTCGCCAAAGAGACCAACGCCAACTTTGTCGTCGACAATCGTCCGGGCGCCGCCGGCAACATCGGCATGGCCCAGGTCAAGCGCGCTGCGCCGGACGGGTACACGCTGGGCTACGGCAACATCAACACGCTAGCCATCAACCCGGCCCTGTTTAACAAGCTGCCCTACGATGTGCACCACGACTTCGTGCCTGTGGGCCGCATGTTCTCCATCTACAACCTGCTGGTTGTCCGTGCCGACTCCCCGGTCAAAAGCGTTGGCGAGCTGCTCGCACTGGCGAAGAAGTCGCCCGGCAAGCTCTCATACGCGGCTGCCGGCACCGGCAGCAGCGGCCATATGGGCGGCGAACTGCTCAAGAAGATGGCCGGCATCGACGTGCTGTTCATCCCGTACAACGGAGACCCGGCGTCGCTGACCGACCTCGCCGGCGGGCGGCTCGACTACACCATTACCAATGCATCGGTGGCATGGCCGCTGGTCAAGAGCGGCAAGCTGCGCGCGCTGGCGATCACCAGCCGCGAACGCATTGCGCTGTACCCCGACGTGCCGACGCTCCATGAGTCGGGTCTGAAGGGGTATGAGAACGTCTCGTGGGGTGGCCTGGTGTTTCCCAAGGGCACGCCGCAGCCGATCGTCGATAAGGTCGGCACGGCACTGGAAAAGGTGCTGAAGTCCGACAGCTTGCGCCAGGACCTGTCCAATGCCAACGCGGTCGCGGCCACGGGCAACCGCAACGACTTCATCCGCTTTATCGCCAGCGAGCAGAAGAAATGGGCGGACCTGGTCGAAACCGCGAAGATCCCCAAGCAGAACTGAGCATGCCGCCGACCATGTCCCCCCCCCGCATCGCGATGCTTGGCTTTGCCATCGAATCCAACCGTTTTGCTCCAGTGTCCACACGGGCCGACTTTGTCGACCGAGCTTACCTGGCCGGCAGTGCGCTGCTGGCGGATGCCCGCGCCGCCGCACCCGCGATGACACCGGAGATCCCGGCCTTTGTCCGCCACATGGATGCCAACGGCCCGTGGACGCCGGTGCCGATTCTCTTCGCCAATGCTGAATCGGGCGGCCCCGTCGATCACGACTTCTTCATGGAGACGCTTGCCATTTTCGAGCGGGGACTGCGCGCCGCCTTGCCGCTGGACGCCGTCTACATCTGCGAGCACGGTGCCGCCATCACCACCGAAGAGGATGATCCCGATGGCCTGGTCTTCGAGAGGGTGAGGTCCATCGTGGGGCCGTCGGTGCCGGTCGTCGCGACCGTCGACCTACACGCCAATGTGTCCGATCGCATGGTCGACGCGGTGGACACGCTCATTTCCTATCGCCGCAATCCGCATACCGACATGGCCGAACGCGGCACCGAGGCGGCCCACATACTGATTGAGCTGATGCAAGGCGCGCGCTTCTGCGTCGCCCATGTGCGCATGCCCGTCTGTGCGCCGCCGACCCAGTTGTTGACCGCGCCCGGAACCGGGCCTTACGCCGACATGATCCGGCAAGCGGAAGCGCTGGACGATCCGCGCATCGTCAATGTTTCGGTAGTAGGCGGCTTTGCCTTCGGCGATACACCCAAGAATGGCCTGACGGTGATTGTCTCGACGCGCGGCGATGCCGGGCTCGCCCGGCAGACCGCCGAGGCGCTGGTGATGCCAGCCTGGATCGGGCGCGCCGCCTTCACCCCCGAGCTGACGTCTGTTGACGAGGCGGTCGCGCTGGCCAAGGCCGCGGGCGAGGACCACGCGCTGCCGCCCGTACTGCTGGCCGATGTGGCGGACAACCCCGGCGGCGGCGGGCGCGGCAATACCCCTTTCCTGCTGCAGGCGTTATTGCGCGCAGGCGTGCGCGATGCCGCGCTGGGCGTGGTCACCGATCCCCAGCTCAGCGCGCAGGCCCACGCCCTCGGCGTGGGCGCCGAGTTCACCGCCCATTTCAACCGCGGCGAAAGCACCGCATACTCCGAAGCCTTCAGCGCGCCGGCCACGGTGTTGCGGCTGCATTCGGGCCAATGCGTGGGACGCCGGGGGCAGCTGGCAGGATGCAGCTTCAACCTGGGCCCGTCGGCGCTCCTGCGCGTGGGAGGCGTGCAGGTCGTGGTGATCACCAACCGCCATCAATGCCACGAGCCCGTTTTCTTCGAGATGTTCGGCATCGATATCGCAGCGGCACGCACGGTGGTGGTGAAATCGCGCGGTCATTTCCGCGCCGCATTCGACGAGTTCTTCGGCCCCGAACAGATCTTCAGCGTCGACGCCCCGGGCCTGACCTCGCCGGTACTGTCCCGCTTCGACTTCCGGCGCCTGCCCCGGCCCGTTGTTCCCCTGGACGCCATCACAGAGTGGACGCCGCGCATCCGCCTGTTGAGCTGATCGCTCCCCACCCATCGCCCATCCGGTCCGACATGCACACTACTCTCGACACCCTCGATACACCCGCAGCCGTCATCGACGTCGCGCGCATGCAGCACAACATCGATCGGATGCAGCAACGCATGAACGCGCTCGGCGTGCGCTTCCGGCCCCACGTCAAGACCTCCAAGTGCACGCCGGTAGTGCGTGCCCAGCTCGCCGCCGGCGCAAACGGCATCACAGTCTCCACGCTCAAGGAAGCTGAGTACTTTTTCGCCGAGGGCGTCACCGACATCCTCTATGCCGTTGGCATGGCAGCGCACCGGCTGCCGCAGGCGCTGGCATTGCGCCGGCGCGGCTGCGACCTAAAGCTCTTGACCGACAGCGTGGCCTCGGCCGAGGCGATCGCAGAATTCGGGCGCGCGAATGGTGAGGTGTTCGAGGTGCTGATCGAGATCGACACGGACGGCCACCGCTCCGGCATCTGGCCTGAGGATCCTGCGCTGCTGGATGTCGGCCGCGCCCTGCACGATGGGGGCATGCGCCTTGGTGGCGTGCTGACCCACGCTGGATCGAGCTACGAGCTAGATCATCCTGAAGCCTTGAGTGCCTTGGCCGAGCAGGAACGTGCCGGCTGCGTGCGCGCGGCCGAGCGCCTACGGGCCGCGCAGCTCCCATGCTCGATGGTCAGCATCGGCTCGACCCCGACGGCACTTTCCGCGGCGCAGCTCGATGGCGTCACCGAGGTGCGGGCCGGCGTCTATGTGCTGTTTGACCTGGTGATGAGCAACGTGGGCGTCTGTACCGCCGATGACATCGCCCTCAGCGTACTGACCACGGTGATCGGCCATCAGCGCGACAAGGGCTGGGCCATTGTCGACGCAGGGTGGATGGCGATGAGCCGCGATCGCGGCACGCAGAAGCAGAATCGGGACTATGGCTATGGGCAGGTCTGCACCATCGACGGCGCAGTGCTGCCAGGCTACGTGCTCAGCGGCGCCAACCAGGAGCACGGCATCGTGTCGCGCGAAGGCGCGCCCGATGCAGACATCGCCGCGCGATTCCCGGTTGGCACGCGGCTGCGCATCCTTCCCAACCATGCGTGTGCGACCGGTGCACAGTTCCCCGAGTATCGGGCGCTTTCCGGTGACGGCCAATTGGCGGCCTGGGCGCGTTTCCATGGCTGGTGAGCCGAGCCAGTACTCCCCCGTGGGTCTGCCGATAGCGTGCGGGGTTCTTCTACAATGGCGAGCACCGGTCCGCAGCAACGGACGTCCAGAGAAGAATTTCCATGCCAGCCGACAAGAAGAAAGCCGCCAGGAAGCCCGCCGCCAGCATGCCGCAGAATGCGCTGAGCGCCATCGTGACGCGTATTGCCAGCATCCGCGACACGCTGGGGGCCACCGGGCAGCGGATTGTGGACTTCATCGCGAGCCATCCCGAGGAGGTGGTCCATATGTCAGTCAGTGAAGTGGCAGATCGCACCGGCGCCAGCGAGGGGAGCGTGGTGGGCGTATGCAAGACGCTTGGTGCGACAGGCTTTCAGCAGCTGAAGATCGCGCTCGCGCAGGAGATCGTGCGGCCGGTACAACTGATCCACGAAGACCTGGAGCCCAGCGACAATGCCGCCACGGTGGTGCGCAAGATTTTCCAGAGCAACGTGCAGACGCTGCACGAGACGCAGTCGGCCCTCGATGTCGGCGCGCTCGAGCGCGCGGTGCGCATCCTGAAGAAGGCAAAGCGCATCGAGATCTATGGCATCGGGAGCGCGGCCCCCATCGCGGAGGACGCGCATTACCGCATGCTCCGTATCGGCCTCAACGCTAAAGCCGTGGTCGATTCGCATGTGCAGGTCATCAGCGCATCGCTGACCGGACCGGATGTCGCGGTACTGACGATTTCCCATTCCGGCAGCACGCATGAGACCGTAACGGCGACGCGGCTGGCCAAGGAAGCCGGCGCGCACACCGTCTGCATCACCAACTTTGGAAAATCGCCGCTCCAGGCTTTCTCCGACGTGGTGCTGCTGACCATGGCGCGCGAAACGCAGTTCCGCACGGAGGCCATGACCAGCCGCCTGGCGCAGCTGGCGATCATCGATGTGTTGATCGCCTGCCTGTCCCTCGCCGACTACGAGCACGCGGTCAAGACGATTCGCCACACCTTCGAGATACTGTCGCTCAAACGCTATTGAGCTTGAAGTGCAGCGCCTTGCGGCCGGAACACCATGTGTCCAGCAGCTGCCCCGGCGTCTCCGCCTCAGCACCAGGTGCCGTGCCAAGGAGTAGAAATGACATGCCCAGCGCGATAGCGCCCATGGCGTCGGTCGCCGGATTATCGCCGATCATCAGCGCCTGCCCCGGTCTAGCCCGCAAGCGCCGCAGCCCTTCCTGGAACAGGACGGCGGAAGGCTTGCCGATGATGCACTCCGGCCGCACCCCGGCACAGGCCGTCAGCGCAGCCAGTAGCGTACCGGTTTCGGGCACACATGTGCCATTGTCGCCCGGATGGCTGAGGTCGGGATTGGTGACGGCCAGCCGGGCGCCGGCGCGCAGCACGTTCACCGCCAGCGAAAGCTTGTCGTAGTCGAAGTGCGGGTCGCGCGCGAGCAGCACCACCTCTGGATCTCGCTCCACCAGCCTGCAGCCCATCCGCTTCGCATAGCGGCGTAGTGCGGGGCTGCCCAGCAACAACACACGCGCATCGGGAGAGGTGCGCCACAGCCAGTTCACGGTCATTTCCCCGGCGAGAATCAACTGCGCCGGCGCAACCGACAGGCCCATGCGGCGCAGCTTGCGCGCCAGCCCCCCCGCCGTGTCGGTCGAGTTGTTTGACACGATGGCGTAACGGCCGTGCAACGCGTCAAGTAGTGCGGCCGCACCCGGCAGGGCCCCACCGTCGCGGATCAGCGTGCCGTCGAGGTCGAGAAGGTAACGCCATGGCGCCGCGCGCCAAGGTGGCAGCTCCGCCTGTGCAATGTCGGCCTCGGCCGGACGTTGGTCGGAAAGGCATAGCTTGGTGATCGTCATGCATGCATCCATCAGCATTGAATTTTTCTCATTTTACATTATCTTTTTATTGAGCATTGTTCATTCAATTGTCATGTGGCGTGCCTAGGATTCGTGTAGCCCCATCCCCACCACGCGACACGGAACCTCCATGACTCCCCTTCGAACGAGATGTCTCGCTGTACTGGCTGGCGTTGTACTGAGCTCGGCGCTGGCCGGCTGCGGTGGCGGAGAAGACTCCGCATCCACGGCAACGTCACAGCAACTTTCATCGGCACAAGCGAACCAGCAGAAAAAGCCGGCGGACACGCTGCGCTGCGCCCCCTGAGCCTCTGTTGATCTCCTCCCCCCATCGCCCACAGGTCAGCCACATGCAATCCAACGACAGACGCAACTTCCTCCGCGCCGCCAGCCAGGCCATGGGTGCCGCCGCCGCGCTCACGGTGCTGCCGCCGAGCATCCGCCGCGCGCTCGCCGTGCCCGCCGCCGTAGAGACGGGCACCATCCAGGACGTCAAGCACATCGTCATCCTGATGCAAGAGAACCGTGCCTTCAATCACTACTTCGGCACCATGAAAGGGGTGCGGGGCTTCGGTGACCGCTTCCCGATCCCGCTCGAAAGCGGCAAGCCGGTCTGGTACCAGTCGGACGGCACCAGGGAGATTCCGCCCTTTCACCTGGATAAGCAGACCATGAACGCGCTGCTGGTCCCGAGCACGCCGCACTCGTTCTCGGATGCGCAGGCGGCCTGGAACCAGGGCAAGTTCGGCATGTGGCCCAAGTACAAGAAGCCCTACTCGATGGGCTACTACAAGCGCGACGACATCCCCTTCCAGTTCGCGCTGGCCGAAGCTTTCACGATCTGCGACGCCTATCACTGCTCCATCACCACGGGCACCGATCCCAACCGCATCGTTTTCTTCTCGGGTTCCAACTTCAATCCGGACCTGCGCGCGCAAGGCATCAACAGCACCGATACGGACGCCGAGCCGAACAACCTGCGCTGCTGGATTAAGGGGGCGCTGCCGACGCCGGGCTACACCTATGCCGGCTCGTCGTTCCGGTGGCCCACGTTGCAGGACGTGCTGCAGAAAGCAGGGGTTAGCTGGCGTATCTACCAAAATCCGAACGACAACTGGACCGGCGCCATGCACGGCGGCCTGGCCTTCGATTCGTTCCGCACGGCGCAGCCGGAATCGCCGCTGTACAAGGAAGGCATGAGCCTGTGGACCATCGAGGACCTGCAGCGCGACGTGATGAACGGCACGCTGCCCGAGGTGGTGTGGGTGCTGCCGACCAAGCTGCAGTCGGAACACCCGGGCGCGCCGTCTAGCCCGCAGCACGGCGGCAATTTCACGGCCCAGGTGCTGAACGCGCTGACCTCGAACCCGGACGTCTGGAGCAAGACCGTGTTCTTCCAGACCTTCGACGAAAACGATGGGCTGTTCGATCACCTACCGCCGCCGGCCGTGCCCTCCTACAACCTGGATGGCACGCTCGCCGGCAAATCGACGCTGCCGCTGGAAGGCGAGTACTTCTCCGACCCGGCACGCAAGTACCTGCATCCCGAAGACACCATCAGCGGCGTCGTCCGCCCGTGGGGACTGGGACCACGCGTGCCGATGTACGTGGTATCGCCATGGAGCAAGGGCGGCTGGGTCAATTCGCAAACCTTCGATCACACGTCGGTGGGGCTGTTCCTCGAACAGCGCTTTGGCATTACCATTCCCGCCATCAGCCCCTGGCACCGCGCGGTCTGCGGCGACCTCACCTCGGCCTTCGACTTCGCCACGCCCAACGACCCGAAGTTCCCGGCACTGCCCGACACCAGCGACTACGCGATCATCGAAGCGCAGCAGAAGTCCATGCCCGCGCCGACGCCGCCCGCCACGCCGCAGCCGCTGTTCCAGGAAACCGGCACCCGCTTCTCGCGCGCGCTGCCCTATGAGCTGCACACCAGCGCGCGCGTCGACAGCGCGGGCCGCAGCGTGACGCTGCTGTTCGCCAACAGCGGCACGCAGGGCGCGGTGTTCCATGTCTACGACAAGCTGCACCTGGACCGTATCCCGCGACGCTACACCGTGGAAGCGGACAAGACTTTGTCGGACGCGTGGGACGTGGTCGCGGACAACGGCAAGTACGACCTGTGGGTGCTCGGGCCCAACGGCTTCGTCCGGCATTTCACCGGCACGGTGGCCGCCAGCGGCGCGCAGCCGGAGTGCCAGGTCTGCTACGACCCGAAGAATGGTCAGTTGTACCTGCACATGCGCAACACCGGCAACGCCCCGTGCACCGTGACGGTAAAGGCCAACGCGTACCGGAATGATGGCCCATGGACGCTGACCGTACCCCCGGGCGGCGAGGTCGTGGAAGAGCGCTGGTCGCTGGAACGGAGCGCGCGTTGGTATGACTTCAGCGTGGTGCGCACGGACGACGCGAGCTACCTGCGGCGCTTTGCCGGCCGTCTCGAAACCGGCAAGGACAGCGTCAGCGATCCGGCCATGGCCATGCCTGTCGCGTGATTTCCGGCGCTTAATGACTTTTTGACTTGAGCGGATGGCCTGCCTTGGTGCAGGCCGCTTATCCATTCGCCGCCATCGGCGGCGGCTATACCACCGAGAGAAGGACCTATCACCATGTACCGCAGATTTTGCATCCGGACCATCACGGCCATCGTATTGGCCTGCGCCGGCCTGGCCGGCAGCGCGACCGTATTCGCGCAGGCGCAGCACGACGGCAGCGCGGCCAGCCCGTTGCGCGTCGTGCTGATTCCGGCCGACGGCGGCACCGAGGACGGCACGAAGAAGGATTTCGAGCCCATCTTCGGCGCCATCAGCCAGGCCACGGGACTGAAATTCGATATCAAGATCGGACAAAGCTACGGCGCCGTGGTCGAAGCAATGTGCAGCGGCGCCGCCGATATCGCATGGTATGGCGCCGCCAGCTATCTCCAGGCGCGCGCCCGCGGCTGCGCGGAATTGCTCGCGCTCGCCGTGCGCGACGGCCAGTCGGTGTACTACTCTGGCATCTTTGCCCGCGCCGATGCCGGCATCTCGCGGATCAGTGACCTGAAGGGCAAGAAGATCGCGCTGGGCGATGTCAACTCGACGTCGAGCTTCAATGTGCCCGTGGCGATGATGCTGTCGTCCGGCATCCGGCCGGCCAGCGACGCCGCCGCGATCAGCATGGCCGGCAGCCACGCCAATGTGCTCAAGGCGCTGGCCGAGGGCCTGGTCGATGCCGGTGGTGCTTCGTTCGACTCCTTCGAGAAAGCGGCCAACGCGAAGGCCATCGACCCCGCCAGGATCAAGGTGGTGGCGAAAAGCGCGCCGATCCCCTACCCTCCGCTGGCCATGCATCCGAAACTGAGCGACGGCGTCAAGGCGAGGCTGCGCGACGCTTTCAACAACATCAATAAGCTGCCGGGCATCAGCAAAGACCAGATCCGCGGCTATGGCGGCAGCAAGGTCGACGGCTATACCTCCAAGGTGAGCGAAACCGACATGGCGGCCGCGGGCAAGATGTTCGACCTGGTGACCGACCAGGTCAAGACCGACATCATCAGGAAGGCCAGCGCGCGTTAAGCGCCGACTGCGTACCGACTGCGTTCCGTTTGCGCATGCTGGCCCCGATGGCGGCGCGATGCCGCCGCTCCTATTCCTCCAAGCAGCAGTCTCCCATGATTCATTTCCATAGTGTGTCCAAGGTCTGGCCCGACGGTACGGCGGCCTTGTCGGACATCAGCCTGTCGGTACCGCGCGGACAATTCTGCGTGGTGCTCGGCCCCTCGGGGGCGGGCAAATCGACGCTGCTGCGTGCCGTCAATGGCCTGATGCGGCCGAGCACCGGGCGCGTCGCCATCGACGGCATCGAGCTGACCCGCGCCACCGAGCGCCAGCTGCGTTGCCGCATTGCCATGATCCATCAGCATTTCAACCTGACCGCGCGCATGACCGTGGCGCGCAACGTGCTGGCCGGCCTGCTGCCGACGGTATCGACGGCGCGCGCGCTGCTGGGCTGGTTCGCACCCGAACATCGCGCGCGCGCGTGCGCGCTGCTTGCCGGCGTGGGCCTGGACCCGGCGCACCTGCGCCGCCGCGCCGGCGAACTCTCTGGCGGGCAACAGCAGCGCGTAGGCATCGCGCGCGCCTTCATGCTCGACCCCGAAGTGATCCTGGCCGACGAACCGGTCGCCAGCCTCGACCCGCGCATCTCGCGCGACATCCTGACCCTGATCCGGGACGCCGCGCGTGCGCGCAACAGCGCGGTGCTGTGCAGCCTGCACCAGCTTGAGCTGGCGCGCGAGTTCGGCGACCGCATCGTCGGCATGCGCGGCGGCCGCATCGTATTCGACGGAACCCCTGCCGACTTCACCGACGAGGTGGTCGAGCGCTTGTATGGGGACGTAAGCTGGGAAGACGCGGTCTCGCTGCCGATAGCCGCTTGATGGACGCTAGAAGGACACCACGATGAACAAACCTGCCCTGATGCCAATGCCCGGCGCGCAAGCCGGCTGGAAACTCGATCCGCCTTATACCGCCCGCCATCTGCTGATCGCACTCGCTTTGCTGGCGGCCTTGCTCTACACCGGACAGCGAACCGAGATGGACCGCATGCTCGCCATGACGGGCCAGGCCGTGGGCAACCTGCTTGGGCTGAGCCCCGACTCGCAGGTGGTGCGCGGCCTGGGTCGGGTAGCCCAGTCGATGTGGCCACCGGCGCTTGGCGAAAGGGAAGAAGTGGCGCGCCTGCCCGGGCTCGATCGCCAGCGCTTGCCGATGTTCTCCCATATTGAAGTCCAGGAGAATCGCGAGCAGCACCTCAACCCGCAATCGCTGCAATGGGAAACGAAGCTGGAGCGTACCGAGTACCTGGTCAGGCCAGCCGGCTACCTGTGGACCGTATTCGTGAAGATGGTGCAGACCGTCGAGATCGCCATTTGGGGCACCTTGCTGTCGGTGCTGCTCTCGATACCGCTGGCCTACCTCGCCGCGCGCAACTACACGCCGAACCGGTTCACCTACACGCTCGCGCGCGGCGCGATCAGCCTGTTGCGCTCGGCGCCGGAACTGATCGTCGCACTGTTCCTGGTCCTGGCCTATGGCTTCGGCCCGATCGCCGGCGTGCTGGCGCTGAGCCTGCATGCGGCGGGTTTTCTTGGCAAGTTCTATGCCGAGGATATCGAGAACGCCGACAACAAACCCCAGGAGGCATTGGAAGCGATCGGCGCGGGCAAGCTCAAGACGCTGTGGTATGGGGTTTTGCCGCAGGTGCTGCCGCAATACACGGCCTACACCCTATACATCCTGGATCGCAACGTGCGCATGGCGACGGTGATCGGGCTGGTCGGCGCGGGCGGCATCGGTCAGGAACTCAAGGGCCGCTTCGACATGTTCCAGTACGGCCATGTTGCGACCATCCTGATCGCGATTTTCATCGTGGTGTTCCTGCTCGACCAGTTCTCGGCGCGCGTGCGTGCGAAGCTGATGTAAGGCCCGGACCAGTCACGGGTGGCCTCCGAGAAGCGCCTCGGTTCGCTGCCGCAGGCGCAGACCATGGGCGAGGCCGGTATCCAGGACTTCCTTGCCGACAACCTGATCGGCCTGGTCGCGCCCAAGGGCCCGCCGCCGGAGGTCATGAACAAGCTGGCCATAGCCGCCAAGGTCAAGATCGACTGACGCGGCCGACCGGCTCTCCTATCTTGCTTGTCTCCCTGCAAGAGTGGCGCTTGCCGCCGCTCCCCATTGATTCCTTTCCCAACGACATGAACGCATTCTGGAACTTCCCCTATCGCTCAAAACGCGTACCGGTGCTGGCCGACAACGTGATCGCAACCTCCCAGCCACTCGCGGCGGCGGCGGGGCTGCGCATGCTGGCGCGCGGGGGCAATGCCGTCGACGCGGCGCTTGCCACAGCGATCGCACTGACGGTGGTCGAACCTTGCATGAACGGCATCGGCGGCGATGCGTTCGCGCTGATATGGGACGGCGAGACGCTGCATGGACTCAATGCGTCGGGGCGGGCGCCTCGCGCCTGGACGCCGGACTCGTTCTCGCACCATGCGGCAATGCCGTACAAGGGCTGGGACAGCGTGACCGTGCCCGGCGCTGTCTCGGGCTGGCGCGCCGCCTGGGAGAGGTTTGGCTCCTTGCCGTTCGAAGACCTGTTCGAACCAGCACTGGAATATGCGCGCAACGGTTTCGTGATGTCGCCGACCGTGCACCGGCAATGGCAGGCGCAGATCGACGTGCTGCGCGGGCAGCCGGGCTTTACCGAGGCCTTCGCGCCGCGCGGCCGCGCACCGCAGCCCGGCGAACGCTTTACCTGCCCCGGCCAGGCCGACACGCTGACCCGTATCGCGCGCAGCATGGGCGACGACTTTTACCACGGTGAACTGGCCAGCAAGATCGCCGCGCATGCGCGCGCCACCGGTGGCCGCCTGGACGAGGCCGACCTGGCCGCCCACCGCGCCAATTGGGTGGACCCGATCCGCATGGCCTATCGCGATGTCGAACTTGTCGAGATCGGGCCAAACGGCCAGGGCATCGGCGCACTGATGGCGCTGGGCATGCTGGAGCATTGGGATATCGCGGGCGCCGGCGTGGACTCGGCGCGCGCCACGCATCTGCAGATCGAGGCGATGAAGCTCGCCTTCGCCGACCTCCAGGCCTATGTCGGCGATGCCGACGCGATGGCCGCCACCACGGGCATCACCGCGGCCGACCTGCTCGATCCGGCCTACCTGGCAGCGCGCGCCCGCGCCATCGATCCGGAGCGGGCCTCACAGCCGGGCCCAGGCAAGCCGCATAGCGGCGGCACCGTCTACATGACGGTGGCCGACCGCAGCGGCATGATGGTGTCGTTCATCCAGTCCAACTTCAAGGGCTTCGGCTCGGGTGTGGTGGTACCCGGCACCGGCATTGCGCTGCATAACCGCGGCTGGGGTTTCACGCTGCAGCCTGGCCATCCGAACCAGGTGGGCCCCGGCAAGCGGCCGTTCCACACCATCATTCCGGGCTTCCTGATGCGCGGCGGCAACCCACTCGCCGCCTTCGGCGTGATGGGCGGTTCGATGCAGGCGCAAGGCCACGTGCAGATGACCAGCCGCCTGGCCGACTTCGGCCAGAACCCGCAGGCGGCCTGCGACGCGCCGCGCTGGCGCGTGATGGACGACAACCACGGCGTGGCCCTGGAAGCGCAATGCCCTCCGGCCACCGTCGAGGCGTTGCGGGCGATGGGACACCCGGTGGAAGTGGCGGCGCCGGACAGCATGGAGTTTGGCGCCGCCCAACTGGCGATGCGGCTGGACGAGGGCTACGCGGCGGCGTCGGACCATCGCAAGGATGGGTATCCGATGGGCTTCTAAACTAACCTGCTGAGTTGAAAGGGAAATCAATCGATGGATCGGGCGCCGTCCCGTACCGGGAGCAAGAATGACGCTTTTATCATGACAATTTCGTAGTTGTCTCAGCAACTCATTTGTCAGTATCGGTCCGGCATAGTCCTGCCGAATCATTGTCCGGGCAACGCCTACCAGGAGGATGCTCATGACCGGCCACTACCCTCCCAGATTGCGACGCAGCCGCTTGCGGCTTGGTTTGCTGGCGCTCATCGCTGTTTCCGGCGTCTGTCATGCGCAATCCGCGGTCACGGCGACGGATCCTGCTCCCAGTGCGCTAGCGCCCTCCCTTGCCAGCTGTGTCTCGTGCCATGGGGTCTTGGGAGCCGGTACGGTAGCTGGCGCACCAAGGCTCGCGGGAATGAATCCGGACTATCTTGCGCATGCACTATCCATGTTCAAGGCAGGAACCCGTGCGAGTGCCGTCATGCAAAGTGTTGCACATGATCTCTCTGACAGCGAGATACGCAGCCTCGCGGTGTACTTTTCAACCCAGCATCCTCCGCGGGTGGAGGGGGCACACCCACCTCCGCCCGATCTGGTGATGGCCGGCAAGCGATTAGCCGAGCTAGGAGCGGCGCCGAACGTTCCCGCTTGCTTCACCTGCCATGCGGCCGGTGGAAAAGGCAACGGCGCGCGCTATCCGAGCATTGCCGGTGCACCGGCGGCATTTGTCATCAACCGCCTCCATGAATTCCAGGCCCGCGCGAAGGCGGGAACGCCAGAGCCGGGAACAATGACGGCAGTGGCGGCCACGCTGAACGAACGGCAGATCGAAGAGGCTGCAGCTTACCTGTCGGTGGTTGATCCCTGAGGCGACGGGCACGCGTTAGAGGCATGGGCCAGCATCGGGAATCTCGCACCACATCTGGTGAAATACTGGGGGAGGAGGATTCGACCACATCGTTTCAGACCTGACTCGTCTGATTGCCGGCGGGCCCAAGCGCCGTAGCGGGTGCAGCCCCCGGGTGAGCAGTGGCATGCCATAGCCCTGAACCTGATACGCGACGGCATCGCTTCACAGTAGCTCACGGAGGCTTTCAACCCTGTCATCAAGCAGCAATGCTTTGGTTGGCATCGGATACATACACTGCTTTGCACGGCGCGACGATCCGCGCCGCACAAATCAACCGGAGAGTGTCATGATGCCTACCCGCCGAATCCTTATTGCCGCCCTGCTGCTCACGGTACTGGGCTCCGCAGCGCCCTTTGCCTCAGCCACCGATCAACCCGGCGACGCCAACGGAACCAGCAGCACCGACCAGGTCCACCGCCAGCGCGACCCTTTCACGGACGGCGCCGACCACAACGCGCGCGATCCATACTTCGATGGCGCCCACCTGCCGGCGCAAGGCTGAGTCATTGGCCCGGATCCGCGCGGCCCGGAAAAATCAGCCGGAAGCAGGTCTCCTGCCCCGGTGTCGATTCCGCCTGCGCGGTGCCATGATGCAGATCCATGATGGTCTTGACGATGGCAAGCCCGATGCCTGATGACTCGCCGGAGTTGGCCCGGGCGGGGTCCGCACGGAAAAACCGCTCGAACAGCTTCGGCAAATGCTCCGCAGCAATGCCCGGGCCCGGGTTCGATACCTCGATCCGCACCTGCGTGCCCACCTCGCGCGCCCACAGTCGCACCTGTGTGCCGGTGGGCGCGTAGCGAACGGCATTGGAGATCAGGTTGCCGACGGCGCGCCGCAGCAGCACGGGATCCGCATAGACCTGGCCCTGGGCATCGACGAGAATGGTGACCCCCCGGGCGTCCGCCAGCAACTCGAAATAGTCCGCCTGCCGCTCCAGCTCAGTGGCAAGGTCCAGCACCGCGTAGTGCACCGCCACGCGCGCGTTGTCGGCCCGGGCCAGGAACAGCATATTCTCGATCATCCGTCCAAGGCGTTCGTATTCTTCCACGTTTGACACGAGGAGTGCCTGGTATTCCTCCACCGACCGGTCGCTGGCAAGCGCCACTTGCGTCTGTCCGAGCAGGTTGTTAATCGGCGTGCGGAAGTCGTGCGCCAGGTCCGCGGAGAACTGCGACAAGCGCTCGTAGCGCTCGCGCAGCCGCTCGATCATGTGCTGCAACGCCAGCGCCAGCTCATTAAGTTCCACGGGAAGCAGCGACGGATCGACGGGTACCGCTCCGCTGGTAAACGTCACGGCCCGGGTGCCGGCGGCGATGCGACGCAATGGCGCCATGCCGGTGCGCAGGGCGGCATAGCCAAGCACGCCCGCGGCCAGGGCACCGAGGCACGTCGCCAAGACCAGCTTCCAACGGTAGGCGCGCAACAGTGCCATGCGCGACGCTGCAACCTGGTAGACCGTGACTTGCACCGGCAGCGGCTGCGCGCCGGCGTGCGCGAGCATCGAGATGCCGCGTACAGGCAGTCCGTCGGCGCCGCTCCATGCGCGAATCGATGCCGGCCCGATCGGCGCTCCCGGCGGCAGCACCGGCGCTTCGGGCGGCACGCCCGGCTCTGCACCCGCTGCTACCAGCGGCGTGCCGTCGGGCGCGCTGGCGAGCAAGCCATACTCGGCATTGCCGGCGACCACGCCGCCGAGCTTGCTCCACCCCTCGGCGTTGCTCGATCCGGTCTCGGCCAGTTCGGCGCGGGCGCGGGCGGCCTTGCGCAGAAGTTCCGCGTCGTCCCGCTCGACGATCTGCATGGCCAGCGCATGATATAGGTATAGCCCGACCCCGGCAAAGGCCCCCCCCGCAATCAGCGCAAAGGCCAGCGCGAGCCGCGCGGTGAGCGAGCCGGCTGACTTCACGACTGGCGCGCTTCGAGGACGTAGCCGATGCCGCGCACGCTGTGGATCAGCTTCGGCGCGAAATGGTCATCCATCTTGGCACGCAGCCGCCGGACGGCAACATCGACCACGTTGGTGTCGCTGTCGAAGTTCATGTCCCACACGTGTGAAGCGATCTGGGTACGGCTCAGTACCTCGCCATGCCGCCGCGCAAGAAAGTGCAGCAGCGCGAATTCACGCGGCGTCAGGTCGACGCGCTGCCCGCCACGGGTAACGCGGTGGCGAATCAGGTCTACTTCCAGGTCTGCGATCTCTATCCGGTCGGCTTCGCGCGAGGGCCCTCGCCGCAGCAATGTGCGCACGCGTGCCAGCAACTCCACGAACGCAAACGGCTTGGCCAGGTAGTCGTCGCCGCCAAGCTCCAGGCCGCGCACCCGGTCCTCCAGGTCGTCGCGGGCGGTGAGGAACAATACCGGCGTGTCTTTGTGCTCGCGCAGTTGCCTGAGCAGGTCCCAGCCGTTCATCCCGGGTAGCATGACGTCGAGGATGATCAGGTCATAGGCATGCTCCATGGCCTGATGCAGTCCATCGGCACCCGTTACCGCGACGTCCACCACGAAGGCCGATTCCGTCAGGCCTTTGCGCAGGTACGCCGCCGTCTTGGGCTCGTCTTCCACCACCAGGATCTTCATTGCCTTGCGCCCCCCTGCTGCTGCCGTCTGGATTGCAGGCAGTGATCATATCCCGGCGCACCCTGCGCGGAATGACAAGACTGTAATCGTTCTGAGCGTATTGGATAGCCCCGTGCCGGGGTGCAGGGAATAAACTGCTCGTCCTGCGCGAAGTCCCAGGGCCAGGCCGGCCGACGCGGGCCCGATGACTGGGCGAACAGCCGCATCGCGCGCGATACCCGAGAAGCGCATGTATGGAGCGTTACGGGACATGTGGCACAGGCCAAGGAGGCGGCCGAGGCCCTCCGCATGGAAAGTGCGCGTTCGATCTCACGCAATCCATTTCGACGCCCTGGCACTCTTCCAATCGATCGAATTTTGCGTCAACTGATTGCCCGCAGATGCTGGTTAGGCGTTTAATCTGAAGAAGGTGCGCAAGTGAGGTTGTATGCGCTGCTCGAACTGCGGATTAGAGAATTCAGCCGGAGCCAAATTCTGCGAGGGGTGCGGAGCCGGGCTGGTACGCGTGTATCCGCGCTGCGGCCAGGATTCGGGTCCGGCCGCCAAATTCTGCAATCAATGTGGTGCGCCCTTGGGCGCCTGTTCGCAAGCGTCGCCCGCCGCCCCCGTTCAGTACACCCCTCCCTATCTGGCCGAGCGCATCCTGGCCGAGCAGGCTGCCCTGGAAGCGCGGGGTGACGACACATCCGGCGAACGCAAGACCATCACCGTCCTGTTCGCCGACATGGCCGGCTCGACGGCGTTGATACACAACCTGGACCCGGAAGAAGTCGACCGCCTGATCGCCCCCGTCGTCGCCCTGATGATGGAGGCCGTGCACCACTACGAGGGCTACGTGGCAAAGTCGCTGGGCGACGGAATCCTGGCCCTGTTCGGCGCCCCCATCGCCCATGAGGACCATCCTCAGCGGGCGCTGTATGCAGCGCTCCGCATGCAGGAAGCAATCCGACGCCACAGTAATCGGATACGTCTGGAGCGAGGCATCCCGCTGCAGATCCGGGTGGGCATCCACACGGGTGAGGTAGTGGTGCGCTGGATTCGCAAGGACGACCTGCACACGGACTACGAACCGGTTGGGCACACGACCCATATCGCCTCCCGGATGGAAACGATTGCCGCGCCCTCGTCCATCCTGGTAAGCGCGTCAACCCATAAGCTGGCCGAAGGGTATTTCGAGTTCAAGACCCTGGGCGACACCGAGGTCAAAGGCATCCCCGAGCCGCTCACTGTCTATGAGCTACTTGGCCTGGGGCCACTGCGCACGCGCCTGCAAGTGGCCGAGCGTCGTGGCCTGGCCCGATTTGTGGGGCGCCAGCCCGAACTGGAGCAGTTGCACCGGGCGCTGGACCAAGCCAGGGCAGGACACGGGCAGATCGTCGGGGTATTGGGGGAAGCCGGGGTCGGGAAGTCGCGGCTGTTCCATGAATTCAAAGAGCGCTCGCATCGAGGCTGTCTTGTGCTCGAAACCGCTTCGATTTCGCATGGCAAGTCTTTTGCCTATTTGCCCCTGATTGAGCTCTTGAAGAACTATTTCCAGATCACCGCCCAAGACGACGACCAACGGTGCCGGGAAAAAGTCATGGGCAAGGTGCTGACGCTCGAGCGCAGTCTGGAAGACCTTTTGCCCTACCTGCTGTATCTACTGGGCATCGGCGAGCCGGATTCGGCACTGCCGAGCATGGACCCGCTCATCCGGCGGCAGCGCACGTTCGAGGCCATCATGCGCCTGCTAGCGCGCGAGAGCCTCAATCAGCCCATTGAGCTCCTGTTCGAGGACCTGCAATGGCTGGACAGCGACACGGCGGCCTTCTTGAGGTTCCTCGTCGACTCCATGACAAGTGCCCGGATCCTCCTCCTACTGAACTACCGGCCCGAGTACAAGCATGACCTGGACCGCAAAAGCTACTATACCCAGCTGCGGCTCGATCCTCTGGGCCCCGCGGAAGCCCAGGACATACTCAGCGTCCTGCTGGGGGACGATCCTGGACTGAGGCCCGTCAAGCAGCTCATCCTAGAGAAGACCGAGTGCAATCCCTTCTTCATGGAGGAGGTCGTCCAGACCCTGGCCGAGGAGAAAGCGCTGCTCGGCGAGCCCGGAGGTTACCGGATCGAGACGACGCCGACCGCGTTTCGCATCCCGACCACCGTGCAGGGCGTGCTTGCCGCTCGCATGGATCGGCTCCCCGGTGAGGAGAAGGGGCTGCTGCAGACCCTGGCCGTGGTCGGCACGGAATCTCCCTGGAGCCTGATGCAGGCGGTCGCCGGCCGGCCTGAAGGCGAACTGCGCCGCCTGTTGTCGCGCCTGGAGGCCGCCGAGTTTATCTACGAGCGGCCCGCGTTCCCGGAGGTGGAATACGCGTTCAAGCATGCACTGACGCAGGAGGTTGCCAAGAACTCGATGCTCACAGAACAGCGCTGCGTGCTGCATGAACGCACCGCGCAGGCCATCGAGGCGTTGTATCCTACCCAGCTCAAGGAGTACTGCAGCGAGCTTGCCCACCATTACAGCCAGAGCGGCAACGTTCCGAAAGCTGTGGAGTATCTGCACTCTGCGGGGAAACAGGCCCTCCAGCGTTCCGCCAGTCTCGAAGCGATCCGGCACCTCGGCTTGGCGCTGGAACTGCTCAAGCGCCTGCCCGACGCGCCCGAACGCTCCGAGCAGGAGCTCGCACTGCAGCTTGCCATCGGCCCGGCCCTGATGGCCGCTCGAGGTTATGCCGCCCAGGAGGTGGAGACGACCTACACTCGCGCGCTGGCGCTGTGCGATCAGGTCGGGGAAGCTTCGCAACTGTTCCCGGCGCTCCTAGGACTGCGGACCTATTATCAGTTGCGCGCAGAGTACGCTATCGCACGCGAGCTAGGTGAGCGGCTGCTCCGCATAGCGCGGAACACGCAGGACTCGGCGTTGCTGGTGGAAGCACATAGTGCACTGGGAGCGACCCTGTACTTCCAAGGTGACCTCGCCACAGCTCGTGCCCACCACGAGCAGGCGCTCGCGCTCTACTGGCCCGGGCTGCACCAAACCCGTGCTTTTGCTTCCGGGCTGGATCCGGGCATCCGTAGCCTGACCTTTGTGGCCTGGATCCTGTGGTATCAGGGCCATGCCGATCAGGCCGGCAAGCGGGGCCAGGATGCGCTTGCCCTGGCCCGGAAGATGTCTCACCCATTTAGTCTGGTTCACTGCCTGGTCTTTATGGCAGAGCTTCATCAGTTTCGGCGTGACGCGCGGCAGACCCGGGAGGCGGCCGAGGCCGCCATGGCGCTCTCAACCGAACAGGGATTTCCGTTCTGGCTGGCATGGGCGCCCATCCTCCGCGGCTGGGCGGTGGCCGTGCAGGGGAACAGCGAGGAGGGAATCGCCCAGATCCGCCAGGGTCTTGCCGCCTACCGGGCGACGGGGGCTGAGCGGGAGCGCTCGTATTTCCTGGCCCTGCTGGCCGAATGCTACGGGAACGCGGGGCAGGCGCACGCGGGGCTGAACGTGCTGGACGAGGCGTTGGGCATCGTCGATAGGACCGGGGAGCGCTTCTATGAAGCGGAATTGCGCAGGCTTAAAGGGGAGTTGATGCTCCTTGCGTCCGGCATGGAAGGCGCCCCCTCCGCGAATGTTGGGGAAGCCGAGGCGTGTTTTCACAAGGCAATCGCGGTATCTCGTCACCAGGGTGCGAAGTCGCTGGAGCTGCGCGCAACACTGAGCCTGGCTCGACTATGGCAACGACAGGAAAAGGCAGAAGCAGCCCGGCAGCACTTGGCTCAGATCTATGGCGCGTTCGCGGAAGGCTTCGACACCACTGACTTGCCGCTGGCGCGGGCGCTGCTCGACGAACTGCCGTAAGGGCGCGCGTCATTGGCCGTGATCGACCTGGAGCCTTACTGCCGCTTTTGCCGTCAGTCGCGGAATGATCTCTCGGCAGCCCGATCCCGGCCTCTATTCAAGCGATAGCAGTGATCCTGATAGCGCTGGCGCTTCTCATCGCAGCACAGCACCAGCGCGTGCTCGGGTGGCGACGTGAAGTGATTGCGGACGGCTACCCCGCACGCCGTCCGCAATCCAGTGATAGACAGTGCCGTTCCGTTTGCCGCTTATAGCTGCCACACAGCAATAGGGATGCCGACGCCATGCAAGCGGCGCCTCGATTCAACGAGATACAACTCGCACGATCAAAGTTCGATTCACGCATTGCGGGACACAGTATCCGCAAGACGCCTTTTGCCGGGAAGTGGCATTTGATGACAACTGGCATGCCCAGCTTCAGCCACCGTTACATCAGGATCGTATTGGATGTCTGCCCAGTCGGGCCGATGTCATTGCAGACCGCGCCAGGCTCTGAATGCCCTGTGCAGTGAAGCACTCTCGCCATATCCCAACAGCGACGCCTGGATCAACAGCGGTATTCCGTCTGCCACGTAGCGTAGTGCCATCTCACGTCTTGCTTCCGCCAGGAGACTGGAGAATCGCAAGCCATGACGTGTCAATGCTCTCTGCAAGCCACGGGGGTGCCAGCCAAGGCAAGAGGACACCGCTGGCAATTTGCAGTACCCCGTGGGCAGGAGATGCAGGATAGCACGAGACACCTGATCGGCCAGGCAAAGCTCCCCGTCAACCGAGAATGAGGCCACGTACTCGGCGAGAGCCTCCCTGATTGCCTTGTTTCGATATGGCTCCGTCAACTCCATGATCCGCCTGTCCACGATCAGGCTGTAGTGATCCCCACCGCGGCCGAGGCGTACAAACGGCTCATGAGTGGCGTTCGCCGGGGCATCACCGGGCATGGCCAGTGACGGTGCCACGGCACTCACGAAGTCTACCTTGCGACCTGCGAGCAGCCTGGCAACCTTGTACGCGGTTGCCAGGAGAAATTCGCCAGCCTGTGCGTACCTGGATGCAGCCTCCATCCGGAACTCCAGTCGGATCTCAGTCGTGTCTCGTTGCTGCCCGGAACATCGCGTCGGGCGTATCCCCGTCACATAGAGGTGGAAGTACCGATCCAGACGTTGGAACGCCTGGCAGACAGTGCAGCCACCGAGGACCATGAAGATCAGCGGACCTAGCGTAAACACGCTTTGGCCGTTCGCCAGGCATTGTCCGAAATCAGCGCAGCCGAGCGATTCCGCGGCCATTTCCAGCAGCAGTGCGAAGGTTTCGAATGGAACGAAGGCACCGGACTTAAGCCATGCATCCTCTTGAATGCCCGCCGCCATCATCAGGTCTCTCGGAGAGCCGCCCAGGCGGGTGACGACGCTGGTGAAGGCTGTCAGGGCACTGGACCGAATGCTAGACATGGTGGTTGGCTGATCGACCTGGCCGTTGCCGGCCTTATTAGTACATTGATGTTCGGCCAAGCATAGACTTCCGCGGCGGCGGATCGGATTACATTTCCGTAACGCGTGCTGCCTGCAACCATTTCAATGCGCGAAGCTGTCAATCAGCCCCGAATCCTGGTTCATCAGCATTCCGATCTTGACGAGGATGAGCATCCGCTCTCCGACCCGGCGCCTTGCGCGCTCGGACGGTCGTTGGGTTGAATCCCGAGCGGAACCGCGTTGTGCGCTTCAACGATCTGCGTCATGATGCGTTCCGACGAAGCTGATGGCCTGGCGTGCCGCATTCACCGTGCGGCCGGTGCCATGGCCCGCTCGGCGCCGGTTGCAACGGCCGGTACCTGCGCTACCTGATAAATCGCTCCGCTTCCGAGCTTGAACACGCTCACCACCTCGGCGAGTCGTGCCGCCTGCTGCCGCAAGCTGTCCGCCGCCGCCGCGCTCTCTTCCACCAGCGCGGCGTTCTGCTGCGTCACCACATCGAGCTGGCTCACAGCATCGTCCACCTGGCCGATGCCTGTCGCTTGTTCAGCGGAGGCGCTGGAGATTTCACCGATCATCTGGGTCATGCGCTGGATCCGCGACACGATCTCGCCCATGGAAATGCCCGCCTCATCCGCCTGACGCGTCCCCGCCATCACCTTCTCGACACTGGCGCCAATCAGAGACTTGATTTCCTTGGCCGCGCTCGCGGAGCGGCCGGCCAGGCTGCGAACCTCGCTGGCCACCACGGCAAAGCCGCGGCCTTGTTCACCAGCACGCGCCGCTTCCACCGCAGCGTTGAGTGCCAGAATATTGGTCTGGAAGGCGATGCCATCGATGACGCCGATGATGTCGGCAATCTTGCTGGACGAAGCCGCAATCTCCTGCATCGTGGAAACCACCGCGCCGACGACTTCACCGCCCTTGACTGCTGCCGCCGACGCCTCGGCGGCCAGTTGATTGGCATGGGCCGCGGTCTCGGCATTGGCCCGTACCGTGCTGGACAATTGCTCCATGGACGCTGCGGTCTGCTCAAGATTGCTGGCCTGCTCTTCGGTCCGCTGGCTCAAGTCTGTATTGCCTGTTGCAATCTGCGCCGAGCCGGTGGCAATGCAGTCGCTGCTGCTGCGTATCTGGATCACCATTTGTGCCAGGCTGTCGCGCATAGATTTCATCGCCGCAAGCAAACTCCTACTGTCACCCGCCGCGACGCGGATATCGGCGCCAAGGTCACCTCTGGCAATTTCGCCTACAACGTTCACGGCGTAGCTGGGCTCCCCGCCAAGCTGGCGCGTGATCGCCCGTGTCACCCAGATCCCCATGGCTGCAGCCAGGAGGATGGCAAGAACGGCGCCCCCGATCGTCACATTGTGGTTTAGTGACCGCATGGCGTCGGCAGCCACAGTGCGCGTGACAAGCAGGTCTCGCTCCGCCTTGTCGAATTCCCCGTCGACCGCCCGGAAGCCATCCATCGCGGCTTTGTCCCTTGCCTTGGTGAATTCAGCGATGAATTCAGGCATCTCCCGCTTTCCGGCAGACACATCCCGGCGAAGCCGAATCAACGAGTTCGCCACCGCCACGAACTCGTCGCTCCTTGCCTTCATGTTATCCAGCCGCATTTGCTGCGCCGGGTTGTCGGAGGTTAAGCGCCTGGCATCTGCCAGCCCGGATTCGAGATCACGCAAGCCCGCGGCCCATGGGGCAAGAAATATGTCTTCACCGGAAATCAGGAAACCTCTGGCCCCGGTTTCCATGTTGATCATGCTCTTGAGCAGCAGATCTGCCTTATCAAGGACCTGATAGGTGTGCGTGTTCCACCGTTCCGCCTCCTCCAGCTTTGCGCTGGTGTAGAGAACGGTTGCGGCAACCCCCAGAAAGAGCGCAATGACGACACTGAACCCAATCGTCAGGCGCCCGGCGACGCTGAGTTGGGAATTGATAAGCGGAGCACTGTTCATGGAACCTTCTCAATCATATTTGGAAGATGTGTCTTGAACAGGTTATCGGAGGGGGGGTCAGGACATTGATGTGTCAATTTGCGACACACAACCTTCTCTGCGCGCCAGGTCGCTTGACCTTGGCCCGCGACAACTGGGCGGCGAGCGCGTTAGACCGCAGGTCGCCCGGCTCGAGCTCAGCCACAACCACAGCCATAGCCACGGCCAGACTGTGAACGGAGACCATGTCGCTGAGCAAGGATTGGTGCAACCCGTCCCCGGTGCACCGTAACTGTTTCGTAATCGAACCGAAAGATGGCGCTCTCTATACTGCGCGGGATTTTTGGTGGCATTTAGTTCAATAAACAAGTAGGGGAAACAAAGTGGGAATTAAATCGGGCTTGACTTCGGCGGCTCTCCTGGCAATCGCGTCTGGTACATCATTCGCACAATCCAGTGTTACGCTTTACGGCGTGACCGATGTTGGCATCGAATACCTGTCGAACGCACCCACCGCCAACGGCGGCAAAAACCTGGCGCGCATGTCATCCGGAAATCTGTCGACCTCACGATGGGGAATTCGCGGTCTGGAAGACCTGGGCGCCGGCCTGAAGGCAATCTTCCAGCTCGAAAGCGGCATTTCCGTGGATTCGGGATTGAACAACGGCGGCAGCAGGCTATTCGACCGCGCCGCCTTTGTCGGCCTTTCCAGCGAAAAGTACGGTACCTTGAAGCTTGGCCGACAAACCACTCCGATGTACGACTTGTCGGAGCAACTCGATCCAATGGCGATTTCTGTGCGCTACTCGCTGTACAGCAGCGATCCCATTGTCGCTGGGCGCGCCGATAACGCGGTAAAGTACAACATCTCGTTCGGTGGCCTGACTGCCGCGGCGCTTTATAGTTTCGGCAGAACGGGCGCGGGAGAGGTGCCAGGTGATTTCCGGATCGACCGGAATATCGGAGGCTCGCTCTCTTATCAAACTGGGGCGCTTTCTGCCGGCCTGGTCTACGATGAATTCCAGGGCAGCACGATTGCGACACAGGATAAGAAAGATCGCCGCCTGCTGGTCGGTGGCACGTACGATTTTGGCACAATGAAGGCATTCGCCGGGTACCGCTGGCTGAACGGCAGCGCCAATGGCAACGTACGCTCAAACCTGTACTATGCAGGACTACGCTACGTCGCGACCGGCGCGCTGTCGCTTACCGGAGCCGCATACTACACCGACACACGTCAGTCGAACGCTGATCCACTGATGCTTGTGGCGTCGGCCGACTATGCATTTTCAAAGCGTACTGATGCATACCTGACCCTCGGATACGTCAGAAACAAGGGCGGGTCGCAGCTTGGCGTGAACGGTTTCAACGCGGCCAGTGGTAGCCCAACGAGTGTCTGGCCAGGCTCCAATCAAACCGGTGCGGTGCTCGGTATCCGACACAGATTCTGACGCAAGTGTTATCGACACTCCTGCAACCTGCAGGGGTCTTCTACGGCCATCGCCATTCCGCGATGGCCTTTTTTGAATGACAGATTCAATAATCGTCCAGCGGACGATAAGTCAGAAGCATTCTTGTAGAATTACCGGAGCAGATTGCCAACCATCTTCGGGATAGGTCGCATCGTCGCCCCGGCCCAGTGTGTGGCTGGCCTGTTCCAGCCGGATCAGATCGGCGTCTACCTCGGTACGGGAAAGTGGTGCCGGGAGACTGCCCCTCAGGCGCGCGCACGCCGGACCATACTAGCCGCCAGCAGCACAATCAGTCCCACCGCGAACAGCGGCCCCGCCCTGACCACAGCGACGGCATGCATCGCGCCTATCTCCCACGAAGCTATCACCCAGGCCACCACGCCGAAGGCCAGCCAGCTGTCATCCACGAAAAGTCCCATCACTTCCTCGGCCACATGCGCGAGGAGGCCCCGCGTGGGCGGACGTTCGCCGGGGGCTGAGATCGGCAGCGCCGAGGACGTCCTGCGCAGACGCCTGCAGAGATGAACCATGGCCAGCGCAACGACGCCGAAGACGCCGATCAGTGCCAGGATCGCCCAGTCTTCACCCGGCCACGACAGGCCAATACCCTCGCCTGCCCAGAAGGTGCCGAAAGCAGCGAGCATGACACCGACGCCAAACTTGAGGCCATTCTCCGGGACATTCGCCAGCGGTCGATGCAGCCACACGCCGAGCGCCACCACCACAAGCAACGCAAGGCCGGCACCAATGGACGCGGGAAGGATCACGCGGCCGCTCGCGCCAATCGCAATGACGATGAACACCACCTCGATCCCTTCGAGCATCACGATCTTGAAGGCGGTCGCGAATGCCACCGCATCGATCGCCCTGCCGGATGCTCCGGTGTGCCGGCGCAAGGCTTCGGTCTCCGCGGTGAACACCTGATCTTCATCGTGCATCGGCAAGATGCCCGCCGCCCGTAGCACTGCCTTGCGCAACCAGCGCAGGCCGAACAGCAGCAACAGCGTGCCAACGACCAGTTGGGCCACCGGCAGCGGAATCCTGGCGAGCGCGGGGCCAGCAACTGCAACCAATAGCATCAGGGCGGCCAGCGAGGCTGCAGTCCCCAGCAGCGCCGAGCGCCAGCCGCGGACGGTACCAACCGCCAGCACGATGGTGAGTGCCTCCACGAACTCGACCAGCGAGGCCATGAATGCTGCAAGTATCGAAGATCCTGCCGAAGTCCATTCAGGCATGTCCCGCTCCAGTTCTTCAGGGTGACAAGGTTCGCTCGCTGGCGCATGCGGTGCTCTCCAGCGAAGCAATTTCAGACCAAAGGCTGCATTTTTGCGGTGGTGCTGCGCCGGGGCGAGTTCCGGCCGGCGTCCTTCGCATGCGACGGCGTGGATTTTAGTCAGTGCAGGGGCGTGCAAAGCTGTCGATTCGATTACGGATTTGTCATCCTCGCTTTCCCCCGGACATTAACAATTGTTAATGAACCGCCAACCCAGTCTTAATTCGCGATCGCGCAGAGTGCAACCACCCGCTCTTCACAAACTACTGGGATCGAGCCTTGATAAATTCGCACAACATACTTCGGCGCAGTGCCTGCCTGCCTGTCACGCTGGCAGTCCTCGCGATCGCGGGCTGCGGTCCCGCAAAGCCAGCGCGTCCAAAGTCAGCGACTCCGGAAGTCACGGTGGTCACGGCCAAGCGGACCAGCGTCCCGGTTTCGGTGGAGCTTCCCGGCCGCACCTCCGCCTACCTCATTGCACAGGTGCGGGCCCGTGTTGACGGCATCGTGCAAAAGCGCAGCTTCCAGGAAGGCGCGGACGTCAAGGCGAACCAGACCCTCTACCAGATCGATCCGGCTCAGTATCGCGCCGCCCTGAACAGCGCGTTGGCGACACTGCAGAAGGCGGAAGCGAATCTCGCCACCACGACCGCACAGGCGGAGCGTTACCAGACCCTCGTTGCCGGCAACGCGATCAGCAAACAGGCTTATGACAACGCGATCGCGGCCCGGAAGCAGGCCGCCGCCGATGTTGCCGCCAGCAAGGCTGCCGTCGAGATGGCAAGGCTCAACCTGGGATATACCGACGTCGTAGCGCCGATCGCCGGTCGCAGCGGTATTTCGCAGGTCACCCAGGGCGCCTATGTGCAAGGCAGCGCGGCAACGCTGATGACCACGATCCAGCAGATCGATCCGATCTACGTAGACCTCAACCAGGCAAGCGTCGCCGGTTTGCAGCTTCGACGCGACGTCGCCAGCGGACAGGTAAAGCTGCACGGCCTGGACCAGGCCAGGGTGACGCTCAGGCTGGAGGATGGCACGCAGTATCCGCTGACCGGCAAGCTCGAATTCAGCGGCGTTACGGTCGACCCGGCCACCGGCTCGGTGACAGTGCGCGCGATCTTCCCGAATCCGAACAATGTCCTGCTCCCCGGCATGTTCGTGCGCGCCCGCCTCGAGCAAGGCGTGAATGACAACGCATTCCTGGTGCCAGTCCCTGGCGTCGGTCATAACCCGCAGGGGCAGGCCACCGCGCTGGTTGTCGGCCCTGATAACAAGGTTGTCCAACGCACGATCCAGGCGCAAAGCACGCTCGGTGACAAGTGGATTGTCACCGGAGGCCTGAACGATGGCGAACGGATCATCGTGGCCGGTGGCCAGAAAGTGCAACCCGGGATGCTGGTACAGGCAGTCGAAGCGCAAGGCCAGACGGCGCAGGCCGCGGCAAAAACAGACACCGGCGGGGCGTCGGCAACGCGCCAGACTCCCGTGCTCGCGCAGGAAAGATAAGGGCGGACACAGACATGGCACGATTCTTCATCGACCGCCCCATCTTCGCGATCGTCCTCTCCCTGCTCATCATGCTGGCGGGGGGACTGGCCATCCAGTCGCTGCCAATCGAGCAGTTTCCGCCAGTGGCGCCGCCCTCGGTACAGATCAGCACGACATATCCCGGGGCTTCCGCGACGACCGTGCAAAACACAGTGGTCCAGGTGATCGAACAGCAGATGAGCGGGATCGACAACCTGCTCTACATGTCCTCGACCAGCGACGATACCGGCCAGTCGACTACGACGCTCACCTTCGCCAGCGGTGCAGACCCGAACATCGCCCAGGTGCAGGTGCAGAACAAGCTGCAACTGGCCGTGCCGTTGCTGCCGGCCCAGGTCCAGCAGTCGGGTGTGCGCGTCACCAAATCGACCAACGCATTCCTGATGGTGATCGGCTTCGTGTCGGCTGACAACAGCATGAGCAAGTTCGACATCGCCAACTACGTTGTCTCCAATGTCCAGGATCCGATCAGCCGGATCAATGGCGTCGGCAACTTGAACGTGTTCGGTACGCAGTACGCGATGCGGATCTGGCTCGACCCGAACAGGCTCAATAGCTACGCCCTCACCCCGACTGACGTCACTGCGGCGCTGCAAAGCCAGAACGTGCAGATCTCCGGAGGCCAGCTCGGCGGTACACCGGCCGTGCAGAACCAGCAGCTGAGCGCAACGATCACGGAAGCGACGCTGCTGCGCACGAGCGAGGATTTCGGCAAGGTATTGCTCAAGGTGCTGCCCGACGGCTCGCAGGTAAGATTGCGTGACGTCGCCCGCATCAATCTCGGTGCTGAGAGCTTCAACGTCGATAACAAGTACAGCGGCCAGCCCGCCTCCGGCATTGGCATCCAGCTCGCGCCGGGCGGCAACGCGCTGGTCACCGCCGCGGCGATACGCGCCCGCATCAAGGAGCTGGAACCGTATTTCCCGCATGGGCTGAAGGTGGTCTACCCGAACGACGTCACGCCCTTCGTCAAGATCTCGATCGAAGAAGTGGTCAAGACCCTGCTGGAAGGCATCGTCCTGGTGTTCCTGGTGATGTACCTGTTCCTGCAGAATTTCCGCGCCACATTGATCCCGTCGATCACGGTGCCGGTGGTCTTGCTGGGAACGTTCGGCGTGATGTCGGCGCTTGGCTTCACCATCAACACGTTGTCGATGTTCGGCCTGGTGCTCGCCATCGGCCTGCTGGTGGACGATGCCATCGTGGTGGTGGAGAACGTCGAGCGCGTGATGCACGAGGAAGGACTGTCGCCGCTTGAGGCAACCCGCAAGGCGATGGGGCAGATCAGCAGTGCGCTGATCGGCGTGGCGATGGTGCTGAGCGCGGTGTTCGTGCCGGTGGCGTTCTCCAGCGGCACGGTCGGCGGGATCTACCGCCAGTTCTCCCTCACGATCGTTTCGTCGATGCTGCTGTCGGTGTTCGTTGCGCTCTCGCTCACGCCCGCCTTGTGCGCCATGCTGCTGAAGCCACCGCGCGAGGATCATGGCGAGAAGAAGGGATTCTTTGGCTGGTTCAACCGCACCTTCGACAAGGGCCGGGACAAATATGTGCATGGCGTACGGCACGTCGCAGCGCGCTCCGGACGCTGGCTGATCATCTACGCGGCGATCGTGGCTGCCGTGGGCATCATGTTTGTCAAGCTGCCAACCTCGTTCCTGCCGAACGAGGACCAGGGCTTCATGTTCGTGCAGGTCCAGACACCGCCTGGCGCCACGCAGGCGCGCACCGGCGCGGTACTCGACGAGGTCAGCAATTACCTGCTGAAGGATGAAGCGGCGATGGTCGAGGCCACCTTCATGGTCAATGGCTTCAACAATGCCGGCCGCGGCCAGAGCCAGGGCCAGTTGTTCGTCCGCTTCAAGGACTGGGGCCAGCGAAACAGTCCCGAGCTGTCCGCCAAGGCCTTGTCCGAGCGCATCGTCAAGCGCTATGCCACCTACAAGGATGCGATCATTTTCCCCGTCAGCCCACCGCCGATCCGCGGCCTGGGCGTTGCCGCGGGCTTTGACTTCGAACTCGAGGATCGCGGCGGGCTCGGTCATGAGGCGCTGGCGAAGGCGCGCGACCAGCTCCTCGCGCTGGCCAAACAGGATCCGGACCTGGCACAGGTGCGCTTCAACGGGCAACAGGACAACCCGACTTTCAAGGTAAATATCGATCGCGAGAAAGCCGCCGCGCTCGGCGTCAGCCTCAGCGACGTCGACCAGACCTTCTCGACTGCCTGGGGCTCGCGCTACGTCAACAATTTCCTCGATACCGACGGACGCATCAAGAAGGTATATGTGCAGGCCGATGCGCCATATCGCATGAATCCCGACGACATCAATCTGCTCTATGTGCGCAACAGCGGCGGCACCATGGTGCCCTTCTCCGCGTTCGCGACATCTGCATGGACCTACGGCCCGCCGGTGCTGCAGCGCTACAACGGCGTCGAAGCCATGGCGATCCAGGGCCAGGCCGCGCCGGGCAAGAGCTCCGGACAGGCAATGCTGGCGATGGAGCGGCTCGCACGGCAACTGCCCCCGGGTATCGGCTTCGAGTGGACGGGTACCTCGCTCGAGCAGCAGCAATCGAGCTCGCAGGCCCCCCTGCTGTACGGGTTGTCGATCCTGGTGGTATTCCTGAGCCTGGCCGCCCTGTATGAGAGCTGGTCGATCCCGGTCTCCGTCATCATGGTGGTGCCGCTCGGCATCCTGGGCGCGCTCGGGGCCACGGCATTGATGGGCTTGTCCAACGATGTGTACTTCCAGGTCGGGCTGCTGACCACCATCGGCCTGTCGGCAAAGAACGCCATCCTTGTCGTCGAATTCGCGCGCGAGCGTCACGCCGAGGGCCTCACCGCGCTCCAGGCGGCCATTGCAGCGGCACACATGCGCATGCGGCCGATCGTGATGACCTCGATGGCGTTCGTGCTTGGCGTGCTGCCGCTCGCGCTTGCACGCGGCGCCGGGTCAGCCAGCCAGAACGCAATCGGCACCGGGGTGATAGGCGGGATGTTGACCGCCACCTTTGTTGCGACATTTCTGATCCCGATGTTTTATGTCGTAGTCAGCAACAGGCTTGGCAAAAAGAAACCGGTCGAGCCCGCCGCATCCGCGATGGCTGCGGCTGACCAGAGCACCGGAGGACACTGACATGAAGCGATACACGGGCGTCGCCAGTGCGCTACTCGTAACCCTTGCCACCGGCTGCTCGCTGCAGCCCGTGTACCAGCGACCGGCAGCGCCGGTGGCAGCCGCGTTTCCCGCGGGCGAGGCCTACAAGACCGCGTCCGCCAGTACCGGCAGTACAACGCTGCCGGCTGCGGACATCGGCTGGCGTGACTTCCTTGCCGATCCTCGCCTGCAGCGGCTGGTTGAACTCGCACTGCAGAACAACCGGGATTTGCGCGTCGCGGCGCTGAACGTCGAGAAAGTCCAGGCGCAATACCGCGTCCAGCATGCGGCCATGTTTCCACAGGTAAACGCCGGCGCGAGCGCTTCGGCCACGGGCACGTCGACCGGCAGTTCAGGCTCCGGCGCGAACACCTCCCGCAACTATTCGGTGGGTGTTTCGGCGTCGTGGGAGATTGATTTCTTCGGCCGCTTGCGCAGCCTCTCCGATGCGGCGTTCGAGCAGTACCTGGCCAGTGTCTACGCGCGCCAGGCGATCGAGATCCTGCTGGTATCCGAAATCGCGGATCAGTACCTCACCATGCTCGCCTACGACGAGCAACTCGCGGTGACGCGAAGCACCCTGGAAACCGCGCAGGCAGCCTACAAGATCGTGAAACTGCAATTCGACACAGGCACCGCGTCCGAACTGGACCTGCGACTGTCGGAAACCACCGTCGAACAGGCACAGGCAAATTACGCCGCTCAGGTCCGGCTGCGCGCCCAGGCCGAGAATGCGCTGGTACTGCTGGTCGGCCAGCCGCTGCCGGCCGACCAGCCCCCGCCGGTCAGGCTCGGCGCCCAGCCGATCCTCACCGATATTCCGGCCGGACTGCCCTCTGATCTGCTGCAGCGCCGCCCCGACATCCTGCAGGCCGAGGCCGTCCTGCGCTCTGAGAATGCGAACATAGGCGCCGCGCGTGCGGCTTTCTTTCCGCGCATCTCGCTCACCGGCACCCTGGGTACGGCCAGCGCGGCGCTTGGCGGCTTGTTTGCAGGCGGGTCCAGCGCATGGTCCTTCATACCCTCCCTGGTCATGCCGATCTTTACGGCCGGCGCGAACCAGGCCAACCTGGATGTCGCTACTGTCCAGAAGGACATCGGCATCGCGCAATACGAGAAGGCGGTCCAGACCGCTTTCCGGGAGGTTGCCGACGGCCTGGCGGCGCGCGGCACCTATGACGATCAGCTGGCGGCGCAGCAGCGCTACACCGATACCCAGCAGCGCCGGCTGGAGCTGGCCAACATGCTCTACACGAGCGGCACCGACAGTTACCTGAGCGTACTGACCGCGCAGACCGACTTGTACAACGCGCAACTGGCGCTGGTCACGACACGCCTGAACCGCCTGACCAGTCTTGTCGGCCTGTACCGCTCGCTCGGTGGCGGCTGGATCCAGCGCACCGGCGATGCACCGCGGCGGGCAGGAGGTGCCTCATAATCCCGGAATTGTGAGCATCGGCGGTCGGATCACCCCAGGGCTGGCAACCGGATCACACTGTGCCTAATATTTCATCAGTTTATACCTGGAGACCAGATATTGCGCGGAGGCGAAGTCCTTCGCAATCGCAATGGCAAAACCGGATTCATCATGAAACTACTAATCGTCGAGGACAACGAGCGCGTCGCCCAGTTCCTCAAGAAAGGACTGAGCGAGGCGGGACACACCGCGGATCACGCCGACAACGGGCGCGACGGCATGTTCTTCGCCGCAAGCGAGCCTTATGACGCGATCATCATGGATCGGATGTTGCCAGGCGGCATTGATGGCCTGGCGATCATCGAGGCGTTACGCAAGACCGGAAGCAAGGTCCCTATCCTGATCCTGAGCGCCCTAACCGATGTGGATGATCGCATCCGGGGTCTCAAGAGCGGCGGGGACGACTACCTTGTCAAGCCCTTCGCCTTTGGCGAACTGCTGGCGCGCCTGGACGCCCTCCTGCGGCGTTCACAGGAGGGTCGGGCCGAGACCACGCTGACGCTGGGCGACCTCTCCATGGACCTGCTTGCCCATAAGGTAACGCGGGCGGGCAAAGCCGTCGCGCTCCAACCGCGTGAATTCAAGCTGCTCGAATACCTGATGCGCCACGCCAACCAGGTAGTAACACGAACCATGCTGCTGGAAAACGTATGGGACTATCACTTTGACCCGCAGACCAATGTCATCGACGTCCACGTCAGCAAGCTGCGCCAGAAGATCGATGACGGCAGCGGACGGCAACTGCTGCGGACCATTCGCAACGCCGGCTACATGCTGACGGCAGATGATTAAACGCTTGCGCTTTTCTGCGCTGAATGTGGGACTCGGTTATATCGCCGTGAGCCTGGTCGTCCTCGGCCTGTTCGCTACACCGCTCTTATACGCCTGGCACAACACCATCGAGCAAAGTCGAACCGAGGTGCTACAGGCCGATGCGCAGAATATGGTGAACCTCTTTGCCAGGCAGGGCGCCGATGCCCTGGCAACGGCAATTCAAATGCGAGTGGGCGGGGAACTCGAGGACGTCGAGAATACAGTCATTCTGTTCGCCGATCCGGCACTGACGAAACTCGCCGGCAATCTGCCGGCCTGGCCCCGCGAGGTTTCAGCATCGACAGGCGTGCATGCAGCGTCAATTCAAGTACACAACCGAGTGATAAGAGCTGTGCTGTTGCACAAAGTACTTCCCGGCGGGTATCACCTATTGTTGGGGCGGGACGTCAGCCGGTTCGAAAAGCTCGAAGCGTTGTTCATGTCCGGATTGGTGGGCGCCGCCTGCATGCTTTTGCTGCTTGGCGTAGCGGGAGGGTTACTGGTCCGCCGCACGCTACTCTCGAAGGTGCACGACATCAACCAGGCAGCCGCGGCCATCATGCAGGGAAACCTCGCGCACCGGTTGCCTGCTTACGGCGGTGAAAGCGAACTCAACACGCTCGTAGAGACCGAAAACCGAATGCTCGATCAGATCGAGCACCTGGTTGAGGGCATCCGAAACGTGTCAAATGCGATCGCGCATGACCTGCGCACACCGCTGGCGGAATTGCGAGCCCGCCTGGAAGAATTGTCGGTGACCCGGCCTCGTCCGGAACAAACCTTCGCCGAGATCGACACCGCCATCGCCGACGTGGATCGCGTCATGGGCATCTTCAACGCGCTGCTGCGCCTGGCGGAAATCGACTCCGGCACGCGCCGCTCCGGATTCATCGAAGTCGATGCAGCCGCCGTGGCAGGCGAAGCCGCCGAATTCTATCAACCTGTGGCGGAACTCCAGGGGATCGCCCTGTCTTTCCGGTCGTCCGGTCCCCTCCCGCTGGCAGGCGATCCCCTGTTGCTTGCGCAGGCGGTCGGAAACCTGATCGACAACGCGCTCAAGTATGCCCAGAAGAATGGAACGATTTCCGTCGAGGCCTCGCACCGCCCAGATGGAGCGGTCGTCATCGCTGTGACAGACGACGGACCGGGCATTCCCGACGAAGAAAAGCACAAAGTTCTCGAGCGCTTCTACCGCGGCGACGCAAGTCGCAGTACGCCGGGTGTGGGATTGGGGCTCAGTCTCGTCGCCGCCGTCGCAAAGCTGCACGACGGCGCCATTGAGTTAACTGACAATCACCCGGGGTTAAGGGCAATGCTAGTCCTTTCTCCCAGACGCACCTGAGGGCGCGGCGCGCCCGCCCTCAAGCGGCGCGAGCCCTCGCCTGCTTGCTCCATTTTTTGCTGGGTTTGCTCGCTTGGCGATTAATTGCATTTTCTGACCGACAGCCTTGAAGGCATCGCGTTGGCGACGAGATAGCTACCGCTCCAAGTGCTGCAGATCTCCGATCATAGGATTTCGCGATCAGGATGCGAGCCAGGCATTCAGCGAGCGCAAGGTTTCCTCGCTCAGCTCGCCCGCCGCGGCAGCAAGACGCAGACGGCCAAGCAGGTAGTCCAGGCGTGCCTGGACCACGTCAAGCTCGGCGGCGAACACGCGCTGCTGCGCGTCCAGCACGTCGGGTTCCGTACGGGTGCCGACGTCCCGGCCAAGCGTCGTCGCCGCGAGCGCGCTGCGCGCTGAAGTCAGCGACTGCTCGAGTGCGGCGACGCGCGACACGCCCGTTTTCACCGAGAGAAATCCGTCCTGCACCTTCAGGCGCACGTCTCGCCGCGCGGCGGCAACCTCCTGCGCCGCCTGGCTCTTCCTCGCAACGGATTCACGCTCGCGCGAATCCAGGCCGCCGCCCGCGTAAAGCGGAATGTTGAGCTGCAAGCCAACCGTCGCGGTTCGGGTGTTGCTGGCTGCAATCCAGGGAGCCAGATTGCCGGTTTGCCCTTGTGCGCCATAACGTGCCACCAGCGCGACAGTCGGGCGGCTGCTGACGCGGTACTTGTCGATCTCCGCGCCGGCAATGTCGAGCTCCGATTGCCTGGTCTTGACGAGGTAGCTCTGTTCTTCGCCCCTTGCCTGCCACGCCGCGAGATCGTCTGGTTCCGGCGGCCTCGGCGAGAAACCGGGTGCCAGCGCGTTGAGCTGATCGGGCGGCATGCCGATCGTTTCCTGGAATCGCGTGCGTCGTTGTTCCAGCGCGGACTGCGCCGTGACTTCGCGACTCTCTACACCATCCAGGCGCGCCTGGGCCTCATGAAGATCGGTGATCTTGCCCTGGCCGACGTCGAAGCGCGCCTTGGCGCGGTCGCGTTGCTGGCGCAGGGCCGCCTTCTCGGCTCGCACCACACGGAGCGTTTCCTCGCCCAACACCACGCCGAAGTATGCCTCGGCCACCCGCAAGGCCAGTTCCTGGCGAGACTGATCGAACTGCGTCTGCGCCAGGTTTGATTGCTCGCGGAACTGCTTTTTCGTGGCGACCGCGGCCCTGTCGTACAGCGGCTGAACCAGCACCACGCCGGCCTGCCGCGACGTTCCCGAACTATCGCTGGATACCAATGGCGCGACGTCGGCCGGCGGGTTGCCTGACGAACGATTGTTGATCCTGTCCAGCGTCGCCTGGAGGCTTACGCGGGGACGCAGCAAGGCATCGCCTTGCACTGCCCTCTCCCGCCCCGCCGTGAGCGCATCGTTTGCAGCGAGGCTCGTCGGATCATGCGCCAATGCCTGCTGATAGGCCGTCACGACATCGATAGCGCCCGACTCTCCGGCGTTCAGGAACAGCACGCAGCCCAATGCCACCTGCCCGGCCCGCAGGGCCATACTCAATCTTTTCATCGAAATCACTCTCATCGTCACATTGGCGATCAGACGGTCGCAGGACGCTTGGCCCGGTACCAGGTCGCATACAGGGCGGGAAGGAAGACGAGGGTCAGCACCGTGGCAACAGCGAGCCCGCCCATGATTGCCCACGCCATCGGACCCCAGAACACGGAATGGGTAAGCGGCACCATCGCCAGGATCGCGGCCAGGGCAGTCAGCACGATCGGGCGTAGCCGTCGCACCGCCGCCTCGACGATGGCCGTCCACAACGGGACACCCGTGGCCACGTCCTGGTCGATCTGCACTACCAGGATCACCGAGTTGCGGATGATCATCCCGGCGAGGGCGATAACGCCCAACATGGCGACAAAACCAAATGGAATCCGGAACGCGGCCATGATGATGCTGACACCGATCAGCCCGAGCGGCGCTGTCAGCAAGACCATCGCCATCTTTCTCATATCCTGCAGTTGGAACATCAGCAGCAGGAGCACCGCGATGATCGTCACGGGCATCACCGCAAAAACAGAAGCCTGGGCCTTCGCACTCGATTCGTAAGCGCCACCGATCTCGATGCCATAGCCGAGCGGAAGTTCTCTTTCCAGTGCGTCGATCCTCGGCTGCAGTGCACGCGTGACGTCGGGTGCCTGCGCCCCGGCAATATCGGCACGGACCGTCAGCGTTGGCACGCGGTTACGCCGCCACAGCTCGCTGTCCTCGCTGTCAAGCGTAAGTCGGGCAACCTGCGAGACCGGCACGAACTTGCCGTCGCGAACGTAGATCTTTGCGTCCTTCAGGTTGTTCAGGTCCGTGCGTTCCGCGGCGACGAGGCGCGAGACCACGTCGATACCCTGGTCTTCCTCGCGGTACTGGGTAATTGGCGTGCCCGACAGCGAAGCCTCAAGTGCCTCCTTGATCTGGCCGGAGCTGACACCCAGTGCACGCGCCTTGTCCTGGTCGACGTCGACCTGCAGACGCTTGACGCGTTCGCCCCAGTCCTGGTTGACCTGGCGCACGTGCGGCTCTTCGCGCATGATCGCGGCCAGTTTCTGCCCGATTGCGCGCACTTTGGCGTTGTCCTGCCCGAACACGCGGAACTGCACCGGGTAACCGACCGGCGGACCGTTCTCAAGTCGATTGACGCGGCCGCGCACATTGGGGAATTTCTCGTCGAACAGCTTCTCGAGCTTCTCTTTCACCCGCTCCCGCGCTTCGCCGCCCTTCGTCATCACCAGCATCTCGCCCAGATTCAGATTGGGCGTCTGCACGTCGAGGGGCAGGTAGAATCGCGGCGTACCGTTGCCGACAAAGCTGGTCACCGCCGCAATGTCCGGATCGCCCTTGAGCAGGCCTTCCAGCTTCTGGACCTCGCGTTGACTCGCCTCGAACGTGGAAGCCTTCGGCATCCACAGGTCCACGATGAGTTCGGGCCGGTCAGACGCCGGAAAGAACTGCTGAGGTATTGCCTTGAACAGCAACAGTGAGCCGATGAAAGCGGCGACCGTAATGCCGAGTACCCACACGCGCTGCTGCAGGCAGAAGTCGATGAATCGGCGGAACTTGACATAGAAGCCGCGCTGGTAGACCGCGTCCTCGTCATGCGACGCGTGCGCATGCTCCTTCAGCAGCTTGAAGCCGATGTACGGTGTAAAGAGGACGGCCACGATCCATGACAGCACCAGCGAAATGCCCACCACCTGGAACAGGGAGTACACATATTCGCCCGTTCCCGACTTCGCAAAACCGACCGGGAGAAAACCCGCCGCCGTAATCAGCGTCCCGGTGAGCATCGGGAAAGCCGTGGCGGTGTAGGCGTATGTGGCGGCGCGGAACTTGTCCCAGCCCTGCTCCAGCTTCAGCGCCATCATCTCGACGGCAATGATGGCGTCGTCCACCAACAGTCCGAGCGCAATGATCAACGCGCCCAGCGAGATGCGCTGCAGCTCGATGCCCATCACGTACATCGCCAGGAAGGTCATGGCCAGCACGAGCGGAATGCTGAGCGCGACCACCAGTCCGGTGCGCAAGCCCAGCGACAGGAAGCTGACGACGAGCACAATGATCACGGCCTCGGCCAGACTCTTCTTGAACTCGAAAACGGAATGCTCGACGATACGCGGCTGGTCGCTGACGGCGTGGATCTGCACGCCCACCGGCAAGTTGGACTCGATGCGCTGGATCGTTTCGTCCAGCTTTGCGCCAAGGCGAATCACGTCGCCGCCCTTGCGCATGCTCACCGCCAGTCCGATCGCCTCGTTGCCGTTGAAGCGCATCCTCGAGGTGGCGGGCTCCACAAAGCCCCGGCGGACGTCGGCGATATCGCCAAGACGGAAGGCACGCTGGCCGGCACGGATACCGATGGCGCGAATTTTCTCGACCGAGTCAAACTCGCCACTGACAGCCAGCCGCACTTGTTCCGCCGACGTTTGCACCGTACCGCCGGAGGTCACGGCATTGGTTTGTGCGAGCGTCGATGCGATCAGTGCCGGGTCGATCCCCAGCGAGGCCAGCTTGGCGGTGGAGACTTCGACATAGATCTTCTGTTCCTGCTTGCCTACCAGGTCGACCTTGTTGACGTCATTGACACGAAGGAACTCATTACGCGCGGCATCCGCAATCCGTCTCAGGTCGTCATAGTCGAAGCCATCGCCCGTGATCGCATAGAGATTACCGAACGTGTCTCCGAACTCGTCATTGAAGAACGGGCCCTGCGTACCCTGGGGCAAGGTATGCCGGATGTCGCCCATCTTCTTGCGGACCTGGTACCACACATCCGGCACGGCCTCCGGTGGAACATTCTCGCGCAGGTTGACCTTGACCTGCGTTTCGCCCGGTTTCACATAGGTGGACGTATAGTCGATCTCCGCGACCTCTTGCAGCTTGCGTTCGATCTTGTCGGTGACCTGGTCGGCCATCTGCTGCGCGGAGCTGCCCGGCCAGTACGCCTGCACAACCATGGTCTTGATCGTGAACTCGGGGTCCTCCTTCTGGCCCAGCCTGCCGTATGCCAGCGCGCCGGCCACTGACAACAGCAACAGCAGGAACGCGACCATCTGCTGGTGCTTCAGTGCCCATTCGGACAGGTTGATACCTTTCACTTCGCACCTCCCGCCCTGGCGACCGCTACCGTCTCGGCCACCTTCACCTGCTGGCCAGCCTGCAGCATGTGCACACCGGCACTGACCACGGTTTCTCCGCCCGCCAGCCCCTCAACCACGATGACGCTGTCGTTCTGCGCCGCGCCCAGCCTGACTTCACGTGCGATCACCCGCGACGTCTTCGGGTCGACCACCCATATCTGGCGGCCGCGATCGTGATCGACGATGGCGGTCAGCGGCACGCGGACTACGCCACTGCCGTCCACGTCGGGTGCGATCACCGACGCTGTCATGCCCAAGCGCAGCACTTCCGGATCCGCCTCCTGAATGGAGATGCGCGCCGAATACGTCCGGGTGACGCTGTCCGCGTCCGGCGCGAGCTCGCGGACCTTGCCCGTCCAGGACTTGTCCGGCTGCGCCCACACCGTAATCGTCAGTGTCGGTGCCTTGCGCAGTTCGTCGACGCGCGACTCCGGAATGCTGATCGAGACCTCGCGTTCGCCGTCGGCCGCGACGGTGGCGATCGTCTGCCCGGCTGAAACCACCTGGCCAGCTTCCGCGTTGATGGCGCTGACCACGCCATCGCGATCCGCAACGAGCGTGGTAAATCCGCGCATATTGGCATTCAGCTGCTGGCGCGCCTGTGCCGAACGCAGTTGTGCTTCCGCCTGGTTAAGCGCCAGCCGCTGCTGGTCCAGCTCGGCTTGCGAGGCAAAGCTCTGGGCGAGCAGTTGCTCGGTACGCTTGACGTCCACCCGCGCCTGGGCTACCCGGCTTCTTGCCGCATCAGCCTCCGCGCCCGCCGCGGCTACCTGCAACGCTTCTTGCGTGGGATCGAGCTGGAACAACGGCTGGCCGCGCTTGACATGACTCCCGACTTCCACCATGCGCGCGACGATCTTGCCGGCGGTGCGGAATCCCAACTGGCTTTCGTAACGCGCACGAATCTCGCCTGAGTAGGTCGCACCGACCGACCCGGCGGTGCGGCCCGCGACCACTGTCCGCACCGGCCTGACGTCCTTGCGTTCGGGCTCCGGACCCGGTGTGCATGCGGCCAGATGTGCCGCGATGATGGTAAGAGCTGCCGCTCGAAGGTTCCTGTTCAATTTCTGCGCTCCGCTAAGGTCCGTCCCGCGCCTGCCAGTCATCGGCGTTCCACGTCACCGAGCCTCCGTGACTCGTGCTGGCGTCATTGACGGCAGGCCTGTTCGGGCTTTCGCCCGCTCTGAGAGCTCGAAGTCTACGTCATAATGACTTACTTGTCATGATGACGTACAATTTATTTTAGTGTGTGAGGACGGGTCGACTTCGAGGTCCCGGACCGCATGCGACCAAGAAAGCACGTGCACCGGAAGGATGTGGTGCGCAACGACAATGGCTATACGCCGAGTGATGCGAGGGCATAGGCCGAAGACGCCGGAGGACCGGCGCGCGGCATCGTCGACGCATCAACCATGAGGAGAGAACAGATCAATGACCCCGATGCAGACGCGATTCGCAGCGGAAACAGAGCCGTGGAAGCCGGGCGACCACCGTCAGCGCGTTGCGGCAAAGCGGCGGCAGCGTATGCGCTCGCTGTTGCTGAACAGTGCGATGCGCCTGATGCTGGAGAACAGCGCCGCGACGCCGTCCATCGACGACATCATTTCGGCAGCCCGGGTTTCACGCGGAACGTTCTACAAATACTTTCCGTCGTCCGACGCGATCATGCGGGAGCTTGTCGGCAAGATCGCCGAACAGTGGGTGCGGGCGGCCGACCCCATTGTGCGCGACCATGACGACCCGGCCGAGCACATCGCCAGGGGCATCCGGCTGGCGTCGGTTCTGACGGTACACCAGCCGGGTGTGGCTGGCATCCTTGGCCGGCTCGGATGGGCGGGCTACCACGCGCCGAATATGCTGGAGTTTGTCCGCAGGGACATAGAGGAAGGCGTTCGTCGCAATCGCTTCAAGCGCATGCCGATCGCCCTGGGCTTCAATATCGTTGCCGGCGCCGCAATGAGCGCCATGCAGAGCATGCTTGATACCGAAGGTCGCGAAGATTTTTCGGAGCTCGCCGCTGCCGTGGCATTGCGCGCCCTGGGCGTGGAGGAATCAGCGGCCGATGCGATATCCAGGTCGCCACTGCATGCGAGCGAGGCGCTGTTCGACGGCTTGCTCGCGCAAACGATCAGCGATGTGCCGTAGCGCTGGCTGCTAGCTGGAGGGCTCGGCCCTGGCGGCGAGCTTCTCCTGGGCCTTTTCGAGCAAGGATTCCGGCGGCGCCACAAGCTTTGGCAAAGGCGTGGAGGTCAACCGTACCGCACTCGCCGCAGGCACGCCGAGCGACCGCAACACCGCCCGGACAATCCGTTCGGGATAATCCCTTGGTGTTCGTCCCTTGGCCATGCGGTGAACGGCGATCAGCCCCGCACCGGCCACCATGTCCGTTGCCACGTCGGCCGCCGTCTCGTCAAACGTGCCCGCCTTCAGGCCTTCCTTGATATCCGTGGGCAGGTATTCGTACACGGCAGCACTCTTGCTGCCGACCAGCAGCAGGCCCGTACCGGAAAGGAACTGCGCCACGACAGGATAGGAGCGCGCCAGGTGCAGGTATAAGCGAATCCCCGTTGCAACCCGCAACGCCGGGTCTTCGATATCGCCGACCACGCCCTCGATCATTTGCACCATGTCGTGACTGAGCGCGTCGCCGACAGCCGCCAGCAGATCCTCGTTAGTCCGGAAGTAGTTGTAGAAAGAACCTTGCGAGACGCCAGCTGACGCGATGACTTCCGGGATCACGCTGGCTCCGACACCCCTTTGCGCAAATACGATCATTGCGCTTTCAATGAGACGGTTGCGCATCCGTTCACGACGTTCTGCGGCAACGCGGGGGCGATGGTCTTTGGGATCAGCGGCGGCAGGCATCTTCAGTTAGAGGACCTTATGTGACGCGGCGATTATAGCAATACGCTGCTTCAACGCGCCCGTGCCGTTCTTATAACATACACGATGTCATGATGACACTACAGTCATTATGTGGAAGAATACGGAACTCGCGAAAAATTCCGATGCGCGCACGCGCTGCTTGCCTCACGCAACGAGGCCGATCATTTTCCCCAGGACCCCTGTGCATCAGAACCACGCCTCGCTGCCAGTTGCCATGCAGGATCCGGACAAGCTGGTGGCCTGCGAGCATTGCGACGCACTCCATACGCGCGCGGTGCTGACACCGGACGAACGCGCCACGTGCCTGCGCTGCGGCGGCGCGCTGTATCGCGACAGTTCGCGAGCCTATCGGCGCTTGCTGCCGCTCGTGGTGGCAGCCTTGATCCTGCTTCTGATTTCTAACGCGTACTCCATTGTCGCCATGGACCTCAAGGGCTCGCGCATGGAGACCACGCTATGGGGCGCGGTACAGGCACTCTGCGCGGACGACATGGTGCCGGTGGCGATGCTCGTGTTCGCCACGACCATCCTGTTTCCGCTGGCCGAGTTGCTGATGATGTGCTACCTGCTCGTACCGATGGCGCGGCGCCGCACGCCACCCGGGTTCGAGCGCATCTTGCGCGGCATTTGCCGGACGCGGCCGTGGGGCATGATCGAAGTGTTCATGATCGGCGTGCTGGTGACGCTGGTGAAGCTGTCGACCATTGCGCAGGTGGTGCCTGGCGTCGCACTCTGGTCGTTCAGCGCCCTGGTGGTCGTACTGGCCGTCATCCTCTCGTTCGACCCGCGTGAACTCTGGCACCACCTCGATGTGCAAGATGCGGATGACGTACCGCCCTGCCCGCGGGATACCGCGTCATGACCGCGCCTCGGTCGCCCCACCCTACCGCCACCTCGCGCGGACTGCTGTTGTGCCACACGTGCGACCGGCTCAGTCCGATGACGCTCGACGCCGAACCGTGTCCGCGCTGCGGCACCGTACTGCATCATCGCAAGCCGGCCAGCCTGGCGCGCGCCTGGGCTTTCCTGCTGGCAGCCTACCTCTTGTACATCCCGGCAAATCTTCTGCCGATCATGGTGACGCAGTCAATTTTCGGCACGCAGCACGACACCATCATGTCCGGCGTGATCTATCTGTGGTTGTCCGGCTCATACATGCTGGCGATCGTGGTGCTGATCGCCAGCATCGTCGTCCCGTTGCTGAAGCTGATGATCCTGACCTTGCTGCTGCTGTCGGTGCGCCGCGGATCGACCTGGCGCATCCGCGAACAGACCCGGCTCTACACCCTGGTCGAAGTCATCGGCCGGTGGTCCATGCTCGATATCTTCGTGGTGGCATTGCTGGCATCGCTGGTGCGTGCAGGGGCGCTGGCCACGATTGCGCCCGGTGCCGGAGCCCTGGCCTTTGCCTCGGTTGTCGTACTGACCATGCTCGCGTCACTGAGCTTTGATCCCCGCCTGCTGTGGGATGCGCTCGAGACGTCGCCCTCCCCCATCGAATTGCAACACTCCGACAATGCCCGAACACGCTAACCATCCTCCACCCAACGATATACCGCCGCCAGGACGCAAGCGCCGCGCGCGCTGGCTACCTTCCCTCGTCTGGGTAATCCCGATCGTTGCGGCGGTGGTCGGACTCTCGCTGCTGGTCAGCACGCTTGCGTCGCGCGGGCCCGAGATCACGGTCACATTCCGCACTGCCGAAGGCCTGACGCCAGGCAAGACCGCCGTGCGCTACAAGGACGTCGATATCGGACTGGTCAAGACGGCACGGCTGGCAGCGGACCGTTCGCATGTGATCGCGACGATTGCGCTGACCAGGGACGCCAAAAGCTTCGCCGTGGCCGACACACGGTTCTGGGTGGTACGGCCCCGCTTTGCCATGAGCGGCGTGTCGGGACTGGAGACGCTGTTGTCGGGCGCATATATCGGCGTGGATGCCGGCAAGTCGGGCGAGACGAGGCGCAGCTTCACCGGGCTCGAAAATCCGCCGGTCATCACCACCGACGCAACCGGCAGGCAGTTCGTGCTGCGTGCGCAGGACCTGGGCTCGCTCGACATCGGCTCGCCGGTCTACTATCGTCGCGTGCGGGTCGGCCATGTGGTGGCGTACCAGCTCGAACCGAACGGCCGCGACATCACGCTGCGGGTCTTCGTCAACAAGCCCTATGACAAGCTCGTTTCCGCCGATACGCGCTTCTGGCACGCCAGCGGTGTCGACCTCAAGCTCGACGCGAACGGACTGAAGCTGTCCACGCAGTCGCTGGCAACCGTGATGCTTGGCGGCGTAGCCTTCCAGGCCCCGGAGCACTCCACCGCGCATGCCGCGGCCGCCGAGAACACCGAGTACCTGCTGGCGGCGGACCAGTCCGAAGCCATGAAGGAACCGGACGAGCTCGCGCCCGCGCTGGCAGTGCTCAACTTCGATCAGTCCGTGCGCGGCCTGTCGCCCGGTGCGCCGGTCGATTTCCGCGGCGTGACCGTCGGGCAGGTGCGCTCGATTGGCATCGAATACCAGCGTGACAAGAAGGCCTTTCGCATGCCAGTGGTGGTGGAGCTCTATCCGTCTCGCATGGGCCTGCGCGAGAAGGACGTGGCTGACGACATGCGCAAGCGCGCCATCGTGCAAAGCATGGTGCAGCGCGGCATGCGTGCGCAGCTGCGCACCGGCAACCTGCTGACCGGCCAGATGTATGTGGCACTCGATTTCTTTCCGAAAGCGTCCTCGCCGGTTGACGTGGACCTGAACGCGTCGGTGCCTGAACTGCCCACCACACCGGGCACCTTCGATGAACTGCAGGCCAAGCTTGGCGACATCGTCACCAAGATCGGCAAGGTGCCGTTCGACCAGATCGGGCAGGACGCGCGCACGGCGATGGTGTCGATGAACAAGATGCTGGTCAAGGCGGACAAGCTCGTGGCACAGGTCAATGGCGACGTGGCACCACAGGTGGTCGCTGCGCTGCAGGATATGCGCCGCACGCTCGACACGGCCAATGGGGCGCTGGCGCCCGATGCATCGCTGCAACAGGATACGCGCCGGATGATGCAGGAACTCACGCAGACAGCCGTCTCGCTGCGCATGCTCACCGATTATCTCGAGCGGCATCCCGAAGCGCTCCTGCAAGGCAAGAGGGAAGAGAAATGATGAAACGCCTGACGATGGTTCTTACGCTGGCCGCCGCGGCCATGATGATGATGAACGGCTGCGCGTCGCCCGAGGCGCGCTACTACACGCTGGCGGCCAATCGCTCCGACGCCGCGCCGCCCGTGACCGGGCGAGCCAGCCGTAGCGGCGACCCGTTATGGATCGAAGTCACGCCGGTGCGCGTGCCGGAGCGCCTGAACCGCATTCAGCTGGTGGTGCGTGACGGCAACAGCGGTGGCCTCAAGCTGTCCGACACCTCGCGCTGGACCTCACCATTACCCAACGAACTGCGCGATGCGCTGTCGCAGCAACTGCAAGCTAGCCTCGATGCGGTGGATGTCTACCAGCGCGGCCTGTCGGCAAGGCAGCCGGCATTCCGCGTGACGACCGATGTGGTAGCCCTCGACGCCGACGTGGGCAAGCGGGCAGCGGCGACAATCGCCTGGACCGTGCGGCGGCTGCCGGACGGCAAGGTCCTGAGCGGCCGCACCGAAGCGGAGGTGCCTGCGCCCGGGCAGGTGGAGGGCGTGGTGAAGGCGTATCGGGAGATCCTCGCGGCCACCGCGGCCGATATTGCAGTTGGCGTGCAATCGCTTGACCGCTAGACGTGAAACGCTTCGCACCGGCTGCCACCGCGCCACATGTCGCTGCTACCGGTTCCAGCTAAGGATGGTGTTCAAAACTCATGCGACTTCGGGTACGCATGAAGAATGTTTCCAGCGACAATGGGCGCATGAAACAAACTGACCTTGGCCTGGACCTGAGCAATCGCCGCACGCGCAAGCGCGTGTTTC
>NZ_JAYMRX010000010.1:0-233231 GCF_038900635.1 Cupriavidus oxalaticus | reverse complement strand
TGGCGAGCAGCGCGAGCGTGATGCCGATGCCGCTGGCGCACAGGGTCGAGACCAGCGCCAGGCAGACGGTATAGCGCGCGCCGAGCAGCACGCGCGCGAGCATGTCCCGGCCCATGTAGTCGGTGCCGAGCCAATGCTGGGCGCTGAGCGGCCCGAAGACCTGGATCTCGCCCGAGGCGGTGGCATCCGGATTGATCAGGATCGGGCCGAGAATGGCAGCGAGCAGCCAGCCGAGGAGGATAAGACAGCCGATCCAGCCGGCGAGCCCTAACCGGGGCAGGCGCGGCCGGCGACGGCGCGCTTCGGCAGCGGCGAGAGTGGCCGGGGCGTGTGTGTTGGAAGTTGTGGACATGGGGTGCGGCTCCTGCATGGCGTTCAGGGCATCAGCGGTGACGCAGACGCGGATTGGCGACGATGCCGCTTACATCGGCAAGCGTGACAAGGGTGAGGTAAGTCGCGCAGAAAATCATGGCGCATACCTGGACTACGGGCATGTCGCGCTGGGCAACGCTGTCGACCATCAGCTTGGCGATGCCGGGGTAGTTGAAGATGGTCTCGATGATGATGACGCCGCCGAGCAGGTAGGACAGGCTGAGTGCCACGGCATTGGCGATCGGGCCGATGGCGTTGGGCAGGGCGTGGAACAGCACCATGCGGGTCGAGGAGGCGCCCTTGAGCCGCACCATCTCGATGTAGGGCGCCTGCAGCTGGTCGATCACCGCGGCGCGCGTCATGCGCAGCATCTGCGCGACGATCACGCAGCACAGCGTCAGCACCGGCATGGCCAGCGAACGCAGCACCTTGTCCCAGGACTCGTCGTTGCCGACATAGGCCAGCGCCGGCAGCCAGCGCAGCTGGACCGCGAACAGCAATACCGCCAGCGTGGCGACCAGGAACTCGGGCACGGAGACCACTGCCACTGCGCCGAGGCTGACGCCGCGGTCGAACCAGGTGCCGCGATAGACGGCCGCGAGGATGCCGAGGCCCAGCGCCACCGGCACCGAGATCAGCGCGGTCAGGCCCGCCAGCAGCAGCGAATTGGGCAAGCGGCTGCCGATGGCCTCCGACACCGGCATGCGGGTGGCCAGGGACTCGCCGGCGTCGCCAGTCAGCAGGCCGCCCAGCCAGTGGACGTAGCGCACCGGCGCCGGTACGTCCAGGCCCATCTGGCTGCGCAGCGCGGCCAGGGCCTCAGGGGTGGCGTCTTGCCCGAGCTGTTCCTGGGCGGCGTCGCCGGGCAATACCGACGTGATCGCGAAGACGATGGCCGAGACGGCCAGCAGGGAGATCAGCGCCAGCCCGACACGCCGCGCCAGCAGACGAAATATAAACAGATTCATGGGGTCTCCTTCTAGTTAATCAATCGGGCCGCGACTTTCGATCCTGGCGAATGGTCCGCCCCTCAGGTCGCTCAAATGGCATCCCCGACGGGTTGCTCTCAACAGAGCACGCGGGAACTACTGCCAGGATCGGCGTTCTTTAAATCGCCAGTGGGTGTATCCGCATTCATGCAGCCAGTTGCAGGCCGGCAAACATGGACGCGACAGGTCGCGACGGGCTGTTTTGGCCGCGTCGCCCGGGGGAAAAATTCTTTACCTGACTTGAATCCGCTTCAGAAAATCTCGCGTGTTGGCACCGCGACTCCGGGCACTGGTGCTCGGCCGGTCGCAGGCAAAAATGCGCCCGCGTCCGGAGCGCGGGCTTTCCAGGCTTCGCTGGTCAAGCGTCGAGCCAGACGTGTTCCGCAAACGAATAGCCCATCAGACCGCCCAGCGGGATGGGCGACAAGCCCTTGAGCTTCGTTGAATGCGCATCGATACTGGACAAGAACAACGGGATCCCGATGCCCGCCTCGGCATGAATCATGGTTTGCATATCGGCATACATCTGCTTGCGTTTGGCGAAGTCAGTCTCCGCACGCGCGCCTAGCAGAAGTTGGTCGAACTGCGCGTTCTTCCAGCGCGACTCGTTCCAGGGCGCATCGGACTTAAAGAACTGCGTGAGAATCGTATCGGCGCTGGGGCGCGGATTCACATTGCCGAAGCCGACGGGGCTATTGAGCCAGTGGTTCGACCAGTAACCATCGGCCGGCATGCGCTTGATGTCGAGTTCCAGGCCGACGCGTTGGGCAGCCTGTTGCAGCATCAACGCCATCTCGACCGAATACAGCGCCGCCGGCGACGTCACCACCGGCACCTTGCCCGTCACGCCGGCTTTGCGCAAATGGAACTTCGCCTTCTCCGGATCGAACGGCCGCTGCGGCAGTTCCTTGAAGTAAAAGCGGTTGGTGGGGTCGATTGGCTGGTCGTTGGCAATGACGGCATTGCCGAGTGCGATTGCCTGTTTCATCTGCTCCCGGTCAAGCAGATACTTCATCCCCATGATGAAGTCCGGATTCGTGCCGGGACCGACGTCCTTGCGCAGGATCAGGTCGGTGTATTGACCGGACCTGGTGATCAGTAGCGCGTATCCAGGCGTACCCTTGATACGGGCCACGGCGCGCGGGTTCACCATGGCCACCAGGTCCATTTCGCCAGACAGCAGCGCATTGACGCGCGCGCTTTCGTCGGCGATGCCAACGAACTCGATCTCGTCGAGGTACGGCTTGCCCGGCTTCCAATATGCCTCGTTGCGCACGGCAACGGTGCGCACGCCGGGCCGGAACTCCTTGATCTTGTAGGGTCCGGTGCCGATGCCCGCGCTGAAGTCGGTAGTGCCTTCCTTGACGATCTGGAAATGAGACGTCCCGAGGATCACCGGGAGATCGGCATTCGGCTGGGTCAACACCATGGTCACTTCGGCGGGACCGGTGGCCTTGACGCTCTCGATCTGCTCCGCAAGCACCTTGCCCTTGGAAGCGGTGGCAGGATCCTTGTGACGCATGACCGAGTACACCACATCAGCGGGCGACAACGCCTTGCCGTCATGGAATGTCACGCCCTTGCGCAACGCGAATACCCAGGTCTTCGCGTCGGTGGTATTGAAGGACTCCGCCAACGCCGGCCGCGGCGTCAGGCTGGCGTCGAGCGAGGTCAGGCCGTTGTAGACCATGTTACAGCGCACATAGTCGTTCTGGTTCGCCTGCTTGGCAGGATCCAGCGTATCGGACGCAGCTGCGGTGGCAGCGGCCACGCGGATGCGTCCGCCGCGCCTCGGCGTCTGTGCATGAACCTCGACCGCCTGACTGGCCAGGCTACCGGCCAGCGTAGCTTGCATGCCGCCCGCCAGCAGCGCCTTCAACACATCGCGCCGGCTGGCGCCGCGCGTGAGCCCGTCCAGGACACGAAGGCTTTCACCGGGACCGACAAGGCTTGCAAACTCGTTACAGCGACCCTTCATGGTTGTACTCCTGGCTTAGTGGATAGGTCCAAGCGAAAGCGTCGAGATGGGGCGATTCAAGCATGCGTCGCCACGCCATTTATCGGGAAACGGGCGACAAGGACGCGTAATAGATGCGGTTTTAAATAGCGCCGACGGCAGTTAGTGCGGTCAGGATTGGGTGTCGCCATCCCTTGCCGTAAAATCGATCAGCACGCTCTTGAAGCGCAGATTTGCTTCCACCGCCTGGCGTCCGAGATCCTTGCCGATGCCAGATTGGTGATAGCCGCCGGTCGGGATGACAAAGTCCGCGCTGCGCCCGTAGCGGTTGATCCATACCGTGCCCGCGGAAATGCCGCGCATGGCGCGCAGGGCCCGGCCAATGTCCGCGGTATGAACGCCCGCAGCGAGGCCGTAGTGCGCGTGCGCGGCAAGCGCCAGCCCTTCCTCTTCATCCTTGAAGGTTTGCACCGTCAGCACTGGGCCAAAGATCTCTTCCAGCACCGCCGGATTGTCGTCCCTCACCCCTTCGATCAGTGTGGGCCTGACGAATGCGCCGCCAGGACCGCCGTCCACCAGGCCACCGCCACAGCGCAATCGAGCGCCGGCGCCGCGCGCACGCTCAACGATGTCGAGAATGCGCGACGCCTGCGTCTCCGAGATAATCGGCGACAGCGTGGTGGCATCATCCCAGGTGGCGCCGGGACGCAGGGAAGCGAAGCGGGCGACGATGCGCTCGACCAGCGCTTCGGCGATGCCGCGTTGCACAATCAGCCGCGAGCCGGCGACGCAAACTTGCCCGGCATTGCCAGTAACGGCGCCGGCAATGATGCCGGCCAGCCGGTCAAGATCCGGTGCATCATCGAATACAAGCTGAGGACTCTTGCCGCCCAGCTCCAGCGTCACGGGCTTGGGACCCTGTAACGCGCACGTTGCCATAATCGCGGCCCCCGTACGCGTCGATCCCGTGAAGGTCATTTTCGAAATCAGCGGGTGGCGCGTCAGCGCATCTCCCGTCGTCGCGCCGTCACCCTGCACCACATTGAACAGGCCCGGCGGCACGCCGGCTTCGATGGCCAACTGAGCCAGGCGCACCGCGGAGAATGGCGTCAGTTCCGAAGGTTTCAGCACTACGGCGTTGCCCGCGGCAAGTGCGGCACCGACCTTCCAGGACACCATCACCAGCGGGAAATTCCACGGCGTGATCGCGCCCACCACGCCATACGGCTCGGCTACCACCATGCCAAGGTGATCATGCTGCGTGGCCGCCACCTCCCCGCCCAGCTTGTCGGCATATTCGGCGAAGAATCGCAGTCCCTCCGCCGTGAACGGTACATCCCAGGCGGTAGCATCGCGGACCGGCCGCGTCGAGCACACGGCTTCGAGCGGGGCCAGGCAGCCCACATCCGCTTCGATCAGGTCCGCCCATCGACGCAGCACGCGGGCCCGCTCCCGCGGCGCCCGGCGCGCCCAGTCGCTGGTCCGCCAGGCCTTCCATGCGTCAAGCACGGCAGCATCGACCGCGGCGGCTTCGGCCACAGGAAGCTCGGCGTGCACCTGGTTATCGGAGGGACGCCGCACGGCAATACGGCCGGCATCGGGCACGAACTGTCCACCAATGAAATGGCCGGTGGATACGGCGACAGCGCGGGGGTCGAATACTTGCACGGAATGATGGGCGCTTCAGCTCGGCGCCAAGGGTGGGTTGATGCCTTCCATGCTAGACAAGAATGCCCAGAATTTATCTCAGTTAAGGACAGCACTTCCGCATCGAATTGCAAAACTGGCACCCGGCGCAAACGAATCTTCCGAGTTAAGGAGAAACCCCAATGTATTGGGGTTCCCTGGCACGAAAGCTCCTCCCGGATTGCACCAGCACGCCGCCTGGTGTGCCGGGCGAGCGCGCCCTCTTGCAGGCATGGCCGGCGAGTTATCGTCTCGTCCGAAAAAAAACCCGCAGGCATCGCTGCCTGCGGGCAAGGCTTCACAGGGAAGCGGAGACCACCGAAGTACGACGGCAAAGCTCTCCCGCCTAGGCTGGCCGGAAGATTGCATAAACCTTGGCCACATGTTCGCGGCTTTCCCAACTGCATTGCGCGTGCTGCTCGACAAGAAAAATGTCGCCTTGCGAGAACGTTCCGCGCCGGCCCGCGTCGTCTTCGAACGTCACGCTGCCGGCCAGCAGGTGCATCAGCTCATAGTGCGGATAGGACATCGCCCGCCGATGGTACGGCGTCGAATCCCATGTCCCGCAGACGAACTGGGTGTCTTCGGAACGGTAGTCCGTGAAGTTGCGACAAGCCGGCGTTGGCGTGAGCAGCAATTCCGCAGCGGGCGTGCCCGATGGCACCAGCGTCGGTGCTTCCGCGATCGGCAGGACCGTGCGCGCGCCTGGCTGGCTGATGCCGTAGCGCATGAAGATGACCGAAGCCGGGCCATCCGCGGACCAGCCGAACTCGGCGTCGTGCAACAGCATGGCGCTGCTGCCCTCGCCCAAGGCAATGGTACGGCCCTGCTGCGTCAGGATCAGCCTGCCTTCGCTGACAATGATGAATTCATCCGCCGGCTGTCCCCTCACCGTCCCACTGCCGGCATCGAGGCTGATGACGCCGACGGTGACTGGCCCCGGCGGCAGGTCCAGCAGGCGGCGGCTGGAAAGGAAGTCGTTTTCGCCGGATGGCCGGGGGAAAGGAATGCCCAGCGCCTGGTCTTGCGCAAACGCGCGCAGATCGACAAATGAAGGGGGTCTGGCGCGCAACGTGGCGCCCGGCTGTATGCTCGACATGACGTGCTCTCGCGATTCGTGAGGATCAGGCTGCATTGGTGTGGCTCGCACGATCCCTGGATAGGAAGACATGGATCCGCGCAGGCGCTGGCCGCGCTCATGGAGAATTACAGCACCATCGTGCCTGCGGTATATCGTGTTCAGATGGGCTTCAAACCTACAAGCCGTTGCATTTGGGCTCTGAATCAGCATGATTTGCTGCAGCCATCCCCCGCTTGCGTGGGATGGGCACCGGCCGTTCCTTAACGTGGGACGTGGCCGGTGCGCACACAAACCGATGGCAGGGGCATGGTTTTAGCAATGGATGCGGTCTGACACCGGCTCGACGGCATAAGCCTGGCGTCCCGAAGCGGATGCTCAGGCGAATATGTGGAATCGCATTTTCCGGCCCGGCCCTCCGTAAAAGGCATGGCGACTATGGCAAGATGGATTTTCGTACTCAAAGGAAGACGCCATGCCCAGCCACGACAGCAATGATTCAGTGACCTACCGTGCAATGACCGAACAGGACGTGCCCGCGGCGTATGCCTTGTCGCAAGCGCTGCGCTGGCCCCATCGGGCCGAAGACTGGCAATTCGTGCTGCGCCTCGGAACGGGCTTCGTCGCCGAAGAAGGCGGTACGGTGATCGGCACCGGGCTATGCTGGAAGCAGGGACAGCAGGCATCGCTGGGAATGATCATTGTGTCGTCGGACCATCAGGGCAAGGGCATCGGCAAGGAACTGATGCGCCTTGTGCTGGAAGTGCTGGGCGATCGCACCACGCTGCTCAATGCAACCCGGGCCGGGCAGCCGCTATATGAACGCCTTGGCTTTGTTGCCACCGGCACCATCCACCAGCATCAGGGCACCATGAACGCCGTCGGCCCGGTTGCACTGGCGGCAGGGGAACGGCTCCGCCCGTTCGGGCCGCGCGATATCGAGGCGGTGACTGCACTGGCAAATCGCGCTACCGGCATGTTCCGCAGCGAACTGATGAAGGCACTGTTGCCCATCGCCGAAGCTGTCGTACTGGAACGCAATGGCGAAGCTGTCGGATTTTCGGTCTTGCGCCGGTTCGGCCGAGGCCATGTAATCGGGCCGGTGGTGGCCTCCGACAGCGAGCGCGCCAAGGCCTTGATCGCCCACTGGGGAGGCGCCTGCGCCGGATCCTTCGTACGTGTGGATGTCACCGGAACCAGCGGCCTGCAGGACTGGCTCGCGCAGGCGGGATTGCCTCAAGTGGACACCGTGGTGGCCATGGCACGCAATGGCGTGCCGCAGGCCGATAACGCGCTGCAGCAGTTTGCGCTGATCAACCAGGCGCTTTGCTGAGCCATGCCCACAGCCGGCCCCTTCTTTGAATTCAAAAATAGTACTTGAGGAGCATCGAATGTCGAGCAGTCATGCCGCCGACGAATCATTGTGGGAGCGAGTTCGCGACGCTTATCCCAGGCAACAGCCGTTGCTGAATCTCAACAACGCTGCGGTCAGCCCACCGCCGCTCGTTGTCGAACAGGCGATGATCGACGCCTATCGGCTGATCAGCCAGAATCCGGACGTGAACATGTGGAGCAAGCTCGACGCTGCGCTCCCTTCCATCAAGCAGCAGCTTGCGGAACTTGCCGATTGCAGCCCGGAAGAAATCGCATTGAACCGCAATGCCTCCGAGGGCCTGAGCACGGCGATCTTCGGCATACCGCTCACCGCCGGCGACCAGGTACTGATTTCGGCGTGGGACTATCCAAGCGTGCGGGCGGCATGGGGCCAGCGGCAGCAGCGGGAGGGCATCGAGGTAGTCTCTGTGGACTTTGCACTGACGGCAAGCGATGAGGAGATCGTCGAGTCGTACGAAGCCGGCATGACGCCGAAGACCCGGGTGCTGCAACTCACCCACATGTTTCACTGGAACGGCCGCGTCTTGCCGGTGAAGCGCATCTGCGAGGTGGCGCGGGCCAAAGGGATCATCACGATTGTCGATGGGGCCCAGTGCTTCGCGCAGATGCCAGTCAGCTTCCGCGACCTCGACTGCGACTACTTCGTGACAAGCCTGCATAAGTGGCTGGGAGCGCCGGTCGGCAACGGCATGCTGATCGTCAGGGCAAGCCGGATCGACAGCACCTGGCCGTTGCTGGCGCCCTTCGATCCGCCGCCGCTGCGCATCGACAAGTTCGATCACTGGAATCTCGGCACCTACAACTCCGCCATACAGGCCGGCATTGCACCCGCGATCCGCTTCCATCGCGAACTTGGCACGGCGAACATCCACGCACGGCTGCGCGAGCTGACGCGCTACTGGATCGACCAGGTGCGGGACCTGCCGGGCTTCCAGTTGTACACACCGGTGGATACGGACAACCTGGGTGCAGTGAGCCTGTTCTCCATCGAGAATCTGGACGCCAAAACCATCGAGCAGGCACTGCGGCAGACCCACGCGGTGCACGTCAAGTTCCGCCAGGTCAGGCATGTCGCCGGGCTTCGCGTATCGCCGCATATCTATATGCTCAAGCGCGATCTCGATGTCTTTGTGAATGCACTCAGGCAGGTCGTCAGGCAAAGCTGAGCCTGGCAGCAGGTGGCGGCGTGGCAGGCTGGGGCGCCCCGCCCCGCCATGCAGCCCCTACTGCCGGTCCGACGAAAACTCGGAGACAAAGGCGGGCGCTTCCTCCATACGGTAACGCCCATCCTGGCTCACGTAGTACATGACGCCGTGGCCCCTGCATGCAAAAGTCACGCAGCAGGAATGCTCGAAGCGTCCGAAGCGGGTGATGCCGATGCCCGGCGCACCGCGCCACTCCCATATGCGCTGTTCCTCGATGCAGTCCAGAACGCGATGCTGTGTCTTTGGATGCATGGAGGAATTGAGCATCATGCTGACGTAGCCAAAGTCACCCAGCGCGGGGTAGCGCTCCCGCATTGCCACCCAACGTTGCTTAGGAGACATTGGCACTCTCCCTGTCCTGCCTGATTTTATCCGTCTGCTGCATTGCTTTTGCTTTCAGATCACGATTCCAGTGTCCGCGTTTGGTCCTTTCGCGCATAAGCTTGGACTAGATGGCGTTCGTCACACGTATCGCTTCGTGTGGCCGCTGTTGAATCGACCGGTTAGCCGCGCGGGCCGGGCCCATGGTGCGCAACGCACGGTCGGCAGCCTGGATTACCGGGCTTGCCTCAATTGATCGAGGATCGCCGGGTCTTCCAGGGTAGACAGGTCCTGCGTGATTTCCTCCCCGCGCGCGATCAGGCGCAACAGCCGCCGCATGACCTTGCCCGACCGGGTCTTGGGCAGGTTGTCGGCAAAACGGATCTCCCTGGGCTTTGCGATCGGGCCAATCTCCCTGGCCACCCAGTCACGCAGTTCCCGGGCCATTTGCTGCGCAGCGTCGCCCTGGGGGCGGACACCTTTGAGCACCACAAACGCGCAGATCGCCTCGCCAGTTGTGTCGTCCGGCTTGCCGACCACGGCGGCGTCGGCCACGTACTGGTTCGCAGCGAGCGCGGATTCGATCTCCATGGTGCCCATACGGTGTCCGGAGACATTGAGCACGTCGTCGATGCGCCCGGTGATGCTGAAATAGCCGGTCTGGTCATGGCGCACCGCACCGTCGCCAGCCAGGTAAAGCTTGCCGCCAAGGTCCTGCGGGAAATAGCTGGTGCGGAACCGCTCCGGGTCGCCCCAGATGGTGCGGATCATGGATGGCCACGGGCGCTTGATGACCAGGATGCCACCTTGCCCATGGGGCAGTTCATTGCCGGCTTCGTCCACCACGGCCGCCATGATGCCGGGCAGCGGCAACGTGCACGATCCCGGCTGCAGCGGCATCGCGCCTGGCAGCGGGCTGATCATGTGGCCGCCGGTTTCGGTCTGCCAGAAGGTATCGACGATCGGGCAACTCCCGTTGCCCACGTTCTGGTGGTACCACATCCAGGTCTCGGGATTGATCGGTTCGCCTACAGACCCGAGCAACCGCAGGCTGGACAGGTCATACTGCCCGGGGTGCACCGACGGATCCTTGTCGCAGGCCTTGATCAGCGCCCGGATCGCCGTCGGGGCCGTATAGAAGATGGTGGCGCGATGCTTGCTGGCCATCTCCCAGCACCGCCCCGCATTGGGATAGGTCGGCACACCTTCGAACACGATCTGCGTCGCCCCGACCGCAAGCGGACCGTAGGCAATATAGGTGTGGCCGGTGATCCAGCCGATGTCGGCGGTGCACCAGAACACGTCAGAAGGCTTGATGTCGAAGGTCCACTTCATCGTCAGCATTGCCCACAGCAGATAGCCGCCGCAAGCATGCTGCACGCCTTTTGGCTTGCCGGTGGAACCCGAGGTGTAAAGGATGAATAGCGGATGTTCGGCGTCAACCCATTCCGGCTCGCAGGATGCGTCCCGGCCGGCGACCAGGTCATCCAGCCACAAGTCACGTCCGGCAATGAAGCCGATGTCGGCGCCCGTGCGGCGGTAAACGACGACGCGCCGAACCGTCTCGCAACCGCCCAGGGCCAATGCTTCGTCTACGATGGCTTTCAGCGGCAAGCGCTTGCCGCCGCGCACCTGTTCGTCGGCCGTGATCACGGCCACCGCGCCAGCGTCGATGATGCGCTCGCGTAGCGACCTGGCCGAGAAGCCGCCGAACACAACCGAATGCACGGCACCGATGCGCGCACATGCCTGCATGGCGGCAATGCCCTCGATCGACATCGGCATGTAGATCACCACGCGGTCGCCCTTGCCGATGCCAAGCGCACGCAAGCCATTGGCAACCTGGCAGACCTTGGCGTGAAGCTGCGCATAGGTGATCCGGCTGACCTCCCCCTCGTCCGCCTCGAAAATGATTGCCGTCTTTCCGGCATTGCCATTTACCAGGTTGCGGTCCAGGCAGTTGTACGAAACGTTCAGTTCGCCGTCCTCGAACCAGCGGTAGAAGGGAGCATGGTCCTGGTTCAGCGTCTGGGTAAACTGCTTGTGCCAGCTGATGTTGTCGCGCGCATGCCGGGACCAGAAGCGTTCGTAGTCCTCTTCGGCCTCGGCGCACAGCGCCCGATAGGCTTCCATGCCGGAGATCCTGGCTTGCTTCACAAAATCCACGGGAGGGTGAAAGAGCCCGGAGTCCTGGTTCAACGGGGCGATGTTGGACATGGCTATATCTTTGAGCGAATGGACGGCTGTCAGCTGATGAAGATTGCACGCCGATCAGTCAGCGCGCTGTTTGTGCTGACTGATCGAGGCCTAACCCCGGGGATTCAGCTTTCACCCCCGGGGTCGGCGCGAATGGGACGTGCGTTCAGAACTTGTGGCGAATGCCAACGATCGCGCCAAACTGGTTGGCACCCGGGCGAACCGCTTCGCTGCTTGCACCGAGCTGGTCATTGAACCCGACCACACCGAGATTGGATTTGCCGCGGTTCAGCGAGTACGCAACCGAGGTATAGATATCGGTGCGCTTCGACAGCGTATAGTCGATCAGCGCGACGAATAGCCACGGATTCCCGGCATTCCCCTCACGCAAATTCTGATAGTACGCAGAACCGGTGACCGACAGCGCCGGCAACACCTGGTAGCCAACCCCGAACCAGCCGAGGTTTGACACCGTGTTCGTCACGGCAACGCCAGGCAGCGTAGCCCCGTTGAACGCATGCGCGTAGCGATATCCTGCGTAGAGCCTGGCCTGACCGAGTGTGTAGGTGCCGGCAACCGCGGCCCGGCGGATCAGGCTATCGGTCGAAAGCGCGGTGGCGGCGGACCGGTTAGACTGGTCGTAGATGGCGCCGACCGAGAACGGGCCGCCGTCATAGCTGAGAGCCAGCGAGTACGAACGTCCGTTGGTGAAGTTGCCTGCCACCTCCTGGTTGTTGCTGTTGAAGCTGTACAGTGCCGTCACGCTCAGCCCGCCGAACTTGCCCATGTATTTCGCGGAGTTGTCGGCGCGTGCTCCGCCCATGTATGGGTCCTGCGCACCGGAGGAATAACGGGCCGCGATGGCCATCGGGTCGTAGTAGACGCCAAAGTCAAAGAACGGGGTCGTGTGCCGGCCCAGGGTCAGCTGGCCCCATTGGTTCTTCAGGCCAACGTAGGCTCCCCGTCCGAACAGACGGCCACCTTGTCCCGACGTGCCGGTATCAAGGTTGAACCCGCTTTCGAGCAGGAAGATGCCGCTCATTCCACCACCGAGGTCTTCCACACCGCGCAATCCCCACCGCGATCCGGACTGGTTCCCCGACTGCATGGCCCAGAGATTGTGGCTCTGCGCACCCGCAGGCACGGTACCGGTCGAGGCCACGGCGTGGTTGAGATACTCGATACCCACATCGGCAACCCCATACAGCGTCACGCTGGATTGCGCATATGCGGCGGAGCCAGCCAGCAAGGCGGCCGACATGGCCAGCAGCTTCAATTTCATGAAATTGTTTCCTCGAATGATGGCAAGCATATTGTTTGCCTTGCCTGAAATTGGCCGGCAAATTCTGCTTTGCTTTTTTTTGACAACCGCAAATACGCAGCGACACTACCGCTGCAAATCTATCCGAATCAATTCTTCCAACCTGATCCGTCCACACCGCGAAATTCTATTGATTCGATGCGCATGAGCTGTGGCTGCGCTGCATGTACGCACCGCACTCAATATCCTCGCGCGCGGTCCACGAGCCCGATAAGCGGCTCGCCGCGCTCGAAACGGCGGATGTTTTCCAGCACGGCCATGGTGGCCGTGTCCGGTCGCGTAACACTGGCGATATGCGGCGTGATCCAGACCCTGGGGTGGCGCCACAATGGATGGTCGGCAGGCAGCGGCTCCGGGTGAGTCACGTCGAGAATGGCATCGCCAAGCTGACCTGTATCGAGTGCCGCCATCAGATCGGCATTATTCAGCTGCTGCCCGCGCCCGACATGCACGAGCCCGGCGCCGCGCGGTAATGCGTTGAACACGCGGCTTCCCAGCAACCCGCGCGTTTCCTCGGTCAGCGGTAACAGGCAGACGAGGATATCGGTGCGCGCCAGGAAGGCGTCAAGGGACTCGGCCCCGGCGAAACAGATGACCCCTTCGATGCTGCGCTCCGACCTGGCCCAGCCGGCACAATCGAATCCGAACAGCCGCAGGCGCTCCAGCAGCGATTGCCCCAACGAGCCCAATCCCAGCACGCCAACGCGCCGCTCATGCGCAGCCCGGACCTGCAGCGGGTGCCACAAGGCCTGTGCCTGTTGCCGGCGATACGCCGGAATATCCCGATGCAGTGCGAGGACCGAGAACATGGCGTACTCCACCATGCCTTCGACGATACCCGGCTCGATCATCCGCACCAGCGGCACGTCGGCAGGGATCGCGCTCAGGTCGAACTGGTCGATGCCGGCACCGGTCGAGAACAGTACCTGGAGGTTGGGCAAGCATTGCTGCAGGTCGTCCGGCGGTACCCAGGCCACCAGGTATTTGACCTTTTCCGGATCGCCGATGTCCGGCCAGATGCGGAATTCAAGATCGGATTGCTCCCGCGCAAAGATCTCAGCCCACTGGCGGCCTCGCACCGGGTCAGCCTTGTAAAGAAAAGCGTTCACGTGATCAGTTTCCTCTGTTCGAATGCATTGATGGCGCAACTGAGGGGCGGAGCCGGCAGCGCCGTGCCATCTGCCACATCACGCGTCGAGCCAGACGTGCTCGGCAAACGAATAGCCCATCAGTCCGCCAAGCGGGATCGGCGACAAACCCTTCAGTTTCGAGGAGTGTGCATCGACACTGGCGAGGAACAAGGGGATACCGATGCCCGCTTCAGCATGGATCATCGTCTGCATGTCGGCATACATCTGCTTGCGCTTTGCAAAATCCGTCTCAGCCCGCGCCGCGAGCAGCAGCTGATCGAACTGCGGGTTCTTCCAGCGCGATTCGTTCCACGGTGCATCGGACTTGAAGAACTGCGTGAGAATGGTGTCGGCGCTGGGGCGCGGGTTCACGTTACCGAATCCAACGTGGCTGCTAAGCCAGTGGTTGGACCAGTAGCCGTCGGCAGGCATGCGCTTGATGTCGAGGTCCAGGCCCGCGCGCTGCGCGGTCTGCTGCAGCACCATCGCAATCTCCACCGAGTACAGGGCGGCCGGCGAGGTCACCACCGGCACCCTGCCCGTCACGCCGGACTTGCGCAGATGGTATTTCGCCTTGTCCAGGTCGAAGACGCGCTGCGGCAGGTCCTTGAAGTAGAAGCGGTTGGTGGGGTCGATGGGCTGGTCATTGCCGATGACGGCGTAATCCAGCGCGATTGCCTTCTTCATCTGCTGACGGTCCTGCAAGTACTTCAGCGCCATCACAAAGTCGGGATTGGTGCCCGGGCCAACATCCTTGCGTACGACCAGGTCCGAGTACTGCCCGGATTGCGTGACCATCACAGAGTAGCCTGGCGTAGCCTTGATCCGGGCCACGGAGCGCGGATTGATCATGGCCACCAGATCCATCCCCCCCGACAACAGCGCGTTGATACGCGCGCTGTCGTCGGCGATGCCGACCAGTTCGATCTCGTCGAGGTGGGGCTTGCCAGGCTTCCAGTAGGCTTCGTTGCGCACGACCAGGGTGCGTACGCCAGGCTTGAACTCTTTGAGCTTGTAGGGTCCGGTGCCGATGCCGGCAGAGAAGTCGGTGGTACGGTCCTTGACGATCTGAAAGTGCGACGTCCCCAGGATCGCCGGCAGGTCGGCGTTGGGACTCGTCAACACGACGGTGACCTCGTTCGGGCCTGTGGCTTTCACGCTCTCGATCTGCTCGGCCAGCACCTTCGCTTTGGAAGCGGTGCCGGGGTCCTTATGGCGCATGATCGAATAGACCACATCAGCCGGGGACAACGCCTTGCCGTCGTGGAAGGTCACGCCCTTGCGCAGCGTGAAGACCCACGTCCTGGCGTCCGTCGTATTGAACGATTCGGCCAGGGCGGCACGCGGCGTCAGGCTGGCATCGAGCCAGGTGAGGCCGTTGTAGACCATGTTACAGCGCACATAGTCGTTCTGGTTCGACTGCTTGGCCGGGTCGAGCGTATCCGAAGCGGCTGCCGTGCCGACGGCCACGCGGAGTCGGCCGCCCTTCATCGGCGTCTGCGCGTGGGCCGTGGCGGCCGCGCCGGCCAGGCTCCCTGCAAGGGTTGCCTGCATGCCTCCCGCCAGCAGCATCGCAAGAACGTCACGCCGAGTCGCGCCGCGCTTGAGCAGGTCCATCACCCGAAGGCTATCGCTGGGACCGACAAGCTTCTCAAACTCGTTGCGGCTATCGTTCATGGTTGTGCTCCTTTGATTGGTCTAATAAGTGGGAAACCGCTGCGGGGAAACAGCGAGGGGCGAAAGAGAATGCGCAGTGAAAGCACAAGGCTGGCCAAGCCGGTCCTTGAACCGGTCCTTGGACCAGACAGACAGGCCAACAGCGGGAAGGAACCTCAGAGACCCACTACGCCAGGCAGGCCAGCGATGTCCTGAATCTCGGTGTACTGGTACGCCGGGTTGCCAGGACCATGGCCGCGGTTCACGAACACCTTGTGCACGACGCCCATGTCATGGGCCGACATCAGGTCGTAACGCAGGCTCGACGACACATGCAGCACATCCTCGGGATTGCAGCCGAGCGAGTCGAACATGTACTCGAAGGCTTTCAGGCGCGGCTTGTATGCCTGCGCCTGCTGCGCGGTGTAGACGCGGTGGAACGGCGCGCCGAGCATGGCGACATTCTGCTGGATCTGCGCGTCGGCGGCATTCGAGAGAATCACCAGCGGGATTTCCCTGGCCACTCTGGCCAGTCCTGCCGGAACATCTTCATGCGGACCCCACGTCGGCACGGCGTCGTAGTACTGTTGGCCATCGCTGTCCAGGTACTGGATCTTCCACTTCTTGCACAGGCGGCGGACGGCGTTCTTCAGCACCACTTCATAGGGTTGCCAGTCACCGAGTACCTCATCGAAGCGGAAGGCGCTGAAGTCTTCGATGAAATGCTCCATGTGTTCCGCGGGAATCCGATCGGCAAACAGGTCGCGCGTTATCTCTGCCATCCGGAAGCGCGTCAGCGTGCCATAGCAGTCGAAGGTGATGTATTTAGGGCGGAACGTCATGGCTTCTGATCCTCAATGGTGGGTTCCGGGGGAACCTGCGTTTTTGCGCGCAGAAGGGAGTCTTGATTCCGAATGGATTAAAGCACGCAGGCGCACGGCGTTTGTTGGGAAGATCGCTCGTGGCACGCGGTGAAACTGCGGTTTGTCAGGGGCTCTGCGGCATGTCCTGCGGTATGCACCGACGGTGGGCGTCGGGCCGTCCACGACACACCGCCAGCGCGCTGCAGCAAACGCCGATCAGCATGGGTCCGGGACTGACTTTCATCGACTGGCAGGCACGCTCGCACATTCGGCAGGCGCCAGTGCGATCGCATCGCTTGCAAGACTCGGCCGCCGAAGCAGCCAGAGAGACTCCGGCATGGCGGTCGGACCAATCGCGCCGCAGATATTGCTGCCTCAGCCCGCATAACAGCAGCATGCTCCGTGCAGCGCCCCCAATGCAGCACCATGCCGCGCCACTCCACTCCTAAACTTCAGGGGATTCGTTGTTCCGAGTGCCCAGTCATTCTTTCCGAGCCAACGCCATGCCCGATCTTTCCCAACCCCTGCCCCCGCGCTTTGTGCGGCTGGCAGAATCCGACCGCCTTACCATCACGCTGCGCATCGACGGCGTGGCCGCCACCGCGCTGGCCGGCGACACACTGCTGGTCGCCTTGCTCACGCACGGCCGCCGCGTGCGCGACAGCGAGTTCGGCGACGGGCCGCGCGCCGGCTTCTGCCTGATGGGCGCCTGCCAGGACTGCTGGGTCTGGACCCCCGCCGGCGAACGCCTGCGAGCCTGTTCCACCCCAGCCGAGGCCGGCATGGAGGTGCTGACTCGCCCGCCCGCGCACCACTGGCCCGTGACGCCGGACCTGCAGGAATCGCTCGCACGCCACTGCCAGGGAGCCGCCGCATGAACGCGCCCGCGTCTCCGCGCATCGTCGTGGTCGGCACCGGCCCTGCCGGCGTGCGCGCCGCCCAGGCCCTCGTGCAGGCGGGGCTGCGCCCCACCGTGGTCGACGAAGGCCGGCGCGACGGCGGACAGATCTACCGCCGCCAGCCTGACGGCTTCAAGCGCTCCTACGCCAAGCTCTATGGCACCGAGGCCGCCAAGGCCCAGGCCCTGCACCGCGACTTCGACGCGCTGCGTGCGCGCGTCGACTACCAGCCGGACACGCTGGCATGGAACCTGACCGAGGGCGAACTGCACGTGGTGCGCAATGCGCAGCCCCTGGCGCTGCCGTTTGACGCGCTGCTGGTGTGCTCGGGCGCCACCGATCGGCTCATGCCGGTGCCGGGTTGGCACCGCGCCGGCTGCTACAGCCTGGGCGCCGCGCAGATCGCGCTCAAGGCCCAGGCCTGCGCCATCGGCTCCCAGGTCGTCTTCCTCGGCAGCGGGCCGCTGCTCTACCTGGTGGCGTCGCAGTACGTGCAGGCCGGTGCGCGTGTGGCCGCGGTGCTCGACACTGCCCCGGCCACCAAGTCGTGGGCGGCTATCACCGGGCTGCTGGCGCGACCGCGGCTCGCACTGCGCGGCCTCGGACTGATCCGCGCGCTCAAGTCAGCCGGCGTGCCGGTGCTGCAGGGCGTGACGCCGCTGGCCATCGATGGCACCGAGCAGGCGGGTGTACAGGGCGTCACCGTGCGCGATGCACACGGCGGCACGCAGCGCTTCGCGTGCAACGCAGTGGGTCTGGGCTGGCACCTGCGCGCCGAGACGCAGCTGGCCGACCTCGCGCGCTGCGAGTTCGCCTTCGAACCCGTGAGCCGCCAGTGGCTGCCGCGTATCGACGTTGACGGCCGCAGCAGCACCCGCGGCGTCTACCTGGCCGGCGATGGCGCGCGCATCCTGGGCGCCGATGGCGCCGAGGCCGCAGGCCGGCTCGCGGCGCTGGCGGCATTGGCCGACCTCGGGCACGCGCGCGGCCGCGACCTCTATACCAGCGAAGCCGCGGGCCTGCGCCGCACCCTCGACAAGATGGACCGCTTCCGCCAGGGGCTGGCCCGCGCCTTCCCGTGGCCGCACCAGCAGGCCGCCGCACTGCCCGATACCGCGCTGGTGTGCCGCTGCGAGGCCGTGACCGCGGGCGAGCTGCGCCGCTGCGTGACCGAGCTCGACAGCCAGGAACTCAACCGCGCCAAGGCCTTCAGCCGGGTCGGCATGGGCCGCTGCCAGGGCCGCTTCTGCGGCCATGCCGCGGCCGAGATCGTTGCGCACACCTGCGGCATCCCGGTCGAGCAAGTCGGCCGCCTGCGCTCGCAGGCACCGGTCAAGCCGTTGATGATGAATACCCGCGAGGTGGAGGCATGACCAGCACGGCAACCCGCACCCATGACGCCGACGTACTGATCCTCGGCGGCGGCCTGATGGGCACCACCACCGCACTGTTCCTGCGCCAGCATGGCCTGTCGGCCGTGCTGCTCGAGCGCGAACTGATCGGGCGGCAGGCCAGCGGCACCAATTTCGGCAATGTGCGCCGCCAGGGGCGCGCGCTGCACCAGATGCCGCTGGCCAATCGTGCGCGCGCCGTCTGGGGCCGCGTGAAAGAGTTGCTGGGAGAGGATCTCGAGTTCGTTCCCTACGGTCACTTGCGCGTGTGCTATACCGAACAGCAGGCCGCCGTGCTCGAGCAGCATGTCCATGACGTGAAGCCGCTCGGGCTGGACCTGCAGCTCTACACCGCCGAACAGCTGCGCCAGCGCTGGGGCATTTTTGCGCCCGGCATCGTGGCGGGGTCCTATTCACCGCAGGACGGCCATGCCAATCCGCGCCTGGCCGGCCCCGCCTTCGCGCGCGCCGCACGCCGCGCCGGCGCGCAGATTGTCGAGCATGCCGAGGTGATGCAGGTCGAGCACGACGGCGGTGGTTTCCTTGCCCACACCGCCGACGGCCGGCGCTTCCGTGCGCCGCAGATGCTGGTGGCCTGCGGCGCGTGGTCCAACCGCATGGCCAGCCAGTTCGGCGAAGCCGTGCCACTGGACGCACGCGGGCCGCAAATGGGCGTCACCGAGCCCCTGCCCTATGCCATCGGCCCTTCCATCGGCATCTCGTCGCCGATTGAGTTGGAAGGTCTGTACTTCCGCCAGATCGCGCGCGGCAACATCGTCTTTGGCGGCGGCCTCAAGGGGCCCGCGCTGATCGACAGCATCCGTGCCTACGTCAAGCCCGACAACGTGCTGCGCCAGCTACGCGAACTGCGCCGCTTCGTGCCGGCCTTCGAGCATGTGCAACTGATTCGGGTGTGGAGCGGGATTGAAGGCTATACCGCCGACCTGCAACCGGTGATCGGCCCGAGCACCAGGGTCCCCGGGCTGCATTACGCCTTTGGCTTCAACGGCGAGGGCTTCGCGATCAGCCCTGGCGTGGGCGAGACCATGGCCGAGCTGATCGCCACTGGCCGTACCTCGATCCCGCTTGAGCCGTATGCCATCGGACGCTTTGCCGGCACGCGGGCGCTTCAGGAAACCAGCTGACACAACAGGCATCACAATGGACTGCGTCGCTCGTCGCAACGGGTAATGCAGTTTATTGCGAGGACGATAATCAAGGCGGAACCGGCAGTATTTCGGTTCCGCCTGAAACTTCATCAGGCCTCAGTCCGACAGCACCACGAACACCTTGCGCAGCGTTTCGGTCACGTGCCACTCCCCGGTCGTGTTAGCGGAAAAAAAGAGTGTATCGCCTGCGCGGATCTGCTGCGGCTGCCCATGCGTGGGCGTGAACGTGCAGGCGCCAGCGAGGATGTGCATGACCTCGGCATTGGCGATCTGGCGCTCGAACCGCCCCGGGGTGCATTCCCAGAGTCCGGCAAGATTATCGCCGGCGCCGTCCATCTCGACGTCGATACCGCTGAGCTGGGGCGGCGGCTGGGTAAGCGGGCGTGCAGGCGTGCCCTGCTGTGCGAAACCGTCGACGCAGGCCGACTGGCGGATGATGGTGATAGGCATGAGTATTCCAGTTCAGGTCAGGGGAAAACGTCAGGGGGCAACCAGCGCGCGCCGGGCGACTTCGCAAAACCAGCGCACCCCGAGTGCCAGGGCGTCGTCATTGAAGTCATAGCAGGGATGGTGCAGGGGTCGCTCGCCATCCGGACCCGGTTCGGCGCGGCCCTGCCCCAGCCAGAGATAGGCGCCGGGCTTGCGCTGCAGCATGAAGGCGAAATCCTCCGAGGTAAACGCGGCGCGCGGCGCCATCTGCGCCTGCAAGCCGACGGCACGTGCCGCATCCAGCGCCAGCGCTGCTTCGCCAGGACTGTTTACCGTGGCCGGGTAATAGCGGTCGTAGTGGACCTCGACTTCGGTGCTGCTCGCCAGCGCGACACCTTGGGCCATCGCACGCAGGGCAGTCTCGATCCGGTCTTGCGACGCGGCATTGAAGCTGCGCACCGTGCCGGTGATCCGCACCTCGGCCGGTAACACGTTGTGGCTATGACCACCTTCGATCCGCGTGACTGACAGCACGGCAGACTCGGCCGGATCGATGCGGCGCGCGACGATGGTGTGCAGTTGCGACACGAGTTGGCTGGCAGCAAGGATGGCGTCAGCCGTATGGTGCGGCTGCGCGGCATGTCCCCCGCGTGCGCGCAGCACGATATCGAACCGATCTGCTGCCGCCATGATCGCGCCGGGCAGCGTCTGTGCATGGCCGAGCGGCAAGTCCGGCCAGTTGTGCAAGGCATAGACGCTGTCACAGGGAAAGCGCTCGAACAGGCTGTCATCGATCATGCGGCGGGCTCCTCCCTTGCCCTCTTCGGCAGGCTGGAAGATGAAGTGCACCGTCCCGTCGATGCCGCTGCGCGCGAGTTGACGCGCTGCACCCACCAGCATGCTGGTATGGCCGTCATGACCGCAGCCGTGATGCTTGCCGGGCGTGCGGCTCGCATAGGCTACGCGGCCCAATTCCACCATCGGCAGGGCATCCATATCCGCGCGCAAGCCCACGCTGCGCGTGCCGCGACCGGCGCGCAGCGTGCCCACGATACCGGTGCCGCCGATGCCCTCGTGCACCGCGAGACCCAGCAGGCGCAGCGACTGCGCCACGATACCGGCCGTACGGCGCTCCTCGTAAGCCAGTTCCGGATTGGCGTGCAGGTCGCGGCGCAGCGCCACGAGGTCCGGCAGCAAATCCGCCACCGGTTCGGTGATGCGTTGCCAGGTCACGGACGGGTCCCCCCTGTAGCGACATGCCTGGTCCCCGTAGAAAAGGGATGCAGGGGCAAGACTTCGTGACGGCGAAAGGCCATTGGCGCGATCCTGAGAGTGGTGCAGAACAATGAGAGAGGGCATCAGCCAGGCAATGCTGCATCGTCCCTAGAGTAAGGGCAGTACCACCAACGATTGTGGCGATCGCGGGGGGGCGTACCGCAGTGAATTGCGTTTCGCCCCACCGCGCGAGCAGATTGTTCGGCTGGCGTGCAACCCTCGTGTCCGACCCAGTGCCCGTTGCGTTGGCGATGCTGTATCGACTTGCCCCGCGCTAGCACGCAACCATCCGTTCCTCACTATTCCCGCGCAAAAAATATGTTAATGCGAACCACTCTCATTTGCGCCGCTACATTGTGGCGCCTCTTGCTCTTGCCTTTGCTTTTGCCCCGCTCATGCCAGCATTTCCCTCTCACGCCAGGCGCATCGCCAGCCATGCCTGTGGCGCCAGCCTGATCCTGTTTCCTCTGTCCGATGCCGCGCTTGCCCAGGCGCAAGACGTTGCGGCCTCGGCCCACCTTCCTGAAGTCCGCGTCAGCGCGAATGCCGGTACAGGCGGATACGTTGCTGCCGAGGCCAGCGGAGCAACCCGAACTGAAACACCACTGCGCGAAGTACCGCAGTCAGTGCGCGTGGTCACCTCGGCACTGATCGACGACCTCGGCGCGACGCGCCTTGCCGACACGGTCGACTATGTGAGCGGCGTGTCCCGCCTCAATGACTTCGGCGGGACCTGGGACAACTATGCCATCCGTGGCTTCAGCAGCACCGATATGGGATACCTGGTCAATGGCTTTCCCGGCTCGCGCGGCTACAACCCGATGCGCGATGCCGCCACGGTCGAGCGCTTTGAATTCTTGAAGGGCCCTGCCGCGGCGTTGTACGGCAGCAGCGAACCGGGCGGCACCATCAACATCGTCACGAAGAAGCCTCGCTTCATGCGGGCCACTACCGCGGAACTCAGTGCCGGTACGCTTGGCTTCGCGCGTGCCACCGTGGATACCACCGGCCCAATCAACGACCAGTTGGCCTATCGCCTCAATGTCATGGCGGAGGATAGTGCCAGCCGAAGCTCCCTGATTGACAGCAACAAGTATCTGGTTGCCCCCGCATTCGCCTGGGTGCCCGACGATCACACCCTGATTCAGTACGAAGGGGAATTCATGCGCGTGCGCACGCCACTGGACCGTGGCCTCGTCAATGTGAATGGAGAGCTGCCGCTTCCCCGCGACCGCTACCTTCAGGAGCCGAACGACCCCAACCTTCATCTTTCCAGCAACACACATCAATTGACGCTGGACCGCGAAGTCGCCAGCGGCTGGCGGGCCCGGCTTGGCGTCAGTTACAAGGAATCGGGCTTCGAAGGCTATGCGGCTGAGTTCGGCAGCGTGCTGGCGGACGGCCGCACGCTCACACGACGCAACAGCTGGCGAACGCTACCGTCACGCGACACCTCGGCGCACGCCGAGGTGGAAGGCAACTTCCATACGGGTGGGCTGGCGCACAGGATGCTTGTTGGCGTCGAGGCATCGCGCCTGTACATGGGGATGGACATCTTCTATTCGAGCCTGGCGGCAAACCCGTATGCGATCGATATCTACGAGCCGGTGTACGGACAAGCCAAACCGCCGGTATCGCTCAGCATCTCGACACGCGAGAACCAGCGAAACCTTGGCGCCTACCTTCAGGACGAAGTTTCGCTGAATGACCAATGGAAGCTGATGGCGGGTGTCCGGTTCGACAACTACCACCAATCGGTCGCTAACCTGCTTACCGCGACATCGACCCGCCAGAGCCAGACCGCCGTCTCGCCCAGGATTGGCCTGACGTGGCTGCCCACCGCCCAACTCTCGGCATATCTGTCACTCGGCAAGTCGTTCCGCCCCAACAGCGGCGTGGACGAGGCAGGCAATGCGTTCGACCCCCAACATGCGCGCGCCATCGAGGCGGGGCTGAAATGGCAGTCCACGGACGCGCGCGTCGGTGCAACGCTTGCGGTCTTCGATATTCGCAAGAACAACGTCCTGACGCGCAGCCCCACCAACCCCAACTTCAACATCGCCGCCGGCGAAGCCGCGAGCCGCGGGCTGGAGATCGACGTCTTTGGCCAGCTGGATCAGCACTGGCGCATCAGCAGCAGTTTTACCCTGTTGAACGCCAAGGTCACCGAGGATACCGCTATCGCGCCCGGCACCCGCCTGACAAATATTCCCAAGGTCAGCGCGAGCCTGTTCGCGATTCGTGAAGATGCCATGCCGGTCTTCGGCGGGCGGTATGGCATCGGCACAGGCATCGTCTATGTGGGATCGCGCTCAGGCAATGCCACCGACACGTACTCACTGCCCGCCTATGCCACCGTGAAACTGGTCAGCTACTGGCAGATCGATCGCCGCACACGCGTCTTCCTGGACGTTCATAACGTGTTCGACAAGGCCTACTATCCCGCGTCGTGGGGCAACCTCGCCGTCACGCCGGGGCTGGAGCGGCAGTTTGTCGCCGGACTCCGATACCAGTTCTGAATTCCTGCTGATGCGGCACGGCAGGCAAGCCGTGCCTGCGCACAGCATGCCGGACACGACGGCGAATAAAGAATTTCCTTCTGTCGCGGGACCGGAATACGCAACGTGCCACTGAAACCCCGCATCTACAATAGCGGTCATTCTCGCGGCCCTGGCACGGACCATGGCGCAGTCTCGTTATTTCACAGGAAATCGTCATGATGACCCGGACTTTCAACATCGCGGTGATCCCAGGGGATGGCATCGGCAAGGAGGTCATGCCGGAAGGCTTGCGCGTGCTCGGCGCCGCCGCGAGCCGCTTTGGTATTAACCTCAATTTCACCCATATCGAGTGGGCAAGTTGCGATTACTACGCCGCCACCGGAACAATGATGCCGGATGACTGGAAGGCGCAACTGGCCGGCATGGATGCCATCTACTTCGGTGCCGTTGGGTGGCCGGATATCGTGCCAGACCATATCTCGCTGTGGGGTTCGCTGCTGAAGTTCCGTCGCGAGTTTGACCAGTACATCAACCTGCGCCCCGCACGCCTGTTCGAAGGCGTGCCTTGCCCACTAGCCGGCAAGAAACCGGGGGATATCGACACGATCATCGTGCGCGAGAATACCGAGGGCGAGTATTCCTCGGTCGGCGGGGTGATGTATGAAGGCACGGAGCGCGAAGTCGTCATGCAGCAAGCCATGTTCTCGCGGCATGGCACGGACCGCGCGCTCCGATTCGCATTCGATCTGGCCCGGCAGCGGCAGCGCAGGCATGTCACGGTTGCCACCAAGAGCAACGGCATTGCCATCAGCATGCCGTGGTGGGACCGCAGGGCATCCGCTATCGCGGAGGACTATCCGGATGTCAGCTGGGAAAAACAGCACATCGACATTCTGTGCGCCCGCTTCGTGCTGCAGCCGCAGCGCTTCGATGTGGTGGTGGCGTCCAATCTGTTTGGCGACATCCTGTCGGACCTCGGCCCGGCCTGCACCGGTACGCTGGGCTTGGCGCCTTCGGCCAACCTGAATCCGCAGCGCACGTTCCCTTCGCTGTTCGAGCCGGTGCATGGCTCCGCGCCCGACATCTATGGCAAGAACATTGCCAACCCCATCGGCATGATCTGGTCAGGCGCCATGATGCTCGATTTCCTCGACACCGATAACGACGCCGGAAGGAAAGCGCACGACGCGATTCTCGCCGCGATCGAGCACGTTTTGATCCACGGTCCGTGCACAGCCGATCTGGGCGGCGATGCCTCGACCACGGAAATGGGCGAAGCCATTGCCAACGCCATGGAACGCGTCAGTTTCGGCGGGAAAGCGTAGCGGTTCGTCTCACGTGGCTGGCATCGCCCCTCAGGACAATTTTTCCTGTAATTGTCCAGCCTGATGCCAGTCCACGGAATTCCTGTCTTCAGGGCAGAGATCGTGCAAGGAGGCCAGCAATCGCCGCGCCGCATCGTCCCTGCCCTGACGATGCCACAGATGGGCAAGGCTTACCGCGCATCGAAACTCGATGGCTTTGGCCCCTTGGTCGCGGGCCAACTCCATTGCCTGGAAAAAACATGACTCCGCTTCAAGTGCAGCCGCGGATGAACCAGTATCCCCGCACATCGCCTGCAGCACCTCGCCTTTAAGCCTGATCAAGGCAGGCTCATCAAAGCGCTCGCCGGTCTTTTCCACCAGAGCCAGTGCTTCGCCCAACACATGAAGCGCTGCGTCGCCATTTGCAGCACGGCGATAGGCGTCGGCCAGCAAACCCAGCAGTGAGGGTCGTCCCAATACTGCGCCAGAGGCTTCGAGTCCGTCAAAGCCGCGGCGCATCAACGCGATACCGTCTTCGGGTGTACCCTTCGCAGCAAGCGCCCAGCCGCGCAATATCGTCCCCCAGGCCAGATAGAGCTGGAAGCCATGTTCCTCCGACAGCGCGATCGCGGCTTCCGCGCACTCCAGTACCCGCTGCGCGTCGCGCCGGCGCTGATGCAACTCGGCTGCGAAGATCAGGCTGAGCGTGAGACCGAATGGATCGCTGGCCTGCCTGGCCAATGCTATTGCCTCCTCGCTTCGGGCACAGGCCTGTGCCGACAGGCCGAGGTACCAGAGCACCCAACTCAGGGAGCTGCGCATATGGACTGCGGGGTTCCGTGCGTAACGGAGCAGATGAGCATATGCGTGATGAGCGGGCCGGTGCAGTGCCAGGGCTTGCTCCAAATGAGTACGAGCCATGCCGATCTCGCCCCGCCGGAATCGGGTGACGCCCAGCATGCGCTGCGCCTCAGCCGCCTGTTCAGTATCCCCGCTGTCCTCGGCGAGGCAGTGCAGCCCGTCAGCCAAGGCTTGCGCTGTCAAAAGCTGACCCCGCAAAAGATAGAATGACCACAATCCCAACTGCGCCGAAAAGCGCTGCGGTGTTGCCGCTCCCTGTTCGCACAAGGCTAACGCGCGCGTATAGATCGTTTCTACCTCGGGCGCCCCATGGCCTCGCGCCGTGATACACGCAATGCCGAGATTCAGCAGCAGGTTGAGCTCGTCGCGCGCGCGCTCCGGAGAATCTGGCAGCGATCTGAGCAGTTCCAGCGCGTCATTGAAATGACGGATCGCCTCGCGCTGAGCGGAATGCTGTGCGGCATGCTGCCCCGCAAGGGTCAGATACTCGATCGCTTTTCGGGTATTGCCGCTTTTGCTGTAGTGGTGCGCCAGTTCGCTGCAGTAATCCGTCAGGTTGTCGGGAAACAGCGTCTCCATGGCCTGGGCCGTGCGCTCATGCAGCGCACTGCGTCGGTCGCTCAGCAGAGAACTGGCAGCAACCTCCTGGGTCAGCGCATGTTTGAACGCATACTCGAGTTCTGGGAATGCCGGACGTTCGTAAATGAAATCACCCGTCTGCAGCTCGCCCAGCATCGCATGGAGTGCCTGATCAGGTAGCGCCGTGACCTGTCGGGCCAGGCTTAACGTAAACTCCTCGCCGATGATCGCGAGTGTTTGCAGCAACTCCTTCTGGGCGGGCGGAAGGCGGTCAATGCGCGCAGCGAGCACGCCTTGCACCGTGGTCGGCATATGCAGCGACGCTATGCGCTTCTCCAGCCGGAAATCGCCCCGCTCGCCTTGCAGGACCTTCTCTTCGGCAAGCGTGGTGACAACTTCCTCCATGAAAAAAGGATTGCCCTCTGTCTTGGCCTGAATCTCCCGCTTCAACGACTCGAGTGAAGGATGCTCACCCAGCAGTGCCGTGAGAAAACCCTGTGCATCCACCTGACCCAATGGCTCGAGTTGCAGATTGAGGTGGCAAGGTACGCCGCCATCATGGGCGTATTCCGGGCGGTAGTTGACCAGCAGAAGTATGCTTGCACTCGGCACGTGATCGGCGAGGACATTGAGGAAAGCTTCCGTCTCACTGTCCAGCCATTGCAGGTCATCGAACAGCACCATGAGCGGTTGAATCTCGCTTTCACGCACCAGCAGCCGGACAATGGCATCAAAAGTTCTCTGGCGGCGAACAGAAGCTTCCATCATCGACAGTGCCGACCCTCGCTCCCTGGTTCCCATCAAATAGAGAAGGTAGGGAAGCAGTTCCTCCGGCATGCAAGCGATCTCCGCCAGCCTGCCATTGACCTTGCCGCGAATCTGCTGGTCGTCATCCTGCGCGGCAATATCAAAGTACGCTTTGAGCAAGTCAATCAATGGCAGATAGGGGAACGCCTTGCCATGCGAAACCGAAAAGGTTTCGAGCACCTTGCAGCCCTGCTGAGCCCGTGCCTTGAACTCGTGAAACAGACGCGATTTTCCCACGCCGGCCTCGCCGGCTACACCGACGACTCGCCCATGCCCCTGCTTTGCCGAATCCAGGGCATCCTGCAGGCGCTGCAATTCCGCCTGGCGGCCGACAAATCGCCCCAGGCCGCGATGCGCCGCCACTTGCAAGCGGGTACGTAACACGCCGGCGCCGACAACCTCGTACACAGCCAGCGGTTGCTGAATGCCCTTGACCGAAGTGGTGCCCAAGGCACGGAATTCGAAGTAGCCTTCCGTCAGCCGATGGGTCGCTTCGCTGACGAGGATCGATGAAGGTGTCGCAACGCCTTCCATCCGTGACGCAATATGAATGGTGTGCCCCACGGGATCGTAATCGGTGCGCAGGTCATCCTTTCGGATCGAACGCACCACCACTTCGCCAGTATGAACACCGACGCGGATCTGCAGCGGCAAGCCCATCTCCCGATGGCCCCGTTCATTATGACGATGCATCGCTTTCTGCATGCGCAGCGCGGCGTAGAGCGCACGCAACGGGTGATCCTCGTGGGCGATCGGCGCACCGAACAGGGCCAGGATCCCGTCGCCCAGGAATTTGGCAACATACCCCTCAAAGTGGTGAACGGCTTCCATCATCAAGGCCACCACCGGGTCGATCAGATTACGCGCATCCTCGGGATCCAGATGCTGGATCAGTGCCGTCGACCCGGCGATGTCCGCAAAAAGAGCCGTAATGGTTTTGCGTTCGCCATCTGCTTGCCCCCTGGCTTCCATGGCCGCCTGTTCGGCAAGAATGCGCTCCGCAAGGTGCGGCGGCGTATAGAAAACGGGCGCAGCCGGAGCGGCGGCGAATTGGCCAGTGGGCGGAGTTGACAGCAGCATGCCGCAAAGGCCACAGAATTTGGCAGTGGGCCCGGACTCATGGCCGCATTGCGGGCAGATTTGCGCAAGGCTCTGCCCACATTCCTCGCAGAATCGCCCCCCTGCAGGGTTATCGAATCCGCACTTTGTGCAGCGCATATTCCCCTCTGGCCGCAAGGTCTGCCCCCAGTCATTAGAGCGCACATGGAGTACGTCTAGCAACCCGAATCTTATGCACGAGGCTCCGCGAAAGAGCGGCATTGCAGTGGCCTGGACCAGCAAGTCAAAGCCCCGCGCCAGAAGCCTGGGCGGCCACTGCTATTGGTCTCGGATTGACATTGGCCGCGCGCCCTCAACGCTGCAGCAACCCTCGCTCCCAACGTCGCGTTGAAAGTCCACCATCGGAGAACTCGTTGATCCACGAGGCAAGTGGCGAGTAGCGCTGCCATTCCCCACCCGTTGTAGCGCCAGGGATGCCGTCCCTCACGAAACCACAAACCGCCTCTCGTAGCGCATCGCCGACATGCTCAAACACTGCATTTGAGATATTGGCAAGCATTGGAGCATCCGCCCAGTCCTGCCTATTTCCAAACAAGAACGGAAGCTCCAGGCAGTGTGGGCTCATGAGATTCCGAACATCGGTCTGGACATTGAAGAAGTATGGATATGCTGCCTTGCCAGCCTCGCTATTCGCCGGCCGAGAGCACCCAGCCGATAGTTGACAGTAACGACGACAATGTTCCCCGCTCGCGCCAGGCGCTCGCCGTCATACCAAGGCGCGGAGCCGCCACCCGATACAAAGCCTCCTCCATGAATGAACACAAGAACAGGCAATGAATCAGCGTTGACCGGGTCCCACACATTAAGTACGAAGGCGTCCTCCGATTGCGAGTTGTTTCAATGCTGTCGCCCATGACGGCTGCCAATCTCGACCGGAACTGCGGGAACACCATTCCAGACCTGGAAACGTCCAGCTCACCGATCCAGGGCGCAAGTGGCCTGATACCGGAAGATCGACGATTCGGCTCCTCTCGCTCCCCGAATGGTACCCCTTTAAACGCGCATACCCCCTCACTCAATGAGCCCCGTAGCTTCCCACTATTCACGACAATCACCGGGAATTGTCCATTTAATTTCATCAGCTTATATCTCCCAAACCGCGCAGCGCACGAGACAAAAGAAATGCAAGTAGCGCGCAAGCCAATACCGTCAGTGTCAGGCAGGAAATTAACTGGTTGAGTGGAACTCCCAGCTGCACCAGCCACCCTGTTGAACCCGCGCTAGCGAATGAACCGAGCCGCCCGCAGCTACTCGCCCAGCCGACACCCACGCCCCGAACCGATGTCGGATATGCTAAAGCTGAAACGGCACTGATCACGACAATCGGGCCGCTGATCAGGAAGCCAGCTATAAAAACTCCGATCGCGTACAGTGGCATCGAGTTTGGCGAAGCTACCAACGATTGAGTTGGCATTGAAGAGCTGTCCAACCAACAGTCCCGCATCGGCCAGGAATCTACCGGACAGTCGAAAGTATGCAGACGTATTGGCCCCCAGTGACTCGGAACCATTGAACGCAAGATAGTTTGGGCGGTTGGGCGCGGTATCCACCGCATACCGGGCACCACCGGCAATATCGGATGTGTAGGTTGGGCCGGCCCCGACCAGACCACTAATCGTGAGGCCGTCAGCATGGGCCGCCATGCTTCCCACCAGGCTAACAGCTGCGCTTACACGTCGCAGCAGAGGAAAAATTCTGTCGTTTCTACTTAAAAAATTCTTTGAAATACGCCGCTCATTAGTCGACTCCAAGTACATCCTTCTCCTCCATCTATTCTTATAGGACTGCGCTTCAATTCATTGGCTGAAGCTGCATCGATTACATCTGCCTCAGTCAGACGACAGGTGTGTCGATGTTAGTTGCGGGAGAGCGGAACTAGATATGCGGAGTTTGAGAAGCCCTATGCGCTTCCCTCATGACCGGGTTCGGATCCGGGCTGCCTTCGTCTTCAACGCCACGACCGTCGGGTTGGCCGAGGCAGGCCTTGGCTTGACCGTGGTACCGGCCTACGTCGGCATACCGCGCAGGGCCTGTGTGGCGGCATCGCGCAGGCAGGCCCTGAACAGGGTAACCGCCTGCGCCGGCACACGGCCGGAACAGGCAAAGCAACCGATCTCGCCGAATCCCGGCAGCTCCGCCAGCGGCAGGATGGCCAGCATGCCGGCCTCCGCGAACTGCTGCGCCTCCGTGCGCGGCATCAGGCCGACCGTTTGCTGGTCGAGCATCAGCGCGACATTGGTCAGCACGGAAAGGGATTCGACCACGTTCGACGGCGCGCCCAGCCCGGCTTCAAAGAAGAGCCGTTCGGCCGTCCGGCGCAGGGAGGAATCGCGCGTCGGCAGGATCCACGGGAACGCCAGCATTTCCGCCAGGCTGGTGGCGTTGCGCGAGGCCAAAGGATGATGGGCGCCGCCGACCGCGCAAAGCTGCTCCGCATAGAGCGCCTCGGCTTCGAGCCCAGGCAACTTGCCCTGCCAGCTGCCGTCGTCGGGAATCCTGGCCACCACCAGGTCGAGGTCGCCGACGCTCAACGCGGGAAGCAACTGGTCCATCTGGCCCACGCGCAATGTGACGACCACCGCCGGGGCCCGCGCCTTGAGCAACTGGATGGCACGCGGCAGCAGCACCGCCGACGCCGAGATCAGCGTGCCAACCAGCACCTGTCCGGCGGCGCCCTCCTGGAAGGCGTTGACCTCGTCGGTCATATGGCGCAGCTCCGCCAGCAGGGACTTCGACCGCCTGGCCACCAGCTCGCCGAGTTCGGTGGCGGTGACGCCGCGGTTGCCCCGCACCAGCAAGGGGCCGCCGAAATGGCCCTCCAGTTCATGGATCACCTTGGTGACCGCTGGCTGCGTCAGGTTGAGTTCCTGGGCGGCGCGCAGGATCGAGCCGCTGCGCAGCACCTGCTCGAAGACGATGATCTGGGCAAAGCGCAGTTTCCTGCCCAGGGAGTTTGCGTGATGTGCCATGGAGATGCAGGGACAAAGGATAGGGCTGGCGGCGCGGCGCGGACGCCCTGGCCCGCAGCCTTGCTATTCTAGTTAGGAATACACGACGACGAAACTTTCATTTTTCAGGAATACAACGCCTGCCTACACTGCGTCTCAGATCATCGCCCGGAGGCCGCACCGTGTCGTCACGCCCCATTCTGTTTCGAAACTATGTCGATGGCCGCTTCGAGGAGGCAGCCAGAACCTTTCCCAATATCTCGCCGGTCGACGGCACCGTGATCGGCCAGGTCTGCGAGGCCGATGCAGGCCTGGTGGACCGCGCGGTGCGGGCCGCGCGCGCCGCCCTGGAAGGCCCATGGGGCAAGACCAGCCCCGCCGAGCGCGCCAGGCTGCTCCATGCGATCGCCGACGGCATCGAGAAGCGCTTCGATGCCTTCGTGGCGGCGGAAGTCGCCGACACGGGGCGCCCACAGCATCAGGCGCGCGCCCTGGATATCCGCCGCGGCGTACAGAACTTCCGTACCTTCGCTGAACTGGCCGGCCAGGCCGGCGGCGAATACTTCGACATGCGCACAGCCGATGGCGATGTCTTCAGCTACACGGTGCGCAAGCCCCATGGCGTGGTGGGCATCATCTCGCCCTGGAACCTGCCGATGCTGCTGATGACCTGGAAGGTCGCGCCGGCACTGGCCTGCGGCAATGCCGTGGTGGTCAAGCCGTCCGAGGAGACGCCCGGCAGCGCCACGCTGCTGGCCGAGGTCATGCTTGAAGCCGGCGTCCCGGCGGGCGTCTTCAACCTCGTGCACGGCTTCGGCGGCGGCTCGGCGGGTGAGTTCCTGTCGCGGCATCCGGACATCGACGCCATCACCTTTACCGGCGAATCCCGCACCGGCAGCACCATCATGAAAGCGGTGGCGGACGGCGTGAAGGAGGTGTCGTTCGAACTGGGCGGCAAGAATGCCGCGGTGGTGTTTGCCGACTGCGATTTCGACAAGGCCGTGGCGGGCGTGATGCGCTCCAGCTTCACCAATACCGGCCAGGTCTGCCTGTGCTCGGAACGGGTCTATGTGGAGCGCCCCATCTTCGAGCGCTTCGTGGCGGCGATGAAGGCCCGCGCCGAAACGCTGCGCATCGGCTATCCCGACGCCGACGGCGTGGAAATGGGCTCGCTGATCTCCCACGGCCATCGCGACAAGGTGCTGTCCTACTTTGCGCTGGCGCGCGAGGAAGGCGCCACCGTGGTCGCCGGCGGCGGCGTGCCGCATTTTGGCGACGCGCGCGACAACGGCGCCTATGTCCAGCCCACGATCTGGACCGGCCTGCCCGACTCGGCGCGCTGCGTGCAGGAAGAGGTGTTCGGCCCGGTCTGCCATATCGCGCCGTTCGACAGCGACAGCGAAGTGGTCGCGCGCGTCAACGATTCCCGCTACGGGCTGGCGGCGTCGGTCTGGACCCGCGACCTGGCGCGTGCGCACCGCGTGACCCGGCAGTTCGACGTGGGCATCGTCTGGGTCAACACCTGGTTCTTGCGCGACCTGCGCACGCCCTTCGGCGGCACCCGCCTGTCGGGCATCGGGCGCGAAGGCGGACGCCATTCCCTCGATTTCTATTCCTCCCTGACCACCATTTGCGTCAACCCCTGAGCCAGTTACGAGAACCCGCATGCTGAACCCTGAACTCATCAAGGCCGCGGACCGCCTCTGGTCCGCCGCCGAGCATGGCCAACCCTGCCCGCCTGTGCGCGATGTCATTGCGCAGGCCGCCGGCGCCGGTGCCGATCCGGTGGCGCTGGCCTATGCCATCCAGCAGCACAACACCGAGCGCGCGCTTGGCGCCGGGCGCCGCCTGGCCGGCCGCAAGATCGGCCTGACCTCCACCGTGGTGCAGCGCCAGCTGGGCGTGGACCAGCCCGATTTCGGCATGCTCTTTGCCGACATGGCGCGCCAGGACGGCGAGGAGATCGATTGCGGCGACGTGCTGCAGCCCAAGGTCGAGGCGGAAATCGCCCTGGTCCTGGAGCGCGACCTGCCGCATGCCGTTCACACCGTTGCCGATGTGATCCGGGCCACCGCCTTTGCCCTGCCGGCGATCGAGATCGTCGGCAGCCGCATTGCCGGGTGGGATATCCGCCTGACCGACACCATCGCGGATAACGCCTCGTCCGGCCTGTTCGTGCTGGGCACGCGGCCGGTCAGCCTGTCTGAGCTGGACCTGGTCAACTGCGGCATGAGCATGGAACTGGCAGGCGAGCCGGTTTCGGTCGGCGCCGGCGCGGCCTGTCTTGGCAATCCGCTCAATGCCGCCGTCTGGCTGGCCAACACCATGAGCCGCGTCGGTGCGCCGCTCAGGGCCGGCGACATCATCCTGACCGGTGCCCTTGGCCCCATGGTGACGGTGCAGCCGGGCAACGTCTTTACCGTCCGCATCGAAGGACTGGGCGCCGTGACGGCGTCGTTCCAGGCCACCAGCAAAGGAGACGCCTGACGTGATTCCCTGCAAGGTTGCCATCATCGGTTCCGGCAATATCGGCACCGACCTGATGATCAAGGTCCTGCGCCACGGCAAGCACGTGGAGATGGGCGCCATGGTCGGCATCGACCCCGCCTCCGAAGGCCTGGCACGCGCGGCGCGGCTCGGCGTGCCGGTGACGTCGGAAGGCATCGACGGCCTGCTGGCGATGCCGGGATTCGGCGACATCCGCATCGCCTTCGATGCCACGTCCGCCGGCGCCCACGCCCGCCACAACGCAGCGCTGCAGGCGCGCGGCGTGCGCGTGATCGACCTGACGCCGGCCGCCATCGGACCGTACGTGGTGCCCAGTGTCAACGCCGGCGCGCATCTCGACGCGCCAAATATCAACATGGTGACGTGCGGCGGCCAGGCCACCATCCCGATGGTAGCGGCGGTGGCCAGCGTGACCGCGGTCCACTACGCGGAGATCGTGGCGTCGATCGCCAGCAAGTCCGCCGGCCCCGGTACGCGCGCCAACATCGACGAGTTCACCGAGACCACCTCGCGCGCCATCGAGACCGTGGGCGGCGCCACCCGCGGCAAGGCCATCATCATCCTGAACCCGGCCGAGCCGCCGCTGATCATGCGTGACACGGTCTGCTGCCTGACCGATGAAGCCGACTCCGGCGCGATCGAGGCCGCCGTGCAGGCGATGGTGGAACGCGTGCAGGCCTATGTGCCCGGCTACCGCCTCAAGCAGCGCGTGCAGTTCGACCGCATCGACGGCCCGGTGAAAGTGCCCGGCCTCGGCCCGATGACCGGGCTGAAGACCACCATCTTCCTGGAAGTGGAAGGCGCGGCGCACTACCTGCCCGCCTATGCCGGCAACCTGGACATCATGACCAGTGCCGCCCTGGTTTGCGCCGAACGCGTGGCGGAATCGCTGGGTAGCGGCCTGGCCGCATCCCCGGCGGCAGCCTGAGGAACCCGACCATGACCAACAAGAAGCTCTATATCTCCGACGTGACCCTGCGCGACGGCAGCCACGCCGTGCGCCACCAGTATTCGGTGGCGCAGGTGCGCGCCATTGCACGCGCCCTTGACGAGGCCGGCGTCGATTCGATCGAAGTCGCGCACGGCGATGGCCTGGCGGGTTCCAGCTTCAACTATGGCTTCGGGGCCCATGCCGACGTGGAATGGATTGCCGCCGTGGCCGAAACGGTGCAACGCGCCCAGGTCGCCACCCTGCTGCTGCCGGGCATCGACACCGTGCATGACCTGCGCGAAGCCTATGCCGCCGGCGCGCGCGTGGTCCGGGTGGCCACGCACTGCACCGAGGCCGACACCGCGCGCCAGCATGTCGAGACCGCCCGCGCCATGGGCATGAATGTCGCCGGTTTCCTGATGATGAGCCACATGGCTTCCCCGGCAACGCTGGCGGAACAGGCGAAGCTGATGGAAAGCTACGGCGCCCATTGCGTCTACGTGGTGGATTCCGGCGGCGCCCTCACCATGGACGGCGTGCGCGACCGCTTCCGCGCCTTCAAGGATGCGCTGCGGTCCGAGACCGAAACCGGCATCCATGCCCACCACAACCTCAGCCTGGGCGTGGCCAACAGCATCGTCGCGGTCGAGGAAGGCTGCGACCGTATCGATGCCAGCCTCGCCGGCATGGGCGCTGGCGCCGGCAATGCGCCGCTCGAGGTCTTCATCGCCGCGGCCGACCGGCTGGGCTGGCATCACGGCTGCGACCTGTACCGCCTGATGGACGCCGCCGACGACATCGTCCGCCCGCTGCAGGATCGCCCGGTCCGCGTCGACCGCGAAACGCTGGCGCTGGGCTACGCCGGGGTGTACTCGAGCTTCCTGCGTCACGCGGAAAGCGCGGCCGCCAAATACCAGCTCAAGACTGTGGACATCCTGGTCGAGCTGGGCCGGCGCCGCATGGTTGGCGGCCAGGAAGACATGATCGTCGACGTGGCGCTCGACCTGCTGCAGGCTGGCGTCAGCAAGCGCAAGGAGGCAGCATGATCAGCCGTAACACATTTATCGCAGCCGCTCTGGACGACGCCGCACGCGGCGCCGAGGCGGTTGCGCAATTCAGCGCCACCACGCCCTTCTCGCTCGAGCAGGCCTACGCCATCCAGGCCTTGTCGATCGAGCATCGCCGCCAGCGCGGGGAGCGGCGCATCGGCATCAAGCTGGGTTTCACCAGCCGCGCCAAGATGGTCCAGATGAGCGTCGACAGCCTGATCTGGGGCTGGCTGACCGATGCCATGGTGGAGGAAGACGGCGGCCGCATACTGCTGGACAACTACATCCACCCCAGGGCCGAGCCGGAAATCTGCTTCCTGACCCGGCGCGACATCGATCGCCCGCTGACCTTGCTGGAGGCCACCGACTACCTGGAGGCCGTGGCGCCCGCGATCGAGATCATCGATTCGCGCTACCGCGACTTCCGGTTCACACTCGAGGATGTGGTTGCCGATAATTGCTCGTCGGCCGGACTGGTGGTGGGCCCATGGTCGCGCCAGTTCGACGCGCTGGCCAATCTCGGCGTCGTGCTGCGCATCGATGGCCGTGTTGTGCAGACCGGCTCGACCGCCGCGATCCTGGGGCATCCGCTGCGCAGTCTGGTGCAGGCTTCCCAGGTGCTGTCCAAGGCCGGCGCAGTGCTCCCGGCCGGCAGCCTGGTCATGGCCGGCGCGGCCACCGCTGCCGAAGCCCTGGCCCGCGGCAATCATGTCTGCGCGACGGTGGGCGCGCTGGGCAGCGCCGCCTTCCACGTGGCGTGAAAACCACCGGCCCGGTGGCGCCAGCCGTCGGGCCGGTCAGGAGGAGACCCTCATGTTTCGGAACTATCTTCGCAACGCCTGCATCGCTGCCCTGACCCTGGCCGCGCTTGGGCAGGCCGCGCACGCGGGCAGCTATCCCGAGCGGCCGGTCGCGCTGATCATCCCGGGTCCGGCAGGCGGTACGCCCGATGCGGTGGCCAGGCTGATCGGCGAGTCGCTGCGCGAACGGCTCGGGCAACAGGTTGTGGTCGACAACCGCGCCGGCGCCAACGGCTTCATCGGCGTACAGGCCGCGGCCCGCGCCCAGCCGGATGGCTACACCTTGCTGATGGGATTCGCCCAGACCATGGCGCTGAACCCCGCTACCTTCAAGCGCATTCCCTACGATCCGCTGCGCGACTTTGCGCCGGTCGCCCGTCTGGTCGAGTTCGAACTGGTGCTGGCCGTGCCCGCCTCGCTGCCGGTAAAGACCGTCGCAGATCTGGTCGGTTGGCTCAGGACGAACAAGGGCAAGGCCGCCTTCGGCTCCTTCGGAGCCGGCTCGCCTTCGCAGTTTGCCGGTGAAATGTTCGCACGGAGCAGCGCAACGGATGCGCAGCATGTGGCATACAAGGGTTCGGCCCCGCTGGTGACCGATCTGGTTGGCGGGCAGGTGCAGTATGGCTTCGTGGTACTGCAGGTCGCCCAGCAGCTGGCCAAGGCCGGCAAGGTCAGGCTGCTTGCCGTGACGGGCAGTGCGCGCCAGGCCGCCGCGCCGGAGCTTCCGACCATGGCCGAGGCCGGCTATGGCGACGTCGTGGCGACAGGCTGGTATGGCATCTATGCACCCAAAGGCACGCCGGAGCCGATCCTGCAGCGACTCGAACACGAGATCGGCGCAGTGATGCGGAGCCCGGACCTGCAGCGCCGGCTCGCCGAACAGGGCGTACGGCACGCCTTTGCCGGCCGTGCAGCCTTCCAGGCATACGCCCAGGCCGAAATCGACCGCTGGCGTGACATCGTGCAGAAGACCGGCTTCACTGCGCAGGACTGACAGCATCCATGAACGCCACCATGAACGCCATGAATTCCAAGCGCTCGCCGGCGCCTGGCCGGCCGAATCTCGTCTTCATCCTTGCCGATGATCTTGGCTACGCCGACCTGGGCTGCTACGGCGGCCGCGCTCCGGTTTCGCCCAACCTGGACCGGCTGGCGGCCGAGGGCGTGCGCTTCACCGATGCCTACGCGAACTCCCCGGTCTGCTCGCCCAGCCGCTTTGCGCTGATGACGGGCCGCTACCAGTACCGGCTGCGCGGCGGCGCCGAGGAGCCGATGACGGGGCGCGCGCGCGGGCAATCCCATCTGGGCCTGCCTCCCGGGCACCCGACCCTGCCATCGCTGCTGCGCGAACACGGCTACCGCACCGCGCTGATCGGCAAGTGGCACCTGGGCTTCCCGCCGCACTTCGGCCCGCTCAAGAGCGGCTATGACGAGTTCTTCGGCCCGCTCGGCGGTGGCGTGGACTATTTCACCCACTGCGACCGCGGCGGCACGCACGATCTCTACGAGAACGAGCATGAAGTCGAGCGCAGCGGCTACCTGACCGACATCCTCAGCGAGCGCGCGGCCGACTGGCTGCAGGCGGTGCCGCCGGACGCGCCCTTCATGCTGAGCGTGCACTACACCGCCCCGCACTGGCCCTGGGAGACCCGCTCCGACCAGGCGGAGTCCGAACGCATCCGGGCGGCGATCCAGCATACCGACGGCGGCTCGGTCGAAACCTACCAGGCCATGATCCGGCAGATGGACGAAGGCATCGGCCGCATTCTCGATGTCCTGGCCAACAGGGGCCTGGCGGAGAACACCCTGGTAGTCTTCACCAGCGACAACGGCGGCGAGCGCTTCTCCGACACGTGGCCGCTGTCGGGCAAGAAGATGGATCTGCTCGAAGGCGGCATCCGCGTGCCCCTGATCGCGCGCTGGCCGGCAATGATCCCGGCCGGCGGAATCACCCCGCAGGTGGCCATGACCATGGACTGGTGCCCCACCATGCTCGATGCCGCGGGCATTCCCCCCGCGCCGACGCACGAGCCCGACGGCATCTCGCTGCTGCCATGCCTGGCCGACCCCGCCCGGGCCAGTCCGCGCACGGTCTATTGGCGCATGAAGTACCGCGCTCAGCAGGCGGTGCGCCATGGCAGCTGGAAGTTCCTCGCGGTGGACGGCAACGAATACCTGTTCGATCTGTCCCGCGACGCGCGCGAACGCGCCAACCTGGCCAGGCGCGAGCCCGCCATGCTGGACGCCCTGCGCAATTGCTACCGGGACTGGGCCCAAGGCATGCCGGAGATTCCCGAGCAGGCCGGCGTAGAACTGGTCTACACCCATAAAGACATGCCGTGACAGACGGCGAGCCAAGGAGAACAAGCATGCAAGCAACGTCGACATCGTCCGTGGTGGCCGGCAAGGCAACACCGCGCGGCACCTTCCCCCATGTGCGACGGGCCGGAGACTTCCTGTTCGTGTCGGGCACCAGTTCCCGCCGGCCCGACAACAGCTTCGAAGGTGTGGAAGTCGATGCCATGGGCACGACCTCTCTCGATATCCGTGCCCAGACCCGGGCCGTGATCGGGAATATCCGCGATATCCTGCGCAGCGTCGGCGCGGATCTCGCCGACGTGGTGGAGGTCACCAGCTTCCTGGTCGACATGAACGACTTCGGCGGCTACAACGTGGTGTACTCGGAGTACTTCGGCTACGAGGGCCCTACCCGCACCACGGTGGCCGTGCACCAGCTTCCGCATCCCCATCTGCGCATCGAGATCAAGGCGATCGCTTACCATCCGCTCGCGCGCTAGGAGGCCTCATGCTCAAGTACGGTCTTCCGTTCAGTTTTCCCGAATGGATCGACGAGCACGCCCACCTGCTCAAGCCACCAGTGGGCAATCAGCAGGTCTGGAAAGACGCCGACATCATGGTCACGGTGGTGGGCGGGCCCAATCACCGCACCGACTACCACGACGACCCGCTCGAGGAGTTCTTCTACCAGATGCGCGGCAATGCCTATCTGAACCTCTGGATCGACGGTCGTCGCGAGCGCGTGGACCTGAAGGAAGGCGACATCTTCCTGCTGCCGCCCCATGTAAGGCATTCGCCGCAGCGGCCCGAGGCCGGCAGCGCCTGCCTGGTGATCGAGCGCCAGCGCCCGGCCGGCATCGTGGACGGCTTCGAATGGTATTGCGACGGCGAGGATGGCTGCGGCCACCTCGTCCATCGGGTGGAAGTGCAGTTGCAGAACATCGTCACTGACCTGCCCCCGCTGTTCGAGGCCTTCTATCGCAGCGAGCAGCACCGCCGATGCCCCAACTGCGGCAGGATCCACCCGGGCAAGGGTGCCTGACGCGTTATCACACCGCTTTAACCATCATGAAGAAGATTGATATGCACGCCCACTTCTTCCCGCGCATCACGCGGGAAGAAGCCGCCGCGCTGGACGCGGACCATGCACCCTGGCTTGCCATCGACGCCGATGGCGAAACCGGCCACATCATGGTGGGCGACCAGCGCTTCCGGCCGGTCTATCGCGCGCTGTGGGACCCCGCCCTGCGCATCGAGGAAATGGACCGCAACGAACTGGACATCCAGATTGTCTGCGCCACGCCCATCATGTTCGGCTACCGCTACGAAGCCAGCGCCACGTCCGCATGGGCGCAGCGGATGAATGACCTTGCCCTCGAGCATTGCGCCTACCGGCCCGATCGCCTGAAGGCGCTGGCGCAGGTGCCGCTGCAGGACCTGGACCTGGCCTGCCGCGAGGCATCGCGCGCAAGGGCCGCCGGCCATGTCGGGGTGCAGATCGGCAACCACCTGGGCCCGCACGACCTGGATGACCGGCACCTGGTCGATTTCCTGGTGCACTGCGCGAACGACGGCATTCCGGTACTGGTTCATCCGTGGGACATGATGACCGACGGCCGCATGAAGAAGTGGATGTTGCCGTGGCTGGTGTCGATGCCCGCGGAAACCCAGCTCGGAATTCTTTCGCTGATCCTGTCCGGCGCCTTCGAGCGCATTCCCGAGACCCTCAGGCTCTGCTTTGCCCATGGCGGCGGTGGCTTCGCCTTCCTGCTGGGCCGGGCGGAAAACGCCTGGCATTGCCGCGATATCGTCCGCCAGGACTGCCCGCATCCGCCGTCCCATTACGTGAAGCGCTTCTTCGTTGACAGCGCCGTGTTCGACGACCGCGCGCTGAGGCTGCTGGTCGAGGTCATGGGCGCCGACAGGGTGATGCTGGGCTCGGACTACCCTTTCCCGCTGGGCGAGCAGCAGATCGGCAAGCTCATCGCCGACAGCCCCTGGCTCGACGACAAGACCCGGGGACAGATTATGGCGGCCAATGCCGCGCGATTCTTCGGCCTGGCAGAGTGACGGGTTATGTTCCCACACTGCCGTTGCCACCCCCGCAGCACACCGTTCGTCCCGTTCGCCCCAACGGCAGCTAATCGACCAACCCTTTACAAAAACTGAACACGCCTTCACTACCACCACCTTTCCCCGTTTCCGGTCTGCGCATACAGTCGCGGCCTAAGGAGACTTCCCATGAAAGATGTGCTCGTGATCGGCGGCGGCAACGCCGCGCTGTGCGCCGCATTGATGGCGCGCGAGGCGGGTGCCTCGGTTCTACTGCTGGAGGGATCACCCCGTGAATGGCGGGGTGGCAACTCTCAGCACACGCGCAATCTGCGCTGCATGCACGATGCGCCGCAGGATGTGTTGGTGGACGCCTATCCGGAAGAGGAGTATTGGCAGGACCTGCTTAAGGTGACGGGTGGACTTACCAATGAGCACCTGGCCCGCCTGACGATTCGTGCATCTTCGCGCTGTCGCGGCTGGATGCGCCGTCATGGGGTGCATTTCCAGCCGCCGTTGTCGGGCGCGCTGCATGTGGCCCGGACCAACGCCTTCTTCATGGGCGGCGGCAAGGCGCTAGTCAATGCGTATTTCCGCAGCGCGGAAGGGCTTGGCATTGGGGTGCGCTACAACACGCCGGTGGTTGCCATCGAGCGGGATGGCGACCGGTTTGTGGCAGCCGTCACCGCCTCCGGCGAGCGCATCGAGGCGGCAGCCTGTGTGCTGGCGGCCGGCGGCTTCGAGTCGAACCGCGACTGGTTGCGCGAAGCGTGGGGCCAGAACGAGCGCGGCGAATGGCCTTCCGACAATTTCCTGATCCGAGGCACGCGCTTCAACCAGGGCGTATTGTTGCGCCACATGATCGACAGCGGCGCAGATGCGATCGGCGATCCGACCCAGGCACACATGGTGGCCATCGATGCGCGCGCGCCGCTGTACGACGGCGGCATCTGCACGCGGATCGACTGCGTCTCGCTGGGCGTGGTCGTCAACGGGCAGGGCGAGCGCTTCTACGACGAAGGCGAAGATTTCTGGCCAAAACGCTATGCGATCTGGGGCCGCCTCGTAGCCCAGCAGCCAGGACAGATCGGTTACTCGATCATCGACCAGAAGGCGATCGGCCGCTTCATGCCGCCGGTGTTTCCCGGCACCACCGCCAACACGCCGGACGAACTGGCCCGGAAACTCGGAGTTCCGGAAGCGGCCTTCGTGCGTAGCATCGAAGCATTCAACGCGGCATGTCGTCCAGGCACCTTCGACCACACCGTACTGGACGACTGCGCCACGGAAGGCATTGCGCCGCCGAAAACCCACTGGGCCCGCCCGCTTGATACCCCACCGTACATTGGCTATGCCTTGCGTCCGGGCGTCACGTTTACCTACCTGGGCTTGAAAGTCAACGACCAGTCCCAGGTGCATTTTGACGGCCGGCCGAGCCCGAACCTGTTCGTCGCCGGCGAAATGATGGCCGGCAACGTGCTCGGCAAGGGCTATACCGCTGGCGTTGGCATGGCGATCGGCACGGCATTCGGCCGCATTGCCGGCGTGAGTGCTGCGCGCGCATGCGGCTTGCGCCACCCTGGTTTCGAACTGGAGCAATCCGATGCCCTCACTCTCTGAACTGGTCAACCAGGCCCGGGCCGATGCAGAAGGTGCCGGCAACGCCGTGCATCGCGTCATTCCGATTCACCCTGTCACGCCGCTGACGGCTGCCGAGGAAGAGGTTTCGCGCGTCCTGCAGATCTGCAATGCGTGCCGCTATTGCGAGGGCTTCTGTGCGGTGTTTCCGGCGATGACCCGCCGCCTCGAGTTCGCGCGTGCCGACATGCACTACCTGGCCAACCTGTGCCACAACTGCGGTGCCTGCCTGCATGCGTGCCAATACGCGCCGCCGCACGAATTCGCTGTGAACGTCCCGGTTGCCATGGCCGAGGTCCGAGGCCAGACTTATCAAGACTACGCATGGCCGCCCTTGCTCGGCAAACTGTACCGCCGCAACGGGTTGGCCCTGTCGATGGCGCTGGCCCTCGGCCTTGCGTTGTTCCTGATGCTGGCGGTCGCGCTAAATGGCTCCTTGTGGGGCGGTGCTTCGGCCAGCGGCAGTTTCTACGCGCTCTTTCCACACAACCTGCTGGTCGCGCTGTTCGCTCCGGTGTTCGGCTTCGTGGTCTTCGCCCTGGCAAAGGGCGTGATGAAGTTCTGGCGCGAAGTAACGCCTGCCACCAGCGGTGCCGCGGTGAGCGCACCGGCAGCCGCCGAGGCTGGCGACGCCGTGCTGCGGTTGAAGTATCTCGACGGTGGCCATGGATCCGGCTGCAATAACGCGGACGATGCGTTCACTTTGTCGCGCCGGCGCTTTCACCACCTGACGTTCTACGGCTTCCTGCTGTGCTTTGCTGCGACAGCCTTGGCAACGATCTATCACTATGTGTTCGGCTGGCATGCACCGTACGAATTCCCGAGCCTGCCAAAGCTCCTGGGCGCGGTCGGCGGCGTCAGTCTGGCGCTTGGCACAGGTGGCCTGGGCTGGCTTCATCTGCAGCGCCACCGCCTGCACGTCAATGTGCGCCAGCGGCCGATGGACCTCGGATTCATCGGCCTGCTGTTTCTGACTGCGGTGAGTGGGCTCGCGCTATGGCTGGGCCGCGCCACGCCGGCCATGGGCATCCTGCTCTGCCTGCACCTTGGCGCCGTCATGGCGCTCTTTGCCACCCTTCCCTACGGCAAATTCGCACACGGCATTTTCCGTACCGCCGCCCTGCTGCGTCATGCCGTCGAAAAGCGGCGGCCGAATCCTGTCGGCCTTGGCGCCGACTGATTGACGCCACCCTTGGCACCCACCTCCTCATAGCATTCCCAAAACCACGATACGGAGACTCAACTCATGAACCGTCGCCAGTTACTTCGTGCGGCTCCGCTGGCTGCACTCTGCGCTTGCGCAATGATCCCTTCCGCATTCGCCCAACCCATTGCTGGCGGGAAGCCAGTGACGCTCGTGGTGGGCTTTTCGGCAGGTGGCGCGGCCGATGCCGCGGCGCGGCTGATCGCAAAGAAGCTCGGCGAAAACCTCGGCCAAACGGTCGTCGTCGACAACCGCGCCGGTGCCGGCGGCAATATTGCGCACCAGTTGGTCGCCCATGGTCCCGCCGACGGCAGCATGCTGCTGTTCGGCTCGATCGGGCCGCTCACCATTGCGCCGCACCTGATGAAGCTGCCCTATGATCCGTTCAAGGATCTCGCGCCGGTGTCCGGCGGGGTCTACTTCCCAAATGTGCTGGTGGTGCACAAGGGCGCGGGCGTAAAAACCCTCGCCGAATTTGTCGCGCTGGCCAAGAAAAAGCCGGGATCGGTCGATTTCGCCTCGACCGGCGCCGGGTCGGCTTCTCACCTCGCAGGCGAACTATTCAACCAGCGCGCGACGGTCGAGATGGTCCACATTCCGTACAAGGGCGGAGCGCCGGCGCTGCAGGATCTGCTCGGCCAGCGCGTCACCTCCTACTTCGCTGCGCCGCCGACCGCGATGCCACAGATCGAAGCCGGCAAGCTGGTCCCGCTGGCGACCACCGGTCCGACCCGTCCGGCGTATCTGCCGAATATCCCGACCGTCGCAGAGTCCGGCTATCCGGGCTTCGAGGCGCTGAACTGGTACGCCTTTGTTGCCTCGGGCAAGACCCCCGCGGCCGTCCTCGATCGCTGGAACAAGGAAATCGTCAAGGTGCTAAGCGACCCGTCGGTCAAGGATGCGCTGAACAAGCACGGACTGACACCTCAGCCCACCACGCGTCCTGAGCTCACTGCCTTCATGAAAAAGGAAAGCACCAAGTGGGGGGCGATTATCAAGGAACGCCACATCACGGCCGACTGACATGCAAGCCCCTTCGGCAATTTGAAATATTAGCGGCGCGCCATCACTTCTCGTTCAAGGTGGCGCCGATCCACTGCCCATCGCGCACCAGTGCGCGCGCCGTGTCCGCCAGTACCACGCGTGCGGCGAGCGCAGCAGGCGACAGTTCGTCATCCGACAAACTGGCGAGCATATTGTGGCGGCCGGCCTGGGGATCGCTCACGAGCGAACGGACCAGGCCAGGATCGTCCAGTCGCGCGGTTGCTGCTCCTGGCTGTATCGTTGCACCAAAGCCGGCTTGCACCGCATCCATCAGCATCGATAGCCCGTCGATCTCCGCGACGATATTGGGAGTGACGCGCACGCGCGCAAAGGCCGCTTCGATCAAGGCTCGCAGGCCATGGCTGGCGCTGGGAAGGATCAGGGGCAGCGTCGACAACTGGGTGAGCTTTACCCGGCGCGCTGCGGGCAACCCGGGCAGGCCTGTCGCGCCTAGTACGTAGAGCTTCTCGTCCAGCAGCGGCATCACGCTCCAGCGCCGCGCAGCCTCCGTGCGGAACACAACGGCCAGGTCTAGACGCCTGGCGTTCAGCATTTCCGTCAGATGACCTGAAAGCGCTTCGACGATATGCACCCGGACGTCCGGGTAACGCCTGGCCATGGCGCGTAGCAGCGGCACGCCCAACACGCCTGCTGTCGTCGATGCAAGCCCAATGCTCACATGACCTGACAGTCGCGCCTGCCGGGCAGCACGGACCGCGTCGTCGGCATGGCGCAGCGTGAGCTGAGCCTGCTGCAAAAAAGCCAATCCGGCATCGGTAGGTATCACCCCGGTGGATTGGCGCTGCAACAGACGAGTCGACAGTTCACGCTCGAGCCGACTGATCTGTTGGCTCAATGCCGACGTGACAAGACCCAACTCGAGCGCCGCCTTGCCGAAGCTTCCACTCTCGCAGACTTTGGTGAAATAGCGCAACTGTCGTAGTTCCATGGCGTCAGACAGACTGCTCCCGGAATGCAAAGCAGTCAATGTAGCACGCGCAGTGCCTACCTCGCGCAAGCGAATGATTGTCGTTGCGGGATAAGCGTAGTGATCAATTGCGCTGGGGCAAGCATCACCTTCCTGCAACTCCCGTCGCGCATCAGGACCGTATCGTGAAACCAGGCGAAATAGGAACCGGTACGAAACCAAGAAGTCCGCAAGGTAGAACCGGCTCCGCTATGCGCAGAGCATCTTCCATAAGATCAATGCCGGCTCAGGTCTTCCCCTTACCCTGGCCGGCTTACGTCCGCCTGCTGTCCGTCAGAACCCATGAGCCCAGCTCCAATGCGACCCGATCCGCCTCACTCGATCCGCAGGTTCGCCACGTTGGCCAGGCCCTGCCATGTACTCACATCCTCGCGTACCACCGCGGCGAACTGGCTGACCGTCGGCGTGGCGGGCTTCGGCATGTTTTGCAGGGCGAACTTCTGCACGACGTCATCGGTCGCCAGGATGCGATTGATTTCCTTGTTCAGCCGCTGCACGATCGGCGCCGGCGTGCCGGCTGGCGCGAACACGCCGTACCAACCGTCCTTGTTGAATCGATAGCCTTGCTCGCTGAGAGTTGGCACTTCCGGCAACGCGGGACCGCGCGCCGTGCCGGTGCAGCCGAGCGCCACCAGCTTGCCCGAGCGGATATGCGGCACCGGCGAGGCGATGTCAGTGAAGCCAACCAGCATGTTCTTCGATAGCAGGTCGGTAACGAGCTGGGCACTGCCCTTGAAGGGAATGTGCTGCATCTTCAGGCCGTAGTGCGCCTTGATGCCTTCCATCACCAAGTGACCGGTCGAACCATTGCCCCAAGAGCCATACGGCAGCTTGTCCGGGTTGGCCTTCGCATAGTTGACCAGGTCGGGAAGGCGCTTGAAGCCAGTGGACGGATGCGCAACCAGCAGGATGCCGGCGGCGCCAACTTGCGCAACGGGAGCGAGGTCCTTCAGTGCGTCATACGGCATCCTGGGCTGGATCACGGGATTGATCGCTATTGCCGACGAGGGAGACATCAGGAGCGTATAGCCGTCCGCGGCGCTCTTGGCCACCATGTCGGTACCGATCAGGCTGTTGGCGCCGGGACGGTTGTCGACGACAACCGGTTGGCCCAAAGCTTCGTTCAGACGCGCCGAGATCAAGCGCGCGAAGATATCCATGCCTGAACCGGCAGGACCCGGGACAATCAGCCGGATGGGACGCGAGGGCCATTCAGTGGCCGCAAGGCCGAGTCGCGCCACGGTGTGCGAGGCGAGCATGACGGCGCCGCCAATAATGGCGCGTCGACGCATGGGCGAGTGGTTCATCGCTTTGTCTCCAGTAATTTTTGTCAGTTTGCCCGATGCGAGCTTGCGGGAATTCTAGCGAGGAATGGCATCGCACATTGCTGCAACAAGCTTGAATGTGTTCTGCGAAAAACGCAGGAAGCGGCGCCCTTGCACCGCTCTACCATGGCTGCGTTTTCTCTCATTCGGCAGGGTCAAGATGCAACCATTACAGGGCAAGGTGTCACTGGTCACCGGGGCAGGTTCCGGTATTGGACGGGCCAATTGTGTTTTGCTGGCCGCGCGCGGCGCGGCAGTGATTGTCAATGACATTGACGAAGCCGGCGCACACGAGACCGTGAGGCTGATCCGAGAGGCGGGAGGGGTGGCGGTGCCTTGCATCGCCGACGTGTCGAAGCATGATGAAGTGGAGCGGGCTTTCGCCTGCGCGCAGCGCGAAACAGGGCCCGTGCAAATCCTCGTCAACAATGCCGGCATCCCAGGGGGCATGACAGCGTTCGAGGATATCGACGACATAATCATCGATCGCATGTTCAGCGTGACGGTCAGGGGGGCAATGCTTTGCACGCGCGCGGTGCTGCCGGGCATGAAGCAGCGTCGTGACGGACGCATCATCAACACCTCGTCGATCACTGCGTTCGGCACGCATCCGCGCGGCTGCGTCTATGCCGCGGCGAAGGGTGCCATGATCAGCCTGACGCGTGCGTGGGCTCGCGAGTTCGCCGAGTGGAACATCCTGGTCAATGCGGTCGCGCCAGGGCGCGTGGAAACACCGATGAGCGCTCGGTTGAGCGCGGACCCGGCATACCAGGATGAAGTGCGTCGCCGCGTGCCGCTTCGTCGCAGGGCGGTACCGGACGAGATCGCAACAGTAGTGGCATTTCTGGCGTCTGCGGACGCCAGCTACATGACTGGCCAGGTATTGAGTCCCAACGGCGGCGAGATCATGTAACGCATGCAATCCGCGGTTGCCTGTCGGCCGACAGCAGGAGGGCAGCAGGTTGCTGCTTGTTGCAGCGGCCTTCCAATGGGCGCAATCCGACGCGTGCCCACACTGAAGTTGATGATCGGATCGGCCTGGCTGCAAGGAGTCTTGTGCATCCTTCCAACAGTCAGGCCGTGCGTGCCGAGCATTTCAGTGCAGACGATATCGCAGTTGCTGCCCTTCAGTGCTCCACCATGGCGGCCCCCGGAAAATCCGCTTCTTGCTGCGGCGGACCATTGCGACCCAGCAAGAACAGGCATATCGCCGCGATGACGGCCGGGATCGCGAGCAGGCTGAAGATGGCGCCAAACGCCCATCCAATCCCCAGCAGCCATGCGCCGCCCATGGTTCCCGCCACGCCGCCGAAGCGGCCCATGCCCAGCATCCAGGCAATGCCGGTGACCCGGCTGGTGGTCGGATAGTAATGGGCGGCGAGCGGCGACATCGACGCAGACGCACCGGAGATGGCCATGCCCACGATGACGATCATCGTCGTCAGTCCTGCGTGCGCCCCGCTGTACCCGATCACCAGCACCAGTACGGCGGCGGCCAGAAAATACGCCGCGACGACACGGGCAGGCGGGAAGCGGTCAGTCAGGAATCCCGCCAGCAGGATCCCCGCGCATCCACCCAGATGGAACAGCGATGAAGTGACGGTTGACTCCTGCAGCGAATACCCCGAGGTCGTGAACAGGGTGGGAAGCCAGCTATTGACCAGGTACAGGATCACCATGCACATGAAGTAGCACAGCCAGATCAGGCAGGTGCCGACGGCATACCGCTCGCGGAACAGCTCTGAGAGCGGCGACTTGCGGCCATGTCCGGCGTCTTCCTCGCACACGAGATGGACATCGCCGAGCCGGGCGCCCGGCGCCAGGCGGCCCAGGATGTCCAGTGCATCCTCGCGTGGGCGCCGGTTGGCCACGAGAAATTTCACCGATTCGGGCAGCAGCGGCACCAGCGCCAGCGTCAGCAGCACCGGCGCCACGCCGCCGACCACCAGCACGCCGTGCCAGCCGAAGCGCGGGATCAGCCAGGCCGTCATCAGGCCGCCCAGCCCATTACCGGCTGCGAAGCCGACCAGCATGGCATTGACCACGGTGCCGCGAATCCGCGTCGGGGCATACTCCGCCATCAGCGCGACAGCGTTTGGCACGGCCGCACCCAGACCGATTCCCGTCAGGAAGCGCAGCGTGGCCAGCATTTCGAGCGACTGCGCGAACGCTGATGCCACGCTGCACACCCCGAACGCGAAGACCGAGCCGATCAGTACCCGCTTGCGGCCAATGCGGTCGGCAAAGGGGCTCACCACCATGGCGCCAAAGCCGATGCCGACCAGTGTGGCACTCAGCACGGGGCCCAGCGCGGCACGCGACAGGTGCCACTCCTGGATCAACGACGGCGCGATATAGCCCATGGCGCCGGTGTCCATTCCGTCCAAGGCGATGATCAGGAAGCACAGGACGAACAGCAGGATATGAAACCGCGAGAAACGCTGTTCGTCGAGGAAGGCTTGTACGTCGACCTTGCGCTGGAGATTCATCGCGCACCTCGCGGCGGCCGGGAGGGGTGTGGGGCGCGCATCGGGGGCGTGCGCATGGTGGTACCAGCGTGTCCTGGCATTGTCTGTCTCCTTGGTTTGTCGCATCGTGTGAAAGCCGCACTGCCTTGCGGTTCCTCTGTGCGCCGGCTGTGGCGCCGGACATGGTTCTGAACTGATGTTACGACCAGGGTGAGACGGCGAATATGCCCCCGCAGTGCAGAAGACAATCAACCGAACGGCAGGCAATGGACGGTGACGGGAGGCAGAGAATTGCGGCTCATGCCCATCCTGTCAAATCACGCCCATCATGACCCCACATCACCCCTCCGCCCTCGGCGAACTGCTCGACCGCGAAGCCATCCGCGAATGCCTGTATCGCTACTGCCGCGGCATCGACCGTTGCGACGAGGCGGCCCTGCGCAGCGTGTACTGGGACGATGCCACCGACCGTCACGGCCCCTATTCCGGCTCCGCCAGCGGGTTTATCGACTGGGTACTGGACCGGCTGCGGACCAGCGAACGCTCGATCCACTTTCTCGGCAACCTCTCGATCGCCCTGCACGGCGACTGGGCGGCGGTGGAATCGTACTTCCAGGCATTCCAGCGCCGGCCCAACCCCGATGCGGCGCAGCGGGAAGTCTTCCTGGCCGGGCGCTACGTCGACCGATTCGAGAAGCGCAACGGCGAATGGCGGATTGCACGGCGCGTGGTGGTCTACGACTGGGTCCGCCCGCTTGGCACCCCGGAGGGCACCGAGACGGAGCGCTTCGGCCTGCGCCAGCCTGTTGGCGCGCCCTGGCCGCATGATCCGCTCTACACGCTGCTCAGCGGAGCGTAGACCGGACACGCGAGAACAAGGCGGCACGAGCCGCCTGCCATCAAAAGATGTGCCGAAGGCCGATGGTGGTGCCGAACTGGTTGGTGCCCGCAGCGGTCGTCCCGAAGCCGGAACCGCCCGCGCTCAGGCCAAGGTTGGAACTGCCCTTGTTCTTCGTGTAGCCGACGCTGAGGTAGGCGTCCGTGCGCTTGGAGAAGGCATACTTCGCCATGCCGACAAACAGCCAGGGATCGTTGCCCGTGTTCCGGAACTCCTGGTAGTAAGCGGCGGCGCCGAGGCTGACGGCGGGCCCGGCCTGCCACGTCACGCCGGTCCACCACAGGTTCGAGGCCTGGTTGGCCTGACCCGGAACCGCCCCCGCCAGCAGCGCCCCGTCGTACGCCTTGGCCCAGCGGTAGCCCGCGAAGACCTTGACCGGGGAGAAATCATAGGTGCCGGTCAGCACGGCGCGCCGCGTCTTCGCGTCAGGATTGACCGTGACCGTGCCTGTGTTGACCTCATCGTAGGCAGCGCCCACGCTGAACGGGCCGCTGCCGTAGCTCAGCCGGAAGCCGTACTCGCGCCCCAGCTTCGGTTCGCCCGGTACTTCGCTGCCGTTGGCTGTACCGCTCTCGGCGCCGAAGCTGTACATGGCGGACGCCACCAGGCCTCCGAACGTGCCCGTGTACTTGATGGTATTGTCGGCACGCGACACAAATGCCAGGTCCTGCGTGAAGATCGAGTACTTTGGCGCAAGCAGCATCGGATCATAGGGACCGATGAGGTCGAACAGCGCGCTCTGCTGCCGCCCCAGCAACAGGCTGCCCCACTTGCCCTGCAAGCCAACGTATGCCATCCGCCCGAACAGGCGGCCGCCCTGCGCGGACTTGCCCGTATCGGTGTCATAGCCGCTCTCCAGCACGAACACCCCTTTCAGGCCGCCGCCCAGGTCTTCCGTGCCGCGCAGCCCCCAGCGCGACCCGGCGACGTTGCCAGATGTCATGCGGACGACGGAATTGCCGCCTCCGGTCTGGTGGTTCGCGAATTCGATACCCGCGTCCACCACGCCGTAGAGCGTGACGCTGGTTTGTGCGGCTGCCGGAAGGCTGCAAAGCGCGCAGAAAAGCGCGGTCGCGCCAGCTTTGTATTGCATGTCTCCACCTTTTGTTGTTAAGCCTCGGGCCTGTGCGGACCGAGGCAACCCGTGAAATGGGCGTGAGCCGCCCTGCCCGCGAAGCGGGCATATCGCTTTTCAACTACTCAAACTCAATGGCCTGGGGTGCGTGCCGGATGTCAGGCCACCGGCAGCACTTGCCCAGTCAGGTATTGCGCGCCGGCGCCCGCCATGAAACGCAGCAGCGGCGCGACGGCTTCCGGGTCGGCCCGCGAGATCGACAGCGCGTTCACACGCAGCGCCCGCGCGCCCCACTCGCACGCCAGCGTGGCCACCAGCATGCCGGCCGCCGCAAGGTCGCCCGCGTGCCGCCAGTTCTCGCCGGCGTCGGCCGGAAGCACCAAGGTGAGGCTGGCCTGTTGTGCATGCTCCTGCGCGAAGCGCCGCGCAGCCTGGTGCACCGCCGCCAAGCGATCCCCGGGAGGCGCGCGCAGCGGCGAGACGTCCAGCACCGCCGCATAGCCATCGCCTTGCTGGCCGACCGCGGACCACTGCCCCGCCACGTCGCCAGCCACGCGAAGGCCAAGCGGCGTGTCGAACGGAACCGGCGCGACGGCCGCCGGTGCAAAACCCTGGCTGCCGCCAAACACCGACGAGCCGCCGTCGACCGACAGCAACAGCCCGGACGGCACGGCACCGTCCGCTCCGGCCAGGAAACGGATCGCCTCGGCCAGTTCTTCCGGCTCCGCCATCCCGCCGAGCGGAATCTTGGCCGTCACGCTTGCCCGCTCCAATCGGCCGGCTGCAATCAGCCGGTCGACCAGTTCGGTCCGCACGAATCCCGGACACAGCACGCTCACGCGAAGGTCCGTTCGCTCGCGCGCCAGTGCCTGCGACAGCCCGATCAAACCCGCCTTGCTAGCGCTGTATGCGCCGCGCCACGGGATCGCCCGCAGTCCGGCGCCCGATGCCACGTTGACGACCCGCGCGCCAGCCACCAACCTCGGCGTAAGCGCGTCGACCAGCCGTGCCGGCGCGTCAAGGTTGAGCGCCAGCAGCGTCCGCCAGTCGTCGCCATCCTGCTCGACGACAGGCCGGTTGGTGCGGTCCGACATTCCCGCGTTGTTCACGAGCGCGTCCAGCGGGCCGATGCGTTCCGTCAGCGAATCGATGGCCGCCGGGTCAGTGAGGTCAGTCTCCATCGCCTCGTGGCCGCCCGCTTCCGACGCCGAAAGGCCGGCCATCGTGGTGGCCAATGCTGCGCCATCGCGGTCAACCAGCACGCAGCGCCAGCCGTCGCGTGCGAACCGCCGCGCGGCAGCGCGGCCGATGCCGGCGGCCGCGCCGGTGATGAGGACGGCCGGCACGCTCAGAGATTGGTAAACGTGATGCCGCCATCCACCACGAGCGCCTGCGCCGTGATGAAGCGCGCCTCGTCGCTGGCGAGAAAGGCGATGCCACTGGCTACGTCGTCCACATTGCCCAGGCGTCCCATCGGGGTGCGGGCTACGCGGCGCGCGTCGCGCTCGACGTTGCGGTTGCGCTGCGTGCCCTCGGTCGGCACGGCAGATGGGCACACCGCGTTGACGCGGATGCCGCGCGGTCCAAGTTCGGCCGCCGCTGCGCGCGTGATGCCGAGAATGCCCGCCTTGATGCCCGAATAGACGACCGAGGCCGGCGCCGACACCAGCGCTGCCGTCGACGCCACATTGACGATGGCCCCGCCGCATTCCGCGTCCATCGCGTCCGCAGCAGCCTGGATCCCCCAGATCACCGCCTTGAAGCCGATGTCGAGCATGCGATCCATCGTCTCGGGCATGATTTCCGGCACCGACTGGTAACGCACCCACGCGGCGTTGTTGACCAGGATGTCGAAACGCTTGCCCTGCGTGGCCGCCATGCTGACCGCCTGCGCGATGCCATCCCGGCTCGCCACGTTCTGCACGACCGGGAAAGCCTCGCCGCCGGCCGCGCGGATCTCGTCCACCGTCGCGCCGACCAGCTCGTCTTTGAGGTCATTGACCGCCACGATGGCGCCGCGCGCCGCCAAAAGACACGCTGTGGCGCGGCCGATGCCGGCGCCTGCGCCGGTGACGAGCGCCACGCGCCCTGCCAGATCCTGTTGCATAAACATTCCCCCGAATTCCTCAAACGCCTTGGATGAATTCCTGCCCGACCGCACGCGCCAGCGCGCCGGACCCGAACGCCGCGTCAAGCTTGCGGACCTCGCGCAGCGAGTAGTGCAGCGGCACTTCCCACGTGAAGCCCATGCCGCCGTGCAGGTGGATCGCCTTTTCGATGACAAAGCCCGCGTTGCCGATGGCGCCTGCCAGCGCCGGCCGAGCGCTGCGCGCCGCGCCATACTCGTTGCGCGCCATGGCACGGCGCACGGCGGCCGCGGACGCCTCCGTCAGCAGCTTCATGCGCGCCAGCAGGTGCCGCACGGCCTGCTTGGCCGACAGCGGCCGGCCGAACTGCACGCGCGTCGCCATATAGCCGGCGGCCATCTCCAGCGCGCCGTCGGCCGCGCCGTTCGCCAGTTCGGCCATCAGCAGGCAGGCCGCATGATCGAGTGCCGCGCGGGCCGTGGCATCGAGTCGGGCGACCACCGTCGCGCCTTCCAGGTCGAGCCACGCCTGCGGAAACTCGGGATCGAGCGACCCGTCTTCCTCGCAGGCCAGTCCGGCCACTTCGACCAGCGCCGCGCCGTCGCCATCGTTCACGAGCACCCAGTCGCATTGCGCCACGTGCCGCGCATGGCCGGCCACGCCCTCGCTCAGGCTGCCCTGCCACGCAATGGTGGCGACCTTGTCGCCGGCCGCCAGCGCGGCGGCCACTGGCGAGCCGGGGAATGCCTGCGCCAGCAGGATGGTTTCGGGCAGCGGCAGGCGCAGTTGCAGCTTGCCGGCGGCATGCGCGATGGGCAGTGCGAAGTCGATGGGCAGGCCGAGCCCCCCGTCCTCCTCGGGGGCGCATACGCCGCACAGGCCTGCCCCGGCAAGCACCTGAGCGGCCTCGCGGAAGTCGCGTGGCCGCGCGTCATGGATGGCTGCGCTGGCGGCCTGGGCGAATTCCTCGGGCCGCAGATCGTCATCTCTCGTCGTCATGTCAAATCCTTGGGCAAGTTAAGGATGCGCTGCGCGATGACGTCGAGCTGCACTTCCGAAGTGCCGGCGTAGATCGTCTCGGCGCGCGAAAAGAGATAGGCAGTGCTGAACGCCTTGCGGGCGCGCCGCGCCTGCGGGCTGGAGCGGGGTGTCACGTGCGACATCAGCGACAGGGCCAGCCCCGCAAACGCCTGGTGGCATTCCGACCAGTACAGCTTGGTCAGCGACCCGCGCGCGCCGATGGATTCGCCAGACATCATGCGGGACACCGTCGTCTCCACCAGGCCTTTGAGGGCATCAATCTCGCAGGCCACGTCGCCGATGCGGCGCTGGGTGTAGCCGTCGTCGAGCAGGCGTGCCAGTTGCGCATCAGACTTGCAGGCAGCGACAAGGTGGCGCAGCTCGCATTCGAAGCGCCACGGGCGGTACATGCGGTTGGTCGCGCGTTCGATGGACAGCACGCGGATGGCGGCATTCCAGCCTTCGTCGGGCGCGCCCAGGCGGGCACTGTCCGGCACCACCACGTCGTCGAAAAATACTTCGGCAAAGGATTCCTTGCCATCGATGGACTTGATCGGCACCACGCGGATGCCGGGGGTGTTCATCGGCACCGCGAACATCAACAGGCCACGGTGCTTGTCAGCGACGGTACCGGTGCGGGTGAGCAGCAGGCAGTAGTGCGCCTTGGCCGCGCCGCTGGTCCAGATCTTCTGGCCGTTGATGCGCCAGTGCCCGCCCTCCTGTACGGCGCGCGTGCGCAGCCGGGCGAGGTCCGAGCCGGCGTCGGGCTCAGAGAAGCCCTGGCACCAGTACTCGCGCATGGCGAGGATGGCGGGCAGGAACGCCTCTTTCTGTGCCTCGGTGCCCACGGTCATGATGATCGGACCGGCCAGTTCCTTGCCGATGGAGCTGACGCTCTCCGACATGGGCAGCGCGCCGATCTCCTTGTTGACCGCGAGGTGCTCGCGCAGGGTCAGTCCGTGGCCGCCATAGGCGGTGGGCCACGTCATGCCGGCCAGTCCGGCGTGGTACATGGCGGCCTCCCAGGCGCTGGATTCTTCCAGCGTCGGGGTGCGGTAATCCGGGCTGTCGGCACGCATGTGGTCCGGCAGGTTGGCGCGCAGCCATTGGCGGGCGTGCTGGCGGTACACCTCCGGTCCGGAGGCCGGATCGGGGATCGCCGCGAGTGGATCGCGTGTTTCGATATGCATGCTGGTTCTCAGTGTGCGGGCATGGCCGGCGCTGCCGGGATCATCAGCGCGTCAAGCACCACGGCGCCCTCCCCTTCGGGACGGACGAGGATGGGGTTCATGTCGATTTCGGCGATGTCGGCCGCATGGCGGCACGCGAACTCGGACAGGCGCGCCACGCAGCGGGCGGCCGCGCGAATATCGGCTTTGGGCTGTCCGCGCACGCCATCCAGCAGCGGGAACATGCGCAGCGAGCGAATCATCGCGAGGGCTTCGTCCTCGCTGACCGGCGCGGCCTGCACGGCAACGTCCTTCAGCACCTCGGCGTGGATGCCGCCCATGCCGACCATCACGACCGGGCCGAACACCGGATCGCGGGAAATGCCGGCGATCATCTCGACGCCGCCCCTCACCATCGGTGCGACCAGCATGCCTTCCACGCGGGCCTGCGGCGCATGGCGGGCGACGCTGGCGGCAATCGTCCCGTAGGCGTCGCGCACGGCCGCCGCGCTGCGCAGGTCCAGCGCCACGCCGCCGGCTTCGGTCTTGTGCGGGATGTCCTCGGAGACGATCTTCAGCACCACGGGGTAGCCAATGGCTTCCGCCGCGCGCACCGCCTCGCCGGCAGAGTGGACCACGGCTTCCTGCGGCACCGCGATGCCGGCGGCCGCCAGCGCGCGCTTGGCTTCATACTCGTTGCGGAAGACCGCCGGGTTCACGGTTTCCTGCGGCACGGGCCGATGCGCCGCCGATGCCGGCTGGCCGGCAAGCTGGCCGAGTCGCACCAGCCCGGCGAGGCCGCTGGCGGCAGCATCGATGCTCGGGAACACGGGAATGCCCAGCGCGTTGATCTGCGCCACCGCATCGGCCGGCCCCTGGCTGACGATCATCAGCGCCCGTTCGGGATGCCTCTCGCGCGCCTGCGCCAGCGCCTCCAGGTACACGCCGCGCAGGCGGGAGTTGTACAGCGAGAGCGACATGAACATCACCAGCGCGCTCCCCGACGGGTCCTCCAGCAGCGCGGACAATAACTGCTGGAGGATGTCGGGGCGGCTGGACATTTGCGCCGTGGCGTCGACCGGGTTGCCAGTGCCGGCCATGGGCAGCACGCGGCGGATGCGGTCGCGGGACGCCGCGTCGAGCGCGGGCAGGCGCAGGCCGGCCTCGCTCATGGCATCGGCCATCATCACGCCGAAGCCGCCGGAGGCCGCCATCAGCGTCACGGCGTCGCGCTGCGGCAGGCGGCCTGGCATCAGGATCGAGGCGGCGTGGCCGATGTCGATCAGTTCCTCCACCGAGCGCACACGCAGCGCGCCGTGGCGGCGGAAAACGGCGTCGATGACGGCGTCGGAGCCCGTCAGCGCGCCGGTGTGCGAGGCGGCGGCGGCCTGGCCCTGCTCGGTCGACCCCACCTTCAGGACGATCACCGGCTTGCCGCGCGAGCGCGCCAATTCCAGCGCCGCGACGAGGCGCTCGCCGTGGCGGCAGGTCTCCATGCAGCAGAGGATGATGCGCGTCGCCTCGTCCTCGGCCAGCGCAGCGATACCGTCCGCCACGTCGACGTCGGCCTCGTTGCCCGTCGCCATGAACTGGCTCACGCCAAGGCCCCGGCGCGCCACCGTGTTCATGGTGTGGCTACCCACGTTGCCCGACTGCGAGACGATGCCCACACCGCCCGGCGGCGGCATGTATTCCTCCAGGCTGATGGAAAAGGACCCGATCATCCGGTCGGCCACGTTGACCGTGCCCAGGCAGTTGGGACCGAGGATGCGCATGCCGTGCCGGCGCGCGATGTCGACCAGTTCGGCCTGCATGGCCACGCCCTCGGCGCCGAGTTCGGCAAACCCGGACGACAGCACAATGGCAGCCTTCACGCCGCGCGCCGCGCAGTCGCGCAGGGCAGCCGCCGTGGCGGCCGCCGGCACGGCCAGGATCGCCAGTTCCGGCGCGGTGGGGGTCTCACGGACCGAGGCATACGCGCTCAGGCCTTGCACGGTGCCGCCCTTCGGATTGACCGGGTAGACGGTGCCCGCATAGCCATGCTTGCGCAGCATGTAGACCGGGCGCCCGCCGATCTTGGTGATGTCGTCCGAGGCGCCGACCACGGCGATGCTGCGCGCGTGGAAGAAGGGCCCGAGCCCGGCGCCCGGGCGTTCGGTGTGCGTCGTCATGGTCAGCGTCCCTTGAACTGCGGCTGGCGCTTTTCGAGGAACGCCATGCGGGCTTCGCGCGCGTCTTCGGTGCGGGACAGCGCCATCGTGAATTCCTGCTCGAAGCGGTAGGCATCGCGCTGCGGCATGACTTCCACCATGTTGGTGGCGCGTTTGGCGTACATGATCGCCAGCGGGGCCTTGGAAGCGATCTCGCGGGCCAGCGCCATCGTCACGGGCAGCAACTGGTCGGCCGGCAGCACGTCCTCCAGTACGTTGCGGCGGAGCAGGTCATGCGCCGTCAGTCGCTGGCCGGTGAAGAACATGCGACGCACGGTAGAGCGGCCGAACAGCGTGCGCAACATGGAGGCGCCGCCCGCCAATCCGACGTTGATCTCCGGCATGCCGAAGGTGGCTTCCTCGGACGCGTAGAGGATGTCGCAAGCAGCGACCAGACCCATGCCGGCGCCAAGCGCCACGCCGTTGACCGCCGCGATGACGGGCTTCGTGCATTCCCTGATGGCATTGCCGGTTTCGCGTGTCAGGCGGTTGTGATCCAGAAAGTCGCCAGCCGTGCTGCTATCGGGCCTGTCCTTCAGGTCGGCACCGGCGCAAAACACCTTGCCGGCGCCCGTCAGGACGGCGCAGCGGATATCATCGCGCTCCGAGATCTCGTCGAAAGTCGCCACGATCTGGCGGCGCATCTCGCGGTTCAGGGCATTGACCGGGGGGCGGTTCAGCGTGACCAGGGCGACGCCGTCCGAAACCTCCATCAGGACCAGTTTCTCGCTCATGCCTGACCTCCCGACTGTCTGAAAAATGCGCCGAGCGGCGCGGTGTATGCGTACGTCATGGTTGTCTCCTTGCATCGAATGAACAGCCGCGCTTCGCTGCGGGCCGGCTTTTTCCGATTGTAGGAGCGGGGATTGCTGTGGATTTCCGTCAGAGTTGTTGGTTGTGTTCTGCGGGAATCCGGCATATTCGGCGAACCGGGGAGCCGATAGCATGCGTACTCGTAGCCCCACCGGCCATCACGAAAGAGGATCGCAGACCATGGAGATCGCCCCCATTGGGACCATTCGGACCGATCTGGGGGAATGCCCCGTCTGGGACGCCGTCCGGCAACGGCTATGGCTTGCGGATTGCCGCCGGGGATGGATTCATGTGATCGACCCGGCGCAGGGCGCCGCGGTGCGGTATGACCTGCCGGCGCCACTGGGATCGTTCGCGCTGAACGGCGAGGACAAGCTCGTGGTGGCCCTGAAGGAGCAGGTGGCGCTCTATACGCCATCCACCGGCGCCCTGCATTGCGTGGCGGACATCGGCGACCGTCATCCTAATCTGCGCCTGAACGACGGCACGCCCATGCCGGACGGCAGCTTCGTGGTGGGCACCATGCACGTCTTTCGCGGGCCAGACGAATCGCCGCTGGGCGGGTTGTATCGGCTCGATACGGCCGGCGGCTTTGCACGGATCGAGCAGGGCTTCGGCATCGTCAACGGCCCGATGCCGCATCCTTCGCGCCCGGAGTTCTATGTCTGCGACAGCGCGGCACGCAGCATCTACCGCTACCGGCTCGATGCCGGAGGCAGGCTATCCGGCCGAGAGCGCTTTGTCGACACTGCGCCGCTTGGCTCCGCACCGGATGGCTGCTGCTTCGACAGCGAGGGCGGCCTGTGGACAGCACTCGTGCATGCCGGCGCCCTCGCCCGCTTCGACGCCGCGGGGCAACTCACCCATTGCATCGACCTGCCGGTGGCGCACCCGGCGTCGCTCTGCTTCGGCGGGCCAGCCCTGGAAGATATCTATGTCACGACGATCCGGGACAGCGGCCGGCTGTCAGCCGACGGCCCGTTGGATGGCGCCGTGCTACGTGTGCGCGGCACCGGCCTATGCGGCGCAGCGCGCCCGCACTGCAACATTCAGATCTAGCCGGCCGCCGGCACCGCCGACTTTCCGTAGGCACTGAAGCGCAATTCCTCGCCTGAAACGTGCGAGGCCACGAAGTCGAGGAACAGCCGGATCTTGGCCGGAATCATCGCCGTGTCCAGGATGGTGGCGTACATCCCTTCCTCGAAGGTGGTATTGGTCACCCGGAATTCCGGCAGCAGCCGCACCAGCGTGCCGCGCGAGATATCGTTGTGGACCGTGTAGTCGTCCAGCAGCGCAATGCCCTCGCCGAGCCGCGCCCACTCCAGCAGCGCGACGCCGCTGTTGGTCACGTGCCGGGGCTTGAAACTCACTTCCTCCACGCTCTCCCCGCGCTTGAACAGCCAGCTATGCTGGTTGCCGGGCAGCAGGTACGCCATGCAGTCGTGCTGCAGGATCTCCTCCGGCCGCGTCGGCGCGGGCCGGTTCTCAAGGTAGGCTGGCGATGCCACCAGGTAGCGCTCGCTCCGGAAGAGGATGCGCCGCTTCAGCCCGGCCTCCACCGGCGGTGAAATCCGGAAATCGATGTCGAAGTTACTGCGGCGCAGGTCAATCTTTGTCTCGGTCAGCACGAGTTCGACATGAATGTCCGGATACTGCTTGCGGAAAGCCGCGACCAGCGGCGGCAGCACGCCCAGCCCGAACATCATGCGCGAATGCACCCGCAGCGTGCCCTTCGGTGCGGCGCGGATCTCCGTGATGTTGCGATGCGCCTGGCCGATGTTCCACAGGATCCCTTCCAGCTCCCGCGCATACTCCTGCCCCGCTTCGGTCAGCACGACCTGGCGCGTGGAGCGCATCAGCAGCTTGACGTTCAGCTCGGTCTCGAAATCCGTGATCATGCGTGACACGGACGTGGCGGACACCCCGAAGTGCCGCGCCGTTTCCGAGAAACTCTCCGTCTTGGAAATCGACAGGAAGAGCTCCATGGCGCGAAGCCGGTCCATCATTCCTCCATTTTTTGCAGTACAGATCGCCGTGATTCCCGTATTCCGTCCAATGCCACCCGACTCCTAGAATTCTTCGAAACTTCACCGGGATTTTTTGGGAGACAACAATGGAATTCGGCGTATTCATCCTGGCCCAGCAGCGAGGTTACCACCAGACCTCGAAGCAAGTCATCAGCAACTCCATCGAGCAGACCGTCGTGGCGGAACAGGCCGGTTTCAACACCGCCTGGTACGCCGAGCACCATTTCAACAACTATTCGCTGTCGCCGTCGCCGCTGATGATGGTGGCCCACGCCGCCGCGAAGACGCAGCGCATCCGGCTCGGCACGGCGGTGTGCATTCTGCCGCTGTACCACCCCGCGCGCTTCCTGGCCGAAGTCGGATTCGTCGACACGGTGTCGAACGGACGGCTCGAGCTGGGCGTAGGCTCGGGCTACCAGCAGTTCGAGTTCGAGCGCTTCGGCGTTGACATCGCCGAGTCGGGGGCGATCTTCAACGAGTTCCTCGACGTCATCCCGAAGGGCCTGACGCAGAAAATCTTCGATCACGACGGGCAGTTCCTGAAGATTCCCCCCAGCTCCATCGCCGTGCGCTGCCTGCAGGAGCCGATGCCGCCGCTGTGGATCACCTCCGGCAACCCCGTTACCCTTGGCCGTGGCGTGCGCGAGAACCACAACCTCTTTGTCACCGCCCTGCTCAACGGCAATGACGCCATTACCGGGCTGCGCGAACGCCTTGACAAGGTCGCCGAAGAGAATGGCAAGGACCTGGACCGCGACGTGAAGTTTGGCTTCCTGCGCTGCGGCTTTGCCTCCGACAACAAGTCCGAGATCGACGCCTATCTCGACTGCGCGCGCTTCCAGCGGCGCATCTCGGAAAGCCTCAAGTTCCGCCGCGTGCAGAGCGATGACGGCTACATGGTCAAGGAAGTGCCGTCGGACACCGATCCGACGTTCGACCAGTTGCGCAAGAACCTGCCCGTGGGCTCCGTCAACCAGGTCATCGACAAGCTGCTGGCCGAAATCAGCATCCTGCGACCCAAGCACATCGCCCTCCAGACCCAGCTCGGCGACTTCGACCAGAAGACCATGCTGCGGCAGATCGAACTGTGGGGCGACCGGATCATCCCTGCCATCCGCAAGGAGCTCGGCGAACCGGGCACCAAGCTGGCCGTTGCCGCCTGAGGAGCCCGCCATGCGTATCCACCTGACCAATGCCGGCGCCATTACCCTGCGCGACCCGGCCGACTTCAAGCGGCTCGACGTGCTGATCGATCCGCAGCCCGGCGAGCGGCTGGAACGCGCCATCGCGCGTATCGGGCGACGCGAGGATGAGGGTCACGTCCGCCTGGCGCCGTCGGTGTTGCGCTTCCTGTCGGGGCATGCGGGCGATCCGGCATGGGAGGACGGCTTCTCCTCCATGGTGGGATACGCGGCGCGGCACGGCTGGGTGGACGAGCGCGGCGACATTCGCGCCCATCTCACCCTCAACGAACAGGACGAAGTCGTCTCCGCGGACGACTTCAAGTCGGCCATGCGTGCGCTGCCGGCCGGCATCAGTGCCGTCACCACCGGCAGCGGCGAGGACGTGGCGGGCATCATCGTCTCCAGCCTGACATCGGTGTCGGCGGATCCGCCAATGGTGGGCTTCTTCGTCCAGAAGTCGGCCTCGGCACACGGGGCCCTGATGCAGACCGGGCGGTTCGTGGCCAATGTGCTGGGCGAAGGACACCGCGCCATCATCGATACCTTCCTCAAATCCCCGCAAGGGCGTGACCGCTTCGTGTCCGGTCAATGGCGCGAAGGCGGGCATGGCCTGCCGGTGCTGGATGACGCGCTGGCCAGCATCGAATGCGACATCGTCTGCACGGAGGCACTGGGCACGCATGACCTGATCGTCGGCAAGATCCGCAAGACCACCTGCAACCAGGCCAGCCCCATCATCAACTTCAACGCCGGCACGCACCGCATTGCGCCGGTATCGGTCCAATAGGAGAACGCATGGCTGGCAAAGGCAAGCCTGCCGGTGCGCTCGCGGGCATCCGCGTGATCGACCTTTCGCGCATCCTCGGTGGCCCGTATTGCGGCCAGGTCCTCGGCGAGCACGGCGCCGACGTGCTGAAGATCGAGCCACCGCAAGGGGGATGACAGGCGCACCTGGGGGCCGCCGTTCAAGGATGGCGTGGCCTCGTACTACCTTGGCCTGAACGCGCGCGCCCCCTGATATAAAATACATTTGGAGACAAGCCATGCATCACTCGCCCGCCCGGCGGCGAACCTGCCTCGGTATCGCCGCATTCCTCGTTTCCCGGTCATGGGCCGGTACCAGTGCCTCGACAAACGGCTGGCCAAAGCGGCCCATCCGGCTGGTGGTGCCCGGACCGGCGGGCGCCGGCATGGACATCTTCGCGCGCGTGATCGCCTCCCATCTCCATCGGGCGCTGGGCCAGCCAGTGGTGGTGGACAACCGGCCCGGCGCCAACAGCCTGATCGGCACCGACATGGTCGCCAAGAGCGCCGCCGATGGCTACACGCTGCTCATAACGCCATCTTCCGCCGTCGCAATCAACCCGGTCATCCAGCCAAAGATGCCGTATGACGCGCTGAAGGACCTGACGCCTGTCGCGCAGGTCGGCGCCGCCGGAATCCTGCTGCTTGCCCATCCGTCCAGCGGGTTCAGGAACCTCGCCGACATGGTGCGCTATGCCAAGGCGAACCCCGGCAAGCTCTCCTACGGATCGTGGGGAAACGGGTCGACCGGGCATCTCGTCATGGAAGGCATCAAGGCGCACTATGGCCTCTCGATGCAGCACGTGCCATACAAGGGCAACGCCCAGCTCGTGACCGACCTGCTGTCCAAGAACATGCTGCTGGGCTTCACGGATATCGCCTCGCCCGTCCCGCACGTCCGCTCGGGCAAGCTGGTGGCCCTCGCCTGCACCGGCTCCGCACGGGGACCGGCATTGCCCGAGGTGCCAACGCTGACCGAGCAGGGCTATCCGTTCAGCAAGGAAGGCTGGTACGGCGTGTTCGCGCCGGCCGGCACGCCGGTGGAGATCGTGCAGCGGCTCAATGCCGAGATCAACCGCATCCTCGCCAATGACGACGTGGTGCAGAAATACGCCCAACAGAACATGCCGCGCCCGGCCACGAAGACCGTCGCCCAGTTTGCCGCCATCGTGCGTGACGACGTCACGGCCTGGCAAAAGCTGGCCAAGGGGGCCGGCTTGCAGATCGACTGAACCTTGCGCAGGATACCGGCCGCGATCGTGGGAGTGGCTGCGAACTACAGAGCGCCGGGCTGGCCAATGCCTACGGCAAGCAGGGCGCCGGGGACGACGCAAGAAGGAAGCATCGAAGGAGCGCCAGTGGATTTGGCGCAAGCGCTGACCGCCGGCCCGCCAATGTTCAGCGCTGCGTTGCGATCGAATAGCCCGGCTGCGGTGCTCAGAAAATGTAAGGTATTGGGCCCGAGAATATCCGGGTCGAGCAGCGCCCTGCCGCGCAGTCCCCAGCGCGAGGGGACCGTGGCCGTCAGGTTGTTCATGCGCACAACACGATCGCTGTCAGCGCCAATGCGATTGACGAACTCGATCCCGGTGTCGACCACCTCTTAGAGCGTGACCGATTGCGCGCTGGCGAGCGCGGGCAACCACCCCAGGCCAGTGGCAGAAATTTCATTTTCAAGAAATGTCTCCTCGATGCGCGGGTCGTAATTCAATCTCTCTCGACCAGGCCTGCAGGATTCGCAGGCCTGCGCGGCCTCCAATCCCGGCGTTACAGCGAACGCGCCACCAGTTCGCGCTGGATCTCGTTGGCGCCGCCGTAGATTCGCTGCACGCGGGCATCGGCATACATGCGGGCAATCGGGTATTCCAGCATGTAGCCATAACCGCCGAAGCACTGCACGCACTTGTCGATCACCTCGCCCTGGCGCTCGGTCAGCCAGAACTTGCCCATCGAGGCAAGTGACGAGTCGAGCGTGCCGTCGATCCAGTGCCTGATAATGTGATCGGCAAAGGCGCGCGAGGCCGTCGCCGTGGCCTTGACATCGGCCAGCACGAAGCGGGTGTTTTGCTGCTCGATCAGCGCCTTGCCGAAGGCCTTGCGCTCCTTGACGTATGCCACAGTCAGTGCGAGGGCCCGCTCCATCTGCGCGGCGGCCCCCACGGCAATCATGGCGCGTTCGTACGGAAGCTGGCCCATGAGTTGGAAGAAGCCCTGGCCTTCCACGCCGCCGAGCAGCGCATCGGCCTCCACCACACAGTCGTCGAAGAACAGTTCGGAGGTGTCACCGGAGTCCTGGCCCACCTTGTCGAGGCACTGCCCACGGCGGAAACCAGGGTTGCTGGAATCTACGATCAGCAGCGAGATGGCCTTAGCCCCCGGTTCCTCGCCAGTCCTGGCGACCACCACCACCATGTCGCACATCTGCCCGTTGGTAATGAAGGTCTTGGCGCCATTGATGACGTACTTGCCATCGGCGCGCTTGCGCGCCGTGGTCAGCACGCCCTGCAGGTCCGAGCCGGTGCCCGGCTCGGTCATGGCGACTGCCGTGATGATCTCGCCGGACGCGATGCCGGGGAGCCAGCGACATTTCTGGGCCTCGGTGCCGTAGCTGCCCAGGTAATGGCCCACCAGGTAATTGATGCCATAGCCGAAGCCGGTGCTACCGGCGTAGCCCATCTCGCGCATCACTACCGCCGCATGCGCCGCCGTGCCGCCCGCGCCGCCATAGGCCTCGGGCAGATCGGGCAGGATCAGGCCGAGTTCGCCGGCCTTGCGCCAGACGTGACGATCGACGTGATGCTGCGCGCGCCATTTCATTTCGTTGGGCTCGATGATGTCCTTGCAGAAGCGCCGCACCGCATCAGCGAACGCGTCCAGGTCCTCATCCATCCACGGCGAACGGAAATTTTCGAGCATGCCAGTTCCCCCTGTTTCGCCTCAGATGCTGCCGATGCCGCCGCCGCAGATCAGCACCTGCCCGGTCACGTAGTTCGACTCCTGCTGGCAGAACAGGTAGACCGAACCGGCGGCCTCGACGGCTGTGCCTGGTCGGCCGAGCGGGATCATCCTTTTCGACTGTTCGACCAGCGCCTCGCTGATGCCGACCTTGATCTCGCGACCTTCGATATTGACAGTGGCATTTTCCTTGCCGGCAACTGGCACCGTCAGGCGGGTCTCGATGTGGCCGAAGGCAACGGCGTTCACGTTGACCTTCAGGCGACCCCATTCCTTGGCCAGCGTCTTGGTCATGCCAAGGATGCCGGCCTTGGCCGTCGAATAATTGGCCTGGCCGACGTTGCCGCCGGCTGACACCGACGAAATGTTGACGATCTTGCGGAACACCTCCCTGCCCTCGGCAGCCTCAGCTTTGGCGGCGGCGCTGATGACCGGGTATGCAGCGCGCAGGATGCGGAAGGGAGCCGTCAGGTGGCAATCCACGATGGCGTACCACTGCTCGTCGGTCATCTTCTGGATCACGTTGTCCCAGGTGAAGCCGGCGTTGTTGACGATGATGTCGATGCCTTGGAAATTCGTGACACCAGTGCTCACCAGGCGGTCGGCGAAGTCGGAAGCGGTCACGCTGCCGACGCAGGCCACGGCCTCCCCGCCTTGCGTTTTGATCAGCTCGACGACTTCGTGCGCCGGCTCCGCGTCGAGGTCGTTCACCACCACACGTGCGCCTTCGGACGCCAGCTTCAGGGCCACTTCCCGGCCGATGCCACGGCCCGAGCCGGTGACGATGGCGGACTTGCCTGCGAGTTTGGTCATTCAGGAATCTCCTTTGGATGCTCTGTCGGGTTCAGCCCCGCTCTCCCGCCGAGGGGCGTGGGGCGTGGGGCGATAGCAATCAGTCAGCACAGCGCGACGATGGCCTCGCCAACCAGCTTGTCCTCGCCATGCTGGTTGGTCGACCTGATCGCTACCTTCACGCGATGCTCGCCGTTAACCTCGAATTTCTCGACGACTTCGCCGGTACATGTTGGCTGGTTACCCAGGTGGGTGATGCCGGTGAACCGGATCGAGATGCTTCGCAGCGCCGACTGTGGCACCCAGCCGGTCAGCAGTCGGCCGAGGTAGGCGGCCGACTGCATGCCGTGCGCGAACACGTCCGGCATGCGCGACTTGCGCGCGAAGTCCATGTCGATGTGGATTGGGTTATGGTCAGCCGAGGCGCCGGCGTACAGCGCCAGCGTGGTACGGTTGATGGCCGGCAGGGCCAGGGCCGGCAGTAAGTCGCCGACCTTCACGTCGTCGTAGCGCGGTGTTTGCATTGGGAATATTTCCTTAGCCACGGCGCTCGACCAGCGTGCTGCGCAGGTCAGCGACGTGCTCGCCCTTCTGGTTGGTGACGCGGGTTTCCTGCACGACGAAGTGCAGCGCGCCGCCCTTTTTGTCGTAGACGTCCGAGACCCGGGTCTCGAAGTGCAGCACGTCGCCGGCGTAGGCCATGCGGTGGTAGTCGAAGACCTGCTCGGCATGCAGGACGCGGCCCAGGTCCATCTGCAGGACTTCCAGCGTCTTGCTCAGTTCGCCCACCTCGCTATTCAGGCAGAAAAGGAAGGTCGGCGGGACCGGCAAGGCCGGATGGCCGTCGTCGCGCGCGGCGGATTCGTCGGTGTAGATCGGATCGGTTTCGCCGATCGCCTTGGCAAAGAAGCGCAGGCGGCCCTTCTCTACGTCGATGGTGCCGTGCGACAACTTGCTGCCTATGAGACTTTGGTCTGCCATGCGGGAATCTCGCTGTTCATATCCGGTGGCGCCGCCATCCGGCGCCACTTCGTCCTAGCCGCGGCCATACAGTGTCACCACGCAGGCGCCGCCCAGGCCGAGGTTGTGTTGCAACGCCAGGTTCACGCCCTCGACCTGCGTCGGCCCGGCCGTGCCACGAATCTGGCGCGTCAGCTCATAGCACTGCGCCAGGCCGGTCGCGCCCAGCGGGTGGCCTTTCGACAACAGGCCGCCCGACGGGTTGGTCACGACCTTGCCACCGTAGGTGTTGTCGCCGTCAAGCACGAACCTCTCGGCGCCCCCCACCGGCGCGAAGCCAAGCGATTCATAGGTCAGCAACTCGTTGTGCGCAAAGCAGTCATGTAACTCCGCGACCTTGATGTCCGACGGGCTGACGCCGGCGGCCTCATACACCTGGCGGGCGGCTTCCTGCGCCATGCTGAAACCCACGACCTCGATCATCGATCGGCTCTCGAAGGTCTTCGGGCTGTCAGTGGTCATGGACTGGGCCAGGATGCGCACGTCGGCGCGCAGGTTGTGCTTCCTGGCGAAGGCTTCCGAGCAAAGAATGGCGGCAGCCGCGCCGCAGGTCGGCGGGCACGCCATCAGGCGGGTCATCACGCCCGGCCAGATCACCGGATCGGCCATCACATCTTCGGCAGTAAGTACCTTGCGGAAGATCGCCAGCGGATTGTTGGCGGCATGGCGGCTGGCCTTGGCACGGATCGCGGCGAAGGTTTCCTGCCTGGTGCCATACCGCTCCATGTGCTCCCTTCCCGCGCCGCCGAACTGCAACAGGGCGATTGGGATGCCTGCAGCCGATGCTTCCTGGTTGAGGTCACGGGTGATGTCCAGCAATGTGCCCAGCGGGGCCGGCCTGTCATCCCACTGCGACTTCAGCGCGCCCGGCTGCATCTGCTCGAAGCCCAACGCGATCGCGCATTCCACCGCACCGCTCTCGACCGCCTGGCGGGCCAGGAACAATGCAGTCGATCCGGTCGAGCAGTTGTTGTTGACGTTGACGATGGGAACTTGCGAGAGGCCTACCGGATACAAGGCAGCCTGGCCGGCGCACGAGTCGCCGTACACATAGCCAACGTAAGCCTGCTGCACAAGGTCATACGAGAGGCCGGCGTCGCCCAATGCCATGCGCGCGGCTTCCGAACCCATCTCAATGTACGTACCGCTGGCGCCTGGCTTCCTGAACGGAATCATGCCAACTCCTGCGACTACGACTCTTGACATATGAATCTCCCTCCCTGGTGGCAGAAAAAAGCTTGACGGTGTGGCACTCAGAACGGCGCGTCGCCGATGATGGTCGCGCGCAGCATGCAACGGCGCGCAGGGAAGTAGTCCTGGACGGCGTAGTGCTGCGTGGACCGGTTGTCCCAGAACGCGATGGTGTTGGCTCGCCAGCGCAGGCGCACCTGGTATTCCGGCGCGCTCGCCTGGCGGAACAGGTAGTGCAGCAGGTCCATCTCCTCGATCCGGAAATCAAAGCCGAATCGATACTGGCTCTCGTGCTGTTCCAGGTAGTTCGACATGTGTGTGGTGAACGCCTCGTTCACATACAGGATCTGCTCGCCGGTCTCGGGGTGCGTGCGCACGACCGGATGTGTCGCCGGCGGGAACTCCTGGCGACGGGCCTCGCGCTGTTCGGCAGTCATGCGCGAGCCAAAGGCCGGCAGGATATCGTGCACGGCTTGCAGGCCGGCAAGCCGCTCACGCACCCCTGCGGGCAGGCCCGAGTACGCTGCGGCCATGTTCACCCACAGCGTATCGCCCCCGACCGGCGGGCATTCGACGCAGCGCAGCAGCGAACCCATTGAGGGAAGCTTGCGCCAGCTCACGTCGGTGTGGAAGATATTCTCGCGCGCCGCCTGCTTGTTGTCGCCACCGAGTATCACCAGCTCCGGGTGGCCGGGGTGGTGGGGAAAGACGGGATGTACCTCGAGGTCGCCAAAGCGACGCGCCAGCGCGACCTGCTGCGCAGCACTGATGTCCTGGTCCCGGAAGAACAACACCTTGTGTTTCAACAGCGCCGCGCGCAATGCCAGATACTGATCGTCTTCGAGTGGCACCCTGAGATCGATGTTGCCGATCTCCGCCCCGAGGCAGGTCGCGACGGGTTCCACCGTGAACGAGGCCTTGCGGACACCCGGGTGGATAATGGCCGGGCTATTCGGCGCCGCGGCAAATGCTTGTTCGCTCATTCCAATCTTCCTTGAGGCAACCGGTCAGGCAACCGGTCCGGTGCTTACCTGACCGCGATTGATGGTTGCGCCTTTCAGCGCCGGAACACCATGGCCAGCACGACGCTGGTCAGTTCTGCTGATAACGTTCGCGCAGGCGCTTCTTGTCGAGCTTGCCCACGCTGGTCTTGTCGATGTGGTCGACCAGCAGGATGCGCTCCGGAATTGCGTACTTCGAGATCGTTCCGGCATCCGCCAGTGCCGCGAGGTGGCAGCGCACGGTGTCGGCGTCCAGAGGGGCATCGCCTGCGCGTGGCACCACTAGCGCCATCGGCCTTTCTCCCCATTTGGCGTCCGGGACGCCGATCACGGCCACCTCGGACACGCCCGCCACCTGGGAGATGGCATCTTCGAGGTCGATCGACGAGACCCACTCGCCCCCGCTCTTGATCACATCCTTGGCCCGGTCCACCAGATGCAGATAGCCATCCGCGTCCAACCGGCCGATGTCGCCGGTATGCAACCAGCCGCCCTCCCACAGCGCGGAACTGGCGTCGGGGTTCTTCATGTAGCCTTGGGTCAGGTAGGGCGTGCGCACTACCACTTCGCCGACGGATACGCCATCCACCGGCACTGGCTGCATATCGGCGCCGACCACCTGCATCTGCGTCAGCAGCGCTGGCAGCCCGGCACCGACGCGGATCTCGATTTCGCGCTCATGTCGCGCCCGGGGGTCGGCGATGTCCTGGGCCACGTCGCTCTTGATCTGGCCCAGGCTCAGCAGCGGGCAGGTCTCGGACATGCCATAGCCGGAGAAGATGTCGATGTTGCGCGCCAGCGCCTGCCTGCACAGCGCGCGGGACAGGGCACTGCCGCCGATCACGACCTTCCATCCGCGGAAGTCGGCGTCCTGCGCCGCCGGCGCCGACAGCACCAGGTGCAGGACGGTCGGCACGCAATGCGAAAAGGTGACGCCCTCCTTGCGGAACAGGTTCACCAGCTTCGATGGCTCGTAGCGGCCGGGGTAGACCTGCTTCCAGCCGCACAGCGTGGCGATGTACGGAAAGCCCCAGGCATGCGCGTGGAACATCGGCGTCAGGGGCATGTACACCTCGTTGCGCGAGAAGCTCGCGTTCACGCCGGACTGCGACAGCGTCGCCAGCGCGGTCAGGCTGTGCAGCACGAGGTCGCGGTGGCTGAACGAGACGCCCTTCGGCAGGCCGGTGGTGCCCGTGGTGTAGAACAGCGTCGCGCGCGTGTTCTCGTCGAATTCCGGGAACGCATGCGCCGGATCGCCGGCGGCAAGCAGCGCCTCGTATTCGCCGGCCCAGTCAAGCTCCGGTGGCACCTTGCCGTCTTCAGCCAGGCAGATAAGGCGCTTGACGCGCGGCAAATGCGCGCGGATTTCGTGGATCAGCGGCAGGAAGTCGACGTTGACCAGCAGCGTCTCCGCCTCGGCATGGTCGAGCGTGTAGGCAATCTGCTCGGGCGACAGCCGAATGTTGGTCTTCATCAGCGTCGCGCCCAGCATCGGCACGGCGAAATAGGCTTCCAGGTAGCGATGGCTGTCCCAGTCGAGCACCGCGACCGTGCTGCCGCGGGCCACGCCCAGCCGGGTGAGCGCGCTGCCGAGCCGGCCGATGCGTTCGACCAGCGTGGGATAGCCAAAGCGCACGCGGTCGTCATAGACAATGTCGTTGCGCGAGCGCTGCGCGATCGGCGTGGCCAGCAACTGCTTGATCAGCAGGGGAAAGTGGTAGGCGGTCATATGTCTCTGCTCCATTCAGTGTCTTTGTCGGGTATTGCTTGCCAGGGCGCCATGGACTGTCACTGGCTCGATGCCGCGGCCTCGCCGCGATAGTGGTGGCCGGGCGTCGCGTGCCGGCGCACGGACAAGGCGGCGCGCGCCGGATCGATCGCCAGGCCCCCGGCCAACGCGCCGGCGACCATCAGCAGCCCGCAGAGGGCAAAGCCCGCCTCATAGCCCGCGTTGCCGCTCATGCCTTGCACCAGGAAGCCGGTGACCAGCGGCGCCAGCACGCCGGCAAACGAAGCAATGGAGTTGTCGATGGCAAGGATGGCGCCGCGCTGCGAATCGGGCACCACTTCCGCCAGGATGGCGGGCCCCACCGCATACATGACCTGCGCCAGGCCCAGCGTGAGGCCGATCAGCGCCGCGCGCCACAACGGCGGCAGTTCTCCCAGCCACACCAGCATGAATGCCGCGCCGCCCATGGCGACGGCCGCCGCGGCCACCTTTCCGCGAGCCGTCCGCGACGACACGCCTTGCGCCAGCAACTGACGCACCAGCCACGATCCCGCGAGGCTGATCGGCAGGCCCATGGCAATGAGTGCCGCGTACAGCCTTCCCGATTCGACGGCGCCATATCCCAGGCCCTTCTGCAGATAGGCTGGCAACCAGGTCAGCGTCAGCGCGAGGCCCCAGTAGGAGACGAATTTCATCGCGATGCAGGCCGCGACCGTGGGTTCGGCCAGCAGCCGGCGATAGGGCACGTGCATGGCCGCCTTCTCCTCGCGCTTATCGGCGTCGGCGCCCCGGCCTTCCTTCCCCAGCGCCATCCACAGCAGCGCCCAAGCGAAGCCGATCACGGCAAGCGCGTAGAAGTTGGCACGCCATCCCCAGTGCGCCGTCACCAGCGGCATGGCCATGCCTGCCAGCAGCAGCCCGATGGCGCCGCCTTGTGCCAGGCAGGCCACCGGCAGTTCGCGCTTCTCATTGGGAAACCATTTGTAGCAAGCGTGGACCGCAATGGGCCACGCCGGTCCTTCGGCGGCGCCCAGCAGCACGCGCGCAGCCACCAGCACGAAGAGGCTGGACGACATGGCCATCGGGATTTGCAGCACCGACCAGGCCAACGCCATCGCCAGCAGGATGCCGGTCGTGGGCCGGCGGTTGGCCAGGAAGCCGCCGCTGACGCCCGCGATGGCGAACAGCCAGAAGAAGCTGCTGCCGATCAGCCCGAACTGTGCTGGCGACAGGTCCAGTTCCGTCATCATCGGCACGGCCAGCAGGCCAACCGCGATCTTGTCGGCGAAATTGATGACCATGTAGACCACCAGCAGCAAGGCGGTGCGCCAGGCCATGGCCGGTTGATAGGAGGTGCTCATGCGTTCTCCGGCAAGGGTGCACGTCTCCGCGGCGGGTCGCCGTCGAAGGCGGCCGCCGGGGAAATCGTCAGTGGGACAGCGTAGGGCGCCGCGGCCCGCAGGCCGCGAGAGAACTGCAGGCGGCGTGCCCGCTCAGGGCGACGTCACCGTCCTGGTCTCGAGGAACTCGGCCAGGCCTTCCGGACCGCATTCCCGCCCGTTGCCTGAGGTCTTGCATCCGCCGAAAGGCGCAGCCAGGTCAAGCATGGCGCCATTGACGAAGACCACCCCGGCGCGCAGTCGCGCCGCCACGCGTTGCGTGCGGTCAGGGTCGGTGCCGGCCACGTAGGCGGCCAGGCCATAGTCGGTATCGTTGGCGATGGCGATCGCCGCCTCCTCACCGTCGTAGGGGATCATTGCGAGCACCGGGCCGAATATCTCCTCGCGCGCGATCGTCATGTCGTTGCGGACGTCGGCGAAGATGGTCGGCCTGGCATAGAAACCGCATTCGAGCCCGTGTGGACGTCCCGCTCCCCCCGCGGCCAGGCGCGCGCCCTCCTCCAGGCCGATGCCGATCATGCGCTGCACTTTCTGGTACTGCGCGCGATTGGAGATCGGGCCCATGCCGGTCTGCGGATCGGCGGGATCGCCCACGCAAATGGCATTGGCCGCTGCCGCGGCAATCGACACCGCCTCTTCGTAGCGCGGGCGCGGCACCAGCATGCGCGTGGGCGCGATGCAGGTCTGGCCGGCATTCATCATGCACTGCGCCACGCCGGTGGTGACGGCAGCCTGCAGGTCGGCATCGTCGAGGATGACCAGCGCCGACTTGCCGCCTAGTTCCTGCGCCACGCGCTTGACGGTTGGCGCGGCGTTAATGGCCACCTCTACCCCGGCGCGGGTCGAGCCAGTGATGGAAACCATGTCCACGTCGCGGTGCGACGACAGCGCCGCCCCTACCACGCTGCCGTCGCCGAACACCATGTTGAAGACGCCAGCCGGCACCCCGGCCGCGTGCAGGATCTCGGCGAACAGCACTGCATCCAGCGGCGCGATCTCCGACGGCTTGAGCACCATCGTGCAGCCCGCTGCAAGCGCCGGCGCCACTTTTGCCGCAATCTGGTTCAGCGGCCAGTTCCATGGAGTGATCAGCGCCGCCACGCCGACCGCCTCCCGCCGGATCCGGCTGCGGCCGCGCTCGCTCTCGAACTCGAAATCACGCAATGCTTCAAGCGTGGCCTGAATCTGGCCCAGGCCGATTGGCGCCTGCAGCGTTTGCGAGAGCGTCACAGGAGCACCCATCTCGCACCGCACCGCGTCTGCCAGTTCGCCCAGACGCGCCTGGTAGCCCGCCATCACGCGCTCCAGCAGCGCGATACGGGTCTCACGCGGGCTGGCGGACCACGACGGCAGCGCTGCCTTCGCGGCCTCTACGGCACGCCCGGCGTCCTCGGCGCTGCCCATGGCCAGCTTGCCGATGACCGCCTCGGTCGCGGGGTCGATGATGTCGGCATAGGCGGCGCGCGCGCACGGGGCTACCCACGCGCCGTTGATGTAGAACTTGTCCAGCACTTTCATGGTGTCTCCGTTTGTCCTGCATCCGGTCCGTCCCGTTCGTCGCCGGGACTTGATGCGCTGACTTTAGGTTTGCCACCCTGATTCGTCAAATGCATAATCAGCATCCGATCAATGCGTTGGACGCAATGCGTGTAGTATGGATCTCCGCCGTCTCAGCCACGTTCTTGCCTTGGCCGATGAGCTGCATTTCGCGCGCGCGGCCGCGCGCGTCCATCTCAGCCAACCGGCGTTCAGCCGCAGCATTCAGGCCATCGAAGCAGAACTGGGCCTGCGCTTGTTTGAGCGAGGCGATGCAGATGTCCGCCCAACGCCGGCGGGACAATTTGTGATCGATGGTGCGCGCAAGCTCCTGTTCGACGCCCGCTGCCTGCAGCGCAACATCGACCTTTATAGGGATGTGGAACTGGGCGACACGGCCTTCGGCGTAGGCCCCTTCCCCGCCGTAACGCTGATGCCGCGCGTCTTGTCCGAGTTGCGGCAACACCATCCCAGAGTCGCGCTGCGGGTGGAGGAAAGCAACTGGAAGCAGTTGCTGGAACGGCTACGCGGGGAAAACATCGAGTTCTTTGTCTCGGACACCAACGAGCTGCCCGAAGAAGCTGCGCTAACCATCCGGCTCCTGCCTGCGCAACGGATCGAGTTCTACGCTCGCGCGGGCCATCCGCTGGCCGGAAATCGCTGCGCATTCGCGCAAATCTGGCAATTCGGGCTGGCGTCGGCGACGCCGCCGGCCATGATGCAGGCCACGCTGGCCGCAACCTTGGGCCAACCGGCCAGCACCACGGTGCCGGCGCTGGAGTGCGACAACTTCGGCATCTTACGTGCCGTGGCACTCAGCACAGAAGCGGTTCTGGCAAGTCCACGTGCACTCGTTGCCGCCGACGTTGAAGCCGGCGCCCTGGTCCAGCTTGCGGTCACGGATGCTCCGGTATTGATCGTGCGCCCGGGCATCGTTTCGCTGACGGGACGAACTCCTTCGCCCATTGCAAGATACGCCATGGAATGCATTGAACGTGTAGCGAACAGCGTGTTGAGGCCAGCCGAAGACTGCCCGCCATGAAAGGAAAGCTCGAGTACACGTCACGCCCAGACCGAAGGCCCTCATACCAGCAAACATAGTGGCGGTTGCCTGAGACCGCGCCAGTAAGGAATCTCTCCCGTGTCAGTCGGGCCGGCGGCCCTCCCACGCATTCTGCAGCAATTCGCGGATCGCCCCGGCTTCGAGTGGACGCGGATTCGGGTACTGGTTCTGCAGGGCGATCTCGCACGCCTTGTCGAGCTCATCCTCCCGCATGCCGATCTGGTGCAAGGCTAGCGGGGCTCCGGTCGTACGCGCCAGATCGAAGGCACCCTGTGCCGCATCGGCTGCGCCCAGGGCCTGCGCGATGGAGACCATGGCGCCCGGTGCCGCCTTCGCGTTGTAGGCCAGCGCGTGCGGCAGGATGATGGTGTGCGTTTCGGCATGCGGCAGGTTGAAGCTGCCGCCGAGCGTGTGGCAGAGCTTGTGATGCAACGCCACGCCCACGCTGCCGAGCACGGCGCCGCATAACCACGCTCCATACAGCGCTTGCGCGCGCGCCTCGTGCAACACGGCCGTATCCCGTTCGCGGACGAGCACCGGCAGCGCCGCCGCGATGGCCTGTATTCCCTCCCTTGCCATCAGGTCCGAAATCGGATTGCGGTCGTGCGCGTACAAGCCCTCGGCGGCGTGCGCCAACGCGTTGATGCCGCTGGTGACGCTGACTGCAACCGGCAGCGAATAAGTCAGTTCAGGGTCGTAGATGACGGTGCGCGGCAGCACTCTCACGTCGGTGCCCGTGCGCTTCACTCCCGCATCGGTGAGGCCGTAGATCGTGGTCATCTCCGAGCCGGCATAGGTGGTGGGAATCGCCAGCACCGGCAGGCTCATCTCAAGGGCGATGGCCTTGGCGAGCCCCGTCGTCGAGCCGCCGCCGATCGCCACCACGCTGTCGGCGCCCAGCTCGAAGGCCATCGCGCAGGCCGCGCGCGCCGTTTCGACCGGCACGTGCATCACGGCACGGTCGAAGATCCCGATCGCGCGAGTACCGAGCAAATCCGTCACCTGTTCGGCCAGCCCGCGCTGCTCGGGGGTACTGAGCACCAGGACACTGGATGCGCACAGCGCATCGATTTCCTTGCCTACCTGCTGGATCGTGCCAGCGCCGAAGACGATGCGCTGGGCACGGGCGGAGTACTGGAATGCTTTCATCATAGGGACTCCATGCTGCTCGGGGCAGTCAGAAAGATAGGCGGGCCATGGCCCAGACCCCGTTGCCTTCCTGGCGATTGCGGGCACCGAACTCAGCCGCGCCGCCGGCAAAGGCGGCGCGCCGGGTTCCGGTGCTAGCGGACCGGATTGAGCACGAAGTCGAAGTCGAGCCGGTAGGTGCCGTCGGTCAGGCGGACCCAGTCGCCGATCAGGGACTTGCGCACGCCGAACACGGCGTCGGAGTCGAGATACTTGTCGCCGCGCCTGAAGACGTGCGTGACCAGCGTCTCGTAACCAGGCGCCTTGATCATGAAGTGCAGATGCGCAGGGCGCCACGGATGGCGCCCGGTGGCGCGCAGCAGCGCGCCGACGGGACCGTCGTCAGGAATCGGATAGGCCTGCGCGACGATGGTGCGGAAATGGAAGCGGCCATCATCGCCCGACTTCAGCACGCCGCGGCCCTGCGCCACTTCAAGCCCTTCGTACTGCACGTCATAGTGGCCGTCAGCGTCCGCCTGCCAGGTTTCCACCACGGCGTCGGCAACCGGACGGCCATCCACACCCGTGACCCGTCCATAGACCATGCAGGGCTCGCCCTTTGCGCCGTTCGCCACATCCGCGCCATGCTCGTAGTGCGGCGCGCCTTCGACGTGGAAAGGACCGAACACGGTGGCCTCGGTGCAGCCTTCCGGCTTCTCCTGGTTCATTGCCACGGTCAGCATCGACAGGCCCAGCACGTCGCTGAGCAGGATGAACTCCTGGCGCTTGTCATCGCACATCTGGCCGGTGGCGGTCAGGTAGTCGATCCCCTGCTTCCATTCGGTCTCGGTCAGCCGTACCTCACGCGCGAAGTCGTGCAGGTGCCGCACCAGGCTGGTCATGATCTCCTTCGTGCGCGGATTGGGCGTATCGGCCAGCCGTGCAATGACGGCCTTGGTCAGGTTATGCTGGTCATACTCTTGCATCGCTGGACTCCCGGCCACTAGGCGAGTTGGCAGGCCTGCTCGAACGACAGGCGCGGACTGCGGGCGAACACCTTTTCGGGGTCGCCGTGCCCAAGGCCGCAGATGAAGTTCGAGCGGATGCTGGTGCCGGCGAAGAAGGCCTGGTCGACGGCCTGGTTGTTGAAGCCGGACATGGGGCCGCAATCCAGTCCCAGCGCGCGCGCCGCGGCGATGAGATAGCCGCCTTGCAGCGTGCCGTTGCGAAACGCCGTGGTGTTGGCGAAATCCACCTTCTCGTCGCCCTCGAACCACGCCCTGACCGCCGGGTTGTGCGGAAACAGCTCCGGCAGCTGGTCGTAGAAGCGGGTGTCGTAGCCGACGATTGCGACAACCGGCGCAGCCATGGTCTTCTCGACATTGCCCGGCGCCAGTGCCGGACGCAGTTTCGCCCGGCCCTCCTCCGTGCGCACGAACACCAGCCGGGCCGGCGAGCAGTTGACCGAGGTAGGGCCGAACTTCATCAGGTCATAGAGCTCCCGCAGCTTGCCGTCGGGTACCGGCGTGGGCAGCCAGCCGTTCTGGCTGCGCGCGCCGCGGAAAATCTTGTCGAGCAGATCACTCGTTTGCATCGTTCACTCCTTGCAAGTTTCGGGTGTTCCGGCCAGAAACGCTGGCCGGAGGGTCAGGCGGTCACACTGTCATCGTGCCGCTCAGGGCCAGTTTTTCCTGGTGGCGCGCCGAATCCAGCGCCTTGGCATAGCCGGCGGTGGCCTTGTATTCGCTCTCGTTGCCTTCGCTCAGCTCGATGCCGCAGACCTTGCGGGCCAGGGTGCCATACGGGCCCGCGCCCGAGAACTCGGCGCGTTGCATGGTCAGCATGCGGATCGCCTGCAGCGGGGTGCCGTTGAAGTTCTCGAAGACGAACAGGCGGTTGCCCCAGTCGGTCAGGAACAGGTCGCGGATCACGCGGCCGATCTTCACGCGGTCGTGCGGCTTGCCCATCGGGCCGTTGTTCATGCGTTCGAACCATCCGTTGAGCGCCTCATCGTTCCACTGGTCTTCGCTCGCGAAGATGAGAGCGCTGCGCCCGGAGAGATCGACCAGCTCATAGATCATCTGCGAGAAATTCTCGAGGTAGAGCGCCCGGCCGAAGTCGTAGATCAGGATGTTCGGCTTGTAGGCACCACCCGGCGTATGGAAGCCCAGCTCTTCGCTGGCGACGATGTGCGCGAGCATGGCCTGGTGGAAGCCGATCAGCTTGGCCACGCGAGTCTGCACGGCCGGGATCTTGCTGGTACCGATATGCTCGGTGATCAGGATCGCCAGGCCGGCCATCAGTTCGGCGCGCACCGACTGGCGGATGAGGGCGTGATAGTGCAGCCAGTCGAACACACGCTGCGGATAGAGCTTGGCGTGCTCGGGATTGCCCAGGTGGAACACATGCGACCATGGGATAAAGACATTGTCAAATACCGTCATGCCGTCCAGTTCGTCGCCCTGCGCGGCCAGAGGGTGCTCGATGGGGTCGTCCTTGACCACGCTCTCACGACAGACGATGGTCACGCCCGGGGTGTTGACCGGCGTGGCGGCGAAGATGACCTGGTCGCCCGGGATACCAGGGCGGAAGAACACGCCGATATGGATCCAGTCCGCAAAGGCGACGCCAGTGCCGATAGCCTTGACCCCTGACACGATGATGCCCTTGTCGTTCTTTTCGATGACGCGCAGGCCGGGCGAGCGCTGCTGGGCATCCGGGCTCGAGCGGTCCATCTGCGGGTCGACGAACTGCGGCGCGCAGTTCAGATCGTGTTTCTTGGCGAAGTTGACGAAGTCGACAATATTCGTCGCCTTCACCTTGCCTTCCGCGCCGATGGTCTGCGTTTCCCAAGGCGACGGATCGTCGATGTACGTCTGGAGTACGTAGTTGTTGACGTCCGGCGTGCGCGGAAACGACGCGCCGGCCATCTCGCGCATGATCGTCTCGTGGTACTTGCGCTTGCGGCGCAGTTGCTCCTTGTTGAAGTGGCCGAACCACTGCATGGTGCGGCGTTCGCCGTCGGTATCGACGAAGGTCATCACGTCCTGCAGGTCGGGACGATGGTGCAGGTCGTAGAAGTCAGCGTGACGCTGCGCGTAGTCCCGCGTCTTGAGGTGCGTCGCGATGTTGTCGATCTTCTCGTTGCCGACCCATACGCTGCGGCCGTCGTTGAGCGATTCCAGGTACTGCTTGCCGGTGCGAATCATCGCGGGGTCTCCTTGGTAGGTATTTTCGGGGTGTGACAGTCCCTGCCCGAAGAAGGGCATATGGACGCGGATTCAAGATTCGGGTGCCGCCTGGCGCGCGCCAGGCCGCCTCGGGCGACCTCAGGCCGCGACTGGCTGCGTGGTGGCGTAGCTGCGGCGGCAGTAGACCAGCGGCGTGTCGTTGCTGCCTTCGGCGCCGGAACTGCGGAGCACCTGCGCGACGAAGACGCTGTGGGTGCCGATCTCGAGCTGGTCGACGACCTTGCAGTCGAGGGCGACCATGGCGGATTTGCTGTATGGCGCGCCGGTGGCGAACACACCCCAGCTGTCACCGTCAAAGCGCTGCGCCATCGGCACCGCTCCGGCTCCGGCGAACAGCTGGGACACCGCGGTCTGGCTGGCGTGGAGCCAGTTGATGCTGACCACCCCGTTGGACTTGATCACGCTGTTTGCCGCGCTGCGGCGATTGATGCAGAAGAGCACGGTTGGCGGCGAATCGCTCACCGAACAGACAGCCGAGCACGTGACGCCGGCGCGGCCGCCTGCGCCGTCGGTAGCAATGACGGTCACGGCGGTGACCGCACGCGACAAGGCGTCGCGGAAGCTGCTGGCGTCGATGGCGGCATCGGTAATGCGACTCGCGCCGGTCTCGATGAAGACTGCGGACGTCATGGCGATCTCCTCCTTGTTGGGGCCTTCCTCGTTGCCCTGCGACAGGGCCTGGATGAAGCGTTGTCTCTGGAAACCTGCTTTCTGATCTGTGTCAGCTGTGTGAAACTAGACTAGAGCCGAGCCGGCCCGTTTGCTAATCACCTTGCATCATGGACACTATTCCCCAGCGTCATGAAGATGAACTCAGCCTGAATCAACTGCTGGTGCTTGATGTGCTGCTAAGCGAGCGCAGCCTCACCAAAGCGGCGCGGGTACTCAACCTGACCCAGCCTGCATTGAGCAAGACGCTGGCGCGGCTGCGCCAGTATTTCGGTGATCCGCTGTTCGTTCGCGTCGGCCTGCGCATGGAGCCGACACCCAAGGCACTGGAGCTGGCCGAGCCGGTACGGGGAATCCTCCAAAGCGTGCGGGCGCTGCGCGCGGACCATGTCGGCTTTGACCCACGCACCAGCCAGCGCAGCTTCAGCTTCTTCCTGCTCGATGCCGGCGCGTCGCAGATGCTGCCGCCGCTGCTGAGCCGGCTGGCGGACGAAGCGCCGGGCATCCTGGTGCAGGCGGTCAACGCCGATGCCACGCATCTCGATATCTGGCTGGAGAACGGCCTTGTCGACCTGGCCATCGGCTCGTTCCCCGGGCTGACGCAGAGCATCCGCCGGCAACTGCTATGGCATGAAACCTACGGCGCGGTCGTGCGCAAGGACCATCCGCGGCTGGCCCGGCTTGGCGATCCGGATGCCTTCATCGCCGAGAAGCATGTGCTGGTCTCCGCGGTGGGCACCGGCCATCAACACCAGAGCATCGAGCGCGCCATCGAAGCCGCCGTGCCGCACACCAACATCGTCTGCCGCGTGCCGAGCTTCGCCACCGCGGGCCTGATCGCCAGGCATTCGGACGCCGTGGCGGTCTTGCCTCTGACCCTCGCCCGTGCGCTTTGCAAGGACCTGGATCTGACGGTGGTAACGCCACCGCTGACGCTGCCCGGCATGGACATCGCCCAGCACTGGCACGATCGCGTGCACCGGGAGCCGGGCAACCAGTGGATCCGCGCGCTGGTGCACAGGCTGTTTGCCAGGCACGATGCCTTGGCGGGCGCGGCTGCCGCGCCGGACATGGAGGAATGAGCGCTGGTTATGGTCACAATGAAGCCAAAGGATGGCGTCCTGCGCAACTGGGGGCCGTGAACGGCATGGCGCCCGTGGTCAGCGACGCGCAGTTCGCGCCGACACCCGGCAGCGCCGTGTCGGTGCGCTTCTTCAGTCCGGCGCCGGCCTAGCCGTCGAGGCACCCGCGCAATGTTCGCGCCAGACGCGACGCTTCTCTCGCATCGGTGACGTTTGCGAAGCCCATTACCAGACCACGCGGTGTGCGTTGCGTGCGCCCGTTCGCATACCAGATCGACAGTGGCAGCACCCCGAGCCCCGCGTCGCGTGCGCGCGCGGCAAAGGCCACGTCGTCGACGGGACCTATTGCGGCACGTTCAGCAAGGTGATGTTCCCCGGACTGCGGCTGGCATATGCCGTGGTGCCGGAGCGCGCTGTCGAACGCGTAGAACGCGTGGCGTGCAGCCATCGGGGCCTTCCGCAAACTGGACCGCGAACTGGATTCCGCCGTGCGGCAAAGCGATAATCATGCGCTCCCCGAACGCTTGCTCCAGCGCATGCGCAATCAGCACGCGTCGCTGTCCGTACAACGCACGCATCCGCTTCACGTGCCGCGCAAAATGTCCCTGCTCGATGAAGTCCGCCACCGCCGCCTGCAATAGCATCGGAGAGCCGGCGTTCATGCGATCACGCGATCGTTCTTGTCGAGGCTTTTCAAAGCCGGCAGTGGCCGGCCCACGTACCGGAATTCGCTGTCGTAGTCGTCTTCGATGATCCAGCGAGACCCTTTCGACGCCCAATCCAGCAGCGCCATGCGCCTGGCCAGCGACAATGTGTGCCCGAGCGGAGCCTGATGCGATGGCGTCACCAGTGCGAAACGCGCTTGCGGGTCCAGCGCGATGCCGCGCTCGACATCGATGCCTTCGCTGTCGATCGGCACCGATCAAGAATAAGGGCGCACCAATTCTGACTCCCGTGAAGTGAATCGGCGCAGCGGCTTCGACCTGCAATGGCGGTCGTGGTAGAAGAGCGCGGCCTGGTTGCGGCAAAGGGCATCGGCAGAACTGGAAAGGCCGCGCAGCAAGCGTTGGCTGGGCCGGAACGACTGCCGAACCTTCAACCACCGCTCGCGCATCATGCAGATGGGGGCCTGCGTCAATCCTGCTCGCGCAGGAGCATCGCCACATTACGCTCCGCGAGTGCCGCGATGGTGCGCGAAGGGTTCAGGCCGAGCGGACGGGGGACGATCGCGCCGTCCATCACATACAGCCCCGGGTAGCCAAATACCCGGCTCCGTGCATCGACGACGCCGTCCGCGGGAGAGGTACCCATGTTGCAGCCTCCCAGCGGGTGCGGCGTGATCAGGTTGTGCCACCGCCGCCAGGTGAGCGGTACCCACGGATCCCCGCCAGTCGCTTCCGAGAGCTGCGTATGCGCTGCGATCATGGCCTCGATGACAGCCACCGAAGCCTGATAAGACCAGTCAAGCCGCAGCACCCGACGCCACGGCGCGTACCATGTGCGGCCCAGCCTCAGCTGGCCATCGCCCGGGTCCACGCCTTGCCCGAACCAGGGCATCATGCTCTCGATCGGATCGCCGTCGTCAAACAGCCCTCCGATCTCCTTCCACACAGCGCGCAGCTTGCGGGAACGCGTTCTCTTCAAATGGCGTCGAATGAAGTTGCCTGCGAGATTCGGGAAGCCACCATCCTCCACGAAGAGGGCCTGTCCGTTCGGGCCGCTGTGGTCCAGCAGGTCGATCGCAGCAGAAATGGTCAGGCCATGGGAAGGCGAGACCGTCCTGTTGCCATAGAAGGCTGGCGTCACGAAGTCGCCATTGTGGGCCCATCCATATCCCAGGCGTGGTGAAAGCCCGGGCAGAGTGCGATGCTCATCCCGGCAGCGCAGCAAAAGCTCGGTGCTGCCGATAGAGCCGGCTGCCACGATCACCCTGGCAGCCGTGACTTCGCCAGGGCTCATCGTGCGGTCTTTCGGGTCGATTTTCCTGAAGCGCACCCGCCAGCCCTGCTGCAGCGGCTCCAGCCTGTCTACCAGGTGCAAGGGACGGATCTCGGCGCCATTGTCTTCAGCCACCGCCAGGTAATTCAGGTCCAGCGTATTCCTGGCCGATACCTGGCACCCCACATCGCAGTTGCCGCAGTGGACACAAGTGCCCTGCCACCTGCCGTGCCGGTTCAGGAATCGTTCTGAATGGCGGTCCGCCCGGGGGTCTCGCCGTGCGGGGTCCCAATGCTCGGAAAAGGTCACGGCCAGCGGCAGTTTGCGGAAGCGGTCGCCCCATCCGCATGCCTGCGCCCCCTCGTGCAATAGCCGGGTTCGCTCGCTCAACTGACTATCCGGAACCTCGCTCACTGCCAGCATGCGCCCGACCTCTTCGTAGTGGGGCTGCAGCTCGGCATAGGTAACCTCTTCCGGCCAGCCGCGCCGGAAGGCCTCTGGCCTGGCTTCCACGGAGACGTTGGCATAGATCAGCGAGCCGCCACCGACGCCGGCCCCGGCGATGACCCAGACATCAGAGAATGTCCGGATATCGGCCCAGCCATTGAAGCGATTTGCGCGTTCCTGGTTCCACAGCCAGGGGTCATTCTCGTCGCGCGGGTAGGTCGCCGGGCTCCAGCGTCGTCCGCGCTCCAGCACCAGCACCTTGCGGCCGGCCTGTGCAAGCCTGCAGGCCGAAACCGCACCACCGAAGCCGCTGCCGATGACGACGACATCGTAGGCAAGCGCATTGCTCATCTGACGCTCCCTATCGTGGGATGATGATTGCCCTCTCCTCAATCATCTGCACCGCCTCCGGCGGCGATACCTCACCGTCCGACGGCACGAAGCGGGGGCCGCTTGCGCCGGGCCTGGCGCGCACGCGCCAGGTGCCGCGGACCTTTGCCAGTCGCTTGACGCCCTCCCCCAGCTTCCACTTCCGGCAAACCTTTTCCAGCTTGAGCGGGTAGATCGTCAATTTCCCGTCCTCGAACCGCATCCGCAGAAAGCACTTGTAATCGGCGATGCGCTGGGAGGAGAACACCTCCTCGGGGTGCAGGCGCCACAGGGCGTTGCCCAGAACCATCCACCCGCCGAACAGCAGGCCGCCGAGGGTCCCGCCCAGCAGCATGGCCTCGACGAGGAAGAGCAGCATGGGTGGCGCATTGTCCGCGCCAAAGCCATGGAGGTTGAAGCGCGTGACGAGCCATAGCATGGCGACCGCCAGTGCCAGATGCAGCAGCCCGTGCAACGCGCCGACAACGCACGCGAGCCCGACACCCCGCCTGACATCCCTGGTCGACAGCGCACCACAACAAAAGACAATGGCTGCCACAAACAACACTGACGCCGGACTGTGCGCCATGACCCGGAACAGTTCGCGATATACCTCGCCGATATTCCCGAATGTCACTTCGAGGTCGACCAGCCTTTGCATGAAGCTGCGGTGATCGCTTCCGGGCAACGGTACGAGGCTCGCGCTTTGAACGATCCAGCCGAACAGCAAGTACACGCTGGCCACCAGTGCACAAAAAGAGAGGTTGCGCCCCGGCAATTGCCACGCCCGATTGCGCAATTGCCGGGAGGTCGCCTTTTCCGGATACGCGGCCTTCAGTTCGTAGAACTGCCTGGCCGGCCCCACGACGATAGGCCTGGGCGGATCCGGCAGCAGATGCGTGCCGTGAAGAAAGGCGCCACCGCCTCCGCAGGTGATGCGGTGCGGGCCCGCCGTGCCCTCCTTTGGCACGTAGTGCGCGAAATGGTGCGAGTTGCCGGCCAGCACAAGCGCGAGCCGGTCGCCCAGCATCCCCTCGATCTCGCTCAGGCTCCGAAAGCGCGGCGTCTTGGTCTCGATCGACGGCACGGCCCGCCGTTCCCCGCGGCGCACGCGCTCCATCTCTTCCACCCAGCTTGCCTCGGGCGCGCACAATACCACGCGATCACCGGGCTGCAACTCCGCAAGCATCTTCTGGAAGTACTCGCGCTGCGGCCGGTCGATTTCCGACTCCAGTTGCAGGTCCAGGCCCCAGATCCACCAGCCGCCGGGCAACTGCAAGGCGTAGTAACCCGTGCGCTGGCGCGTCTCCCAGCCGCCCACGGGCTTGCCAGCGCAGAACAGCCGGGCGAAGCCTCGCAAACCATCGTACCAGTCGTGATTGCCAGGCGTGGCGACCATCCACGGTGCGTCCGGCAACTGGATCTGCTGGTCACTGTACGCGGGGTGCGCCGCCTCGACCGGCGCAGGGAACGCGGCCCGGAAAGGATCGACGAAGCGGGACCGATAGCCGTCATGGGCAGGCGTCGGATACACCTGGTCGCCACCCAGCAACAGTACTTTCGACCGCGGCAACGTCACACCCTGATCGCGCAGTGTCACCCCGTGACTGACGCACAAGGCCATGGAGTATGTCGAGTCCCAACCGTCACCCGTGTCGGACAGATAGTCTACCCAGACACCGCCTTGCTCGTCAGCGGGTACGGGAATCGGCGGATTCGGATTCAGCGTGGAGAGCGCGGCCTGCACCATGCGCTGGTCCGCAAAGGTGCCGACTGCCATCGCCACGGCAACGCGCATGGCGGTGAACGGAAGCTGCAGCGGGCTCAGCCAGTTCACCATGGCTCTTTGCGTATAGAGTTCCACGCGCCCGATCGCAGCCGACACGGATGGATTCGCCGCGGCACCGGCAGCAGCGGCCGCAGGTTTCAACCCGCCCGGATAGAGCGGCGCGGGTGCTGCCCCGGAATCCTTCATCGCTTTTCCCCTGAGATTTCTGGCTCGCCTGCAAGACTGGGGCACGCACGCATGCCGGCGCGATGGCGGCCACTCTCAAATGGCGCCTTTATGCCATCAAGCGCCGATGCCCCGATGCCCTGATGCCCTTACCCCCTCAGCATCCCGACCGCTTCCGCAATCGCCCGCCTGATCCGCGTATACGTGCCGCAGCGGCAGATCACGCAGCTCATCTGGTCGACGATCTCCGTCTCCTTCGGATTTCGCGTGCGCTTGAGCAGCGCGCTCGCAGCCATCAGTTGCGCGCTCTGGCAGTAGCCACACTGCACGATCTCGTGCTTCAGCCAGGCCGCCCGCAGCGCGTTCACTTCGGGGCCCTCGAGTCCTTCGATGGTGACGATCTTCTTGCCTTCCATCTCGCCCGCCTGGTGCTGGCACGACAGCAGCATCTTGCCGTCGACATGCACCGCGCAGGCACCGCATACGCCCACGCCGCACCCGAACTTGGTGCCCGTCAGCTTCAGCTCGCAGCGCAGCACCCACAACAAGGGCGTGCAGCCGTCCGAGCGGATTTCGACGCTCTTACCGTTGACACTGAGCTGGCTGTCTGGCATCGCAGGCTCCGGAAGGCGGCAGGGTCTTCAACAGCGGCAGGTCGCGCAGGCGCTCGCCGGTCGCATTGAACAAGGCGTTCGCCACCGCCGGCGCGATCGGCGGCGTGGTGGACTCGCCCACGCCCTGGGGCGGCCCCATCGAAGGCATCACGTGTACCTGGATGTCCGGGCAGTCGCGCAGGCGCATGACCGGAAAGGCGGTGTAGTAGTCCTCCTTCACCTTGCCCGCATCCAGCGTGATCTTCTGCCACAGCGCCGCCGACAATCCGAACACGATGCCGCCTTCGACCTGCTGCTCGATCAGGGTCGGGTTGACCGGCATGCCGCAATCGATAGCGCAGAAAACGCGATCCACGCGCACCTGCCCCGCGTTGTCCACCGACACTTCGGCCACTTGCGCCACCACACTGCCGAACGACTCATGCATGGCCACGCCCCGCCCCACCTTGGCCACGCCAGGCCTCCTGCGCATAGGCTGGCCCCAGCCCGACATCTTTCTCAGCTGATCGAGCACCGCGCGCTGACGCTCATCCCTGAGCAGGCTCATGCGGTAATCGAGCGGATCCACGCCGGCAGCCACCGCCAGTTCGTCAACGAAGCTTTCCATGAAGAAGGCGTGGTGCGAATGCCCCACCGAGCGCCAGTAGCCCACGGGGATGGCCAGATCCACGGTGTGGTGGCCAACCCATATGGCTGGCCAGGCATAAGCCTGGTCAAAGGCGCCTTCCACCGTGGACTTGTCCAGCCGCGACACGAAGATGTCGGGCACGCCGAAGTTGCGTTTCGCGGTGCTCTGCAGCACCGACTGGCTGGCCGAGATATTGCGCACGGCGATGACCTTGCGGTTCCCGTCGAGCCAGGCCTCGAAGCGCGACACGCTGGCCGGACGGTAGAAGTCATGCTGCATGTCCTCGGGGCGCGACCAGATCGTCTGCACCGGCACGCCCTTGCGCCTGGCGGCGATGGCGGCCGCCTGGCAGATGAAATCCACTTCGAGCCGGCGCCCGAATGCACCGCCGATGGATTGCTGGCGCAGTTCCACCTGGTCCGTGTCCAGGCCGAGCGTCTTCGCCACGCAGCGCCGAGCCAGCCCGGGCATCTGCGTGCCGGCCCACACGATGGCGCGATCCTCCCGGACCAGCACCGTGCAGTTGACCGGCTCCAGCGCGGCGTGCGCGAGATAGGGTGCCGAGTACAAGCTCTGGATGGCGGGCTTGCCCTGCGCCATCGCGCGCCCGTCACCATGCTCATACCAGACGCGCGGGCTGGAGGCGTCGAGCGCCTTCACCAGCATGTCGCGGATACCGGGGCTCGAAAGGCTTTGCGCCTCGCCCGCGTCCCACTTGCACTGAACCTTTTCCACCGCCTGCATGGCAATCCACGCATCGCTGGCGATCACCGCCACGCCACCGCTGCCGCCCGGGATCGGCGGTAGCGCGACAAGGTCGAGCACGCCGGGCAATTTCTTGACATCGTCCGGCGGCGATCCCTGCAGCTTGCCGCCCAGCGTCGGACACATCTGCACGCTGGCGTAGACCATCGCGTCCGCCACCACGTCGATACCGAAGCGGGCGGTGCCGTGAAGCTTGGCCGGCGTATCAAGCCGCGCCGTGCGGGTGCCGATAAGCCTGTAGCTGGCCGGGTCCTTCAGTTCGACCTTGCGCGGCAGGCCCTCGCGCGCGGCTGCCGCAGCCAGTTCGCCGAAAGTGGCACTGCGTCCCGACGGGTGCACGACCTTGCCGGCCTGTGCGCGGCATTCCCCGGCCTTGACGTCCCACTGCCTGGCAGCTGCCGCGCACAGCATCATGCGGGCGGCGGCGCCGGCTTCGCGCATCGGATTCCACAGGTCTCTGATGCTGGTTGAGCCGCCGGTGAACATCATGCCCACCTCGCGCACGCTTTTGCGCACGAACCATTCCGCGGCCCGCCTGGTCCATCCTTTGTCATCCGGCCGGAACGGCAGATTGGCGACCACACCCTCGATGTTGTTGTACAGGTTGTCGACGGCAGACGGCTCGACCCGGACCTGCGACCAGTCGGCCTCCATCTCCTCGGCCAGCAGCATCGCCGCGCCGGTATGCACGCCCTGACCCATCTCGGCCTTGCTCATCACCACCGTGACGGTGTTGTCAGACGCCACCTTGACCCAGCCGTTCAGCGCGATTTGTCCGTCGCGCACTGCCAGCGGCTCGCCGCCCACCAGGCGTTGACGCGGCGGCAGCCAGGCCCATCCAATCACCAGCACACCAGCGGCGCCCACACCGCCGAGCAGGAAGGCTCTGCGCGTCAACATGGCAAGGCTGGCGGATCGATCATCATAGGAAGCCCTCGTGTCGCCGATGGCATGGCCTATATTAGGTCGGGAAGTGCTGCAGCGCGAATGCGAAACGAGGTTGGCGCTATCTCGCAACACCCGGCATGGCCACGCTGCCCTGATGCCTGCCTGCCAGCGCAGGCTGAAGTGCTCCGTGGCGAGTGCCCGCGTTCCGGCAAATCCTTGAGCGTGGGAAGCCTCTCGTGCCCGGCATGCAGTGGCCGCCCCCGATTCGATCCATCAATCGAATTCCTAGTCAAATCAGCGCCTTAGCTCGTGTGCCAGGCAATGCAGCCGTGCGGCAGGGTGCCGGCCCGAGAGACAACATGCGTCATGCCCTAGCACCGCGCTCGCTGGCGCTGCCATTCAGTTGATACCAGCTCCCTGCTCCCTTATGCAAACATGGATGAGTAACGCCTGAACGGGACACTAGCCGGCCAACCCGGCAATCGCCCGATTGAACGCGCCCGGGTTGGCGATATTCATGCCGTGGGAGGCTCCGGCAATTGTCTGGCGCTCAGCGCGCACTATCCATTCATGAAGCTTCTCGACCGTGCTGCGGAACATGCGCGGACTCTTTTGCCCATCGATCAGCAACGTTCGACACTGGACTTCCCGGGCGGCTTCGCGTGTGTAGGCGGGCAACGGGTCACGCAGTTGCTTCGGCAGTGTGAGTGCATTATCGAGTGCCATCCTGCGGAAGCCCTGAGAACTCTTGCTCCAGAAGCCGGGCAGGGTTACCGAGTCTACGAACAGATTCAGGCCGGCATCGAATTCGCCTTGCTCGATCAGTTCTGCGGCCTTCGCTCTCAATGCATGAGTGCCCGGCGGCAATTTTCCTGCCTCGGCTTGCGGCGCTGTCTGCAATGGGCCGCCCGGGTCAGCGAGCGTGAGCGTCTTCACCGCGTGAGGGTATTCGCGCGCCAGATGAAACGCAATGCAACCGCCACGCGAGTGGCCGACCAGATGGACCGGCCCCAGGCCCAGCGCATCGATAAACTCCGCGATCTCGACGACGTGCGCCTCCCAACTGAAGTCGCCGCGTCCGAACGCACTGGTTTCCGGCCAGTAGTGGCCCAGGCTCGGAGCGAAGCAGTGGAAGTTCTTCGACATTGAAGCGAGCTGCGGTTCCCAATAGCGATAATCGCACAGCGACCCGTGCACAAATACCATTGGCTCGCCGCTTCCAGCTTCCACATATGGAACCGGGGTGCCGGAGGCAGTGGAAACAAAAGAAGGTTGTGGCCAGGCACCGGCCAGGGCCAGCGTAGTCAGGGGCGCTCGTGCGTTCATGTTCAACTCCTTGCGCACACTTTGCTGCATCGCCCCCAAAAAGAAAATCGAATAATATTGATGGAATCTTTCAGATTTTCTGATAGCTCCGCGCCGGCAATTGCGCACGGGGTCACCGCCTCGCTCACGGCAATGGCGAGGCAGTGAAACTGCGCCCCGGATTCCCCGCTTACGCCCTCGACGGAGCCTGGGCCCGCCGTTGGCGCAGCAGCCGGTTTGCCACGCCGATCACCGCCTGCACCGAAGCCTCGACGATGTTGTGGCTCATGCCGACGCCGAAGCCTGTCCCCGGCACGCCTTCCAGCGCTGCCTCGACGATGGCCATCGCCTGCGCTTCGGCGCCGGCGCCGGTGGCACGCTCTTCATAGGCGTCGATGCGCATGCGCAAGTCCAGCGCATGCACCGCCGCCGCGATCGGGCCGTTGCCTTGCCCGTGCAGTGTCTTGCGCACGCCGTCGACCGTGACGTCCAGCGCAATGCCCTGCCCGCTCTCGTCCAGCTTGTAGCCGTGGTACACGATTGCGGCGCCCGTCGCGTCGGACGACAGATAGGTTTCGCGGAACAGTTTCCACAGATCCGGGGCACTGATTTCCGTCTCGCTGGCGTCGGTGGCCTGCTGCACCACGGTGCTGAACTCGACCTGCATGCGCCGCGGCATCACCACGCCATGCTCGCGCTCGAGCAGGAAGGCGATGCCGCCCTTGCCCGACTGGCTGTTGACACGGATCACGCTGTCATAGGTGCGGCCAAGGTCCGCCGGGTCGATCGGCAGGTAGGGCACCTCCCAGATTCCGTTGGGATCCTGCGCAGCAAAGCCTTTCTTGATCGCGTCCTGGTGCGAGCCGGAGAACGCCGTGAAGACCAGGTCGCCTGCGTAGGGATGACGCGCGTGGACCGGGATCGAAGTGCACTCCTCGGCGATACGCGCCACCGCATTGATGTCCGAAAAGTCCAGGCCGGGATGCACGCCCTGCGTGTACATGTTCAAGGCGAGCGTAACGATATCCACGTTGCCGCAGCGCTCGCCGTTGCCGAACAGGCATCCTTCCACGCGGTCGGCGCCCGCCATCATGGCGAATTCGGCGGCGGCCACGCCGGTGCCGCGGTCGTTGTGCGGATGCACCGACAGCACGATATGCTCGCGCGGCACGAGGCGGCGGTGCATCCATTCGATCTGGTCGGCAAAGATGTTGGGCGTGGCGTTCTCGACCGTGGTCGGCAGGTTGATGATGACGCGCCGGTCCGCACGGGCGCCCCACGCCTCGATCGCGGCGTGGCAGGTCTGCAGCGACACCTCCAGTTCAGTCGCGCTGAAGGTCTCGGGCGAATACTGCAGCGTCCACTGGGTCTCGGGATGCTGGTCGGTGAGCTGCTTCAGGTAGCCGACATGATGGCTCACAAGGGCCATCACTTCCGGCACGCTCATGCCGAACACGATGCGGCGCCAGGCCGGCGCCGTGGCGTTGTAGACGTGGACGATCGCCTTGCGCGCGCCCTTCACCGCCTCCACCGTGCGCGCGATCAACTCTTCGCGCGACTGCGTGATGACCATAATCGTCACGTCTTCCGGGATCAGGTCTTCGTCGATCAGCTTGCGGATAAAGTCGAAGTCCGTCTGCGACGCCGACGGGAAACCGACCTCGATTTCCTTGAAGCCGATGCGCACGAGCTCCTGGAACAGCCGCATCTTGCGCTCGCCGTTCATCGGCTCGAACAGCGCCTGGTTGCCATCGCGCAGGTCGGTCGAAAGCCACACCGGCGCGGCGGCGATGGCGCGGTTCGGCCAGGTGCGGTCGGTCAAGCCGACGGCGGGGAACGGTTGGTACTTGGCGGAGGGTTGGGCAATCATTATTGGTCCACGAATCAGGTTGCCGGACGGCTTGCAACGGAGCCATGCCGGCGAATAATCAGGCAATCTCGGCTGTGACTTCCCCTGCAGCGCTTCGCATGGCGAAGGCTGGTTCGTGGGCCGGGGTCAGGGGGAAATCAGGCGGCGCGCAGCGAATCGGTTCGATTCAGGCGCCAGAGGCTTGCACAAGCGGACCCCGGCCGAGCACTAGGGCTAGGCGGCTTAGGGATAGGGTCGTGAGGTGCTTGCGGTACATGTGTCGGATTCTAGCAGAGGATCTCGCCAGGCATGGTTGAAAATCTGCGAACTGCGGGTTCGCTGTCAGCGAAGGGGGTGCGCGGCACGACACCACTCACGGTAGTCCGCCCCTGCGCCCCCCGGGCCCCTGCTCGCCTTACGCCGTCACGGCGGCGCGTTGCCGCGCCACTTCGGCCTGCGGCGCGCCAGCATTGTCGGCGTGCAGCGTGAAGTCGAAGCGGATCAGCGAGAACGGCTTGTCCACGCCCAGCGCCTGCATGGCGGCCGCATCCTCGACTCGCGTGACCGGCGGCACCAGTCCCTCGCGCGTGGCGAAGGCGAAGTCGTCCCACAGGTACGGGTCGCCGTCGATGTTGATCTGCGTGGTCAGCTTGCGATGGCCCGGCGCGGAGACGAAGAAATGGATGTGGGCCGGGCGCGTGCCGTGGCGGTCCAGCTGCTTCAGCAGGCGGTCGGTGGCGCCGTCCGGCGGCACGCTGTAGCCCACCGGCACGATGCTGCGGAAGCGGTACCGTCCCTCGCTGTCGGTGACGATGGTGCGCCGCAGGTTAAAGGCGCTCTGGGTCGGGTCGAAGTACGAATAATTTCCCATCGAGTTCGCGTGCCAGACTTCCACGTTGGCACCGGGCAGCGGCTTGCCGGCGCTGTCGAACACCCGCCCTTCCATCACCAGCACCTCGCCTTCGTCGCTGCCGTCGTCAAGGCGCGTTTCGCCCTGGGCGACCGGGGCGCCTGCCACGTACAGCGGCCCTTCGATGGTGCGCGGCGTACCACCCGTGATGCCGGCGCGCGCCTCGGCCTCGTCCATGCGCAGGTCCAGGAAATGATCGAAGCCGAGCCCCGGCGCGATCAGGCCGAGTTCACCCCTGCGGCCGGCATCTGCCAGGTAGTTGAGCCCCGCCCAGAATTCCTCCGGCTGGATATCGAGGTCCTCGATCATGTAGAACAGGTCGCGCACCATCCGGTGCACGATGGCGGCGATGCGTGGGTTGGCATTCTGCCCGGTGCCCTCCTCGATGCGGTTGAGTACGGCGTCGATCGCGATCTTGTCCATGGTTGTCTCCTATGGGCTTTTGGGGTGGTGAAGTGGGGAACGTTGTCAGAGCGAGCGGAACAGCGGACTGCGGGTGGCCTGGCTCGCGTCGGCCGCCGACAGGAACTTCTCGGTGAAGATGTCTTTCTCGAACAGCCGGCCCTGCATCAGCGTGGCGATGCAGGCCTCGATCATCGGCGGCGGCCCGCACAGGTAGGCGCGCCAGCCGCGGAAGTCGTGGCTGAAGTGGCGGCCGGCCAGGTCGTGGACATAGCCGCGCTCGCCGGCCCAGTCGCTTTGCCCGGGCTCGCCCGACAGCACCGGCAGGTAGGTGAAGTTGTCGTGCTGACGGGCCAGTGCCTCGAAGGCCTCGCGATAGTAGAGTTCGCCGGCATTGCGCGCGCCCTGCACCAGCACGATTTCGCGCGGATCGCCGGATTCCAGCAGGTCCAGGATCATCGAACGCGGGCTCGACAGCCCCGATCCGCCCGCCATGAACACCAGCGGCCGCGGGTCGCTCTTGCGCACGAAGAAGCGCCCGAGCGGGCCCGACAACTGCAGGCGATCGCCCGTCCTGAGCTGTTCATGCACGTAGGTGGTCGCGCTGCCGCCCGGCACCAGGCGAATGTTCAGCTCGATCTCGCCAGCGCTCGGCGCGCTGGCGATCGAGAACGCGCGCGGCGCGGCTTCATTGCCGATCCACACATTGACGTACTGGCCCGGCTGGAACTGCAGCGGCTCGCCCTCGATGCGCAGGAACACGCCCTTGATAGTCGGCGTCAGCGGCTCGATGCGCACGACCTCGGCAGTGAAGTCCATCAGCGGCAGGCACTGTGCATCGGGATCGGGCTCGATGTCGGCCTCGATCACCATGTCGGACATCGGCGTGGCGCAGCAGGCCAGGCACTTGGCTTCCTCGCGCTCGAAGTCCATCAGCGCGAACGGCGATGCCTCGCCGTGGTCCAGTTCGCCTTCCAGCGTCTGTACCTTGCAGGTCCCGCACAGGCCGTGGCCGCAGGCATGCGGCAGCCACACGCCGGCGCGCAGGCAGGCGTCGAGCACGGTCTGGCCTTCCTCGATGTCGATGGTCTGCCCGAGGGGCTCGATGGTCAGTTGGTAGGTCATGTCAGCCTCCGTAATACCGTTGCAGCGGCAGCGTCAGTTGCAGGAGCCGGCAATCCCGGCAAGGCCCGGCGTGCGCAGGCGCAGCACCGACTTGTGCCCCAGCCCGTTGGCGACCAGGCTGGCGTCCGCGTCCGGCGCGAAGGGCTTGCCGCCGCGCAGCCACTGCACCTGCGTCCAGTCGATGGCGGCGCCTTCGGGGTGGGCCGCCAGCAGCGGCGCAAGGACGTCGCTGACCATGGTGCCGAACGGCATGTCGGGCGGCAGCGGCAGCGTGAAGGGGCTGCAGAACAGCAGGTGCTGGTCCCAGCCGAAGTACACCAGCTGGTTGCCGTGGAAGTTCTCTACGCGGTCGCGGGTCTCGCCCGCGTAGCCCGGGTTCAGTGCGATGACTGGCATGGTGGTCTCCGGTGTCTCTCGATTTCAGTTGTGTTTGTGGTCGCAGCACGGGGCGCCGCCGCCCTGCTCCGTCGCCTGCTTGCCGTCGGCACCCTCGGCGCCGGTCCAGCGCCGCCAGTTGGCGCGGTCCTGTGAATCGGCATAGTCCCCACGGTCCTCCGGACGCAGGTGGTACCAGTCCAGCACCTCGGGCAGCGTGGCGCCGCCGCAGTTGCCCTGGAAGATCTGGTGCACCGGCAGCCACGCCTGCACGTACTTCTCGGGTTCGCCGAGGAAGATGTCGCGGCAGCCGTCGGAGCAGAAGTGGTAGTGATCGCCGTCGTGCTCGGCCTCGCGGTAGCAGATCTGCGTGGGATCGTCCGGCTCGGTGAAGGCCATCGGGATCTGGCATACCTGGCACAGCATCGGCAGGCCCGGGTTGAACCAGCGCTGCCCCGCCTCATGTTGCTGCTGCCAGTAGTCGAAGCGCGGACGGTAGTGCTTGTCGAAGCTGTCGGGGTACTTCTCCGCCAGCCAGTTCATTTCCGACGGTTCCGGCACCCAGGTGTGGATGGCAGCGGCGTGGTTGAAGTTGTAGAAGATCGACCAGGCGATGTGCGACAGGTGGTCCTTCTCCTTCGCGGCCTGCTCGTGGTACTTGGGCATGCGGATGCCGTAGCGCGCCAGGTCGGCGAACAGCGCGCCGCCGTTCTGCTCGAAGTAGATCTCCCACGCCTCCTTCCAGCTCATCACGCGCTTGGGCAGCATGTAGTCCATCATCATCGCCACCAGCGTCAGCAGCCGGTAGCCGCGCCAGAACCACTTGTCGATCCACTTCTGGATGATCGGGCGGTTGGCCGGGTCCTGCTCCAGCATGAACTTGACCACTTCGAGCCCGAGCGTCATGTGTCGCGATTCGTCCGACTGCGCCGAGAAGCCGAAGGTCACGGTGGCCATGTCGCCGTTGTAGGCCGCGCCCGACATGAACGGCATGAACAGCAGGTTGGTCAGCACGTATTCGAACGAGAACGAGATCGCCGTGATGAACTCGAACGGCCCCGCCGTCATGGCGTCCTCGAAGTACGACTTCGGCACCGACAGGTACCACAGCCGGTCATGCAGGTGGCGCCAGTCGGCAAAGCCGTTGAAGTACTTGTTGTAGTGGCTGATGGTGTGGATCTGGGTCTGGCAGTGGCGCAGCTCGTCGACCGACTGCATCTGGCAGGCCACGCGCGCACCCACGCCGCGCAGGGTGCGGCCGGCCATCGCAAAGCCGCGGTGCGCGGCGTATTCCAGCGGCGACACGCCGGTCAGGAACAGCTTCAGCGCGTTGACGTAGCGCGCGTCGGTGACATTGAGCTGGCCGTTGTTCTGCTGGAACGCATCGATGATCGCGTACAGCTTGCGTTCCTTCTCGGACTGGAATTTCCAGTACGCGTCCATGGTCAGGCGGAACGGGTCTTCCCAGCCGTTCCAGTCATGGATCACGATGCCTTCGAACCTGTCGTGCGGGAACACGGCATCCATCGGCTGGTAGGTGGTCTCCCAGCCCAGGTCGCGCGTCAGCACGGCGTACTTTTCCTTCAGCGACAGCTTGGGCCTGGCGGCCTGCCGCGCGGCGGAGGCGATGGCGGTGGCGGTGGTCATGTCCTTGTCTCCTGGTATTTACGGTTCGATTTGCGGTTCGATCCCCGGCTCAGTGCCAGGCGAGCACGAACTGGTCTTCGGTTTCGTCGATATTGCCGGCCAGCGAGATCAGGCCGAGCTGCAGCTCCTGCACGTCCCACGCGCGTCCCATGCGCTCTTCCACGCTGGCGCGGTTGATCTCCAGCCGCCCGGGCGCGTCGATCTTGACCATGGCCGGATAGCGGTTGACGGTGGCGTGCGGGTTGTCGGCCTCGATGGCGTCGATGACGGGACGCATCTCCTCGTTGGCCTGCAGGGCGATGAATACGATCTGTGCGGTCATGGCGGTCTCCTCGGGGTCAGGCAGCGGCCTTGGCCGGCGTGTCGTCAGTGGCACGGGCCAGGCCCAGTCCTGCCAGCCGCTTCGTCAGCGCGGCTGATGACTCGTCCAGCGCAGATTCAGCGTCGCCTGCGAACAGGCGGCGCGCGAGCGGCGCCAGCGCGTGCTGGAAACGGTCGAGCCAGGCAAAGGCATAGCCGGCGATCACGCCGGCGTTCTCCGGCGATTCCTGCGCCGCGGTCTTGACCGTGGCGTCGACCCAGCGCGCGGTCTCGGCGTACCAGGCGTTCATGAAGTCGGTTACCAGCGAGAACGCGGGGCTTTCGGCCGACAGGCGCGCATCGAGGCGCTGGTAGATGAGCGGGTACAGCAACCCGTCCAGCACCAGGTTCTGCGCCACATGCAGTTCGAACCAGTCGTCGCGCACCAGCAGGTCTTCCACCGCATGGCGCAGCGGCTGCCACGCCAGGTCTTCCATCCATGCGGCCTTGGCGGCTTCGACGGCGGCCTTGTCGCCGGCCAGCAGGCCGATGCGGGTCAGGTACTGCGCGATGCCGAGGCGGTCCATGGTCTGGAACATGGCTGCTTCGGTGATGGCGGAGCCAAAGCCATAGGCGGTGATGGCGGCGTTGTTCATGTTGGCCGCCCACTCGACGTGGCGCAGCGGCACCACGCCCAGCGTCAGCAGCTCGCGCAGCGGTTCGGGCAGCGATGCCAGCAGGCCGCGCTTCTCCACGAATTCCAGGTTCTTCTCCATCGTCTCCTGCTGGCGGGCGCGGGCATTGACGTAGCTGCCGTAGTAGAACTGCCGCGGGTCCTTCAGCGCGTACCAGTCCTGCATCACCACCCGCGTGCGGCGCACGTCGTAGAGTTCGTACTGCGGCTGCCACAGCGGGCGGTAGTGGAAGCTGGTTTCCGGCTGCAGGTCATACATCGCCTCCTGGTAGCGCGAAGCCGGCTTGTCGGCGCCGAGGCGGCGCGCCAGGTTGGCGAAGGTCTGCCGGATCGGGCTGACGCTGTCGGTACGGATATCGATTTGCATGGTGGGTTGCTCCTGTCTCCCTGGTGGCTGTCCGGTGCTGCCGTGGCTCAGGCCACGGTCTCGCACCATTTGTCGCGTTCGCGTTCCAGCTCGCGTCCGAGCTGGTGTGAAACCGTGATGGCGCACTGCGCCGCGCAGAACGCGCTGAACTGCTCGGGGCGCATGACCAGCTCCACATAGAGAGCCGGGTCGCCGAGCGAGAACTCGAACTCGACCCACTGCTGGCCGCGCGACGTCACCCGGACGTAGGGCTGCGAGCGGCGGGAGCCTGGCGAGGCTGGCGAGGCGGATGGGACGATGGGCGTGGTCATGTCTCGCTCCTGTTGCGGCGCACACCGGCTGGTGCGCGCTGTTTTTGGTGGGAGACATATAGCGAAGGCCGTGCCACGGGCCGCGAGCCCATACGGCGCAAGGGCTGGCGGGAAAGCGCGCGGGGTATGCGCGTCGCGGTCGGTTGACGATTTGATGAGGTGAGAAAGCCGGTTTTCACCAAATGATCAAATCGGCCGTTACTGCGCCGCACCATGCCGCCACAAACCCAGATCATGGGCTTGCGTGGTCCCCGAACCGGCGTGATAGGCTACGGAAAACGAGGCAGGAACGCTCCCTCCGGATCGATTCGCGCCCGCAGGCAATCCGTGGAGGATGGAGATGACCGCGCCCCCCAGGCAGAAGCCGTTCGACCTGGCTTCGCTGCTGACGATCGACCCCAAGGCCGCACAGATCCGGCTCGGGGAATCCCGCATGGTGCTGATGCATACCGAAGCGCTCAGCTACCTGCGCAAGGAAATCCTTGACACGCTGGGGCTCGAGCGCGGCAAGGGCCTGCTGATCCGCATGGGCTACGCGCAGGGCATGCGCGATGCCGAGATGGTCAAGCGCGAACGCAAGGAAGAACTCGATCATTCGCCCAACGACGCCTTCCTGCTCGGCCCGCAGCTCCATATGCTCGAAGGCGTGACCCGGGTCGACCCCGTGCGCCTGGAGATCGACCGCGACACCGGCCACTTCTACGGCGAATTCCTCTGGCAGGATTCATGGGAAGGCGAAGCGCCCTTCAACGAAGCGCTGAGCCGCGAGGAAGGCGGCTGCTGGGTGCAACTGGGCTATGCGTCGGGCTACAGCAGCACCTTCATGGACCGCCTGGTCATCTACAAGGAAACCGAATGCCAGCGGCGGCTCGACCCGCTGTGCCGCATCGTCGGCAAGCCGGCCGAGGAATGGGACGATCCTGACTACCTGAAGTACTTCGAGCCCGATTCGGTCATCAGCGACCTGCTGTCCCTGCAGCAGGAAGTGAGCACGCTGCGCGAGACGCTGTGCGGCGCCAACCAGGGCAACCTGATCGGCCAGTCCCCTGCTTTCCGCGAAGCCTTCGGCCTGCTGTCGGCGGCTGCCGACAGCCATATCACGGTGCTGCTGACCGGCGAAACCGGGGCCGGCAAGGAGATGTTCGCGCGCTGGCTGCATGACCACGGCCCGCGCAGCGAGCAGCCCTTCATCGCCGTGAACTGCGCGGCGATCCCGCACGAACTGATCGAGTCGGAGCTGTTCGGCGTGGAGAAAGGCGCGTATACCGGCGCCCAGCAATCGCGCCCCGGCCGCTTCGAGCGCGCGCACGGCGGCACGCTGTTCCTCGACGAGATCGGCGACCTGCCGCTGTCGGCGCAGGTCAAGCTGCTGCGCGTGCTGCAGAACGCCGAAGTCGAGCGGCTGGGCGGCGTCGAGACGCGCAAGATCGATGTGCGCCTGATCGCGGCCACCAACGTCAACCTGGCGCAGGCGATCCGCCAGGGCCAGTTCCGCGCCGACCTGTTCTACCGCATCAGCACCTATCCCGTCGCCATCCCCGCGCTGCGCGAGCGCCGCGACGACATTCCGGAACTCGCGCAGACCTTCATCCAGCGCTTCAACGCGCGCTACCAGAAGCAGGTGCGCGGCCTGAGCCAGCGGGCCCGCGATGCACTGATGCAATACCAGTGGCCCGGCAATATCCGTGAACTGGAGAACATGATCGAGCGCGGCGTGCTGCTTGCGCCCGCGGTGGGGCTCATCGACACCTCCCACCTCTTTGCCAGCCAGCAGGCGGGCCCTGCCGAACCGCCCGAGGATGCCGATGCCCTGCTGCAGAAGCTGCTGGACCAGCAGGTGTCGCTGCCGCAGATCGAGGCCGCGCTGATGAAGCTGGCGATCGATACCACGCGCGGCAATCTGTCATCGGCGGCGCGGATGCTGGGGATTACGCGACCGCAACTGGCGTATCGGTTGAAGAAGTGAGGGATTTTCGTGGGTGTCGGTCCGGCCGGCGAACGGCCGACCGGCTCGACGCCGGTCATCGCCAGGCCGGACCGAACGGATCGTCGCTGCCATACCTTGTTGCATTGGCTGAAGGTCGTTGAGGAAGCAGGACGCTTGACCGCGAAGGTGTCCAGGACCGAAGATGCCGCAACTGATACCCTGAAGGTATGGCATGGAACTTCGACATCTTCGCTATTTCAGCGTCGTGGCGCAGGAGCTCAACGTCACGCGCGCTGCCGAGCGGCTGCATATGGCCCAGCCGCCGCTTTCGCGCCAGATCCGGCAACTCGAAGAAGAAGTCGGCGTATCGCTGTTCGACCGCGTGGGCCGCGGGCTGCGCCTGACGGAAGCGGGACGCTTCCTGCTGGAACAGACCACGCAGATGACCCAGCGGCTGGAAGAGACCATAGAAAGCACCCGACGCATCGGACGCCAGGACAAGCGGTGGTTTGGCATCGGCTTCGTTCCCTCGGTCCTGTACGGCGTGCTGCCGGAGCTGATCCGGGAATTGCGCGGAGCTGAGCAGCAGGTCGAGGTCGGGCTGGCCGAGATGATCACCGTCGAACAGGTCGAGGCGCTGAAGTCCGGCCGCATCGACCTCGGCTTCGGGCGCATCGCCATCAACGACCCCGCCATCCGCCAGGAAGTGGTGATGGCCGAGCCGCTGGTGGCGGCGCTGCCGGCCGGCGAGCCGCTACCCGCGCTGACGCCGCAAGGGCTGGCCGCGTGCCCGTTCATCCTCTACCCGGCGCGTCCCCGCCCGAGCTACGCCGACCACCTGCTGTCGCTGTTCCGGTCGCAAGGCCTGCAACTGCGGGTGGCGCAGGAGGCAAACGAACTGCAGACCGCGCTGGGGCTGGTGGCCGCGGGGGTGGGGATCACGCTGGTGCCGGCCTCGATCGAGCGGCTGCACCGCGACGATGTCCGCTACTGCCCGATCGATGCGCCCGGCTTCGTTTCGCCGGTGATCATGAGCTACCGGGTCGGGGACACCTCGCGCTTTCTGGCGCAGGCCGTGGACTGGGTGATGCGGCAGGTTCGGTGAGCGGGTCGATGGCCCCATACATTGGCGAGAGGACGCTTTGGATGAGACGCACCGCTCCGCTCCGGCATAATACGCGGAGAACCATGGCGGTACTGGATTGAACTGGATGATGCAGAATAAGCCGGACAACTCTCGCGAAGAGACCTTACAAGACACGGACGGTAGCGACGACTGCCCCTTGCGCTGGTTCGACGCCGATCGCGGTGCGTTCGAATCGCTCGAACGATTGATCGCCGAACATCCGGCGGATTTCTTTGCAGGCGAGCGTTTTGATCCTGCCGGCGCGTGCGCCACGCGCGAGGCGGTGTTCGCGTCGGTGGAACTGCCCGAGACCCCGACATCGCCGCAAGCGCATGCCGATCATCTGCTCAACGACGTGTTCCGGCACGTCATGCCCGTGGCTTCGCCAAGGTTCGTCGGACACATGACGTCGTCGCTGCCGTCGTTCATGCCTTCGCTGGCCAAGGTGGTGGCGGCGCTGAACCAGAACGTCGTGAAGCTCGAGACGTCGGGTGCGCTGACCGGGCTCGAGCGCCAGGTCCTCGGCATGCTGCACAAGCTGGTGTTTGCCCAGGACAGCGCGTTCTACGCGAGGTGGCTGCACGATGCCGACCATGCGCTCGGCGCGTTCTGTTCGGGCGGCACGGTCGCCAACCTGACCGCGCTATGGGCAAGCCGCAACAACCTGCTGGGCGCGCGTGACGGCTTCGCCGGCATCCATAGCGCCGGACTCGCGGCTGCGCTGCGCCATTACGGCCATGACGGGCTGGCGATCGTGGTCTCCGAGCGCGGACACTACTCGTTGCGCAAGGCCGCGGATGTCCTTGGCATCGGGCGCGACAACCTGGTGCCGGTCGGGGTCGATGCCGATGGCCGGATGCGCATCGACCTGCTGCGCGAGACCCTGCGCGACCTGCGGCAGCGCAATATCCTGCCGATGGCGATCGTGGGCATAGCAGGAACGACCGAGACGGGCTCGGTCGACCCGCTGGATGCGATTGCGGATGTTGCTCAGGAGGCCGGCTGCCACTTCCACGTGGATGCCGCATGGGGCGGCGCAACGCTGCTGTCGGAACGCGAGCGCTGGCGCTTCGCGGGCATCGAGCGTGCCGATTCCGTCGTCATCGATGCGCACAAGCAGTTCTACGTGCCGATGGGCGCCGGCATGGTGCTGTTCCGGAGCCCGGCGTGGACGCAGGAAATCATCCAGCATGCTAACTACATCGTGCGCAAGGGTTCGGTTGACCTGGGGCGCCATACGCTCGAAGGATCGCGCGGCGCGGCGGCAGTCATGCTCTATGCGAACCTGCACCTGCTCGGCCGCAAGGGGTTGGCGCAGTTGATCGATCGCAGCATCGACAACGCCAGGTACTTTGCATCCCTGATTGCGCAGCAGCCGGATTTCGAGCTCGACAGCCAGCCGCAGCTCTGCATCCTGACCTACCGCCTGGTGCCCGAGACCGTCCGTGCCGCGCTGGCAACGGCTTCGACGGACCGGCGCGAGAAGATCCTGGACGCGCTGGATGCGCTGACCATCAGCATCCAGGAAATGCAGCGTGATGCCGGCCGCTCGTTCATATCGCGCACGCAGTTGACATCGTCACAGTGGGATGGGCGCCCGATTGCCGTTTTCCGCGTGGTGCTGGCCAACCCGGATACGACGCATGCCATGCTGCAGGACATCCTGGACGAACATCGCGCATTGGCGGCGGCAAGTCCGTGCATGGCGCCGCTGATGGCGCTGGTGGAAACGCCGGACTTCAACGGATGAAAGGTTATTGATTTTGGTTTTTTATTGCTGTCGCTGGTGGTGACATGCTGTCGGCTGTTGAACCGCCTGGTTCCGCCCTCCTGGGCGGGTAACTTTTTGTCCGAGCGACAAAAAGTCACCAAAAAGCGCGTTTACGGCCCTGCGGGCGGCCACTCTTATCGTAGTGTGCGAGGGCTTTCGTACGGGGCTGGGCTTCGTTGCAGAGCAGGACTGCCTGACGCCCTGGTGCGCCACGGTGGCTGGAATTGCTCCGGTTTTTGAACGAGCCCAGAGCTGTGGGTGGCCCCTGCTACGGGCGTCAACGCAGGAACGCCTTCGGCTGCGCTGCGCGCCGGCCTTAACGTGGCAGCGCTGGCATCCATGTCCTGGCTTGCGCTTCGGCCTCGGCGTCGCACGCTTGGGGCCGCGCGGACCTGTCCCTGGCTTGCGCTTCAGCCTCGGCCTCGCGCGCTGGCGAGATGGCTGTGCATACGAGGTCTGGCGCGGCGACGGGGAAATTGACCGGCATTACTTCGTGGGGGCTCCGGCCCTCACCCCCGGCCCCTCTCCCGCAAGCGGGAGAGGGGAGCAAACAAGCGGCAGGGAAAGGCTTGCGACTCACCAGCGAAAGCGCCAAGCGAGCGCAGCGACGCGTTCCGTGCCCGGGCCCCTGACCTGAGATACTGCCGGCGCGCAGCGCAGCCGTAGGCGTCCCTGCGTTGACCCAAGCAGCAGGGGCCACCCACAGCTCTGGGCTCGTTCAAACACCGCGTCAATCCCGAGCCACCGTGGCGCACCAAGGCGTCAGGCAGTCCTGCCCTGCAACGAAGCCTAGCCCCGTACGAAAGCCCCAGCCCACTACGATAAAAGTGACCGCCCGCAGGGCAATAAACGCGCTTTTTGGTGACTTTTTGTCGCTCGGACAAAAAGTTACCCGCCCAGGAGGGCGGAACCAGGCGGTTCAACAGCCAACAGCATCTCACCAAGCGCGAGGCAGCGGCAGCAGGCCTTCGATGGCCTCCGCATGAACAGCTCGCAAAAAACTGAACAAATTCCAGCACAGCAACCCGGCTTTGGTAGAAATGCGAATCCTTCTCATTTATGATGCGAAGCTTTCGTTGCTTTCCCCTTGGGCCGTCATGCTTTTCCGCCGTCTTGCCATACCCGCCGCCGCCAGTACCCTGCTCCTTCCCCCTGTTCTTTCCCACGCCGCCGAAGATCTCGCCACGCTGCCATCCGTGACGGTCAGCGCCGCCGGTGACGGGCAAGCCGACGTCGGCTTTGCCACGCGGCGGCCGGCCGAAGTGACCAAATCGGGCCAATCGGCGGCCGACGCCGCGCAATCGATCACCGTCATCACGCGCGAACTGCTCGACAGCCAGCAGGCGCAGAACCTCAGCGATGCGCTGCAGAATTCAGCGGGCGTGGTCACCAACGTCTATGGCAGGCGCGGCTGGGACGACTTCATCATCCGCGGCCAGCGTGCGTCGGAATCGATTTTTGCCGACGGCTTGCTCGTCGACAGCAACAACCGCGTGGCGCAGGAGTTGTTCGGCGTGGAACGCGTGGAAGTCCTCAAGGGACCGGGCTCGATCCTGTTCGGCGCCGTACAGCCGGGCGGCCTGGTCAACATGGTCAGCAAGCGCCCGCGTGCCGAATTGTTCGGCGAACTGGGCCTGACCGTCGGCAACTATGGCTTCCGGCAGATGACGGTCGACGTGGGAACGCCACTGGCCACGGACAGCAAGGCTGCGTTCCGCCTGAACGCGCTGATGATGAACAGCGACGATCCGACCGACTATGTCTGGTATCGCAACCGCTGGATCGCGCCGTCGCTGACGCTGGACTTGGGGGCGCGCACGGATTTCACGATCCTGGCCAGCCATAACCAGCGCAACTATGTGCGCCAGCAAGGCCTGCCCGTGAATGGCACGCTGGTGCCGAACCGCAATGGCGTGGTGCCGAACAACCGCTTCATCGGCGAGCCGGATGCGCCTTCCTATGACGGCGAGCAGAACCGCATCGGTTACGCGCTGGCGCACCGGTTCGACTCCGGCTGGACGCTGAACCAGAACCTGCGCTACCAGACGTCGTCGCTGCACGGCACGCTCGTGTCGGCCGGCACGATGGCGGTCAACAGCCAATTGATGAACCGCAGTGGCACGCAGCAGAGCTTCTCGGGGGACTCGTTCGGTGTCGACACCAACATGCAGCGGACTTTCGCGTTCGCGGGGCACGCCCACAGCGTGACCTTCGGCGTCGACTACCGGCATACGAAGGAAGACCGCCTGCAGAAAACGTGCCGCGTGGCCGCGCTGAACGTCTACAACCCGGTCTATGGCGCGAGCATCAATTGTCCGTCCGCCTATAGCGTGGATGCGACCGATACGCTGGACGCGGTCGGCCTCTATCTGCGCGACCAGATCCGTATTGCCGAGCGCTGGACCATGACTGGCGGCGTGCGCTACGAATCCGCGCGGACGAGCACGACGGACCGGCTGGCGTCGTCGCGCAGCGTGAACGACAACAACGCCGTCACCGGCAGCGCGGGCGTGATGTACGACCTGACGCACTGGGCGCGACCGTACGCGAGCTTCGCCACTTCGTTCCTGCCGAACGCCGGCACCGACGTCAGCGGCGCCACCTTCAAGCCAGAGAAGGGCCGCCAGTACGAAGTGGGCGTCAAGTTCGACATGCCTGACAAGACCGGCCTGCTGACGCTGGCCGCGTTCGACCTGACACGCACCAATGTGCTCAGCAGCGACCCGGTCAACCCGGGCTTCAGCACGGCCGTGGGCGAACAGCGATCGCGCGGGCTGGAAGCGGAACTGACGCAGGATCTTGGCAATGGCCTCAGCGTGTCGGTGGCCTATGCCTACATCGCAAGCGAAGTCACCCAGGACACCACGGCCGCGAACGTCGGCAAGCCGCTGAACAGCGTGCCCCGGCACAGCTTCTCGACCTGGGCCCAGTACCGCTTGCGTGGCGGGCTGGCCGGCTGGTACGTCGGTGCCGGCCTGCGCGGCGAGAGCGCCAAACGCGGCTACAGCTTCAATTACACCGTGCCGGGCTACACCGTGGCCGATCTTGCCGTCGGCTATGTGGCATCGCACTGGCGCGCGGCTTTCAACGTCAAGAACGTGTTCGACAAGATGTACTACGCGGGCGGCCTGAACAATAACGTTTTGCCCGTGGGCAATCCGCGGGTAGCCATGCTGAACGTGACGATGAACTATTGATGTGGCATCGGCGGGCGGCACGCCGGCGGCGGCGCCCGGCCCCGCCATCGACGATGGATTGAGCATGGCACTGCCGCTCGTCCGGGCACATCCGGGACCACGCCGACGATCGGTTCCACTCGTCAGAGCCACCGGCGAACTCTCTCCTTGTATGCACCGTACTGCGGACCAAACAGGGATGACAGCGCGCGTTCCTCGGGAACAATCTGGAACCGGTCGATGTAGAGCACGAACAGAGGCAGGAATAGCAGCGCGAGCCAGTTTGACAAGTACGCTGCCCACGCCAGCAGGTAGAGCAGCAGGCTCAGGTACATGGGATTGCGCGTGATTCGGAATATCCCGCCCGTGACCAGCAATGAAGCCGTAGCGGGCTTGATCGGATTCATTGTGGTCTTCGCCCGCCAGAATGAAACCATGGCCCAGACCCCGATGGCCGCGCCAGTGCACGCAAGCGCTACTGCGACACCTACGCGAAGTCTGAACGGAATTTCAATCCTGGCCATCGACGCAGCTGCCAGCCACATGAGCAAACCGGTCAGCAGCGCCACGACCGGCGGAGGGATCTTGAGTTCAAGCCAGTTCATTGCAATGAACGCGGGGGGATTCGAGGGAGTCGCGCCTTGACGCCGACAAGCGCCAGTATAGGAGCTGGCACCCTTGAAGCTGTTGCGGCGTTACTTGTGAGGCACTTCGCGTTGTGCAAAGCCTCGCCGGCCGTCACCTTTCACCCCCGGCGCATAGAGTAGAGACATGCCTTGCCGACTGCCCCGCGACTGGGGCCGTCACCTTTCTGTCACGGTGTCTGGCTAGTGTAAGCATTGGCCTGTGAAGCCGGCGTTGGCAACCGTCGCGCTGCCGAATCGCGGTGAGCCTGACGCGGAAGGAGTGCATCTACATGGAACGTCGCGCTGACCCGGGCTCTGCTGCCCTTGGCACCATGATTGCCAGTTTCTGGCAGGGATTCGAAACTTTCGCGCGGGTCTGCAGTGACCAACGCAAGGCCAACCGTCTCATAGCCGACGTGGCGTGGAACCACGTTATCCGGCTGCGACGGGAGACAGCCGGATTTGCCGACGATGTGCATACCAGTGCCGAGGCAGAAACTGCCCGGCTGCCAGCGCTTATGGCAGGCGGACCGGCAAGCTGGGCGACCGGCTGGCTGGCCTACGCCACCGATGCCATGCAGCGGCAGATCCTCATGCTCGACACCCTGCGCCAGCGCGGCAACAATTATGTCGAGCATCTGCAAGCCGACATGCCACCTGTGCTGGATTTTGCGTTCGAGCTCCTGGTTGACGGCCGCGAGCTGGAAGCGCCCGTCAACTACTCGCTCGTGCGGGTCATTCCACCCGATGGTGTCACCGTCGACGACGCCAAGCTGCCGTTCATGATCGTCGACCCGCGCGCCGGCCATGGCGCGGGCATAGGCGGGTTCAAGCCGGATAGCCAGGTGGGCGAGGCGTTCCAGAACGGGCATCCGGTGTACTTCGTGGTTTTCCGTCCGATGCCCGAGCCTGGCCAGACGATGGCCGACATTCGCGACGCGGAGGTGGAGTTCCTCCGCGAGATAGCGCGCCGGCACCCGAAATCGCCTCGGCCCGCGGTGATCGGCAATTGCCAGGGCGGTTGGGCCGCCATGGTGCTTGCGGCTTCGGCGCCCGAGCTCGCCGGGCCCGTCGTCATCAACGGCGCGCCGATGTCTTATTGGGCGGGCAGGACCGGCGAAAACCCGATGCGATATCTTGGCGGCCTCGCGGGCGGCGCCTTGCCGGTGCTGATGCTTTCGGATATCGGGCACGGCGTGTTCGATGGCGCGTGGCTCGTGCTCAACTTCGAGACCCTCGACCCCGCCAATCATCTGTTCAAGAAGTACTACCACCTGTACGCGAACGTCGACACGGAGTCCGAGCGCTATCTTGGATTCGAACGCTGGTGGGGCGGCTTTCACCTGATGAACGAGCCCGAGATCCGCTGGATCGTCGAGAACCTCTTCGTTGGCAACCGGCTCGCCCGCGGCGAAGCAAGGCTCGGCGGCGAGGCGATCGACCTGCGCCGCATCGCCTCGCCTGTCATCGTGTTCGCCTCGCACGGCGACAACATCACGCCGCCGCAGCAGGCCCTCAACTGGATCGCGGATCTTTACGCAAACGTGGATGAGATCAAGATGCGCGGCCAGCGCATTGTGTACATGGTCCATCACACCGTCGGGCACCTTGGCATCTTCGTTTCCGCGAAGGTCGCCAACCGTGAGCACGATGCGATCACCGACACGCTGCGCGCGATCGAAGCGCTGCCGCCCGGCCTCTACGAGATGAAGCTCGACGATGCCGAAGACCGCGTGCATATCCGCTTCGAGGCGCGGACGATCGACGATATCCTCGGCATTGACGACGGCCGCGAGGACGAGGAGCTGTTTGCTTCGGTCGCACGCCTGTCCGAGCTCGCCACGGAAGCCTACGACATCGGGATGCGCCCGTGGGTGCGCGCGGTGGTACCACCCGGGGCGGCGCGGGCGACGCGCGAGCTCCAGCCGATTCGATTGCGCCGGCTCGCGTTCTCGGATGGCAATCCGTTCATGAGCGCCGTCGGCGCGTGGGCCGAATGGACGCGCGCGCACCGCCAGCCTGTCGATGGCGACAACCCATTCGTCGGGCTGGAACGGATCAACGCGAGCATCATCGAGCGTCAGCTCAACCTCTATCGGGATGTACGCGATGCCTGGATGGAGACACTCTTTCATTCGATCTACACGATTCCCGCGGTCAAGGGCATCGGCAGTCACGAGCTGCTGAGCGCCAGGCGCCGTCACGACGAGGATCTGCGCACGCTTCCGGAGGTGCGCGCCGCGCTCGGCGCAATGACCGAAGGCGGTGCGGCGGAAGGTGCCGTACGCATGCTTGTGCTGATGGCAAAGGCACGCGGCTACCTGCGGCGTTCGCGGCTTGAGCGCCTGCTCGATCTGGTCACGACCGCGGGTACGCTCGGCGAGTTCGACGAAGCCGCGCTTTCGAAGCTCATCAGGCAGCAGCAGATCATCGCGGACATGGAGCCGGAGCAGGCGCTGGCAACGATTCCGCTGCTGCTTGAAACCGAACCCCAGCGCAGGACCGCACTTGACGCCGTCATGGAAATCTCCGGTTCCGTCGAGACCATGCATCCGGCTGCGCTTGTGCTCCTGCATCGGTTCTACAGAATGCTTGGCGTGGCGGAGCCGCCCTCGCTGGCACACACGCCAACCGCCCCGCTCGCGAGCACCGACTCGCACGATGCAACGCTCGCCGAGACCGAAGATGCCGTTGACGCTGCGGCGGCCTACGTGGCACAGGCCGCCGACAGCACACTCGTGCCCCGGGCGCCCACGATCGAGCCGGACCTCGACGGCGCGCCGCCCGACGATCTCGCAAGCCTCACGGGCGTCGGTCCGCGCACGGCGGAGAAACTCAATCATCTCGGCATCCGGCGCTACGCACAGCTCGCTGCCCTTGAGCCGGAGGAGGCGGCCTGGCTCGACCTGAAGCTCAACGCACGAGGGCGCGTGATGCGCGAGGCGTGGGTCGAGCAGGCACGCGCCCACCTGAACGGCAGCACGGCGGGGTGATGCTGGGGGAAGCGCGGTCAGGGAAATTTGGGACCGCTGCCCCGGCAGCCCGGTGCTCAGGCTTCGCCGTGGTCAAAGGCTATCGAGGGCCGATGCGTTCCCTTATCGCCGCGCCATGAATTGGTAAGTGCCTGTCACGTCCCGTCAAGCGCAAGAAGCCCGCAGCATCCAGACTCACAAGGGTCGATCGGCCGCATCGATCCCTGGAGACAACAATCACCGGACAAGGCGCCGGGCGCCAGCAATTTGCTCGACTACCTGGTCGGCCAGGCCAGCACCCCCTAATACCAGGTGCGTTTCCGCTGGAAGAAAAACAGTGTTGCATTCTGGGACAACCGTTCGACCCAGCACTATGCAGTGATGGATTACCCCCCGTGCCACCGAAAAATGGAGCGCACCGCCATCATGGGCGACGCGCCATATTGAAATCCTGACATGAACTCTACGACTCCAACCGTTCTCATCGTCCCCGGCCTGCGTGACCATGTGCCGGAACACTGGCAGACGCTGCTGGCAGCGAAGCTGCCTCGCGTGGTCTCAGTCGCTCCACTCGAGCAAGACAAGCTGAGCTGCGCTGCCCGGGTCGATGCCATCGAGCGCGCCGCGGCTGCCATCGAGGGGCCGGTCATCATCGTGGCGCATAGCGCAGGCGCGATGATGGTCGCCCATTGGGCGGCCCGGGGCGCCAGACGCGAGATCCTGGGCGCACTGCTTGCGGCACCCGCGGACCTCGAGACGCCCATGCCGGCAGGCTATCCGGCGACCGACACACTGCGCGATCATGGCTGGCTGCCGATCCCGCGCGCCACCTTGCCGTTTCCGAGCATCGTTGCGGCCAGCAGCAATGATCCGCTGACTCGTCTCGATCGCGCCCGTGAGCTGGCGCAGGCCTGGGGGAGCCGCTTCGTCGAACTCGGCGAAGTCGGGCATCTGAATCCGGCTTCCGGCTATGGTGAATGGCCGCAGGCGGAAGCGCTCATTCGCGAGCTCTCGTGAACGAACCATGGCCGGTGCCACCGGCCATGGAGCAGAGGACGGGACCTGCGGACTATTCTTCTGATTATTCCGGCTGGTAGTTGATGGATTTCAGCAGCGCGGCCTGTTGCTGGTATGCCTGTTTCAGGTCCGTCATCATCTCGTCCGAGGTCGCGGGATCGCCCTGCTCCATGCCCATGTCCTTGATGCGATTCTGCACGGCGGGCTCCCTGAAATATGCCAGCGTGGCCTCGCGGATTTTTTGCTGGACCGCCGGCTCGACATCCGGACGCGACCACACGGCGAACCAGCCTGCCAGCGCCAGCTGCGGGTAGCCAAGCTCCTTGAACGTAGGGACATCCGCCATTCCTGCAATCCGGGTCGGATACGCCACCGCGATCGCCTTGATCTTCCCCGCCTTGATCAGCGGCAGCGAGGTAGTCACCCCATCGAACATCAGCGGCACATGTCCGCCCATCAGGTCGTTCAATGCGGGAGGCGAGCCCTTGTAGCCTACGTGCCGCATTGGCACGTGGGTGAGTTGCCCGAGCAGTATGCCCGAGGTGTGGCCCTTCAATCCTGTGGCGTAGGAGGCAAATACGAGCCCGTCCTTTTGCGATTTGCCGTAGTCGACAAGTTGCTTCAGGTTGGAGACCGGAAGATCCTTGTTGGCGACCAGCACCAGCCCCGTGCGGCTGATCTGTGCAAGAGGCTTCAGGTCGGCAAACGGCTTGTAATTGACCTTGGAGGCCAACGGAGCCTCGCTCACCACACCGCCCTGGATGACCAGGAGGGTATGGCCATCCTTGCCAGTGGACTGCATGTCGCTGATCGCCAGCGCACCGGCGGCACCAGGCTTGTTTTCGACAATGACCGGCTTGCTCCATGCCTTATGCAGGCCTTCCGCCAGCAGCCGCGCCAGTGCGTCGGCGCTGCCGCCGGCAGGGCCCGCCACCACCAGCCGGACCGGCTTCGTTGGCCAGGCCGGTTGGGCCTGAGCCACGGGCAGCCAGCCGACGACACCAACGCCGAGCGCCAGGGCGTATCCACGCCACAAAATGTTGTTGGCCTGCTTCTCCATCTCTGTACCTCTTGAATGCTGCTTTGCGTGTTTGGAAGGCTTTGTCGATGACGGACTCGAGGGCGCGCCAGCTTCCGTCCATTCTCGGGTCGCTCCACGCCGACCGGCTTGGCCGATCACGACATGCTTTTACCAATTCGCGCAAACAGAGGGAAAACCCTGTAGAGATACTGCGCTACCCTTCCCGACCGCTCTTGCCAGCCACCGACAATTCGCGATGGCAAAGGCCCTTCTCGATCGCCCCGGCAACCTGCAGGATGCGCGCGTCGGCACCGTGCAGGCCACAGACGCTGAGCGCAATGCCCGGGACGGCCGCGGGTAGCGGAAGGGATACCGCACAGCCATCGAGAAAGTTGATGACGCTCGGATTGCGAAGCACCAGCCCGTTGGTCGAAAAGAAGGCCTCATCGCTGTCGAGCGCATCGAGCCGCGGCGGCCGCACGGCCACGGTCGGCATCAGCCAGGCGTCGGCATCGCGCAGAAGCTCGGCGGCTCTCTGGCGCATGGCGTGCCGTTCCTTGAGCAGCGTCAGATAGTCGGCAGCGCTCAGTTGCTGGCCGCGGCGAATCCGTGTCGCCACACGCGGATCGTACGCAGCGCCGCGCTCGTCCAGCAGAGCGCGATGCCAGTGCCACGCTTCGGCCGCGGTCAGGCCGCCGCCGGCGTTGATGGTCGGCAGGCGGTGAAGCTCGGGGAAATCGAACGGGATGACGTGGGCACCAAGCCGGGACAGGCTGGCAAGCGCTGCATCGAAACCACGCGCGACTTCGCTGTCCAGGGACTCCGTGACGAAGTCGCGCGTCACGTACAGGCGCAGGCCGGCGAGCGCCGCGGGCCGGCTGTCGAGCGATTCACCGCTGAGGACCGCATCGACGGCCGCACAGCAAGCCACTGAGCGCGCCAGCGGGCCGGCCGAGTCGAGCGAGCTCGACAACGGCACGGCGCCCGCCAGCGGCACGCGCCTTGCACTGGGCTTGAAGCCGGTCAGCCCGCAGAATGCGCTCGGAATGCGGATCGAGCCGCCCGTGTCGGTGCCGAGCGCGGCCGCGGCCATATCGAGCGCCACGCTGACGGCGCCGCCCGAGGTCGAGCCGCCGGCAATGCAGGCCTGGTCGAACGGCGTGCGGGGCGTACCGTAGTGCGGATTCAGGCCGAGTCCGGAGAAGGCGAACTCACTCATGTTGGTGCGCCCGACCAGCACCGCCCCCGCCGCGCGCAGGCGCGCCACGGCGGGAGAATCAGCGGCAGCGGCAGCGCCATCCAGCGCCTTTGAACCGGCCCGCGTCACCTGGCCGCGTACATCGAACAAGTCCTTGACGGAAACCGGCAGGCCGGCCAGTGGCGACGCCACATAGCCGGCAGCACGCGCCTGGTCCGCCGTCGCGGCCGCCGCCAGGGCCCCCTTGTCATCGACCTCCATGAATGCTGCACCGCCGGACGCGCGATGACTGTCGATGCGCTCGAGCGCCTGTTCGGTCAGCGCGACGCTCGTCGTCTGCCCGGCATCCAGGCTGGCGGCCAGTTCGGCAATGGTGGGAAGATCGGTGCGCATCAGGGAGCCACCTCCAGGCTAGCCACGCGGTACGCATGGCGTAGCGAGCGCCGCAATACCGGATCGTGCAGCTCGACTTCGAATGCCTCCCCGCCTCCCAGTTCCCCGATCACCGCCTGGGTGCCGCAGAACATCGCGGTACCGGGCGGCAGCTCGTGGCCGCCGTCCATTCCGCCGTCCACTGCGCCGTGCAGGCGGCGGATCAGGTCGCGCGGATCGAGCAGGCGCGTCACCAGCCCTTCCTGGTAGAGCTCGCGCACGCCATGCCGGGTGCGCCAGCAGCGCATCTCGATCCGGTCCCAGTGCGCCGCGACATCGTCGAAGCGCCAGACCTCGCTGCCGACCGGCTTGGCGCACATCTGCTTTGAGACCGTGACATCGTAGGCCTCGACCATGCGGTCGGTATGGTCCGAGCCCACGCCGACATAGAGCGCGTCAGGGCCCGCCATCAGCACGAACTCGATCTCACCCGACGAATCGTCCCGCGGTACTTCCAGCAACGGCGCGGTGGTCAGCAACGAGGCTGCAAGCGGGTAAAAGCATGGGACGATCGATGGCGGCTTCACGCCGATCTCTTCGAGTTCCCGGATGTGGTGGTTGACGGCGTCGGCATCGCGCCCGGTCCAGCCGGCAATGACGAGCCGGTCGATATGCAGCGCCAGCGGTCCTTCGCCGGCAAGTTGGAATTGCAGAGTAGGCATGCGGTAGAAGTTGTGGATGATGAGGCTGCGAGCGGAACGCAGATCGGCGCGGCCCGCCGGACAAGCCGGCGGGGCATTGCCGCTTCAGTGTTCGAGCGGCTTGTGCGCCGTCTCACGGGCAATCAGCAGCGCAACCAGTGTCACGCCCAATGCCGCGCAGACGTAGAGGGACACCGCGCCGGTGCTGCCATAGGCCTTGTACAGGCTGGTGATGATGAGCGGAGCGAAACCGCCGCCGAGGATGCCCGCCAGCGTGTAGGCCAGTGACGAGCCCGCATAGCGCACCCGCGTCGGAAACTGCTCGGTCACGAACGCTGCCTGCGGGCCGTACATGACGGCATGGATCTGCAGACCCAGCACCACGGCCACGCAGATCTGCCACGGCTGGCTGCTGTCCATCAGCATGAAGAACACGAACGCCCACACGATTCCCAGCAGCGCCCCGGCGATGTAGACCGGCCGGCGGCCGAGCTTGTCAGACAGCGCGCCGAACAGCGGCACCGTCAGCGCATTACCGGCCGCGCCCAGCATCGTCGCGGTCAGTGCCAGCGGACGCGACAGGTTCAGCACGCTGGTGACATAGGTCAGCGTAAAGACCACCACCAGCGCATAGAGCACGTCCGAGCCGATGCGCACGCCGCCAGCCACCAGCAGGCGCCGCCAGTGCGAGACGAACACTTCCTTCAACGGGGTCTTGGCCTGGGCATTGTGCGCAGCCATTTCCTTGAACGCCGGCGTCTCGTCCACGCCACGCCGCAGCCACAAGCCGAATACCACCAGCGCCACGCTCGAGACGAACGGGATGCGCCAGCCCCAGGCCAGGAAGTCTTCCGGGCTCAGGAACACCGAGACCAGGGCAATGAAGCCGGTGCCCAGCAGCGTGCCGGCCGACGGACCCACCTGCGTAAAGGATGCATTGCGCCCGCGCTGGTCCTGCCTGCCGTGCTCCATCGCCAGCAGCACCGCGCCGGCCCACTCGCCACCAATCGCCGCGCCCTGCACAAAGCGCAGCGCCACCAGCAGCAGCGGGCTCCAGATGCCCCACGACGCATAGGTCGGCAGCAGGCCCATCACGCCGGTGGCTATGCCCATCAGGATCAGCGTGGTTACCAGGACAAAGCGGCGGCCGAGCTTGTCGCCAAGATGACCGAACACCATGCCGCCAAGGGGCCGGGACACATAGCCGACGGCATACGTGGAGAACGCCAGGATCGTGCCCGTGAGCGGATCGAAGGATGGAAAGAAGATGACGTTGAAGACCAGCGCCGCCATCAGGTTGTAGACGGTAAAGTCGTACCACTCCAGCGTGGTCCCGATCGAGCTGGCCGCGGCCAGGCGGCGCATCTTCGCGCTGGCATTGGCATTGGCTTCGCGCGCGCCGGCTGCGGAACCGGCGTCGGCTGCCGTAGAGATCATTTCGCTCATGACGCCAGTTCCTTTGCGTAGAGTTTCCACTTGAGGATGTAGCGCGTCGCACCTGCGGCATCGGCGTGCAGGCCCTGCGCCGCGAGGCTCTCAGCGAGCTCGCTTGCCTGTTCATCGCTGCTCTCCACGACGAACAGGGGAAGCAGATCGCGGCCTTCGAGGCTCTCGTTGGGCAAGGGTTGACTGAGTTCGTCGTCGGGGACGAGAAGACAGGAGCGGACGAACCCCACACGCAGCGAGAGTTCATCTCCGACCTCGGCTGCGCGATCGATAAGGGACACGACATCGTCGGCACGCGGCAGCGGAAGGACCGCGATCCAGCTGCCGCTGCCCTGCCCCACCGACGCGTTGACCGCGCACACGCGGCGCATCGGCCTGCGCATGCGCCCGAGGTTGGTGACCGACCACGGGGTCTGGTGCCGGAAAGCCTGCTTGTACGCGGCCGAGGTAAACGCGGCCAGCGATTCGGTGCGATAGAGGCCGAGGTACTTCGGCCCACCGTGCACTGCCTGGTAACGCGCGGCCGAGATAAAACCCGGAACGCGCGCGCGCTCCTCTACGTGTTCGCGGTCGTACCAGAGGTTGAAATCGGCTTCATCGGCCGCGTCCACATCGGACGCGACGAACAACAAGCCATGTGGGGGAATGGCCGCAGGATTGCTCATCTGACTCTGTCTCCTCTGTAGGGGTGATCGCCGGGTACGGCGAATGAGTCGATGATCGTTGCAGCAGCGAGTCAGGACAAACGGGAAATTGTTGGTCTTTCCGATCAGTTTTTCTTGTGGATGCGGCCGGGAAACCGCACCAGGGTGGCGCAATGGCCTCCCTAGGCTCCCGAATATGGTGCTGGCAGCGACTGGACGAACTGATCCGATTCGCGGCAGGCCAGTTCGGCAACGAAGCGGATGGCCTCGGAAACGCCATGGTCGTGATAGCTGACCACGACGCGTTGCGGGGGCAGCGGGACATCGCAGGCAAGCAGGCGCAATTCGCCGCGCTCGACCTGCTCGCGCACCGGTGCCAGCGGCATCAGGGCATTGCCGAACCCGCCCCTGACCAGCCTGACAATGGCGGCGATCGAGCTGACGCAATGCACCTTGCCTACCGGCAGTCCGGCCTTGCGATACAGTTCCTTGAGCGCAACATGGGGCTGCGAGCCCCGGCTCATGGTGATGGTCGGATGCTGCAGCAGCCCGGCCAGCACGCCTTCACCCGGCTGCGCTTCACCCGGCGGGCCAACCCAGCCCATCGCCATCGGCAGGCAGGGCATGCTGGCAATGCCCTCGCCGACGGCAGTGTCGGTCTGCAGCGCGATGTCGATCGCGCCGGCGCGCAGGCTCTTGTGCAGCCCTTCGGTCGTCTCGGAGGTGATCTGCACCTCGATGCCGGGATAGGTCGAACTCAGGTGCCGCAGGAAGTCGACCAGCCAGGTATGCACCACGGTCTCTATGGCGCCGATGCGCACCAGCCCGAGCAGTTGCTGGTCGGAGCGGCCCAGCACCATGATCTCGCGCTGCAGTTCGAGCATCCGCTCACCGTAGCTGAGCAGCCGCAGGCCAACCGGCGTCAGCCGCAGATCGCGGGCCTCGCGTTCAAAGACGCGCGCCCCGATCTCCTGCTCGAGCGAGGCGATGCGGTTTGACATGGCAGCCTGCGTGATGTGCAGGTGGTCGGCCGCGGCGCGGAAGCTGCCAAGCCGCGCCACCCACATGAAGGCCTCGATGAAACGTGTATTCAAGGGCACCTCGGCGCAAGGCGGCCTGAAACCACACCATTCATGGTGTTGTCCCCTCGTATTGTGTGTCGGTTTGCCGGGGATTGTACCTGTGTAGTGATGTGTTGCCGGCACTGCCGACCTTTCCCTAGGGATAGCCCCGAGGTGGAGGCGGCGCGATCCTCCTTGACCTCGGCAGCTTCGCTGACTAGCATGTAGACGCCGGATACATCATGGCGAGAACAGCAGGTAGCCGAGACGACGAGACTGAGAGCGGCTCACAGAAATGTCGCAGTCCTTTTGTCGGGCTCTATGGCGATCATCATGCTAGTGATTGAGATGGGAGGAGAAATGAGACTACGACACGCGTTCGCGCTCGCCTTGTCGGTCGCGCTGATCATGCCGCAGTTCGCCGCATATGGTGCTGACCCGGCGACAGGACAGGCAAATCCTGCCGGGGTTCAAGCCAGTTCACAGCCTGTCAGCATCGTGCACAGGACGCTGGAACTACGGATCGATTATGAAGCCTTCACGCGCAGCTTCGAGTCCGTTCTGGGCAAATTCGATCGGGCGGTAATGGCTTCGCTCGCCAGCGACCCCGAGGGGGCGGAGATAAGAATGGCACGCATGGAGGGCGAACAAGGGCTGATGATCTTTGCGGCGCAGGACCATGGTGCGCTGTTCGCTATGACCGGCTCGCACCGGAAGGCCAGGCGCTATCACGTCGGGAACCCGAGGATCGCGCTGCAAATGACCAGCCTTGATATCCGCGCCGGCCTCTACGCACCGCTGTCCCTGCTCGTCTATGAAACTGAACCTGGCGTGGTGAAGGTCGACTTCGACCAGCCTTCCACGCTATTCGGCCAGTTTGGCAACCCGGCTGTTACAGCAATCGGCCTCGCGCTCGATCGAAAGCTGGCAATCGTGATCCAGCGGGCCGCACAGTTGGCGGCCCAACAGTAAGCCTGGCAACAGGGAACTCCGAAATCCCGAACGCCACCGCGCTGCTGGCCAAGTACGCACCAGTCAAGGCTGGGCCCCGGCTCCGGGCCTCTGGGCCTTGTGCAGAAAATTTGCCGTTTTCGCGGGGGTCGCCTCGATTCGCGACGCGAGTGCCAGGCGGATCGAGACCGGGCTGCCAACGATGTCCTTGTAGACAACGCCCTCGACCTGTATCTGGCAAACCGAGGCGGGAACGAGTGAAACGCCGAATTCCGCTGCCACGAGATTCACGACTGAAGAGAGTTGCGGGGCCTCCTGCCCGGCGATGAGATCAAAACCGGCCTGCTTGCAAGCGCCGACAATGACGTCATGCAAGGTCGGACTTGCTTCGCGGGGCAGCAGCACAAAATGGTCTTGCGCCAAGGCGTCGAGGGATATCCGGCGCCGCTTCGCAAGAGGGTGCGTCGCGGGCAGCACGACCTTCATCGGCTCCACGGCAATGTGCTGCAGTTGAACGCCGGCCGGCGACTGCCCGCTCAAGCGGACAAAGGCCACATCGACCCGGCCATCATTGAGATAGGCGAGGAGTTGTGACGTATTGCCTTCCGCCAGGGTGAGGACAACATTGGGGTAATCCTGCCGGTAGGCGCGGATCAGCCTTGAGACCACGGGATTGAACGCAGCCGAGCCGGTGAATCCGATATTGAGGCGCCCGATTTCGCCCCGTCCCGCGCTTTGCGCTTTCTCCACGGCTGTGCGCGTGTCATGGAGTATGCGCCTGGCATCCGTTGCGAACGCCTCGCCCGCTTCGGTCAGTACCACGCCATGCCCGGTGCGGCGAAACAGCTTGACCCCCAGTTCCTCCTCCAGCGCGTGAATCTGCTGGCTGAGCGGCGGCTGCCCGATGCCGAGCCTTTCCGCTGCCCGCGTTACGTTGCGCTCGTCGGCGACGGCGAGGAAGTAGCGAATATGCCGCAGCTCCATGCGATATCTGCCGTTATATATATCAGAAAGATGCGATAGATATTGGACAGTATATCAGCGGGAGGCCAAAATACGCGCGTATCAGCCCCTGGCCGGGGCTGCACGATATCGGACACTGCGTCGGATCGTGTGGCTCGAGGCCAGGACGGCGAATCATCCCACTACAAGAATCAGCGCCCCCATGGAAAAGCAACTATCCACCAGGCCCGAATTCCGGAATATCGGTATCTCGCAGATCGCGAAATACCGGTTGCCCTGGGCCGGCAAGGTATCCATCCTGCATCGCGCGAGCGGTGCCTTGATGTTTCTCCTCCTTCCCTTCGTCCTGTATCTGTTCGAGCAGAGCATCACCTCCGAACTGAGCTTCGCAAAGTTCTCGGCCCTGTTGTCCGGCGGCTTTGTCAAGCTGGTTGTTCTGGCCCTGATCTGGGGTTATCTGCATCATTTCTGCGCTGGTATCCGCTTCCTGCTGCTGGATGTGCACGTCGGTGTCTCCAAGCCCGCCTCGGCCAAGTCTGCCGTCAGCGTGCTGGTTGTCAGCCTGCTGCTTACCCTGATTTTCGGCCTGAAGCTGTTCGGCCTGTTCTGAGGAGAATCACGGTGGCAAATAACAATATCGGTCCCAAGCGTCTGGTCGTCGGTGCCCACTACGGCCTGAAAGACTGGCTCGCGCAACGCGTCACGGCCGTGATCATGGTGGTGTTCACCGTGGTCTTGGCCATTGCCTTCCTGCTGTCGAACGGCGCTTCGTATGAGGCGTGGGCAGGGCTCTTCGCCAACCAGTGGATGAAGATCATCACGTTCCTGACCATCCTGTCGCTGCTGTATCACGCCTGGATCGGCGTGCGCGACATCTGGATGGACTATGTGCGTCCGATGGCCGTGCGCCTGGTGCTGCAAGTTCTTACGATTCTGTGGCTCGTCGGTTGCGCGGGCTACGCTGCTCAGATTCTCTGGAGGGTGTAATAAATGGTCGCAGTCAAGACTGGATTGCCGCGTCGCCGCTTTGACGTGGTCATCGTCGGTGCTGGCGGCGCCGGGATGCGCGCATCCCTCCAGCTCGCGGAAGCCGGCCTGAACGTGGCCGTGCTGTCCAAGGTGTTCCCGACCCGCTCGCACACGGTGGCGGCGCAGGGCGGCATCGGTGCCTCGCTCGGCAACATGAGCGAGGACAACTGGCACTATCACTTCTACGACACCATCAAGGGCTCGGACTGGCTGGGCGACCAGGACGCGATCGAGTTCATGTGCCGGGAAGCGCCGAAGGTCGTGTACGAGCTCGAGCACTTCGGCATGCCGTTCGACCGCAACCCGGACGGCACCATCTACCAGCGCCCGTTCGGCGGCCACACCGCCAACTACGGCGAGAAGCCGGTGCAGCGCGCCTGCGCCGCGGCCGACCGTACCGGCCATGCGCTGCTGCACACGCTGTACCAGCGCAACGTGCGCGCCAAGACCCACTTCTTCGTCGAATGGATGGCGCTGGACCTGATCCGCGACCAGGACGGCGACGTGCTGGGCGTGACCGCGCTGGAAATGGAAACCGGCGAGGTCTACATCCTCGAAGCCAAGACCACGCTGTTCGCCACGGGCGGTGCCGGCCGTATCTACGCCGCGTCGACCAATGCCTTCATCAACACCGGTGATGGCCTGGGCATGGCTGCGCGCGCCGGCGTGCCGCTGGAAGACATGGAGTTCTGGCAGTTCCACCCGACCGGCGTGGCCGGCGCGGGCGTGCTGATCACCGAAGGCGTGCGTGGCGAGGGCGGTATCCTGCGCAACAAGGATGGCGAGCGCTTCATGGAGCGCTATGCGCCGACGCTGAAGGATCTGGCGCCGCGTGACTTCGTGTCGCGCTCGATGGACCAGGAAATCAAGGAAGGCCGTGGTTGCGGCCCGAACGGCGACTACGTGCTGCTCGACCTGACCCACGTCGGTGCCGAGACCATCATGAAGCGCCTGCCGTCGATCCGCGAAATCGGCATGAAGTTCGCCAACGTCGACGCGATCAAGGAACCGATCCCGGTGGTCCCGACCATCCACTACCAGATGGGCGGTATTCCGACGAATTACCACGGCCAGGTCGTGGTGCCGAAGAACGGCAACCCGAACGAAGTCCTGAACGGTTTCTACGCGATCGGCGAATGCTCGTGCGTGTCGGTGCACGGCGCCAACCGCCTGGGCACCAACTCGTTGCTGGACCTGGTGGTGTTTGGCCGTGCGGCCGGCAACCACATCATTGCGCAGAACCTGAAGCAGAAGGAACACAAGCCGCTGCCGGCCGATGCCGCTGACCTGGCGATGTCGCGCCTGGCCAAGCTGCAGGCCACGTCGTCGGGCGAATACACGCAGGACGTCGCCAACGACATCCGCAAGAACATGCAATCGCATGCCGGCGTGTTCCGTACGCAGAAGCTGATGGACGAAGGCGTCGAGCGCATCCTGGAAGTGTCCGAGCGTGCCGACAACATCCACCTGAAGGACAAGTCCAAGGTCTTCAACACCGCGCTGGTGGAAGCCCTGGAAGTGGCCAACCTGGTGGAAGTGGCCAAGGCCACCATGATCTCGGCGGCCGCCCGCAAGGAATCGCGCGGCGCCCACGCGCACAGCGACTTCCCCAACCGCGACGACCAGAACTGGCTCAAGCACACGCTGTTCTACAGCGAAGGCAACCGCCTCGACTACAAGCCGGTGAAGATGGAACCGCTGACGGTGGAAAGCGTGCCGCCGAAGGCCCGTACCTTCTGAGCACCGCATCGTAGAGACAACAGGACCCACAGAAATGAAGCGTATTTTCGAAGTCTACCGCTACGATCCGGACAAGGATGCGGCGCCGCGCATGCAGACCTACGAGGTCGAGCTCGACGGCCACGAGCGCATGCTGCTGGACGCGCTGGTGAAACTGAAGAAGCTGGACGAGACCATCTCGTTCCGCCGTTCGTGCCGCGAAGGCGTGTGCGGCTCGGACGCGATGAACATCAACGGCAAGAACGGCCTGGCCTGCCTGACCAACATGCGCGAGCTGCCGGACCGCATCGTGCTGCGTCCGCTGCCGGGCCTGCCGGTGGTGCGCGACCTGATCGTCGACATGACGCAGTTCTTCAAGCAGTACAACTCGATCAAGCCGTTCCTGATCAACGACGAACCGCCGCCCGAGAAAGAGCGCCTGCAGTCGCCGGAAGAGCGCGACGAGCTCGATGGCCTGTACGAGTGCATCCTGTGCGCCAGCTGCTCGACGTCGTGCCCGTCGTTCTGGTGGAACCCGGACAAGTTCGTCGGCCCCGCCGGCCTGCTGCAGGCTTACCGCTTCATCGCGGACAGCCGCGACCAGGCCACCAGCGAGCGCCTGGACAACCTGAACGACCCGTATCGCCTGTTCCGCTGCCACAGCATCATGAACTGCGTCGATGTGTGCCCGAAGGGACTGAACCCGACCAAGGCCATCGGCAAGATCAAGGAGCTGATGGTCCGCCGCGCAGTCTGAGGCGGTGCTGCTCCGGCGTGGCGTCATGCCACGCACCCTCTTTGCCATGCAGCTGCCCTGCATCGGCACCATGACAAGGACGTCGCGGCTCTGCCGCCGCGACGCTTTCCCTCCAAGTCCCGCCTGCCCCCTGTCCCGCCCGCCGTGCCATGCACGCAACACGTTGTGTCGCGCCGTCGCGAGGCCGATAATCGATGCATTCCGATAATTGTCATGGAAGCGATCTTCGATGCCCCGGCTCCGTTACAAGGAAGTGGTCGACCAGTTCGCAGCCGACATCCGCGAGGGCCGGCTGCGTCCCGGAACCCGGCTGCCCACCCATCGCGCCCTCGCGGCCCGGGAGGGGCTGGCGCTGGTGACAGCTTCACGGGTCTACGCCGAACTTCATGCGATGGGCCTGGTGAGCGGCGAGACTGGCCGAGGCACGTTCGTGAAGGAGACGCTTCCTGCCGGCCAGGGCATAGACCTGCCGGCATGGAGCGCCGACACGGTAGACCTGAGCTTCAACAACCCGTCGTTACCAGGCCAGGTTGACCTGCTAAGGGCGGCATTGCGCCAGCTTGCCAGCGCGGGGGATCTTGAAGCGGTGCTTCGGTACCATCCTCATGGCGGACGCGAGCACGAGCGGGCGACCATGGCGGACCATCTGGGGAGCCGTGGCGTGGCGGCGTCGGCCCGGACCACCGTGCTCGTGAGCGGCGCGCAGCATGGGCTGACGGCCACGGCCATGGCGTTGCTTGAGCCGGGCGACGTCGTGGCCGTGGACGCCCTGACTTACCCGGGCTTCAAGCTCACCGCCGAGGCGTGCCGGCTCGAACTCGCGCCGATTCCCGCTGACGGACGCGGTCCCGACCTTGGTGCCCTCGAAGCCTTATGCCGTCGGCGGCGGGTTCGCGCCGTGTACATGATGCCGACGTTGCACAATCCGCTCGGGTGGGTGATGAGTCTGCGACGGCGGCGCGAACTGGTCGCCATTGCGCGCCAACACGGACTGGTCCTGATCGAAGACGGAGCCTACGCCTTCCTGGAGGAAAGCGCACCGCCGCCCCTGGCGGCATTGGCCCCTGAAGCCACCGTATACGTGTCGGGCCTGTCGAAGAGCGTCGCCACAGGGCTTCGAGTCGGCATGATATGCGCGCCATCCGAATGGATCCCCAGGCTGGAGCGCGCCATCCGCGCAACCACCTGGACGACGCCGGCAACCATGACGGCGATTGCCTGCGGCTGGCTAGAAGATGGCACCGTGGCAAGGCTGGAGGCTGAAAAACGCCGGGACGCCACGCTGCGCCAACGCGTAGTCAGCGATGTGCTGGGCCATCTGAAGCCGGTTCGCCATTCCGCGTCGTATTTCGTTTGGCTGCCTTTGCCCGAGGAAGTCCGTGCGGATGCCGTCGCCAACGCGTTGCTGCGCGAGCGGATCTCGGTGTCGACCGCGCATCCCTTTGCGACGTCGAAGCACGTGCCTCATGCCATCCGGCTGGCACTCGGCTCGGTACGTCTGGACGCGCTGCGGCGAGCGTTGGAGACCGTAGACAAGGTAGTGGCCGAGCAAGCCTGCTGAAGCGGGTCCAGCCTCCAACGCTGACGGGAAGAGTCCGTCCCATACTGCAGCAGCCTCACGGCCGCCCCGGCGGATCCCGCGCCGGGTCCTTGCCCACTCGACGCGCGAATCGAAGTGGCCGGAGAAACCGATACCTAGGTCCAATAGACCGCTGCAGCGCAAGCTCCCAGAATGACCTCGACCGTACACCCCCTCTGACGGGGACGGTACGGAGTCGCCACAGGAGCTCAACTACCATGGACGTCCAGACCATCCGGAAGCGCGCATTTGCCACGCCCCTGCTCAGCCCGGCCTACCCGATCGGGCCGTATCGCTTTCTTCAGCGCGAGTACTTTGTCATCTCCTATCGCACAGATCCCGAAGTGTTGCGTGCGGTCGTGCCAGAGCCGCTGGAAACGACCGATCCGGTGGTGCACTACGAATTCATCCGCATGCCCGACTCGACGGGCTTCGGTGACTACACCGAATCAGGCCAGGTGATTCCGGTGACGTACCGGGGGCGTCCAGGCAACTATACCCATGCGATGTTCCTTGACGACCATCCGCCCCTGGCCGGTGGGCGCGAGCTGTGGGGCTTTCCCAAGAAGCTGGCTAGTCCGCACCTCTCCGTCGAGACCGACACGCTCCTGGGCACGCTCGATTATGGCCCGGTGCGCGTGGCCACCGGCACGATGGGCTACAAGCACCAGACCATCGACAAGGCCGAAGTGCAGGCCGCCCTGGCGAACACCCCCAACTACCTGCTCAAGATCCTGCCGCACGTCGATGGCACCGCGCGCGTTTGCGAACTGGTCTGCTTCTTTCTCAAGGATGTCGACGTCAAGGGAGCCTGGACCGGCCCTGCGGCCCTGTCCCTCTTCCCGCACGCACTCGCACCGGTTGCCTCGCTGCCGGTGCTGGAAGTCATCGGTGCGAAACACTACGTCGCCGACCTGACCCTAGCGTTGGGAGAGGTTGTGTACGACTACCTGCAGGCATGACCGGCATCGACCGGTTTCCGGCCTGACACCCCATCGATGATGGAGAACAAGCATGAAGCTATTTGGCAAATCAGCCATTGTGACCGGCGCCGCCAGCGGCATCGGCAAGGCGATCGCGAAACTGCTGGCTCGCGAGGGGGCCTCCGTCGCCGTCGCTGACCTTGATGAGGATGCCGCGCGCAGCGTCGCCGCAGCCATCGAGGCTGGCGGCGGCCAGGCCATGGGCGTGGCGATGGACGTCACCGACGAAGCTGCGGTCGATCGCGCCACGCAAGCCGTGGCAAACCGGTTCGACGGCGTCGACATCCTGGTTTCCAACGCCGGCATCCAGATCGTCAATCCGGTACACGAGTACAGCTTCGCGGATTGGAAGCGCATGCAGGCGATCCACCTTGACGGCGCTTTCCTGACCACACGCGCCGCGCTCAGGTACATGTACCCCGACGACCGGGGCGGCACCATCATCTACATGGGCTCGGTCCATTCGCATGAAGCCTCGCCGCTCAAATGCGCATACGTGGCCGCCAAGCACGGGCTGCTCGGACTCGCGCGCGTGGTGGCCAGGGAAGGCGGCGAGCACAACGTGCGCTCGCATGTCATCTGCCCGGGCTTTGTGCGCACGCCGCTGGTCGAGAAGCAGATTCCCGAACAGGCCCGCGAACTTGGCATCAGCGAGGAAGAGGTGGTGCGCCGCGTGATGCTGGGCGGCACCGTGGACGGTGTCTTCACCACCGTCGACGACGTCGCCCAGACCGCCCTCTTCCTGTGCGCCTATCCGTCCGCGGCCCTGACCGGGCAGTCGTTCGTGGTCAGCCACGGCTGGTACATGCAGTAAGCGCGCCATGGTCGGCCGCGGGAGGGAACATGTTTCAGGAACGACAAGACTTGCAAGGCAGCTCCGGCGCCGCCCGGGTCCGCACCGAAGTGGATCGCGGCTACGCCGTGCGGGCACTTGTGCTTCAGGGCGGCGGCGCGCTCGGCGCCTATCAGGCAGGTGTCTACCAGGGGCTTGCCGAAGCCGGCATTGAGCCGAACTGGGTCTCGGGCATCTCGATCGGCGCGTTGAATGCCGCGATCATCGCCGGCAACGCGCCGGAGCATCGCGTGACCAGGCTGCGCGAGTTCTGGTCCCATATCTGCCGCCGGCCCTGGTTTCCAAGCCTGATTCCGTATGGCTCGATTGCCGGCAGTGCGCAGCATTGGCCGGACTCGTTGCGGATCTGGTTCGATGGGATCGAAGCCGCCCACGCCCTGCTGGAGGGGCAGCGCGGATTCCGACTTCGACCGCATCAATAGCCACCATGAGATGCGCGTGTCGGTAGGCGCCGTCAATGTGCGGACAGGCAACTTCGTCTATTTCGACAACACCGAGATCAGGCTTCGCGCCGAACACTTCATGGCTTCCGGCGCGCTGCCGCCGGGCTTTCCTGCGGTGGAAATCGACGGTGAATTCTATTGGGATGGCGGTCTGGTGTCGAACACTCCGCTTTCCGCAATCCTCCACGCCAGGCCAAGTCGCAACGCCCTGATCTTCCAGGTTGACCTGTGGAGCGCGCGCGGGCCGTTGCCGGAGAATCTGGCAGACGTCGCCACACGCCAGAAGGATGTCCAGTATTCCAGCCGGACACGCCTGATCACAGCCTATATGAGCGAGCAGCAGCGCTTGCGCCGCATGCTCAGCGACGTGCTGGACCTGGTGCCGCCGGAGCGGCGTCAGAGCGCGGCCTACCTGCGCGCGGCGGAAAACGCCTCCGACGCGCGCCGGAATATCGTCCAGCTGATCTATCGCGACAAATCGTTCGAAGGCAGCGCCAAGGACTTCCAGTTCGGACCGTTGACGATGAGCGAGCACTGGGCCAGCGGGCTGGACGACATGCGTGAGACGCTCCTGCAGCCGGAATGCCTGTCCATGCCAAGTCAGGAAAATCCGTTTGTCACGCACGACATCCACCACATGCGGGCCGGCATCGGTCGGTAATTCCTTGCGGCATTGCCGGCCGGGGCCTTGGGGCCAGATGCCCCGATGCCCGCCGCGCCGGCTCGACTACGTCACACCAGCCGGGCAAAAAAAAGACACCGCGTCAACGGTGCCCTCAATGGGAAATTCAAATGAGTGAAGAGCCAGGATTGTGTCAAATATACTGGCCCGGCAAAATTGAAAATTTTTTACATCAGTCTTTTTTGTCGCGGCACTAAGCGAAAGTTTCGCAGCCCGCGCGCAGAGGTTCGTTTGCCGGAAACACCGGCCGAACACGTTCCATCGTCCGACAAGCACCCGCCTCCGCTGGCCGCCTGCTCATTTCGTTGAGCACCGGCAAGCGCTCCGGACGGGCGGACGGTCCGTCATCGACGGCATCGAGCTCGGCGCAGTGCCTGAAGTCGCTTTCCGCCAGTCGCATGCCCAGAAACTTCCCGAACGCATCGAGCTGAACCTGCGACGTCATTCCGGCGCTGCCGCCGATTGCCGGGCAGATGACCCACGTCGTCCCGTCCTTGGTGAACAGGCGCAAGCGCCTGACCTGGTCAGCCGGCTGGAGTGCATGCTCTTCGCTGGCCAGTCCGCCCAGCGAGAAGGCTTCGATGTATTCGTCGGCATGGCGGTGGCTCAGGCAAATGACCACCTTCGGGCGCCAGCGGCCGCGGGTCTTGGCGAGGAACCGGAAGCGCTCGCCATCCCGGCACAGGTTCAGGTAGCGCGACTGCGGAATCAGTTCAGGCTGGCCTCGGAACGCCTTGGACCACGTCGTGCGTCCGTCGACGTGGGCAGGCAGGGGAAACAGGCTGAGCCTGAATTCGGCGCCCCGCGGCGAGTAGAGATGGCGCCAGTAGTAGTGTTCCCAGTCGTTGTCCCCGAGCCGGATGCGCAGCGCCTCGGCACGCGCCGCGGCCATGATGCGTGCCACGCACTGATGGCCGAACCACTTGCCCATGTCTTCCCGGTGCTGGTGCCGGAACACCGCGTCCCAGGCCGGCGGTGCCATGCGCGGCTGTAGCGGTGCGACGAGCGGCTCCGACCACGCCGGGCTCCTGTCGCATATCCAGACGGGAGCCTTTGGATTGCCTCCTTCCATTCCGACATAGGAGGCAAAATAGCGATCCAGGTCCGGACGCGCGAACACCTTTGAATGCTGCATACTATCCCTTGCTGCTTGGTGGGACCCCCGGTAAATCACAATGCCGCAGCATGCCGCGGCCTCCTGGGCGCACGTGCTGCTGTGGTCTTTGGCAAAACGTTATTTGCAGGCAAGGTGCGAGGATTTAAGTGCGCCGCCGCAGGCGCCATCCTTTGCACCGATCTGGGCATTTTTTTAATGCCCGGAACTGACTGCTTTAATTATTTTTTCATGCTCGTATTCGCATACGACACCACCTGACATGAAGAAATCCAGTCAGTGGCAGCCGAACGCATTCGCGACTCGTGGAGACGCAGAGCTTGCATTATCCTGCAACCAGGATAATTTCCATGCTTGGGTGGACTTTGTCATGGAGAAAAATTCACTCCATGGAATGCACCATCTACGATAATTGGCGCTGAATATGAAAACCAATATCTATCCGAACGCGCAGCCCCGATAATTTCACTCGACTTATATATGGATCCCTTTTTGATTGAAATAATTCTAACCTAGCCCTCAAGTTTTAGGAATTTCAATCTTCTAAGGTCTGACATAAGTGATTTGCTGCGATGCAATATCCTGGGGAAGCGTTATCTATCCCCTCCCCGGAGGGGATAGAAATGTGCTGACAGGCCCTGGGAACAGCATGCAATGGCCACCGGCCGCGACCGCCTTCACAAACTCAGAACCCCGAGAATCGAATGCCGATCGAGCCGTAGCCGTAGTAGCGGTCCAGCTTGCCCGCGGTGGTCGCGTTATAGAGGAATGGGATGGTGCCGACGAAGTTGTACAGCGATGCCTGGCCGCGCAGGAACACCTCCACGTTCTTCACGACCGCATATGACAGCTCCAGGCCCAGCGTATGGTTGGAGCGGATCGGCGAATAGCCGTAGGTTTCCGCGCGGCTATCAACATTGCTGCGCAGGAGGTACTGGAACTGGTACCCAAGGCGCGCCGCAAAGCGCTCGTACTTCCAGCGCCATGACCCGCCCAGGTTCAGGTAGCCGGCCGTATAGTTGAAATCATCGTTGAAATCCAGGCCGAACTGGCTGGCGTCGACTGCGAACGAGGCCGACTGCAAAGTAGCGTTGCCCACGTTGCACGGTGCGGCCAGCTGGCCATTGGCGACATTGTCGGAGCCGATCGCGACATTGAAGTTGCAGTTGCCTCGCTGCAGGCGCGTATTGATGCTCCCGATCGTCACGCGGCTGATGCCGAGCCCGATGAAGCCGGTGAGCTGGTTGCGCTCGGTCAGCTCGCCGGAGAAGATGACGTCGGCCTGGGCCTGGACATCATTCGCGTTGTTCACGGTAAGGCTGTTGAACGTCGTATTGCGGACCATCACCGGCGACGAGCGATTCAGGCTGCCGGAGTGGTCTCCCCATAGGGAGAAGCGCAGCATGATGCGATCGCGCGCACCGGCCTCGGCGAGCGGGTCATAGTGCATCGCCAGCATCCAGGTATCGATCGTGTTGTGGTCTTGCCCGTAATCGATGCCACGGCGCCAGTAGGTGGCCGACCCCGACCAGTGCGGCGAAAACTTGTAGCCCAGCATCAGCTTGCCGCCACGATAATCGCCGGAGTTGTCCGACACCGGCCCCTGCTGCCCGCGCAGGTTAAAGACATCCACGGCGCGGTTCACCATGTCGTAGCTGGCCTCCACCCGCACCGAGGTGAACTCTCCGGTGGCGGGCTCGGCTTGCATGAACACATCGTCGGGGGCGGCGCTGGCCGTGCCCGCGCACGACAGGCCCAGCATCAGGGCGCAGGCGTGGTCCAGCCGGCGCTTGTGAATCAGCTGCATATAGACTCCGAGGCCACTGGGCGAGCCTCATGCGTGGCGGCTCCGGAGAGGCGCTCGACGCAGACAAGAAAAGACCCGGTCACCCTCGCGACTGCATTGAGACACGCGTTCGAATGACCGGGCGGCCTGGCCTTCCCCATCCTGGCGGAAGGCACCACTACGCGCCGGTCACGGGTTGAGCGTGACCGTCGTCTTGAGGCCGTCGCCGACCACCATCTCGGAGTCAGTCTTCACCAATGCCGTCTTGGCGAACTCCACGTCGCCGTTGACCAGCATGCCCACCTTCACATCCCGGCCGCTGACACCGGTGGTTGTGGCAAACGTCACCGGGAAGGTACTGGTGGCCCTTGGCGTGAGGGCGTCAACCTGCGCCTGGCTCAGCGCGCCGGCAGACCTGAGCTTGCCGAGGAACACCGTGAACGGCAGGTTCAGCGAGCCGCCATTGGCCGTGGAGAACAGGCTGTCGGCGACGCTGTTGGTCAGGCTTGCCGCGGCGGACAGGTTGCCACTGATCCGGAACGAATAAGTGGTATTGGCAGGCACCACCGCATTCACCAGTTGCGACCCGTTGAACGTCAGCGTCACGTTCTCGATGATGACGTCGACCTGATTGCCACCATAGCTATAGCTCAACCCGGCGCGCACTTGCGACGGCCCGCCGTTGAAGGCGTTACCATTCTGCGTCAGCGCAACCTGGATCGAGCCCAGCGTGCCGCCCGTGGCCGAGATCGTGTCGGTGATCGGGTAGTTGGCGCCATTGATCGTCAGGTTCGACAGCAGCAGGTAGTTGTTCAGCCCGACAGCGTTTGCCACGTTGTTGATGGCGCCTGCATCCACCGCGCTGCCCAGCTCCGCAGTTACCTGCTGGATCTCGGCGGTGTTACCGGTCGACACCGCAGCGCCTAGTTCAGCCAGCGTGTTCGTGATCGATGCATTCGTGAGCCCGTCAGTCGTTACCGCCTGGACCAGCGCCGTGGTCGTGGTGGACTGCGCGCTCTCGGTCACGATGTTGAGCGATCCGCTTTCCGTCAGCGCCGCCAACGTTGCGGTGGGGCTGCTACCCAGATCGACGGCCTCCAGTGCGGTGTTCACGCTTGCCACCTGGGTCGTGATTACCGGCGCGGCCAGTGCGGCCACATTGGCAGCCACCGCGCCGATGTCCGAGCGCAGTTCGGCGGGCAAGCCTGCCTGCGCGTTCTGTACTGCACTGGATACCACGTTCGTCACCAGTGCACTGCTGGTCAGGTCTGCGGTGCCCGGAGCGCTGGCCACGGCGTTTGCGACTGCCTTGGAGGCCGCTGCGGCCGTATCCGCGGCAGTCAGCGTGCCGCCCTCGCCCAGGCCCGTCAGCGTCTTGGCGACGTGATCGACCAGTTGCTGCACCACGACCGCCGCCCGCAGCGCTGCCGCGTCCTGCATCGGATCGAGCGTGGTCAGGTCCTTGCCTCCGAGGCCAAGGCCGGTTGCCAGGGGCGCCAACTGGCCCGAGCCGAGCTGGACCGCCAGCGTGGTCAGCGGCGAAGCCACCGGAATCACGCCCTGCTTGTAATCCAGCGCCGGTGCCTGCAGCACCCCGGTGAACGGCTGGTTGGTACCGATATCGGTGCCGCTGGTGACTCTCAGCGCGCTCTTGGTGCAACCGGCCGGGAAGGTAAAGTCCCCGGTTGCATTCGTGGTCGCGGTCTTGTTGTCGCAATCAAGGAAGGTGACTGTCGAGCCGGACAGGTAGAAGTCCACCGCCTTGCCGCTCACGCTGGCAGAAGGCTGCGAAGGCGGGGGCGAATCGTCGCCGCCGCCACCGCAAGCCACCAGCGTTGCTGCGGCACTTGCCATGATGCCAAGGATAAAGATGTTCCGGGTTCTGGTTTGCACGCTGCTCTCCTCAGGTCGATACTTCGATACAACGAAAGATGGTTGGGAATCCTGCGACGGGGACACTGCCGCGCACAGTCTCCAGCGCTCTGCTGTCTCGGGTGCCACGCACGACTTTGCGCGTGGCACCCGCGGCAGCAGCTTGCGGATCGCGCCGGCACGCAGATAAACGCATCCACCGATCCGTGTCACCCCTACTTGGCGGGGGAAACTCGATCCGTCGCCGTCGCCGGTGCCGAAGGCAGGCCAGCGGCATCAACGCCCCACGCTCGCCATGGCTCATGACGGCCTCGCACCCGGTTCGTCCGCAGCAGCGGAGTACCCGGGAAAATCGTCCGGCCGCAGCCAGCGCGTGATGTACCGCCCCATCGCGTCAAGCAATACGTCGGACATCATTCCGGCTGCGCCAGCCAGTGGCGGACAGATGATCCACGTGGTGCCGTCTCGTTCCAGCACGCGCAAGGTCTTGGGCTGATCGGCGGGCTGCAGGACGTGGTCGGTGGCGCGCGCCTGCGCGAGTGCGAAGGCCTGCACGAAGTCGTCGGCGTGCCGCTCGCCCAGGCATATCACCACCTTCGGCTTCCAGCGCCGGCGAATTCCGTCGATGAAGGCAAAGCGCCGGCCTTCGCGGCAAAGGTCGAGGTAACGCTGCCTGGGCAAGAGCTCCGGCTGGCCTTTGAACGCCTTCGACCACGGTGTCTGATTGATCAGGCGCGCTGGCAGCGGGAACAGGCTGAGCTTGAACTCCGCGCCCTGCGGCGCGTACAGGTGGTGGTCGAAGTAGTCCTTCCAGTCCTGCTCGCCTGTGGCCATCCTGAAGACTTGCGCGCGCGCCGCCGACATGATCCGCGCAATCTTCTGGTGTGATTGCCAGCGATCCATGTGATGGCGATACTTGCAGCGGTAGGCAGCATCCCACGCGCCCGGTTGTGCACGCGGAACCAGCGGGACCAATAGCGACGCCGCGCCTGGATGCGGGGAGCTATCGCAGAACCATACTGCAGCGCCTGGATTTCCCCCTTCCATCCCTACGTAAGACGCGAAATACGAATCCAGCTGCTCCCGCGTGAATACCGTATGTGGCTCTGTTTTTCTCATTCCTTTACCGCGTTGAGTGAAGGATGCCCAGATGCTGAGCCGCATCAGCTTTTCATGTGCATCACGCACGGCGGTCCCGAATCCGCTCACCAATGTTTTTATTCTCACCCCCAACGCGAGGGGGGCGCTGCCATCTCGCTTCCCTCCTTGAGCGGGGTAACGCTCACCTCGGTTGCACGGCATCTTCGCGCGCGAAAAAACGACGAAGCTCATCGCGATCGGCACCTCCACCAAGGCCAGGCTTTCCCTTCTGATGAAGGGTACCGACGCTTTTCGCTGCATCGCACTATTCGCTCCTGAAAACACGGAGCACACCGGCGCCAGCGTCGCGCCGGCAGCAAAAAGAGCGTTGCGGTTCCATTGGACGGCCCTCAAGGATGCGGCCGTGGCCGGTCATCAGCTGACCGCCGCCACACCATGGAACCGGCTGCAGCTAAGCAGTCCCGCACGACTCTGCTCCGTCAAGACCATGAGCATGCACAACCACGATGCATGCCGTGCGACGGGCCTGGCCGCCACTGCGCGCGGACGGCAAGTTCGGAGGAGACAACAAGGGCATGGGCACCCGCTTGGGCACCCATTACTCGAACGCTTCTGGGGGAAGCAATTGGGTATCTATCGCGATATGTTTGCCAGGCACCACGATCAGCTCACGCTGATGGCTCGCCTGCTCGACGCCGGTGCCATCTGGCTTGCGGCTATCCTGGCCAGTGAAGTGCGATTCGCCACTGCGCACGCGCCAATCCACCAGTTCATCCAGTACTTTGGTTGTGCCATTGCCTTTATCGTGCTGCCCGGGTTCGATGTCTACACATCGTGGCGCGGCCGCAGCCTGATCTCCCTCGCTGCGCGCCTGCTGTCTGCGTGGAGCCTGGTCTGGCTGGTCAGCCTGCTGCTGACCTACCTGCTTCACCAGGCCGATTCACTTTCCCGCTTGTGGATGGTGTACTGGTACGCTTTCTCGCTGGCCGGCCTGGTGGGCCTGCGCGTAGTCACCCGTGCCGTGCTCAACCTGTTGCGCGTTGCCGGTGCCAACAACAAGCGCGTGATCATCGTCGGCTTCGGCCGTACCGGCCAGGAGATGTATCGCCGCGCGACCGCCAGCCACACCACCGGGTTCAAGATCAGCGGCATCTATGCCGCTGAAGGCGAGTCCACGCCGGAAGGACGCCGTCGCATCACCGACAGCGCCCACATCGCCGATTTCGCTCGCGAGCACGGGATCCATGAGATCTGGATCACCCTGCCGATGAGCGAGCACCGGCGGATGCAGGAAATCGCCTTCTCGCTGCGCAACGACTTCATCGACATCAAGTGGATGCCGAGCGTGCTCGACTTCGACCTGCTCAACCACAACGTCGGCAACTTCCTGGGCATGCCCGCGGTGGAAATGAACAAGCCGCCCTCGCTCGGCGTGCGCGGCACCCTCAAGGCCATCTTCGATCGCAGCTTCTCGGCGCTCGTGCTCGTCGCGCTGTCGCCGCTGTTCCTGCTCATTGCCATCCTGATCAAGCGCGACTCGCCAGGTCCGGTCTTCTTCAAGCAGGAGCGCCTCGGCATGGATGGCCGCGTCATCCACGTCTACAAGTTCCGCAGCATGAAGGTGCATGCCGAGCACGGCGTCGTCACGCAGGCCACCAAGGGCGACAGCCGCGTGACGCCGATCGGTGCCTTCCTGCGCCGTACCAGCCTGGACGAGCTGCCACAGTTCATCAACGTGCTGAAGGGCGAAATGAGCGTGGTAGGGCCACGGCCGCACGCCATGGCGCACAACAACATGTACAAGGAACAGCTGGACTTCTACATGCTGCGCCACCGCGTCAAGCCCGGTATCACGGGCTGGGCCCAGATCAACGGCTATCGCGGAGAGACCGACACCCTGGACAAGATGGCCAAGCGGGTGGAGCACGACATCTTCTATATACGGAACTGGTCGTTCTGGATGGATTTGAGGATTATTTTCTGGACGGCTTTCAAAGGGTGGAAAGGACAGAATGCGTATTAGCCTGCTGGCAGCAACACTAGCTTGCTCGCCTACAGCCCGGCACGCACTGCCCTTCCACAATGAACGCCCTGATAGCCGCCACCGAGCCATCCAATATCAACTCGATGCAGGAATCCTATGAAATTTCTTCTGAATAGACTGTCCGCATCCTCGGAACTGCCCACTCGCAATGGCGTTTACACCTTCCTGAATCCCTACTCCTATCTGATCGCCAGAAGAAGCCCTGAAATATTCGAGAGATTCGACGGGATCTATATCGACGGCCAACTCCTCGCCAAAATGCTCAGCTTCGTCCTGGGCGATCAAGTGACCAGGACAAGTTTTGACATGACCTCTCTCGCTCCCAAGCTTATGGAAAGCGCGGAGAATAACGACAAGTCCGTCTACCTGATCGGAGCGAAACCAGAACAGATCGATATTGCCGCCGAACACTTTCAGGAAAAATACCCGAAACTGAAGATATGCGGACTGCGCCATGGCTACTTCAATTCGGCGAAGGAACGAAGCGAGGCAATTCGCAACATTGTTCAGTTGGCGCCCGACTACGTCATCGTGGGAATGGGCACCCCGATTCAAGAGGAGTTTCTCCTGGAACTGGTCGCGGGCGGCTGGCGTGGGCAAGCTTTCACGTGCGGGGGCTTTCTTCATCAATCGTCCGAGCGGCTTACCTACTACCCGGCCTGGGTGAACAAGCTCCACCTCCGCGCGCCATTCCGTGCCTTTAAGGAGCCACGCTTGCTGCGACGCTACATGATAAGTTACCCCTATTTCATCGCTGTTTTCGCAATCGATTGGCTCACATCGAGCCATAGAATCCACAAAAAGACATAAACCTCCACTTTGCCCGATGCGAAGAAGGACATTTCTCGCTAGCGCCTCCCTCCTGGCCTTCCATAATGCCGGGAGCGAGGCGAAAACGAATGCGCAAGCAACAGCTAGCCAGGCTCCTGGCATAAGCGGTTGTTCCCAGCCTGTCAGGATCGAATTCGGAAGCGCTGTCACTGCCGAAGCCCTCAGTACAAACATTTTGTTGCGACAGGCAATCCTGCGGGAATGCAGCATTCTGTCCTTCGAGCGGGAGTTGAAATGGCGTTTGCTTGAGTCCCGGCCCGGACAATGGGACTACGCGCGCGCGGACATAATTGCTGATTTTTGTCGGAATAACCGAATGAAGGCACGCGGACATGCGCCGCTTTGGCATGCAGGATTGCCATCGTGGATTGACGGAACAATGCGCCGCGAGCATCTTTGGCAGAAGATTGAAACCTATTTCAATAATGTTATCGACCGCTATGGCGACATAATCGAATCCTGGGATGTGGTAAATGAAGCCCTCGAACAGAATGGAAATCGACCTGGCGCCCTGAGAGAAGGATTGCTCCCGCATATCCTGGGAGACGACTACATAGCATCCGCATTTATTCTCGCGAAACGATTGGCTCCGGCAATTCCGCTTGTTTACAATGACTTCGGCCCAGAGTATTCCTTCACCAAAACACGATCAATTATCAGGCTGCTGGAAAAACTAAAGCTAAAAGGAGTCCCGGTTGCAAAATTCGGGTTGCAAGCGCACCTTAGCACGACGATGAAGATCGACCAACTGAGCCTCAAGACCCTCACCAGAGAGCTTCGCGCCATGAATATCGATCTATTAATTACCGAACTCGATGTTCGCAATCGAAGCGGATTACTTGATGATGCTGTGCTGAACAAGGTGTGCGCCGACAAGGTCCGCGAGCTGCTAGAACCCATCTTCAGCATCGAAGCACCGCGACAGATCGTTACATGGGGACTGCTGGATGGCCACAGCTGGTTGACCAGCAAAGCGTACAAGACCAACAGCTTTCCCCAGCGCCCGTTGCCCCTTGATGAAAGCGGCCGACGCAAGCCGATGTGGAGTGTGCTTCGTCAGTTCCTGTGCAACTGAGTATCGAGCAAGCGCTATGCAACCCATCTCTTTACCTCAGGCCGCACGATTCACGGCAGGGAATCCCGCGATTTCGAATGTCGCGGTTTATTACATTATTTCCATGCTGATTCTGCTCATGACTGTCATGGCGGTAGCCGTTGTCGGCGCCCCGGCAATCATAGCGCTGGGAATGCTGGCCCTTCTTATTTCCGCATTTATCCCCGGACTAGCGCTGGTGTTGTTGCTTTCATCCGTTACACTGCAAAACCTCGTTCTGGCGCTCGGACTGGGCATCATTGAAGGCCCCGATACTTTCAAAACATTCCAGTCGGCGAGCTTTATTATTACCACCGCGATATTTTCACACGCTTTGGTGTATTTGTTCCTTCGCAAGCGCACTATTTCGAGGCAACTCAAATCAGCATTGTTCGCCGCGGGGGTATTCGCTGCCGTCATCGTTGTCTACACCATTATCGGAATTCGGGCATCGACCTTTCTTAGTGCAGGATCCTACGCTAGGCTATATTTTCTCGGTGGCATGAGCCTGGTAATCGGCATAGCCGCATGCCGCCGCACCAGCACACAATTCAGATCAGCACTGTTTTTCATCACCACTGTTTTACTTTGTGGCTATGGCGTAATCGAGTTTCTTTTTCCGGAGTATCTCTACAACTTTGTCTCGGCGGATGCGTTTCAACGGATGAAATTCGCAGACACCGCAACCGCGGGGCAGTTCTCCTCAATTCAGGATCTGGTCAGGAACTCGACGCGAAGCTACCTTAATCTTTCCGGACAGTATGGACTGGATTTGGCATTCTTGCGAATCATGGGGCCGAATTTTCATGCAATCAGCTATGCGTACGCACTATCGTTCCTGGCTTTGATTGAATACGCAGAAAGGCGATTCATTACCTTCCTCATTGCCGCCGCCCTGGTTTTGCTGATTGGGGCCAAGGGGCCTCTGATTATTATTACGTTGTCTGTCGCTACACTTTTCATCGCCAGGCGAGGACGGCGGTCTCGTCTATCACGATTCGCCCTGATTGCAATGCTTCTACTTTACGCCGTGATCGGCATCAGTTACGGGGTGAAGTCGGCTGACTACCATATCCTCGGATTTCTCGCAGGCGTGCAGGGGGTCAAGGAAAAGCCATTGGGACGAGGTGTCGGGGTTGGAGGAAATCTCTCGGAACTGGGAAAATCCGAAGAGAAGGACTTTACCGAGTTCCAGCATCAGGGTGTCGCTTCCTTTGCCCTGGAAAGCGGCCTGGGTGTCCTTCTATATCAAATCGGAATTTTCACGATTCTACTATTCTGGTTTTTTCTCAAAGTCATCAAGTTATTGCGAAAGACCACAGACCAATCGAATTTCAGGATTCGAACAATTACCGCGAGCGCAATTGCCACTTTGCTGATAACCGGAATCTTTCAGGAAGAAGTATTCTCGCCGGCCGCATGGGGGCTTTGGATGCTATTGTCCGGAATACTTGTAGGTAGTTTGTCGCCTGGCTTGTCAAATAATCAAACAAAATTGGAGTACTCACGGTGAGTCATAATGTTGCCCAGATGGATCGGCTCAAGCAGAAACTCAGCGATATTTCTGCATATATTCCCCCCGATCAACCGATAGCCTACCTTGATCTCCCCATACACCTTAATGTAGGTGACTTGCTGATCAACGCAGGAACTGAACAATTCCTGCATGACTACCGTCTGGCCGTCGACATCCGGTTGTCGGTAAAGAACTACAAAAGGTTTCTCCATCGGATCACGCCGCAGCACACCATCCTGCTGCATGGAGGAGGAAACTTTGGCGACATCTGGCCCGCGCACGAAGGTATGCGTGAACATTTGCTCAAGAAGTTCAGCGCCAATAGGATAGTCATGCTGCCACAGACGGTCCACTTCAGGGACGAGAAGAATATTGATCGGTCACTTGAGAAGTACAGAGAGCTCAAGAACTGCACCATCTTCGTAAGGGATGATGTTTCACACCAGTTCCTGGCAAGGCATTTGGGCTGTCCTGTGCTTCTCTCTCCGGACATGGCGCATCAGCTATGGAAGTGCAACTCGGCTTGGTCGATGAGAAGTCTCGGTACCAGGGAAATGCGATTCCTGAGGCGCGACAGGGAATCCACCGGAGCGGCACTCGGTGGAAGCGTCGACTGGGACGATCTTGTTTCTCCCAGGCGCCGCCTTTCGGCGGCCCCGGCTTATGCACTGATCAAATACTCCATCGACTTCAAGGTGCAACAGGCGGCGCTAGCCTTATGGTACAAGCAGCGCGACGCCATCATCAGCTTCGCGAGAAATCGTTTTTTAGAGTATGAGGGCATAACAACTAACAGGCTGCACGCCATGATCCTGGCGAAGCTTCTGGGAAAGCGAGTCAACATGCTGGATAACAGCTATGGAAAGCTCTCATCCTATGCCGGCGCTTGGTTTCACTAGTCAAAGCTGACCCTTCTTGTAAAACTTTTTTCTGATCCCAATTGCCTCAATCATCCACTGACATCAAGACGCAGCTTTTCGCGCGAAGGACCTCCTGGGTTTTCCTCGAGAAGGCGAGCCAGCAAATCCTGATGTTCGCCGTATTTGCCATCGTGGCAAGGGATATTGGTCCGGCGGAATTCGGCATCATCAGCGTATGCTTCATTTTTATCGCGCTTGCTCAGTTACAGAACTTGGGGTTAAGCGACGGCATCGTTGCATTGCGAATCGAGGAACGATCAACGTTATCGGGAATATTTCTCGTGATTTTGTTTGTCAACCTCGTGATGGCGATCGCTCTCTATCTGGCTGCCTCGCAGATCGCCGGTCTGCTGGAAATGCCGGAAGCGGCACCATACCTTCGTTGGTTAGCGCCGCTTCCCGTCCTGTCTGCTCTTCAAGCTGTACCAAATGCAATCCTGCAAAGTGCAATGGACTTCAGGAAGCTGAGTTTAAGGACGAGTATCGCTACATTTGCCGGAGCTGTTGTTGGAATTGGCTGCAGCACAAAAGGACTTGGCGCGTACAGCTTGATTGCCCAGCAGATTGTTCAATTTTCGATTGCCAACGTGATCGTCTGGAATTCGATCACATGGCGACCCGGTTTTAGTATTGCAGACTGTACTCTGTGGTCGAGTTTTAAACCTGGCCTTCGGCTCACTGCTGTTTATCTCATTGAGTTCTGTGAGACCCAGATTCCGAGACTGCTGGTAGCCCTCGTGCTTGGTCCGATCAGCGCAGGGTACTATGCGTTCGGGGGTAGAATTTGGCAGGCTGTAAAGGAGATCGTGATTCTTCCGATTGCTGCGGTTCTCTTCCCTACCTTGGTTAGAGAACAACATAATGCCGTCGGATTTTCCACCACGTTCAATCAAGCGTTGATATGCACCACTGGATTCTTGATTCTCGCAGTGGGGATGTTTTCCGGCATATCCTCACTTCTCGTTGGTTCTCTCTTTGGTGAAAAATGGCTTCCGGCCACGCAATTCGTTTCGCTATTCATGGTGGCGAACATACTCACCCCCATTGGCCTGGTCTATCGAAACTCGTTTAGAGCTTTGAATCGCCTTGGCGACTATCTGAAAATTCAATGTTTTATCGTTTCAAGTAACCTGATCGGTGTTTATGTCGGCTCGCATTATGGACTTGACGCCACCTTGGGCATCACCGCAATTTCCTATGCAGTATCGATTCCCCTTTTGCACAAGCGCCTGGAGCAATCCATTGCGCTACCTTCAAAAACCGTATGGCGCGCAGCACTCGTTTTCGTGGTGGCGGGGTTGATTACTTTCCTCACCGGGCAACTTGCGGCGCATTTTCTCATGCCTTTGATGGGAGGCGTGGCTACCCTGGCCTTGGCACTGCCTTGCGGTCTGATCGCGTACATACTCGCCTGCCGGCTTCTGGGACTGGATATCCTGCGTTTGCTCCCTGGTATCGTCAAATTTAAGAATCGAACGCCATAGTGCGAGCATCATTGGGAATGGGTACAGCGTTAGCATCGCTATTGCTACGCTGTCGCGGAGGAATCTCTCCTCCGCGACTCGATGGCAGGGACATGTATTCGCAATAGAGCCACTTCGCCTGGGTCATATGACTAGCGCGGTCCTGCAATGCATGCCTGATGGTCACAGGCTTTGGGAGGAGTCAGCGGGACGATCTGGAGTCAAAGTCGAATGCGAGCCGGTGAACGAGCGCAACTCCTGCGGTGGCCTCTTCCCGGGTTGATCACGCCGCGGACGATCCGCCACAGGTCATTTGACCGCTCGCGCCAACTGCTCTCGAAGTCCAACGCTACGTCGAGCACTACAACGTTCACAAAGCGCCCCTGTGTCTGGACCGCTACTGCAGATTCGATCCTCGCTCGAGCGTCTAAGTAAAGTAAAGCTGTTGCTGGGAATGACACTAGCTGTTGACCGAGGCCGAGGTACTTGCCTGTCCCTCCCCCCTGCGATTCAAAGCGATGTTGCTTCTCTTGCTCGTCTTGATGACGGCGGGACGGGCTAACTGGTCAGGAAGTGGCGGCTCGCACGCCAGCGACATCATCCCAACATGAGTCAATACACTGGCAGGCCGTTGAAGCCCACGCCGCCTGGGGGGCCGTCTGACAACGGCCCCCCTGCAACGCTTCCTTTACTTTTGAGAGTGAGCGCCCTGTACAGCGTACCCATAATAGGCGTACCTGTAACGCCCGTACTTGGAGCCATATCCATAGCGGAATGCACGAGGATCCAGACCATTGAAGATGACCCCGCTTACGTCCACGTTTGCATGACTCAGTTGCTTTGCACTTTCCGCTACTTCGCCGATTGTGCTCTTTTCGAATCGCGTTACGAGGAAAACCGTGCCGCAGCGCGCGGCCAGGATCGCTGTATCTGCAACGGCCAGCACGGGTGGAGTGTCAATCATGACAAGGTCATACCGTTCGTCCAAGCTGTCCAGTAATTCGACCAGTCGCGTGTTCAACAGTAGTTCGGCGGGATTGGGAGGGAGGGTACCAGTACTGATGAAGTCGAGTCCATCTATCAAATCCTGATGGATTACGTCTTCCATGTTCGCATTCCCGGCAAGAACATCGGACAAGCCAGGCGCCCGTTCCTTCCCGAAGTACTGATTCAGGTATCCCTTTCGCATATCGGCATCCAATAGCAAGACACGCTTGCCACCGGCAGCCATGATCGCGGCAAGATTCGCGGAGACAAAGGACTTGCCAACGCCCGGTGTCGGCCCGGTGAGCAGCACGCGATTGTTGCCTGCGTCCAGCATGGCGAACTGAAGCGCAGTACGAAGGCTGCGCAGGCTTTCGATGGAAGGCTCATTAGGGGAGAGGCTGGCGAGAAGATGCATGCCTCTCTTCCGCGAACGGATGTCTTCAGACAGTACAAACTGCTGTGTCGAGTGCGGCACGGTACCATAGACGGTGAGCCCGGCATGCTGCTCGATATCCTGAGGATCGGTAATCCCGCCATATAGTGCGTCCCGGACGAATGCAACAATAACACCAAGCATGAGGCCGAGGAGTGCGGCAAGGCCGATCACCAAAGGCTTCCTCGGCTTGACCGGCTCTTCGGGTACGCGAGCATTGTCTACAAGCCGCACTGTACCCACCTTTCCTGCTTTCACCAGCTTCAGCTGCTGCATATTGTTCAGCAGACCCACATACAGGTCGTTGTTCACCTGAACATCGCGCATAAGTCGCAGCGCGTCCTGCTCGAGGTTGGGTAGCGACTTCATCTGATTGGCAATGCCACCAACCTTGCCGCTCAATGCCGCAATCTGTGTGTCAATTGCCTGCATGGAGGGATGTTGAGGGCGGAATCGGGTCAACAATTCCGCCTTCTTCTGCTTTAACTCGAGCAGAGTGGTTTCCGCCGCCACACTCTCTTGCAGGTATGCCCGGCCTTCCTCGCTCAGATTGAAAGTGCCACGCTTGTTCCGCAGCGTGTTATAGCGAACTTCAGCCTGCTCCAGTTCGCTCTTCAACTGGGGCAAGAGATCGCCCAGGAATATCAAGGATTTCTCGGCCTCGGCAGCTTTGCGCTTGATATTCTGCGCGACATACTCCTCGCCGATCTCGTTTAACGTGGCAGCAGTCAGCTTGGGGTCCTTGCCGCGCAGGGCCGCACCTATAACTCCGCTCTGCTTGCCCTTCTCGTCAATCTGCAGAGCAACCTGCAGGTCCTCCAGCGTCTGTAACTTCGAACTGCGGACAAGCTTGAATACGGTGCCGGGCTTTCCCTTGAGTTCGGTGACGAGCAGGCGAATGCTGCCGACTTCCTGCTGTGAATCCAGTGCCTTGCCGACATGACCTTCAATTGGCCCATCCAGATCGCCCTGCTCAAGCCGGAACCGCCCATCCCCCAATGCGGTCAGCTTGAACTTCTGTTCTTCGAGGTCAACCGGCACATCGAACGTGGCAACCTTAATGCTTTCCGTTCCCCAGGCAAAACCGCCAAGGCCAAACAAGCCGGGTTCAGACAGACGTTTGGCCCGACTTGCGATCCACTCGCCTACTACGGGGAAATAGCGTGGCTTCGCCTCGATATACAACCGTAGGGACTCGACGGCCCTGTCAACCACCATACGTGAGCGCAGAATTTCCATTTCTGCGGCGGCATCGGTCTTCACATCGAACAGGTTTGATACATCGCCAAGCAAGCTCTTTGCGTCGGCTGGACTGTCTTCCACCTGCACCAGGATATCAGCCTCATATTCCGGCCGCGCCAGGAAGGCGTACGCTACGCCAAGCGCCAAAATCACCGCCGCTATGCTGATGATCATCCAGCGGCTGGCCAGCAACACGTCCAGATATTTGACAAGATCGATTTCGTCTTCCGCCGGTGCGGCAGGAGATTGGTACGTAGGGTTCTGGTTCATAGGCTGCAGATTTTGTTTTGTTCCCGATCGGCTCCAGCCAGCGCCATAATTCTCGGCACCCAGGCTTGCACACCGTGCTGGATCTGCTGGAAGGCGCGTTCGAAAGACTCCCGCGGCTGCCGGTATGGGTCGGGAATATCGAACTTGGCTGGCTCCCCCAGTCGGAAAACTTTCCCCGACACGATAGGATGCCGACGCTGAATTTCGTGCTTTTGCTCGTTCTCCATGACCAGTATCAAGTCGGTCTGGCTGGCCAGCGTCCCGGAAAGTTGTTGGGCACGGTGCTGCGAGATATCCAGGCCGAATTCGCCCATGAGTTCGATGGCGATTGGGTCGGGCGGACTGCCAACCACGGCACCCAAGCCTGCGGAGGTCACCGCCAAGTTCGGCAACGCCTGCCGCAGCAGCCCTTCCGCCATCGGGCTGCGGCAGATATTCCCGATGCAGACGACGAGTACGGTCCTGATCATTTGACTGCGTTTGCCGTGGACGTGAAGAAGTTTCCGCTCGGCAGCAGCTGGTTGATCACGCGGCTCCAACGCACCACGCCTGCGGCATCCACGTAGACAACGTCCCTCGGCTTCAATTCGAACGCCTCGGCCAGCGCAAAGGCGACAGGGGACTTGCCATCGAGGTGGAACACCTCGGCTTGTCCGTCCGTACCCTTGCGGATCACGTAGAGTTCCTTGGCGTTGGCGGAGCTGGGATTCAGGCCGCCTGCCTCACCAATGGCTTCACTGAGCGTGAGCCGGCCGTTTCGCGGCATCACCGGAGTCGGCTTCACGACTTCGCCGGTCACGAACACCTTGCTGTCTTCGCGTTGCTCCACGCGCACGATGTCGCCGTTGCGCAGCAGGATGCTGGCCGGGTCGATGCCTTGCTGCAACAATGCAGGCAGGCTGACGAAGTAATTCCTGCCCTCCCGTGAAATACGAATGCGGCTGTTGTCGCCGGTCAGGACGTTGATGCCGCCAGCACGGTTGAGCGCTTCGACCAGTGTCATCGGCACGTCGTCGATATTCTGCGGGCCAGGGGTCTTGACCTCGCCGTCGAGGTAGACACGCTTGCTGCGAAAGGCAAGCACGCGTACGGTGACCTGTGGCAGGGTGACGACAGGCTTGAGCTGGGTGCTCAGCTGCCCGCGGATCTGGTCCGGGGTCTGGCCGAGTACCTTGACCACGCCGGCATATGGAAACTGGATGGTGCCTGCGGGACTGACGACATAGCCCGGAATGTTGGCAGCACCGCTGTAGCTCGGAATCTCGTAGGCCGCACCGATCGAGTAGGTCTGCGTGGGGAACACCAGTTCCGGGTGGTCCCACACGACGATTGAGAGAATGTCACCGACGCCTACGGTATAGGGCTTTGGCACGTCGTACAGCTCTTCCACCCCGGCGTTCGCCGCTGGCGTGGCGGCCTTCAGCGTACGCACCAGCGCCGGCGTGATCTGCGTGATCTTGGGCACCGACTCCGGATCTTCCGGATCGAGTGGGCGCTGTGGGTCGAAGCGCATGCCTGGCGCGAGTGCGCAGGATGCCAGCAATGGAATGATCCCCAGGCACATGGCGGCCCTGCCAAACCTCAATCTGCTTGAAAGCTTTAGCACGTCTCGATGATTCCCTTGTTTACAAGAAGATCCGCATTGCACGCCGTATCCCTGGCGTGTTGAGCAGCGGTGATTCCGCTTGTTCGACATGGCACACGTGGTGCCTTTCCGCTTGTTTGCATTGCCTGCGGATTAGAACCTGGCGGTGTTGGCTTCGTACTGCACGGCGCGGAGGCGCGCTCTTTTTGCACTGCGTCATTTCGCAAATGACCGGCGAAGTTTATGGCCCGTGGGACTACATCTTCAAGGCGCGACCGGCGTTTTTAGCAAGTTTCCGATCCCCCCATCGGAGTGGAAAGAAAAAGCGGAAGGCACTGCAATTGGGGCGGTATCGGGTGCGAGCACAAAAAAAAGAGGGTGTAGACGCAGGGAGGCGTCTACACCCTTACGGGAGCGGCAACGGGGTCACTGCTTGCCGGCCTTGATTATTGATTGGGGCGCGAAACCCGTCTTACCCCGCTTCGGTAGGCCCCACACCGAGGTAGGGAAAGTTTTGAATGATCAGGCTGACTCAGCCCCCGCCGCTCCAACCACGTTTTTGCCTCCATTCAGTCCCAACGCGTGGGGGGTACCGTGGATGCTGCGACGCAGCACAATCCCCGCTGGCACCCCGTTGCCGACTTTAGGGTGTAGGCGATTGATTCCCTGTTGCGCCTACACCCTCTTTCTTCGCCGGCAGCAGCATTATCAAATCTCTAGAAGGGAGCAACTGAAATGACGAGTCGCGTCAGTAAAGCCGTCTTCCCGGTCGCGGGCCTGGGAACCCGCTTCCTGCCCGCCACCAAGGCCAGCCCGAAGGAAATGCTGCCGGTGGTGGACAAGCCGCTGATCCAGTACGCCGTGGAAGAAGCCATGGCCGCCGGCATTACCGAGATGATTTTCGTCACCGGCCGCTCCAAGCGCGCCATCGAGGACCATTTCGACAAGGCGTTCGAACTGGAGGTGGAACTCGAAGCCAAGAACAAGCAGGCGCTGCTGGACGTGGTGCGCTCGATCAAGCCGGCCAACGTGGAGTGCTTCTACGTGCGCCAGTCCGAGGCGCTGGGCCTGGGCCATGCGGTGCTGTGCGCGGCCAAGCTGGTTGGCAACACGCCGTTCGCGATCATGCTGGCCGATGACCTGATCGACGGCAACCCGCCGGTAATGAAGCAGATGGTGGATGCCTACAACCACTACAACTGCTCGGTGCTTGGGGTGGAAGAAATCCTGCCCGAGCAGAGCCGTTCCTACGGCGTGGTCGAAGGCCGCGAATGGGGCGAAGGCGTGATCAAGGTGTCCGGCATTGTGGAGAAGCCCGCGCCGGAAGAGGCCCCGTCGAACCTGGGCGTGGTCGGCCGCTACATCCTGACCCCGCGCATCTTCGACCACCTGCGCGCACTGAAGCCCGGCGCCGGCGGAGAGTTCCAGCTGACCGACGCGATCCAGTCGCTGCTGAGCCAGGAACAGGTGCTGGCCTATCGCTACCAGGGCACGCGCTACGACTGCGGCAGCAAGCTGGGCTACCTGAAGGCGACCGTCGAGTATGCGCTCAAGCACCATGAAACCGGCGCAGACTTCCGCAGCTACCTGGAGCAGCGTGGACATTGTCTGTCTGACAGCGTGATTGCCTGAAAGAGGTACCTGTTCAACTCGGGTGTTGTAGCGGCACGGCATCAAGCCAGCCGCCACTTCACCGAGGTCGAGGTCGAGGTCGTAATGCAGATGCGAATACCCTCTCTCCGCTCGAGAATACTGGAGACACCTGGATGTCGGCACAATGCGAAATTGCCAAAGCGCTCAGGCAATGGCTCATTCATCAGTCCTGGTACAGCGCGCACCCTGTCGACGAGGGCAGGTTCTACCGTGCGATGGCCGAGGTCATTGCCCACGCTGGTACGGTCTGGACCGACGTTGAGTTCGAGGATGCCATCTACGATGTGATCGGCAGGGAGCGAAAGACAGCGTTCGAAGAATACGTCTGCGAATACACCAGCATCGCGATGCGCATTCGGGACTACGAGACGGTGCGGCCGGATCCATTGTTTGCTGATGGCGTGACCGGCTCATATGCCCGGTCGTAATCCCGATCCCTGTTCAGGGCCACGTCCCTCCCCGAACTGCAAGGCAACCAAAGAGGCAGCAGCCACATGATTGACTGGATCCACGTGGGCAAGGCGTTCTTTCTCGGCCTCGTCGAGGGCTTGACGGAATTCCTGCCCATATCAAGCACCGGGCACCTGATTCTGATCGGGGACTGGATCGATTTTTCGTCCCATGAGGCGCGCGTTTTCGACGTGGTGATCCAGCTCGGCGCAATCCTGGCCGTCTGCTGGCTCTACCGTGCCAGGATCACGCAGCTGTGCGAGGGAGTGGTCCGAAGGGAACCGGACGCGCTGCGCTTTGCCACTGCGGTACTGGTCGCCTTCCTGCCCGCGGCGGTTATCGGCGCACTGTTCATCGGGCCCATCAAGCACCGGCTCTTCGATCCTGCCGTCGTTGCAGCGGCATTGATCGTGGGCGGACTGGTTATTCTCTGGGTAGAGCGGCGTAACGCCGTCCCTCGCATTCACACCATCGAAGATTTCGGCTGGAAGCAAGCCATCGGCATCGGTTTTGCCCAGTGCGTGGCCATGATTCCCGGCACGTCCCGCTCGGGAGCCACCATCGTGGGCGGAATGCTGTCTGGCGTGTCCCGACAAGCCGCGACAGAGTTCTCATTCTTTTTGGCCATTCCCACCATGCTGGGCGCCGCCACCTACGACGCCATGCGGCACTACCATTTGCTCGGCATGGAAGACCTCTGGGCAATCGCCGCCGGCTTTACCGCGGCGTTCATCTCGGCCCTGTTTGTCGTCAATGCGATGATTCGCCTTGTAGCGCGGCATTCGCTGCGAGTCTTTGCCTGGTATCGCATTGCGCTTGGCGTGCTGATTGCAATCATGACCGCTGCCCCCTCACCATGATTCCAACGCCCGCGCTTCCAGCGGGAGATGGGGAGCTGCCGGGTGCGAATCAGAGCGGCCGTCAGAGCGGCCTTCAGCGCAGCGAGAAGGCACGAACTTATACGAACATCCAATTGGCGGCACTCCGTTCTCCGACCAAACTGCATCCAGGGATTTCGCATCCTTGCGATCCGAACGATTGGAGAACGTCATGAATGCCCGTATCACAAGCACCCTCGCCGCCGTCGCGCTCGCTCTCGCTGGTGCCGGCGCGCTAAGCGTTTCCCTCTCCCAGGCGGCCAGTCAGCGCATCGGCGACAGCCGTCCCAAGTCACATGGCTACACCCTCGACCAGGGAAAGAGCGACTCCTACAGCGACGGCGCACGCGTTGGAGACAAGCCAGGCCTGTTTTCGACCCAGGCGCGCCGGGGAAACCTGGATGGGTCCACGGAAGGCACAAGACTCTTGCCCGCCAAGCAGAACCTGTCCGGTATCCAGCTCGCCGGCAGGGACCTGACTGGCGTATCGGCGACTCCGGGCTCGAGCGACCAGGGCGTGGCTTAAGGCCACGGGCGCAGTGCAGCCACGCTGACTCGCGCCGGTCACCTGGCCTGATTTCCGTCTTCCATCTGCAAGGGATACCGCCATGCACCCCGACAAGCCCGCCGTGCCGCCATTGTCTCGACGCCGCTTTATTGCCTCGGCAACCGCGCTGATCGCCAGCCCATCCGTGTTCGCCCTGTCCGACGTCCCCGAAAGGATGCAGCCACCCGGCCCGGAAGCCAATGTCTCCGGCGACGCCTCGGCATTACGCCAGGGCAGCGACGATGCGCGGATTCGCCCGTTCAGCGTCCGCGTTTCCGAAGCCCGGCTTGTGGACCTGCGCCGGCGGATCGCCGCGACCAGGTGGCCGTCGCGTGAGCTGGTGACGGACGCATCGCAGGGCGTGCAACTGGCCACGATGCGCGAGCTCGCGCGCACCTGGCAAGCTGACTACAGCTGGCGCAAGCTCGAGTCAAGGCTGAACGCCCTGCCCCAGTTCATGACAACGATCGACGGGGTAGAGATTCATTTCATCCACGTTCGTTCGAGGCACCAGAACGCGCTGCCGGTCATCGTTACGCACGGATGGCCCGGCTCCATCGTCGAGCAGCTGAAGATCATCGATCCGCTGACCAACCCCACCGCGCATGGGGGAAACGCAAACGACGCCTTCGACGTCGTGATTCCGTCATTGCCGGGCCACGGGTTTTCAGGCAAGCCCACCACGCTGGGCTGGGACCCCGTCCGCATCGCGCGTGCCTGGATCGTGCTGATGAAGCGCCTGGGATACACGCGATTCGCTGCGCAAGGCGGCGACTGGGGCAACGCGGTCACGGAACAGATGGCCCTGCTGGCACCCGCGGAGCTGGCCGGCATCCATACCAACATGCCTGCCACCATTCCCGACGACATTGCGAAGGCGCTCCAGTCCGGTGGCCAGGCACCAGCCGGCCTTTCGGCGGACGAGAAATATGCGTACGAGCAGCTCGACTTCTTCTATAAGCATGGCCTGGCATACGCCCAGGAAATGCGCAACCGTCCCCAGACCCTGTACGGGATCGAGGATTCACCAATCGGGCTGGCGGCCTGGATGCTCGACCACGACGCGCGCAGCTACGCCCTGATCTCGCGCGTCTTTGCGGATCAGGCCGAAGGGCTGACGCGAACCGACATACTCGACAACATCACGCTCTACTGGCTGACGAACACGGCGGTTTCTTCGGCCCGGCTCTACTGGGAGAGCAAGCTGGCCTTCTTCGCCCCGAAAGGCGTCGCCATCCCCGTCGCGGTGAGTGCATTTCCCGACGAGATCTACACGGCGCCGCGCAGCTGGACAGAGCGGGCATATCCCAGGCTCGTGCATTACAGCAGGCTCGAAAAAGGCGGCCACTTCGCTGCCTGGGAACAGCCGGAAATCTTCGCGTCGGAGCTGCGCGCCGGCTTCAGGTCATTGCGCGGTTGAAAATCATGCGGGCGGAGAGGCAGGCAACTTGCGAAAGCATGGCACCTCAGTCCCGCCACAACCGGGTATGGCGGTGCCGGCGCCCGCCACTTGCCTCTTTCCGGATGACGGTATTGCAGCCGACAAGGCACTAGCGCCAGCGGCGCCTAGGTGGAAGGTGCCTCAAGTTCCAGCTGGCCGGCCTGCCTGACGAGCGCGGCAAACGAGCTTGCCTGCATCTTCCTCATGATGTGGCCACGATGCACTTTGACGGTGATCTCGGTGATCCCCATGACGTCCGCGGCCTGCTTGTTCAACATGCCCGCGGCAAGCAAAGGCAGCAGCTCTTGCTCCCGGGGAGTCAGCGTTTCGTACAACGCCCGCAACCCGGCGCTCTCCGCCGCGTTTTGTCGCTGCGTCTGCGTCCTGGCAATCGCCGTATCGACCGCTCGGATCAGGGCATTCTCGCTGATGGGCTTGGTCAGGAAATCGACGGCCCCGCTCTTCATCGCCCGAACCGTGGATGGAACGTCGTTCCTTCCCGTGATGAAGACGATCGAAGCATGAGAGTTGTCAGTCACCTGCTCCTGGACCTCCAGGCCGTTCATGCCCGGCATGCGCATATCGAGAACAAGGCATGCCAGCGCATCCCACTGCACGGATTCCAGGAATTCCTTTCCCGAGTCGAACGACAGCACGCTTTTTCCATGGGCGCGCAGCAGGCTTGACAGCGCTTCCCGGATCCCCGCGTCGTCATCGACTACGCACACAAGTTGGTTGCTCGACTCCATGGTCCTTCTCCGTCTATGCCCAGGCCCACCGTCAATACTGACGTAAGACTAGGTTGATCCATCCATTAATGACAATTAAACATTGGTTGAATGTATATAACTTATCCTTTATGCATCGCCCCGGTCCCGGGCGATGCATGCAAGGTCACAAGCCGGGCCACGCCGCCTGTCAGCGCTATCGTAGGACCAATGTCCAGTACATCAAAATAATTGTCATGGATACGTTCCCGCCCGGTGCTCGAAGCCTGTTGCTGTTCGGGATTTTACTTCGTAAGCGAAATATGTACTTCGCACGTGAAATAACGCGGCGCCGGGAGCATCATCAGTCGCCCTGGCCAACGTATCCGCCTCCCAGCACAGTCGCCAGCGTGACGGTCGCCTGGACTTGCCGGCCGCGGATCTCGACGGCATGGCTCTGCTCCGCGAGCACCGGCAGCATTGCTTCGTGTGCGTTGGACTTGTCCAGCAGGCCGCGCCGGTAGTGCGCGGCGGCGCTGTCCGAGGCGAAGGTGACGGCCTTCAGCTTGTCTTGCTGCATGGCCCCCTGCCTGCTCAGGTCATCCAGTTCGATGCCGGCTTGCGCGACTTCACGGACGGCTTTCAGTACTGACTCGTTGTACTGGGCGATGAGCAGGTTGCTTTGCGCGCGTGTCGCGGCAAGATTCGCGTTCAGCTGGCCGCTGTCGAAAATCGGCAGGCTCAGCCCCGGGACCAGGTTGATCTGACGGCTCGACTTGCGCAGCAGGTCGGACATGTGGATCGAGTCCAGCCCGATGAACGCGCGGATATCGAAGCTCGGGTAGAACGCAGCCTTCGCCGCATCGATCTGGTCCATCGACGCCTGGACATACCAGCGCATCGCCTGCAGGTCGGGCCGGCGCGCGAGCAGCTTGTAGCCGAGCACCGGCGGGATGCCGCCGCCGCGTTCGGGCAGCGGCTGTGGCGCGATCGCGGGCAGGCCGTCCGGCCCTGCTCCGGTCAGCAACCGCAGTATTTCGTGGAGCGTGCGGATACGCGCCTGTGCCGAGCTGATCTGCTGGTCAAGCGCCACGCGTTCGGCCTCGGCGTTTTCCACCTGGGTGCGTGCCACCAGGCCGCGCGCATTGCGGGCCTGGCTGGCTTGCACCTGTTCCTGCCGGATGTCGCGCGCCTTCTCCAGCAGGTCGAGCATCGCGTAGGTGGACTGGATGTCGTAATAGGCATGGACCACCTGCGACGACAGCACCAGCGCCGCCTGCGCGGCTTCGGCCTGACGCGCCCTGGCCACGCCCAGCGCGGCATTGACGGCAGCCCTGTCTTTTCCCCACAGGTCGACCGAGTATCCGGCGATAAGGCCGATCGTGCCTTCCGTATACCAGGGGCCGGTGATTCCGGCTGCGGGATCGGAATGGGCAAACGGCCCGAGGAAACCGTTCTCCGACAGATGCTGCCGGTTGACCGAAGCAGTCAGCGCGACCTGCAGCCCGGTCGACGCGTCGACCAGCTTCGCCTGGGCGCGGCTCGCTTCAACGCGCGCCAGGGCCACCGCCATCGTCGGCGAATCCTCCAGCGCACGCGCCACCAGCGCATCGAGCCGGTCGTCCGCGTAGGCCTTCCACCATTCGGACGACGGCCAGTCCCCCTGGGGCAGCTGGCTGTCCTGCGCCAGGCGGACCTGTTCGGCAGCCACCTGCGCCGCCGGCGCCGTGTCCTCGCGGATCAGCGCGCAACCGCCGCTGACCAGCAGCAGCGAGACGGCCGCTGCGGTCGCAGTGAGCCGCGTCAGGGAGGTTCGAAACAGTTCGCGGGCGTGCATGGTTCACTCGTGGGTCATGTGAGCGGCGGCGGCAAGTGGTGGTCAGACAAGCGTTGGTCCGACAAGTCGTGGTCCAGCCGGGTAATGCGCTCATCCAGCACGCGCGCGGCTTGCACGATGTCGGCCAGCGATTCCGGCATTGCCGCGTTGGCATCGGACACGTGGCGACGCAGGGCCCGCAGGGCGTCGCCCGACAGCGGCGCCGGCGGGGGCAACGCGTGCCCGTCGAGGCGCCCCGCAATCCGTTCCAGCCGGATGGCAACAGTCTCGCGCCACGCCTGCAGTGAGCCGGCCATCGGCTCCGGCATGCCCTGGCCGGCCTGCTGCATGCGGATATGAAGCCAGTCGACGGCGAACAGGAGTTCCTGCGCCTGCGCCAGCGCCGTGGTGAGCTCCGGGGTGACCGAGTCGTGGGCGTACTGCCAGCCGGGTTCGAGCGCCACCCGGGCCTGCATTTCGCGGTTCTGCATCAGCAGCGACCAGCCCCGCAGGCGAGCCTTGTCGAATGGGGCGCGCCTGTCGCCGTCGGCGCGCACCAGGTCGGCGACGCCGCGCAGCAAGCGCCCAAGCATTGTCTTCAGCGCGCCGCCCTCGCGCTCGGGCCAGATGGCCGCGGAAACGGCGAGCGACACCACCACACCGACCAGGATGCCGATCATGCGGTCGCGGATCTCGGTGAGGTCGATGCTGGGCCCGAAATGGCCAAGCTGCGACAGCCCGAAGGCGAAGATGAACTGCAGGCCGATGTAGTTGCTGCGCGGCGATCCGGACGCGACCCAGGCGCCAGCCGCGACAATGGGCAGCGTCAGGAGCAGCAGCCCGGCGATGGTGTCGAGATGCGGGATGATGAAGACCGTCGCCAACAGCGTCACGATGCTTCCCAGCGCGCAGCCGACTACACGCGCCAGGCCCTTGTGCGACATCGCGCCGAGACTCGGCAGCGCAATGATGAAGCAGGTCAGCATCGCTGTGTGGATGCCCGGCCATTGCACGGCCGTATAGAACAGGTAGCAGAGCATGGCGCTCAGCACCGTCTTCAGTGCAAAACGGCCATACACAGGATTGCTGAAGGCGTCGGGCGAGATCAGCGGCTCTCGCTGCGGCGAGGGCGCCGCGGCCATCGGCTCCGGTTCGGCCGCCGCCCGCAGTGCCTCTCCCATTTCACGCAGCACCCTGTCGAGCGGGCCGCCGGCAGCGTCTGTGATGTCTGTGGCGGGAAGGACGCACCTGAACGGCGTGCCGTCGGCAAGCGCTGCGCGCAGCGCCGCGCAGCAAGCCTGCAAGGCGCTGACCTGCTCCGCCTGTGCCGGCGACAGCGCGCTCACCGGCAGCCGTGACAGGTGCGCGGCGGCGGCAACGAGACGACCCAGCGCCGCGATGCGCGCCAGATGGCGCGCGCGGTCGCGGTGCCAGGCCTTGTCGCTCTCCACCGCGAAAGCCAGGTGACGGTGCAGCTGCAGCACGTTCTGCGCGACCGATTGCATGCTGATCGGCCGCGACGTCGCTTGCGTGCGACGCGCCTCCAGCTGGTCGAGCACCTGGTCGAGCTGGCGGCGCATCTCGGCGATCAGCAGGCGTGCCGGATGGCTCGGCAGGAACAGCAGGTTGACGGTGATCGTCAGGACGATCGCATAGGTAGTCGCGACCCACACCCACAACAGCAAGCGGACCAGCGCCTCTGGCGCGAGCCCCCGATCGACAAAGCTCTGGAAGTAGACCACGAACATCGCCATCAGGAAGCCGGCCGGACCGAGCTTGCTGATGCGCAGGAAGTACATGCCGCAGAACGCGATCGCACACGCGCCGAGAATGCGCAGCAGTGGAAAGTCGATGGTGAACTTCACCAGCAGCAGGGCGCCCGCTACCGCCAACGACATGCCAGCCACCTGGACGATGCCGGACATGCGGGTCAGCACGGTGTTCTCGCGCGCGCAGAGGAACACCACGATCAGCGACAGCGGCAGGTTCGGCACCTCCAGCGCCATCGAGATCACCGTCACCAGCGCGGCGCTCAGCACGAAGCGCCACATCGCCCGGGTGCGCCCGGGAAACGGGGCCAGTTCGGTGCGAATCCATGCCGGCAACCATGCCAGCACCGATTCACTGCCGGTGCCGTGGCGATCCGCCGCTTGCGTGCTCATGGCATCTGTTCCCGTGACATGGCCGCCATCACGCCTTCGGCGTCAGGATCGCCACGGCCGAAGCGCCGATGCGGAATATGGCCGGGTCAGGATTCTCGACCAGGATGCGAACCGGGAAGCGCTGCGCCACGCGGACCCAGTTGATCGACCGGGGCACGTGCGGCAGGCCGCCGGAATCAGCCCCGCCATCGTCGGGAAAGACGCCGTAGCCGACCGAGTCGACCACGCCGCGAAAGCGCTTGTCCGCCCGCCCCAGCACATAGATCTGCGTTTGCTCCCCGGGCCGGATATGCGCGAGCTCGGTTTCGCGGAAATTTGCTACCACGTACCAGTGCGTGGTGTTGACCAGCGTGAACACCGGATGGCCAGCCGCGGCATACTGGCCGACCGAGGTCTTGAGGTTGACCACGATGCCGTCGAATGGCGCGCGCACCGTCGCGTATTCGAGATTGAGTTCGGCCAGCGCGATCTCGGCCTTGGCCACCTCGCGCTTCGCGACCAGCGCATCGACGCCGCTGACGCCGGCGGTGGCGCGCTCCGCATCCAGCACGGCAGCCTTCAGCTGGGCCTGGGCGGAGCGGCTGGCGGTGCGTGCCTGGTCAACCGCTTCGGCTGACACGTATTCGGTCCCGAGCAGCGGCTCGGTGCGGGCCAGCGTGTCCTTCGCCTGCTCGGCCGCGGCCCGGGCACGCTCGATGCTGGCCGTCGCCGAGGCTGCGCCGAGCTTCTGCGCATTGACGGACCGCTGCGTCAGCTCGATCTCGCGGTCCAGCGAAGTCAGCGTGGCGCGAGTCTTGTCCAGCTGCATCTGGAACGGACGCGGGTCGATGCGGTACAGCACGTCGCCGCGCCGGATCGCCTGGTTGTCCTTGACGGACAGTTCAACGATACGCCCGCTGACCTCCGGCGCCACGTTGATGGTGTCCGCGTAGGCATAGGCGTCATCGGTGCGCGGCGCGGCATCGAGCCTGCGCACGACGACGACGGCCAGGCCGATCGCCGCCGCGGTCAGCAGTATCGCAATGGCGCGGCCATGGCGGCGTCGCTCTACAGTTTCTTCTGGCATTGCCAACTCTCGCATCAGTTCTGGTAGAAGATCAGCCACCCGGACAGCGCAAGGATCGCGGTCAGTGCGGCATAGGCCAGCGGCAGCGTCGGTTCGCCGGACAGCTTGAAGCGGCCGCTTGCACGCAACGCGGCGTGAATCAGCGCGGTCCCGACGATGGCGCCGGCGATGCAGAACAGCCAGTCGGGAAAGAAGGCGCCCAGCACGCCGATCGACGGTGACGTTGCGCAACCGCTCAGCAGTGCCCACGGGAACACCAGCGTTGCCAGGCGTCTCATTGCGCCCTCCATCGCGCCAAGCCGCGCGCGGCCATCGGTAGCGGAGTCGTATTCATCCTTGTCAGTTGCATGCTGCGGGCGCATCGTTCACGTTTTCAGGCCGGGGTTCATCCAACGGAGGATCGGAGACTGGGCGCGCCGCTCGCTAGCGCAGGACGCCGCCAAGGTGCCCAAGGGCAATACTCATGACGTACATCGAACCAGCCAGCGCCATCAGCAGCATGGCCGCCGTCAGCGATGCGCTCATCGTCTGGACCGCAACCATCGACAGCGACGCATAGCCGCTCCAGCTGGCGGCGGCCAGGCGGTAAGCCGTGCCCCCGATGTGCTTGCTGGCGGCAACGAAAAACGCGGTGCGCATCATCGATGGCTCCACCGGGGCAGTGTGCGGTCGGCATGCCGGGCAGGTGGCAGCCCACGCCGACTGTGGTGAGACGCTTCGCTTCTCATGGACCGCTCCTGTTGGTTGCCTGCCATGTAGCAAGGTATGCCAAAGGGCTGCCGGGCTCCATTGGACGAAGGTATCGACAACACGTTGTCCCGGGGCATCGGTGCACGCAATGTGCCGGATAAGTCTGCCCTTGATGGCGCGGCCACGTCCGGGATCCGCCGGAACCCGCCGCAACCGATACCAACGTATATTGACTTGCCGTCGACGCGCGGCCATCGTTGCGTCTTGATGCAAACGGAAAGGACAGCGATGGAGAACGGGCTCAGCCGTACTGCGGACGCGCGGCCGGGACTGGCATGGACAGCCTTCCCTGATGGGGGCGCGTCGAGCCTGGCATCAGCGAGATCAACGTGAAGGCGCACCGCGGGCAGGTCATGCGAAAGATGAACGCCCGCCCGCTCGCCGATTCCGTGCCCATGGCTGCATAGCTCCGGCTGCCCGCGCGCCGAGGGCGACGCCGCCCAGCGCACGATGAGCCAATGGCACTCACCGGCGGCACATACGACGCACTACGCCGCGCGATGCGCGTCGAGATCCAGCGCGGCCTCGGCCGCGTCGCCCGACTGCCCCCTGTAATAGAGGTGCACGCCGATCGCCAGCGAATCATTGCGGATCTCATGCAGCGCCTTCCAGGCGATGGCAGGATCCGTGAACACCAGGTAGTGCTCTTCCTTCTTCACCATTTCCGCGACCTGGTGCAGACCGCGCAGGTGCAGCGCGCTGACAAGCGCATCGAGGTTGCGATGCGTGCGGGCGTCGGTGCGCGGGTAAAGCATGTGAAGCACGGCGGCGCGTTGCGCAGCGGCTGTTTCCGTAAAGGCCTCGACGATGTGATGGTGGCGGATAGCCGTGACGACGTCTTCCGTCGCCGCCGGCTGCTTCGGTGGCACAAGTTTCATGGCAGTCATTTCCTGGTAGCGCTGAAATCGGGCGATCCCGGTCAGGATTGCGGAAGCGGCCGCGTACCGCGTGGTGCAGATGCACGCCCACGGCAATGGCATGCCAATCACCGGTACGCGCCGCGCCGGCAAGTCCTGTCAGTCCGCTTTGCTTGATGACCCATTCAGCGCGCCTCGCGCGGGCGCCGTCGGGATAGGCTCGAGGCCCTGCGCGGGGTCCGCCGAGGCGCCCGTGAGGCCCAGGGCGGTCGAGGTGCGGGCGCCATCGGAGTACGGATCAAACTTGCGGGCGCCGTCGCTATACGGGCTGCGCGGCTCTTGCACCGAGCGGGCTCCGTCGGTGTACGGGTCGCGTGGATCGGTGACCGAGCGAGCGCTGTCGGTGTACGGGTCGCGAGCGCCAGTGGCGGACGGGCCGGCGGCTTGTGCGCCGGCTGCCGCTGCAACCAGGGAGATGGCGAGAAGAAAACGCTTGGCAAGACTGGTAGACATGATCGGCTTCCTTGAACGTTCGTTGTGCGGGGGGCGGTCCGGCAGTAGCGGATTCGTTGCCGCATGCCGCGAACCATTGGTCCGCGTTGAACTTGAACGTTGCATGGACGACTCCTGACGGCTGCCAGCCTGGTGATCAGTTAAGCCGAAGACGGCGCCGCGATCCATTGGACGATGGTATCGGGTGATACCTTTGTTCAATGGAGTTGCCCGTCATCTTCCGTCTAGATTCGAATCACCGAAGGCAGCGATGTGGAGATGTCAAATGGCGTGCAAGCGAACAATCAAGGTGGCTACGCGTTGGGCTGAGAGAAGAAGCAGCGGCCTGCCAGGGAAGGCCAAGTGCCCACCGCCCGGCTTCCTGGGTACCGTTGCTTCGCAGCGCCGGGGGGTCGCATCATGAGCCCGCACGATAACCTCATCGCCTTCCTGTCCATCCTTGGATTGCTGATCGTGGGCGCGCTCGCCGGCGTCTTGCTGCTCCCGGTCGCCGCGGGCCGCTGGGCGCTGGCCTCGGCCAGGGGGCGGTCCCGTGGATGATCTCCAGTTGCGTGCGGACCGGCAGGAAGGCGTCTCCACGACCATCGACCGGGAAGTGCCGGTTTCGCGTGGCACCCACCCGGCCCCGGCGCGGTTTCCCGATGTCAGCGCCCTCCTCGCGGATGTCCTGGTGCTGGCCACGCGCCTTCAGCACGTCTCGCAGTCGCTGGCTGGGCCCGCCATGCGGGGTGCCGACGTCACCGTGCCGCAGTGGCTGGTGCTGCGGCATCTGCGCGACACGGGAGGCTGCACGCTGACCACGCTTGCCGCGGCCATCGATCATGATCGCGGCGGCCTCTCCCGTACCCTGTACAAGCTGCGACAGCGCCAGCTGATCACGCCGCGGGCGCGGCGGGACGACCGACGCGCTGTCTGGCTCGAGCTTGCCCCGGCCGGCCTGGCGCTGTGCAACGCACTCGAGGAAGCCATGCGCCGCCAGCTGGCAAGCGTGTTCGAACAGGTGCAGCCGCAGAACCCCCTGCGCCAGCTGACACGCACAATGCTCCATGCAGCGGCAACCCTGCGCGATGCGGCCGCACTTTCCGAAGGACGGGCACGCTGTCCTGCGCCGGCCGCAGCTGGCAATCGGCGACACCATGAAGAACGCGGTCATCCACGCCCGCGCATCCCGGCAGCCGGACGCAGCGCCTGAGGCCGATCCGCGTGTGTCATGCCGACGGCGCCGACTTGCGCTGCGCCAACAGCTTTTGAATGGCCGCTTCGGTCTCTGCGTAGTTTCCTTCGCCGAAGTGCTGATAGACGATGCGGCCATCCGCGTCGATCAGGTACAGGGCGGGCCAGTACTGGTTCTGGAACGCAGACCAGGTCGCGTAGCGGTTGTCTTGCGCCACCGGATAGCGCACGCCGAGGCGCTTGATCGCCTCCTGCACGTTGGCGGTCGATTTCTCAAACCCGTACTCGGGTGTGTGCACGCCCACGACGACGAGCCCCTGGTCCTTGTACTTGTCGTGCCAGCGCTTCACGTGGGGCAGCGTGTTGAGGCAGTTGACGCAGGAGTATGTCCAGAAATCGACCAGCACCACCTTGCCGCGCAGCGCCTGCATGGACAGTGGCGGCGAATTCAGCCATTGGGTGATGCCGGCGAATTCCGGCGCGGCACTGCCATTGGCTGCCGGCGCACTGAAGGCGCGCGCGCCAGTCCCGCTGAAATAAGCCGCGCCGATGGCGATAACGATGGCCACCAGGGTGGCGCGTAGAATCGTGCGCATGATTTGAGATCCTGAAGGTCGGAAAACTGTGGCCTGCCGGTTCAGGCCACGGGCTGCGTCAGATCACGTTCAGTTCGACGTGGATATTGCCGCGTGATGCCTTGGAGTACGGGCAGAGCTGGTGCGCCGCTTCCACCACCGCTTGCGCCACCTCGCGGTCCAGGCCGGGCAGGCTCACGTTCAGGCGGGCCTGCAGGAAGAACGCCTCGCCGGCGGTGCCGAGATCCACTTCGGTATCCACCGACAGGTCGGACGGAAGCCTGACCTTCATCTGGCCGGCAGCACGGCCTATTGCACCGATGAAGCAGGCGGACCAGCCCGCGGCATACAGCTGCTCCGGGTTCGTACCGTGGCCGCTGCTCCCAGGGGGCGACAGCCTGAGGTTCAGGCGGTCGTCATCGCTCTGGGCCTGGCCATCGCGGCCCCCCGTGACGTGGACTTTGCCGGTGTACAGCACATGTTCGATGCGGGTCATGGTGACTCTCCTGTGAATGGGACTGCGTTGGAATGCGCGGCCTGCCTGCTTGCACTGGTGGCGCCGCGCCACGGAACCCATTAAAGAATCCGGACGTATCCCCCACGTAACGCAGAACGGCCAATTTGTCTGGGGATGTATCGCAATCGTTGCCTGATACAAAGGCGTACAAAACGGCCCAGGGCGATCACTCATTGGCGCGACAAATCCGATACCTTGGTCCAATGGAGCGCCGCCACCCTTTGGACTAACTTGATCCTGGAAGGCGGACCCTCGCAAGCGGCGCGCGCGGTGCGACGTTTCATCGCGTCGTTTTGTGCCCTTTTGCGCCCTTTATGTCTCTTTGGAGGTGGATGATGAGCAACCTGGCAGACGAAGTCCTGGAGGCGCACGGCGGCCTGGAACGCTGGAACCGCCTCAGTCAAGTGACGGCAACCATCGTGACCGGTGGCGCACTCTGGGCGATGAAGGGCCTGATCCAGGACCCGGCACCGCGGACCATGACCGTATCGCTGCACGAAGAGCGCGCTTCGGTGACGCCATTTGGCGAACCCCACTGGCGCACCGCCTTTGAGCCAGGACGCATCGCCATCGAGACCACCAGCGGAGAAACGGTGAAGGAACTCAGGGATCCCCGCCGCAGCTTCGATGGCCATGTCATCGATTCCGCATGGAATCCGTTGCAGCGCGCCTATTTCAACGGTTACGCGCTCTGGACCTACCTGACCACACCGTTCCTGATCGCCCTTCCCGGATTCGAAGTCACCGAGATCGAACCATGGCAGGAGGGTTCGGAGACCTGGCGGGGATTGCGGGTACGCTTTCCGGCCAGTATCGAAAGCCATTGCGAGCTGCAGGATTTCTATTTCGGCGACGACGGGCTGGTTCGTCGGCACGACTACCATGTCGACATTGCGGGGGGCTTCGCGGCGGCCCAGTATCTCTCCGATCACATTACCGCGGATGGCATCGTCCTCCCGTCGCGTCGCCGCGCCTACATGCGCAACGAAGACCTGTCCGCCGACCGGGAACGGCTGATGGTTGCCATCGATCTTGGCGATGTGCGGTTCAGTTGAGCCACGCCACCCGTACAGTCCGATGGATGCCTGTGCCCATGCATCCGGCTTTCCGCAAGACACCTCGAGCTGGTTCGCCTGAACCGGAAGGCTGTGCTCCGATCCCTTCAGCTTCGCCCGCCTTCGCGCCCTCGAGCGCGTGGCCGCGCGCCCCAAAGGCTGGCGGGCTGGTGGCTGGGCAAGTCAGTGCGCCGATACGATGGTCAGCTTGGCAGAGGTAGTCGCTTGTACAACAATCAGACAGTAGCGATCGTCGACGACGACGAATCGGTCCGCATGGCGATATCCAGCCTGGTCCGCTCGCTCGGGTGGCAAGCGCTGACGTTTGCCACGGCGCGGGAGTTCCTGCATTCGGGCAGTGCCTCCGGCGTGGCGTGCGTGATCTCGGATATCCAGATGCCGGGCATGAGCGGGCTTGACATGCAAAGAGCGCTTATCCAGGCCGGCATCCTCGTCCCGGTGATCTTTATCACGGCCTTTTGTACCGAGGCCATGCGCAAGCAGGCGCTGGAGTGCGGGGCATGGTCATTCCTTTGCAAACCCGTCGATGGCGCCGCGATCAGTGAATGCCTGGAACAACTCGTACGCGAGTCGGCCCGCGACCCATAGACATGGCAAGCGGGAAGCGACGCAGGGGAGGAATCCGGTGGAGGCAAGGTGCATCGCCTGGCATCGCCATGCGCGGCGATGCGCCACTCGGCTACCCATGCTGGGCGGCCCGGGTTGCTCGCATCGGCATGCCTGCTCCGGATAACCATGCCATCGGGCCCACATGATGAGAGAGCATCGCTTTTCCTTGCCGGCGATCTTCGGCCGGGCTGCCAGTCCCGAAAGCGCCGGCTTGAACGAGTCATTTCCCGCCGTCGGCCCGGCGCGCGCCGGCACGCGCGCTCAGTTGCTGGTGGCGCTGGTGCTCGCGCTGGCCGTTTTCCTGATCGACGCACTGACGCCGCTGGATATCGCCATTGCGGTGCTCTATGTGGTGGTGGTACTGCTGATCGCCTCGGGCGGATCCCGTCGGAGAACCGTTGCCGCGGGTGCGGCCTGTGTTGTCCTGACGCTGGTCGGCTTCGTGCTTTCGATAGACCTCAACGACAGCGCCGGCTCGGTGGCGCGATGCGTATTCAGCCTGCTGGCGATCACGATTACGTCGCTGCTGGCAATCCGCAACCTGGACAGCACGGCGCGCCTGCGCGAGCAGGTCCAGATGCTGAACCTGACGCATGACGCCATCGTCGTGTACGACATGCAGGACAGCATCATTTTCTGGAACCGGGGCGCCGAGGAAGTCTATGGCTGGACCGCGGACGAAGCGATCAGCCAGCCGGTCCACCGGCTGACGCGGACCAGCTTTCCCGTCCCGGTGGATGAGATCCGGGCCGAACTGCTGCGGACAGGACGCTGGGACGGCGAACTGCAGCACATGCGCCGGGACGGCAAGCCACTCACCATTTCCAGCCGTTGGGCGCTATGGCGGGACCAGTCGGGCAAGCCGGCCGCCATCCTCGCCACCAGTAACGACATTACCAAACGCCACCAGGCGGAAGCCGCGCTGACACGCAGCGAGGCCTTCCTGGCCGAAGCGCAGCGGCTCAGCAAGACCGGCAGCGTGGCGCTCCGGCTGCCCGAAGAGGAGATGACCTGGTCGGACGAGGCCTACCGCATCCTGGGCTACGACATGAGCGTGCCGCCGACCTCCGATCGCGTGCTGGAGCGGACGCACCCGGACGACCTGCCGCTGGTACAGGAAGCCCGCGCCCGGCTCCGGGCCGGTGCGCCACGCATTGAAGTCATGCACCGCTTGCTGATGCCGGACGGCACCGTCAAGCATGTGCACCTGGTTGCCAGGTTGACCACCGCTGGCGCCGGCCGCCTCGAGTATGTAGGCGCCTTGATGGACGTGACGGAAGCCACGCTGACGCAACAGGCGTTGCAGCGCTCGCAGACCGAACTGGCGCACGTCACGCGCATTACCACGCTGGGAGAACTCGCTGCCTCGATCGCTCACGAGGTCGCCCAGCCGATCGCGGCCATCGTCTCGTGGGCGGATGCCGCGCAGCGATGGCTGCACCGCCCGCAGCCTGATATCGAGGAAGCCACGCGGTCGATCCGGCAGATCGTCGCGGACGCGAAGCGCTCCAGCGAGATCATCAGCCAGATCCGCGCAATGGCGCAACAGCGGGATCCCAGCTATGCCGCGGTCGATCTGAACGCACTGGTGCGAGACTCGGTGGAATTGCTGCGCCGCGAGCTCCAGGACCATGGCACCAACGTCACGCTGCAGCTGGATGCGCCCGCTGCGCTGGTCCGCGGCGACCGGGTGCAGCTGCAACAGGTCCTGGTCAATCTGGTCATGAACGCCGTGCAGGCGATGGATGGTTCAACCAGCGGCCGCCGGCGCCTGTGGATCAGCACCTGCCGGGCCGATGCGGAGCGGGTCGAGCTGGCGGTCCGGGATTCGGGCTGCGGCATTCCCGCCGGGGATGCCGATCACCTGTTCAATCCGTTCTTTACGACCAAGGCGGATGGCATGGGCATGGGCCTGTCCATTTGCCGTTCGATCGTCGAAGCGCACGGAGGCCAGATCTGGGCTGCCTCCCCCGATGACGGCGGCGCATCGCTGCACGTGGCACTGCCGCTGCAGGATGCGGCGAACATCGGGCGATGAGCCAGGGTAAAGCGCCGCCCTGGCTTGCGGCAAGGATCTCGCGGCCGCTTTGGCGGCGCTGACCCGAAGCGCACGACCCGGGCGGTGTTTCAAAGTCGAATCAGCCTCGAGATCCCCTGTTTGAAGGATGGGAGCGGATGTCCTCGTGCATTACGCTTACATGAAAATGCCACACCACTGAAACCGGGGGGAATCATGGGTAAGTGGAAACCGCGCGGGCCGCACGAGCCTGTCGAGCTTTCATTGTGCGAAGCGCCTGATGCCATGACTGGCCACCGGGAGCAGCATGCCGGCATGCACGGTTCGACGGGCGCGGATGATCCGCTGCTGGGCTGCCTGTTGCTGGTCAACCGGGCACGGCAGCGGCCAATACCATCCGCTGTCCTGCAGAACGGGCTGCCGCACCGCCTCACATTGCCGCTGCTGAGCGCCGCGGCGGCGCACGCCGGCTTGTCGACCCGGCTCGTCGAGGTGGAGCTGGACAAGATCCCGGACAGCGTGCTGCCGGCGATCCTGATGCTGGACAAGCGCAGGCCGTGCGTATTGCTGGAGCGCCGCGAGCACGGACGCTTCCGGGTTGCGCTGCCGGGTTGGGGCGGCGGGGAACAGGAGGTCAGCCGGGATGAGCTGCTGGCCGGGTACAGCCGGTACGCCATCCTGGTACAGCCGCTGTCGCAGGCGGAAACGCCGGCGGACACGCCGGCAGGCATGAAGCCGGCGCAGCCGGCCCATTCGACAGGCGTCACGACGCGCCCATCATGGCGGCACCATTGGGACCGGCTGGTAGCCTTTACGCAGAAGGTGCTCTGGTTGCAGGGCAGGCAGCGTGCGGAAGAGGCTGCCGGCGTGGGCAGCTAGCCCTGCCGGAAGCGATGGGCGCGCCACAGGGCTAACAATCGATTACATCTTTTTCATCTGGATGAGGGTCCTTTGCCCACTCCGGGAAGATGCGCTGTCGGACAACGTCGGATAGCACTGCGGATAGGGAGCGGCTAAATTTACCCGCTCGACCTCGCACTTCCTGGGAGTCAAAGCGTATGCAAGACATACTCATCCTGACCGTCGGAGGCCTGCTGCTGGCGGCCCTCCTCTACCCTGGTCACAAAAACCGGCGAAGCAAATAATCGGCCTGGCGCCGGCGCCACGCGCAACCTGCGCCGCAGGCCGATTACGTACCGACGCCGGCGCCGGACGACGGCACATCAGCGCTGCTGGCTTCCCAAGGCGCGAATCGCCGCTTCGCGGGAATTTGCGATGCGCTTGTGCGCCGTCTGCAAGACCGCATCGATATCCCGCTTTGAAACGGCGCGCTGCAGCGCACGCCATGTCTTCAGGGAATTCTCCAGCGAGCCGGGATGGCATGCGAGCCCGAGCCGCACATAGCGCAGCACCCGCAGCGAGATGGAATTCAGCAACTCCCCGACCAGCCGGTTGCTCGACAGGTCTGCCATGGCGATGTTCGCGAGAAAGGTGACGCTGATATAGGCGTCCACCGATTCCTCGACGGCTTTGCCGAACTCCGGCATGAACTTTTCGAACCAGCCATCCAGCGCGTCCGCACGCTCTTCCACCAGTTGCCTGAGCAGGATGGCAAAGAGCGCATCCCGAACGACGTAGATATCGCGCAGGTCCTGGGCGTTGGGCTCGGTGACAATGGCGCCGCGCCGCGCGCGGAACTCGACCAGGCGCTCCCGCTCCAGGATCCGCAGGGCTTCGCGCACCGGGGCCCGGCTGACCTCCAACACCTCGCAGATGTCGTTCTCGAGCAGCCGCTGGCCCGCATGGATCACGTCGAGGGTGATCAGTCCCGCAAGCCGCACCGCAATCTGGTCCGCAACCGATGCCGACCAGTCGCGGCCATGCTTGAGCGCTTGCTCGACGGCCAGCATGACCGGGTTTTGCGGCGTTTTCAGCACCAGCAGCGATTGCAGGTCCGGCGTATTGGTGGTCTTGAGTCGACCCATGCGTGATGAATCCTTCGCTCCGCGCTATGTACTGGATTTTTGTCAACAATATTAAATCGCGCAGGCTTGCTGGCGGCAACCGGAACGGCGCAAGACTTCCTGACGTGTCATGCGCTGGCTTGCAGCGAGCCTGCCTGCCGGCGTATCGCGCCACGGGCCGCCCGGCTCTCCTTGGGACTGCAGCCAAACTGCGCGTGATACCAGCGCGAGAACCCGCTTGGCGCCGAGAAACCGAGCAGGGTCGCCACCTCGGTCAATGGACGGTCGCTCTCGATGACATGGCGCGCAGCGAGCTCCCTGCGGATGTCATTGACGATCGACGAGAAACTCTGCCCCTCTTCCGCCAGCCGGCGCTGGACCGTGCGGCACACCACGCCGAGGTGGTCCGCCACCTGCTCGATGGTGCAGCGCCCGCCGGGCAGCAGCAACGGGATGATGCGCCGCACGTCATCGAGCATGGTCACCTGCCGGGAAACGGCAAACGCATCGACCAGCTGTTGCGCGTAACGCGCCATGGCGGGATCGGCAGAGGGATTGCGGGCGTCGAGATCGGCCTTCGTGCAGATGATGCAGTTGAATTCATGGTCGAACTCGATGCTGGCGCCGAAAAACCGCTGGTGCGTGCCGAGATCGCGTGGCGCGGGATGTTCGAAGCAGACGCGCCGCGGTTCCCAGTCCGGTCTCAGCAGTTGCCGGATCAATCGCACGATGACCCCGAGTGCGAGTTCTGCCCTTTGCCGCGTGGGCTGATGGGCGTTGCCGGCAATGACCGCCTCGCGAATGATCGCCAGCCCGTCGCATTCCTCGACCGACAGCGAGAGCGCACTGTTGAGCAGGGTCTGGTAGCGCATCAGGATGCGCAGCGAGTCGCGCAGGGTCGGCTGGTCGCGGATCAGCAATCCTACCGGCCCGAGGTTGGACAGCAGGCGCGACTCGGCCATGCACAGTCCGAAGCTTTCGTTGCCCGACAAGGTCGCCGACGCCTGCAGCAGACGCCCGACGCGCTCCCCCGGGATCATCAGGTCCGGCTCGCGCAGCACGCTGGGACTCAGGCCCGCGTCAAGGAGCATCCGCACCGGATCCAGTCCGGCAGCCAGGGCGACCTCGCTGTAGTTGGTGAGGGCCGCAGCGCGGACAAGAGACGACATTGCAGGGCCGAGTGAAACAGTGACACGGAATGATAAAAGGCCGCCATGTACTGTCAAGCGGGACAAACCCGTGGCTCCAGGCTCCAGGCTCCCGCTGCGCAAGCCCTGCCGTTGCCGGGCCCGGGACGAGATCCGGTGACTGCTATGGCCTGCCGCGGCGGCTTTCAGCGTCCCATGCGGCGGTCATAGCTGCGGGAAACGCGCTCGATCAGGCCGGGATCGCGCGTGCTTGAGGCATTGAACTCCACCCGTACGCTGCCATCGCCCTGCTGGCGGACAGTGGCCGTGACGGTGTCGCCGTCTTTCCTGCCGACGACCGTGCCGGCCATCGCGTCCTGCCTGTCGATCACCAGGCCCTGGTCGCGCATGGCATCCGCGGCGGCATAGAACGAACGGTCGTAGCTGGCCGGCGCGCCTGCCGTGGGCGGATAGCCATAGTAGGTGCAGCCCGCCAGCGTCAGCATGGCAGCGGCAATCAGGGCAATGCGCGTGGACTTCATGGTGGTACTCTCCTCTTCCAGTAGTCGCCCGGCCAGCCGGCCGGCGCGCGACTATGCCATCAGAAGCGCCTCATATTCTTCCCGGAACTGATCGAGGGAGCTGTCCACCACCGTCACGGCGCCGTCGATCAGGCCGCAGCGTCCGCTGCCGGGAAGGATGCGGCACAGGTTTTCCAACGCTTCCAGGTCGGCGCGCACGCCGCGGCCGGTATCGATGCGATTGAGCAGGCGCATCAGCTGGAAGGTCCCGCCCTTGCAGGGCGGACACTGGCCGCATGAACCCTGTGCGAAGAAGCTGACGTACTCGGCCACCTTGCGGACGATGCTGGTGCCCTCCGACACCACGATCATCGCACCGGTCCCCAGCCGCGAGCGCCGCTGCCGTACGGAATCGAAGTCCAGTGCCACGTCGAGATCGCGCTTGGTCAGCAAGGTATTGGAGGGCCCGCCGGTAAACACCGCCTTGAATTCCTTGCCCTGGAGCATGCCGCCGCCATGCCCGAACACCAGGGTCTCCAGGCTCGTGCCCATCGGCAGCTCATACAGACCGGGCCGCAACACGTCGCCCGACAACGAATACAGCTTCGTGCCCGCGGCGTTGCCGATGCCGAGGCTGCGATACCACTGCGCCCCGTGGCGCATGATGCCGGGCACGTGGGCCAGCGTCTCGGTGTTGTTGACGACGGTTGGTGCGCCATGCACGCCGTGCTGGGCCGGAAAAGGCGGCTTGCGGCGCGGGAACGGGAATCCGCCCTCGACGCTCGCGATCACCGCGGTTTCCTCGCCGCCGATGTACAAGCCGGAGCTCGGCACGACGCCGAGCGAAACGGGCCCGCCTACCAGTTGCACCAGTTCGGCGAACTGCGCGTGCGCCTGCCACTGCTGCACTGCCTGGCGCGTCATGTCCAGGGCCAGTGGCTGGTGCGGATTGACGTACACCACGACATGGTTGGCACGGGTGGCGGCCGCGGCGATCAACGCGCCCTCGATCACCTGGTGCGGCGTGTGCTCCAGCAGGAACCGGTCCTTGAACGTCCCTGGCTCGTCTTCGTTGCCGTTGCAGATGATGTATTTGTCGCCATCCGGGGCAGCTGCCACCGGAGCCCATTTGCGATGCGTCGCGAAGCCCGCGCCGCCCATGCCGCGCAGGTCCGCCTGTTCGATTTCGGCGATGATCGTGGCGGGATCGCGCAGCGCCCTGGCCAGCCCCTCTCCGCCGCCCCGCGCAAGCCAGCCCTCCAGGTCCGCACCGACACGGATTTCCTCGTTGAGCAGTACCTGATTCAGGTGTTCCATCGCGCGCCCCGTGGATCGGTCACCGCGTGCCGCCGACCGTGCGGCCCCGTACGCCGGCGCGCAATCCGGCATCGACACGCAGGTCGAAATGCGCGTAGCCGGGGAACAGCTGCGGTGCCTTGACGTGCAGTGGCAGCCCGGCCAGCGTCAGTTCCCGCTGCCACGCATGCACATGGCCGATGCCGGCGCGCACGGCCATCGCGGCGCGGCCTGCCTGCGCCGCGCTGGCTCCGGCACGCCGGCCCATGCTCAGGATGTCGAGCAGCGCGTTGCCCATCAGCCGGTTGCGCCCGTGGATGCCGCCCGTGACCTCGCCCACGCAATACAGTCCCGGCACGCTGGTCGCGCCGTCCTTGTCGATGGCAACGCCACCATTCTGGTAATGCAGGGTCGGATAGACCAGGAAAGGCTCCTGCGCCGCATCCTGTCCGCACTTGCGGGCGAGATGGCGCAGCGTGACCAGCCGCCTGGCCAGGATGCCGGGGTTCTCCAGCTCCAGCGTCGGCGTGTCGAGGAAAACCCCGACTTGTCCGCCCCGCTCGATGCCGCGGCCCTGCGCGCATTCGCTCAGGATGGCCGACGCCACGATGTCGCGTGCCTTGAGTTCATCGACGAAGCGCTCGCCTTCGCCGTTGATCAGCCGGGCGCCGGCCGAGCGCGCCGCCTCCGAGATCAGGCCGCCTGCCAGGTGCGGCGGGTAGGCGATGCCGGTGGGGTGGTACTGGAACGAATCGAGCTCGCGCAGCCGCGCGCCGAGCCGATAGGCAAGCACCAGGCCGTCCGCGGTAGCGCCGTAGTGATTGGACGTGGGGAAGCCATTCAGGTGCAGGCGCCCCGCCCCGCCGGTGGCGAGAATTACGGCACGCGCGCGCACCAGCATGAAGGTGCGCCATTCAAGGTTGTAGATCACGGCGCCGGCGCAGCGGTCGCGTTCGTCGGACAGCAGCTCGACCGCGGGGCAGCGGTTCCACACCGCAATCCCGGGTTCCAGGTCTACCGCCTCGCGCAGCACGCGCATCATCTCCAGCCCGGTGTAGTCGCGATAGGACAGGATGCGCGCGGCCGACGCCCCGCCCGGCTTCTTGCGCAGCAGGTTGCCGCCAAAGGGCCGGTCCTCTTCCTGGTCGAACATCATGCCCAGCCGGATCAGCCAGCGGATCACATCGGGTCCGTCCATCACCATCTGCGCGACAAGCTCGGGCTCGCCGCGGAAATGCCCGGCGCGCAAGGTGTCCTCGAAGTGCAGCTGGGGACTGTCATCCTCGCCGATGGCCGCCTGGATACCGCCCTCGGCCATGACGGTATTGCTGTCGCCAAGGCGCAGCTTGGTGGCAAGGATCACCTGCGCGCCCTGGCCGGCGGCGGTGAGTGCCGCCGCGCAGCCGCCCCCGCCGCCGCCGATGATCAGCACATCGGTGGAGACCAGCTGCGCGCCGGCGATGTCGACATCGTCGATCAGCGCGTTAGCCTGCAGGCAGCGCGCCAGATCCGGCTGGCAGGGTTCGCCGCGGTTCACGCCAACGGCCAGCGCGACGCGCGCATTCGGCCCGTGGTCAGGGTGATAGCCCTTGAGCAGTGCTTCGGCGCTGACGTCGTCGCTGCGCATCGCCGCGGCCACGCCGGGCCGGTAGCGCCGGCGCGCTTCGTCGTATGGGATGCCGGTCGGCATGGTCGCTTGCCCCCGTCAGCGCGGCGGCTGCGCGCCGGGTGCGTCGAAGTCGATCGTCATCGCGCCGCTTTCGATCTGCTGCAGGCGCAGCATGAGATTGGCGGGACGCAGCGTCTGCGCCGCGATCATGCGCCGCACGAACAGGCCGAGATGATTGGGGCGGATGTGTTCCGGGCAGGCCAGCGTGCAGAGGTTGCACATGACGCATTCGTCGAAGACCTGGCTGGCCGCCGTGAGCTTGCCTTCCACGGCGAATTGCACGCCCTGCTGGACCGCGAGTTCCTTCGGGCAGGCGCGGTCGCATCCGCTGCAGTGGCGGCAATGCGCAGCTTCGGGGAAGGTCGTGGCGATCGTCCGCAAGGCCTCCCAGCTCTCGCCGATCTCGTCCATGCGATAGACGTGCCGCTCCGACGCCGTGAAATAGTCCAGGAAGGCGACCTGCATGCCGTCTTCGACCAGCGTTTCGCAGGCCAGCGCCGTACGCACGTCCTGCTCGCCGCTGCGCCGCACCATGACGCGGCACGAGCCGCACACGCCCTGGCCCATGCAACCCACGCCTTCGACCAGCGTTTCCCCGGCGTGCAGGAAGGCCTGCAGGATGGAGCAGTTTGGCGGTGCTTCGATCTGCCGCCCTTCGATGCTCAGACGTACCATCGCGTGCCCCGTGGAATCGGCGGCGCCAACCTCACACTGGCGCCGCGGTCGAAAAGGTCATATAAAACCTTAGCACACCAAAGGTCTTTGCCTAAGGGAGCCGTAATGGAAACCTGGCTGATGGCGCTTGCGCCCGTCCTTGCAGCGATCGTGGTCGCCCTGATCCCGGCGCCCGAGGGGCTGGCACTGCACGCGTGGCTGTATTTCGCGATCTTTGTGGGCGTCATCGTCGGGCTGATGCTCGAGCCCATCCCCGGTGCCGCAATCGGCCTGCTGGCGGTGACGCTGGTGACCGTGCTGTGCGAATGGGTGTTCTACAGCCCCGAGCAGCTCGCAAAGCCAGGCTTCAATCCTGCGAACGCGGCCCTGGCGTGGGCGCTTTCCGGATTCGCCAACAGCACGGTGTGGCTGATCTTCGGCGCCTTCATGTTCGCCCTGGGATACGAAAAAACCGGACTGGGGCGGCGCATCGCCTTGTTGCTGGTGCGCGCCATGGGCCACAGGACGCTGACGCTGGGCTATGCGGTGATGATGGCCGATGCATTGCTGGCGCCGTTCACCCCTTCCAATACCGCGCGCAGCGGCGGCACGATCTTTCCTGTCATCCGCAACCTGCCGCCCCTCTATGACTCGAAGCCGAACGATCCGTCGGCGCGGCGGATCGGCTCGTACATCATGTGGACCGCCATCGCCACCACGTGCACGACCAGTTCGATGTTCCTCACCGCGCTGGCGCCCAACCTGCTCGCCGCCGAACTGATCCGCAAGACGGTCCAGGTCGACCTGAGCTGGATGCGGTGGTTCATGGCCTTCGCGCCGGTAGGCATCCTGTTGTTGCTGGCGGTGCCGCTCCTCGCGTACTTGCTGTACCCGCCGGAAGTGAAGCAAGGCACCGAAGTGCCGGCCTGGGCGGCACAGGAACTGCAGAAGATGGGCCCGCCAGGCCGGCACGAGCGGTTGCTTGCATTGCTGGTGCTGATCGCGCTGGCGCTGTGGATCTTCGGGGACAAGCACGTCAATGCGACCACCGCGGCGTTGATGGTCATTGCCCTGATGCTGGTGACCGGTGTCGTGACCTGGGACGACATGCTCGCCAACAAGCAGGCGTGGAATACCCTCGCCTGGTTTGCGACGCTGATCGCGCTGGCGGACGGCCTCACCCGGACCGGCTTCGTCAAATGGTTTGCCGACACCATGGCAGGCCACATGAGCGGCCTGTCGCCGATGACGGCCGCGGTAACGCTGGTGCTGATCTTCTATTTCACGCACTACCTGTTCGCCAGCGTCACCGCCCATACCACGGCAATGCTTCCGGTCATGCTCAGCGTCGGCTCGACCATCCCCGGCCTGCCGATGGAATCCTTTGCGCTGATGCTGGCCCTGACGCTTGGCATCATGGGCATCCTGACACCCTACGGCACCGGTCCGAGCCCGGTGTACTTCGGCAGCGGCTACCTGCCTGCCGGTGACTACTGGAGGCTTGGCGCCATCTTCGGCGTGATCTACATCGCCGCGTTCCTGGCGATCGGCGTGCCGCTATTGCTTTGAAACGGAGCCTGCAGCCATGCCCAACGAACCGAGCCCATCGCATAGGTTGGCAATATCGCGATCCCGGGGTTTTTCGCCTGGCGCGGCCGGGGCCTGCCTCCGCCTGCTGTCGCTACTTGCACTGCTCGCACTGGGTGCGGCACCTGTCCTGGCGCGCCAGGTCTTCGACTCGCCCGATGCGGCGATGGCGGCCTTTGGCCAGGCGGTGCGCGCTGACGACGAGGCGGCCATGCGCCGGATGCTCGGTCCAGGATTCCGCGACATCATTCCGCCGGCCGGCGCCGAAGTGCGGAAGCGGTTCGATAGTGCCTGGGCGCAAACGCATCGCTTGCAGCAGACGGACAAGCATGCCTTCATCGCTGTCGGCGACGATGGCTGGACCCTGCCGGTGCCGCTGGTCAGGTCGTCAGGCGGCTGGCAATTCGACACACGGGCGGGCGTCGAGGAAATGCGCGTGCGCCGCATCGGCCGCAACGAGCTTGCCGTGATCCAGACCATGCAGGCCATCTGCGATGCGCAAACCGAATACGCCCAGACCATGCACGATGGCGAGAAGCGGCTGGTCTACGCAAACAGGCTGTCCAGTTCCCCGGGCAAGCACGACGGGCTCTACTGGCCGACCGCCTCGAACGAGTCACCGAGCCCGCTCGGCCCGGCTTTCCGCGACGCCGGCACGCGCAATGCAAGCAAGGACGGCTACCACGGCTACCACTACAAGCTGCTGACCGCGCAAGGGCCGCACGCCGATGGCGGTGCGCTGGACTATGCCGTCGACGGCAAGCTGTTCGGCGGCTTCGCGGTCATGGCCTGGCCGGTGCGCTACGGCGACACCGGCGTGATGAGTTTCATCGTCAGCCACAAGGGGCAGGTGTATGAACGCGACCTTGGTGCCAACAGCGCGGCCAAGGCTGCAGCAACGAAGTCGTTTGACCCTGCGCCCGGCTGGAGGAGGGTGTCGCCATGAGCCATCGAATCCTCACCATGGTCTGCTGCGGCGTCCTGGCACTGGCGGGATGCCAGAGCGCCGGGCCGCCAGCCGCCACGCCGGCGTCCGCGCTGCCTGGCGGCGCGGCACAGGCCCAGAGCGAACCCGCACCGTACAAGGCAGAGGAAATCGAGGCCCTGGTCGCCCCGATCGCGCTCTACCCCGATGCGCTGCTGTCGCAGGTCCTGATGGCCTCCAGCTATCCGCTGGAGGTCGCGCTCGCCGCGCGCTGGCTCAAGGCACACCCGGACCTGAAGGGCGATGCCGCGGTCAAGGCGGTGCAGAACGAGACCTGGGATGTCAGCGTGAAATCACTGGTGGCCTTTCCGCAGATCCTTGGACCCATGGGCGACAAGCTGGACTGGACCCAGAAGCTGGGCGATGCCTTCCTGGCCCAGCAGAAGGATGTGATGGCTGCCGTGCAACGCCTGCGCCTTCGCGCCCAGCAAGCCGGTCACCTCAAGTCGGGTCCGCAGCAGACCGTGATCGTTGAACCAGCGACGGCGGCCGAATCCACGCAGCAGACCATCGTGCGCATCGAACCCGCGCAGCCCGACGTGATCTACGTGCCGGTGTATGACCCCGCCATTGTCTACGGCGGCTGGGGCTATGCCGGGTATCCGTACTACTATTGGCCGCCCTACGGCCCCTATTATCCCGGCGACGCCTTCCTTGGCGGCATCGCATGGGGCATCGGACTGGCCGCGGCCATCGCCATCTTCGGCGACTGCGACTGGAACAACGGCGGCATCCATGTGGAGCACCACAAGGCCCGCAACATCGACCGCAACTTCGACGCCAGCAAGCTGGACAAAGGCCGCTGGCAGCACGACGCGCGGCACCGCCAGGGGGTTGCCTACCGCGACAGCGCCACGCGTGAAAGGTTTGGCAGGAGCGCCGCCGATGCGTCCGGCCGCGCCGGCTTCCGCGGGCGCGATGCAACCGGCGGCCGCGACAACGGCTTCCAGGGCGTGGGCCACGGCGGCAGTGCCGTGCAGCGCGACGTCAGCCGTGGGAACCAGAGCCTGCACGGCGCTGGCCGAGCCGGCGGCTTCGGCGGGGGGCGCGCCGGAGGTTTTGGCGGCGGACGCGGCGGCAGACGCTAGCGGGAGCTGGCGCGAATGCGTCGTTTCAGTCCGGCCTTGCCTGGGCTTGCTTTCAGGGACTCGCCTGCCCGCGCCGCATCAGCGCCACGATCGAGTCCAGCCGCGTCCTGTCGCACGCCAGCGGCATGCCGTCGGCGAACATTGGCTGCGCCAGGCGCGTCAGCACATCGCCCGGCGGCGCTTCCACCACCAGCCTGGCGCCATTGGCATGTGCCAGCAGCATGGTTTCGTGCCACCGCACCGGCGTGGCCATGTTCAGCGCCAGGTCGTCGGCGATCCTGCTCGGGTCGCGCAGCTCGCGCGCCTTGCTGGCGCTGAAGTAGCGCAGCGAGGGCGCGCACAGCGCCACGCCCTGCATGGCCTGCTGCAGCGCATGCGCCGCGGCATCGAGCAGCGGGCAATGCGAAGGCACGTGGATGGCGACCGGCTTGGCGGCCTGCGCGCCGGCGGCGAGCGCCAGTGCCGAGACCTCGGCCATCGCGGCCTCGCTGCCGGCGATCACGATCTGCGTCGGGGCGTTGAAGTTCGCCAGGTACACCGGCCGTTGCGGCGAGCACACCTGCGCCACCAGCGGCGCGAGCCGGTTCCGGTCGAGCCCCAGGATGGCGGTCATGCCATAGCCGCGGGGATAGGCCTGCGCCATCAGTTCCCCGCGCAGGCGCACCAGCCGCAAGGCATCGGCAAAGGAGAGCACGCCGGCAGTCACCGCCGCGGCATACGCGCCGATGGAAAGTCCGGCCACGGCGTCGGCGCGGGCGTCGTGCGCGGCCAGGCACCGTGCCATCGCCACGCCTGACGTCAGCAGGCATAGCTGCGTCCAGACCGTGGATTGCAGGTGCTCTGGCGTATCCATGCCTGCCACCGGTACTTTCAGGACCTCCTCCGCTTCGGCCAGCACCGCCGCCACTGCCGGATCGGCTGGGAGGTCCTTCAGCATGCCGGGGCGCTGTGTCCCCTGCCCGGGAAACGTGATCAGGACTTGCATGGCGATGGTTGCCACGGATCGTCGCAAAGGCACGGGCCGTGGTCCGTCTTCAGCAGCACCCTGCCCCCGCTGCGCAGCCGTTCCAGCAGCGAAAAACCGCCGTATGACGTCGCGATCTGGATGTCGACGCGGACCGGCGCGGTGCGCTGCAGTTCGCCAAGCAACTGGAGATGGCCGGCCGCCAGTGGCCGGTCCGCCTTCACGACCAGATCGAGGTCGCTGTCGGCATGCAGCACGTTGCGCGCGCAGGCGAGCGAGAAGCCCGCGCTGCCGGCCACGCCCCAGTGGACGCCGGCGGCATCGAGCCGGTCGGCGATGGCCTCGAGCGCGCGGATTGCGGGCAATGCCGTCAGCTCCGGTCGCTTGCGCCAGGCGCGCCGGGCGGCCAGGTCCATCGGCGTGACGAGCCTGCGGATCGCCGACGGCGCGATCCACGTGCCGAAGCGCTCTGCGCGCGTGCGCCCGCGCAGGCCGACCGGGATCTCGCCCGGCCGGCGGCCGTCGCGCCGCACGACCAGCGGCGTGTCGTGCAGTGCCGGCAGAGAGACCCATGCCGGCAGCGCAGCGCGCGCCAGGGCACTGGCCGGGTCGTCCAGCCAGACCAGGTCGTGCGGCGCGGGCGACGGGAAATTCAGGCTTGCCATTGCCGCGACAGGCACGCGCGCACCTCTGCCGACGCCTTCCGGTTGGCCCCGCCGAGGCGGCCTTGCAGGCCCTGCGACGGGTCGCGGCGGATGTCGGCCAGCGCCGAGAGGATGGTGTCGCGCGCGAGGTGCGCGTCGGCCGCCACCGGCGCACTGGCCGACTCAACATCGATCAGCCGCCACAGGATGCCCAGCGAGGCGAAGTTCCCGATGTCGTAGGCCATCGGCGGCACCGTCGACGCCAGCGCCTCCAGGTCCTCGACCGTGCGCATGGTGATGCGGGCGGCGGCCTCCTTGCCCATCGCATGCACCAGCACGCCCCGGTCATTGAGCGCGATGATGCGATTGGCCTGGTAGCCGTGCGCGAGGAAGGCGCCCGACATGGCCCGCCCGACGATCAGCGCCACCACCGGGTGTCCGGCGAGGCGTGCCTCGGCATACGCGGCCACCGCACCGGCCAGCGACTGGTGGATACCCAGTGCCTCCTCGCGCCGGCCGTACGCCTGGCTGGGCGTATCGACGATCGCCACGATGGCGCGCTTGACCGGCGCGGTGCGGTCCGCCTCGATCGCCTCGCGCACCGCGCGCGCCAGCGACCAGCCTTCGAGCAGCCCGGCTTCGCCATTGCGCGCGCGCGGGAAGCGGCTGCCGGCATCGGGCACCAGCGCAATCCAGCGCACCGCGGTGCCGGCCAGTTCGCCGTCGGCCACCTGCACGGAATCCGGATAGCCCGGCTGGCGCGACGCCGTGGGCGCCAGCGCCTGCAGCCAGCGCTCGCCGCGGCTGGCTTCGCGCGCGGCAGCGGGATGAAGTGGTGCGTTCATGCGTCGGTCTCCCGTTGGAACAGTGCCTGCACCTGCGCGGGCGTGGGTTGGGCGCTGGCATCGTACGCGTGCAGCGCGGCCAGGTACCGCGCGACTTGTTCGCTGCGATGGCTGGCGGCGACCGGCTCGCGCAGCAGCGCGGCAACCTGCGCGCGCATGGCGTCGCAGTCGTCGTCGACATACGCATCGGCGAAACCGGTGGCCACGCGCTGCGCGCCGCCGGTAAAGCTCCAGATAAAGGGCCGGTCGCGCGAGTCGTACTCGGCGATGCCCGCTTCCTGCTCGATCACTGCCGGGCCGTTCAGCCCCAGCCGCCCTTCCTGCGTCATCACCAGCGCGCTGCACAGGCCGGCCGCGATCGACATGCCGCCAAAGCAGCCCACCTGCCCGGCGATCACCCCGACCACCGGCTGGTACCGGCGCAGGTCGACGATCGCGGCATGGATCTCGGCAATCGCGGCCAGGCCAAGGTTGGCCTCCTGCAGCCGCACGCCGCCGGTTTCCAGCAGCAGCACCGCGCGCGTGGGTTCGCCGCGGCGGTTGTCTTCGGCCGCCAGTTCCAGCGCGCCCGCAATCTTGGCGCCGCCGACCTCGCCCATGCTGCCGCCCTGGAACGCGCCTTCGATCGCCAGCACCACCACCGGCATCCGGTCGATGCGACCCTTCGCCACCACCACGCCGTCATCGCTCTGCGGCACCACGCCCTGCGCCGGCAGCCACGGCGACTGCAGGCCATCGAACGGGCCCGCCAGTTCGCGGAAGGTGCCCGGATCGAGCAATGCACGCGCGCGCTCGCGTGCGCCGAGTTCGATAAAGCTGTTGCGCGCCAGCAGTTCCGCGGTGTTCATGCGCCATCTCCTTGCCGAGGGCCGCCCAGCGCTTCGAATGCCTCCGCCAGGCGCATGCCGACCACGCCCGGCGTCGCGCCGAAGTCGTGGATGCGGATCTGCATCGATGCGCGCGGCTCTGCGGCAAACACGCGCGAGAGCTGCGCATCCCAGACGCGGCCATAGCCATTGACCGAGGTAGTGACCTCCACCGTGGTCTTGCCGCCCTGGCCCGGCTCGACCACTACCTCGAGATCGCCCGACCCCACCACGCCGACCAGCACGCGTCCGCTGGCCGGTTGCCCCGCCGGGAATTCAAATCGCAGTTGTTCCATCAAAGTCCCCTGAAGTCGCTTATCTCGGCCGTTTTCGCGGCCGTCACGTCGGCAGTCCTGTCCCGTGACAGCCGGTCGAGGAAGATCGTCGCGGCCAGCAGATCCGCCGCGCCGCCCGGCGAGGCCCGCCTGGCCAGCATGCCGGCGTCGAGGCTGCGCAGGTGGCGCCGCCCGGCCACCGTGCCCGCGCCGCCGGCCGACAGCACCGCCCTGGCGCCGGCCTGCATGTAGTCCAGTCCGGGCCGCCCCGACCTAGCCAGCACGCAGGTGTCGTCCAGTTCGCTCATCAGCGCGAGCAGTGCGTTCAGGCGGGCCGTCGATTCGGTATCGCCGCGCGCGCGGCTGCGCCGCAGCGCCGGCAGCGCCAACCGCGTCACATGCGGAAAGCCCGCTCGTGCTTGTGCCCGCGCGCCGCCCACACCGTAGGCCAGGCAGGCGAGTTCGCCCTTGTTGCCGGTGAGCACCGGCCGGTGCCGGTCCGCCAGCGAGGCGATGGCGCCGGCCGTCGCGCTGATGGTCCCGGCACTGGCGGCCAGCCCTGCCGCGCTCGCGTGCGCCGCGGCTCCGACCAGCAGGCCGATGCACCAGATCGCGCCGCGATGCGTGTTGACGCCACCGGTGGCGGACAGCATCACGGCCTCGGCCTCGCGGCCCAGCGCGCCCAGTTGTTCGCGCAGACCATAGCCGAGCCGCGGTGCCTGCAGGCCGGCCTCTGCCATGGCCGCAAACGATGGCCCCAGCGCGTGCGCCGAGCGCAGCATCAGCGGCAAGGTCAGGTCGGCATGGGCCCCGCTGCCGCGGCTGTCGACCAGGCCGGGCTTGGGCGAGAGCCGCGCCTCTTCCGCGATGGCGCAGACGGCGAATCCCGCCAGCGCCTCGGCATGGGCGGAGGCCGCCGGGCGCAGCCCGGGCGCGTACGGGGCCTGCACTTGCAGGATCCTTGCGGTGGCGCCTGCCATCACCAGCTCCGGAAGCGTGCCGGCGGCTCGTAAAGCCCGCCGGACCAGTCGACCAGGTCGGCCATGCTCTTGGCCGCCAGCAGGCTGCGCGTGGCCTGGCTGCGCTGCACGCCCAGGTCTTCCGGCAACGCGATCAGGCCGTCGCTGCGCATCCGGCGCGTGGTGGCGGGATCGTGCTTCAGGCCGATGGGCGTGACGCCGGCCACGGCGGCAATCATGCGGCGCCGCTCCTCCAGCGATTGCGCCTTGTACAGGTAGGCGATGCCTTCTTCGGTCAGCACGTGCGTGACGTCGTCGCCGTAGATCATCACCGGGGCCAGCGGCATGCCGCTTTCGCGCGCGACCTCGACCGCATCCATCGATTCGACGAAGGTCGGCTTGCCGCCGGCCTGGAAGGTCTCGACCATCTGCACCACCAGCTTGCGGCCGCGCGCGAGCGGGTCATCGGTCTCGATCAAATCGAGCCAGGCAGGCGTCGGGTGGCGGCGCCCGCCCGGCTGGTGGCCCATGTTGGGCGCGCCGCCGAAACCGGACAAGCGCCCGCGCGTCACCGTGGACGAATGGCCGTCGCCGTCGATCTGCAGCGTCGAGCCGATGAACAGGTCCACCGCATACTGGCCGGCCAGCTGGCAGAAGGCCCGGTTCGAGCGCATGGAGCCGTCCGCGCCGGTAAAGAAGACGTCAGGCCGCGCGGCGACGTAGGCTTCCATGCCCAGTTCGCTGCCGAAGCTGTGCACGCTCTCGACCCAGCCGGTCTCGATCGCCGGAATCAGCGTCGGGTGCGGGTTGAGCGTCCAGTATTTGCAGATCTTGCCTTTCAGCCCGAGCGACTCGCCGTAGGTCGGCAGGATCAGCTCGATCGCCGCGGTATTGAAGCCGATGCCATGGTTAAGCGACTGCACCTGGTGGCGCTCGTAGATGCCGCGGATCGCCATCATCGCCATCAGCACGTGGACCGGCTTGATCAGCCGCGGGTCACGCGTGAACAGCGGTTCGCAGAAGAAAGGCTTGTCAGCCTGCACCACATAGTCGATCCATGATCCCGGCACGTCGACGCGCGGCAGGCCCGCGGGATCGTCGACGATCTCGTTGACCTGCGCGATCACCAGCCCATCGCGGAATGCCGCGGCCTCGACCAGCGCCGGCGTATCTTCAGTGCTCGGGCCGGTGTAGAGGTTGCCCTGGCGATCGGCCTTGTAGCCGGCGATCAGCACCACATTGGGCACCAGGTCCACGTACAGCCGCGAATACAGCTCGATGTAGGTATGGATCGCGCCCACTTCGAGCTGTCCGTCCTCCAGGAACTGCGAGATGCGGATGCTCTGCGCCCCCGCGTACGAGAAATCCAGCTTGCGCGCGATGCCGCGCTCGAACAGGTCGAGCTGCTCGACCCGGCTGACGCTGGGAATGATCATGTGGAGCGCATTCACGCGCGCGGGATCGACCTGCGCCAGCGAGCGCGACAGGAAGTCAGCCTGCTTCTGGTTGTTGCCTTCCAGCACCACGCGGTCGCCGGACGCCAGCACGGCCTCCAGGAAAGCGACGATGTCGCTGGTCGGCACCACCTTGCCGTCGGCAATGGCTGCGGCGTTCTGCTTGCGGCGCGCCTTGGCTTCCCTGCGGGTATTCCATTGGCGGCCCGTGCTGGTGTTGGTCATCGCGTCTCCGGCTGGCGTCTGTCTGATGGCTCCACCTTAAACAGGCGGCGTCCGGCAAACAATCACGCCGGGAAATGAACCATTACGCTGGCCGGAAGCGAGACCAGGGTGTGGGCGACAAGCCGCCCGTGCCCCTACTGGTCGGCGTCGCGCATCGCCATGCGGCACGCCGCTGCCAGCGCCAGCAAGTTGGGATCGCGCTCGCGGCGGCGCAGGAAGTTCAGGGCGATGGTCTGCTTGATGTCGTATTCGCCGGCCAGCGGCACGAACGCCACATTGCGCGAATACACGCCCTTCACCCGGCCCGGCAGCAGCGTATAGCCGATGCCGCCGCCCACCAGGTTCATCAGCGAAAAGATATCGCCGACCTTCATCACCACATTCGGCGTGAATTCGGCAATGCGGAACGCCTCGACAAAGCCGCTGTAGGTGACGAAACCCTCGCTCAGGCTGACGAACGGCTCGTCGCGGCAGGCGCGCAGGTCCACCGCGGGCAGCGAGGCATAGGGCGAATCGGCAGGCGCCGCAAAGAAGATGTCGTCCTCGAACAGCGGGATCGACTCGATCTCCGGATCGGGCTCGGGCACGGCCATCAACGCGGCGTCGATCGAGCCCTGCTTGAGCTTCTGCAGCAGGTCCGCATTCGATCCCAGCACCAGCTCGGTCTGCAACTCAGGGCGGCGCAGCTTCAGGCCGATCACGATCCTGGGCACGGTCTGCACCGTCAGCGAATAGAGCGAGCCGATCTTGAGGTGGTCGGCCGAAAAGCCGGCGGCCTCGCGCGTGGCGCGGATGCCGTCGGCCATGGCCTTGAGCACTTCCCTGGCCGTATCCGCCAGCACATGGGCGGCGTCGGTCGGGATCAGGTTGCGGCCCTCGTGGCGGAACAGCGCGCAACTGGTGCCCTCCTCCAGCGAATGCAGCGCGCGGTGCACACTGACCGTGCTGGTATCCAGGATCTCGGCCGCCTTGGCCAGGTTGCCCGATTCCATGAACGCCAGCAGGGCTTCGAGCTTGCGGAAGGTGATCTCTTCGCCGATGCGGATTCTCATGGGTCGGGCTGTGGTTGGGGGCAGGCTCCTATCTTAGCCGCGTGGCGGCCAGTGCGCACCGCTAACTCGGCTCGCCGAGCTGCTCCAGGATCGCCGGATTCTCCAGCGTCGAGGTGTCCTGCGTGATCTCCTCGCCCTTGGCCAGCGAGCGCAGCAGGCGGCGCATGATCTTGCCCGAGCGGGTCTTGGGCAGGTTGTCGCCGAAGCGCAGGTCCTTGGGCTTGGCGATCGGGCCGATTTCCTTGCCGACCCAGTTGCGCAGTTCCGTCGCGATCCTGGCAGCCTCCTCACCGGTCGGACGCGAGCGCTTGAGCACGACGAAGGCGCAGATCGCCTCGCCGGTCATGTCATCGGGCCGGCCCACCACCGCGGCCTCGGCCACCAGCGGGTTGGCCACCAGCGCCGACTCGATCTCCATCGTGCCCATGCGGTGGCCCGACACGTTCAGCACGTCGTCGATGCGGCCCATGATGGTGAAGTAGCCGGTTTCCTTGTCGCGGATCGAGCCGTCGCCGGCCAGGTAGAGCTTGCCGCCGATTTCCTCGGGGAAATAGCTCTTCTTGAAACGCTCGGGATCGCCCCAGATGGTGCGGATCATCGACGGCCAGGGGCGCTTGACCACCAGGATGCCGCCGTTGCCATCGGGCACGTCGTGGCCGGTCTCGTCGACGATGGCGGCCATGACGCCCGGCAGCGGCAGCGTGCACGAACCCGGCACCAGCGGCGTCGCGCCCGGCAGCGGCGTGATCATGTGGCCGCCGGTCTCGGTCTGCCAGAAGGTGTCGACGATCGGGCAGCGCTCGTTGCCGACGTTCTTGTAGTACCACATCCAGGCTTCGGGGTTGATCGGCTCGCCCACGGTGCCGAGCAGGCGCAGGCTCGACAGGTCGTATTGCTTCGGGTGGATCTTCTCGTCGGCCTCGGCGGCCTTGATCAGCGAGCGGATCGCGGTCGGCGCGGTGTAGAAGATGCTGACCTTGTGGCGCGCGATCATGTCCCAGAAGCGGCCGGCATTCGGGTAGGTCGGCACGCCTTCGAACACCACCTGCGTGGCGCCGGCGGCCAGCGGCCCGTAGGCGATGTAGGTGTGGCCGGTGACCCAGCCGATGTCGGCGGTACACCAGAACAGGTCGTCGGGCTTGACGTCGAAGGTCCACTTCATCGTCATCAGCGCCCACAGCAGGTAGCCGCCGGTGCTGTGCTGCACGCCCTTGGGCTTGCCGGTGGAGCCCGAGGTGTAGAGCACGAACAGCGGATGCTCGGCTCCGACCGGCTCGGCTTCGCAGGTATCGGGCTGGTTGGCGCAGACGTCGTCGAGCCAGCGGTCGCGCCCCTCGGTCCAGCCGACATTGCCGCCGGTGCGGCGGTAGACGATCACGCTCTTCACGGCCTCGCAGCCGCCCAGCGCCAGCGCATCGTCGGCAATGGCCTTCAGCGGCAGCGCCTTGCCGCCGCGCATCTGCTCGTCCGCGGTGATCAGCGCCACCGCGCCCACGTCGACCAGCCGCTCCTGCAGCGACTTGGCGGAGAAGCCGCCGAACACCACCGAATGCGTCGCGCCCAGGCGCGCGCAGGCCTGCATCGCGGCCACGCCTTCGACCGACATCGGCATGTAGATCACGACGCGGTCGCCCTTCCTGATGCCAAGCGTCTTCAGGCCGTTGGCCAGCCGGCACACCCTGGCGTGCAGCTCGCGGTAGGTGACGCGCGTCACGGTGCCGTCGTCGGCCTCGAACACGATCGCGACCTTGTCGGCGTTGCCGTTTTCCAGGTTGCGGTCCAGGCAGTTGTAGGAGGCATTGAGCTGGCCGTCCTCGAACCACTTGTAGAACGGCGCGTTGCTCTCGTCCAGCACCTTGGTGAAGGGCTTGTTCCAGTGCAGCAGCTCGCGCGCGTGGCGCGCCCAGAAGCCTTCGTAGTCGCGCCCCGCTTCGTCGCACAGGGCCTGGTAGGCCTCCATGCTGGGAATGGCGGCCGGCCTGGCCGGGGCCCGCGCCGGCCGGATGGCCTGCTGGGCAGGCATGACGGATTCAAGCAGTTTCATGGTCAGGAGTCAGGTAACGGCAACAGGAATCAAAGCACGACGAAGACAAACCACAGCACGACCGGCGCGATCACGGTGACCAGCGCGCCATAGATCAGCAGCGTGCGGAAGAAGGCCTGCCGGTCCACACCCTGCGCGTTGGCGAGCACCAGCGCGCCGTTGGTCGAGAACGGGCTGACGTCGACAATGGTCGAGGACACCGCCATCGCGGCGATAAAGCCGATGGCGCTCACGTCCGAGCCTTGCTGCAGGAACGGCACGGCCAGCGGGATCAGCGAACCCAGCACGGCGGTCGACGAGGCGAACGCCGACACCACCGCGCCAACCACGCACAGCAGCAGCGCGGCCATCAGCGGCGACGTCAGGCTGGCCACGCTGTGGCCGACAAAGTCGATGGTGCCCATCTTGTCCATCACCCCGACGAAGGTGCTGACGCCGACGATCAGCATGATCTCCGGCCACGACACCTGGCCCAGCGCTCGCTTCTGCAATTCCGGCGCCATCAGCGTGAGCAGCAGCGCGATGGTCAGCGAGACAAAGCCGATATCGAGCTTGAAATACAGGGTCAGCACCGCCAGCGCGGCCAGGCCGGCCACGGTCAGGTACTGGTAGAGGCCGGCCGGCGTTTCGCCGGCACCTTCGGCTTCGCTGCCGAGCAGCGAAGCGCGGTCGCGCGCCATGGTCTTCTGCTCTTCGATGCCGGCCTCGGCCTCCGCATCGCCGTAGATCTGCGCTCCCTGTGCCGGCACGGTGCGCGCGCCGAACGGCGCCCCCATGGCCAGCACGCCGCCGGCAACCGGTTGCGACGCCGCCACCGCCGGCGCCGATTGCCGCATCAGGCGCAGCCCGCCCAGCGCAACGAAGAGGCCGGCAGCCACGGCCAGGTTCACGCCCAGGCTGGCGAACGCCGTCGCCATCTCGTTGAGCGGCAGCCCTGCCTTCTGCACGATCTTGTTGGTGATGCCGCCATAGATGCTGATCGGCGAAAAGCCGCCACCCTGCGCGCCATGGATGACCATCAGGCCCATCAGCAGCGGGTTGATGCCGTAGCGCGCGGCAAAGCCCAGCGCAATCGGCGCGATGATGGCCACCGCCGCCGGGCTGACCGCACCGACCGACGTCAGCAGCGCCGCGATCATGAACATGATCCATGGAATGGCGGCGATCCTGCCGCCCACGGCGCGCACCGCGAGCCGCACCAGCCAGTCGATGGTGCCGTTGTTCTGTGCCACGGCGAACAGGTAGGTGATGCCGACCAGGGTCAGGAACAGGTCGGCGGGAAAGCCGGCAAGGATTGCCTTGGCAGGCATTGCCGCGACCAGCGTGCCGACCAGGAAGGCACCGACAAAGGCAAGCGCGCCCATGTTGATCGGCAGGACCGTGGCGATGACAAACATCAGCCCGAGCACCGAGATGGAAATGACGTGAGGCGACATAACGGCTCCGTGGCGGCTCGCGCGCGTCTGCGCACGCCGCCTGGCAAGGAAGTCAGGGGAATCCGGCAGCGCGGGGCCCGGCCGGAGAGTCGGATCTGCCGCTACGGCAACGTCTGGAAGGGATAGGCCATGATGTCTTGTCTCCTTGTTTGTGAGGCCGCACGGGAACGGCACCGGTCTTGTTGGTTTGGCTGAACGATATGGCGCCGGCGCGCGGCCATCAATTAAGCGCTCGGGCCGATCCTTACGGAAACCGGAAAACAGGCGCTCACGAAAGCGGTGGAGGGTCAGCAGAATGGCGGGACACCTTGCCCTGGAAGGCCGTTGACGGCACGGACCTCACTTCCCGCAGCGGCCGGCCAAGTGCATCCAGCACGACTTCCGCATAGCCGAGACAAGCTGACCCGTTTCGCTATAGTTCTGCACATCGATAGCGCGAGACGAACCCCCGACATCCCGGAACCGGCATGCAAAGACGAACTTTCCTGAAGCTGGCAGCAGCCTCCGCCCTTGCCACCCAGCTGCCCCGCTGGGCCATCTCCGCCACCCTGCGCGAGCGCGACCTGTTCTCGCTTGGCGTGGCCAGCGGCGCGCCGGCGCCGGACGGATTCGTGCTGTGGACGCGCCTGCTCGGCGGCGCCATCCCTGGCACACCGCAGGCCGACGCCCATGGCACCACGCCGCTGCAGGGACCGCTGACCGTCCGGTGGGAAGTCGCCGAGGACGAAGCATTCCAGCGCATCGTGCGCCGCGGCCATGCGCAGGCGCTGCCCGAGCTGGGTCATTCGGTTCATGTCGAAGTCGACGGGCTGCGACCGGACCGCTGGTACTTCTACCGATTCATGCACGGCGACGCAGCCACCGCCCCGGCCCGCACCCGCACCGCGCCGGCGGCCGACACGCTGGCCCCGCGCGTGCGCTTTGCCTTTGCTTCCTGCCAGCGCTGGGAGCAAGGCCACTACGCCGCGTACCGGCAGATGCGGCAGGAAGACCTGGACCTGGTGGTGTTCCTCGGTGACTACATCTACGAGAACGCAGTGCCGGCCAACGCGCACGCGCACCTGCCGCGCACGCACAGCCTGCCCACAGCCACCAGCCTGCAGGACTTCCGCGACCGCTACGCGCTGTACAAGAGCGACCCGCTGCTGCAGGCCATGCATGCCGCGTGCCCCTGGCTGGTTACCTGGGACGACCATGAAGTGCAGAACGACTATGCGGGACGCGCGGGCAGCGAGCCGGCGCCCGCGTTTCTCGCGAGGCGGACTGCCGGCTACCAGGCCTTCTACGAAAACATGCCGATCCGCGCGAGCACGCTGGTGCATGGCATGGCGGGCCTCGGCGGGCCGGATGCGCTGAGCATCCACGCGCGCCACCGCTGGGGGCGGCTGGTCGATTTCCATGTGCTGGACGACCGCCAGTATCGCGATATCCAGCCCTGCCGCGAACCCGGCCAGCCCCCCAAAGGCCCCGTGTCTCCGGGCCATTGCAGCGCGCTCGACGACCCGCGCCGCACCATGCTGGGCAGCGCGCAGGAACAATGGCTGGCACAGGGACTGGCGCAGGACCAGCGCGACCAGACGCGCTGGAGCGCGATCGCGCAGCAGACCATCTTCTCGCGGCGCAATTTCAAGGCGCCGCCTGGGCAAGCCTTCCACAGCGACACCTGGGACGGCTATCCCGCCGCACGCCGGCGCCTGCTCGACAGCATCGCGGCGGCGGCGCCGCGCAATACCGTGTTCATCGGCGGCGATATCCACCAGAACTACGCCTGCAATGTCCTGGCGGACTTCAGCGATCCGTCATCCCGCGTGATCGCCAGCGAGTTCTGCACCACCTCCATCTCCTCGGCCGCGGGCAGCAGCGTGCAGAGTGCCGCAAAAATCATGGCCCAGAATCCGCATATCGTGCATGCGCGGCCGGACCAGCGCGGCTACACCGTGGTCGAGGCCACGCCGGAACGATGGGCCACCACGCTGCGCGCCGTGGAAGACGTAACGCGCGCGGACAGCGCGGTCGGCACGCAGGCGGCGTTCGTGGTGGAGGACCGGCGGCCTGGCGTGCAGCGGGCCGGGGCTGGCTAGGCGAAGACGGAAGCAGCGCCTTGCGTCAAATGCTGGCGCGGGGCGTTTGCCCCTGGAAGATGGCTCCGGGCACTTTCAGGAATTGCATTCGGCGATCCTCGGGGTTTCCACTTGATTGCATTTTTACGCATACACATGCAAAAATGCGCTCATGGAAAACACCTGCCCTATCCTCACGGCATCACTGAGCGTCGGTGACGTCACTTATCGCATCGTCGACCTCCCCGCGGTTGCCGGCGACAAGCTGTGGCGCCTGCCCGTCGTCATGCGCCTGCTGCTGGAGAACGTGATCCGCAACGCCGAAGGCGCCGAGCGCGACGCCGCCGTCGCCGGCATCCTCGGCTGGCTGGAGCATGGCACCAGCGAAGCCGAGATCGCCTACCAGCCCGGCCGCGTGCTGATGCACGACACCACCAGCACGCCCGCGCTGGTCGACGTGGCCGCGATGCGCGATGCCGTGGCCGAGGCCGGCCGCGACCCAGACCTGCTCAATCCGGTGCTGCCGGTGGATTCGTCGGTGGACCATTCGCTGGCGGTCGAGTACTACGCCCGCGCCGACGCCGTGCCGCGCAACCTGGAAACCGAGACGCACCGCAATGCCGAGCGCTACGGCTTCCTGCGCTGGGCCTCGAAGGCGCTGCACGGCGTGCGCATCCATCCGCCGGGCACCGGCATCATGCACACCATCAACCTCGAGCAGCTCGCCACCGTGGTCACGTGCGAACAGCGCGGCGGCGAGGCCTGGGCCGTGCCGGACATGATGATCGGCACCGACAGCCATACGCCCATGGTCAACGGCATCGGCGTGCTGGGCTGGGGCGTGGGCGGGCTGGAGGCGCAGACGGTGATGTTCGGCATGCCGGTGATGCAGCGCATTCCCGACGTCATCGGCGTGCGCCTGAGCGGCGCGCTGCGCCCCGGCGTGCTGGCGACCGACCTGGCGCTGACGGTGACCAGGCGGCTGCGCGGCCTGGGCGTGTCAGGCGAATTCGTCGAGTTCTTCGGGCCGGGCGTGTCGGCGCTGTCGGCGGGCGAGCGCGCCGTGGTCGCCAACATGGCGCCCGAGTATGGCGCCACCACCGGTTTCTTTCCCGTCGACGACCGCACGCTGCAATACCTGCGCAGCACCGGCCGCGACGAGGCCGCGATCGCGCTGGTCGAGGCATATACGCGCCGCGTCGGCCTGTGGTTCGACGGCGCCGCGCAGCCGCGCTACACCACCGTGCTGGAACTGGAACTCGACACCGTGGGCATGCACGTGGCCGGCCCGCGCCGGCCGCAGGACCTGCTCGGCTATGCCGACACAGCGCGCGCGCTGGAGAGCTTCGGCTTCACGCCGTCGCATCCGCATCCCGTCATGCCCAGGCATCCCGTGGCACTGGCCGCGATCACCAGCTGCACCAACACCACCGATCCCGCGCTGCTGGTCGCCGCCGCACTGGTCGCGCGCAAGGCGCGTGGGTTCGGCCTGCGGGTGCCGGCGTGGATCAAGACTTCGCTGGCGCCGGGATCGCCGGCGGCGGCGCGCTACCTGGAGCGCGCAGGCCTGATCGATGACCTCGCCGCGGTCGGCTTCGATATCGTCGGCTACGGCTGCACTACCTGTATCGGCAACTCGGGCCCGCTGACGCAGCCGATCGCCGACGCCATTGCCGATGGCAGCGCGCAGCCGGTGGCGATCCTGTCCGGCAACCGCAATTTCCCCGGGCGCATCCACCCGGACCTGAGCCTGGGCTTCATCATGTCGCCGCCGCTGGTGGTGGCGTTCGCGCTGGCCGGCAATGCCGAGGCCGACCTGAGCAGAGACCCGGTGCAGACCGCCGCCGATGGCACCCCGGTCTACCTCAAAGACCTGTGGCCCACGCGCGAGGAAATCGACGCGCTGGTGGCGCGCGGCACCGCGCCCGGCGACTACCGCGAGGCCTTCCGCGTCGCCACCGCCAACCCGCTGTGGCACGCCCTGCCTTCGCCCGGCACGCCGCGCTACCCGTGGGACCAGGCCTCGACCGCGCTGCGCCGCCCGCCCTTTGCCTCGGCCGACGAAGGTGGCCAGTTCGGCAGCCAGCTCGGCAGCTACACGGCCTGGCCGCTGCTGGTGCTGGGCGACGACATCACCACCGACCATATCTCGCCGGCCAGCGCCATCCCCAGGGACAGCTTCATCGCCGACTTCCTGGTCGCACGCGGCGAGGACCGCGACGACCTGAACGTGTTCGCGTCGCGGCGCGGCAACTGGGAAGTGATGGTGCGCGCCGCGTTCTATAACAAGACGCTGGCCAACCTGCTGCATCCCGCCGCGCCGGTGGGGCACACCCTGCACGTGCCCAGCAACGAAGTCCAGCCGATCTTCGAAGTCGCCGAGCGCTACCGCGCCGCCGGCGATGCGGTGATGCTGGTCGCCGGCGAACGCTACGGCACCGGCTCGTCGCGCGACTGGGCCGCCAAGGGCCAGCGGCTGCTTGGCATCCGCGCGGTCATCGCGCCGAGCTTCGAGCGCATCCACCGCTCCAACCTGATCGGCATGGGCATCCTGCCGGTCCGGCTGCCGCGCGGCACCGGCCCGCACACCCTCGGCATCAAGCCAGGAGACAAGATCCACGTGGAGGCGCCCGCGGATGCCATCGCGCCGCGCTGCCGCATCCCAATCCGCATCGTGCGCGCCGGCGGCGCTGTCGATGGGATCGACGCCACCGCAGCGGTCGAGACACGGCTCGAAGCCGAACTGCTGCGGCGCGGCGGCGTCATCCCGCTGATCCTGCACCAGACGCTGTCGCAGCCGGCCAGCTGACGCGTGCTGTTTCACCGCTCGCGATGCGCAGTCGCGGGCAATCCCGAACTCGCGGGCCTGTACTTGCCGGGCCAGCCCCAAGCCCTGACTTCTCCATGCGCCCTGACCCCGACCTGATTGCAGCCTTCGCCCCGACCGGCGTGCTGCGTGCCTCGATCAACCTCGGCAATCCGATCCTCGCCAACCGCGGCGAGGATGGCCAGCCTTTCGGCGTGTCCGTCGACCTTGCCAATGCGCTGGCACAACGCCTGGGCCTGCCGCTGCAACTGGTGGTGGTCGATGCCGCCGGCAAGTCGGTCGAAGTGGTTTCCAGCGAGGAGGCCGACGTCGGCTTCTTCGCCATCGATCCCAAGCGTGCCGCGACCATCCGTTTCACCGCGCCGTATGTGCTGATCGAAGGCTGGTACCTGGTGCGCGATGCCTCGCCGGTCCGGTCCAATGCCGAAGTCGACGCCGCCGGCAACCGCGTCGCGGTCGGCAAGGGCAGCGCCTATGACCTGTTCCTGACGCGCGCACTGAAGGCAGCGCAGATCGTGCGCGCGCTGACTTCGCCGAACGTGGTCCAGACCTTCCTGGAGCAAGGCCTGGATGTGGCCGCCGGCGTGCGCCAGCAACTGGAAGCCGATGCCGCGAAGCACCCCGGCCTGCGCCTGCTGGACGAGCGCTTCATGGTGATCCGCCAGGCCATGGGCCTGCCGCAAAGCCGCGGCAGCGCCGCCGCGGCGTACCTGCATGCCTTTGTTGAAGAGATGAAGGCGAGCGGCTTTGTCGCGCAGGCGCTGGCACGGCACCAGATCGCGGGGGCCTCGGTCGCGCCCGCCGAGGCTGCCGGCTGATTTCCTCGATTCCCCACGTTTCACCCCCGCCTGCGTCGGCGCTATCGCAATCAGCCGCGCAGGCCGCCAGGACATGACCACAGGAGACATCATGCTTGCCAAACTGAACCGGCTCGCCGCCACCACCGCGCTGGCCGTGCTCGGCGCCGCCGTGCCGCTGCACCACGCGCACGCGCAGGCCGCGCCCCTTGAACTGAAGATCACCGCCCCCGCCGCGCCCGGCGGCGGCTGGGACGGCGCATCGCGCTCGCTGCAGCAGGCCATGGTCGCCAGCGGCGCGGCCAGGAGCGTGCAGGTCAACAACATCCCCGGCGCCGGCGGCACCGTGGGCCTGGCGCAGTTCGTCAACAACGCCAGGGGCGACGGCAACCAGCTGATGACCATGGGCATCACCATGCTCGGCGCGGTGGTCACCAACAAGGCGCCGGTCAGCCTCGACAAGGTCACGCCGATCGCGCGCCTGACCGCCGATGCGCTGGTCGTGGTGGTGCCGGCGAACTCGCCGCACAAGACCATCCAGGACCTGGCGGCGGCGATCAAGGCCGATGCGGGCAAGGTGGTGTGGGCCGGCGGTTCCGCCGGTGGCGCCGACCACATGCTGGCGGCGCTGGTGGTCAAGGCCGCGGGCGGCAATACCGCGCGGCTGAACTACGTGCCGTTCTCCGGCGGCGGCGAGGCGCTGGCGGAAATGCTGGGCGGCCGCGTCACCGCCGGCGTCTCCGGCTACAACGAGTTCGAAAGCCAGATCAGGACCGGCAAGCTGCGCGCCCTGGCGGTGTCGTCGGCGCAGCGCATGCCTGGCATCGCCGTGCCGACGCTGAAGGAGCAAGGCATGGACGTCGAGCTGCTGAACTGGCGCGGCATCGTGGCGCCGCCGAACGTGTCGCCGCAACAAGCCGCCGCGCTGGCGGCGGCGGTCGACAAGGCGGTCAGGTCGCCGGAATGGCAGAAGATCCTGAAGGCCCGCGGCTGGGATGATGCCTACTTGCCGGCCGACAAGTTCGGCGCCTACCTGAAGTCTGAACAGGCGCGCGTGCGCGACATCCTGGCATCGATCGGCCTGGCGAAATGAAAGCGATGACGACCCACGCCCAACCTACGCAACGCAGCGCCGCGGCGCGCTTCGATAAACCCAGGGCCATCGTCGGCGCGGGGCTGCTGCTGCTCGCGCTGGTGGTGTTCGCCGATGCCAGCCAGCTGCCGCCGGCGCCCGCCGCCGGCATTGGCCCCGCCGTCGGCATGCTGTTCGTGGCCGGTCTGCTCGGCGTGCTCGGCGCCGCGCACCTGGTCACCGCGGCGCGCCGCACCGGCACGATGGCAGCGCCGGCGCGCGAGCCGATGAACTGGAAGGCGGTCGGCTGCGTGCTGGCCGGGCTGCTGGCGCTGATGGCGGTGCTGCAACTGCAGCTCGGCTTTATCGCCGGCGTCACGCTGCTGTTCATTGCCACCGCGCTCGGCTTCGGCGAGCGCCGCGTGATGCGCTCGGCCGCGATCGGCGTGGCGCTGAACCTGCTGGTGTATGCATTCTTTGCCAGGGCCCTGTCGCTGGCGCTGCCCGCCGGGCCGCTGGAACGCCTGGTATTCGGCTAAGCCCGGTAAAGAAGGAAAAGAAGGGAGTTGCACATGGATGTCTTTACCTACCTGGCCCAGGGCCTCGCCGTGGCGGCGCAGCCGGGCAACCTGCTCTTCGCCGGCATCGGCGTGCTGCTCGGCACGCTGGTCGGGATCCTGCCGGGCATCAGCCCGTCGCTGACCGTGGCGCTGCTGCTGCCGGTCACGTTCAAGCTCGACCCGACCGGCTCGCTGATCATGTTCGCCGGCATCTACTTCGGCGGCATGTACGGCAGTTCGACTACGGCGATCCTGATCAATACGCCGGGCGAAGCAGCCTCGATCGCCACAGCGATCGAAGGCCACCGCATGGCCCGTGCCGGCCGCGCCGGGCAGGCGCTTGCGACCGCGGCGATCGGCTCTTTCGTGGCCGGCACGCTGGCCACCGTGGGCCTGGCGCTGCTGGCGCCGGTGCTGGTGGAGCTGGCGGTGCAGTTCGGGCCATGGGACTACTTTGCACTGATGGTGCTGGCCTTTGTCACGGTGTCGGCGACCTTCGGCGATTCGACGCTGCGCGGGCTGACCAGCCTGGCGCTGGGCATTGGCCTGGGGCTCGTCGGCATCGACAAGCTCACCGGGCAGGCGCGGCTGACCTTCGGCGTGCCGGAGATGCTCGACGGCATCCAGGTCACCACGCTGGCGGTGGGCCTGTTCGCGATGGGCGAAACGTTCTTTTCCGCGGCAAGGTTCACGGGCGTGCACGACACCATCGAAGCCGTCAAGGGCGGCCTGCGCATGACCGCCACGGACTGGAAGCGCTCGTGGAAGGCCTGGCTGCGCGGCACCGCGCTGGGCTTTCCGATCGGTGCGCTGCCGGCCGGCGGCGCCGAGGTGCCGACGCTGCTGTCATACACCGTCGAACGCAAGCTGACCGACCACCAGGACGAATTCGGCCGCGGCGCGATCGAGGGCGTGGCGGGACCGGAAGCGGCCAACAACGCCGCGGCCACCGGCACGCTGGTGCCGTTGCTGACGCTGGGCCTGCCCACCTCAGCCACCGCCGCGATGATGCTGGCCGGCTTCCAGCAGTACGGCCTGGTGCCGGGACCGCTGCTGTTCGCCGACAAGCCGGACCTGGTATGGGGCCTGGTGGCCAGCCTGTTTATCGGCAACGTGATGCTGCTGGTGCTGAACCTGCCGCTGATCGGCATCTGGGTACGGCTGCTCAAGCTGCCGCAGCCGTATCTATACGCCGGCATCCTCGTGTTTGCCGCGATGGGCACGCTGGCGGCCAACCCTTCCATCGTGGAACTGGCCATGCTGGTCGTGTTCGGGCTGGCCGGCTTTGGCATGCGCTGCCACGACTACCCGGTCGCGCCGATGATCGTCGGGCTGATCCTGGGGCCGATGGCCGAAAGCCAGTTCCGCCGCGCGATGCAGATGAGCCTGGGGGACCCGCTGGTGTTCGTGTCGCATCCCGGCTCGGCGACGCTGCTGGCACTGGCCGCCGCCGCGCTGGTTGCGCCCTTTGTATTCAAGGGGCTGCGCAAGATGGGAGGCGCCGACGAATAAGCCGGCGCCCGGCCGCACTTACTCCACGCTGGCCAGCCGCGCGCCCGCAGCCAGGAACACGCCTGTTTCAGCCTGCCACGCGACGCGGCCGCTGCGATGGGCGTGGACCTGCATCTCCATCTTCATCGCTTCCATCACGGCGATCAGGTCGCCTTCCTTGACCTCGTCACCGACGTTGACCTTCCACGCCTGCACCGTGCCGGCGATCGGCGAAGGAAGGTCGGCGGCGTCGGCAGTGGCGGCGGGCGCGGCGGCGGCCGAACCGCCCTGCCCCGGCGCTTCTGCCAGGCCGCGCAGCAGTTGCGCGGGCAGGCCCAGCACCATGCGGCGGCCGTCGATCTCGATCGCGGTGCGCAGCAGGCTGCCATCCGGCTGCGGCTCGGCGCGCACGGCGGCGGCCAGCGGCTCGGTGAAATCGGATTCGATCCAGCGCGTATGGACCTTGAAGCCGTCGGCGCCCAGGAAATCGGCATGGTCGATCACGGCGCGATGGAACGGCAGCACCGAGGCCACGCCTTCGATCCGGAACTCGCGCAGCGCGCGGCGCGCACGTGCCAGCGCCTGCTCGCGCGTGGCGCCGGTCACGATCAGCTTGGCCATCAGCGAGTCGAAGGTGCCGGGCACCACCGAGCCGGTCTGTACGCCCGAATCGACGCGCACGCCCGGGCCCGACGGGGCCTCGAAGCGTTGCACCGGGCCGGGCGTCGGCAGGAAGCCGCGGCCGACGTCTTCGGCGTTGATGCGGAATTCGATCGAATGGCCCAGCGGCGCCGGCGTTTCGGTGATCGACAGCGGCAGGCCGTCGGCCACGCGCAGCTGCTCGACCACCAGGTCGACGCCGGTGGTCTGCTCGGTCACCGGATGCTCGACCTGCAGGCGGGTGTTGACCTCAAGGAACGAGATCGCGCCGCCGGCGCTGAGCAGGAACTCGACGGTGCCGGCGCTGGTGTAGCCCGCTGCGGCACAGATATCGCGCGCGGCGGCGTGGATGCGGGCACGCTGTTCGTCGCTCAGGAACGGCGCCGGCGCCTCTTCCACCAGCTTCTGGTTGCGCCGCTGCAGCGAGCAGTCGCGCGTGCCGAGCACCACCACGTTGCCATGCTTGTCGGCCAGCACCTGGGCCTCGATATGGCGCGGCTTGTCGAGGAACTGCTCGACGAAGCATTCGCCACGGCCAAAGGCGGTCACCGCTTCGCGCACGGCCGATGCGTACAGCTCTTCGACCTCATCCATGCGCCAGGCGATCTTCATGCCGCGGCCGCCGCCGCCGAACGCTGCCTTGATGATGATGGGCAAGCCGTGGCGATCGGCAAAGGCCAGCACTTCGTTGGCATCGGTCACCGGATCGGGCGTGCCGGCCACCAGCGGCGCGCCCACCTGCAGCGCGATCTTGCGGGCTTCCACCTTGTCGCCCAGGCGGGCGATCGTCTCCGGCGACGGGCCGATCCAGGTCAGGCCGGCATCGATCACCGCGCGGGCGAAGGCTTCGCTTTCCGACAGGAAGCCATAGCCCGGGTGCACGGCGTCGGCGCCGCTGCGCCGCGCGATCTCGAGCAGCTTGGGGATATTCAGGTAGGTGTCCGCCGGGCGGTCGCCGTCGAGGCCGTAGGCCTCGTCGGCCAGGCGTGCGTGGATCGCGTCGATATCGGCGTTGGCATAGACGGCGACGGAGGCCACGCCGTAGTCGGCGCAGGCGCGGATGATGCGAACGGCGATCTCGCCACGGTTGGCAATCAGGACTTTTTTCATGGCAATTACGGTTGCAGTTCTTCGAAGGCGCCGACGGGATTGAAGCGCAGCCAGGCGCCGACCGGGACTTGTCCGGCGCGGTCGAGGTGATGCGGCGCCACGGCACCGATCACGGGATAGCCGCCGGTCAGCGGATGGTCGGCCAGGAACAATACGGGCTGGCCGTTCGGCGGCACCTGCAGCGCCCCGAGCGCGGTGCCTTCGCTCGGCAGCTCGCCGGCGACGGCGCGTTCCAGCGGCACTTCGCCGGCAAGGCGCAGGCCCACGCGGTTGGATTGCGGCGTGACCTGCCAGCGCTGCGCGGCCAGCCGCTCGACGGATTCGGCGGTGAACCAGTCGGTGCGGGGCCCGAGCACCACGTCCAGCACGACTTCCTGCTCCACCGTGGGCAGGTTCTCGGCCGGCATCCCGGGCGCGCCCACGATGGTGCCGGCCGGAGCCTGCCGCAGCTCGATCACATCCCCCACCGCCAGCGGCGCGGGGCCGACCCTGGCCAGCGTGTCGGTGGCGCAGCTGCCCAGCACCGGCGCCACCGCGAACCCGCCGCGCGCGGCGACGTAGCAGCGCGCGCCGGCCAGCGGCTGGCCAATGGCAAGGGTGTCGCCATCGGACAGCGCCACGGCCTGGTGATTGGGGACTTCCCATTGCCGGCCAGCGGCGGCGCGCACCGTCAGCGGCGCATCGGCACCGGTGACGGCCAGCACGCACTCGCCCACGCTCTGCAGCTGCAGGCCGGCGCCGACGGTCTCGAGCGCCGCGGCATCGCTGTTGTTGCCCACCAGCCGGTTGGCGGCCTTGAGCGCCGCCTGGTCCATCGCGCCCGAGGCCGACACGCCCTGCCCCGCCTGGCCATGCCGGCCCAGGTCCTGGAACACGGTCTGCAGGCCGGTGCCCTTCACCTTCAGCGCGGCGGCAGCCGGCGCCTTTTCGGCCGGCAATGGCTGGCGCGCCGGCGCCACGGCATCGCTGCCAGCGGCATGTGCGACGTCATTGCGCCTCGCGATATCGACAAAACGCACGCGATAGCCCGGCTGCAGCAGCGCGGGCTGATCGCGCTCCAGGTCCCACATCGCCACCGGCGTCACGCCGATGATCTGCCAGCCGCCGGGGCTGGCCTGCGGATACACGCCGCTGAAGGTGCCGGCCAGGCCGACCGCGCCGGCGGGAATGCGCGTGCGCGGCGTACTGCGGCGCGGCACGTCAAGGCTTGGATGGCCGCCGCCGAGGTAGGCAAAGCCCGGGGCAAACCCCGTAAAGGCCACGGTGTATTCGCTGCCGGTATGGCGGCGCACCACTTCCTCCGGCGTGATGCCCAGCAGCTGCGCGACCTCGGCCAGGTCTTCGCCGTCATAGCGCACCGGGATCTCGACCAGGATGTCGCTGCGCTCGACGCGCTGCGACAGGTCGCGCGCGGCGATGGCCCGCACCAGCGCGGCGGCGCTGGTGGCCCAGGGGCGGAAGTGAACGAGGATGGTGCGCGCGGCGGGCACCAGCTCGGCTACGCCATGCAGCGGATCGCGCTGCAGCGAGGCCAGCAGGGCCAGGGTCTGGTCGAGGTCGGCCAGCTCTACCAGCAGGGCATTCGAGGTGACGGGCAGGAAACGCAAGACTAACTCCGCAAGAGACCCGGCGGTCTCAGACGTGGTACGTGCTGTCCGGCACGTCGGTGATGAACATATGGCCCGGCGCGTGGGTCACGGCGAACGGCACGCCGGACGCCATCACGGCCGCCTGGGGCGTCACGCCGCAGGCCCAGAACACGGGGATCTCGCCCGGCTCGATGCGCACGGCGTCGCCGAAGTCAGGCTTGCCGAGATCGGCGATGCCCAGCGCGGCCGGGTCGCCCACATGGACCGGCGCGCCGTGCACCGAGGGAAAACGCCCGCTGATGGAGACGGCATCGGCAACGCGGTGCGCGGGGATGGGCCGCATCGACACCACCAGCTCGCCATGCAGGCGGCCGGCGGGACGGCACTGGCGGCTGGTGCGGTACATCGGCACGTTGGAGCCATCGGCGATATGCCGGACCTCGATGCCGGCCTCCTGCAGCGGCGTCTCGAAGGTGAAGCTGCAGCCGATCAGGAAGGTGACCAGGTCCGGATGCTCGGCCCACAGCGGCGTGGCATCGGCCACCTCTTCCGCCAGCTTGCCGTCGCGCCAGACCCGGTACAGCGGGATGTCGGTGCGCACGTCGGCGCCTTCGGCCAGCAGGGTCTGGTGCGCGCCGGCCTCGATCACGTCGAGCACGGGACAGGCTTTGGGATTGCGCTGCGCGTACAGCAGGAAATCCCAGGCCCAGTCGCGCGGCAAGGCGATCATGTTGGCCTGCGTCATGCCCGGCGCAATGCCGGCGGTCGGCTGCACGGTGCCGGCGCGATAGCTCGCGCGCGCTTCGCGGGCGGCGTTCACCGCGGCGTTCACCGTGGCGTGGGCGCGCTCCAGTGCGGATGCTTGCATGTGTGTTTCTCCGGTGTGTTCAGGGGCGCCGATCAGGGGCGCCGATCAGGGCCGCCGATCAGGGCCACGCATTCACGCAAAGGCGCGTACCGTGATGCCGTCGCGCTCCAACGCGGCGCGCACGGCACGCGCCATCTCGAGCGCGCCGTCGCTGTCGCCATGCACGCAGATCGATTGCGCTTCCACGCGCGCCACGCTGCCGTCGATGGCCTGCACCGTGCCTTCGCGCACCAGGCGCAGCATGCGCTGCGCCACGTCGGCGGCATCGTGCAGCACCGCGCCTTTCTCGCGGCGGGACACCAGCGTGCCCTGCGGCGTGTAGGCGCGGTCGGCGAACGCTTCGGCTATGACACGCAGGCCGGCCTCGCGCGCCCAGCCCACCAGCGGCGAGCCCGCCAGCGCCACCAGCGCCAGTTCCGGGTTCACCGCGCGGATCGCGGCGATCACGTCGCGCGCCTGGCGTTCGTCGCTGGCAATGGTGTTGTAGAGCGCGCCGTGCGGCTTGACATAGCGCACCGTGGTGCCGACGGTAGCGGCCATGCCCGAGAGCGCGCTGATCTGGTAGATCACGTCGGCCACCAGGTCGGCGCTGGCCACGTCCATGTTGCGGCGGCCAAAGCCCTGCAGGTCGGGATACGAAACGTGCGCGCCCACGGCGACGCCGCGCTCCGCAGCGCCCTTCAGCGTCTGCAGGATGCCGGCCGGATCGCCGGCGTGAAAGCCGCAGGCCACGTTGGCGCTGCTGACGATATCCAGCATGGCGGCATCGTTGCCCATGCTCCAGGCGCCGAAGCTCTCGCCGAGGTCGCTGTTCAGATCGATATGCATGGCGTCAGGCTGCCGTCCGCGAAGTTGCTGCGCCAGCCGGTCCGTCCGTGCCAGCCTCGGTCTCGCCGAGTAGTTCGCGTCCCTGTGTTTCCGGCAACAGCAGGCACGCGATAACGACCAACCCATAGGCGCCCGCGGCAAGATAGCCGATGGCCACGCCCAGCGACATCGATGCGCTCATGTGCCCGATCATGGCCGGGAACACCGAGCCGACCGCGCGCCCGAAGTTGTAGGAAAAGCCTTGTCCGGAGCCACGGATATGGCTCGGATATAGCTCCGTCAGGTAAGCTCCCATGCCCGAAAAGATGCCAGACAGGAAGAATCCCAGGGGGAAGCCAAGCAGCAGCATGGCCGAGTCGGTGATCGGCAGCTGCGTATAGCAGGTCACGAGGATGGCTGCGCTCACTGCGAACAGCATGAAGCAGCGCCGGCGTCCAAGGCGATCGGACAGCCAGGCGCTGGTCAGATAGCCGGCGAATGAGCCTGCGATCAGCACCATCAGATAGCCGCTGGTATTGAGCACGGACAGGTTGCGCTCCATCTTGAGATAGGTCGGCAGCCAGGTCGTCACCGAATAGTAGGCACCTTGCATGCCAGTCGCGAGCAGGCTGGCCAGCACCGTGGTGCGCAGCACGCCGGGCTTGAAGATCAGCATGAAGTTATTGCTTTGCCCGGTGCGGGCCAGCTTGGCCTTGGTTTCCTGATACACCTCGGGTTCTGAGATATTGCGGCGGATGTAGAGGATAAAGACCGCCGGCAGCACGCCGATCCAGAACAGCACTCGCCATGCGTATTGCTGCTCGAACGCGGCATAGACCGCCCAGAACGCGATCGCCGAAAGTCCCCAGCCGACCGCCCAGCTGCTTTGCACCAGTCCAACGGCCTTGCCGCGGTGGCGGGCGCGGATCATCTCGGCGATCAGCACCGAGCCGACCGACCATTCGCCGCCGAAGCCCAGACCTTGCAGCATGCGGGTGACGAACAATTGCTCGGGCGAGTTGGTGAACCCGCTCAGGAAGGTGAAGAAGCTGAACCAGAGCACGGTCAGCTGCAGGATCCGCACGCGGCCGTACTTGTCCGCCAGGATGCCGGCCAGCCAGCCGCCGACGGCCGAGCTGATCAGCGCGCCGGTCGCGATATAGCCGGCTTCGGCCTTGGTCATGCCCCACACGAGAATGAACGTGGGGATCATGAAGGTGTAGATCATGTAGTCGAAGGCATCGACGCCATAGCCGACGAAGGCGGCAAAGAGCGTCTTGCGCTCTGCTCCGGTAGTTTCTTTAAGCCACATGGTTGCGCTCACTAGGACAAGGACAAAGCGTGGGAAAAAGCTCGCCGCGTTGCGTCACGACGATTTCGTTTTCATCGGCGTTGTTTAGCAAATCGCATGCCATGTTGACCTATCGGCACGTATCACTCAACCACCGCACTAGTATTGTTGAACAATCTTTGGTGTTGATCGATCATGGTATACACCTAAGGCACCATTACGAGCCATCTCCGCACCAGTCCAGTGCAAATTGTTGAACAAAGTGCGTTAACATCCAGTCACGGGCCCCACCGGAATGAGCCGGTGCCCGATCCAGCCACCATGTCTTCAACACCTGACGTCAAGAACCTGGCCGAGCGGGTCACGGAACAGATCCGCCAGCGCATCGTGCATGGCGAGTTCGAACCGGGACAGCGCCTGTCGGAAGCGGCGCTGAGCGAAAGCCTGCAGATTTCCCGCAACACCCTGCGCGAGACCTTCCGCGTGCTGACCAAGGAAGGCCTGCTCAAGCACGAGCCCAACCGGGGCGTGTCGGTGGCGATTCCGAGCATTGCCTCGATCATCGACATCTATCGGGTGCGCCGCCTGATCGAATGCCAGGCCATCGCCCAGGCCTACCCCAGCCATCCGGCCCGCAAGCACCTGCGCGCAGCGGTGGAGACAGGGCTGCGCTGCCGCGACAGCGGCGACTGGCAGGGCGCGGGCACCGCCAATATGGAATTCCACATGGCGATCGTGGAGCTGGCCGACAGCGAGCGCCTGAACGTGATGTTCTCCCACCTGCTCGCGGAACTGCGCCTGGCGTTCGGCATGCTGCATGACCCGGAATTCCTGCACGGCCCTTATGTCGAGATGAACCAGCACATCCTCGAACTGTTCGAGGCCGGCAAGCTGCCCGAATGCGCGAAGGCGCTGAACGATTACCTGACGCAGTCCGAGCGCATCGTGCTCTCGGTGTGCGCGCGGCATCCGGTGTTCAAGGGGCGCTGAGGCGGCCTGCTGTCGCCTTCCGGACCTTCCCCCCTCCCCCTTTCCCCCTTCCCCGGACCGATACCTGCCCCACTGGCGTTATTTACAGGCGCGAGGACGTCGTCTAGTCTTCACCTCCATGGGAACCCGGCGGCACGCGGGTCGGCGCTGCGCAGCAGCTGCGGTATTTTTTTCCAGACTGCCATGGGGAACGAAATCGGAAAGGACCGCGCAGAATTCGCGGACCATATGCTGGATGCCATGTTCCTGGTCGATACCGGCGGCCGCATCCAGTATGTCAGCGCAGCCTGCGAGGGCATCCTCGGCTACACGCCAAAGGAAATCACCGGCCAGTCCATCATCGACCTGGTAGTGCAGGACGACCGCGACCGCACCCTTCTCGAGGCCAGGGAAGTCATGGCCGGCAAGAAGCGGATCGGCTTCGAGAACCGCTACCGCCACAAGGACGGCAACGAAGTCCATATCATGTGGTCGGCCGGATGGCTGCAATCGGAACGGATGCGCGTTGGCGTCGCACGCGATGTCACGGCATTGAGGAAGAAGAGCAGGGTCGATCTGGGACTGACGCTTTCGCCGGTGCCGCTCGCGCCCCATGAGCAGAAGGTCCTGCAGCTGTTGCTGACCGACGCTTCCGAGAAGCAGATCGCCCAGCGCCTTGGGCTCGCGGTCTCTACCACCCATTCCTACGTCACCACGATCTTCCGCAAGTTCGGCGTCAGGGGCCGTGCCGGATTGATGAGCCTGTGGCTTGAAATCCTGTCGCGCGAGCGCTGATCCCGCGATGCAAGGCGGCACCCTGATACAATGCCGCCACGTTTACATGTCTTGACAAAATGGGCTTCGAACAACTGGCGGCGCTGAAGGCAAAACTCGTGCAACAGGCAAAGGCCGAAAAGGCTGCCGAGTCTGCAAAGCGAACCAAGAGCACCAACGGCACCAAGGGTAGCAGCGGCACCAAGGCCACTAGCGGCACCAAGGCCACTAAAGGTTCCACTGGCAACACTGGCACCGCTGGAAACAAGGGCGCCAGGGGTAGCAAGCCGCCGCGCGCACGCGATGCTGCTCCGGCTACGCCGGAAAAGCCGGTCGATCCGGTGATCCTCGCCATCTCCAGGCTGCAAAAGCGCTTCCCCGCCGTCTTCCCGAAGAGCCCTGCTCCGAAGGTGCCGCTCAAGGTCGGCATCTTCGAGGACCTGGTACAGCACGCGCAGGAACTGAAGCTGACCGAGGCCGAGCTGCGCGACGCGATCCGGACCTGGTGCCGCGGCGCACGCTACTGGAACGGCATGGTGGAAGGCGCGGCGCGCGTGGACCTTGCCGGCGAGCCCGCCGGACAGGTCACCGAGGCCGATGCCCGGCGCGCGCAGCAATTGCAGCGCAGCCGTGCCGCCCGGCCGCAATCTAAGCAACCGGCGCCGAAGGCTCAGCAAGCACAGCAAGTCCAGCAAGCTCAGCAAGCTCAGCAGGAACAGCCGGCACAGGCTACGGAACCGTCGCAGGCCGACAAGACTGCCTGAGCATCGCCGGCGCCTGCTGGCAAGGCGCCTTTCTTCGGCGCTGACGCTGACGACTACGCAGACCGCTCGGGCAGCCTCGGCTCAAAGCGCTTGTGCTCGATCTCGCCATTCCGGGCAACCAGGATGGTCGCTTCCGGGATCTCCTCCCAAACCCCTTGCACATCGATCAGCGGCTCCGACAACACCAGGAACGCATCGTCGCCGGCGGCGATGATGCGCGGATCCTGCGGATACAGCGCGCGCAGCTGCCGGAACGAGGTACTGTGGAACAGCGAGCGCGACTCCATCTCGCTCGAATAGCGCGCCGCCACGATCTGCTGGCCGTCCGTGACGCACACCGTCATGTTGAGCGGGAACTGCACGTCGTAGCGATGGCCGACCTCCTCGATCAGCCCCGCCATCTGCTCCAGCGCGCCGCGCGGGTCGCGCTCCAGTCCGAAGGTGAGCGCGAGGAAGAACATCACCTCGGAGTCGGTCGATCCCTCGATCCAGCGGAACAGGTGCGGCGCCACGGCCATCATCAGGTCGCGCCGCAGCAGCGGATATTCGCGAATCAGCCCGTTATGCACGAACAGCCAGCGGCCGAAGCGGAACGGATGGCAGTTGGTCTCCTGCGTCGGCGTGCCGGTGGCAGCGCGCACATGGGCCAGGAACAGCGGCGCCCGTACCGCGCGCGCGGTCTCGCGCAGGTTGGTGTCGCTCCATGCCGGATGCAGGCAGCGGTAGCGGAACGGCACCTCGGAATGCCTGCCGTACCAGCCGACACCGAAGCCGTCGCCATTGGTGGTGGTGTGGCCGAGCCTCGAATTCAGGCTCTGGTCGATCAATGAATGTTCCGGCTGGAACAGCACCGCTTCCAGAGGAACGGACCTGCCCGAGTACGCCAGCCAGCGGCACATGATGTTGTCTCCTCGACAAGTGCGGCCCGGTGCCTTTCCGGCCCATTCTCCAGTTGTAGGACGGCAACGGCGGAACGGCAAAGTGCGGCTGGACGCAACGCTGAAGCAGCGCCGGGCCGGCGGTGCCGAATGCCGCTTGCGACACAGCTGGTGGCGCCGCGGACCAGATCGGGCCTAATGCGAAATTTTTACATCCGCCAGGGCAATGAATGCAAACGCTGCAAAGCCCGCCCGACTAGCGATATGCAGTGCCTGGCCCTGTTCTCGGCCCTTGGCCCTGTGGCAGGCCCATTTCCCGGCGCACTGCGGAGTTTCAAGGGGCTGCGCGCGTGACGGCCAAGCAACTCGTCGGGGCGGGTACGTCCCTTGCAGCTAGCTTCCAGAAGGGAAAACACGTTGCCATGTGTACGAATCGCCCGAGTTCCGGGTGCACCCGTTCGGGGCGGTCTCATGGTAGCTTGTGGCTACAATGTCTGAAGGGCCCGCTGGGCCCGATCCACTGAGGAAGCAACCGATGCCTGTTCAGAATTGCAATGTGCATGTTGTTTTCGATGGGCAGTGGGCAATCGCAGCGGAGGGCGAAGGCCGCCTGCAGGTCGGCCTCGATCTGACCAGCGCGATCGCCCTCGCCACGTCGCTCGCGGTGGAGCGACAGGCGATGCTCTACGTGCATGACAAGAACGGCGATATCACCCAGCGTATCGACTGCTCCCGCGCCATGCCGCCGGCGGAATCCATGCCGCAGCCTGAATGCGTCGATCCGCCGGTGCCGGCACAGCCGGCGAGTGCGGAAAAAGCCCGCAACACTCCGGTCTGACCAGACCGGCTGCGGCCTGCCGTGCAGGTTCAGAGCAGGTCGCGCAGCCTGTAGTACCACATCCCCAATACCAGCGCGGGCGTACGGAACCACGTACCGCCCGGGAACTGGTGATGCCGGATGTGCGTGAACACGTCGAACCGCGACGCATCGCCGCTGATCGCTTCCGCGATCAGCTTGCCGGCCATGCCGGCGAACGACAGGCCGTGGCCTGAAAATCCCTGCGCGTAGTAAAGGCTTGAACCAATGCGCCCGAGGTCCGGTGCGCGGTTCATCGTGACATCGACAAAGCCACCCCAGGCATAGTCGATCCTGAGGTCCGCGGTCTGCGGGAACACCTGCACCATGCGCGCGCGGATGCGTTCCACCAGGTTCTGCGGCGGCCGCGCACTGAAGGTCTCGCCAGCGCCGAACAGCAGCCGGTTGTCCGCGCTCAGGCGGAAATAGTCCACGATCAGGTTGTTGTCCGAGACGGCCACCCTGCCCGGTATCAGCGCGCTGGCGCGGCCGGCGTCCATGGGCTCGGTGGCGATCATGTAGGTGCCCACCGGCATGATGCGCGCGGCGATTTCCGGCGCCAGGTGGTCGCCGAATTCGCCGAGGTAGACATTGCCCGCCAGCACGACCTGCTCGCAGTGGATCTCGCCTTCCGCCGTTTTCACCACGGGTGCCTTGCCGCGCTCGACGCGATACGCCGGCGAATTCTCGAAGACCTTGACGCCCTGCCGGCGCGCCGCATCGCCGAGCCCGAGGCAATATTTCAGCGGATGCAGGTGGCCCGAGTGCGGATCGAAGGCACCGGCGACAAAGCGGTCGCTGCAGACATAGCGCGACAGCTGCGCGCGCTCGATCCATTCGAGCGGATAGCCATAGTGTTCGCGCATATGGCGCGTCCATCGGCGCAGCCCCTCGGCCTTGCGCTGCCGCGGCGCCAGCGTCATGTAGCCGCGCACATGGTCGCAGGCAATGGCGAAGGTGTCGATGCGCTGCTCCAGCAGGCGCATGCCTTCGACCGAGGCATTCCAGGCCGCGCGTGCCAGTTCCGCCGGGCATTGGCGTTCGATGGCGTCCTCGCCCTCCGCTCCGAACCCCACGATCGCCTGCCCGCCGTTGCGTCCCGATGCGCCCCATCCGATCCGGTGCGCTTCCAGCAGCGCGACATCGAAGCCGAGCGCAGCCAGTTCCAGCGCACACGACAAGCCGGCATAGCCGCCGCCCACCACGCACACCTGCGCGCGCAGGCGCCCCTGCAGCGGCTGGCTCGGCGGCGCGCGGACCACGCTCGCCTCGTAGTACGAGTTCTCGATGACACCCAGTTCCTTCTGCAGCAGCCCCGCCATCGTATCGGCTCCGTTCGGCCCGCCGGGTCCGGTTGGGCGAGGCCCTAGGGCACGCGCACGTTCACGAACTGCCAGGGGTCTTCATCGCTCGGCTCGGGGTAGAGGTCGCAATGCTGCTGCAGCGGCGTCCATTCGCCATAGACGCCGACCAGTTCGCCCAGGTAAGGCCGCGCGATCCGAAGCATCGTCTCGAAATCGAGGTCTTCGGGCTCGACCACGCCGGCGCGCGGATGCTCCAGCGCCCATACGATGCCGCCCAGGATGCCGGCCACGACCTGCAGGCTGGTCGCACTGTTGTGTTCCGCCAGCCGCCGCGCGTCATCATGGGCAAGCCGCGAGCCATACCAGTACACCCCGCGCGCATTGCCCATCAGCAGCACGCCCAGTTCGTCCATCCCGCCAACGATATCGTCGCGCAGGATGCGCTGGTTCGCCTGCCTGCGCCACCCGTTGCCCGCCAGTTCGTCGATCGACAGCAGCGCGTCGTCGCACGGGCGGTAGACGTAGTGGACGGTCGGACGGTAGACAACTTTGCCGTTCTCGCGCAGCGTCAGGTGGTCGGCAATGGAGATCGATTCGCCGTGCGTGATCAGGAAACCCTGATAAGGCCCGCCCAGCGGGGTCCAGCTGCGCACACGCGTCGCAAAACCGGGGCGCGTCAGGTAGACCGCCGCATCCGAGCCGAAGCCGTGGCGCCTCGCTTCATCGGGCCAGTGCCGTTCATGCGTGCCCCAGCCGAGTTCCGCGGGCTGCATGCCTTCCTCGACAAAGGCGTCGACCGACCAGGTGTTGACGAACTCGCCGATGGACTTGCGCTGCTCGCCGACCTGCGTGTCCCGTTCGGCCACGTGGATGGCTCGGATATCCAGCTGCCGTGCCAGTGCCGCCCAGTCTTCGAAGCATGCGGGCGGATCGCGTTCGAGTTCGTTGTCCGCCGCCATGTTGAGCAGCGCCTGCTTGACGAAGGCCGATACCAGGCCCGGGTTGGCGCCCTGCGTCAGGACCGCGGTAGGACCGTCGCGCTTGTCCAGGCGGAAGGCAAGCATGCCTTCCCGCAATGCATAGTTGCTGCGCCGCGATAGCGACGTATTGGGATCGCTGCAGGTGCCCGCCCACGGCTCGATCGACGTGTCCAGGTAGAGCGCGCCGTGCTCCCAGCAATACCGCACCAATGCCTCGCTGGAAACGTTGACCGACAGGTTCAGCAGGAAGTCGCCCGGGCCGAGCAGCGGTTGCAGGACGTCCTTGTAGTTGGCCTCGGTCAGCGCTTTTTCCACCACCGGCATGCCGTACGAGGCCGCGAGCGAGATGTCGTTGCTGGCCGGGCAGACCACGGTGATCCGGTCGGGCGTGATGTCGAAATGCCGCAGCAGCAGCGGCACGGCGGAGCGCGCGATGCTGCCGAAGCCGACGATGAGCATGCGCCCCTTGAGTTCGCCGAGTTTCTTGAAGTCGCTTGCCGGCGCGTCCATCGCATGCTCCAGAAAAATGCCCGCGGATCCCGTTCCCCCGATCCGTCTGAAGCAAGCGGTATGCCGGATGCTTTGCCGTCATCGCGGCTTTCCGGCAAGGAGAACGCCTTTCCTGGCGCGCTATCCCCTTGGAAAGGCTGTCAGGTAAGGATTGCAGCCTGGGCGACGCAAAGCTTGCAACAAGGTGCGCCGGACCATGCATCGCGGACCTGGAACAGCCCTTGGGGAAACCGGGCTACGACACAAGGAGGCAACTGGTCGGCGGTCCGCTGCTTCAGATCGCCGACTTCTTCACCGCGCCCGTCGCAAAGAACTTCTGCAGGTTCTCGAACACCAGCTCTGCCATCGCCTGACGCGTTTCATGCGTGGCGCTGGCGATATGCGGCAGCAGTACGACGTTGTCGAGCCCGAACAGCGCCTCGGGCACGTTCGGTTCGTCCTCGAACACGTCCAGGCCAGCGCCTGCGATGCGCCGCTGAGCCAGCGCATCGACCAGCGCCGCCTGGTCCACCACCGTGCCGCGGGCGATATTGATCAGGAAGCCGCGGGGGCCCAGTGCGTCAAGCACGGCGGCAGATACCAGGTGATGTGTCGAGGCACCGCCGGCGGTGGCTACGACGAGGTAGTCCGCCCAGCGCGCCAGCGCTTCCAGCGACGACTCGTAGGGATAAGGCGCGTCGTCGGCCGGATTGCGGCTGTGATAGCGCACTTCCATGTCGAAACCCACCGAGCGGTGCGCGATGACGCGGCCGATGCGGCCCATGCCGATGATGCCGAGCCGCTTGCCGCTGACGCGCGTCGCCAGCGGGAACGGCTGCCCCTTGGGCCACTCGCCGCGGCGCACGAAGCGGTCGGCGGCGCTGACCTTGCGCGAGACGTCCAGCAGCAGCGCGAACGCGGTATCGGCGACGCAGTCGTTGAGCACGTCCGGCGTATAGCCCACGGCGATGCCGCGGCGGCGCGCGCTGTCGAGATCGAGCTTGTCCAGGCCGACGCCGAAGCTGGAGATCACGCGCAGCGACGGCAGCGCGGACAGCAGCGCGGCATCGGCACCGATCGCGGCGCGCGTCGTCAGCGCCACGAACTCGCTGCCGTGGCGGGCCAGGAAGCCGGCGGGATCGGTTTCGGTCCAGAACGGGTGGACGTCGTAGTGTTCGGCCAGGCGTGCTTCGGTGGCTTCGGGCAGGCGGCCGTGCTGCAACAGGCGGGGTTTCATGCGCAAGGGATCCTTTGAGGAGAGACGCGCGTCAGTCGGCGCGGAGTTTGTTGTCGGTGATGACCTTGGCGTAGCGCTTGCGGTCGGTGGCAATCAGTTCGGTGAACTGCTGCGGTGTGCTGCCGACGGGAATCGCGCCCTGCTCCACGAGCTGCTGGCGCACTTCGGGCAGCGCCACCACCTGCTTCACGCCCGCGGCGATCTTGTCGACGATGTCCTTCGGCGTGCCGGCCGGCGCCAGCAAGCCTACCCATGAGCCGGACTCGGCCCCGGTGATGCCGGCCTGCGCCAGCGTAGGCACGTCTGGCAGCGCCGGCGAGCGCACGGTGCCGGTGACTGCCAGCGCGCGCAGCTTGCCCGCCTTGACGTGCCCGGCGGTTTCCAGCACCGACGCAAACAGCATGTCGACGTTGCCCGCCATCAGGTCGGTCATGGCGGCGCCGCCGCCCTTGTAGGGCACGTGCAGCATGTCGGTGCCGGTCGCAGCCTTGAAGATCTCGCCCGAAAGATGCGGCGACCCGCCCGTGCCCGAACTGGCGAACGACAGCTTGCCCGGCTGCGCCTTGGCCAGCGTCACCAGTTCCTTGGCAGTTTTGGCGGGCAGCCTGGGCGTCACCACCAGCACGAACGGGAGCTCGGCCATCTCGGTAATCGGCACCAGGCGGTTGGGGTCGTAGGACAGCTTGGTGTACAGCGTGGGATTGATCGACTGCGTGCCGACATTGCCCGCCACCAGCGTGTAGCCGTCCGGCCTGGCGCGCGACGCCAGCTCCAGGCCGACATTGCCGGCCGCGCCGGGCCGGTTATCCACCAGCACCGACTGGCCCCACAGCTGCGACAGGCGCTGGGCCACCAGGCGCGTGGCGATGTCGGTGCCGCCGCCGGGCGTGAACGGCAGGATGATCGTGACCGGCCGCGTCGGCCAGCTGCCGCTGGCTTGCGCGTGGGCCGCCGGGGCAAGCAGCGGTGCGGCGGCGAGGCACAGGGCCAGCAGCGCTCGGCGCCGGGGGGTGGAGGGAATGCGGTCTGGCATGGCTGTCTCGTTCGAATGGCGTTGCCGGGGGAAGCGTCGTCGTGTCATTCCGGCTGGATGCCGGCGTTTTTGGCCACCCTGGCCCACTTGACCATCTCGGTCTGGATAAAGCCCGAGAACTGCGCGGGGCTGCCCCCCGCGGGCTCGATGCCTGCGGCAAGCAGGCGTTCGCGCACGTCCGGCGCGGCCAGCGCCTGGTTGATGCCGGCGTTGAGCTTGTCGATCACCGCCTTGGGCGTGCCGGCGGGCGCGAGCACGCCGCCCCAGGTGCTGGTGTCGTAGCCCGGCAGGCCGGCTTCGGCCATGGTCGGCAACTGCGGCGCGATGGCCGCGTGCTTGGTGGTGGTGACCGCCAGCGCCTTCACCTTGCCGGCCTTGACCTGCGGGTTGATCGCGGCCACGGTGTCGAACATCAGCGAGACGCGTCCGCTGGTCAGGTCTGGATGCGCCAGCGTGCTGCCCTTGTACGGAATGTGGACCATGTCGAGGCCGGCCATGCTCTTGAACAGCTCGCCCGAAAAATGCGGGGCGCCGCCCGAGCCGCTCGATGCGAACGACAACTGGCCGGGATGCGCCTTGCCGTAGGCGATCAGTTCCTTGACCGACTTCGCCGGGATCGACGGCGATACCACCAGCATCAGCGGCACCACATGCGTCAGCGCCACTGGCTCGAAGCTCTTGACGGTGTCGTACGGCAGCTTGCGCACCATGCTGGGGTTGATGGCGTGGCTGCTTGCCACCAGCGCCAGCGTGTAGCCGTCCGGAGCGGCCTTTGCCACCAGGTCGGTGCCGACGATGCCGGTGGCGCCGCTGCGGTTGTCCACCACCACCGACTGGCCCCAGGCCTCGGTGAGCTTCTGGCCGACCAGGCGTGCCACGAGGTCGATGGCGCCGCCGGGGGAGGCCGGCACGACGATGGTGATGGGCTTGGTGGGGTAGGTTTGTGCGTGGGCGCCGGTGGGGGCGAAGGCGATGCTGAACGCTGCCGCGGCGAACGCAGCGGCGATGCGGGGGAAGCGGTGCTTGCTGTGCATGGTGTCTCCTGCCTGATTGTTCATGAATCGGAGCTGGCGGTTTGCTCCCCTCTCCCGCTTGCGGGAGAGGGGAGCGTTCACGAGGGTTCGTGGTCATCGCCTACGCTTGCGCATTACTCAGCCTTCGCCCCCGATTTCTTCACCAACGCCGCCCAGCGCGGAATCTCCTTGTCCATCAGCGCCGCCAGCTCCGCGGGCGTGCTGCCCACGATCTCCATGCCCAGCTGCTGGCTCAAGCGCTGCTGCACCGCGGGCTGCTTCAGCGCACGAACGACTTCGGCGTTCAGGCGCTGGACGATTTCCCTTGGCGTGCCATGCGGGGCATACAGCGCCTGCCACGACACCATCTCGAATCCGCTGACGCCGGCCTCGGCCATGGTCGGCACCCTGGGCAGCAGCGCCGAGCGCTTCGGCGAGGTCACGGCCAGCGCGCGCAGCTTGCCGGCCTTGATCATGGCCTCCCCCGCGGTGAGCTGGTCGAACAGGAACGGCACCAGCCCGGCCGCCACGTCCTGCACGGCTTGCGGGCTGCCCTTGTAGGGCACGTGCGTCATCGGCACATGGATCAGGTCGGCGAACAGCTCGCCGGCGAGATGGGTCGACGTGCCCGCGCCGGACGACGCAAAACTGAGGCCGTTCTTCTTTTTCGCGTAGGCGATCAGTTCCTGCACATTGCTGACGGGCAGCTCCGCGTTCACCATCAGCACGTTCGGCACATAGCCCACCAGGCTGACCGGCTCGAAGTCCTTGACCGGGTCGTACGACAGGTTCTTGTACAGGCTCGCGTTGATGGCGTGGGTGCTGATGGTGCCGCCGAACAGCGTGTAGCCGTCCGCCTTGGCACGCGCCACGTAGCCTGCCCCCACCGCCCCTGCTGCGCCGGGCCGGTTCTCCACCACCACCGGCTGGCCGAGGGCGCGCGAGACCTCCTGGCCGATGGTGCGCGCGACGATATCGGTCGAGCCGCCCGCCGCAAAGGGCACCACCCAGGTGATCGGCCGCGATGGCCATTTGTCCTGCGCCTGCGCCGGCGCGCCCAGCGCGCCGATGCCGAAAGCCATGCACGCGGCCAGCGTGCGGGCGCCGCGCCTTGCGGCTGCAATCCCTTGCTGCATGTTGTCTCCTGCCATGGCCGGTCGTGCCGGCCTGTGTTGTTGTCGTTGGCGTGCTTGCCGAAGCCAGGCGCTAGCGGCCGCTGGCCTTGCGCCAGGCCGCGAAGTCCTCGCGCGCCTGCTCGCTGGTCGGCGGGTAGAGCCCGATGATCGAGCGGCCCTTGCTCACTTCCTCGGTGACGAAGTCCTCGAACGCGGTCATCTCCACGGCCTCGGCGGCGATCTCTTCGGCCAGGTGCGCCGGGATCACGATCACGCCCTCGCCATCGCCGACCACCACATCGCCCGGGAACACCGCGACATCGCCGCAGCCGATCGGCACGTTGAATTCCAGCGCCTGGTGCAGCGTCAGGTTGGTCGGCGCCGAAGGCCGGTGGTGGTACGCCGGCATGGCCAGCCGCGCGATCTCGGGCGAATCGCGGAAGCCGCCGTCGGTGACGATGCCGGCGCCGCCGCGCTGCATCAGCCGCGTGACCAGGATCGAGCCGGCCGAGGCCGCGCGCGCGTCCTTGCGGCTGTCGATCACCAGCACCGCGCCCGGCGGGCATTGCTCGATCGCCTGCCGCTGCGGGTGCGCGGGGTCCTGGAACACGGTGATGGGGTTGAGGTCCTCGCGCGCCGGGATATAGCGCAGCGTGAAGGCCTCGCCCACCATGGTGCCGCCTTCCGGGTTCAGCGGTCGTACGTCCTGGATGAACTGGTTGCGCAGGCCGCGCTTGAACAGCGCGGTGCACAGCGTGGCGGTGCTGACGGTCTTGAGCTGGTCCCGTACCGCGGGGCTGAGTCGGGTCATGGTGGTCCTTGCCGGTCTGGTGGCGTCAGTAGATGCTCGGTTCGCCGGTCGGCGCGCCGAAGTCGGTTTGCAGGAAATCGAAATCGCAGCCTTCGTTGGCCTGGCGGATATGCTGGGAGAACATCCAGCCATAGCCGCGCTCGAAGCGCGGCGGCGGCGGCGTCCATTGCGCCCGGCGCCGCGCCAGTTCTTCATCGGAGACTTCCAGGTGGATGCTGCGCCGTTCGATGTCGACCGAGATCAGGTCGCCGGTGCGCACCAGCGCGAACGGCCCGCCCACGTACGATTCGGGCGAGACATGGAGGATGCAGGCGCCGTAGCTGGTGCCGCTCATGCGCGCGTCGGACATGCGCAGCATGTCGCGCACGCCCTGCTTCACCAGCTTCTTCGGAATCGGCAGCATGCCCCACTCCGGCATGCCGGGGCCGCCCTGCGGGCCGGCGTTGCGCAGGATCAGCACGTGGTCGGCGGTGACGTCGAGGTCGTCGCGCTCCACCGCTTCCTTCATCGACGGGTAGTCGTCGAACACCAGCGCCGGGCCGGTATGGCGGAAGAACCGCTTCTCGCACGCGCTGGGCTTGATCACGCAGCCGTCCGGCGCGATGTTGCCCTTCAGCACCGCCAGCGCGCCCTCCTGGTACAGCGCGTTCTCCGGCGTGCGGATGACGTCGTCGTTGTAGACCTCGGCATGGGCAATGGTTTCGCCCAGCGGGCGGCCGGTAATGGTGAGCGCGTCCAGGTGCAGGCGGTCGCTGATGCGCTGCATCAGCGCAGGCAGCCCGCCCGCGTAGAAAAAGTCCTCCATCAAGTACTTGTCGCCGCTGGGCCGGATATTGGCGATCACCGGCACGCGCCGGCTGGCTGCATCGAAGTCTTCCAGGCCGATGTCATGGCCGGCGCGCCGGCCCATGGCGATGACGTGGATGATCGCGTTGGTCGAGCAGCCCATCGCCATCGCCACGGCGATCGCATTTTCATAGGCCTGTCGGGTCTGGATGCGCTGCGGCGTCAGGTCTTCCCACACCATGTCGACGATGCGGCGGCCGGCCTCGGAGCACATGCGGATATGGTTGGCGTCGGCCGCCGGGATCGACGAAGCGCCCGGCAGCGTCATGCCGATGGCTTCGGCAATGGCCGTCATCGTGCTGGCCGTGCCCATGGTCATGCAGGTGCCATGGCTGCGGGCGATGCCGGCCTCGATGCCGGTCCACTGTGCGTCGGTGATATTGCCGGCGCGGCGCTCGTCCCAGTATTTCCAGGCGTCCGAACCGGAGCCCAGCACGTTGCCCTTGTAGTTGCCGCGCAGCATCGGCCCGGCGGGCACGAAGATCGCCGGCACGCCGGCGCTGGTGGCGCCCATCAGCAGGCCCGGCGTGGTCTTGTCGCAGCCGCCCATCAGCACGGCGCCGTCGATCGGGTGCGAGCGGATCAGCTCTTCCGCCTCCATCGCGAGGAAATTGCGATAGAGCATGGTGGTCGGCTTGACCGAGCTTTCCGACAAGGAGATTGCCGGCAATTCGATCGGAAAGCCGCCGGCCTGGAGGATGCCGCGCTTTACGTCGTCGACGCGCTGCTTGAAGTGGGCATGGCAGGGATTGATGTCCGACCACGTATTGATGATGGCGATGACCGGCTTGCCCATCCACTCGCCCGGCGAGTAACCCATCTGCATGATCCGGGACCGATGCCCCGACGAACGCAGGTCATCGGGTGCGAACCAGCGCGCGCTGCGCAGCGCGTCCGGCGTTTTCTTGCGAGCCGTCATGTGTCTCTTCCACCTTGTTGTCTTGTGCCGGCCGATCGCGCCGCCGGCGTCGTTCGAAAACATTAAAGCACTAATATATTAGTACGTCAATGTAAGAGAATGCGGGTGAAATCCCTTAGAATCCAGCGCATCAGCAACGCCTCGGCGCCACGCTTGTGACGATCCAGGCATGTGCCCAGCTCTCTCATGCCATCCGCTACCGTTCCCGCCGCCGCCAAGTTCCAGTTCGACCGCACGCGCCACGCGGCCCCGCAGGTGTTCGAGCACATGCGCGACCAGATCATCTCGATGGCCCTGCCCCCGGGCACCGTGCTGTCGCGCCCCGAGCTGGCCGACCAGTACGGCATCAGCCAGACCCCCGTGCGCGACGCGCTGATCCGGTTGGGCGAAGAAGGCCTCGTCGACATCTTTCCGCAGCACGCCACGGTGGTCAGCCCGATCGACGTCGCCCTGGTGACGCAGGCGCATTTCCTGCGCCGCTCGGTCGAGCTGGAGATCGTGCGCACGCTGGCACAGCAGGCCGATCCGGTGCTGGTCGAGCGCCTGCGCGCCACGGTCGCGCGGCAGCGCATGATGCTCGAGCTGCAGGACCTCGACGAATTCAACGTCAACGACCAGGCCTTCCACCGCGAACTCTACGAAGCGGCCCGGGTGCCCGACCTGTGGACGCTGGTGCGCCGGCAGAGCGGCCACCTCGACCGGCTGCGCCGCCTGCACCTGCCGATTCCGGGCAAGGCGACGGCGGTGCTGCGCGACCATGACGCCATCGTCGATGCCATCGCGGCCGGCGATCCGGCGCGTGCCGAGAGCGCGCTGCGCGCGCACCTGTCCGGCACGCTGGCGAATATCGACGAGATCCGCGGGCGCTTCACCGACTATTTCCGCTGACGACACCGAGCTTCTCCGCAGCAAACTCCGCCGCACCTCACTCCTCCACCCACATTGCCGGCGTGAGCTGGCGCGGATCGGTCATCAGTTCGATCACGGCCGGTGTGCCTGCCGCGCAAGCGCGTGCGAAGGCATCGGCAAACCCGTCGGCATGCTCGACCCGTTCGGCCCACGCGCCGCAGGCGCGCGCCATGGCGACAAAGTCCGGGTTGCGGATGCCGGTGCCGCTGACGCGCCCCGGATAGCGCTTCGCCTGGTGCATGCGGATGGTCCCGTACATGCCGTTGTTGACCAGCACCACGATCACGTTGGCACCCGCCTCGGCCGCGGTCGCCAGCTCCTGCGGATACATCTGGAAGCAGCCGTCGCCGGCGAAGCAGACCACGGTCCGCTGCGGCGCGCGCAGCTTGGCCGCGATGGCGGCCGGCAGGCCGTAGCCCATGGCGCCGCAGGTGGGTGCCAGTTCGGTGCGCGGCTGCCGGTAGGCGAAGAAGCGGTGCAGCCAGACCGTGTAGTTGCCGGCGCCGTTGCTCAGGATGGCATCGACCGGCAGGGTCTGGTCGAGGTGCCGCATCACCTGGCACAGATCGACGCCGCGCGCCTGCGAATTGGGCGCCACCGGGGCCGAGAAGGCGACGTGGTCGGCGCGCGCGGCACGGGTCCATGCCGTCCAGCGCGGCGAGGATGGCGCCGCCAGCGCGGCCAGCATGCGCGCCCCCGGCCCGATGCCCGCCTGGATCGGCAAATCCGCCTGGTAGACGCGCCCCAGCTCGGCGCTGTCGGCATGCACGTGCACCAGCCGCTGGCGCGGCCGCGGCGGCGTCAACAGCTGGTAGCCATCGGTGGCGATATCGCCCAGGCGGGTGCCGAACGCCAGGATCAGGTCGGCGTCGCGCACGCGCTGCGCCAGGCTTGGGTTCATGCCCAGGCTCAGGTGGCCGGCATAGTGTGCGTCGCGGTTGTCGAAGACATCCTGGCGGCGGAATGCGCAGGCCACCGGCAAGTCCCAGGCCTTGACGAAGGCGGCGAAGTCCGCCGCGGCTGCGGCGCTCCAGTTGGCGCCGCCGGCAATGACCAGCGGGCGCTCGGCGGCGGCCAGCGCGGCGCGCAGCGCCTCGGCATCGTCCTGAGACGGCGCCGCCGAGACCGGCCGGTAGGGCGCGGCATCGGCGCATTCGCACAGGCCGTCGAGCACGTCTTCAGGCAGCGCCAGCACCACCGGGCCGGGCCGGCCCGAGGTCGCGCACTGGAACGCCCGCGCGACCAGTTCGGGGATGCGCTCCGGATCGTCGATCTGCGCCACCCACTTGGCCATGCCGCCGAACATGGCGGTGTAGTCGACTTCCTGGAATGCCTCGCGCCCCATGTGCTCGCGCGCGATCTGGCCGATGAACAGGATCATCGGCGTCGAATCCTGCGCCGCGATATGCACGCCGATGCTGGCATGGGTGGCGCCCGGCCCGCGCGTCACAAAGCAGATGCCCGGGCGGCCGGTCAGCTTGCCGTCGGCCTCGGCCATGTTGGCGGCAGCGCCCTCGTGCTTGCATACCACCAGTTCGATGGCGGGCTGGTCGTGCAGCGCGTCCAGCACGTCGAGGAAGCTCTCGCCCGGCACGCAGAAGATGCGGTCGGTGCCGTGCAGTCGCAAGGCGTCGACCAGCGCGCGGCCGCCGGTGCGGCGCCTTGGCGCGGCAATCCTGGCGGCTTCGGTTGCTCGGGCATCAGGCAAGGCGGTATCGGCAGGCATGGGGTTCATCAAGGTTCGGGAAAGGTACGGCGCCGATTGTTGCCCCGTGCCGGCCACTTCCGCTCGCGTCTTCCTGCATGCCTGCTTTGCAGGAAATGCAAGGCCGGGGTGGCCGCCGGCAGGTAGATTGCTGACAGAATGTCAGCTCGCCGGGCCCGCGCCTTGTCATCCGGAAGACATCCCAATCAAGAACAAATCGAGACAGACATGAGCGAACACCAAATTGCGACGCCTGCCCTGCACCAATGGGTCACCGATCTCTGGCTGGCGGCCGGCTCCGGCGCGCGCGAGGCGCGCCTGACCGCGGACCACCTGGTCGGCGCCAACCTGAGCGGGCACGATTCGCACGGCATCGGCATGATCCCCAAGTACGTGCTGTCATGGCAGGCCGACGAGCTGCAGCTCAACCGCAACGTCAGCGTGCTGCACGACAGCGGCAGCATGCTGAGCCTGGACGGCAACCGCGGCATGGGCCAGGCGGTGACCGAGGAAGCCATGGCGCTGGCGATCGGCCGGGCCAAAGCGCATGGCGTCTGCGTGATGGGACTGCGCCAGTCGCACCACGCGTCTGCGTGATGGGACTGCGCCAGTCGCACCACCTGGGACGCGTCGGCCACTGGGCCGAGCAGGCCTGCGCGGCCGGCATGATCTCGATCCACTTCGTCAACGTGCTGTCCAAGCCCATCGTCGCCCCGCACGGCGGCAGCGAAGCGCGCTTCGGCACCAATCCCTTCACGATCGGCTTGCCGGTGGCGGGCGCGCAGCCACTGGTGCTCGACTTTGCCACCAGCGCGATCGCGCTCGGCAAGGTGCGCGTGGCCCACAACAAGGGGATCGAGGTGCCGGCCGGCTGCCTGATCGATGCGGACGGCGTGCCGACCACGCGGCCCGAGGTGATGTTCCCCGCCGACGGCGCCGCGCAGGGCGCGCTGCAGGCGTTCGGCGAGCACAAGGGCTATGTCCTGGCAGTAATGTGCGAATTGCTGGGCGCCGCGGTAACCGGCGGCCACACCATCCGGCCCGAGACACTGACGCACCGCCACGCGGTATGGAACAACATGCTGGCGATCGTGTTCGACCCGCAGCGCCTTGGCACCAGCACCAGCTTTGGCGGCGAAGTCCAGGCCTTCGCCGACTGGGTCCGCTCGTCGCGCCGCCAGGCCGGCCAGGCCGGCATCGCCCTGCCCGGCGAACCCGAACGGCAACGCCGGCGCGAGCGTGCCGAAGCCATCCCGGTGGACAGCGGCACGCTGGCCCAGCTTGACGACGCCGCCGCGCGCGTGCAGTCGGTCCGCGGCACGTCGCCCGGGCCGCTGTCGCGGCTGGCGGGCTGAGGATTACATCACACCCCCGACCAAAAGGAAGCAGACCGCATGCCCCCGGCTAACCAACCCCGTGCCCCATATTCGCCGCTGCCCAACACCTTCCGCGCCGCCGTGCTCGGCCAGCAGCGCCAGATCGGCTGCTGGTGCTCGCTGGCCAGCCCGGTGACCACCGAGATCCTGGGCGTGGCCGGCTTCGACTGGCTGCTGCTCGATACCGAGCATGCCCCCAACGACCCGCTGACGCTGCTGCCGCAGCTGATGGCGCTGAAGGACAGCGTCAGCGCTCCCGTGGTGCGGCCCGCGTGGAACGATCCGATCCTGCTCAAGCGGCTGCTCGACTTGGGCTTCTACAACTTCCTGATCCCGTTCGTGGAAAGCGCCGAGCAGGCGCGCCAGGCAGTATCCGCGACCCGCTACCCGCCGCTGGGCACGCGCGGCGTGGCGATGACGCAGCGGAGCAACCGCTACGGCACCATGCCGGGCTATTTCGAGCGGATCAACGACAACCTGTGCGTGCTGGTGCAGATCGAAAGCCGCAAAGGCGTCGATGCCGCCGAGGAGATCTGCGCGGTCGACGGCGTCGACGGCGTCTTCATTGGCCCCAACGACCTGGCGGCCGCCTGCGGCCACCTCGGCAACCCCAACCACCCTGAAGTCCAGGCCGAAGTCGAGCGCATCTTCCGGGCCGCGCGGCGGGCCGGCAAGGCTGTCGGCACGCTGACGCCGGTCGAGGCCGATGCGCGCCGCTACCTGGACATGGGCGCCAGCTTCGTTGCGGTGGGACTGGACCATGTGCTGCTGCGCCAGGCCACGCAGGCACTGCGCGAGCGGTTTGCCGACTGACGGCAGCGGGCGCGGGATGCGCTGATCAGACCAGCCGGGCGCCCGGCCACGCGCCCGACATCACGGTATTGCGCACCGACTGGCGCACGGTCTGCAGGATGTCCCACAGCTCGGGCACCGGCGGCCGGTTGCGTGCGGTGGCCAGCGCGACCTGTCGCGTCACCACCGGCTCGACCAGCCTGGCGCAGCGCAGCCGCCCCTGCGCCACGCGGTCCGCCACCGCGGCGAACGGCAGCAGCGTGGCGCCGCAGCCATCCTCCACCAGCCGCATCGACACGGCATTGGACGCATCGCACTCCATTGCCAGTTGCAGCGACTTGCCGGCGCGCGCCACCAGGTTTTCGGCCAGCACGCGCAGCCCGTGGCCGGTGCTGGGCAGGATCAGCGGCACCTCGTCCAGGCTGGCGCAGCGGAACGTCGGCCCGACATGGCTCCACGAGGTCGGCGTGACCAGCGTCAGGTCTTCTTCCAGCAGCACGTCCACCTTGAGCGCGCCGTGCTGGTCGGGCAGGTAGAGCAGCGCGACATCGACTTCGCCTTCCGCCAGCCAGGCCAGCAACGGGCTGGCCAGCCCTTCGACGAAGCGCAGCCGGGTCTCCGGGAAACGCTGCCTCACAGCGGTGCCGATGCTGGCAAAGGCGGTGTTGGCGATGGTCGGCTGCGCCGCGATGATCAGCTGCGCCGGCCCTTGCGCGGTCGATGCCCGGATCGCCTCGCGCGCCTCGGCCAGCGTGGCCGAGACCTGCCGCGCATAGCCGAGCAAGGTCTGGCCGGCCTCGGTCAGGATCATGCCGCGGCCGGTGCGGTGGAACAGCCGGGTATCGAGGCTGGCCTCCAGGCGCGCGATCTGCCGGCTGACCGTGGACTGGTCGGCGCCCTGCTCCAGCGCCGCGCGCGAAATGCTGCCCGTGCCGGCCACGCAGACAAAGCAGGCCAGGTCGTCGGAATTCAGCGGCGCAGGGGCATTGGCGTTCATGGGTTGCCCGGCGGCTTGCTTTGCGGGTTGCTTCCCGGGTTGCCCGGCGGGTTGTCAGGCGGGTTGTCCGCGTGCGCCAGCGGGCCGGTGGCCGCCAGCGCCAGGGCCAGCCGCGCGCCCACCTCGGCGTTGTGCCTGACCAGCGCGATATTGGTCGCCAGGCTGCGGCCGCCGGTCAGCGCCTTGATGCGGGCCAGCAGGAACGGCGTCACCGCCTTGCCGGTGATGCCTTGCGCGGCGGCTTCGGCCAGCGCCTGCGTGGTCAGGGCATCGATCTCGGCCGAGGGCATGGCCGCCGCTTCGGGCACCGGCGTGCTCAGCACCACGCCACCCGCCAGTCCAAGGTCCCACTTGGCGCGGATAAAGCGCGCCTGCTGCACCGGGTCATCCAGCCTGTAGTCCGCGCGGAAGCCGCTGTCGCGCTTGTAGAACGCCGCCACGTTGTCCTGCCCGCAGCTGAGCACCGGCACGCCATGCGTTTCCAGGTACTCCAGCGTCAGGCCGATATCCAGCACCGATTTCGCCCCGGCGCAGACCACCGCCACCGAGGTCCTGGCCAGTTCCTGCAGGTCGGCCGAAATGTCGAAGGTTTCCTGCGCGCCGCGGTGCACGCCGCCGATGCCGCCGGTGACGAAGACCTCGATCCCCGCCAGCGCGGCGCAGATCATCGTCCCCGCCACGGTGGTGGCGCCAGGTTCGCCGCTGGCCAGCACCGCCGGCAGGTCGCGCCGGCTGACCTTGTGCGCCTGTCCGGAGCGGCCCAGCAGTTCCAGTTCATCGTCGGACAGGCCGATGCGGATGCGCCCGCCGATCACCGCGATCGTCGCCGGCTCGGCGCCGAGGCCACGGATCAGCCCCTCGACCTCGCGGGCGGTGCGCACGTTCTCCGGGTACGGCATGCCGTGCGCGATGATGGTCGATTCGAGTGCGACCAGGGGACGGCCCGCCGCACGCGCGGCGGCCACTGGCGCGCTGTAGCTCAGCCAGGCTTGGGCAAGGCCGGCATTCGTGCCGGAACGTTGTTGAACGGCCTGCACGGATTCAGTCGCTGCCCTTTACTGCCTGTTTCGTCGCCTGCCAGCCCTGCTTCGTCGCTCCGGCGACGGCATGGCCGGCTTCCTTCGCGCCGCGGCCGACCGCATGCGCCGCGTCGCGCACCGCGTGGCCGCCTTGCTTGCCCGCCGCCTTGACGTTCTGCTTGAACGCGCGCGCGTCAGACGCCAGGCTGGCGTAGGCCGGGACGCTGATTGCGGCCAGCAGCAGCGCCGTCGTGATCGTTCTGGGATTCATGGGCATTCGGGGGGCCTTATTCGACGCGGCAACCAACTGTGCCGCGTGCCTGATTTTAGCCGGGTCGCCTAAGCTATAAGCGCAATCTGCCTCCGGAGCCGACATCGATGTGTCGCATGTTGCCCTCTCATGGCTTTCTGCGCACCCGAAAAACGGGCCGGCGCATACACCGATTACGCCGTTCCGGCAAGTCGACAGTGCCTTCCTTGCGACTGCAAGGTGCTGCGACGCAGCAATGGCTGTACAATGTCGGACCCCAATTCGAAGGCCATGGCGCGCCCCTAATTGCGGCCCCTCGCCATAGCGAACCCCCTCATTAGCCTCGACAGCAGGACCCGATGCACGCGAAGCGTGCGCGCTGCCGTCGAATTGCCATTCACGAAGGAAAAAGCAGTCAATGACAAGCGGCGCACAACGTACGGCAGCCAAATCACGAGATGCAGGAGCCATCAAGGGCCTGGGCCAGACCCCCGGCGGGTCCGCGGCACAGCCCGATCCCTCGGCCGAGGCTGCCGCGCGTAGCCAGCAATTGCGCGCCCTGATCCAGCTGGGCAAGCAGCGCGGGTACCTGACCCACGCCGACATCAGCGACCACCTGCCGGAAAATTTCGCCGACACGGCGGCGATGGAAAGCATCGTCAACACGTTCGCCGAAATGGGCGTGAAGATCTACGAGCAGACCCCGGATGCCGAAACGCTGCTGCTGAGCGACGGCCCGGCGGTCGCCTCCGACGACCAGGCCGAAGAAGAGGCCGAGGTGGCGCTGTCCACGGTCGACTCCGAATTCGGCCGCACGACCGATCCGGTGCGCATGTACATGCGCGAGATGAGCTCGGCCACGCTGCTTACGCGCAAGCAGGAAGTGGAGCTGGCCAAGCGCATCGAGGACGGCCTGAACAACATGATCCATGCGGTCTCGGCGTGCCCGTCGACGATCGCGACCATCCTGGAGCTGTCCGAGCGGGTCTCCGCCAACGAGATGGCGATCGACGACCTGGTCGACGGCCTGAGCGACGAGAGCACTGCGGAAGCCGCCGCGGCCCCCGCTGCCGACGATGAGGTCGAAGACACCAGCGTCAGCGCCGATGACGAAGACGGCGACGAAGACGATGCCGACGAAGGCTCGACCCAGCAGGCCGGTGGCGCCGACACCGACTCGGCGCAGCTGCGCGAAGAATGCCTGAAGCGCTTTGCGCGCGTGGCCGCGCAGTTCGAGATCATGCGCAGCGAAGAGGCGACGGACGGCACCCAGTCGCAAGCCTTCCTGGCGGCGCGGGACACGGTGCGCGACGAACTGCGCACGATCCGCTTCACCGCGAAGACCATCGAGCGCCTGTGCGCCGACGTGCAGTCGATGGTCGATGCCGTGCGCGCCGTCGAGCGCCAGGTGCTGCAGCTGCTGGTCGAGCGCTGCGGCATGCCGCGCGAGGACGTCGTGGCCCGCTTCCCGGGCAATGAAACCAACCTCGCCTGGGGCCAGGAACTGGCGGCGGAAAACCGCCCCTACAGCGCCGCCGTGGCGCGCGCCCTGCCCGACCTGGAGTCGCACCAGCAGAAGCTGATCGACATCCAGGCCCGCGCCACGCTGTCGCTGGCCGAGCTGAAGTCGGTCAACCGCAAGATGCTGGCCGCCGAGCGCCAGATGCGCCAGGCCAAGCATGAGATGACGCAGGCCAACCTGCGCCTGGTGATCTCGATCGCCAAGAAGTACACCAACCGCGGCCTGCTGTTTCTGGACCTGATCCAGGAAGGCAATATCGGCCTGATGAAGGCGGTGGACAAGTTCGAGTACCGCCGCGGCTGGAAATTCTCCACCTACGCGACCTGGTGGGTGCGCCAGGCCGTCACGCGCGCCATCGCCGACCAGGCCCGGACCATCCGCGTGCCGGTGCACATGATCGAGCAGATCAACAAGCTCAACCGCCTGTCGCGCGAGATCATGCAGCAGACCGGCAAGGAGCCGGATCCGGCCGTGCTGGCCGAGCGCATGGACATGCCGGAGGAGAAGATCCGCTCGATCATGAAGATCGCCAAGGAGCCGGTGTCGATGGAAACGCCGGTGGGCGAGGACGGCGACACCAGCCTGGGCGACATGATCGCCGACTCGGACAACGCCACGCCGGCCGATGCCGCCCTGCAGGCGGGCCTGCGCGCGGTCGTGCGCGAGATGCTGGATGAGCTGACCCCGCGTGAGGCCAAGGTGCTGCGCATGCGCTTCGGCATCGACATGGCCAGCGACCATACGCTGGAAGAAGTCGGCAAGCAGTTCGACGTCACGCGCGAGCGGATCCGCCAGATCGAAAGCAAGGCCATGAAGAAGCTCAAGCACCCGAGCCGCGCGGACCGGCTGATGACCTACCTGCGGGACGCCTGATCTCCGGCCGGCCGGCGCGCACCGGGCGGCACATGCGAAGCTGCCGTGGCCGGTTCGTCGCAAAGTGGCCGGCTGACACACTTGTTAGGGCAAAATCCCGGTCTGGGTGGCCCGACGGGGCCACGGGAGCTTTTTCATGACTGACTCGAACCTATCTTTCTTCGGCAGGGTTTCGCTTGCCGTGGGCACCTTCTTCGCCATCCTCGGCGACGGCCAGCTCGCGGCCTCCATCAAGCGGCTGCGCAGCGGCGAGACCGCGGCGCCGGCAGCGCCGGCCCCCGTCGCCGCGCCGGTCCCGGCAGCGGGGCCCGCAGTTCCCGCGCTGAAGGAAGCCAGCCCGGTGGCGGCACTGCAGCTGCTGGGCCTGCTGCAGCGCGACGCCCGCTTTGTCGACTTCGTCGAGGAAGACATCGCCGGCTATTCCGACACCGAAATCGGCGCCGCCGCCCGCCTGGTGCACGACGGCTGCCGCGCGGTGCTGCGCGAGCACTTCACCATCCGCCCGGTGCGCGAGGAAGCCGAAGGCAGCCGCGTGACGGTGGCCGACGGTTTCGATGCCACCGCCATCCGCCTGACCGGCAACGTGGTCGGCAACGCGCCGTTCCACGGCAGCATCAGCCACCGCGGCTGGAAGGTCGACGAAGTGCGCCTGCCGCGCGTTGCCGAGCGCCATGACGCCACCGTGATCGCCCCGGCCGAGGTCGAGCTATGAGCGAAGCCCGCTACGCCATCGGCATCGACCTGGGCACCACCCACAGCGCGCTGTCCTACGTCGACCTGGGCGCCAGCGATGGCGAGAAGACCAGTCAGGACGTGCAGGCCATCGCGCAGCTGACCGCGCCGGGCGCCGTCGAGGATCTCGACCTGCTGCCTTCCTTCCTGTACCTGCCGCACGCGAGCGAACTGTCGCCCGGCGACCTGGCCCTGCCCTGGACCGCCGAGCGCGATTTCGCCGTGGGCGAGATGGCGCGCACCCGCGGCGCGGCTACGCCGATCCGCCTGGTGTCGAGCGCGAAAAGCTGGCTGTGCCACCCCGGCGTCGACCGCCGCGCGCAGATCCTGCCCGCCGACGCGCCGCCGGAAGTGTCGCGCGTATCGCCGCTGGAGGCATCGGTACGCTACCTGAGCCACCTGCGCGAAGCCTGGGACCAGGCCCATCCCGAGGCGCCGTTCGGCGAGCAAGACATCACGGTCACGATCCCCGCATCGTTCGACCCCGCCGCGCGCGAACTGACCGCAGAAGCGGCAGCCGCGGCCGGCTATGCCCGCATGACCCTGCTGGAGGAACCGCAGGCCGCGCTGTACAGCTGGATCCAGAAAAGCGGCGGCCAGTGGCGCAAGCAGGTCAAGGTCGGCGACATCATCCTGGTGGTCGACGTCGGCGGCGGCACCACCGACCTGTCGCTGATCGCGGTGGTCGAGCGCGACGGCAACCTGGAGCTGCACCGTGTCGCCGTGGGCGACCATATCCTGCTCGGCGGCGACAACATGGACCTGGCGCTTGCCCACGTGGTGGCGCGCAAGCTGGCGGCGCAAGGCACGCAGGCCGACCCGTGGCAGCTGCGCGCGCTGACCTACGCCTGCCGCGCGGCCAAGGAAACGCTGCTGACCGATCCCGCCACCGACACCGTGCCGCTGATCGTGCCGAGCCGCGGCTCCAAGCTGATCGGCGGTTCGATCCGCACGGACCTGACCCGCGCCGAGCTGACGCAGACCATCCTGGAAGGCTTCTTCCCGCAGGTCGAGGCCTCGGCCCGTCCGGTCAGCCGTGCGCGCGCCGGCCTGACGCAGCTCGGCCTGCCGTATGCGCAGGATGCGGCCATCACGCGCCACCTGGCCGCGTTCCTGGGCCGCCAGGTGGCGGCGCTGGCCGAACTGGAAGGCTTCCAGGGCGCGCAGCCGGAAGGCGCGACCTTCCTGCATCCGACCGCGGTGCTGTTCAACGGCGGCGTGTTCAAGTCGGAACTGCTGGTCGAGCGCATCCTGCAGACCCTCAACGGCTGGCTCGCCGGCGAAGGCGCCGCGCCCGCGCGGCTGCTGGGCGGCGCCGAGCTGGACCTGGCCGTGGCACGCGGCGCGGCCTACTACGGCTATGTGCGGCGCGGCAAGGGCGTGCGCATCCGTGGCGGTACCGCGCGCTCTTTCTACGTCGCGGTGGAATCGTCGATGCCGGCCGTGCCCGGCTTCGAGCCGCCGATCCAGGCGCTGTGCGTGGCGCCGTTCGGCATGGAAGAAGGCACCGATGCCGCGCTGCCGCCGCAGGAATTCGGCCTGGTGGTGGGCGAGCCGGTGCATTTCCGCTTCTTCGGCTCGTCGGTGCGCCGCCAGGACCAGGTCGGCACCCTGCTCGACTTCTGGGGTCCGGAAGAACTGCAGGAGCTGGAAGAAATCCAGGCGACCCTTCCCGCCGAAGGCCGCACCCCCGGTGAAGTCGTGCCGGTCAGGCTGCACGCGCGCGTAACCGAGGCCGGCACGCTGGAGCTGGAAGCGGTGCCGCGCGGCAACGGCGAGCGCTGGAAGGTCGAGTTCGACGTGCGCGGCAGCGCCGATGCCTGAGGCAGCGCCCTCGCCGGCGAAGCAGTACGTCGTCGGCATCGACCTGGGCACCAGCAATACGGTCGTCGCCTACGCGAGGGCCGGATCGGACGATATCCGCGTGTTCGATATCGACCAGCTGGTCAGCCCCGGCGAGGTCGCCGCACGGCCGCTGCTGCCGTCGGTGCGCTACCACGCCGCGCCGGGCGAACTCAGCGGTGACGATTTGCAGCTGCCCTGGCAGACCGCCGCCAGCGCCGCCGCGCGCCGGACCGTATTCGGCCGGCTGGCGGCAACGCTGGGCGCGCAGGTGCCCGGCCGGCTTGTCGCCAGCGCCAAGAGCTGGCTGTCGCACGCATCGGTCGACCGCACCGCGCCCATCCTGCCGTGGGGCGGGCCCGACGACGCCGACAAGATCTCCCCGGTGGTCGCCAGCGCCAGCTACCTGGGCTACGTCGCCGCGGCCTGGAACCACCGTTTTCCCGACGCGCCGCTCGAGCAGCAGGACGTGGTGCTTACCGTGCCCGCCTCGTTCGACGAAGGCGCGCGCGCGCTGACCCTCGAGGCCGCGCGCCTGGCCGGGCTGCCCGCGCTGCGGCTGCTCGAAGAACCTCAGGCTGCGCTCTACGACTGGCTCTTTCATCATCGCCAGACGCTGGACACCGACCTCGCGCAGACACGCCTGGTGCTGATCTGCGACGTCGGTGGCGGCACCACTGACCTCACGCTGATCCGGGTGGAGATGCAGGACGGACAGCCGCATTTGACGCCGCATTTGACGCCGCAGTTGACGCCGCAGTTGACACGAATTGGCGTGGGCAACCACCTGATGCTCGGCGGCGACAACATGGACCTGGCACTGGCGCACCTGGTCGAAGCGCGCCTCGGCGCGGACCAGCGGCTGTCGGCCTCCAGCCTGTCGCAACTGGTGGCTCGCAGCCGCGCGGCCAAGGAACAGTTGCTCAGCGCGCAGGCGCCGGATTCCGTCACGGTCACGCTGCTCGGCGCGGGTTCGAAGCTGGTCGGCGGCGCGCGCTCGGTGGAGGTGACGCGGCAGGAAGTCGAGCAACTCGTTGTCGACGGCTTCTTTCCCAAGGTTGCATCCGGAGAACGCCCCGGCCGCGCGCGCGGCGCCATCGTCGAGTTCGGCCTGCCCTATGCGTCCGACCCGGCGGTGACGCGGCACGTCGCCGCCTTTCTGTCGCAGCACGCCGCGCAGTCGCGCATGGCGCTCGAGGCGCCGCCTGAGCAGGACGATGCCCTGCCCGTTCCCGACACGCTGCTGCTTAACGGCGGCGTGTTCCGCGCGCAAGCACTGGCAGGCCGCCTTGCCGAAACGCTGGCGGCGTGGCGCGGCGCGCCGCTGCACGTGCTGCACAACGCCGATCCCGACATCGCCGTTGCACGCGGCGCGGTCGCCTATGCAAGAGCCCGCAGCGGCCTGGCACCGCGCATCGGTGGCGGTTCGCCGCGCAGCTACTTCCTTGTCCTCGACGACGGTGCGACGGGGCAGCAAGGCATCTGCCTGCTGCCCAAGGGCACCGAGGAAGGCCATGCCGTGCACCTCAGCGACCGTACCTTCGCGCTGCGGGTCGGGCATCCGGTGCAATTCCACCTGGTGTCGTCCGTCGCCGATACCGTCTACCAGCCGGGCGAGCTGGTGGACCTGTCGGCGGGCGACTTCGTGCGCCTGCCGCCGATCGCCACTGTCGTTCCGGCGCGCGGCGCCCGCGGTCCGAGCGAGACGCCGGTGCAGATCAGCACATCGCTGACCGAAGTAGGCACGCTCGAAGTCCACTGCATCGACATCGGCGATGCCTCGCAACGATGGCGGCTGGAGTTCCAGCTGCGCGGCAACGACGCTCCGGCGGAAGCGCCCGCACCCGCGACAACGCATCCGTCGTTGCCGCAGGCCATCGAGGCCATCGACCGCACCTTCGGCGCGCGCTCGCAGGACGTCGGTCCCAAGGAGGTCAAGCGGCTGCGTGCGCAGCTGGAGCAGGTGCTGGGCGCGCGCGAGCAATGGGACAGCGCGCTGCTGCGCGAGCTGTTCGGTGCGTTCTGGGAACGCGCCAAGCGACGTCGCCGCACTGCCGACCATGAACGCCTGTGGCTGAACCTGGCCGGCTATTGCGTGCGGCCGGGCTTCGGCTATCCGCTGGACGAATGGCGCGTCGAGCAGCTCTGGTCGCAGTACGACCAGGGCATCCAGTATGTCAACGAACCCCAGAACTGGTCGGAGTGGTGGACGCTATGGCGGCGCGCCGCCGGTGGCCTCGATGAAAGCGCGCAACTGCGCTTGTTCGAAGACATGGCGTTCTACCTGCAGCCCCCCGGCAGCGGACACTACAAGAAGCCTGCCGGTCCCACGCGGGGCGGCTATGCCGACATGGTGCGCCTGGCCGGATCGCTGGAACGCCTGTCGGCCGACACCAAGGTCGAGCTTGCCGGCTGGCTGCTGACGCGGCTGCGCAAGCCATCGGAAAACAGCCTGGCCTGGTGGGCGGTGGGCCGCATCGGCGCGCGCATGCCGTTCTATGGCAGCGCGCACAGCGTCGTGCCGGCGGAGATCGCGACGCAATGGATCGACGCAATCCTCGCGCTCGACTGGAAGAAGGTCGAGCCCGCCGCGTTCGCCGCGGTGCAGATCGCGCGCATGACCGGCGACCGCACCCGCGACCTGCCCGACGAGACCCGGGCCAGTGTAGTGCGCCGCCTCGAAGCCGCCAACGCGCCGCAAAGCTGGATCGCCATGGTCCGCGAAGTCGTCGAGCTCAATGCCGCGGACGAGGGACGGGTCTTCGGCGAAGCGCTGCCCGCCGGGCTCAAGCTGATCGCGGGGTGATCTTCGGGGCCTTCCCGTGTGCCCGTGGCGTCATTTGAAGGCGGTGTGAATTTCACCTATGCTGACTTGCTCCTGCCGCCGTGTGGCGGCAGCCAAGACTTCAAGGAGGAAGACAATGCGCGTCATGGTGATCGTCAAGGCAACGAGCGATTCCGAAGCCGGCAAGATGCCGAGCACTGAATTGCTGACGGCAATGGGCAACTTTAACGAAGAGCTGGTCAAGGCTGGCGTGATGCTCGCCGTCGAGGGCCTGCATCCAAGCGTAAAAGGCAAGCGCGTGCGCTTTTCCGGCAAGGAGCGGACCGTGACCGACGGCCCGTTTGCGCAGACCGATGAACTCATTGCGGGATTCTGGCTGTGGCAGGTCAAGTCGATGGACGAGGCCATCGCATGGGTCAAGCGCTGTCCCAACCCCATGGAGGGAGAGTCCGAGATCGAGATCCGTCCGGTGTTCGAGGCCGACGATTTCGGGGCGGAGTTCACCCCCGAACTGCGCGAGCAGGAAGAGCGGCTGCGCGCACAGGTCGACGAGCAGGCCAACAAGCCGCGCTGACGGTTCTACAGGCGTGCCGCGTACGGAAAGCCATATTGCCTGCTGAGCCGGTCAAGCCTGGCGCGCAGGCTGGCCAGCTCGCCGGCCAGCTGCCGAGCCATGATCGGCAGCGGCCCTGGCTCCGTGTCTGCCACGGCGGCTCGCGGTGACGGCGTCGGCAATGGCGCCTTGCCGGACTCCAGTGCGTCTGCCAGGGCCAGCAAGGTAGCGTCGATGCCTGGATCGTCGCCCTCGCGCAAGCCGCCCTCATGCTTGATGGTGGCCATCAGTTCCAGCGCGCTGATACAGACGCGCGCGCCATGCTGGATTTCCTCGAACTCGGCGGCAGGGACACCGGTCTCCTTGGCCACCGAGGGAATCAGCCCTCGCAGGGGGATTAGCTTCGCCCCGAGTTCGATCATTGCCGCGCGCAGCTCGGCGGAATCGGCAAAGCCATGCTGCATCCGCGTATGGACCGCCATGCTGGCGCGCAACAGCCCGGCCAGCCTGATGCGCCATGAATATGAGGCATAGGCTGGCAACGCAAAGGAGAACACGAGTGCGATCGCGGTACCGATAAACACGTCGGCGGTGCGCCAGAACGCATCGGCAATATTCTGTTCGCCATGGCCGGCTGTAATCACCACGGTAATCGCCGCCAGCAGCGCGATGTAACCCCCTTGGCCGATGGCATGGTACGCGCAATAGCCGCAGATCAACGCCAGCAGCGCATAGGTCAGCAACGGCCAGCCAAAGAATGACTGCTGCACAATCAGCGCCAGGCCGATGAGTGCCCCGATCAGGGTCCCGATCCCGCGTTCCGCGGCGCGCCGCCGGATATTGCCGTGGTGCTGGAGCCCACCGATGACGACCAGCACCGTGATGGTGGCCCACTCGCCGTGCGGAATATCGATGCCGGTGGTCAGGGCAATTGATGCCAGCAATGCCAGCGCGACGCGCGTGGCGTGGAACAGCCTGGCTTGCCGAAAGCGACGGTTTGTATCGAACAGCGCGTCGGTGGTTTTGCGCAGGGTAGCTAGCATTGGGGGGCTTCGCTTGGCGGGGGTGGGGTTAGTTTAGGGTAATGGGGGTGTTGGGGGGTGTTGGTGACATGCTATCGGCCGCTTGAAGCGTTGTGGTCGCCGTTGATGACATGCTGTCGGCCGCTTGAAGCGTTGTGGTCGCTATTGGTGACATGCTGTCGGCCGTTGAGCCGCCTGGTTCCGCCCTCCTGGGCGGGTAACTTTTTGTCCGAGCGACAAAAAGTCACCAAAAAGCGCGTTTACGGCCCTGCGGGCGGCCACTCTTATCGTAGTCGGCCGGGGCTTTCGTATGGGGCTTCGCTTCGTTGCAGAGCAGGACTGCCTGACGCCCTGGTGCGCCACGGTGGCTCGGAATTAATGCGGTGATTGAACGAGCCCAGAGCTGTGGGTGGCCCCTGCTACGGGCGGCAACGCAGGAACGCCTGCGGCTGCGCTGCGCGCCGGCAGCATCTCAGGTCAGGGGCTCTGGCTCGGAACGCATCGCTGCGCTCGCTTGGCGCTATCGCGGGTGAGCCCGCAAGCCGTTCCCTGCCGCTTGTTTGCTCCCCTCTCCCGCTTGCGGGAGAGGGGCCGGGGTGAGGGCCGGAGCCCCCGCGAAGTAAAGCCAGCCAATTTACCGAAGCAGAGCCAAGGCTTTCCTATGCGCCAGCCACGTCGCCAGCGTGCGACGCCGAGCCCGAAGCGCGAGCCAGGACATGGACGCCAGCTCCGCCACGTTAGGACCCGCGCGCAGCGCAGCCGTAGGCGTGCCTAGGTTGCCGCCAGCAGCAGGGGCCACTCACAGCTCCGGGCTCGTTCAAACATCGCATTAATTCCGAGCCACCGTGGCGCACCAGGGCGTCAGGCAGTCCTGCTCTGCAACGAAGCCCAGCCCCGTACGAGAGCCGCGGCCGACTACGATAAGAGTGGCCGCCCGCAGGGCCGTAAACGCGCTTTTTGGTGACTTTTTGTCGCTCTCGGACAAAAAGTTACCCGCCCAGGAGGGCGGAACCAGGCGGTTCAACAGCCGACAGCATGTCACCAACAGCGACAAAGCGCTTCAAGGTGCCGACAGCAATAAACGCAAAACCCTTAGCCCCAAAGCAAAAACCCCTCGCAGCACACGCTGTCGAGGGGTTTTGCACAATAAGAGCCTGGCGATGACCTACTTTCACACGGGTAATCCGCACTATCATCGGCGCGGAGTCGTTTCACGGACCTGTTCGGGATGGGAAGGGGTGGTTCCAACT